>LVAV01000117.1 GCA_001604185.1 Clostridiales bacterium Firm_16 | reverse complement strand
TATACAGGTACAGCAACTCCGACAACCACCGGTGATGTTCCGAACAATGGAACAGCAGTAACAGGAATCACAGACGATTATTCTGAAGCTCCGGGCAAG
The DNA here is from genome assembly GCA_001604185.1 of Clostridiales bacterium Firm_16. Classification (GTDB taxonomy): domain Bacteria; phylum Bacillota; class Clostridia; order Saccharofermentanales; family Saccharofermentanaceae; genus Scatonaster. Next base: position 2,321 of record LVAV01000117.1, on the reverse strand, counting down.
CTGATCTTCACGAAGTCCGTGAAGGGTCCGGTTACCCAGGAAGAGGCAGAAGGCGCGCTGACATTCACTGTTACTACAGTCATCGGCGGTAAGACGATGTATGTCCAGTTGGACGGCACTCTGGATGAAAATCCTTATGAGTTCCACCTGAACGATGAGTATAACGGCAAGCGCATCTTCGAATGCACGCAGGATGAAGACAAGAATGAGACCTATGTGGCAGAATTCGATAACCTGCCGGCAGGACAGAAGTTCACTGTAACCGAGACCAATACATCTATCGTGGATGAGTATGGTAATCCGTATGTGCTTGCTGAAGGTACAGAAACGCAAAAAGAGAGCGATGAGATCTCCGCTACACCGGCAACAGTAGAGATCGAAGACGTTTATACACAGCAGCTTGGTAAGCTGATCTTCACGAAGTCCGTGAAGGGTCCGGTTACCCAGGAAGAAGCAGAGGGCGCGCTGACATTTACCGTTACCACAGAGATCAACGGAAAGACGATGTACGTCCAGTTGGATGGAAGCGTGAAGGAAACACCTTACACCTTCCACCTGAATGACGAGTATAACGGCAAGCGCATCTTCGAATGCACACAGGATGCAGACAAGAACGAAACCTATACAGCAGAATTCGATAAACTGCCTGTAGGAAAGGTATTCACAGTAACCGAGACCAACACATCTATTACAGATGAGTATGGTAATCCGTACGTGCTTGCTGAAGGTACAGAAACAACCAAAGACAGTGAAGCGATCTCTGCTACCCCTGCAAATGTGGAAATCGAAGATGTTTATACACAGCAGCTCGGTGGACTGGAATTCACAAAGTCAATCGTTGGCCCTGTCACACAGGAGGAGGCAGAAGGCGGCCTGAGCTTCACAGTAACAAGAGGCACAGGAAACGACATGCTGTATCTCCAGCCGGACGGCAGTCTGGATGCAACACCGTATGAGTTCCACCTGAACGATGAGTATAACGGCAAGCGTATCTTCGAGTACACGAAGATCGATAACAGCAACTCTAAGTTCGTAGCGAAGTTCGAGAATCTGCCGGTCGGAACATACACGATCACAGAGACGAACACCGAAGTTTGTGATTCGGAAGGAAACCCGTATGTATATACAGGTGCAGCAACACCGACAACAACCGGTGAAGTTCCAAATGGAGACGATGCTGTAACCGGAATTAACGACGAATACAGCAAGCCGGTCGAAGAAGTTGGCAAACTGATCTTCACGAAGTCTGTCAAGGGCCCGGTTACCCAGGCTGAGGCAGAGAGAGATCTGACGTTCACAGTTACTACTGTCATCAACGGTGTAACGAAGTATGTCCAGTTGGATGGAACCGTTAAGGAGACACCTTACACATTCCACCTGAACGATGAGTATAACGGCAAGCGCATCTTTGAATGCACGCAGGATGCAGACAAGAATGAGACCTATGTGGCAGAATTCGACAATCTGCCGGTAGGCCAGAAGTTCACTGTAACTGAGACTAATACATCTATTAAAGATGAATATGGTAATCCTTACGTGCTTGCTGCTGATACAGAAACAACCAAAGACAGTGAGGCGATCTCTGCTACACCAGCCAATGTGGACCTCGAGGATGTCTATACACGTCAGCTTGGCGGACTGGAGTTCACGAAGTCGATCGAAGGTCCGGTGACCCAGGCAGAAGCAGAAGGCGGCCTGAGTTTCACAGTAACAAGAGGCACAGGAGACGACATGCTGTATCTCCAGCTGGATGGAAGTCTGAAGGCAACACCTTACACGTTCCATCTGAACGATAAGAATGGTGAGACGAGGATCTTTACGTACACGAAGATCGATGACAATAATTCTAAGTTCGTTGCAACATTCGAGAATCTGCCGGTTGGAAAGTACACGATCACAGAGACAAACACCGAGGTGTGCGATTCGGAAGGAAACCCGTATGTATATACAGGTACAGCAACTCCGACAACAACCGGTGATGTTCCGAAGAACGGTACGGCGATCACAGGTATTACTGACAAGTACAGTAAACCGGAAGAGAAGGTCGGCGGCCTGAAGGTGACCAAGACCAAGTCCGCAAACAGTGATGCGATTGCAACAGATGTTAAGTTCGACATTACGATCGTACTTACTGCTCCGAACGACAAGACTCTGGAAGGTGTGACCGTAACCGGTGGAACACTCGAAGGAAATACGATCACAGCGAAACTCGCAGTAGGTGGATCCGTAGAGGTAGCGAACCTGCCGGATGGAACCACATACAAGATCACAGAGGCAGCGAAGGACAACTTCGATGCAGTTGCTCCGATCGAAGGTGCGAT
>LVAV01000116.1 GCA_001604185.1 Clostridiales bacterium Firm_16 | reverse complement strand
GACCCCCATACCACTTAAGGTATGGAGATCTTTGAAGAGGCTGTCTTAACTTAATGACATTGTTCGGTTACGAAGCAGTCCCTGTTTTTTCTTGTGCAAAATGACTTGCAGATGGTTTTTCTTATTTCAGTATGGCGGTGAGCTTCGGATCTTCTGCGATGAGTTTCTTCGCCAGTTCTCTGTATTTCTCCTCGTGCAGATAGGTGTGACGATGAGGTTTCATCTGCGGTGCCATATCGACAGCGTTACAGTAGTCGGCGGCCTTCAGATCGAGGGTAGCACAGTAATCCCAGAACCCGGTCTTGGTGAAGACTGTATCGATCCTCTGGTAGCGGTGGTCGCAGATCTTGCACATGATATATGTCGCGATACCGACCTGTACACCATGAAGCTGCGGATGCTCCAGGATCTGGTCCAGAGCATGAGAGATCAGGTGTTCACTTCCGGATGTCGGAGCCGAGGAGCCGGCGATCTCGTTGGCAATACCACTCATGGCCAGGGAGTCGAGAAGTTCCTTTAGAAAGAGATCTTCGTTGATGGATTCGAAAGGTGTTCTTACGAATGAGTTGACTGCTTTCTTGGCGATCATGAAGGCGAAGTCATTTACTTCCGTATATCCCTGATCTTCTTCGTGCTGCCAGTCATAGGTTGAAGAAATCTTGGCCACCATGTCACCGATGCCGGAATAAAGAAATCTTACCGGTGCGCTCTTGATGACCTCAGTATCCACCAGGATTCCGAAGGCCAGCTTGGCCGGAAGCGATCTTCTGTGACCGCCGATGGTCAGCGAAGCACTGGAACTGGAGAAACCGTCAGAGGACGAACTGGTCGGCACACTGATGAAGGGGATCTGCAGAATGTAGCCGATATACTTGGCGGCATCGATGACCTTACCGCCACCCATACCGATAATGGCTTTCGTCTTATTCGGGATCTGGAAAGCCAGATTCGTAATGTCATTAAAATCTACGGTATCCATCTCCTGGTGATGCAGGATCGTTACCCCTGCTTCTTCACAGGATTTAAAAACCTTCTCACCGAACATGGCGATGAGACCGTTGCCGAAAAGAATGGTGACCTCGGTAAGATCTGCATCCTTGAGGTAGGTGCCGATCTTGGATGTGACGCCCTGTTCGATCTTCAGAATCGAGGGAATGGAAATACGATCTTTATTCATTTAAGGACCTCCTTCACTACGACCGGCAGGTCGCTGAACTTCTTGATCTCCGGAACAGGAACGTTGATGGTTCCGAATCCGTATGCGGCATGGATAAAGGGTAAGCCGGCCTTGGCCGTGGCATCGTAGTCACTCTGGATATCGCCGACATAGCATGCGGCGGTCAACTCGTTTCTTTCTGCCAGGAGTTTGATGTTCTCATCCTTCTGCAGGAAATTATTACCGTAGCACTCGATGTCCTCGATCAGGCAGGACGGGTCTCCCCAGGCGATCTTGAAATATCCGAGAAAAGCCTCGATATATCCTGCCTGGCAGTTACTGACGATATAAAGGTGATACCCTTCTTTCTTCAGTTTCTCCCAGGTCTCGAACACTTCCGGGTAAAGGGTTCCGCCGTGTTCGGACAGGTACTCGTTCTCATAGTTCTCACAAGCCTCACGAAGCGCATTTCTTTGTTTGCCTTTCTTCGTATACGTAAAGAGTGTATCTGCGATAACGTCCATCGGTTTTCCCATGACGCTCTTTATATCTTCCTGAGTAACGACTTTATCGAAGCCGGCTTCCTGTACCTTAACGGTCCAGGCCCGTGCGACATTCTCGGAACTGTCCCAGACGGTTCCGTCCATGTCGAATATGATTCCTTTTTTCTTCTTCATATGAATTCTCCTTCTTATGGACAGGTTACTCATCAATCATACGACAGAAAAAACCATACATCAAATTCCGGCGTGAACGGCAGCGGAATGTGCTATACTGAGTCCTGGGCGAACGGGGCCTTGCACGATATGAATCGGACCCGTTCTATTTTAGACGACGAGGATGGGGTTATAGTATGAAGAAGAAAGCGATCTTGGCGCTGCTGCTTTCTGTAGCAATGTGTTTTACGGCATGTGATTTCGAGGATCTGGAGGAGTCAGTAGATTCGACTCCCGTCAGCCAGAGCGCGAAGAACGAAACGACCAAGGAATCTTCCTCGGAGACCACCGAGGAGAGTAAAGATACCAAGAAAGACAACAAGAGCGACAGCGATACCAAAGGTTTCAGTCTGTCGGTAGACGGTGCAAGCGGCACTCTCAATGTTACCCGTGCCCGTCAGAAATCCACACCGATGGGTAATGACGGAACCTGGACGATCTTCGTCTATCTCTGTGGCACGGATCTGGAAAGTGAAGACGGTTACGGTGCGGCCACCGATGACCTGGATCAGATGCTCCAGGCTAAAGGCAGTGACAATGTCCGCTTTATCGTCCAGACCGGCGGTACCTCGGAATGGCAGAACAATGTTTTCTCCAACAAAGCCTGTGAAAGATATCTGGTCCAGAATCAAGATCTGGAACTGGTGGATTCGGTTCCACTGAGCAACATGGGAAAATCTTCCACACTTTCCGACTTTCTGACCTGGGGTGTGCAGAACTATCCGGCAGATAAGATGGGCGTAGTATTCTGGAATCACGGCGGCGGAAGTATTACCGGTGCCTGCTTCGATGAATTGAACGAAGACGATTCTCTTTCATTACTGGAGATCAACGATGCTCTCTCCAAGACCTATGAGAAGATGAGTGACCGTTTCGAGTTTATCGGTTTTGACTGCTGCCTTATGGGCAGTGTAGAAAGTGCCAATGTTCTGGCGACCTACGCCAGATACTTCTTCGGTTCTGAGGAAGTGGAGCCGGGTTCCGGCTGGAACTATACGGCCATCGGTGATTATCTTGCCCAGAACAGTAATGCAGACGGTGCCTCTCTCGGTAAGGTCGTAACAGACAGTTTCTACTCCGAATGCGAAGCGATCGATCAGGAAAGCGAGTGCACATTTACCATCGTAGATCTGGACAAATTCGATGAATTCTCCGTAGCTTTCAACGACTATGCCAAAGCACTCTACGAAGCGTCCGCCAACGATCTGGCCGGTATCGTAAGAGGTGCCCAGGGCGCAGATAACTTCGGAGGAAACAATCGATCGGAAGGATACACGAACATGGTGGATGTCGGTGGCATTATCGAAAAGTGTTCGGCTTATGCTGACGGCAGCGCGGCACTGAAAGCACTGAAGAACTGCATCGTATATAACAAGAACGGTGATACCCATTCCGGTGCTTCGGGACTTTCAATCTACTATCCGCTGGAAGTACAAGGTTCGAAGGAAATCGAGATCTTCTCCGGCGTATGCATCAGCCCGTACTATCTCTCTCTGGTCGATATGGTGGCCAGAGGATATTCGGATAACGGCTACACCAACGACATGTTCTTCGACGATGACGGAGACTGGTTCAGCGATAACGGTTCCAACGATTACTTCGATGATTCCTACTTCGACTACGACTACGAGGAAGAAGGCGAAAGCAGCCTGATTACCTTCACCCAGAAACCGGCCACTGACCAGGATGGATTCGGATTCGTATTGAGTCAGAAATCCCTGGAGTATACCGCATCTGTCGTTGCCTATGTTTTCTTAGAAGTAGATGACGAGACCCTGGTCTGCCTGGGTGAGACAGATGACATCATCGGGGACTGGAACACCGGTGCTTTCCGTGACAATTTCGACGGATACTGGCTCTCGCTTCCCAGCGGCGATCTGCTGACAACGTATGTGGCAGACTATGGTGATGACTATACGGTATATACCTGCCCGATCCTTCTTAACGGAACCGAGACGAACCTGCGTGTCCGTCAGTACTATGACTACAGCGTAGTTGTAGAAGGTGTCTGGGACGGTATCGGTGAAGGCGGATGCGCCGGACGTGAGATCAAGCCTTTGAAGAAGGGTGACAAGATCGTTCCGATCTACTATCTGGACGACGAGTCGGAGATCGAAGGCGACAGCTACACATGGAAGAAGAATGATAATCTCGATTATGCCTATCTCCCTGCCGGTGACTATTACTATGGATTTGAGATCAATGACGTCTATGGTGACTACTACATCACGGATTGTGAGATCTTCACCATCGATAAGAAAGGTGATATCTACTTCGGATAAGGAGACGTGAAATGAAGACCATCGATATCAAAGGCGACAACTATTTCGGAAACTGGACGAGAAGCCGTTCAGCCTGCAGGGCGATCATCATCAAGGACGGAAAGATCCTTCTTTCCTATGAGACCGCAACGGATCAATGGATGCTTCCGGGCGGCGGTCTGGAAGAAGGCGAGACCCGGGAAGAATGTGTTGTCCGTGAGATCGCGGAAGAGACAGGTTATGTGGTCCGCCCGGCTTCGGAATGCCTTCTTGAGATCGATGAGTATTACGAAGATTGTAAGTGGCCCAGTTTCTATTACTTTTGCGAGATCACGGGATCGACGGAGACGAAACTGACTCCTCAGGAGCAGGAAGTCGGCATGGTACCGAAATGGCTCCCGGTAGAAGAGATCGTGAAGATCTTTTCCCGACACCAGGACTATGCGGATACCGACGAGATGCGTCGTGGTATGTACTTTCGTGAGTACACGGCGCTGACGAATATTCTGGATGAATATAGAAACAAAGAGGAGTGATCCCTATGGCCAATACGACGGTGATCTTTGTACGGCACGCCCAGTCCCTGCATCCCTTCAGCGATGAGCGGAATCGTCCGCTGACGGAAGAAGGACGGAAGGACCGGATGGTCGTGCTGGAGACTTTGAAAGACCGTCATATCGATGCTTTCCTTTGTAGTCCTTACAAGAGAAGTATCGATACGATCCTTCCGCTGGCAGAATTCTTCGGGATGGAGATCAGGACCGACGAGCGTTTCCGGGAGAGAACGGCGGGACGTAACAGTATCGAATACCGGGAGAAGAGATGGGAAGATTTTTCCCTCGCGGAAGAAGGCGGAGAGTCGCTTTCGTCTGTCCAGGAAAGAAACATGGAGGCCTTCAAGGAAGTGCTTCGTGACTATGCCGGAAAGACCGTGGTCATCGGCACGCACGGTACGGCTCTCAGTACGATCCTCCACTACTATGACAACAGTTATAACGTTCAGGATTTTAATCGCATCGTGGAGTGGATGCCCTACGTCATCGAGATGACATTCGATGGCGAGACTCTTCTTGAGAAGAAGGAACTGGCCCATGTAGCGAAGGAGTATCAGGAGATCGATTTCTCGAAGATCACCGCCTGCGGGGAAACCTGCACCCGTTGTGAAAAGAAGAAAGACGGAAGATGTCCGGGATGTATCGAAGCTGATGGTGTGGTACCTGAGTGGTCCGAATCCGGCCGCTGCAAGATCCATGCCTGCACGAGAGAACACGGTGTGACCTTCTGCGGACTCTGCGCGAACTTCCCCTGCGAGAAAGCCGCGGGACTGATGCACTGGAACCCGAGGGCCGTGGAACACCAGACATATCTCCGAGATGAGTTCAGGAGACAGAAGGAGCGCTTTTCTACAGGAAAGGGGTCGGGTAACTAAATCCCGACTACCCTTGCTTTAGTCATCTCCGTGTGGCTGTCCTCACAATTGATACGCCTCAGACCGACTCCTTGTGTAGGTTACTTATGACCGCATACACTGCACCGAACAGTACTCCGGCGATAGGCCATACAAGCCAGGTGCGATCCCAGTCATCTGTCATGAAGCTCCAGCCCAGGTAGATGGCGGTGGCCACGAGCCAGTAGGCCGGGGTGATCATCTTCAGAAGACGGTTGTTCTTCTTCTCCTTGGTGTAGTCCCCCTCCTGTAGAAGCTTCTCATAGCCATCCTTGACGATTCCGGCTCGGATGATCTGGCAGGAACCCAGCGCGGCAAAGAACATCAACGCACAGCATCCGGCCATATGGAATGCTTCGTTCTTCTCGTCGGCAACGAACCCCGTGAACATAGCGATGACACCGACGATGCACAGGATGATTCCGACCGTGATCGAACGTACGAAGGTCTTCTGGTATTTATCGGATTTGGAACGGACCATACCGTCCACACCATATTCAGTATCGAAAACTTCTTTCTCCAGATACTCCCACTTCGAAGTAGAAAGTCCGGCAGGAATAAAGAAGATCAGGGAGATCGCTACCATCAAGAGCAGCAGGGCCGTACCCAGCGCACCGGCGGGATCCTCAGCCAGAGGAATCATGCCGGCACTCTGCAACGCCATGACTCCCAATAAAGGTACCGGACACATGACACAGATCATGGCACCCAGCGAGATCTTCTTCGAGAAAGTATCGTTATGGGCAAGGAACGCATTGGCTTCTTCCAGTGTGACCCGGCGGGTGGTAGACTCAGACTCCTCTGCGACCGTGCCCTGCCTTTCTTCGTTATCTTTAAGAAGGTAATCCGTGCTCACGCCGAAAAGCTTGCTCATCTCCAGGATCCTCTGCAGATCCGGAACCGACTGGGCACTTTCCCACTTGCTGACCGACTGTCTCGATACACCAAGTTTGTCTGCTAATTCTTCTTGGGACCAACCATTCTTCTTACGTTCGTCCATGATTTTTTCTGCAAGTATCATTTGATTTCCCTCACTTTGTTTTTCCTCAGACTTTGGTGCACCTGTTTCATGCCATCATGATAGCAAAATCGCTATTTACATGCTATACAGCCGACTTGGAAATTTGTCACCTGACAGTTGCCATCCCCAGATTTCAGGCTTTACAGGGCGCAACTTTGTGAGGTGATATTCGAAATCTTTCTTTGTGAAAAGAACTGTATACCATGTGTTTCTTGTCGGACATGGGTGCGGAAATTATAATGAGAGCATAGAAAAAACATCCCGGGAGAGAACATGCAGGTCATAAAATATTCCGAATCCGATACCCCGATCCTCTGGCAGGAACAGATCCGCAGAAGCGACTGGAGAGCTGCCCAATATCTTTACCAGCTTCTTCAAGAAAATAAACTGAAGGAACAATATGGTGAGAAGACAGAACTTCTCCTTCTGACGGAAGGGGATACCCTGATGGCGTTCTGTACCTTCGCGGAACAAGACGAGATCCGGGATCCTTCCCTGACACCATGGGTGGGCTTCGTTTATACTTTCCCCGAATACCGTGGTGCGAAACGAATGGGTAAACTTCTGGAATATGCCTATCTGCTGGCGAAGAAAGAAGGATATCCGACTCTCTATGTGTCTTCTGAAGAAGAGGGTCTTTATGAGAAATACGGATTCACTTTCTGGAAGAAGATGGAGACCATGTGGGGCGAGGAGACCCAGGTCTTCAAGCTTCCCGTTGTGGAGATGGACTATACCGATGTGATCGGGAGGACCGTGAAGGGCACCATCGACCGCCCCTTAGGTTCTGCACATCCGAATCACCCGGACATGATCTACCCCATCAACTATGGCTATGTAGATGGCATCATGTCCCCGGACGGAGAGGAACAGGATGTATATGTCTTCGGCACCGACCATCCTATCGCCACTTACGAGGGCAAGGTCGTCGGCGTCATCCACCGTCTCAACGACTGCGAGGACAAGTGGATCGTCAGCCTGGACGGCATCACGCCGGACCGGGAGACCATTCTCTCTGCCATCGCTTTCCAAGAGCAATATTATATGAGTGAGCTTTACCTCTGACCGCGAAAGAAAAAGATTGCGTATTGTTCCGAAAAGAAGGAAAATATGGGATAGAAAAAGTTCAACTGCAGGCATCCCTCAAGTTGCTTGCGTTGAGTGGAACGAGGCAACCATGGACAATACTGACAAGCACGCTTACTATATCGCTCTGGCCGATAAACTCGCCGAGACACGCGATCTGACAGACGAAGAATTCCTGGAGGTCCTTCTGTGCGACGATAAGGAATTCGATTCCTATCTGGCGCAGAAAGCAAGAGATGTCCGCGAGAAGATCTACGGGAAAGAAGTGTATCTTCGCGGACTGGTGGAATTTTCCAATTACTGTAAGAACAACTGCCGCTACTGTGGCATCCGAAGAGATAACCGAAATGCCCAGCGCTATCGTCTCAGTGAAGAAGAGATCTTCCAGTGTAGTGACATGGGATATGACCTGGGTTTCCGCACCATTGTACTGCAGAGCGGCGAAGATCCGTACTACACGGATGAGCGCCTGGTCAATATTGTCCGCGGCATCAAGGAACGACATCCGGACTGCGCCGTGACCCTTTCCATCGGTGAAAGAGAGAAAGAAAGCTATAGGAAACTTTTCGAGGCGGGAGCAGACCGCTATCTTCTCCGTCATGAGACTGCCAACAAAGAGCACTACGAATATCTGCATCCGGCCGAGATGTCTTTCGACCACCGCATGCAATGCCTTCAGGACCTGAAGGACATCGGCTTCCAGGTAGGTGCCGGCATGATGATCGGTTCCCCGGGACAGAAAACGGAGCACCTTGTTGAAGACCTGCGTTTCCTCCGGAAACTGCAGCCGGAGATGGTGGGCATCGGTCCATTCATTCCCCATCACGATACCGAATACGCAGCACTTCCTGCGGGCACGGTAGAGATGACCCTGCGCCTTCTTTCCGTGATCCGCCTGATGCTGCCGGAGGTGCTGCTTCCGGCTACAACTGCCCTTGGGACCATCGACCCCATGGGCCGGGAGAAGGGGATCCTGGCAGGCGCCAACGTAGTGATGCCGAATCTGTCTCCTTCCAATGTACGAGGCAAATATCTTCTTTACGATAACAAGATCTGTACCGGTGACGAGGCGGCGGAATGCATCCGCTGCATGACCGCCCGGGTAGCAAGCGTCGGCTATGAAGTCGTGCAAAAAAGAGGTGACCATATCAAATTCGCGAAGTGAGGTGCATGCAATGAGACTCGGAACATCGTCCCCATTACAACACAGTTCCCCCGAAGAGTGGGCAAGAAACCAGATAGCCCTGGGCTGTCGTTCGGTGGTATTCCCCCTGTCCTCCGATGACCCGGAGGAGAAGATCGATGCGTATGTGGAGGCGGCTCGGGCCAATGACCTCCTCATCGCCGAAGTCGGTATCTGGCGCAACGCCATGTCCCTGGATCCGGAAGATAGAAAGAAGCAGCGGGATTACTGTGTCGCCCAGCTGAAACTGGCCGACCGCATCGGTGCCCGTTGTGCCGTGAATGTGGCCGGTGCCATGGGGCCCCGTTGGGACGGCCACTATAGAGAGAATTTCTCCGATGACACGCGAAAAGAACTTGTCCGTATGGTGCAGGAGATCATCGATCGTGCGGAGATCACGAATACCTTCTTCACTCTGGAACCCATGCCATGGATGGTACCCACCAGTCCGGAGGATTACGTGAAACTTCTGGAAGAGGTGAACCGCGACCGCTTCGCCGTGCACATGGACATCATCAACATGACCAACTCCGCCAACCGCTATTACCATGCGGAAGATTTCGTGGACCGCTGTGTCCGGCTTCTCGGAAGCAAGATCCGCAGCTGCCACATCAAGGACGTCCACCTGAAAGAAGAATACACATTCCAGCTTCAGGAATGCGCACCGGGACAAGGCGAATTTCCACTCCGCTACTACGTAGAGAAAATGTCCGCACTGGATCCGGACATGCCGGTGATCCTGGAACATCTGAACACAGACGAAGAATATATCCACTACATGAATTATCTTAAGGAGGTGCTTTATGGCATACAGTAGAATTTCCGACGCAAATGAGATCACCGCCCGTTACATGGACAGCATCCTGATCACGGAGCGCCTCATTGATTCCGTGGTGGCCGATACAAGTATCGAATTTCTCGGCGCGACCTTCGCAAGCCCGGTCATGACACCGGCATTCTCCCACCTTGCCCAGTTCAAGGGAAGAGAGAAGACGGGCCTGGAAGAGTACTCCATCGCAACTCGCGAAATGAATCTTCTGAACTTTGTCGGCATGATGGAGAACGACCGCTACGAGACCATCGCGGCTACCGGAGCCAAGACTGTCCGCATCGTGAAGCCCTATGCCGATAACGGCAAAGTCAGAGACCAGATGCAGTTCGCCGAGGCCCACGGCGCCTTCGGTATCGGTATGGATATTGACCATATCTTCGGTAACAACGGACTGGATGTAGTCATCGGTGAAGAGATGGCAGTACAGACTTCCGACATGATCAGTTCCTATATCAACTCCACGAAACTTCCCTTCTTCATTAAGGGCGTGCTGAGTGTCGAGGATGCAGTGAAGAGCGCAAGACTGGGTGCGAAAGCCATCATCGTCAGCCACCATCACGGCAGACTTCCGTACGCGGTACCGCCGATGCAGATCCTGCCGAAGATCAAGGAAGCTCTGGAAGGAACAGGTGTAAAGATCATCGTGGACTGCGGCATCGCATCCGGCGCCGATGTATATAAGTGTCTGGCTCTGGGTGCTGACGCGGCGGCAGTAGGAAGATCCATGCTTCCGGATCTGGAAGAGAAAGGCGTGGAAGGAGCCAAGAAGTTCCTGACTTCCGTCAATGACGAACTGCGCTTCGTCATGAGCTGCACCGGCTTCGCCAAGGTCAGCGACATCGACGGCCGCTGCCTGATTATGAAAAACTTGTAAATCTGAAAATGAGGGTATTGTATCTGTGGATTCTCCGTAGTACAATACCCTCAACGATTTCGGGAAGCCCCGCTTAACGCGATAGGATTTCAGAGTAAATCGTTAGTGGAAAATTGAATATATTTTTCCGGCATAAGGATAGAACAGCCGTGGAAATGAGATTGAGCGACGTACACCATAGGGAGTGGTGTGCCCGTTCGCAGAATCTCCTTTCCACGGCTTTTTGCTGTGCTGAGATCTCGGACCGAACCTTGACAATAAGTCACTGAACAACCTCGGGCGGCCGACCGGCGAAGCGCTGCGACGACCTGTGCGAAAGCACAGCGAGCGCGCCAGGGAATAGCCCGGGTTCGATTCTATGACGCGTCTTCTTCGGAAGACCATCCCGATGATTCTATGAAACGTTTGCACGATGGTGATGGATTCACCGGAAAGTGAGGCACAGTATGACGAACTATTTATCTATTGCTAAGAATGACAAGATCAGTTTCGCAGCAAGGATCCTGCGGCACGAAGAGGATCCGTACTCTTTGGAAAAGCACGTTTTTGAAGCCATGAAGCGTGTGAACTTTAATGTATTGCAGCTGGACAAAGACAAGTATATCGGGATCCAGATCGAAACCTGCGGAAGAAAAGATCCGAAGATGACGGTCTTTTCCAACGACCCGCTGACACTCTCCATGAAATCTCTGGACTGGACCTTTGCATCTTTCAAATTGAAGAGGCTCTACGATACCGGATCCGTGGCGGATCTTTTTGCAGAAGGAAGACATGTTTACTTCTTCTCCACCCAGGCCACGGAACGCTCCGGCTGGGATGCCAACAGAGAACGTATGGGAACCGTTGCCACGGAGATACTGAGTGCTTTTCAGGAAGAACACGTAATCTTCCGCACCCTGATCTTCAGCGACAGGATGACAGGCAACCGGCTGGCGGTTACACTGCTCAGCACCCCTGCGGCGGCTTCCGTCAAACTCCGGAGCAGTCTGATGATCTTCTTTCCTTTCCAGACGATCTACGAGTACAAGTCGGAGAAGAAGGACCAGAAACTGGTGCCGCTGACCTATTATCCTCACCACCCGTGTCTCGACAGTATTCTTAAGAGCGCGCTGGAAACCGTAGACCGTAACCGCTTCTTCCGGAACAAGAAGAAAGAGGAGAAAAGAAAAACCGAGGACCAGGATCTCGTTCTGGACCTGGAATGGGATGAGGAGGATCCGAAGTTCCTGGCGGAGGCCTTCTGTGACGCGGAAGCCGAAGAGGAACCAGAGGAAGAAGAGGATCCTCTCGAGAAGAGAAGACGTCTTCGCAGACAGCAGCGAGAGGAGCGGAAGAACCTCAAGAGCAACGACACGGATCCGCAGGAAGAACTGGATCAGTTGATCGGTCTGGAGAATGTGAAAGAACAGGTCAGAAAGATCGAAGCTTTTGCCCGGATGAGAAAGGCTATGACGGAGAAGAAAAAGGACATGCTTCCCATCACGCTGAACATGGAATTCGTCGGCAATCCTGGCACCGCCAAGACCACCGTCGCCCGGATCCTGGCCCGGATCTTCTTCCGGATCGGCATCCTGAAAAGCGATACGATCGTGGAGACCGGACGAGGAGATCTGGTGGGTCAGTATGTAGGTCATACCGCAGTCGGCATCAAGAAAGTCTTCGAGAAAGCGAAAGGCAAACTCCTCTTCATCGACGAAGCATACTCCCTTCTGGATGACCGGGACAATTCCTTCGGAGATGAAGCCATCAACGCTATCGTTCAGGAGATGGAGAATCACCGGGAAGATACCATCGTGGTCCTGGCCGGCTATCCTGACCAGATGGAAGAACTCCTCAAGAAGAATCCGGGTATGCGCTCGAGAGTTCCGTTCAGACTGGAGTTCCTGGACTACTCCTCGGAGGAACTGCTCCGCATTCTGGAACTGGAAGCGAAAAGAAGAGGTTTTACCATTTCACCGGATGCCCGAGAGAAGGCCATGTCCATACTTCAGACAGCATCAGAGAATGTGGAGAACGGCAACGGACGCTTCTGCAGAAACCTGGCGGAAAACGCGATCCTGAACTACGCTTCCCGCGTATTCTCAGATCCGGAAATGCAGGAAGAACCGGTCTTCGAACTGCAGAAAGAGGACTTCGTGATGCCGGTCATGAGACCTGTGGAAAAAGAGAAAAGACACATCGGTTTTCACTTTGATGAATAAAGGGTAAATAGGATGCGGAAAAATGTGTACGAAGGGCGAAAAAATGCACTTTCGATCAACGAAAGGGGGTATGTGTATGCTACAATTACTATATGCATCTCTGCGGTCGCAAGACATGGCAGAATCGAGGCAGCTTTGGGGGAGCGGCGGCGCGCAGGACCGCCGGATGTTATAGGGTATGAAGAGTTTTCGAGTTAGGATGACGATAATGATCGTGCTGGTGGTATTGGTGATCGCCGGCCTTCTGTCTACCCTCGGCGCGCGCAAAGCGAAGGAAAGCATGTCATCCCAGCTGGAAGAGAAATACAGTATGGCCGCCGAGAAGTATGCCAAGGAACTGACGGCCTGGGTCAATACCAATGCGACGATCATCGACACCATGGCCGCCGAGATTCGGTTGAACCGGATGTTCGAACAGGACCGGGATGTCTTCCACAATTACCTCAAGGGCAGCTGCGAGATCCTAAATCCCAAGGGTTACATCTACGATATCTACTTTACTTTCCCGGATAATACCATGGCATGTGCATCGGATTTCGTAGCGGACGGCACGGTAGATTATGTGCATACCCGTGACTGGTACACCGAAGCCGCCAAGACAGGAAAACTGTTCTTCTCGGCACCGTACAAAGATTCCGATACGAAACTTCCGATCATTACGATCTCCAAGGCGGTATATACCGGAGACACTTTACAGGGTGTCCTGTGTGCCGATATTTTCGTCGATACGCTTGTGGAGATCATCAGCAAGGCCGATGTAGCGGAAGACAGTTATGCTTTCCTGGTCGACCAGAATATGGGCATGATCGTTCACCCCAATGCGGCTTACGATTTCGAAGACAGTCCGCTTGGTGTCATGGAGATCCCGAATGCACCCTATTCAGAAGTGATCGACAATATCCGTTCCGGTTCGAAGCAGACCGTGTACGTGAAGGATTATGACTACGTGGTAAGAGGCGTCGTGGTGGCAGAGATGGAGAATACCGGATGGAGTGTCGGTATCGCCACCAACAAGGATGAACTTCTCAGAAGTGTCAGTGACATGATGCGTGGTTTCCTGATCGCCACGGCCTTTGTTGTTTTAGTAGGTGGTGTCATTGCCGTACTTCTGGCCCATGTGCTGGATGAACTGCGACAGCAGCAGCAGGAACACGCCGAGCGCGTACTGCAGATCGAGAAGCAGGCCGCCGATGAAGCAAGTAAAGCCAAGAGCCGTTTCCTGGCAGATATGTCTCATGAGATCCGCACCCCGATCAATGCGATCCTGGGCATGAATGAGATGATCCTCCGTGAGACGGATAACCGAGATATCGTCGGATATTCCAGAAACATCCGGCAGTCCGGAAGAAATCTTCTGCAGCTGGTAAACAGCATTCTGGATTTCTCGAAGATCGAATACGGCAAGATGGAGATCGTGCCGGAGCGCTATGCCATAAGACCCCAGATCACCTATATCGTTAATTCCGTTTCCGAGCGTGCCCGCATCAAGGAACTGGAACTCCGGCTGGAGATCGATCCGGACATTCCCTGTGAAATGTACGGAGACGATGTCCGCATCAATGAGATCATCATGAACCTGCTGACCAATGCCGTGAAGTATACCAAGAAAGGCACCGTGACCCTTTCTATCCAGGTGAAGGAACGTAAAGAGGATCCGGAGAAATCCGTGCTTCTGGATGTGAAGGTCAAGGATACCGGTATCGGCATCAAGGAAGAAGATATGGACAAGCTTTTCGAATCTTTCGAACGGCTTGAGAAAGATAAGAACCACCACATCGAAGGTACCGGACTGGGTGTGGCCATCACGACAAAACTTCTGAAGCTGATGGGCAGCGAACTGAAGGTGGAAAGCAAGTACGGAGAAGGCTCCGTATTCTCCTTCGAACTCTGGCAGAAAGTCATCAATGAGAAACCCTTGGGTGAGTATTCACCGGAGATGCTCGATGAAGACGAGGACAGAACCTACAAGGAGATCTTCCACGCTCCGTCGGCCAGACTTCTTCTCGTGGACGATACCAAGATGAACATCACGGTGGTGGTCAATCTCTTAAGACGGACCGGCATCCAGATCGATACGGCCCTCAGTGGTGCCGAATCGGTACGCCTTGCTTCCGAGAAGTCCTATGACATCATCCTGATGGATCAGCGTATGCCGGAGATGGACGGTACCGAAGCCATGCTGAAGATCCGTGCCCTCGACAGTCAGATCAATGCCAAGACCCCGATCATCTGCCTGACAGCAGATGTCGTCCAGGGCGCAAGGGAGAGATATATCTCCGAAGGTTTCACCGATTATCTGACCAAACCGGTGGACGGCTGCGAACTGGAGAAAATGCTTTTCGATTATCTGCCGAAGGAGAAAGTCGTCCTCGACCGTTCTGCCGTGGAAGGCAAGACGGAAGAAAATCCCGACGGAAATTCCGCACTCTTTGCTGCCCTTGCGAAAGCAGGTGTGGATACCAAGACCGGAATGTTCTTCTGCCAGAAGGATGTGGAGATGTATAAATCGATCCTGGCAGAATACAGTCTCGAACACAAGACCAAGTCCCTGCACCTTCAGAACTGCTATGAGCGTCGGGACTGGAAGAATTATGAGATCTATGTCCATTCTTTAAAGAGCACCTCGAAGACCATCGGTGCGAATAAGCTATACGAATATGCGGCGGATATGGAAGCGGCCGCAGGCAGAGGCGATGAAGTGATCCTGGAAGAGGGTCACGGCAAAGTTATGGATCTGTACGATAAGATCGCCCATGCCATCGAAGCGAATCTCGGCATTATGGATTTCGGCTCAGATGAGGATGAGGAGGTATTCGAATTCCTTCCGGAGGGAAGCGACGACGAATAGGGGGACAACTTATGGCAAAATGGGTAATGGTAGTGGACGATGATACCGCTAACCTTAAGATGGCAGGACACATTCTGAGCCGGCACAACATGCGTGTCACGGCACTGAAATCGGGTCAGGCACTGCTGGATTATATTCCGGAAAAGGGGTTTCCGGATCTGATCCTTCTGGATATCAAGATGCCGGAGATGGACGGCTTCGAGACATTGGAGCGTCTGCGTGAATATGAGACGAAGGTCAATGCCGAGAAGACACCGGTCATCTTTCTGACCGCCGACGAAGATACCAATACCGAGACCCGCGGATTCGAGATGGGTGTATCGGATTTCGTCCGCAAACCTTTCAATCCCGATGTTCTGATGCGGCGTATCGACAACATCATGTCCAGCCGTTCGGAGATGCAGAATCTCAAGAGCGAAGCTTCTATCGACAAACTTACAGGCTTTCTGAACAAGGGCGCCAGTGGATCGGAACTGACGAAGATCTGTGCCAATTCCACCGGCTGCCTGATGATGATCGACCTGGACTCTTTTAAACCCGTCAACGATATCTATGGCCACGATATGGGCGACAAGGTCCTGTTCGGATTTGCCCAGATCATCAAGGACGCGGTGCCGGAAGGCAGTACCTGCGGCCGGCTGGGCGGAGACGAATTCGTGGCTTTTGCCAAGGGCGTGCTCTCCGATTCAGATGTGGCCGAGATGACCTTCAAACTGAATACGGAAGTCGTGGCTCTGGCAAAAGAACTCATGGGCGAGGAGATGGACATTCCGCTGGGTGCCTCAGTCGGTGCCATCTATGTTCCTCGTCACGGCAATGACTATAACAGCCTGATCAAGCTGGCGGATAAATCTCTTTATACCGTCAAGCAGAACGGCAAGCATGGATACAGTCTATATAGTTCCGATGTCTACGAAGATGATAAGGACGATACGACAGTTCCGGATATCAGATCGATCTCCGGGATCCTGGGAGAAAGAACCATCCCCGATGTGGCATTGCAACTGGATAAGGATTCATTCGCGCCGGTATACCGGTACATTATCCGATACATCATCCGAAACCGACTCAGCGCATGCAAAGTGCTTTTCACACTGGAGCAGGCAGAAGGCAGCAGCGCCGAAGAATATGTAAGTCTTCTGGATGAGTTCGGCAATCACATAAGACAGTCTCTTCGTAAATCCGATATCCTGATGCGTTACCGCAAGAAGCAGTACTTCGTCTTCCTCACCGATATCCGGGAAGACTCGAAGGAGAAAGTCATCCGGCATATCGTAGATACCTGGGATGAGAACATGGGCAATGTGCTCGATGTGAAGTACGAAAGTGAATTCCTCGGAAATGAATACGAGACGATCTATAACAAGAAGAAAGATCGAAACGTCATCATCGTGGACGACGATGCCATGAACCTTCAGGTCGCAGGCAAGATCCTGAGCTCGGGCGGAATCCGTGTTACGGCCCTTCGTTCCGGAAGAGCGCTTCTGAGTTATATCGAAGAGAAGAAGGACTATCCTGACCTGATCCTTCTGGATATCAAGATGCCGGAGATGGACGGATACGAGACGTTGCGAAGACTTCGACTTATCAGCACCAAGGCAGCCAACATCCCGGTGATCTTTCTGACGGCAGATGAGAGTTCGGGCGCAGAGAGCAAGGGCCTTTCTCTCGGAGCGATGGATTTCATCCGTAAACCTTTTGTTCCGGAAGTACTGCTCCTTCGTGTCCGGCACATGATCGAACTTGTGACTTTGCAGAAACAGTTGAGCTACGAAGTCCAGGTGAAGACCCAGGAGAACAGAATGCTGCTGATCCACGTAGTTGAATCCCTGGCGGCGGCGATCGATACCAAAGATATCTACACCCGCGGTCACTCCGGAAGAGTGGCGGAGTACGCCAGAAAGATCGCCCGACGGGCCGGCTATTCCGAATTCCGCCAGGAAGAAGTCTACATGATGGGTCTTCTCCACGATGTCGGCAAGATCGGTATTCCCAATGCCATCATCAACAAGCCGGGCTCCCTGACAGACGAAGAATTTGCCATCATCAAGAAGCATCCTGCCATGGGTGCCCAGATATTGGAGAACATCAAGGAAGATCCGGAACTGACTATCGCCGCACGTCTCCATCACGAGCGTTTCGACGGCAAGGGCTACCCGGACGGATTGTCCGGGTTCGATATCCCGGAGGTGGCCCGCATCATTGCGGTGGCCGACGCCTACGATGCCATGTCCAGTAACCGCAGTTACAGAAAGAGGCTTTCGGATGAGATGATCATGTCCCAGCTGATCGAGGGAAAAGGCACACAGTTCGATCCCCGGTTCGCGGACATTATGATCGAGATCATGAAAGAAAGCAAAGACCTCAAGAGAAAGGAGGAATCCGATGAGCAATCCTAAAGTGACAAACGAAAATACGGAACTATTCCATTCCTCCCATCTTATGCTGTTGATCACGTATACCGTTTTTGCCGCTTTGCTGACAGGTAAAGCATTCCTGGTAGGCTGGGAGAAATGGGTGCTTGTTCTCGTAGGTTTTGCCGTGATCGTGTGCTGGATCATGCACTTCCGACAGGAAGGTACGCCTCAGATCCGTGTCCGTATCTATACGATCCTGATGCTGTGTACCACCTTCTTCTACGGTATCCACCCGACGGTGACCTTCGATCTGGGTGTAGTTATCGGCGGTCTGATCGTGTTGTTTTCCACCACCGGCATGAAGTCCCTGATCACCCTGAGTCAGGTGACCTACTACGTAACGATGGTCTATAACGTAGCCAGTCTTTTTATGGCAGGGGAGAAATTCGATACGCTTTTCTTCACCCGTCTGACATTACACTTTGCACTGGTATTCTTCATCGGATGGTTCGCCAAGACCATCATCGACAAGTGGACCCAGCTGCTGACCCGGTCCCAGGATGAGATCGACCAGCTGACGGAAGATACTGAGCGGCTCAACGACTTCCTGGCGAATGTTTCTCACGAGATCCGTACCCCGGTCAATGCGGTCATCGGCCTTTCCAGTATCTGCATCGACAAGTCCCAGAACAGAGAGATCCTGGGGGATCTGGTATCTGTTCGTGAGGCCGGCCGAAGAGTGGCCGATCAGATCAGTGATATTCTCGACTACTCGGAACTGGACCGTAAGAAGGCAGTCTGTAATAACGAAGATTATATGCTGTCCTCGGTTCTCCATGACCTGGTCACCGAGATCCGTCACAATAAATCCAAGGAACTGGAGCTCATCATCGATGTGGACCCGGCGATCCCGGCGGTCATGCATTCCGATGTTTCCAAACTCAAGAAGATCCTGCGGGCTCTGATCACCAACGGACTGAAATATACCCGAAAGGGCGGTGTCTATGTCCGTATCGCCTGCGAGACGCAGAGCTACGGCGTCAATCTTTGTATTGAAGTTACCGACACAGGTATCGGTATGACAGAATACGAACTGGAGAAGGTCTACGAGAATTTCTACCAGGCAGATTCCGGTCGTGCAAGACTGGGCGGTGGCCTAGGCCTGGGTCTGGCGATTGTGTCGGGATTTGTATCCCTGCTGGGTGGTTTTATGACTATCTCCAGTAAGCCGGATGTAGGAACGACGGTCCATGTCAGCCTTCCTCAGAAGGTAGTGGACCCGACCACTTGTATGTCCGTCGTCAATCCGGATCAGCTCTGTCTCGGTGCTTACCTGCACTTCGAGAAGTATTCCGATCCGGCAGTACGAGATTACTACAACTCCATGGTACTGAATATCGTTAAGGGACTGGGAGTCCAGATGCACCGCGTCAACAACTCCGAGGACCTGCGGCTCCTGCACGACTCCATCCACATGACGCATCTTTTTGTCGCGGAAGAAGAATACACTTCGAACATGGAACTGATGGAGGAACTGGGCAAAGACATGATCGTAGTCGTTGTTGCCAACGATGACATCGTACTTCCGGCAGGAAGCCGTGTACGGGTCATGGAGAAGCCATTCTATTGCTTCCCGGTCGTATCCGTATTGAACACAAGTATCCACGACAAGCAGAGTGCCGGCTTCAAGATGTACTGCCGCGGCGTGCGTGCTCTGGTTGTCGATGACGAGCCCATGAACCTTGTCGTCGGAAAGAGTATCTTCCGAAGCTATGGAATGGATGTTACCACCGTGCTTTCCGGACAGGAAGCCATCGATATCTGCAGAGAGAAAGTCTTCGACATTATCTTCATGGACCACATGATGGGCGGCATGGATGGTGTGGAAGCCATGAAGCGGATCCGGGCCGATGTGTCCGGCAAGAACGGAGAAGTCCCGGTAGTGGCCCTGACAGCCAATGCCATGAGTTCCGCCAAGCAGATGTTCCTGGCTGAGGGCTTTGACGGCTTCGTCAGTAAGCCGATCGAGACCGACGAGCTGGAGCGCGTGATGAAGCAAGTCCTGCCGAAGTCTTCTATCTCGATGGAAGAAATCGGTGCGGCCGAACCACCGAAACAGGAATTCGAAGAGATGCGCAGTCCGTCTGCTCCGAAGGTGACGTCGATCTCTCTTCGCGAACAGCTCCGGTCTTACGACGTAGACACAGATGCCGGAATGAAATACTGCATGAACGACCTGGAATTCTATAAGTCGCTTCTGGTACAGTTCGTCCTGGAGGCAGAGGAGAAATCTCCGCTGATGGGAAGATACTATGAGTCAGGCGAATGGCATGAATACGAGATCCTGGTCCACGCCTTGAAAAGCACTTCCAAGATGCTTGGCGCCGGGCATCTGTCTGAGGACGCCAAGGCCATGGAAATGGCGGCGAAGGAACATCGCGAAGAATACATCGCCGAGAACCATTACGCATTAATGAGTGAATACACCCGCCTCGTGAAAGGAATCGGGGATATTCTGGAAGAAGAGGTCCAGACGGCCAGAGCCGAGAAGGAGGCCACGCAGACTTCAGAAGCGGAGCCTTCCGACGAATCCGGAGAGGACGAGATCCTGGAATTCGATGCGACGGAAGAACCTGCACCGGAACCGAAACCGGAGGACGCGAAGACCACAGAAGCGGACGATGAAATACTGGAGTTCAATCCGGTTGAAGAGGAAGGAGGGAAAGAAAAATGAAAGGCATATTGAATTACATTTTCAGACCCTCATCCCATAACAAAGAAGCGGTGCAGTCCATCTTTAAAAGCTTGGTAAGAACGACCAAAGTCCTGTTGCTTTTCGTTATGGCATTCGTGGTTGGATATTTCATATGGACCATTCTGGAACCGTCGGAATTCCAGAACAGTCTCATCCAGCACCGGATCTGCTACATCGTTCTCGTCGTCGCATCACTGTTCTGGTTTGCTCTGATGCGGTATGCCTCTACCGATTACGATAAGAAGAGTAAACTGCTTTATTTCCTGAATACCTTCCTGGCAGTCATCATGTATGGTCTGGTTCTGACCCTGACTTATATCAATCTGCGATACAATCACACCATCGACACGACGCTCTTCCTGGCCATGTCGCTCATGGTGCCGATATGTCTGTACATCAATCCTCTCGAGTATCTCTGCCTGGTAGCGGTTTCGGATACTGTCATGATCATATTGATGTATATGGCCTACGAACGGTACGAGGTCATTACCAGGACCGCCTTTACCAACTTCCTGGTGTTCCTGATCTTCCAGATGGTCCTGGGTATCGTCATGCTTTACACGAAGTATTGCCTGCATAGAGAGATCGTCATGGCGAATAAGCAGCATCAGGAGATCGAGATGCTGAGCAAGGCGCAGAACAGTTTCTTCTCCAACATGAGCCATGAGATCCGTACCCCGATCAACACCATCATCGGACTGAACGAGATGATCCTGCGTGAGGACGTCAGTGAAGAGGTCATGGAGGATGCCGCCAATATCAAGTCAGCCGGTAAGCTTCTTCTGAACCTTATCAACGATATCCTGGATATGTCGAAGATCCAGTCCGGTAAGATGCAGCTGCTGTCTGCACCCTATCAGACCGGTGAGATGCTGTCGGATCTGGTCGGCATGATGTGGATCCGTGCCAAGGAGAAAAAACTGGAATTCCATATCGATGTTTCGCCGGACATCCCCAATGAACTGATCGGTGATGAAGTCCGTATCAAGCAGATCCTCATCAACGTTCTGAACAACGCCATCAAGTACACCAAGGAAGGTTCCGTATCTTTGTCGGTGCAGTGCGAGATGATCAACGACAACACCTGCAACATGATCTATAACGTGACGGATACCGGTGTCGGCATCAAGCCGGAAGATATCCCCTATCTTTTCTCGGCTTTCAAACGTGTAGACGAAGATTCGAACAAGCATATCGAAGGAACCGGTCTGGGTCTTTCCATCGTGAAGCAGCTTCTCGATCTTATGGATGGTAAAGTCACCGTCAACAGTGTCTATACCAAGGGTTCGACCTTCATCATCGAAGTGCCGCAGATCGTAGAGAACCAGTCGAAGATGGGACAGCATTATTTCGATAAGAGCAAGGCCCTGGGCAAGAAGCAGGATTATGCGCCGCGGTTCGAGTCTCCGGAAGCCAGGATCCTGGTGGTGGACGATAACGAAGCCAACCTCATGGTAGCAACCAAGCTCCTGCGTGATACGAAAGTCCGTATCGACACGGCCACCAGCGGTGCCGAAGCTTTGAGAAAAACTCTGAACATCAAGTACGATGTCATTTTCATGGACCACCTCATGCCGGAAATGGATGGTATCGAGTGCAGAAGACGCATCGTAGATCAGACCGGCGGACGCTGCAGAGAAACCAGCATCGTTGTCCTGACGGCCAATGCGGATGAAGAGAACCGGGAACTGTATGTAAGGGAGCGGTTCGACGGATATCTGGTAAAACCCGTCACCGGTGAAGAACTGGAGAATGAATTGTACCGGCTCCTGCCGAAGGATATCGTCCATATCACGGGCAACCGTTCGGAGATCGCGGAAGAGTCCATCTCCTGGATGAACAGTAATAAGAAAAAGAAGAGAGTCGTCATTACGACAGAGAGCGTCGCCGATCTGCCGCCGGAGCTGATCAGCAAATACGATATCGCCATCCTGCCGCATAAGGTCAAGACGAAGGAAGGTATCTTCAAAGACGGCAAAGAGATCGATACGCTGGGTGTCCTGAAGTATATGGAAGACAGTACCAGTGTGGTTATGACCTCCATGCCGGATCAGAGAGAGGCGGAAGAATTCTTCGCCAGACAGCTGTCTGTGGCGAATAATATCATCCACATCTCCATCTCCAGCAAGGTCGAGCACAGTGGTTACTTTGTCGCATCCGAAGCATCGAAATCCTTCGACAGTGTCTTTGTTTTCGATTCGGGACATCTGTCCAGCGGACAGGGCCTTCTGGCTGTGGAAGCCTGCCGTATGGCGGAAGAAGGTCGAAGCCCTGAAGAGATCCTGGCGAGACTGGAGAAATTGAAGAAGAAAGTGCATACCAGTTTTATCGTGGATAACCTGGACTTCCTGGCCAGATCCAAGCAGGTCGGTAAGCGTTCCGCGAACCTGATCAACTCCCTGATGGGCCGGCCGGTACTGGTGCTCCGTAAAGGTAAGATGGGACTGGGCATGCTTTATTTCGGCGCCAGAAAGAAAGCATGGAAGAAATATATCAATACTTGCCTTGCTGGGGAAAGACCCATCGATACAAGAATCCTCTTCGTGACTTATGTAGGTCTTAATAAGAAGGATCTGGACTGGATCCGTGAACAGATCAACAAGAAGATGACTTTCGATGAGATCTATTTCCGACAGGCCTCGCCGGCCATCGCGGTAAACTGCGGCCCAGGCACCTTCGGACTGCTCCTTCGTGAGAAGGATAAAGAAGACAGGGCGAAGTAACGGCCGGGACTGTGGCCGGTTTCCATAGCCCGAGTCATGCGCTGAAAGATCAGCAGACGGGGCATGCGCGCCGACGGTTCGTATCAGATAAAACGAAAGGGACGATCTCTTGGAGATCGTCCCTTCTTTGTTGCTTCGGTTGTTTTGCCGGCGGAATCAGAATTCTACTTCTTCTGTGGACGGCGGGGTTACGCCGAGAACCTTCTCCAGATCCTGCTGGTCGTAACTTGCTTCCAGAGCGGTCTTCCATGTGATGTAACCACCCTTGTACAGGCTTACGAGGTCCTCGTTGAGAGTGTGCATGCCCAGGCTGCGTCCGGACTGGATCGCGCCAGGGATCATGACGACCTTATCCTCGAGGATGAGGTTCTTGATCGCGTTGGTACCGATCATGAGCTCTGTGGTGAGAACACGTCCGTTACCGTCAGATGTCGGCAGGAGCTGCTGAGAAATTACGCCACGGATGTTGGTAGCGAACTGCTGACGTACTGTAGCCTGCTTATCGGCAGGAGAACCGTCGATGATACGGTTGATGGTCTGTGCGGCACTGTTGGTGTGGAGTGTCGAGAGAACCAGGTGACCGGTCTCTGCAGCGGTAATCGCGGCTGCAATGGTCTCGAAGTCACGCATCTCACCTACCAGGATGACATCCGGGTCTTCACGAAGTGAAGAGTGGAGAGCAGATGCGAAAGAATCTGTATCGTGATGAAGCTCACGCTGATGGATCATAGCACGGTTGTGAGGATAGATATACTCGATCGGATCCTCGATGGTGATAACGTGCTTGGCTTCGTTCTTGTTGATGTAGTCAACGATAGCGGACAAAGTCGTTGTCTTACCGGAACCCGTAGGACCGGTTACCAGAACGATACCGTTCTTGGCGGTTGCCAGAGACTTCAGAACGTCCGGAAGTCCGAGTGTGTCGAAATCAGGAATCTGAGCCATCAGGAGGCGGATACTGCATGCGAGATTGTTACGCTGGTGATATACGTTGGCACGGATACGGATCTCGTTATCGATCATAAGACCGAGGTCAATATCTTCGCCTGCTTCTACGCGCCGAATCTCATCATCAGTCAAGATCGTATAGATCATAGCGAGGGACTCTTCGGCAGTGGGTCTCTCGTTCAGAATGTGGAGAACACCATAGCGTCTTACGGCAAGATTCGTTCCTACGGTAATATGTACGTCAGAACAGTCTTGCGCAATGGCGTAGTCCATCAATTGTTCAAAAGTCATAAAAACACCTCCCAAATCAGATATATAGATTATACACTAAAACAAATTTCGTTGATACACTAATATTGAATTTCTTGGTAAAGATTGCGCATAATTATGCATTTTTACTGGCAAGAGCGGTCACAGCCGAAGGTGATATAATGGAAAGGGTCCGATTCTGGCAAGAACCGGGTAAGCCGGGGACACATCCCCGAGAAAAGAGGTTTCCATGGATATTTGTAAGCTGGATCTGCATATGCATACGACGGTGTCTGACGGGACCGATACACCGAAGGAGATCCTGGCAAGGGTCAGAGAAGCCGGGATCCGGTGCTTTTCCGTAACGGACCACGACGCCATCAAGTCCGCCATGATCCTAAGGGAGGATCTTAAGAAAGACGATCCGACCTGTATCACAGGTGTCGAGTTCTCCTGCAGAGATGACTACGGCAAGTACCACATTCTGGGATACGGCTACGATCCTTGCGGTGAATCCATCACGCAGCTGATGGAGAAGGGCCACGCCTTCCGCATGCGGAAAGTGAAGGCGCGTCTGGCGAAACTGAAAGAAATATTCAACGTGACCTTCCCGGAGGAAGAACTGAAGACACTTCTGTCAAGAGACAATCCGGGCAAACCCCATGTGGGCAACCTGATGGTGAAATACGGCTATGCCCGGACCAAGGACGAAGCGATCCACGAATACATCAACAAAGCCAAGGTAAAAAGCGAACACCTCACGCCGGAGGAGACCATCGAAGGGATCCTTCTGTCCGGTGGTATCCCGGTACTGGCACACCCCTGTTTCGGGGACGGCAACCAGCTGATCCTGGGAGAAGAACTGAAGGAGCGGATCGATAGACTTGTAAAGATGAAGCTTGCCGGTGTGGAAGCTTTCTACTCCGGATTTACCGAAGAACATACCCTGCCCCTTCTGGAACTGGCCGATCAGTACGATCTGTATGTCACGGCCGGAAGTGATTACCACGGCACCAATAAGACCGTGAAACTCGGAGACGTAGGGATCCTGGACTTAAGCAGGGAGATCCCGGGGCTGGCCGCATTCCTGAAAGATGTGAATACGATCAACTGACCGAAGTTTCCTTCCCCTTAATTTTCGAGGGAGCGGATACGCTTGCTGAGGCAGAGCGAAAGAGAGATGACAGCCAGCAGGCCGCCGGAGATGCAGATTACTAAGGCCGATCCGCGTCCGACGCTGTTATCGTATGCTTTGGCGGCGACATCGGCCAGAGCACCGGATGACGCGTAAGCGACCACATATCCCATCTGAGAAATGAATCCGATGAGACCCCAGGCACGACCCTGAGAATCATTGGGGATGTTGGTACGGATCAGGTAATCCAGACTGTTGTTGGCGAAGGGGAGCATCGAGAAGAAGAAAAATCCGGCGATCGTAATGATCACGATATTCTCCCAAAGACCGAAGAACAACATACCCACACCACTGAGTGCCAGAGAGATCGACAGAGTCAGCACGTGCTTCTTCTTGACGCCGATGATGCCGAGAAAGATGCTGGAGACCAGCATACCACTGGCACAGATCGTCTCTGCGATGCCCAGTGTCTTACTGTCGGAGAAGTCAAGGATCATGGGGCTGCAGAGCACCTGGATGACACCCATGAAGCACGTGATCACAGATGTGATCAGGATCAGGAGGAATAGTCCTTTTTTCGAAGTGATGGTATGGAACCCGTCCTTCAGGCTGGCAAGAAAAGTCATCTTGTCTTCGCTCGGCTTGGCTGCAAGGCCCTTACGGACGAAGGCGGTGGTGAGGACCGTAATGAAGAATGTGCAGATATCGATCCACAGCAGAAGCCTGATGTCGCTTATGGAAAGCAGGAAGCCTGCGATGACCGGAGAGAGAAGGTAGCGGGCGCTGCCGGCCAGACTGACAAGACCGTTGGCCTTCGAGAATTCTTCCTTGGTGAGAAGATCCGTGACCGTTGCTTTGTAAGCAGGTTCCAGAAGCGCCGAGAAGACAGAACTGATGGTGACGCCGATACTGATCTGAAGAAGTGACGCTTCTCCGAGATACATGCAGACCAGTATGTATACCAGACCCAGAGCGGACAGACCGTCACCCAGCATCATGAGAAGACGGCGGTCGTACTTATCCGCCAGCACACCGGCGGGCACGCTTAAGACCAGCATCGGGAGAAAGGCAAGGAGCGTGATCAGCGCCGTGCTTCCTGCGCTTCCGGTCTTGGCGTAAACATATACTCCTAATCCGAAACTGGTGAGACCGCCTCCGACGGAGGAGATAAATTCGCCGCCCCAGAGGAGCAGGAATTTCTTGAAGTTGGATTTTTGCACGGTTGTGTTTGACATGTTGTGCTCCTTTGGTTTCGGATCGTATCGAGGATCCGGATCGTGTGTTTCTGCATGCGAAGAGGTTTCTCTCATCGTGTGACTTCATTATAGGTGAGGAATTATTAACTAATCATTAAATCGTGCAAGCCGAAACTTCAGAGGGAAGTTATAATGTAATCACATGATGGGCATACGAAGGACACATGGATGTTTTACTATAGGGCCATGGAGGAATGAAGATGGCGAAGATCTTGATCGTAGAAGACGCGGAGCAGCTGAGAAAACTGGTGGCGGATTACTTTCGGAAAGCAGGTGCTTTCGAAGTGGATGAGGCTGCAGACGGCTACGAAGCACTCCGTCTCCTGGAGAAGGAATCCTACGATATCGCGATCTTGGACATCATGATTCCGGGGCCTTCCGGGTTCGACATCTGCAAGATCCTGCGGCGCAAGAGCAGCTGCCCCATCGTTTTTCTGACGGCGATGGGAACCGAGGATAACATCCTCAAGGGCTATGAGATCGGGGCGGACGAGTATATGGTGAAGCCTTTCTCGCTGAAAGTCTTGTATGCCAAGTGTCTGGCACTTCTTGCAAGAGCGACGGGCCAGGTCGGTTCGGACGGCCAAGATGCGTCCGAAGGATCCTCGAAGGAGAAAGTCCTGCAATGTGGACCGATCCGCATCTATCCGCTTCGGATGGAGGCATATGCCGAGGATAAAGAATTGGAACTGGCACCGAAAGAATACTTCCTCCTGAAGGTTCTCGTGGAGAACCTCGGGCATGTTCTCGGAAGAGACCGGCTTCTGGATCTGGTATGGGGCGCGGATTTTGACGGCTCCGACCGTGTGGTGGACAGCCACATCAAGAAACTCCGGAAGAGCCTGGGCAATTTTGGGAACTGCATCAAGACGGTGATCGGCGGCGGATATAAGATCAATCCGTAAGCGCAGATCTCCCGTAAGGAGGCAAAGATGAGTCGCGAAAAAGGGACAAAAAAGAAAAAACAGAAGAAGATAAAACCTGTTAAGAAACCGAATTTCTTCCGCCTGTGGGCAATCTTTCTGCTGGCGGTCTTGACCCCGTCGTTTCTGCTCCCCTATTTTCTCCTTAGACAGAAGGGACAGGAGATATTGAAAAACAGACAGACCATATGCACGCAACTGATCAATGAGGCAACTGATGCCGCGGTGCAGAGAGCACTGGCTGACCGCGATGGAGATGTGCAAAAATCTGATCATTGGCTGAACCGGCTCCAGGGTGCTTTCGCCAAACTTGCCTGGTATGATCAGGATGTCTATGCGGTATACTATCGAAATGCGGACAAGCAGTACGAGACGCCCAAGGACATTACGATCGCCCTGCATGTGAAGGAGATGGAGGGCGAGCCGAATACCAATGACAGCACATGGAATACCAGCTATTATTTCTGCGACAATGCACTGGAGGCCGTAAGTTATGCCAACGGAATAAGAAGACCTGAAGAGATATCTGTATGGGATATACTGAAGGATATCCGAAAATACGGGCATGACCCGCTGGCGAAGAAATACTGGACCCAAAAGAACGTACCAAGTTTCTTTACGTTCCGTAATAACTTTAACAAAGAGAAACACAGTTTCTGGGTAGATGGAATAGCCGTAAGAATGAATTATCCGATGCAGGTATTGGGGAGACGTTATTCTACTTCGTTGGAGAATGCATTTATCCCCGGTAACATGATGCCATATGATTTCTTGTCGGATGACCAATATATTGATTGTGAATACCAGTTTCCTTATACATTTACGCGAGATGGGGAAATATTCGGATCGTTGACGGACAAACAAGAATTCATTTTCTCATCGAGTTCTTCTGCATTAGAACAATACCAAATCCTAGAACAATATTCTGATTCCAACCTGGTCGCGGGAGTTTTTGAAGGATTCCTCTTCGTGGGAAATCCGAATCTGTCGGAAAAAGACTGTACCAAGTGGATCTCGAGTGCGGACGAAAGAGACAGCACGGCTCTGTACACCGGTGAATATACAGCAGTGATCCAGAGTGCCGAGATGCGGATCGAGTGGTCGGATGAACGGATCGGATACATGCTTGAGCACGGTGAATGGCCGGACAGAAACTGTCCGTGGACCATCGGATACTATATCCGTGAGGACATTCCTTTCTGGGAACTGATGCCGTTCACAACACAAGTCGCATTTGGAGCGGCGACGGTTTTCACACTGATCGTTTCCTTGATCCTGGCGGCGCTCCGTTACCAGAGAGCCAAGTCTGTGTGGGTCAATTTCGAATACAGACGCCAAACGACCGCAGCCATGGCCCACGATCTGAAGACCCCGCTGGCTACGATCTCGGCCTATGCGGAATGTCTGGAAGAGAATATAACTTCTATGTCTGAGGCGTCGGAAGAGGACGATAAGGATGAGATCCATAAGAAGAAAAAAGAAGAGGAAGATACGAATGTAGAATATGCCAGAAAGATCCGGGAAAACGTTACAGAACTCAACAACATGCTGGAGACTATCCTGAACCTCTCAAGAAATGACTCACGGGTCGGGAAGATCGATCTTACGGATGTGCATGTAGGCCGGCTTATCAAGGAAAGTCTGAAGCGATACGAGAGACTTTTTGAAGAGCGGAAGCTTACCATCAGGATCAAAGACGTGACCGAGGATGCCTGTATCCTGCGGGCGGATGAGGGCATGATGCAGCAGGTGGTATGGAATCTTCTTTCCAACAGTGCCAAGTATGCAGAAGAAGGTACCGAGGTGGAGATCTATCTGGATGAGAAGAATCTGATCATCCGCAATAAGACGAAAGAGACCATCGAGAACGTGGATGAATTAAGAAAACCTTTCGTCAAAGGGAACGCCGCTCGTGGTGCCAACGGAACCGGGCTGGGACTGTCCATCGTGGACAGCAATCTGAAGGCGCTGGGTTATAAGATGGACCTCGACTACTACAGCGGGATCTTCGAAGTAAAAGTAACATTTAAGTAAACGACATGCCATTACCCCCTTGTAACGATGCATATCGAAGCACGCTTACGCAGACGCATAGCGTCGAGGACTGCGTGCGGAGATATGCATTGTTATTTGGAACGGATGTGATTGCGGATCGTGCGTAGCCCGATGATGAGACAGTACTCGAAAGCAAGTACACATACCATCAGGCAGAACAGTCCGAGGACATAAAGTTTCTCTCCGAAAAGGTTGTAGGTCCACTCCAGCGGGGATCCGCTTACCGGGATGCGGAGAAAGAGATAGTCGGCATCGAGCTTGACGTCCAGCCAGTAGACCGGAGGCGCGACGATCAGCATGAAAACTATGCTGTACCAGAAGTGGGAGAACTTGACGTGGATGCGTCCTCCTACCAGATGGATCAGCGGGATCAGGGTCAGCAGCATGTGAGTAAAGAAGATCATGAGGGATAACCATTTCCAGAAGGGCTGGTAGTTCCAGTCCGGGAAAAGTATGGCGCCGATGGCTCCCGGCATGATCAGTACCAGCGAGATCTCGGAGAAGAACTGCTGGACTTTCCCCTTCGTAAAGGAGGAAAGCAGGTGTATGAAAATTCCCATGTTGCAAAGGTGGAAGGGCAGGATCGATTTCAGCGGGAAGCCTTCGTTATAAGCCAGGATATCCTGGATCAGTTCTGCCAGGAAAAGCACTACCGCCAGGATGCGCGCTAACTTGAGTGAGGGCGCGAGAGCCCCGTGGGATGGGGTGAGAGAAGAAGCGGTGTCCACATCCGGTGCGAGAGCTTTTGCCTCAGAAGAGGAAGACAGATTGTGCTTCTTGTCTGCTTTCTTGCAGAAGATCAACACCAGCGTAATGATAGTCGCGATGGTGATGATCATGCCGATATGTTCTGTACAGAAATGCTCATAGTAAACCATGTCCTGATTATACCATCTCCGAGGGCAAGTATGTTATAGTAAGAGAGTATGACGTGTGCGGCTGGGGAGACCGTGCGACGTAGATGGAACAAGACATTTGGGAGGAAACAACTATGGCGATGATGGAACGTCCGCAGGTCAAGGACCTGGACAATGGAGGGAAATTCTGGGAACACGAGTATGAGAAGTTTTATCTGAAGACTTACGTACCGGCGAATGAGATCGATGGGCAGACGAATAACTACACATTCCGTGCTCCGCTTCTTCTGGTTTTCGAAGAGCAGAAGCAGGATATGGAAAGTGCCGTGAAATTTGCAGAAGAAAGCGGACTGGCCAAGATCGCATCCCGGGTGGACGGAAGTGTGCTTTTCGTATATCCGACAGAAGAAGGAGGCTGGGAGAAAGCGGATGAGAGCTTCTATGCAGCCGTGATCGCCGAGGTCAAGAATATCCCGGTATATAAAGACGGAATCGTCGAGAACTATGACTTTTTTGCCAGAGAATTCAAGGGCTACTTCGTCCGTGGCGCAGTGTTCAGAGCCGACATCTACAGCTTCGGAAAATCTGCCGACTACGTGGCGAAAAATCTCCTGACTACCCTTCAGGGCGAGTACCTCTGGGGACCGGGTGAGATCACACCGGCGATGTGCTCCATGCAGGGATTAAGCATCGTTCCGGATGTAAAGAGAAAAGATATCGCTATCTTAAGTGTGGGTAATTCCGATGAGATCAACAAGGCCTTCGAGGGATGTGAGAGTCTCCTGATCAAGGAGTCTGCAGACTACATTTCGGACTTCGATTCTTTCGTCAAGAAGTTCAAGATGTGGTGCGGCAAGATCGAGTACGAACCGGATTTCCCGGCACTGAATATGACGGAAGATGTGGGCTGCGTAGAGGTCAATACTTCTTCCGATAACAGAAGTCCTTTCAAGGATCAGAAGACCCATAAGGTTGGATATTTCGCCTACTATAACAACGGCATTTTCGATAACGGACCGGTACCGCTGGTGCTGGGATTCCATGGCGGCGGAGACTCCTCCATGTATCTGACTT
The DNA here is from genome assembly GCA_001604185.1 of Clostridiales bacterium Firm_16. GTDB lineage: Bacteria > Bacillota > Clostridia > Saccharofermentanales > Saccharofermentanaceae > Scatonaster. The sequence continues at coordinate 6,487 of LVAV01000116.1, read as the reverse complement.
TCGTAGCCGGATGGTGGGAGATCGCACACAAGTACGGATTCCTTTTCGTATCGGTGGAGAACCATCAGTTCGTTACCGCAACAGAAGCAGCCGAGGTCATCGAAGGCTTGAAGAAGCGTTACAGCATCGATGAGAAGCGCATCTATGCCACAGGTTTCTCCATGGGCAGCGGCAAGACCTGGGATATGTATCAGGAATATCCGCAGATCTTCGCAGGCATCATGCCGGCCAGTGCGCTGTTCCCGGTATACACCACTTTCTTCGGTGAGCCGGTGACCGAGAACCTCAATAAGACCGTGGCCGTACCGGTATTCTATTCCGGCGGGGAGAAGTCCCATCTTCCGGAACTGCCGTTCCAGGGTGAATCCTGCGTGGAGCGTCTGCAGTATGTGGCCGGCGTCAATAAGCTGAAGAAGAATTTTGACGGATTAAAATTCGAAGACAAAGATAAGTGGGAAGACCCGATCTGGGGTATCCCGGGAGACCGGGTGGAGAAGGTGCGTGACGAGTCTCGTGACGCGACACTGACCATCCACTATTTCGACAGTGAAGACGGCGTGTGCCGCACGGCTTTCGCCAGTGTGGACAACCAGATCCACGAGTGCCGTCAGCATAGTGTGGAGACCGCCTGGAAATTCATCTCGAAGTTCACGAAGAATTAATATCCTTCTGTGTCCAAGCCAAAGGGAATGATGTAAAATATTTCTGTGTGAAGGGGAGGGTGTGAAGATGAAATACACCATGAAGATTGCCGGACTTACACGGGACCTGCCGCTGTGTCCGGTGAATGACGAACTGTATATCGCCGCATTTATCTGTTTCGGTGACGCCGAGATCTCGGAAGCCTGTGCAAGGGAGATGCTGAAACTGGTGCCGAAGGAAGAGTACGATTACATCTTCACGGCCGAGGCCAAGGGTATCCCGATCGCCCACGAGATGGCGCGCCAGAGCAAAGCGGAGAAGTATTTTGTCGCCCGTAAAGGTCCGAAGAATTATATGCCGGATCCGATCTCGGTGGAGGACCATTCCATTACCACCAAGGGTGCACAGAAATTGTATATCGGCCGCGACGATGCGGACATGATCCGTGGCAAGCGGATCCTTCTGGTGGACGACGTTATCTCCACCGGCGGATCTCTGAAAGCCATGGAAGAGATGGTCAATCTCTGCGGCGGCAAGGTAACGGCCCGTGTATGTGTACTGGCTGAGGGTGACGCGGCCAAGAGGACCGACATCCGGTTCCTGGAACCACTTCCTTTGTTTAACAGTAAAGGTGAACCGCTGGAGGGTTGAGCCCTATGGAAATAACCTACCGTATCGACGGCAAAGAATTTAAGACCGAGTGTACGGATGATTACATCCGGATCGAGGACAGAAAGCAGTCCGGAAGACGGACCGTGGTGGTGACCTGTGATGCGCCGGATGGTCTCACGCTCGTGAGCGCCGAGATCCTCATGCAGCATACTTACCATCTGGATGACCTGATCCTGGCCAACGGCTATCAGTCCTGGACCGAGACACGGGAATTTACCCAGGGTGAGTATCTCAGTGATCTGTATAAACTTCCGAAACTGGTAGTGGAGAAATCCCACCTGCGTTGCTACGGCTCCCAGGCTTTCTGGAAGTTCCCGGCCGGCGGGCATCTGGGATTCGATTTCTCCTGGATCCGGGGAAAAGAACCCTTCTTTATCGGAAGTTTCAACTATAAGAATGCCTATCTTCTGATCCGCTTCGAGGAGAAAGAAGACCAGCTGAGACTGCTCAGCGACTGCGAAGGAAAACATCTTGGACCGGGTCAGTCTTTCGTGCTCTTCGATTACGTCATCGCAGAAAACGGGACCGAGTATTTTTCCCGATTCAGACCCAGATCCTTCAAGAGACTTCTGGGCTATACATCCTGGTACAACCATTATCAGAATATCAGCGAACCGATCCTGGACGAGGCTCTGGCAGGGATCGACGCTCGCTTCGACCTGTTCCAGATCGACGATGGTTTCGAGAGTGCCGTGGGTGACTGGATGGAAGTGGACCGCCAGAAATTCCCGGAGGGACTGCAGCCGATGGTGGCGAAGATCCATAACAAAGGTCTTCGTGCTGGTGTGTGGCTGGCGCCTTTCGTAGCGGAAGAGAAATCGAAACTCGTGGCGGAACATCCGGACTGGATCGCCCGAGACGAGAAGGGCAACAAGATCTTCGCAGGGGGACTCTGGAGCGGATTCTATCCGCTGGATCTGAACGTGCCGGACGTGGTGGAATATATCCGAAATACCTTGCGTCACTATAGCCAGCTGGGATTTAATTTCTTCAAACTGGATTATCTTTATGCATGTAACTTTAAGCCGTTGAAAGGTATGACCCGGTGTGAGACGTCCGAGTTCGCCTATCGGCTTCTTCGTGAGGAACTCTCGGGGAAACTGATCCTCGGAAGCGGCGCGGTGCTGTCCAATGCTTTTGAACGCTTCGACTATTGCCGTGTGGGACCGGATGTGTCCCTGACTTTCGACTCGGCACCTCATAAGCGGATCCTGCATGCGGAACGAGTATCGACGAAGAATACGATCCTCAATACGATCTACCGAAGTCCGCTGAACCAGAAGGTATTCCTCAGTGATCCGGATGTGTTCATGCTGCGGGATACCAACAATAAACTGAGCTTCACGAGAAGAACGGCACTGACCAGACTCAATGCGCTTTTCGGTTCTATCCTGATGACTTCCGACAATGTATCCGCGTATGACGAGAAGAAGAAACGGGTGCTGGAAGAAGCACTGACATTGTTCTATCGAGGCAATGTGCTGAGCTACGAGCGTCACGACCAGGTAGTGGAGATCTGGTATGACCTGTGTGGCGAGAAGAAGAAATTCTACTACGATTTCCAGAAGGGTACGTTGAGCGATAAGAAGCGGACTCTCTTGAGAAAACCGGCGCTCCGTCGTAATCCGGGACGGAAGAATCAGAAATAAGATCATCGGATCAGTCATAGCGGCGCAGCCGGATACGGGGCGCTGCTATATTCATTTTTGCATCGTGCATGCTGCGCGAGAAGGAGGTCACTATGCCGATCCTTGCAAGTTTTATGGTTCCCCATCCTCCCATGATCGTTCCTGCCGTGGGACGGGGAAGTGAGAAGCAGGTGGAGGAGACCACCCGGGCCTATCAGCAGGTAGCAAGGGAGATCGCGGCTTTGAAGCCGGAGACCATCGTGATCACCAGCCCTCATGCCACATTGTATTCAGACTATTTCCATATCTCTCCCGGCCGGAAAGCGAGGGGATCTTTCTCCTATTTCCGTGCGCCGGAAGTGAAGTTCCAGGAGACCTATGACGAGGAACTGGTGGATGCCATTTCCGAACTTGCCTATCGAGACGGTTTCTCTGCGGGAACCATGGGCGAGCGGGAACCGGATCTGGATCACGGTACCATGGTCCCTCTTTATTTCATCGAGCAGGAATACAAAGATTTCAAGCTGGTGCGTATCGGCCTTTCGGGATTTCCTCTGAAGGATCACTACCAGCTGGGTATGTACATCGCTTCCGCCGCGGCGAAGTTGTCGCGCAAAGTGGTGCTGGTGGCTAGCGGCGATCTGTCTCATAAACTTCAGGATTACGGTCCTTATGGATTTGCGAAAGAGGGACCGGAATACGATAAACGGATCATGGACGTTATGGGTCGCGGGGCCTTCGGCGAGCTGCTGGATTTCGAAGAAAGTTTCTGCGATAAGGCCGCGGAGTGCGGGCATCGGAGTTTCGTCATCATGGCAGGTGCCTGGGACGGACAGCAGGTGCAGGCCAAATCTCTGAGCCATCAGGACGTGACCGGCGTCGGGTACGGTATCTGTACTTTCTATCCCGCGGGCGAGTCAAAACCGGATCCGTCGCGGCAGTTTCTTGCCGCCCATCTTGCGGCCAAGGAGCAGGCGCTGGCGGCAAAAGCGACGGACGCGGATGCCTATGTGCGTCTTGCGAGAATGACCATCGATCAATACGTCAAGACAGGAAAGAAGCCTGCTGTATCGGAGCTCCCCGATCTGCCCGGTGAGCTGCTCGACCGACGTGCGGGAGCTTTTGTATCGATACATGAGCATGGACAGCTTCGAGGCTGCATCGGCACCATCGGGCCGACGGCCAGAAATCTTGCCCAGGAGATCGTGAACAATGCAGTCAGTGCCAGCACCCGGGATCCGCGGTTCAACCCGATTCGGGAAGAGGAACTGACCTGGCTGGAGATCAATGTAGATGTGCTGGGGGAGCCGGAGGATATCGATTCCGAAGACCAGCTGGATGTAAAGCGTTATGGCGTGATCGTTTCTACGAAAGACGGCCGGCGGGGACTTCTGCTGCCGGATATCGAAGGTGTCGATGACGTGGAGAGTCAGGTGAAGATTGCTATGCATAAGGGGGGCATCCAGCCTCATGAGAAGTATTTCCTGCAACGATTTGAAGTGATCCGTCACAAGTAATGGAGGCGGCTATGGCTCGTTGTGAAGTGTGTTTCCGACATTGCGAAATTCCTGAAGGCGCCCTCGGATTCTGCGGCGCCCGTATCTGCCTGGACGGGAAAGTCGTAGCAGAGAATTACGGGAAGATCACGTCCTGTGCCCTGGACCCGATCGAGAAGAAACCTTTATCCCGTTTCTATCCGGGATCGCGTATTCTTTCTGTGGGAAGTTACGGGTGCAATCTGCGGTGCCCCTTCTGTCAGAACTACGATATTTCCTGGGGAGAAGAAGTGAAGCGGGTGGCGGAGTACGCAACGTACATCACTCCAAAACAGCTAGTACATCTGGCTGAGAAAAATGTGGATAAGGGCAACATCGGCATTGCGTTTACATACAACGAACCGCTCATCGGATATGAATTCGTCCGTGATACAGTGAAGCTTGCTCATGAAAAAGGTTTGAAGAATGTGCTAGTCACGAACGGCACGGCAGAGACGGCGATACTTATGGAGCTCACGCCCTGGATCGACGCCATGAATATCGACTTAAAGTGTTTTTCGGAAGAAATCTATCACGACGCGCTGGGCGGAAATTTCTCAATGACTACGTCCTTCATACGGGAGGCGGTGAAGACAGCCCATGTGGAATTGACGTGCCTGATCGTGCCGGGACTGAACGATTCGGAAGAGAAGATGAGGGAGATGGCCGCCTGGATCGCATCGTTGGAAGACGGTGACGGGCGATGCATCGGGAAAGAGATACCGCTTCATATATCCCGGTTCTTCCCGAGGTTTCATATGACCGATCGGGACGCGACCCCGGTTTCGGTAGTCTATCGGCTGGCCGAGGTGGCCAGGGAAAAACTCTCGTACGTGTATACTGGGAATTGCTAAGGCGCAAAGACGCCACGGCTGTTTTTGTCCGAAATGCCAAATAAACAAGGTTTCTGTCAGGATTTTTCGGTCACTAATTGAAATGACATCCCGGGCAATCGGCGATATACTGATAGCGTAGACTTTGAGTCAAATAGGAGGATAATATGAAGAAGGTAATTTCCAGAATTATTTCAGCAGGTCTGATCTTCTGCATGGTCGGCGCTATGGCCGGATGTTCCAAGTCGGAGGAGACGACGAAGGCAACAACAAAAGCAACAACGACAGCAGGTGAATCCCAGACTGATTCTCAGGCGGATTCTCAGGCTGAGACCACAGCTGCAGAGAAGTTCACGCTCCAGGATGGCAAGCTCATCATGGCTACCAATGCTTACTTCCAGCCGTATGAGTATTACGAGGGTGATAAGATCGTCGGAATCGATGCCGAGATTGCAGAAGCAATCGCTAAGAAACTGGGTCTGGAACTGCAGATCATGGACGTTGAGTTCGATTCCATCGTTGCAGGTGTACAGAGCAAGAAGTACGATTTCGGTATGGCTGGTATGACCGTTACAGAAGATAGAAAAGAGTCCGTTAACTTCTCTTCTACATACGCAACCGGTATCCAGGCTGTTATCGTTAAGGAAGACTCTCCGATCAAGGACGTAGATGCACTTCTGGCCGGCGACTACAAAGTAGGCGTTCAGACAGGTACAACCGGTGATATCTACATGTCCAGCTCACCTGATGACGGTGGAGTCGGTGAAGACAGAGTCGTTCGTTATTCCAAGGGCGGTGACGCAGTTCTGGCTCTGGCAGCAGGTAAGATCGATGCAGTAGTTATCGATAATGAACCGGCTAAGTCTTTCGTAGAAGCAAACGAAGGCCTCAAGGTTATGGAGACCCCTTACGCTGTTGAAGATTATGCTATGGCAATCAACAAGGAGAACACCGTTCTTCTCGAGAAGATCAATGCTGCACTCAAGGAACTGACAGATGACGGTACGATTCCGGCCATCATCGAGAAGTACATTCCTTCCAAGGGCTGATCAGTTAGCTACATAATCTGATTATTTAGATTGGATGATTTTCAAAGGGGTTGTCTCAAAACAATGAGCAATGTCATTAAGTTAAGACAGCATTGACTCGATGAGGCTATAAAACAAGTCAAAAAGAG
>LVAV01000115.1 GCA_001604185.1 Clostridiales bacterium Firm_16 | reverse complement strand
CTCTTTTTGACTTGTTTTATAGCCTCATCGAGTCAATGCTGTCTTAACTTAATGACATTGCCGTTCCCAGGGGACCCCTTTTCACTAGTCAATCAAAACCGTTCTGGATATATGCATGTATCCGTGTAGCAATATCGTATGCTTTCTCTGTTCGGAAGTAGACATTCTTATTCTGACCATTCTCCTTATAGAATACTTTCAACAGAATCAACTTCCCATTTCCGTTGGAACCTTCTCTTACTGCACTGATTCCAACAAAATCTGTCATAGAAAGAGTGAAAGATTTTTTCCCTGCATCCCGAGGAACAAATAACAGTTTCTGCGATGTCAGGTGCAAAACACCTGGCGTCGGAAAAAACGTTCCAAGATACCAAACTGGTTCTGCTATATAGGAGAAGTTTTGATAACGCTCCGTTGTTCTGATAAGGCCTTCCGCATACTCTTCATTATCCGGATCCCGTCTGCACAATTCCTGAAAACACTCCCAAGCATGTCTAAAGCGTAACTGAGCCTCTTCTCTCTTTGCACTTTCTAGTAGCACAAGATTCTGAGCCTGTATCTGTTCTTCCTTCAACTTCGCCATACCTTCAATTGCTTCCTTGCAATCCACATCAATATCCAAAGCTTTGTTGAAGTACTCATTCGCTTTATCATATTGTTTCAACTCCAGAAACTGGAATCCACGTTTTGCCATATTCTCGGCAGACGGTCCCATTTGAAAAACCGAATTAGAGATAGTAAGAGAACCCTGTGCGGTAATATTGTACTGGTTGATTGCCTTCTCCACGATAAACGGCGTTCCACAAGATGGACAAATCGCTGCATCCTGATCAGGATTCAACTGCAGAACAGATTGGCACTGAGTACAAATTCCCGGAACTAATTTACTTTCCATACTTCATACCGATAGCAACAAGATAAACCTGCTACATTTTCCCCTTCACGAATTTCTTTATAGCGAAATTATATACATCTTGATTGGTGATAGATAGTACAAATAGTAAAGATTTGAAAAACATTTCGCAAGAGAAAACCCTGCTGAAAACCATAGGGTTTATCAGCAGGGTTCTGGATCATATCATGATTTCAAGCATCAATCTATTACGTACCGGCAGGCTTCCAGTATCTCTCGTAGTTTGGACTGAAAATCAGGTACAAATACTGGAGACGTTTTGCTTCTTGTTCCATAGCTATAGTATCAAGCAATCTAAAACCACGCACATGTGCAAAAACATCTTTCATTCCAGCTATAGCGTCGCCTATCGTTTCTAAGGCCTCCTTAGCTCTCTTAAGTCCGCGGTACACATTTACGCCTCTTCCAAGAGCGCCTCCGACACCCGGAGCTTCGTAATCGTCATCGAAATATTGTGTGTCATCGCCCATAAATACTTCGATAAGTCCGAGCGTAAACTCCATGACACCTTCCAGCATCTTCAAACCATAGTATACTGTTCCAACAGCAACGAACAGAAGAGGCCCAAGCATTGGTACCAATTTATCCAAAAGCATTGTTAAAGCGGTAACAGCGCCTTCTTTAAGCATGCCTCCCACTAATTCACCCGTACCAGTGGTTCCACCATTCTTTATTTCTGTTTTAACCATATACTTAAATGAGGCCATAGAAGCTTCATACAAGATGTCGATTATTCCAATTGTCGTTACTTCTTCCTGAAGTGTGTAATAACCACTCGGGTCACACCCCATGACAGGATTGCCATTTGCAAACAGGTACTTATTCTGGCTGATTGGATCGTCCAGATATCCTCCGAATGAATCCATGCTTGTGAATGAACCAGTAGATGGATCCATATATCTTGCACGGAGATATGTAAGACCAGACTCATCTCCAACCTCGCCCTGGAAACCGTACTCATTATTTGTTGTTCCTGTCTGCAAGGTCGTATTACCGAATGCGTCGTAGTCATACTTATCAGTAATCACACCACTTTCATCTGTCAGCATTCTTACGGAGTGGCCTGCATCGTAGAGGTAGAACACAGTCTCATCACCAGTTTCTCCGGAGATCAGATCCAATCCACGAACATAGAATATGGACTCTCCTCCCGTCTTGGCAACCAGGTTCTGCGAATACTCACCACTGTAGTCCAGCGTGTAGTATGTGGTTACACCATTACTTGTCTTGGATGTTCTGTCACCAAGATAGTTATACGTATATGTCTCAACCAGTGAGCCATTCGCAGTGTTTACAGTTGCCTTCACCATCTTGTTTCGAGCGTTGTACTCATAAGATGCGATGAGCACTCCATTATCGCTCTTTGTCATCAGGTTTCCGGCATCGTCGTAGGTATAAACAACCGTTCCCGCTTTAACAAGCTGATTCAGCTCGTTGTAGGAGTACTCTGTAACCTTTCCGTCCTTTTTCATAGCACGACGATTCGAACGAGAATCATAAGTGTACTCAGTAACAGTTGTTTTTCCGTTACTTACAACCGTTTCGGACGTCAGTCTTCCAAGTTTGTCGTAAGTATACGAAACCTTACGGTTCAGTTCTTCGCAAACCAGTCTTTCACCATTTTTACCCAAGGTGTACTTATAGCTTGCAAGAATGGTTCCGTTCGCATCTTTAGCCTCTTGTGCGACTAGTCGGTTATTCCGATCATAGTTATACGAAATCGTAATGCCGTTTGCGTATTCTACACTCGACACATTTCCGACATTGTCATATGTGTAGTGAGTAACAGTTCCATCTCCATCCTTGACTTCTACCAGTCTGTCCATCAAGTCATATGTATAGGAAACAGAACCCTCTGCACTGGAGATCTTCGACACTAAGCCTCTCTTCGTGTAAGTGTAATTGATCTGAGCACCTCTCTCATCTTTCACCGATGTCAACAATCCGGTGGAGTCATAAGAGTAATAAATTGTACCATCCGTTGTTTCTACATGGTCTAGCAGGCCTTTATCATTGTAGTTATATCGGATTCCATCACTTGCAACAGTCTCAGAAACAATTCTTCCTGCATCGTCGTAAGAATATACTGTCTCTTTGCCTGCGAAGTCAGTTTTCGACTTCATTCCCTTACTGTTGTATGTAAAGGATGCCTCTTTACCAGCTGCATTTTTGATTTCAATACATCTGCCATTGTCGTCGTAGAGGTACTCGGTTACATTGCCATCACAGTCTGTGACCTTAGTAACATTGTCCAATGCATCGTATTCGTATTTCCACGTATTGCCTGCAGCATCGGTGACCGATCTCAGTCTGTTTACTGAATCATAGGTATAGGTCGTAACACCACCTTCACCATCGGTCTCAGAAACGAGTCTTTCTCTAATATCAAATGTAGCAGTTGTCTTCGATCCATCTGGAAAGATAGTTGCCGTTCTCTGTCCGGCACCATCATATTCGAAGGAGTAAGTATTGCCATTAGCATCAATCATCGATGTTATCTGACCGCCAAGAGAATAGGTATAACGCGTCTCGTGATTATACGGATCAGTAACACTCGTACATCTGCCGGCAGCATCGTATCCATAGTAAGTTGTTCCACCATTCTGCACTGAAGAGGAAGTGAGACGATCATTTGCGTCATACGTATACTCTTTCACTTCTCCTCTTGTGTTGGATTCTCTAATCAGATTACCAACCGCATCATATTTGTAATCAACTTTGAGACCGTTTCTACTCGTAGCAGAAGAAGTCTGACCTTCCGCATCATATACGAAAGCTTCCTTCGTTCCATCGGAGTATTCAATCAATGTGCAATTTCCGCAAGCATTGTACTGATATGTTGTTGTATTTCCCTTATTATCAACAGCTTTAATCAGATTACCCAGAACATCATATTCATAAGTTTCAAATGACTTATCCGGGTAAGTTTTCTTCGTGACATTGCCATATGCATCATACTCAAAATCAACCTTCTGACTATGTCCGTTATAAACAAGAGTAACCGTTTTGATCTGATCCAAGCCGTTGTAGTCATACATCGCGACTCTGCCGTCCGCATATGTTGCAGAAACAGGTCTTCCAGAATCATCATAGCTCAGAGAAATCACTGTGCCCAAGTTGTCACTCACCTCAGTAAGCTTATCTCCACTATAGGCATAAGATTCTATACGACCTGTAACGAACTGATTCTTCGTCTGGTATCCGTTACTATCAAAACTTGACTTCAAGTAAACGGAATCACCACAGCTTATCGAAGTAACATTTCCATGTTTGTCGTACTTACTAATCAACGTTCCGAAACTGTCTTTAACCTTGAGCAAGTCACCATTATCGGCATATTCATAGTATGTGGTATATCCCATCGGATCTTTCTTCGAAGCGAGGTTGTGATTCTTATCATAAGTATACTCTGTGACTCTTCCCAGAGCATCTGTCTGGGTCAACACGTTTCCGTAATCGTCATAAGTATAATACGTAGGTTTTCCAAGGCGATTCGTAACTTTTTCACTCTTTTCAGAAAGATCGTGTGTATACTCAACCTTGTTTCCGTTAGCATCTTCAACAGCAACCAGTCTTCCATCGTCACCGTAGTAGTTCTTCGAGAGAACGCCATTCGAGTTGCTGATCTCTGTCAGGTAATGCTCGTGTGTCTCATCGTAAGCGAAGGATGTTTCTTCACCTGCGCGGTCTGTAAAGACTCTCAGGTCACCCTTGTCATCATACGTATAAGATACGCTCTGCTTACCATCTGAGATGGATGTGATACGGCCCTGGTCGTCACGTACGATCGTCATGCCGATACCATCAGAATAGAAGATACCGGAATCAGTAATCTCGATCGTTCTTCCATAGGTGTCTTCGATCTTATAAAGGCCCTTGCTCAGGTCGAAGTAGTACTTCACACCGTCTCTTGCCGTCAGCAGGAACTGCTGTGGCTTGAAGATCTCCTGGCCCAGTTCATCATGCGCCAGAATAATATCTACATAGTAGAGATTTGAGGACTCACCCAGGATCTCCAGTGTAGATGTGCAAGTCTTGTCTTTGCCTTCCAGAGATACAGAGATACCGGACTTCATCGGCAGATAGTTCTGCTTCTCAGGAGACAGTATCACATTGAAGGTCTCCTTCTTGCCGTTGCCCCAATCGATCGTAACTTCATGGGCACGGACCTGCTTCCAGTAGTAGCAGTTACCGGCAACAAATCCGGCTCCTGCACCCTGTGTCCATCCTGTCGACAGGCTTCCTGAGATAGAGATTCTCGGTCCGCCGATACTCATATCCCAACCATATCCGAAATCACCGGACTCATACAGATTACGTGAATCGTAAGTTCTGTAGATCTCGATCGGGAAGTTGTTCAGACCTGTGGTCAGGTCATTGAAAGTAACGGAGTAGTTACCGATCTTCGCATTACCGCTGACAAGAACTGTGATCTCGTCTTCTTTGCTCTCATTGCGATCGGTATAAGCGGTCACCTTCACACGGTAATAACCGTTCAGAAGGAGCGTCGCGTCAATTGTACCCAGCGCACCATCGGTTACCTCTGCTGTACCTTCAGAAGTGTATACAGCCACTTCGCTGTCTACCGGATAAACTTCGAAGACATACTTGTCCAGAAGCGAACCGGAAACAGATCCGATGATATCCGTAATGAAGGTCACTTCCATGCCTTCCTGCTCATCCTTGATATCAATGAACAGTTCTTCATCCGTAAGCTCACGCTCCGGAGCCTCATAATCGAAAGCCGTATGGTCGTCTACTACCTCACCGGACTTACTTGTAACTATGAGTTTGACTCCGTATGTTCCGGAAGCCAGATCCGTCAGATCAAGGACACCAAGCAGTTCTTTCTTCTTGTTGCCTTCGCCTGTTGCAAAAACACTTTCTTCCAGTGTTTCTGTGTTGATCAGTTTGAGTTCATAGGTAGACTCTTCATTACACTCGATCGTACCCTTTACCTCAACACCGTTATCCGTTGCCACCAGGTCGAAGATCTCTGCCGAAAGCTCGACTTTGAACGTAACCTTGATCGGGATCTCAATAACGTAGTCTTTACCGTCTCTGTCAGCCAGAGAAAGAACAATGGTGTAATCTCCTGTAGGCATATCTACAGAAGAGATTCGGTCGATGTACTTGAAGTCATAGAATACTTCCTGCTCAGACTCATAAACGACCTTGCCGGATGCATCCAGCAGTTTCACCTGGCACAGAGCCTCCGGATCCGCCTTCGGTCCCTTACGACCGGAAATATCGATGCTTGCACCGTTCGTAAAGATCTTGTTGTCCAGAGGTGCCAGTACCTGCAGTACGCCCTCGAACTCGTTATGGATCTCCGGATACGGATCAAGCTCGTAACCATAGAGGTAGTATTCACCCCAGTTCAGAAGCTCAGTCTGACCATACAGAACCGGATATACCGTATGCGATCCTTCGAAGACCTCTTCCATATCCAGAGGACATACCAAGATCGGGGCAGCCGGCTTCTCTACATGACCATCTTCGTCATAAGTTGCGATATAAACATAGATCTTCTTTTCAGTACCGTCGTAGTTGAACCATACTTCATGGACAGCATTCGTCTCACGAAGCGGCAGATACTCAGCGATTGCATAGTTGGTACGGTCGTCTCCGTCAAGGCAGATGCTGACCATGGATTCATACGGTTCGTAACCGTGGTACCAGCCATCCTCGCTATCCTCTACCGGTTCGCCAAAAGCATTTCTCCATCTTGCTTCGCCGGTAGACATGGTATCCAGCTGAATGTTGATACTGTGCAATCTGGGGTCAGTAGCGGAATTGGACAGAATGACGCCCATATAGTTACCCGGATCGTCACCGCCGATGCTGACCGTAAATCTTCCGGAGAAAGAATAGTCATCCGGCAGTTCACGAGGGATCAGATAGTAATGGGTATGTCTGTCATAAACACCCGCTGCGCAAGTGATAACGTTCGGCTCGATGCCGCCATCGGACTTCCATTCTTTCGCGTCGAATCTTCTCTGATAGCCATACTTGGCATCACCCATGGACAGAACCTGGTAACGGTCCTGATCCTCGATCGGAAGATCCTCCGGCAGCGGAGTGGTGAACGGTTCTTTTGCCACCTCGAAACCATGGAGGTTGACGTTCGAATCCTTATACGCATCGGCAGATACGAATCCCATATACAGATTACTGTTTCCATCGAAAAGCTCTTTCAGATCGATGTCCAGGGAAATGATCGGGTCGGCGTACTTATAGATGTGTCCGAACGAATTGATCGTGCAGACGTATACGGACAGAGTTTTGCCATCGTAATCTACCCATGCGTCTGTTCTGGCGCCGAGTTCCTTCATAGCCGGATAATCGGCGACGGCATAGTGTCCTGCTTCGTTACCGTTGATGATGATACCAACGTGAGGCTGTGTCTCGTCATAACTCTCGAACTTGCCCTTCGGGTTCATGCTGTACATGCCCTTCTGGAGGTTGAAGTCGAACTCAACGATGACACTGTTCTTGTGCGTGCTATATCCGTTGCTGCCATAGAAGCCGGCATTCGGATCATTTGGCTCGATGACAAATGCAAAACCATTCTCGAGCTTATTTGAATTAATGAATGTGAAATGAGTATAGAACTCATAGTCCTCACCAACATCGTTGGCGAAAGATGTGAAGGCAGCACCGTTGTAAAGCTTGTCCTTCTGGTTCAGGATCGAGAGACGCAGCTCATTGGCATACGAAGACTCGCCCTGGAACTGCCAGTCGTCACGTACGAATGTATTCTTGTAACCGTATTCCGGATCACCCTGAGACAGAGTTCTGAATCCGTTGGATACAGGTGTAGGTGTAGGTGTGACTGTCGGCTTCGGAGTGTCTTTGTGCAGTTCCGGATACGGATCGACCTCCATACCGCGGATCCACATTCTACCGGTACTGAAGATACCATCAAGACCGAAGGTCATCCAGGTGAAGTTCTCATAGCCTGCAAATTTCTCGGACAGATCGATCTCATAAACGATAAGCGGCTTCTTCGGCTTGGTTACATTGCCTTCTGCGTCATACTTGGCTGCATAGACGCGGAACTCATGTGTTTCACCGTCATACTCGTACCAGATATCGTTGTATGCACCCATCTCGCCAATAGACGGGAACTGTGCTGTCGCCACCGGCTTACCGGTATCTCTGTTGAGCACGATGCTGATGGTTTTTCCGCCCGGATACATGAGGATACCGATAGAGTTCTGATCCACACGGCAGTTTTCCGGAACGATATCGAACGTGGTGTTACCACCTACCTCACTGGTGAAGGACGCGGTAAATCTTCCGCTGAAGGAATAATCCGGCGAGAAGGCACGGGTTCCCTTGTAGGTAGCGGTGGATTCTGTGATCATACTGTAGTTGATCACGGAGATGATTCGATCGTTCATCCAGACATCACCGGCGATCTTCCAGTGATCCTTCACGTAGTAGCTTTCGTAGCCACAAACATCTACATCACCCTCAGAGAAGGTGTAGTACTTCGACAGATCGACCGGAGTCGGGGTCGGAGTAGGTGTGTTTGTTGGAGTCGGCGTATTTGTCGGCGTAGGTGTAGGAGTCTCTGTCGGAGTCGGCGTATTCGTCGGCGTAGGTGTAGGAGTCTCTGTTGGCGTCGGCGTATTTGTCGGCGTAGGTGTAGGAGTCTCTGTTGGCGTCGGCGTATTCGTCGGCGTAGGTGTAGGAGTCTCTGTTGGCGTCGGCGTATTTGTCGGCGTAGGGGTAGGAGTCTCTGTTGGGGTCGGCGTATTTGTCGGCGTAGGTGTAGGAGTCTCTGTTGGGGTCGGCGTATTTGTCGGCGTAGGTGTAGGAGTCTCCGTCGGAGTCGGTGTGTTTGTCGGCGTAGGTGTAGGAGTCTCCGTTGGCGTCGGCGTGTTTGTCGGCGTAGGTGTAGGAGTCTCCGTCGGGGTCGGCGTATTCGTCGGCGTAGGAGTTGGTGTATCTGTCGGCACCGGTGTGTTCGTCGGTGTCGGAGTCGGTGTGTCAGTCGGCACCGGTGTGTTCGTCGGTGTCGGAGTCGGTGTATCAGTCGGCACCGGTGTGTTCGTCGGTGTCGGGGTCGGTGTATCTGTCGGCACCGGTGTGTTTGTCGGCGTCGGGGTTGGTGTATCTGTCGGCACCGGTGTGTTTGTCGGTGTCGGGGTTGGTGTATCTGTCGGCACCGGTGTGTTTGTCGGTGTCGGGGTTGGTGTATCTGTCGGCACCGGCGTGTTCGTCGGCGTAGGTGTAGGAGTCTCCGTTGGTGTCGGTGTGTTCGTCGGTGTCGGAGTCGGTGTATCTGTCGGCACCGGTGTATTCGTCGGTGTCGGAGTTGGTGTATCTGTCGGCACCGGTGTGTTCGTCGGTGTCGGAGTAGGTGTATCTGTCGGAGTCGGTACGAAAGGAACAGTCACGATGACGGTTGCCTTTTCCAGTACGATCTCGCCTGTGCTGGTCTCAACATAGGCCTCCAGAACATACTCACCTGCCTGTACAGGAGTCAGTGTATATGTTGAATCTTCATCCAGTTCTACGGGTTCACCGTTGAGACGGAAGAGTACCTCGAATGGTGTTTCAGGCTGTTCGCATACAACTGTGAAAACAGAGGACTGACCGAGTTCGATCTGCAGCGGATCGGCCGTGATGTGAATAACCGGCAGTTCATAGATGAGCTCCAGGTCGCTGGCGCTGGAGGTCACATTCAGGATGGAACCGCTGTACTGGAACTGCTTGCTGATGATTCTACCGTTGAAAGTAGTGTCGTATGCGTTGATGCTCACTTTTCCGTTCGGAGCATAGAGAATTCCGTTAATCTCGATCTTCGAACCGTTGATATTGATGTTACCGTTCTTTGAGAACAGAACCACTCTTCCCTCACCGGAAAGAGTATCGACATTGTAAGTGATGTCACCTTCGGCTACGATGACGCAGTCACCGGAGAACTTCGTTCCGGAGATGTTCAGGCTGCCTTTGGTGTAGTAGTAACCGTTCGCGACGATCTGGTTCTGGGACCGGAAAGCCCGTCCGTCTACCTGATCCATACGACCGGCCTGCGCCTCGATGGCTGCGGAGAAATCCGGTGCCGGGACAGGCGTGATATGTTCGTTTCTCTTACCAATATTGATCTGGTTTCCGTATGCATTGATCTTGCCTACGACATCCAGATTTCCATAGAGGTTCAGTTCGGATCCGGAGTAATCGAAGTTACTTCCCGAGTACACATCACCCGCGATAGTGCTTTTCCAGCCTTGGAAAACAAAACCTGTCTGGCTGTGGATCGCATATGGGAACAGAGCCGTCTCTGTCTCTTCTGTGGGATCCGGGGTGGTTGCCGTAACGTGGATGTCCGGGATCTCGTTGATCTTGCCCTGGACGATCATGCCGAAAACGGCGGTACCGTTCGGCGCGATCACGGCGTTGTAATCGGCGTTGTTGACAACGATGGTGTCGGGTGTTGCCAGATCTGCGGGAGCAGCCACGGCGTTCCAGATGGAGGAAACGGTGGTGGTGTCATCGTAGACCAGCTCTACCTGCCAGCCTTGCGTTGGGGAGCTTCCATTGTTCTTTACCGAAACCTCGGCCTGGGTGAACTCACCCCAAGCACTGATGGTGCGGTACTCTGCAGTCATGCCGTTTTCCGTAACCGAAACCTGGTCGGCTTTGACCGGCTTCTTCGGGTAAACGCCAATGACGATTGCAACTGTCAGCAACAGGCTGACAATGCGCACGAAACGTGAGCGATTGGATGAATGCATAACTATGCCTCCTATTGGTAAGTTGTACTTAAGCCAATATTCTGTGCACATCGTTATGTCAAAACATCGATGAATTCACAGGTTTATAGAAATTTATGTCCGTAAGCAAGTCCAAGTATTCCGTCATTTTTGAGCGCACAAAAATAAGCCAAAGCAGGTCAAATGTATCATGTTTATATATAAAAGTAAACACGATATGAGGTTGTTTTACCTCTTTGCGCGAAATTACTACGAAACATGGTGAAGCGGTTTCGAGAATGGCAATCTGTAGGCTGAGAATCTAAAGGCAAAAATCAGGCTCCATTTTCCGTCCGAATGTGAGGCTCAATACAAACGAGAGCTATCGCGACAGGAAAATACCATTTTCAGTAAACCGTCGACCGATGAATCAGATCGTTCCGCGGTCAATACCGTACTTCTTACAGATCCCGGTAAACTCCTCGCTCTGGGCGAAGAAGGAAAGAATGCCGGCGCGGGTCTGTCTGCCTGCGGCCATCTCGCCGAGCCAGTAATCCACCTCACTGCTCACGGGTTCTCTTCCCATGAAGGTCTTATAAAGCCGGATCAAGTAGTCTTTGTCCGTGGTCTTAAATCCGATGAACTCATCGCTTTCGAAAAAGGACTTGGCTGCTTCAGCACCGGTCTTCTCGAGGTTGGTAAGCGCCAGAGACCAGTATTTCACTCCGGCCGCATCCGGATCACGTTTCAGACAGCAGGTATAAAGACGTGTGGCGAAGTTGATGGCATTCTTCGAAGCTTTGGTGGCCTTGTGCCACTTCGCGCCGGACTTCACGCCGTAGGTAGCGCAGACATCACACCACTCGGTAGACTCGATAAAGTCATTCACCACTTCCGCCCGCGTCTTTTTGCCGGACTTGATGGCCTCTACCCAGCCCTTCTTTCCGGCGTCATCGGATTCACGATCGAAGAAGGTCTTATAGAGGGTCTCGACAAAATCTTCCACAGAGAGGTTCCGCTTCATGAATTCGTCAGCATCCAGCAGGAAGAATCGCGCACAGTCTGCACCGGTCTTCCCTTCTTCAACGACCTGCTTCACCCAGAATTCCTTACCCCCCGGTTCGGAAGCTCGTCCCAGAGCCACCACATAGAGTCGCTCGACGAAATCCTCGAATGTCGGATCTTTCACAGGTGTCGGAGTGACTTTTTGCGTCGGTGTGATCGTTACTATCTTTGTAGGCGTTACCGTTGCTTTCTTAGTCGGTGTGATCGTCGCTTTCTTTGTAGGCGTCACTTTCTTTGTAGGCGTGACTGTCACTTTCACAGTCGGGGTCGGAGCTTTTCCCGTCGGCTTCGGCGCCGTGGTCGGGGTAGGGTTTTTCCCGGAAGAAGCCTTGGTCTTACCGCGGACAACCTCGGAGAACTCACCGTAATACGTGACTCCTTTTATATTCACATAGCCTCTGATCTTGATGAAATACTCTGTATTCGGCTGCAAATTCTTGATCGTGCCGCCTATAGTTTTGAACTGGAAGGTTCCTTTTTCAGAAGTGGATATCCAGACCTCTACGTCCTTCGCGGATCCTTCCACAATGTCCCAGGCCAGACTCAGGCTGTCTTCCTTCGCATTGATAACCCGCAGGTTGGCAAAGACCGCCTGGTCGATCTGCGGGGCAAAGATCACTGCGGCACCATCCGGAACCGTAGGCGGTTCCTTCAAGAAATTGTAGGAGCAATCCAGATATGTTAGATCTGTGCATACCGAAACATCCAACGACGTCAAATGTGCATACTGGCACATGATCACATAAAGCTTCGGGTTATGACTGACATCCAGTTTTCCAAGAGGTACGTTATTGCACCACAGGCGGAGCAATTCCGTGTTATGAGACAGATCCAGGGATTTCAGATCCGTACAGCCATCGCACATGAAATGCTGCAGATTAGGAAGCTTGCTCAGATCCAGTTTCGTAAAGGGATTGTTGCCGCAATAAAGCGTCTCCAACCAAATGTTCTCAGAAACATCCAGATCGTAGATAAGATTCTGCGAGCAGTCAAGATAAGTCAGTTTCTTACAATTTCGAAGATCCAGACTGCGGAGATTATTCGAGACACAGTCCAGCTTGATCAGCTCAGGGTTATGACTGACATCCAGTTTGTCAATATTCTCTAGCGTCATACACCCGAGTTCTTTCAGTTTCGGATTATGCGAAACATCCAGTTCGTTCAGCTGAGTGAATGATACTTCCAGCACAATAAGATTCGGACATTTCGATAGATCGAGGAATCGAATCTCATCCCAGCTGATATCCAGTTCTTTTAATTCCGGATTCTTCGTCACATCCAGTTCTTTGATCTCGGTGTCGGCGACACGCAAAGCAGAAAGAACGGGGTTATGGGTCACATCCAGAGTTTTCAGCGGAGCGCCTGAACAATAAAGCAAGTATAGTTCCGGGTTGTGAGAAACATCCAGTTTCGGGATCTCGCAACGGATACATTCAAGATAAGACAGCTCAGGATTTTTGCTTACATCAAGTTTCGTCACCGATGTATAACTGATGTCAAGAGTACGAAGCAGCGGCATTTTTGTCGTATCGATCTTACTGATCTTGGTATCGGAAAGCCTGATCAACTCCAACTTAGTATGCTTGGTCAGATCCAGATCAGTGAGCGGATTCGATGAGCACAGTATATACGTAAGATTGGTATTGTGGCTTACATCCAGTGTCTTGATCTGATTGTTCGAGCAGGCAAGATAATCCAGATCCTTAAGAGCACTCACATCCAAGGTCTCCAGGACGCCTATGGGCATGTCATAAATATTCAAGTCGCCGCTGCAGTATAGCATAGTGAGCTTCGGATTGGTCAGTTTCAGGTTCCTGATCTGGTTCTTCGAACAATCTAGAGTTGTCAGATTCGGGAAAAACTCTACCCCTTGCATCGATTCGATTCCCATTCCGGAACAGTCGATATATATCACATCATCGAGTTCCTCGCCGAAAAGAATTCCATTACTGTCACTGTCAAGTGTCGTAGCCACATAGTTTCGGAAGTAATAATCCGGGAAATGAATATAATCAATGGTGACGATCTCCGGCATCTTCACACCGGTGAGTTTCGTATCGATATCGAATTCGAGTTCGAGTAACACTTTCGTTTCATCGATATATCGACTGAACATAAGATAGGGATACTCGCCTTTGTTCTGCAAGTTGAGGTATTTCATATCGAAAGCAGAAAACAGATCCGTGCAGGTTCGGATATCCAGAGATGCCAGTTGATTGCCCTGCGTTATTAGACTTTGAAGCTTAGCATCGTTACTGACATTTAACTTCGTGAGCTGATTATATGAGCAGTAAAGTTCCGTAAGCCTTCCTGCATCGCTGACATCCAGACTGGTCAGCTGATTATATCTGCAGTACACAGTCTTCAGAGCGCTTCTCTTTCCCAGTTTCAGACTCTGTAATTCGTTATGTTCGCAGTTCAGCTCCATCAGGCAGTTCGTAGCTGACAGATCCAGCGTACGGATCTTGTTATTGGCGCAGGTCACCGTTTCAAGCTGTGAACAGCCGCTGAGATTCAGAACTTCGATTCTACCGCAAGCAGACCAGGTACTCCTGTCGAATTCGCCGAAAACATTGATGTAACTGAGGTACGCAAGATCACGGACATCAACCTTCTCCAACGTCGTCTCCTGACAGCTGAGATACCCGAGGCCCTTGTTCTTGCGAAGATCCAGTGTCGTAAGATTGGTTCTGTCACACGTTAAAATAATAAGATCGGTATTCGCACTCAGATCGAGACTGGTGATCGGTGTATCGGAAATATCCAGTTCATTTAGTTTCAGATTCCGGCTGAAGTCCACTTCCGTGATCGGATTATCCGCGCATCGGAGAGTAGAAAGATTGGTGAGGTTCTCGATACCTTTCAGAGAGGTGATCCCGCTGTTCTTGCACTCGATGGTCCGGATCTTCGAAATCTCAGATTCAGACAAGATTCCGTTCCCGTCGGTATCGAAAGTCTCGACCACTTTCCGGAATCCACTGTCCGGGAAGTTCTCTTCGTTGATGGCCACATCGGAATCCGTCTTACCAACGGAATCTCCGAAATCACCAACCGTTTCCGATCTCTCTTCGAGGGAAAAACTGACTGCCTGAACTTTACCGGCAGCAGTCATACCGGAGCAAAAAAGCACGCAAAAAGATGCAGCGATCAAGCTGCTTACAACAACCCTACGATTCATGGCTCTACCTCTTATTCAATTAACGAGTGAAACCTGTTCCGGTCACCACAACCGGGATTTCACAACCCAACCTATACTATGTATTCTGCACATGTAAGTTTCCGATGTCAACCTCATTTCACGGTCTTGAAGCCAGAAAGAGTCTGTTTATGGTACAATAGCATCCGTAATGTATCACACGTGCAAAGGAGTCCGCATATGACTAAAATTCAATTCGATCTTCAAAACGGTACTAGAGTGGCCTCTGAAGTTTCTCAGGTGATCGAGCATCCCAACGGAACGCTGATCTTCTATCTGGTAGTTCCGCCGGATTGCGCCAACCTCGGTAATTACCAGCCTATCAAGGTAATTGAGACCGAGCCGATCATCCCCGCCACGAGAAAAACTCTTCTGAGCAACTTCCTGTCCGGAAGCTTCACGGATCTGGCGGCAAGAAACATTCGAATAGTAAACTGTTTCTGCTAACGAGAGCGCTGCATCACGCGGCGCTTTTTTCTGCCTTCGCCCCAGCATTCGCACTTCCCGCCGCGGGCCTGGCGAAGTTCACGTGCGCCCTTCACTTCTGATCCCGGATCGAGATGCTGTAAGTATCCGCCAGCAGGATCTTCTCTCCATCTGCAAAAATGAGTGTACCGTTATAGTTGTCGATGGTGCGGAGGGCCCCGATCTTCTCTTCGTACCGCCCGCCATCTTTGCGCGAATCCGGAATGAAGTATTCCACCCGAACTTCAGGACGCGCTCCCGGACGTCCGCTCAGGGTCTCGGACAGCGTATTCAGCTTCACGTTAAGATCCTCTACTTCTTCGTCGGACATTTCCCGACGACGGTCAGTAAGACGCGCGGTCTCCGCCACCGCATCGTCATAGCCCACCAACGCCGCAAAAGGCGAGAACTGGGCCGCCCGGTTCCACACCGGCATCGGCGGCAGGTCTTCGTACTGCGGTCTTTTCAGATGCATAATGTCATCGTAATTCTTCATGCCTTGTGCCCACCGATCTGCTTATTTCTTTCTATGGCGGTGCCACCCTTATTCAGGTTCTTGACCTTCACCACTGCATTCTTTCCGTACTTATTCTTGATCTCCAGCATGGCCTGCTGAAGTGCTTTCTCCTTCTCCAGTTTCTCCTGGTCCTTCTTCTCCTCCGGCGCCGTCTCCGTCTTCCCCTGTTCCTTCGATTCCATAAGATCGAAGAGGCTCATCTGGTGATACTGTTCCGTCTCCGGGATCTCGGATTCCCGGATCACGTTACAGGCCGCAATCCCGATCCTTCTGGAAAGAAGATCCCTGCCCATGATCCGCTCGAAGAGTTCCATCGTGGCGTTGGTAATGATCTTCGTCGACGCCGTATGCTTCTCCAGATTCTGTGTCCCGTGCGCATGCTTCGGCGTCTGCCGTCCGTAGTAATCCGTCGTGATCTCTCCCTTATATCTTCCGTCCGCAAGACTCTCCCTGTCGTAGCCGATCGTCAGGACGATCTGATCCGTGACAAGTCCTTTTGCCACAAGATCGAGAGACAACACATCCGCCATCTCCCACACGATGAGTTTCGTCGTCTCATAGTCCGTCGGAGCCTGCAGCACCTGTCCTGTGGAGATACTGTTATTCTTCGGCCGGTAGGCTTTCACGTCCGCCATCGTGGTGGGCTCGATCCCCCAGGCGTGATCCACCAGAAGCTCCGCATTCTTTCCCAGACTCTGGTACAGCCACTGGATAGTCTTGCGGTCCAGCGACATCCGGGCAATATCTCCCATGGTGGTCACACCGATCTTCTCCAGTCGTGCGGCCACGCCTCGGCCCACTCGCCAGAAGTCCGTGATAGGAGTATGGGACCATAGTTTCTTCTTATAGGATTCTTCGTCCAACTCGGCAATTCGCACGCCGTCCTTATCCGCCGGAATGTGCTTCGCCTCGATGTCCATGGCGACCTTGCAAAGATACATGTTCGGCCCGATGCCTGCGGTGGCGGTGATCCCCGTGCTGGACAGCACGTCCTGGATCAGCATCCGTGCGAAATCGTGGGCATTGACGTTATAGGTGGACAGATAGCTGGTGGCGTCAATAAAGACTTCATCCACCGAATACGCGAAAATATCCTCCGGCGCTACGTACTTGAGGTAAATGCCGTAGATCCGGGCGCTGACTTTCATGTAGAGGGCCATCTGAGGGGGCGCGACCACATAGTCCACGGCCAAATACGGATCTGCGCAGAGTTCGGACTGGATATAGCTCTTCCCTCGCAGGTCCTTCCCCTGCACCTTCCACTTCCGTTCGTTATTGACCTGGGTGACCCGCTGGATCACTTCAAAAAGTCTGGCTCTTCCGGCGATGCCGTAGCTCTTCAGCGAGGGGGACACAGCCAGGCAGATGGTCTTCTCTGTCCGGCTCGGATCGGCCACCACCAGGTTCGTATTCAACGGATCCAGACCTCTCTCCACACACTCCACACTGGCATAGAAGGACTTCAGATCAATCGCCACATATACCTTGCTTTCTGTGTCCGTTTTCACGTCTCCGACGCCCCTCTCCGCTCGCATCCAGCCTCTGTAACAGTGTTACACAGGCTGAAATATCAGTCTATATTCGCTTTCACTCTTTCGAAAGATCTGCACGGTCATCTGCGCTCATTTCCCGCACGTTTGTTCCTTCTCGTGGAACCAGTATAGCACAGAACGAGACCAAATGGAATAGAAAGTTGAACGTTTGTTTCGAATTGTTTCCAATCATATATGCGATGCGATGCCCTGGCCCGCCAAAATACGACGAAAACCTCACCTAATGCATATCAGTCGTACGGTTTATGCGGTTTTATCTGACCGTTTCTGTGTTTGAGTAAGAACTGTCCTACGCTTTTGGCGATTTTATCAGACTGTTTTCTAAGTTTGAGTAAGAACCGTCCTACGCGCCCGCTGAAAACATACGACGGTTTCGCGTTGAATGCCAAAATGGTCCTACACTTTTGGCGATTTTATCAGACTATTTTCTAAGTTTGAGTAAGAACCGTCCTACGCGTACGCTGAAAACATACGACGGTTTCGCGTTGAATGCCAAAACGGTCCTACATTTTCCAAAAAAACATACGACGGAATACGCTTAAACGGATATTCCGTCGTATGCACCCGGTCCCGCGGTCAAGTCCATATTAGTGTGTAAATTCATAATCCTGCATAATGTAAGTTGTTAAGCTACT
>LVAV01000114.1 GCA_001604185.1 Clostridiales bacterium Firm_16 | reverse complement strand
CTCTTTTTGACTTGTTTTATAGCCTCATCGAGTCAATGCTGTCTTAACTTAATGACATTGCTTCATTGTGAAGTGAACCCCTTTTCTATCTTCTGGTCGGAATGGTTCTTACTTAGGTTTCGCACTGACGACGGAACTATAGGCGCTATAGTATTTCGTGCCGTTTACCTCAACATACGCGCGGACCTTGAAGTAATAGGTCTTCCCGCTGGTCAGTCCCGGACATCTGCGGCTGGTTTCGGTAAGACTTCCCAGCTTGACATAGGTGCCGTTGGAAGTCTCGCATCTCCACACCTCGTAGCCGAAAGCTCCGGTGACCTTGTTCCAGGATACAGTTACTGCTGTAGCCGAGGAGACTGCGGCCTTCACGCCGGCAGGTGCAGCAGGTTTCGTAGTTGCACTGACAACTGTACTGTAAGATCCGAAATACTTCTTTCCATCCACCAGTTTATAGGCACGGATCTTGTAGTAGTAGGTCGCGCCTGTGGTGAGACCCATGCTGATCTTGCTGGTTTCGGTATAGGATCCTAATGCGGTAAAAGTTCCCGCGGCCGATGTGCTTCTCCATACCTGATATCCGTCCGCTCCATTTACTGCGTCCCAGGAGACGATGATCCTCGTCGTGGTAGATGGAACAGCCTTTACATTCTTCGGAACTGCCGGCTTCGCGACCGGAGTCGGCGTTACTTTTTTCGTAGGAGTGGGTGTCGCTTTCTTGGTCGGAGTAGGTGTCACCTTCTTCGTCGGCGAAGGCGTGGCTTTCTTAGTAGGAGACGGTGTAGGCTTCTTCGTCGGAGTTACCTTTTGGGTCGGGGACGGGGTCGCCTGATTCTCATAAATGACGTGAACCTTGTCGGAATAGGTGATCTTATTGTCTGCGACCACACTCGCATCGAGTTTGGTATTACGGAAAATAATATCCAGAGAGACGGTCTTCCCTTCGTCTCCGAAATCGTATCCGCTGTAGCCGGACACCAGCCATCCATTGGTCTTGTTGATCGTACAGTTTTCGAAAAGAACACGGCTGTTCGTCTTCGTTCTGGCATACAGATAGATCAGTTTATTACCGGTATGGGTGATCTCACAATTCCGAAACACAACATTTATGTATTCCAGGCTCCTGACCCAGGGACCGATATAGAGGAACTCCTCCTGAGAAGAACGGATACTGCAGTCCTCGAAGGTGATCTCGGATTTGGCTTCGTGTACGACAGCCGTGATTCTCAGATCCTCAAAAGAACACTTCTTGAAAGTTCCGAAATGGAAGCTGTCTTGCAGGGATGTCTTTCCGATAAACTTACAGTTCTCGAAAAGCCGGTTCCCCGAATACGGTTCGGTAAACTTGACGGTGACCGGATCCGATGTGCCGTCGAGTGTCTTGAAGGTGCAGTTATAGAAATACAGGTCATTTCCCAGACGTCCGCCCGGCTGGATCACGCAGTCCTTAAATGTTGCATGCTCGCCGGTGAGATTCGGGAACGTACAGTTCTCGTACACCACTTTATCGGCAACGGAAGTGATCCACATGGTTACGCTTGGCCGGCAAGTGATCGTACTGTTCTTTACCTTCACTTGCGTACACTCGTCACCTTCATCCGGCGCTGCGCTAAACCAGATCGGGCCACAGTTATTATCGCAGATCCGGCTGTAGGCATTCGTCTTATGGGACCCTACATAACACTTAAGTGAGGTGCCCTCATCATTCATATTCCGGACAACCGCGCCAACGACTCTTTTGCGGATCTCAATGAAATGACTCTTGCAATTCTCATACACATGATTGTATCCGAAGCAGTCGATGAGAGTAGCTGTCGTGGTCGGAGAATTCTCCACCAGAGTATTGTTTCTGTAGTAAACATCCTGGCACTCCTGGGCACCGTCTTCGAAGTCGACAGCTACCGGTGTGATGCTGCATCCGCATCTTGTGTAAGAACAGTTCTCGACCAGAAGATTATTGCAGCAGGAAGCAACCAGTGCCGTGGTCCGGGTATCGTAGAAATCTACATCCCGGATCGTATAGTAATCTCCGATATGTCTTCCGTATACGAATAGCGTCTGTCCCGCTCCGGCAATGTCTCCCGCCAGGGTTGCCCGAACATATTTCGCGCCCTCCGGGATCTGGATCTTTCTGAACTGATACGCGGTCACAGAGGTGATGAACTTCTTGTTCGCATCGTAGAACGAGGCATAGACGATCGGGGAATCACCCTGGATTCCTCTATATCCCCATGGCTGGGCAATATATACATAGTTCTTCACATCTTTGTTCCAGTATGCCGGATCAGACTCGCTCTGCCAGCAGGACTGGTTCCACTTGATGATATCCGTCAGATCCATCAGGCAGCTGGTACTACAGTTGGCATTCGCCACTTCCCGTCCGTCAGAAAGGATCGCAGTCTTCGTATATGACGGGATCTGTTTATACGGACCCGGAACAAATCCGGAGCCCAGAGTATGACCGGTAGTGTTCTTGATGGTCATGTTCGTAACGGAACAGTATTTGCCGCCGTTGATGACAAGGGTAGAGATATGTTCACCGTCGAACCCGGTCTCCCAGCCCACGGCCTTGCGCTCATACCTGTCTCCCTCAAGGATGCCGTTGGTCAGGTGTGCATCCACCGCGTCGTACATTCTGACAAGGCATGCACTGCTCTTCTGTCCGGACACCTGAGGAACTGTATTCAACTTGAAAGTACTTCCGTTCATGTCGACGGTGAAATGCGACGGGATGTCGATGCAGGTATCTTCATTACCCTGCTTCTCACCATTGATGCGATAGGTTCCTTTCAGAAGAACGACCTTTCTGTAGCCGGCGGCCTGAAGATCAGAGAACATCTTCGTCAGTCCGTCTCGCGTCGTATTCAGAGCAGTCGGATCCTTGCTGTCGTCATTATGGATTCCGTATCGGGTCAGATCATTCGTGGTCATGCGATAGATCTGACTGGAACGCATCTCATAAGTTGACGGGTCAACGACCCACAGTTCGTTATAAAGCTTATGAGAACGAAGTCCGGTCTTCGGATCGACGGCCTGCAGAGCGAACTGATGTACGCCCGCACTTAACTTACCGAGGGTCAATGTATAATCACCCAGGGGAAGATTCGAGATGGTCTTCTCCACACCGTCTACTTCATAGAGCAGATCCATCCTTGCGGATGAATCGTTCTTTAAGTATTCCGACTGCGCATAATCCGTGATATAAAGCGGAATCTTGACCGTGTCGCGGATCGTCGGCTGCGGATCGAAATAGTAGGTTGAAACATACGGAACTTGAAAGCGCGGATCGATGTTCTTACCGGTTGCCGCGTTCTCCACCAAGGGACTTCTCGCAGGTTCTTCATGGGCACGGATGATCCCGGCGGACGGAAGGAACGATTGCAAGAACATAACGGCACACAGAACACCCGCACCTTTGGCCCAAAGCTGCCTGGTCTTCTTCATGATATTATCCTCCAATACTCCCCGCCACATGTTATACGAGTATTTTTTCGGATAACTCCCCCCGGTGGCAATGAAGTGAGTATAAGGCAGATGGATATATCAAATTTGTAGATTCCCGACTTTTTTATCGGATAATCAACGTCAGATTTACGACATTTTCCCGTTATTCAAATCGCGATACTTCTTAGGTGTCATGTCGCAGTTTTTCTTGAATGCATTGGAAAAAGCACTCTGGGAAGAATAGCCTAATGACATGGCGATCTCGAGAATGCTGTATTCGGAATGGCACAGCATATTCTTGGCCGTCTGGATCTTCGCCTCCGCGATGAAATCACTTACCTTCTTCCCGGTCTCGCTGATGAACAGTCTCGAGAAATAGACGGGATTGAGGTCTTCCAGCGCCGCCAGTTCGGTAACCGTCAGGGATTTGTTGAGATTATTGTAAATGTAATCGAGGGTCCTTCGGATGTGGAAATTGACCACATTCGATTTCTTCAGACTACGCATACGAGTCGCATAATCGATCTGCATAGTCGCAATAAGATCCAGCACCTGATCGACGGACTCGGCTTCATCGGCGGCATTGATGTAGATATCGCTTAACGTATAGGCCGTATTCATATCCATACCGCCATCGATACAAAGCCGGCTGATGATCGCCGCAGAAGAAACAAGATGGTAGATGCTGTTACGAAGCGGGTCCTGGGACAGGACACCACGACCGTCCTTACCGTTAAGGTAGGTCGGGCGGACGATCTCGAAGCGTTCTTTCACGGCTTCCACCTCGCCGTTACGTATCCGGTTATATTGTCTGAATTCGGCAAAATAGTCTGCCCGGATGAATTTCTCTTCTCTCTGTAAAAAAAGCCTGTAGTCCAGTATTTTGTCCGTCTGCACTAAGATGTCACTCCTTCTGTCATAAAAAAGGAGATGCAATGCATCTCCTTCAGAAATCCAAATAAATTATCTCATGTGGATTTATCGGAACCCCGATCCTCAGCCCATGCGCAGTGCCATGGCGAAGAGAACGATCATCGAGGAGATCATCATGATCGAAAGAATGATAGCCAGCAGTCTCATGCCGCTGCTGTATTTAGATTTAGTCGGATTACCTCTCCTCATGTTCTTTCCTCCTAGAATAATGCTAGTGTTAGTGTAACACGTTCCCGCGGATTGTCAATTACAGATACTTCACCAGTTCCTCGCGGACCGCATCCATACGAGCATCACTGATTCCGAAATCCATGACCTTATAGTTCCAGGCTGCACGTCCGATACCGTTCTTGACGAAGATCTGATTGATCATGGCATACCACTTCACGGCATCCTCCGGCGCTACCCGGTCGATCACACCGTATTCACCGCAATACAGCGCCACGTCACGTTCTTCTGCCACAGCGATGGCCTCGGCGAAGATCTTCTCGAAGTAGGCACTGGTGAGTGTATCCTCCGGGCTGAATCCGGCGAAACCGGTGGTCACCTGCTGGAGCATTTTCTCTCCGGCCGCGTTCATCTCACCATATGGTGCATCAATAGAAATACGGAACTCCGTATCCATGCTCGGGATCCACGGGGCACCCTGATGCGTAAAGATCAATGGCTCATAGCAGTGAAAATTGTAGATGATGTTCTCATCGTACGGCATGGCGATATCCTTGACGGAATCCACACTGTTGTTCCAGTATCCGCCCACCAGGATCTTGATGGTCGGCGCGATCTTACGGATCCTGCGGATGCACTCGTAGGAAATCGCATTCCACTTGTCGCAGTAAGACTGCTCGGTCACTTCATTCAGTAATTCGAAAGCCAGGCGCTCTTCGTATTTCCCGTATCTCTCTGCCAGACGCTCCCACAAAACATAGAAACGTTCCTGCAGTTCCGGACTGTCAAAGAAGCCTCGCTCACCGTGCGCATCGTCGAAAGAATAACCCATGGTCTTATGCAGATCCAGGATCATGTTCAGACCGTACTTGCCGCACCAGTCGATGACGTCCTGAATATGACCGTATCCGCTCTCCACGGGATTGCCGTCCTTATCCTCTACCAGCTCGTAATCGATCGGTACACGAACATGGTCCATGCCCCAGCTGCAGATGGTCTGAATATCTTTCTCCGTAATAAAGGTACTGTATGTCTCTTCGGTATCGTCGCACTGGGAAAGCCAGCCGCCGACATTGATACCCTTCTGATAACCCTTCCAAGTTTTCATGAACTCTTCTCCTCACATGTACATGATATGCTCATTATAGCAGACCAGAACGCCGAAGAAAAAGCACTTTTTTGTGGCAAAAGCATTTTCGCGTGCCGACAAAAATCAGACACGCGAAATGCTTTAGAGGGTATTATGGCTGTAATGCATCTGCCTGTTCTCCCCTCACTTCTTCTCCCGAAATAATCTCTCCGGGATTTCTTCAGCTCTGCAGAGCCTGGTCGATCTCTTCTGCGTAACGTACCGTCTCCATCGCATCTCGGCAATAGCGGTCCGCTCCGATAGCATCCGCATATTCCTGCGTCAGCACCGCGCCACCTACACAGACTTTCGCCCAGGGAGCCTGCTCACGAAGGAGCTTGATGGTCTCTTCCATGGCCGGAACGGTGGTGGTCATCAGGGCCGAAAGACCCACAATCGGTGCATGCAGACGGATCACCTCATCGACCACGGTCTGCTCCGGCACGTCCTTACCCAGATCGCTGACGGCAAAGCCGTAGTTCTCCAGGATCAGTTTCACGATATTTTTGCCGATGTCATGGATGTCGCCATGGACCGTTGCGATAACGAAAGCACATCTCTTCGGCCCGTCGCCGCCGTCTTCCGCCATCAGTTTCTTAACTTCTTCAAAAGCAGCCTTTGCCGCTTCTGCCGCCATAAGGAGCTGTGGCAGGTATACTTTCTTCTTTTCGAAATCTTCACCCACGATATTGAGTGCCGGGATAACTTCTTCCTGAATGATCTCCAGTGGTTTCTTCTCGGCCAGTAACGCTTTGGTGAGAGAACCCGTCTTCTCTTTCAATCCACGGACGATGGCTTTCTGCAGTTCCGAAGCAGGTCCTCCCGAGGAAGACGCATCGGCTGCCGGCGCGCCCGACGGTGCTGCACCTGCTGCAGGAGCCGTCATTGTCGGTGCCGGAAGATTCTGCGCGTAGCTGATATAGTCCATGCAGTTTTCGTCCATGTTATGAAGGGCACGGAACGCATAGTAGACATTCATCATCTCCTGGGAATAAGGGTTCATGATCGCCGCCGACAGACCGTCCTGCAGGCAGATGGCGAAGAATGTAGATGTAATGATGTTTCTGCTGGGAAGTCCGAAGGAAACATTGGAAATACCAAGTGATGTATTCACCCCGAGATCGTGGCGGATCTTATGTACCGCCTGCATCGTGGCCAGTGCCGCCGTCGTATCTGCGGAGATGGTCATGGCCAGCGGGTCGAAGATCAGGTCTTTCTTCGCGATCCCGTAGTCCGCTGCACGGCGGATGATCTTCTCGGCAATAGCCACACGTTCTTCTGCCGTATCCGGAATACCGCCTTCATCGATGGTCAGGGCAACGACAAAACCGCCGTACTTGGCTACCAACGGGAAGATGACGCTCATGACCTCTTCCTTACCGTTGACGGAATTGACCATAGCTTTACCGTTATACGCACGTAGTCCGGCTTCCATCGCCACGGGATCCGTAGTGTCCAGCTGAAGCGGCAGATCCGTGACCGCCTGAAGTTCTTTTACCGCACGAAGAAGGAAAGCCGGTTCATCGATCTCCGGAAGACCAACATTCACGTCCAGCAGCTGCACTCCGGCATCCTGCTGTTTCAAAGCTTCGCCCAGGATATAGTCGATATCGTTCTCGCGAAGGGCCTGCTGGAAGCGCTTCTTACCGGTCGGGTTGATGCGCTCGCCGATGAGGATCGGACTTCCGCCGAACTCCACTGCCTGCGTATACGAAGAAACGAGAGAACGTCCCTTCTCTGTTACCGGCACAGGTGTGATCGACTTGGATCTCTCCACGACTGCACGGATATAGTCCGGCGTCGTGCCGCAGCAACCGCCCGCAATGCGGATACCCTTCTCCAGAAGTTTTCCGACCGACTCGGCAAACTCCGGCGGGAATACATCATAGACGGTCTTACCGTTTTCACTTCTCGGGAGACCCGCGTTCGGTTTCAGAAGGACCGGTACGGAAGCATATTCGAGATACTCCTCCATAACGCCAATAAGCTGGTCCGGACCAAGGGAACAGTTCGCACCGATGGCATCGGCATGCATGCCTTCCAGCATGGCTACCATGGCTGCCGGACAGGCACCTGTCATCAACTTCCCGTCTGCTCCGTACGCATTGGAAACAAATACCGGAAGATCCGAATTCTCCTTTGCCGCCAGAAGCGCCGCTTTCGTATCGTAACTGTCGTTCATGGTCTCGATGAAGATCAGATCGACGCCGGCTTTCACGCCGTAACGCACGGTCTTACTGTACATCGCCACCGCATCTTCAAACTCATAATCACCGTATGGTTTTAAAAGTTTACCCAGAGAACCGATGTCCAGCGCCACATACTTTTCCTGTGTGCCGGTGCTCTGCCGCGCCGCCTCACGGGCGTTCGCCACCGCAGCCTTGATCAAGGTCTCCAGTTCTTCGTCGTCGAACTTCAAGCCGTTCGCGCCAAACGTATTACTCAAAACAACATTGGAACCCGCGTCATAGTATGACTTCTGGATACGGATGATCTCCTCCGGACGGGACACATTCCAACGCTCCGGAAGTTCACCAGGTTGAAGGCCCGCTTCCTGCAGAAGTGTGCCCATGCCTCCATCGAGAAACAGGAAATGGTCTTTCATGTAGTCGAGTATATTCATACCGTGCACCCCTATACAGTAGTTATGCGGAAATTGTACCACAAATAGCGTCAATATAGTTGCAAAGTGTCACAGCAATGAGATTTTGTGCCATCTTCTTGCACGTCTGATCAACTCGGCGTGTACATTACGCTCTTTCCTGAACCACCAGTTTCGCCCTCTTCTCGATATTCTTGATCACTTTATCGAGGGACTGCTGTCCGTTAAAATAGGCGTTCGCTTCTTCCACTACGATACCCATGATGTTTGTATCGTATTTCATACCTGTCTGAACTTTTTCGACGAATGCAGGGAAATCCTTGATTCGATCCATTTCCAAGCCGGCGGTACCTGTGACACCCAGGCTTTTGGAAGATTCAAAGTCGGCTATTTCCTTTTCAATATTCTTATTCAGAGCTTCACGGTTGACTGGTATTCCTCCGGTATATTTCGGTGGCATATTTCGTTGGGTCTTCTCATCAAGAAGACTCTTCACGAAACTCCACGCCTCTTCCGGATAGGCACAGCACTTGCTGATCGACACGGAGACCAGGGTATCCATCAACATACCCTCGCCGGACTCCGGATATCCGCACAGTCTGAGATGATCCTGCCCCATAGAAAGATGAGATACATAATTTTCACCACTTCCCACCGATGTCACCATCATGGCGACCAGACCTCTCTTCATTTTCGCTTCCGGAAGCATCTGACTGACCGGAGCATCTGCATCATCCATATACATCGTCGGCATCTGATCCTTACTCACCGCATATGTCTTCACAAATTCCATCATCTGCCGGAATTCATCGGTATCAAAATGAACTTCCTGCTTTTCGTAATCCACGAAACGGGTAATGCTACCCGCCAAGAACGAGGAGAGCAACAATGTGCGTTCTGTTTCCGGCAGCATCTGCACATCCTGAGGAAGCGAGGCAATGGCCGAATAGATATCCAGCCATGTCATGCTTTCTCTTTCCCCCAGGAATTGTGTATTATACTCCATTCCGCTTAAGTAGAACATAAGCGGCAGGCGATATAATTTCCCGTTCTTTTCCGCGGCATGGAAGATATTATCGAAATACTTTGTTCTGTCGATATCCTTATCTTTATCGATAAGAGTGTTCAGATCCAGCAATACATTATCTCTCTCGTACTGAATGCTCGAACCGAAATTAATAAGGATATCCGGACCCTGGCCGTTTACCAGATCGATATACACCTGATCTTCAATAGCGGAAAGCGATCCGTTGTATTTGCTCATGAAAGTGGTCAGCCACGAGTTGGAAAAGTCCGTCAGAAAAATGCGGCTTTTCTTTGTCGTATCCCGGTTATAATCCACGATGGAATTATAGAGAGCATCGTTGTCCGTGTTGATTCCCATAGCAGAAAGATATCTCTTCCCCGCATGAGGATTCTTCGCGGTTTTCTTCAGATGCTGTACATAGAAGCGGAAGACCTCTTGAAAACTCTCCGCTTTCGTCGATTGATCCTCATCGAATTTCATCTCGACAGCAAAATAGCATTCATCATCCGATACGATCCTCAAAGAATCCGAAAGGATCTCTCCACGGTAGCAATCCGTCTGATTCCAAGGAATGACAACGGTATACTCTCCGCTTTGGAGATCGATCCTGCTTAATCCGGTCGTTGTGTTCATGTATATATCGTTTTTCCCGCGGATGATCTTCTCTTGTTCGCCATATTCGAAAGGCCATTCATATTTACCTTCCAGATTCTTACCTGTATCCAGATCAATTTCGCTGAATTCATATTTGAGCGAACTGCCCGTGGACATAGATTCTGTCAAGCGATAAAACTTTCCATCGATTTTATACTGACCGCCCCTATCATGTGACCATGAAAAAGATGTCACAATTCCGTCCGAACCAATCTGACATGTAAATCCAGCGCCATCCAGGATCAGATTTCCATTCGGCGTGTACATGCAGTTACTTACATACTGGATCTCCTCTTCAAAAGAAAGCATGTTGACCAGTTCCTTAGGATCGGAAAGTGTAAGCGTATTGGACAGTTCCATTGAATCCGACAATTCACTGATCTTCGCCACGGAATCCTCCGTGTACAGCACCATTGTCTGCCCATTCGGGCCTTCGAAAACGCACGACGGTTCGAACTGTGTACCGGCCTTTCTTGTCGTAACGAGATTTCCATGCAGATCGAAGACAGCCAGCATGCTCACGTCTTTTTCCAGAACGATCTTCTCGATTCTTTCCGCTTCTTCGTCACTCAGTTTCTTCTTACCAAGGATATGCTGTTTCCACTTTTCTGCGGTCTCATCGTCGATTGCATAAGAATCATCGAAAAATGCGAAAATACGGTTTTGGGAAATATGCATACTGTTGATCCATCGACCCACAAGTATCCTGTCTTTTTCCAACGGGATCTCGAGTTGGAATTCTTCCAGTTCGTAGAAGGGATCACTCTCCTGAATGACCTGCCCGCTTGCCGGTGCCGAACGCACCGCTTCCAGTGCCGCGGTCTTGCCGTTATCTTCGGCCTTGCCGCCTTTCTTACATGCAACGGAAGAAAAAATAAAGGATGCACCTAATACCAGAGCCAGACAACTCTTACTTTTCATATTCAAACCTCCAAATACTTTTCCCCCGCGCTATCATTATAGTTGAAGAAATATTCGGCAAGAATAAGTCATCTGTCACAATCTATCCCGATGATGGCCGTGACGCTCTTACTCGGTGCCATCAGGCAGGACTCGGAAAGCGTGATGCCAAGTCTTCTTTCCGCGTCAAGAAGAGGCAGGAAAACTCTCTGGACTTCGATGGGAAGATCTCCGTATCCAGGAGAATACCGCCAATTCGTTTCCCCACCGAGTTTCTCTGCACAGGCCTTCACTTCTGCATCGAAAGCATCGCATAGGGATTCGACCCGTTCGGCGCCGAGCCCCTGGAGAAGCAGTCCCAGCTTCGGATCGGCTTTCTCATATCTTCGGATCAAGCGGTCGATCCCCGCTCCGATCGTCGCTGCGAAGAGCACCGCCTTGCTGCAGCCTTGAAGATTGTTTCTGAGTTTCTCTGACTTCTGTTCGAAAGGAAGGATCGGGAACCCGTCTTCGCCCCATTCCAGCGGCACGACAACGAAGCCCACCCGGAAAGAAAGAGCGCCGGAAATCAGTGACAGAGCTTTTTCCATAGAATCGGCAAGTTCCGGATCTTTGGCCGCATTCTCCTGTTCGTAAACAGGAATACAGGAATAGCGAAGCCACTCCGTCACATTGATCGAAGGAGTCTCGTAATCTAAGTATTGCGGGATCGTCTTTTCCCCTGAGGTCAGTGCCTCTTCGATGATCTTAGACCGGTCCATGGAACCACCCTTTTACTTGATGCCGTAGTCTTTCCAAAGAATGTTGGAAAGGTTGTTCATGATGGCTTCCGCCACATCCGGCTTGTTCATGGAATATACGTGTACATTGGTCACGCCGTTGGCATAGAGGTCTATGATTTGGTCTGTCGCATATGCGATGCCGGCCTGCTTCATGGATTCCGGATCCTGTCCGAAATAATCCACGATGGCTTTGAACCGCTGGGGCATGAAGGAGCCGCTGAGCTTGATGGCTTTCTCTACCTGGATCGCATTGGTGATCGGCATGATGCCCGGCACAACCGGACATATGATCCCGGCCTCGCGGATCTTGTAGAGGAAGTTATAAAACAGGTTGTTATCGAAGACCATCTGGCTGACGAGGAAATCTGCGCCGGCCTCGACCTTCTCCTTCAGATACTTGATATCTTCGTGCTGGTTGGCACTCTCCGGATGTACTTCCGGATAGCAGGCGCCGCCGATACAGAAATCGTAGCCGCTCTCCTTGATCTCCCGGATCAGCTCCACTGCGTGACGGTAATCCCACCGGGAGCGGTCTGTATTCTCCAGCTCCGGTGTCAGGTCACCGCGCAGGGCCATGATGTTCTGGATCCCCATGTTATGGATCTCTTCGATCTTATCGTGGATCGTCTGGCGGGAACTGGAAACGCAGGTCAGATGCGCCATGGTCGGCACACCGTGCTTCTCCTCGATGGTCTTGGCAATATCCAGCGTAAACTTACTGGTTCCACCGCCGGCACCATACGTCACGCTCATGAACGCAGGCTTACTCTCGGCGATCTTCTCGGTAGTTTCCTTCACACTCTCGAAACTCGTTTCCTTCTTCGGCGGAAACACCTCGAAAGATAAGGACATGTTCTTCTTATTCAAAATGTCGATGATCTTCATGTTTATCAAACTACCTCGCTTCATTCATGCTGTCAGAGATGACTTTATAATTTTAGTGCCTCAAGCACGTTTCGGCAACAGTTTTTACACACAAAAAACGGGGCGACTCATTGGTTTGAGACACCCCGCTCTTTACCTGATTAAGTGTCGCATCAGATCTCGCCACGCTCGATACCGTACTGCTTGCAGATTTTGGTGAACTCCTCGGACTGACCGAAGAACGCCATGACGCTATCTCTGCTCTGGCGGCCCGCCTTGATCTCGCTGGTCCAGTATTTCACTTCGTCCGCCGCCGGTTCTCTGCCCATGAAGGTCGTATACAATCTCTTGATATACTCCTCATTGCTGGTGTTGAATCCTTTGAACTCTTTACTTGTGAAAAACTCTTTCGCGGCGGAGCATCCGGTCTGCTCCAGATTCGTGAGCGCCAAGGCCCAATACTTCACACCTTCCGCATCCGGATCACGTTTCAGACAACAAGTGAAAAGACGTGTAGCGAACTCCGTTGCATTCTTCGACGGCTTGGTGGCCTTATGCCACTTCGCGCCGGACTTCACGCCGTAGGTAGCGCAAACATCACACCACTCGGTGGATTCGATGAAGTTCTCCACAACCTCTGCACGTGTCATCTTACCGGACTTGATCGCGTCGACCCACCCCTTCTTACCAGCCGCATCCGAGGCGCGGTCGAAGAAAGTCTTATAAAGCGTCTCGACGAAATCTTCGACAGAGAGGTTTCTCTTCATGAACTCGTCGGCATCGAGAAGGAAGAATCTTGCGCAATCCGCACCGGTCTTTCCCTCGTCAACTACCTGCTTCACCCAGAAGGCTTTGCCCTCTGGTTCCGAAGCACGGTTCAGGGCTACCACATATAGACGTTCCACGAAGTCCTCAAAAGACGGATCCTTTACGGGCGCTTTTGTCGGAGTCGGAGTAGGTGTCACCTTCTTTGTCGGTGTAGGTGTTACCTTCTTCGTCGGTGTAGGTGTCACCTTCTTCGTTGGCGTAGGAGTTACCTTCTTCGTCGGTGTAGGTGTTACTTTCTTCGTTGGCGTAGGTGTTACTTTCTTCGTTGGCGTAGGTGTTACTTTCTTCGTCGGAGTAGGTGTTACTTTCTTCGTCGGAGTAGGTGTTACCTTCTTCGTCGGTGTAGGGGTCACTTTCTTAGTCGGCGTAGGCGTTGCCTTCTTAGTCGGTGTAGGTGTCACCTTCTTCGTAGGTGTAGTCTTCTTCGTCGGTGTCGGAGTCGGCCCCTTAATAAGCACCTTCAGTGCCACATCTCCGTTCTTATCAAAAATCGTATTCCCTGCGGGACTCAGTGTTCCGCCTTTAGGCTCAATGATATTATGGCCATTCATTGTAATCTTTCCTGTGCGACATAATATCGCAGGATACTCCTCCAGCGATTCCACATACAACGACTGACAGCTTTTCGCAATCGTTATATTCTGACTGGCCAGGCAAACCGCACCATAGTTCACATCCGCTTTGGCTGAGAAAGATTTGCCTTTAAAAACGATCTCGCTCGCCCAAAGCGCATAGTTTTCCGACTCGCATGTAATGTCACTATCGGTTTCGAGAACAAGTTTAGACCCGCTGGCCACGAAGCACATTCCATAACTAAAAATATTCGCTTTCCCTTTGATAGTCAGATCGGTTGAGCTCATAATAAAGTTTGCATCGGGGAGATATGTGGATTCGCCATACTCCTCCTTTAACTTATCTTCGTATTCTTTCATATCGAAATTGACGAATGTCAGTGTATTCGATTCTGGTTCATATTTGACCCGAGAAGAAAGACCAAGTTCGGAACAACCAAGAAGGTCATCCAGAGCATACGGAGAGTTCCGCGTGAGCTGTTCTCCCCAAAGCTTGATGGGATATGTGATGCGCTTGCACTTTTGGCTCAGAGTGGTATATTTCGAGATCGGTTCGTTGTCTTTATCAAGCGCGAATATCTTGATCGTCACATTCATTGTTTCGGTCTCTTCATAATATTCCAATAAATGAGTGATATCCATCTGCGTTGTACTCAGCGTATTATGTAAATAGGACATCAATCCGTCAACCCTTACCTCAACATCGTACGTCGTTGCATTCGGATATGCGTCCCAGGTCACCAGATTATTCTCATCCAGTTTCAGGTTCTGGACATAATCACAGTCATACGCATATTCTTTCCACTCTGTTTTATATTCTAAACTCCACGGATATCCTTTTGCTCTCGCTTCAATCTTGAACGAGTAATCATATACACCGGGGTGAAACACATCAGCGAGCGGGATCCGATTCGTATAAACAAATTCACCATAACTCATAACACCTTCGCCTGTTATCGATGATTTTTTCTGGGCATAGCAATAATAATAGACGGATGTGTCTGTGACTTCTTCTCCTCCTGCTGTAGAAGCATCCCATACCAGGTCATTCCCTTCGACCCGAAGATTTGCAGGCATCGTCAGTTCCGCCTTCGCAGGTGTAAATGAATATTTTCCTTCCCACACTAATTCGTAAATTTCTTTATTCTGTTCCTCATCCGTATACACTACACCAATGCGGATGTCATAGTCCCCTTTTCGGCAACCGTTTCCCGAATACACACTGAAAAGGTCGACTTCCCGTTTCGTAGTATAAAATGTCGTATAGGAAGATCCGGCGGGAGTTTTGAAACTATATGCCGCAATTTTATACTTATAATCCCCATCCGAATCCCACGTCATTATTCCTTTGTCGGAAATCGTCACATTCGTGGCTCTCGGATCCTCCTCTGCCCGGATCTTAGACTCGGAAAAACCCAGCATGCCCAAGAGCATCACTAAAGCTACAACAAGACTGAAAATAGATTTCTTTGTACGCATATTCCACCAACCCTTACATGTGCAAATCACTTCGCGGCCGATAACCAATTCTCCCTTCTCGCATTATAGCATGGAGACACCTGAAAAATCAGAGGGTTCCGCGCACTTTTCTCACATATCCACTACTTTTGTAGCCAGTTTCTCCCGGAACCGCACATCATGCTCCACGATCAGCATGGTAGGCGCGTAAGTTTCAATGAGTTTTTCCAGCTGCATCCGCGAAAAAACATCCACATAGTTCAGCGGTTCATCCCAGATATAAAGATGCGCCGGAGTCAGCAGACTGGTAGCGATCAAGACCTTCTTTTTCTGGCCTTCCGAAAACTCCTCGATCTTCTTATCGAACTGCGCCTGTTCCAGCGCCAGATGACGCAGCACCGACAGGAAGAGACTGTAATCCAGTCCATGTTCGAAAGCATGCATCCGAAGGTCCCCCGAAAGATGGGACGTGTCCTGGTTGATGTACGAGATCTCAAGATGGGGCGCCACCTCCAACCTCCCACTGATCATGAAATGGTCATCCAGTTCTTTTCCCGTCTCACGAAGAAGCGCCTTGATGAAACTGGATTTCCCGCATCCGTTTCCGCCACACAGAAACACCCGGTCTCCGTTCTTGATCTCCAGATTCAATCCGGAGAACACCGGCTCAGAGGCTCCCTCATACGTCAGCGACAGATCCCGCGTTTCCACCAGGCGGTCACGGAAATGCTCCATCGGCGAGAGTTTCAGATCACGGACCTGCTCGATGTCCTGAAGAAGCCCTTCCTTCTCCTCGATGCTCCGCTCCATCCGCTGCTCATATGACTTCACCCGGGACTCCATCTTCTTCGTCTTCGCACCAATATAGGAACGGGCGTTTTTGGTCCGGTCATGTTCCTTGATCGGGTCGTAGCCGATCTTCGTATTCTCATTTTTTGTGGCCCATCGCTGGCTCTGCTGCATCGCCGCCTTCATGTGTCCGATCTCCTTGAGATGCTTCTCATTCTCGGCCTTGGCAAAAGCATCCGCCCGGGTCTTATTGTCCCACCAGGAACTGAAATTGCCCGTCTGCACTTCGATGGTCGAACGGTTCAGGACCAGCACGTGATCCACACAGGCATCCAGCAGATCGCGGTCATGGGACACCAGAATGAATCCCTTCTTCTTTGCCAGATACCCTTTCACGATCTCCCTCGCATCCTGATCCAGATGGTTGGTAGGCTCGTCGATCAGCAGGAAATCATTTTCTCCGGCGAAAAGCACTGCCAGCATGACTTTGGTCCGTTCACCGAAGCTTAATGTACGGAATGGCCGGTACAGCAATTCCGCGTCCACATCCAGTTCCGCAAGCTCACACATCACGCGCCAGTTCTCGACACCCGGCTTCCAGGATTCCATCAGCTCATCCGCCGTCTTCCCCCCGTCCTCCGCCGCGATCTTGTAAGGGAAATAATCGCAGGGCACATCCATACTGATGCTGCCACTATACTCGTATTTGCCAAGCAGCAGGTTGAGAAAAGTCGTCTTGCCTTTTCCATTTCTCCCGATGAATCCGAGTTTCCAGGAAGTGTCGATGGTAAAAGATACATTCTCGAAGATATTATCGAAACTGCTGGCGTAGTTAAAAGTTAGATCGTTTACTCTGATTTGTGCCATATATCTGCCTCTTTCTGCCCGGGGCCCCGGCCTTCGGATCTTTCCGATCCGCATTCTCGGTGCAACAAAAAGTCCGTTCCCGCGCACGCAGAAACAGACTCACACGATCTACCTTATTTTCTTTTCGAAAGCAGGTTTTCCTTCGCGATGATTCCATGAAAGCGCACACAAGAAGACCTCTTCCCAGGTCTTGTCATAACATGTGTATCCTTCAAGCATCATCACTTTCTCATTGGTCCACCCGATCGCGTATCCGCGCTCCTTCTTTCGAATTCAAGAAGCCAATATGGCAAAAACTCTCGCCCCGCTTCTTTCCTGATACTACCACGAGGGGACCCGATTGGCAATAGACGTATGGTATAATGAATCCATCGCCAGATCCCCGGGAGGAACGACTATGGACAACAATATTTCAAAGCGCAATGAA
This sequence comes from Clostridiales bacterium Firm_16, assembly GCA_001604185.1. Taxonomy (GTDB): domain Bacteria; phylum Bacillota; class Clostridia; order Saccharofermentanales; family Saccharofermentanaceae; genus Scatonaster. The sequence goes on along the minus strand of LVAV01000114.1, from coordinate 16,996 downwards.
CTTCTCGCCGCCACCGTTATCGAAGGATTAAAGTCCCGCAATATGACCGGTTACTATGCCAAGAATAAAGAAGAAGCCCTGGAGCTTGCTTTGAGTCTGATCCCGAAGGGCAGTTCCGTCACCATGGGTGGTGCCATGAGCGTACACGAGATTGGTCTCTCCATCGCGCTAAAAGACGGGGATTACAATTTCATCGACCGCGATGCGTACGAAGATAAACGCCAGGCCATGCTCATGGCCTACGATGCGGACTTCTTCCTTTCCAGCTGCAACGCCATGACCCGTGACGGTATCCTCATTAATATCGACGGCAATTCCAATCGCGTATCCGCCATCGCCCAGGGCCCGAAACATGTACTTTTCATCGTTGGCATGAATAAAGTATGCGACGATCTGGACGGCGCCATGAAGCGTGCCAGAAACGTAGCGGCACCAATCAACGCCCAACGCTTCGGTCTGAATACACCCTGTTCCAAGAAGGGAACCTGCTTTGACTGCAAGTCACCGGATACCATCTGCTGCCAGTTCCTGATCACCCGCTACTCCCGCCATGAGGGACGCATCTCCGTGATCCTGGTAAATGACGATCTGGGTTACTGATATCCGAACAGAATAAATAAGCAACTACAAAAAAGCGATGCCTCAACAGCATCGCTTTTCATATGTACTCATACAAATCACAACAGTTCCTAAAACAGCACATGTTTCAACAGATACAGAACCAATATGTGCAGCGGATAGAACACATAGAAGAACCACTTATGGAACGGATGTCTGCTTCCGGGTTCTCTGCTGTAGAAAAAGGTGATCACGATTGGCACCAGCGCTACGCCCAGCTGATAGGCCTCCAGCCAGGGACGTCCTTCCGCAATACCCGCAAAGACCATGGGAAATATCGCCGCCACTGCCGCAACGATTCCGTAAGAGATCCACTTCTTCTTTGCATTATCGCGGTAGATATATGCGAAGAGTGCCCACAGCACAGCAAAAATACACCAGTCTCCAAAAAGAGACAGGATGCAGGTCAGGATCACCAGCATAACTTTAAACGCCTTATGGATCTTGAGTTTATCCCACATCCAGACCGTGATAAAAGCCAGAAAAAGTGTCCAGATCATGCCGAACATGCCCGGGCCGAAATAGAGGAAACGGTGGTAGGTGCGAAGTGAAAACGGCACCCACGAAATCAACGCAAAAACAAAGAGTCGGATCGCATATTTTTTCTTATTCTTCGTATACTGATATCCTTCTGCCAGTAGCAATGACATACCAGGTCCGGTCAGTCTTCCGAAGACATGCATAAGCTGGCCAAGAAGCGTGGTCGTCGGCACATAATCCGATGCAATATGGTCGATCAGCATCGCAAAAATCAGCAGATACTTGAGTTGATTCCGGTTCATTTTGAGCCCGGACTTTAAACTTGCCTGCGGGGTATATTCTTCCATTTTCCGTCTTTCTCTTTCCTTCTTTTCTTCCGAGAAAAATACTTCTCACTCATGCATCATTGTACACAAGAAGACAGAAAAGGTATAGTGACTTCAGTCACGGGTCACCACTTGCCCGCTACATTCCATGACGGCATTTCCCATAATGATCTCGCCCACTTCATCGCAGGTGATCGTACCGGACTTCGGATTCTTCACGGAATCGATGCGACCCTTCACATCCGCCTCCACCTCGGAGTACTCGAATGCCAGATCGCACCCTTCCATCGTGCAGTTAATAAGCTTGAGATTCTTGCAGTAACAGAAAGGCTGGGTGCCGATGATCTTACAGTTGATCAATGTCAGATTCTCCGAAAACCAAGCAAGATATTCGCCCTTCACCACACAGTTTTTCACAGTAACATTTTTACTGTGCCAGAACGCATCCTTGGTATCCAGGTTGCAATCCGTGATCTTCAGTCCGTCCACATACTGGAAGGAATATTTGCCCGTCATAGTCACGTTCGTCAGCGACACATTTCGGCTGTCGAAAAAGATATATTCCGAGTTGATCGTGACATCCTTCAGATCCAGTCCGTCGCACTTCCATCCGAACTCCACCGAGTTGATCGTACTGTCCTTGATCTGAATATCCTCACACTCACGCACAGCCTTCACGCCATAGATCTCACAGTTCTTCAGCGTACCGTGCTTGGCATACCAGATCGGAGCCCGGGTCTTGTCGTCCATCGTGACTTCGCTGACAGTGAAATCCACAACATGCCATAAGGGATACCGCAAGGAAAATGTGCACTCCTTGACCTTGATATCCCGAGCTTCTTTCAGCGCCGATTCTCCATCCGCCGGTCCTGCAAAATTGCAGCACACCACGTCCGTGTGCGCCGCATTGTAAAGCGCTCTCTCTTCGTCAAATGTCTGTCCCTTGATAGTCGTGCGTTCCGCTTTCTCTTTACTCACTCAGTTATCCTCTTTCCTCAAAGTTGGATCTTAACCGAAACCAGATCCTCTTCTTTGCTGCTGTGTCCGGCAAATACAGTAAACTCGCCTGGTTCCACAACCTTCTCACACTTCGCATTGATCAGGGCAAAATCGTCCTGATTCAGCTGTACTTCTACGTCTTTTGTCTCGCCCGCCGCAAGTTCAACCTGTGTAAATGCGATAAGTCTTCTTACCGGTGTCAGCACGCTGGACACACTGTCGTTCTGGTAGATCTGCACCGTCTCCACGCCGTCTCTGTCACCGAGATTCTTGACCGAAACTTTCAGTTTCAGATCTGCATCGACGGTCAGGTTTTCGTATGCAAAAGAACTATATCCCATTCCTTCTCCAAATGCGAACAGCGGAGTATTCGGCACGTCATTGTATTTACCTCCGTGCCATCCCGGCATCTGGTTGTAGTAGACCGGAAGCTGTCCTACGTGTCTCGGGAAGGAGATCGGCAGACGTCCGCTCGGATTGATCTTACCGAACACCACTTCTGCCAGAGCCTGGCCGGCAAACATACCGCCGTTGAATCCGCAGATCACTGCATCCGCCTTCTCAGCCGTATCACCCATACAGAGTGGCTTCGATGCAATCAGGATCGTGCAGACCGGCTTGCCGGTATTTTTCAAGCGGGCAAAAAGTTCATTCTGTCTTCCGGAGAGATTCAGGTCAGCGCGGTCGGAAAATTCTCCGAACTGCGGGATCACATCACCTACTGCATAGAGGACCACATCCGCCTCTTCTGCCACACGGACCGCTTCATCCAGATCCGCATCTTCATTGGCGCCTTCCACCGGTCTTACGGCACAGCCTTTCGCATATACCGCTTCGATTCCGACCTGATCACAGAGATCCTTCACGCCTTCCCAAAGTGTCACATACGGACGGAAGGCCGGGCGGCTATTGGTCGGATCCGGCATCGGATGCGTAAAGTATGTCCAGTCGCCATACTGGGCACGGACATTGTCTGCATTCTCGCCGATGACAGCGATTTTCTTTACGCCCTCACCCAGCGGAAGCATGCCGTTATTTCTAAGAAGCGTGACACTCTTTCTCGCCGCATCCAGGGACGCATCCAGATGTTCTTTCTTGCCGAAGCAGTTAGGCTCGCCCTTCTTCTCCGGCTTCTCGAAAAGCTCCATCTCATACTTGATGGTCAGGATATGCAGTACTGCTTCATCCACAACAGAGATGTCTACTTTGCCTTCGCGGAGTGCGGAAAGCATACCTTCGTAGAATCCCTTTGTCGTCATGATCATGTCATTACCGGCAGACGCTGCCATGATGGAAGCCTCTGAAATATCGGCAGCAATGTGCTGTAGCCATACCAGACTCTGGGTGTTGTCCCAGTCTGTAATTACGAATCCGTCGAAGTTCAGTTCATCACGAAGTACATCGTGCAGGATCCGGCGGTTCGCTGTAAGCGGTGTTCCATCCAGGAAGCCGTATGCCGTCATGATGGTGGCACAACCTGCGTCCACTGCTTTCTGGAACGGTGGCAGGAAGAGTTCACGTACTTTTCTCTCCGTGACTTCTGTGTCGTAGGCATCACGTCCACCTGTGGCCTCGCCGTAACCAAGATAATGCTTCGCGCAGGCCAGGATATGTTCGTTATCGGAAAGGTCGTCACCTTGGTATCCCTTGATGATTGCCGCGCCCATCTCACCGATCAGGTACGGATCCTCACCAAAAGTCTCATTCACGCGTCCCCAGCGTGTATCTCTGCCGATGCAAAGTACAGGAGAGAATGTCCAGTGCAGTCCGTCGGTTGCCACTTCACGTGCCGTTACTTCGCCCATCTTTCTGGCGACTTCCGGATTCCAGCTGCAGGCACATGCCAGTTGGGAAGGAAAGATCGTGGCTTTCGTATTCAGGCCATGTCCATGGATCGCATCGATACCGAAGATAACCGGAATACCCAGTCGGGTCTTCATGGCCTCCTGCTGCAGTTCACGGGCGTCATCGCCCAATACATGGAGAAAAGAACCTGCTCCGAGTTTTGCCCATTTCAGGGCTTCTTCTCGACCACCATCTGTGTAGGTGACCTGGATCATCTGTGCCACTTTCTCCTCGGTAGTCATCTTACCAAGTAGTTCTCTCGCTTTCTCTTTCGCAAGTTCTCTCTTCATGGAAACGCCCTCCTGATACATGATGTTTTCATATTTTCAGTTATTGTTCATTATATCAAATGTCAAATGCCGACGCTTTCACTTTCCCGCTGGAAACTTGCAATTTTCAATACAAAAAAGGTGGCGGGTTGGCCGCCACCTCATTTCTTTTGTTTACCAATGAATGTCCGAGAACTAAAACAAACACCTGGTCAGCTTTTCGCGGTCCTACGTCTTTGTTTACCAATGAATGTCCGAGAACTAAAACTGCTCCAACTGTGTTAATCATCATATTAACGTCTTTGTTTACCAATGAATGTCCGAGAACTAAAACTGTCTTCTTCATGTGGCGTTATATCCTTCAGTCTTTGTTTACCAATGAATGTCCGAGAACTAAAACAACTGGGAGAGCTTGAGATTTGTCAGTACAGTCTTTGTTTACCAATGAATGTCCGAGAACTAAAACCCCGGGTCATTTGTCATGACTTCCACGGAGTCTTTGTTTACCAATGAATGTCCGAGAACTAAAACGCAACTGTTGCAGGGAACTTGAATCCGGCTGTCTTTGTTTACCAATGAATGTCCGAGAACTAAAACGGTTTTCATTTTCTGAAGTAGTGTTACTAAGTCTTTGTTTACCAATGAATGTCCGAGAACTAAAACCGAGATCTGGAAAGACCCGCCCCACTCAGCGTCTTTGTTTACCAATGAATGTCCGAGAACTAAAACGGATTGGCTGCCAGGGCCTCGATCTTGATCGTCTTTGTTTACCAATGAATGTCCGAGAACTAAAACTCTTTTGCCTTGTTAACATACGTGTTATTCGTCTTTGTTTACCAATGAATGTCCGAGAACTAAAACCTTGTCTGCATATCCTTGCAGAATTGGGAAGTCTTTGTTTACCAATGAATGTCCGAGAACTAAAACGACCAGATACCAATAGCGTCTTTAAGAAAGTCTTTGTTTACCAATGAATGTCCGAGAACTAAAACATAAGCCCGCAGAGAACGCGTTCATTGTACGTCTTTGTTTACCAATGAATGTCCGAGAACTAAAACGCAACTCGGTTTCTGTGTCAGCAATTGCGGTCTTTGTTTACCAATGAATGTCCGAGAACTAAAACGCGTCAATCGCTGTAATAATAGCGCCGATCGTCTTTGTTTACCAATGAATGTCCGAGAACTAAAACTGTACTTCTTGTTGGTCGGATGATCGACAAGTCTTTGTTTACCAATGAATGTCCGAGAACTAAAACTCTTCTTTTGAGCGCAAGCAAGGCAGAGCCGTCTTTGTTTACCAATGAATGTCCGAGAACTAAAACCACAGAAACGAGCGGATTGCTCGCTCATCGGTCTTTGTTTACCAATGAATGTCCGAGAACTAAAACCCCCTTTCAATGCTTGAAGAAGTTCGTGAGTCTTTGTTTACCAATGAATGTCCGAGAACTAAAACCTTTGCGCGTCTCTTATAAGCTGGGTACCGGTCTTTGTTTACCAATGAATGTCCGAGAACTAAAACGGGACTGGGCAACAAATCAGGGAAACGGCAGTCTTTGTTTACCAATGAATGTCCGAGAACTAAAACACGGAGGCGAAGTTATACGCCCGTTTCTAGGTCTTTGTTTACCAATGAATGTCCGAGAACTAAAACATAGTCCGCACTTCTTGCACCTCATATTTGTCTTTGTTTACCAATGAATGTCCGAGAACTAAAACGACGAGTGCGGTCGGTGGAAATATGGGCACGTCTTTGTTTACCAATGAATGTCCGAGAACTAAAACCGATTCCATTCAACCCCCTCATCCCCCCTTTGTCTTTGTTTACCAATGAATGTCCGAGAACTAAAACCCGGCATATCGTCTGACGGAAGGATCTTGAGTCTTTGTTTACCAATGAATGTCCGAGAACTAAAACTGCTTAGTGCGCGATTGATGACCGTATCAAGTCTTTGTTTACCAATGAATGTCCGAGAACTAAAACCTTAACGATATTATTGTAGCATATTTGGCTAGTTTTCAATTAGAATTCCAGCAAATCCTCATCAGAATAGTCTTCTTTTCCTTCGTTTGAACCAAGGATCAGCTTTATTCCCTCATATTGTTTCTCGGTTACGGAGAGGCATCGAATATCTCCTTTTGGCGGTTTGTTCCCTTCAATCATAGCAATGTACTTCTCACAATCATCATGATTGCGAGTTATACGTTCATATACAGAAAACTGAAGCATCGAAAAACCATGCTTAATCAAAAACTTTCGGAAAACCGCGTAGTGTTTCCGCTCAGTTTTTGTATTCGTAGGCAAATCAAAAAATACAATTATTCTCATAGCACGGTTACGCATGTTTATACTTCAATTCCGGTAATAATATCCGATCTGGATTGTTCGTTTCAATTGAGGTAACAAAAGATCGAATCATTGTTTCTATAGCATAGCGGACTTTCGTCTCTTTCCCGTCAATCCATATTTCTGTGTTATATAATCCTACTAATTCTCCTTTGACATGCTTCGACAATCCTTCTTCATAACAATCATCATGACTTGCAACCCAATCATCCACCACTGGTCGAAATGGCTCCATAAAATCATCTGCCAAATTAAATTCATTTGTTTCAGATATATGATGTATACCCAAAACACAGTTAAACCCGTGGGACACAAGCGCTTTTGCTACTCCAGAGCGAATAATCGCATACCCATAATTCAACATATTGTTAATATTGTCATCAGCAAAACGAATAAACTCCGAGCCGAAAGCGTTACGAAAATACATTTTCGCACTGATGCCTTCACGATTACCAACATCGTGAGGATCTACTTCATCAGCTAATTCGCGCAGTCTTTCTACAACATCAAGATCTGCAAATTGGTTATCCAAGCATATGGCCTGGTTTAGTATTTTGCTTCTAACGATTCGTTGCCACAGCATCCCCCTGAAATCATCTGTCATAGCAAGCTGTTTCTTTAGAATGCGAAAGCAGTGATAATTCGTATTCAACGGGTAAATCTGTGCAGTTGGAAGATGTTGTTCATTCGTAACTATCACATGAACTTTGTGATCAGCAAGCGCAGTTAATGTAGGTATGGTGATGGTAAGGCTGCGATTATCAATTACAAGGCAGTACAAATCCTCCATTGGAATCTGCTTTGTTTCACCATCCTCATACGTTACAACCAACCAGTCATCCCTAACGCTTAACCGTTCTCCGTTATAAACAATGATTGATCTCCACATTTTCGCTCTCCTATAATATGTCCTAGGATTGACATTTCAATCTTCGTTGTTTCTCCCGCGAGATTAATAATAGTATCCCTACCCTTAAGGTTGCTGTTCGAGTATAATCGGATTTTTCCAGTCGATTGATTAATGTTCTCAACTCCTCGGTAGGCTCCGAAGCCGTTATTTCTCAACTTACCCTTCTTAAATGCTTTAATATATTCATTCTTAAACAAATACATGTAATGCTGACAACCTTCTGGAAGTGTCTTAAGAAGACGCAGTCTTCCAGTTTTATTTTCCTTCCTAACATCCACATACCGTATGCCACGGATTTGATACTCTCCTTCAGTATCGATATAGATTTCCATACAATAGTAGCTTCTTGCATCGTATATCGTGAAATTACCAAGTTCTCCAACACCTTTGTTGAAACGAACATAATATGGGCTCTTAAGGTTTGTTCTCATATCTGCTTCAAGTTCTTTGAACGTAGCAAATCCAGTCTTTTGCAAAGAAATCGGATTATCACTTGCTACCATTCCGCCTCTGAATTTTCGGTTTATCTTGAACGAAACATATGGCACCTCAATCTTATCAGCAAAACCATCATCTTGATAGTATTCATGAACACGTTCAGAATACTCTTCTTCATTTACCATCCGAATTTCTGTGATGTAATCTTCGACAGGACGTTGCTCTAACTTCTTTATGAAATTGCCAAGTTCCTTCTTAACCTCTTCCGCAGATGCTTTTTCATCAACATCTTTATCCGCATATACAAGCTGTGCATTGGACTTCATACATACAATATTAGGATTAAGAAGAGGAAGCCTAGCATTGATTTCTTCTAGCGTATCCGGATCAACTACATCACTATGGTTTTCAAAATCCACATCCTTGAAATTATACTTAACAGAGTTAAGTAGAGGCCTCAAATCATAGTACGCCTTCTCCATGTCAACATAGTCTTTCGCATTAAATCCTATTACAAGCGGAACTCGTACTTCTATCTCTTTTCGAAGTTCTTCACAAATACTTGGAACATATCCGGAGCTGAGAAGATCTTTGGTATATTCACGGTTGAACCCATAGAATTTATGCATCTTATCCACAGTTTTCGCTTGCTCGAGAATCAATTCTTCCTGGAGTTTAAGGGCGGTATTCCCGCTGCCTTTCTTCTGCAAACTCACAATATCCTTTTGAATAGCTTCAAATTTTACAAAGTCTTGGGCAAGTTCAATATATGGGCGTGTTAAGTTCGCCACCACAGTTGCATCGATTGCATGGTGATAATAATGCAGATTTCTAGTTTTCTTATCCAAGCCATAAATCGACGGCACATAATCATACCGTTTTAATTTACTACCCAGCCATCTTTTACGGAAGCGACTTGTTACCGCACCTTTTATCACTTGGACTTTCACCTGATCATTAAAGGCTACACGAAGATAGCTTGCTATATATTTGCTAATAGTACGCGTATCATTAATATTTCTATCAACAAAACCTTTGATCGTTTCATCATCCAAGAAAGGAAGTAGCAAATATTCTTTTTTCGTTCTCGATATTTTACCTGTTCTGTACAAATTATGAACACGATTCTTGAAATCAACAGATTGCTTCTCGTCCATATATTCCAGCGGCAATTGGTTTTTCTTTTTCTGGTTTTCCTCCGTGAGAACAAGCACCTTATTGTTCAATGTTTCATCGAGAACAATAGATTGCGGAATAATATGATCGACTTGTACGATAGTAGTCCCAACCAGATCCGCAAATGCAATAGGTTTCCCAGAATACATGCACATTCCCTTCTGGGCGTCCCACAAAGTATAACGTTCAATCAGTTTATCAGCCAACATCACTTGCATATTCACTGCAGCAAGTTTTTCGATAAGCTCCATTCGAAGTTTTTCATTATTGGCTTCATTTTCTTTCTGGTACTTACTAGTTTCCTTGCGTTGCTCAAAAGACTTGCCTACATCTTTAGCCACTTCAATATTTATTGTGTTGATATCCTTATGCTTTCCTCTCGCAGCATTTACGATTTTTCTAGTTTCATTCAAACTTCTGTATACGACCGGATTCCTTACCATATCTGCATCTGTGATAGGAAGAACCTTTCCCGATTCAGACATGTAGTTACCTTTCTCTTCAAGAGGGTGTTCTTTGTTGAATTCAGCCTGAAAATCACCATATTTCACACCGTTGAAATATGCATTGATTGCCTCTTTCATATACTTGGCAGATACGTTTGCACCGCCTCCGGACTTCTCCACCTTAATTTTGTCGCAGTAGTTAAGAAGTTTAAAATCTTCCTCGGACATTATTTTCTGCAACTCTTCCTTGCGTCTTCTAGGCGTAGCGTATTTGGCGAGATAATACCCGATTTGTGAAGAAAGGGCATTGTCATCATCGTAGGATTCTTCCTTGAATCGCTTCACCATAGATTCTGGGAACACTTCTGGATTCGACAAAAACTGAATATAGGTTGCCTTAATCAGATTTTTCTTGTTTTTCAATTCCTGAGGAATCTCTATTTCGATGTTATTTTTCTTACAAAGATTCTCTACATCTTTTTTCGTGAGAATACCTTTATTCTCAAAGAGCAGTTGTCTCATTTCATGTACAAGATGTTCCGGGCAGTTCTGCTCTTGCGACTCCTTATCAGCGAATGACAGTTGTGATAGTGTATTGATGATCACATACATGTCATAAAGCTGAGAGTTCTTATGGCCTCTCTTCTCCTCAGGGTAAAAGGGACAATTACCAACAAGTTCATCAAAACCTGAATACGTCTGGTTACCTTTAAGCGATTCTCTCCACTTCTTTTCTGTCGCCTTATCCTTAGGTCCTGGGCCATCCTCAAAATCTCTCTGTTTAAATAGTATAGAACTAAGTTCATCTATTACATCAGGAGCAAATTGATCATAGCCATACTCATGCTGACAGTTCAGTAATCGTTTTAGTTCATCTCGCAGGTACCTTCTATCAATAAGATACTTATAGTCGGTTACCGCTTTGCCATTTTCTCTACGGGCCTTATTTCGAATGATGAGTTTACCATCTGCATTATTACGGAAACATGCATCTTTGTATATCATCTCGCCAATCGTGCGATATTTATTCTTGTTCTCTTGGAATAACGTGTTGATTCGATTCTTCGCTTCCGAAAGTTTACCGGCATCGTCTTCTTCAGTATCTTCATAGAAGTCTTGATACCCTCGATAATTAGATAAGTTAATCAAAACTGCAGCAAGCTCAGTTGGCTCCAGTTTCCGATCAAGTCCTTCCGCGCGCATCTTCCATACATCAGGATTTGTACCTTTCGTCCGATAGTATGCATTAATATCCTCTGTAGAAATGATACCCTGTTCTTCCAAAAACTGCTTGATTCGCTGTTTTCTATGTTTACGACGCTTGTTCAATCTCTTAGTTGATCTATACTGTCTTCTGACCTGACTCGCGCGATCGGCTGCTTTCGTTGCACCTTCTTCACCGCTTTCAAATATTCTTACACCCAAATCAACTATTCTATGTTGTTCTTCATCAATTACTGCCCATCCAAGAGATCCAATACCTACATCCAGACCAAGAATCTTACCCATAATCACAACCTCCTCTGAGTATCACGTATTTTTATTATGTCATGCTAAAAAAACCAAATTATGAATAGCATGTATAATTCACAGAATATTCAAACAATCCATCTTCCCTATCGATAAAAATGGATTTATTATGATTACAGAACTTAGATTGTTGTTGTTTATCAATGAATGTCCGAGAAACAATGGTGATAGACAAGCGGATGTGTTTACCAATGAATGTCCGAGAAATCTAAGATAAAGCTTTATGCTGTGGGGTTGCGTATCCCCTTATCGAACGTACTAGACGAGCTTCGGCTCGTCTTTTTATTTTCTACCTTCGCGGGAAATCACAATTCCTTACCTTTTCTTCTTCAATCCTTTATAGAATGTATTCGCAACATGGAAGGTACCGATCTTCGTGATCGGCTTGCTGGTGATGAAAAGAATGGCAATTACAACTACCCAAAACATACTGATTCCTCCTATCTGCTGTTACTCTTTCTCCGTCTCCGGATTCTTCTGTCTCTCCCATCTGGTAGATGGTTCTATCGTCATCTATATTCTGCAAAATCTGCTGTACCAAATATGGGTCTGCAAACAGTATCCGAAAACCTGTTGACAAATCTTTCCCACGTGATATTATATGAGCAGACATTCATATGAATATCTGCTCATATGTTAAGGGATTACGAATCAGCTCGCACGGAGGCAAAAAATGTTTTGGGATAAGATTGCAGTAATATACGAACCAATGGAGACCATCTACAACGGCAAGGCGAATGAGTCTGCAGGAAACTACGTTGCTTCGCAGATCCACCCGGAAGATTCGGTATTGGAATGTGCCTGCGGGACAGGAATCTTCAGCCGCAAGGTTGCTGCGCGCTGTCGGAAACTGACCGCCACAGACTTTTCTCCCAAGATGCTGAAGAAGGCTGCGAAGAAGTGTAAGAGATATGGAAACATCACTTTTGAAAACGGAAACATTCTTAATTTGAAATACGCAGACAACAGTTTCGATAAAGCTCTGGCCGCGAACGTAATCCATCTTCTGGATGATCCGGATCAGGCACTTTCTGAACTGAAGCGTGTAGTAAAACCAGGTGGACAGCTTATCCTTCCCGTCTATCTAAACGAGAATAGCAAGAGCGCTTCTTGCGCCGCTTCCCTGGCCAACAAAGTCGGTGCCAATTTCAAACGACAATTCACCACAGAATCCTATAAACAATTCTATCGCGACAGAGGATTTGACCTCGTGGATTTCTACGTCGCGGAAGGAAGAATGTCCTGCGGCATCGCTGTGCTGTCCGTTAAAAAACGAGCATCCTGATCCATTTATTCGACCTGTTTCTGGGTAGTCCCTTCATCCATCAAGTAGTACAGATAATCCTTCACCGTCGAAAACCTGGAAGCTGATTAGACTTTCCTATTTGTGTTTTCTTCAGGTAGAAGAAATCCGACGAAAAAGATAGAATATGTTTGAAGGAGAAAAGAAACATGAACGAACAAATGGATATTATTGAAGGCATGCGGAAAAAAGTAATGCGACTGCATATCTTTATGTGGATCGCTCCCATCCTTGGAGTTATCATAGCCGGCTGCGGTGCTGCTTTCATGAATAACAAGGAAGATTATGAATCGTCGATAAGCCTGTTTATGATGCTGCCGTTCTTTATCGGGTTATTTGAGATTGTTTTTCATCTGATCTTTGTCCGGAAAAAGCAAGCAGAATACCGTAATTACTACAAGACACATTATGTGTACGACATGGTTCGGCAGTCTATCCCGGATGCGATGTATCAGCCGGATTATGGTTTTCCAAGTCAACAGATCGCGCAGACCGGTCTTATGCAGATGGGAAATATCTACAAGAGTGAAGACTATATCCGTGGGTCATACAATCATGTTGCATTTGAAAGATCGGATATCCTGATTCAAGATGAGACTACTGATTCGGACGGTCACTCTTCCACGACTACATATCTTCGTGGCAGATGGATGATCTTCGAATCAAATAAGGATTTTGAAGCGGATCTTCAGATCATCCAACATGGTTTCGCACATGCAAGAAGAAAGACAGGCATTTTTACGAAAAAGGCAGAAAGAAGACATACGTTTAAGACAGAAGACGAGCAGTTCAACAAGATGTTCACGTGCCTGTGCCAGAATGAAGTGGAAGCATTTTATCTTCTGACGCCCGGACTGATGCAGGGACTGATGCGGCTTGCGGCACAAAGTGATGGTAAGATCATGGTCGGATTTGTGGCCAATCAGCTTCACGTGGCTATCAATTCCCACAAGGATTATCTCGAGCCGCCTATCTATCATAGCCCGAACAACAATGATATCATGCAAGTACAGAATGAGATCAACGCTGTGACCTCATTTGTTGAAGGATTAAATCTCGATCGAAAGATCTTCAAATAAACAAGAAAAGGAGAAGTACGAACCAGGAAGGCACGTACGGTGAATGAAAATGTTGAAGTATTATGTTATTGGTGCAATTGTATTCTTAGCTGTCGTTATTATTCTTTGGTGGATCGCCACCATGAACGGACTTCGCAGGACGAAAGTTAAGATTGAAGAAGCTTCCTCAGGAATCGATGTGGCATTGACGAAGCGTTATGATGTCCTGACTAAGATGGTCGATGTAGCAAAGTCTTATGCAAAGATCGAGAAGCAGACGATCCTCGATGCCGTGAAACTTCGTCAGGGAATGAGCATTTCCGAGAAGAACCAGGCGGCTTCGGCTATGGGCGAAGTACAGAAGGAACTGAATATCCTTGCTGAGAATTATCCGCAGTTACATGCCAATGAAAACTTCCGTCAGCTTCAGGTTGCGATCATGGATGTGGAAGAGCATCTGCAAGGTGCACGCCGTGCCTATAACGCAAACGTATCTGAATTGAATCAGAAGATCGTTTCTTTCCCGACCAGCATTGTAGCTGGTGGCATGGGCATAAAGAAAGAAGCCTTCTTTGAGGCAGAGCAGATCAAGCGCTCAGATGTAAATGTAAATATCTCCATCTGATCACGCGTTTTCTTCCGTGAAATCTTTCACAGAGTATATTTTTCGCTGATCTGCGGATAATAGTCTTTAAGCAGCTGGTTCCATCGCTTGGATATCTTGCCTATATTACAGTAGCAGACCAGGCAAGATACCCGGCGAAAGCAGCGAGTGCCAGAGTCGCAAACAGACAGATAAATCCGAAAAGTATCTCTTCAGCGGTGATGATCGTTGCGACTCCGATTATCAGTGCGAAGATAGCCATAACGATGATACCGATCTTCAACGATTTGATGTTGTTCTGTTTTTTTTCGGTAAACACTTCGTAGACATGGGCGATCTCCTCTTCTGAAAGCGTTTTTTTACGAAGTTCATTTTCCAACTGAAGGCTAATTCTATACGAAACGATTCTATATATAGTAGGCATAATTCACTCCTGATTACAGCACTTTTGCCAGGAAAGACTTCAGACGCTCGTTCTTCGGCGCATTGAAGATCTCATCCGGTGTGCCTTCTTCGATGATCTTTCCTTCATCCATGAAGATCACGCGGGAACCCACTTCTCGGGCGAATCCCATCTCGTGAGTAACCACGGCCATGGTCATGCCGGACTTGGCAAGATCCTTCATAACATCCAGAACTTCACCAACCATTTCCGGATCCAATGCGGAAGTCGGCTCGTCGAAAAGCAACACATCCGGAGACATGCAGAGTGCACGCACGATAGCGATACGCTGTTTCTGACCACCGGAAAGCTGACTCGGATAAGCCAGGGCACGGTCTTCCAGAGCCACCTTCTTCAGAAGTTCTTTGGCTTTCGCTTCTGCGTCCGGCTTACTCATCTTCAGAAGTTTCCGTGGCGCCAGCGTCATGTTATCGATGATCGTCAGATGCGGGAAAAGATTGAAGTGCTGGAACACCATACCCATCTTCTGACGAAGCTTGTTGATGTTGGTCTGCGGAGAAGTGATGTCCACACCTTCGAATGTAATGGTGCCGCCTGTCGGGCGTTCAAGAAGATTGAGGGAACGAAGAAAAGTGGATTTACCGGAACCGGATGGTCCGATGATAACCAGTACTTCACCCTTCTTAATGTCGGTCGTGATGCCGTCAAGAGCACGGATCATGCCGCCCTTGCTCTTATAATGCTTCGCCAGATCTTTGACTGAGATCAGGACTTCGCCGGTCTCAACATTCTGAGTTACAACTTGATTATTCTTATCAGCGCTCACTGTTTCTCAGCCTCCTTTCCAGGATCGATACCAGCTTACTGAAGATCACGACGATGATCAGATAAACCAGCGCCACCGCAATCAGCGGCGGGAATGCGTCGTAGGTACGGCTTCGGATAACATCGCCGCCACGAGTCAGGTCCATGATGCCGACATAACCGGAAACGGATGTCTCCTTGATCAACACGATGAACTCGTTGGCCAATGCGGGAAGCACGTTCTTGATAGCCTGAGGAATGATGATGTAAATCATGGTCTGGACATAGTTGAAACCCAGGGAACGGCCGGCTTCAAACTGACCGTTGTCAATGCTCATGATACCCGAGCGGATGATTTCCGCCACATAAGCACCAGAGTTGATACCGAAGGCCAGGACAGCCACCAGCATGGTATTTGTCGATGATGCAAAAATAATGTAGTAGGTGATCATGAGTTGAACAACTACCGGGGTGCCTCGGATCACCGTCAGGTATAACTTCACGATAGCGTTCAGTACCTTCAGGATAGCCTTACCGACACCGGGACGCATGTCCTTGATGGTCTTGTCATGGGTCGAGCGGATAATGGCCACAATCACGCCCAATGCAATACCAAGAAGCACTGCAAAGAAAGTGATCCGCAAGGTCATCCACAGACCCTTCAGAAGATATTTGTATCGATCGTCTTTAATGAAATTCTTGAATAACCGGTCTTTCCATTTATCCCACCAGCTGGATGCAGCCAGCAGATAACGGAATCCCGCCTGCGAATACAACATGAAAACGCCCTCCAACTATTTTCATCTGAGACCTTTATTGTATAAGAAAAGAAGGCGGAAATAAAGTGTTCCCGCCTTCTTCTTTCTCATCAGAATTGTTTTTTCAGAAGCCAGATCACGTTTTGTTAATCCGGGCAAGTATTGTCTGCGCTACCTCGAAGTCATTCTTCTTCACATAGATAGAAACCATCTCACTCGATCGATCCGTCGATTCTCCGTATCTACCTACTCCCGCTCCGCGGTTCACATTTACAAGATGGTCGGATTCCATGCTTTGGACCCAGGCTCGGATATTCTCTTCTTTCAAAGCCGATATCACAGGAAAGGAATCTTCCCTCTTTCCGCAGAACACTTCTTTCTTCAACAGCATACTTTTTCTCCTTGAGTTGATGTCATTATCTTACCATAATGGTGAAATAATAAACAACACAGCAAGAGACGGAGCAGTCTCAAATCAATGGAACGGTCTGTTTTTGTGTGAGCTTCTACGCTCAGATTGGTCTTAAGTTGGGTCAGATTTACCCATCGATTTCTGACGCACCTTCAGACCAAGGAAGCGCAAACGCTTAAATGATGATAGAAAAAGGGTTGCCTCATTGTTTTGAGCAATGTCATTAAGTTAAGACAGCCTCTTCAAAGATCTCCATACCTTAAGTGGTATGGGG
>LVAV01000113.1 GCA_001604185.1 Clostridiales bacterium Firm_16 | reverse complement strand
ACGTAGCTCATGATGGATTCGGAAAGGACCATCATGACATGGGGGTACATGCCCTTGAGCATATATGCGTGAAGCGTGGTGCCGAGAAGCGCCGCGCAGGCGAACACCAGAAGGGACCCCTGATCCAGGAAGATCGAGAGGCTTCTTCTCTGCTCCGTCATCTGTCTTTGCAGAAGCACCGCCGGACCGTTCTTCTTGCCGAAGAGACGGGACTTGCCGACACGGTTATGGAAAAACCTCGGCTGGCTTGTGGTCTCTTCCTTCACGACTCCGCCGACGTTCTGGATATTGCCGATGGAAGTCAGTACATCCTCGTAGTAATCCGAACCTGTTCTGGAAACCAGAAGCACGCCCAGAAGCGGGATGAAAAGTGTCGTGGCTGCGTAAAGCAGTGCCTGCGGGAAATCGCCCTTCATGGCGTGATACAGGAATCCGCTCGTCCATCCTCCGATAGGCAGCATATGCAGTCTCGGATCTGAGAAAAACTCTATCGCCGCGTTCCAGGGAGACCCGCCACGATGAATGGATAAGGCCAGTCCTGCGACCACCAGTCCGGCCATAAGATAGATCAGGAAAAGCACCACGGTTCTAAGTTTCGGATGGGTCGCCGACAAGCTGTATAGTGTCAGGGAAAGGATCGAACAGGATAGCGAGATCATGAGCCAGGCCAGCATGAGAAGGATCATTTCCTTGATCCACAGACCGAAGTAGATCCGCAGGTTGATCAGCTGCATCAGCAGGAAGAAAGTCGCGATCATACTGAGAGCGAACTGCCGCATGACACCGTACATCAGGATACGGTTCGGCCGCACGGGGGATACGAACATCAGATTGACATCCGACATCCGGTAAAAAGAACTTCCCTGCTTGATACCGATGCTGAGTGCGAGGAAAGTAAATCCTCCGAAGATCTGTGTCGCGCCGGCATGAAATGTAGGCACGGCATTCGAGATCAGATGCGTCTCACCGATATCGTTGGCGATCTGGATGAAATAAAGGACGAAATACGCAATGACGAACAGAGCCGCCAGCCAGAAAGAAACATGCCGTGTTCTTTCTTTCAGTCGGTTCTTGAACTGGGTATATAGTACATAGAAACAAGCACCCATTCTGTCTTGCCGTTCGTCCTTTCTTATATAGAATATTATTTCTTATGCTTCTTCTTCGGCGGTGCCGGGCGGGACGGATCCTTGTGGGAAGGATTCTCGTGAGAGGATTCCTTATCCGACGCATGTTTCTCGTGAGAGGAACTCTTGTCCGATGAAGGTTTCGCTTCTGCTTTCTTCTTTTCCGCCTTATGCGGGATCGGACCCGGATCCAGATCCGGATCGAGGTAACCATCCTCAGAGAAAGCGGAGGGCACATTCGGCTGCGGGAGTTTTTCCGGAGTAAGGATTTCCTCCGACGTCTGCCTGTCGGCATGCTTCTCCTCTTTATGTTCCTTCTTCGAAGGCACGGAATTGTCAGGCGAAGGCAGGCCCTTTCCTGAATCGCCCGAAGTGCGCTTCTTCTTCGATTTCGATGCTTTGTCTGAATCGGGTTCCGGCTTCGGTGCCAGGATCTCCGGACGCTCGGTCTCCTCGAAGAAGATCTTCTCGAGAGATGCCGTTTCCAATCCCTGGAGCGCTGCCTTGGAGTGGCAGGAGATCACACGTCCCCGGGACAGGATGTAAGCCTTGTCCCAGATACCTTCTACCGACGCGATCATGTGGGTAGACACCACAATGGCCACGCCCTGTTTCTTCAGAGTCAGTACTATGTCACGGAGCTGCTTGATCGCATGCGGATCCAGACCGATCATCGGCTCGTCCAGCAGGAGAAGCTTCGGTCGCGGCAGCAGCGCACAGATGATGGACACCTTCTGCTGCATACCTTTGGACAGGTTCTTGCAAAGATACTTTCTTCGTTCTGTCAGGCGGAATCTCTGGATCAATTCTTCCGCATACTGTTCGGCCGCTTCCCGGTCCAGATTGTATGCGCGGATAATAAACTCGATCTGTTCCTCCACGGTAAGCATCCCGTAGAGTGCGGGGAATTCCGGCACATAGCCCAGGATCTTCTTGGCTTCGTTGGAGCGTCCCGGAAAACCTCCGATGGTGACTTCGCCTTCGTAGCGCAGAAGTCCCAGTATGCACTTGATCGCTGTGGATTTACCGGCTCCGTTAGGTCCCAGCAAGATGCTGATCTCTCCTGCTGCGCAATCCAGATCGATATCCCGATTGGCAACCTGTTTGCCGAATTTCTTGGTGAGTCCCCGAACCTGAAGCATAAATTGTGCCCTTCCCCTGATGAAAAATAACCTTAATCCAGTCTAGCATTTTTCGCGTAAAAAATCCGCGCCTTTCTCACGAATTCTGATAAGAATATTGATTTTCATTTGGGAGTAGTATTAAATGAATAATATGATTTTCATTTGTAAAAGCAGTTCAAGTGCTTTTCGAAAGGACGGGGAATTATGTATAAGATCGTCGCCAAGCGACAGCTCAATGAAGCTGTCATTCTTATGGAAGTGGAAGCCCCTTATATTGCCGCCAAGGCGCGTGCCGGACAGTTTATCATCTTCCGAGTCGACCAGTATGGCGAGCGCGTCCCGCTGACGATCGCGGATCACGATGCGGAGAAAGGCACCGTGACCATCATTTTCCAGATCGTAGGAAGTTCTACCAAAGCACTCTCCATGCTCAACGAGGGCGATGAGATCCTGGATTTCGTGGGACCTCTCGGCAATGCTACGGAGATCGAAGGTTACAAGAACGTCTGCGTCGTCGGAGGCGGCGTCGGATGTGCCATCGCTTATCCCTCTGCAAAAGCTCTTTTCCAGGCGGGTGCGCATGTTGACATGATCGCCGGTTTCCGCAATAAGGACATCGTGATCCTGGAGGACGAGATGCGGGCAGTCTGCAATAATCTTTACGTCACCACCGACGATGGATCTTATGGTGAGAAGGGCTTCGTTACGAACAAGCTCCAGAGCCTCATCGATGCCGGAAACAAGTATGATCTGGTCATCGCCATCGGACCGATCCCCATGATGAAATTCTTATCTGAAGTGACCCGTCCTTATGGCATCAAGACTCTGGTCAGCCTTAACCCCATCATGATCGATGGTACCGGAATGTGCGGCGGATGCCGTGTTACGGTAGGCGGCAAGATCCGTTTCGCCTGTGTAGACGGACCGGACTTTGACGGACATGAAGTGGATTTCGACGAGTTGATGCGGAGAAATTCTTACTATAAGGAACAGGAACGGGAGCGTGCCGGACACGAGTGCCGCATCCTGAAGATGGGCGATGCCGCATCGGAACAGAAGGAGGACTGAACCATGGCGAATCTTTCTACTACCAAAGTACCTATGCCGGAACAGAAGCCGGAAGAGCGTGTAACCAACTTTAAGGAGGTTGCCCTCGGATATACTGAAGAAATGGCGAAGGAAGAGGCCACTCGTTGCCTCAACTGTAAGAACCGTCCTTGTGTCAGTGGCTGTCCGGTCAATGTCCGGATCCCGGATTTCATCGCGCAGGTTGCGGAAGGCAACTTCGAAGAAGCCTATAAGATCATCACGGCAACCAACTGTCTGCCGGCTGTCTGCGGTCGTGTCTGCACTCAGGAGAGTCAGTGCGAGAGCAAGTGTGTGCGTGGCATGAAGGGCGAGAGCGTCGGTATCGGACGTCTCGAGCGTTTCGTGGCCGATTACCATATGGCCCATGTCCAGGAGAGTGCTCCTGCTATCGAGAAGAACGGACATCGTGTAGCCGTCATCGGTTCCGGTCCTTCAGGTCTCACCTGTGCCGGTGACCTGGCCAGACTGGGCTATGAAGTCACGATCTTCGAGGCTTTCCACAAGGCCGGCGGTGTACTGGTCTATGGTATTCCGGAGTTCCGTCTCCCGAAGGCCATCGTGCAGAAGGAAGTAGATAATCTGGAAGCTCTGGGCGTTGAGGTGCGTACGAACTTCGTGATCGGCAAGACCCTCACCGTGGACGAGCTTTTTGCAGAAGGATATGAAGCGATCTTCATCGGATCCGGTGCAGGTCTTCCCTCTTTCATGGGCATCGAGGGCGAGTCTCTCATCGGTGTTTACTCCGCCAATGAGTACCTTACCCGTGTCAATCTCATGAAGGCTTATAGTGATAAATACGATACCCCGATCCGCAAGAGCCGTGCTGTTGCGGTCGTCGGTGGTGGTAACGTAGCCATGGACGCTGCCCGTACGGCTAAGCGTCTGGGTGCCGAGAAGGTCTATATCGTGTACCGTCGTTCCGAGGACGAGATGCCGGCCCGTGCCGAAGAAGTGCATCACGCCAAGGAAGAGGGCATCGAGTTTATGTGCCTGAATAATCCTGTCCGTGTTCTGGGCTCCGAGAAGGGTGAAGTCCGTGCCATGGAAGTCATCTCTATGGAGCTGGGTGAGCCGGATGCTTCCGGAAGAAGAAGACCTGTTGCGATCCCGGGTTCTGAGCACGAGATCGAAGTGGATACAGTTATTATCGCCATCGGCACTTCTCCGAATCCTCTGATCCGTAATACGACCGAGGGTCTGGATGCCACTTCTCGTGGATGTCTGGTGGCTGACGAATCCATGGCGACTTCCCGTCCGGGTGTCTATGCCGGCGGAGATATCGTCACCGGTGCGGCTACAGTTATCCTGGCCATGGGTGCCGGCAAGACTGCGGCGTCTTCGATCGATAAATATATCCGGGAGAAGAATCAGTGAAGATCGTAGTTCTGGATGGTTATACCTTGAACCCGGGAGATATCTCCTGGGAACCTTTTCACGCATTAGGTGAACTTGTTACTTACGAATACACAGCACCCTCCGAAGTCTTTGAAAGACTGGAGGGTGTATCCGTGTGTCTGACCAATAAGACCTGCTTCCCGAGGGAGGTGCTGGATAAGCTTCCGGACCTTCGTTACATCGGGTGCCTGTCTACGGGTTTTAATGTGGTGGACGTGGAGTACTGCCATGAGCATGGTATCGTTGTCACCAACATTCCTGAATATGCCACTTTCGCCACAGCCCAGATGACCATCGCGCTTCTTCTGGAGATCGCGAGTTCCGTGGGGCATCACAGTGAGCTGGTGCACCAGGGTGTCTGGACCCGGGGGCGGGATTTCTGTTTCTGGGACCGCCCGCTGATGGAGCTCTGGGGTAAAACTTTGGGACTTTTCGGCTATGGTAAGATCGCGTCCCGCGTGGCCTGTATCGCTTCTGCTTTAGGCATGAAGGTGCTGGCTTGCCGTCGTTCGGAGATCACGGAGGAGATGCGTCGTTCTAATCCTCAGGTTACTTTCGTGGACGAGGAGACTCTCTGGCGCGAGTCGGATGTGCTTTCTTTCCACTGCCCGCTGACGCCTGCTACTACCGGGCTTGTGAAGGCCGATACCATCGCGCGCATGAAGGACGGTGTGATCCTTCTGAATACTTCCCGTGGACCGGTACTGGATGAGGCGGCGGTGGCTGCGGCTCTGGCCTCCGGCAAGATCGCGGCGCTGGGCGCGGATGTGGTCAGTGTCGAGCCGATCCGGGAGGGCAATCCTCTTCTCACCGCTCCGAATACTTTCCTTACGCCTCACATCGCCTGGGCGCCGAAGGACACACGTATCCGCCTGATGGACGTGGCTGCCGGGAACCTCGCGGCCTTCCTGTCCGGAGCGCCCGTGAATGTGGTTTCGTAAGCTCTCAGCTTCGGATCGCCCACGAACGTGGTTTCGCGATCACTCGACGGATCGCCCACGAACGTGGTTTCGCAAGTTCTCAGCGACAACAAAATGAGGCGCGAGAGTTTTTCCATAGGCATGCGGCAACGTCTTGTTGCGAAAAGTTTGGCAACTACCGCGGTTTGTGGTATTCTTATACGCGTTTGTGAGACAAATGAAACCAAAAAGAGGATATCTCATTGATTTTTCCGGCGGGAACGCCGTTTCTGAATAGAGGAGTCGATTATGCTTCGTAATGCAATTTATGTGTTTCTTATTTCCATCATTCCTGTCGTGGAGCTTCGTGGCAGTATTCCTGTCGGAGCCGCGCGCGGGCTGCCATGGTACATTACTTTTCTCGTAGCGGTGATCGGCAACCTCCTTCCGGTTCCTTTTATCCTTCTTTTCGTTAAGAAGGTCTTCGACTGGATGAGAAAGTATCCGAAACTCAAGAAGATCGTAGATTTCTGTGAGAACAAGTTCGCCAAGAAAGCCGCAAAGGCCGGTAACACTGCGTTCTGGACGCTGGTCGGCTTCATTGCCATTCCGCTACCGGGTACCGGTGCATGGACAGGAAGCGGTATCGCCGCGATCTGCGAAGTGCCTTTTAAGAAGGCGATCCTGGCGGCTATTATCGGTGTTCTGATCGCTGCAACCGTAATGACACTTGCTTCCTATGGTGTCGTCGCAGGTCTCAGCTTCTTGACTTGATCGAGGCATTTCTCTCGTGATCGAATCACTGAAGAAAATCGACAAAAAGCGTGTCCTGATCAGTTTTCTGGGTGTGACGGGCATGGGTTTCTTCCTGTCTTTTCTGGTGAACTGTAATCTCGGTACTGACCCCTGCACCTTCATGAACCGCTCGATCTCGGCTTTTATCGGCATGGGATTCGGGAACTGGCAGCTGATCCTTAACGCTCTGATGTTCGTGATCGTTCTTCTCTGCAAGCGTTCTCTCATCGGTTTCGGCACCCTCTTTAACATGGTGCTGGTTGGGTACTATGTGGATTTCTTTACCTGGGTCTGGGGCAAAGTCCTGCCCGCTTCTCTTTTTACTGATCCGGTCACTCGTTGGGTGATTTTTCTGGTGGCGCTGCTTCTGTTCATGATCAGTGCCAGTATCTATATCAATGCGGATACAGGTGTTGCGCCTTATGACGGGATCCCGATCATTCTGACCGAGAAGATCACCGGTCGTTTCCCGAAAATCCCCAAGATGCTTATCCGTATTTGCTGGGACGGTCTGGCTATCGTGGTGGGTGTTCTCTTCGGGGGAGTTCCGATCATCGGTATTATTCTCATGGCGCTCTTCCTCGGGCCGTTGATCTCACTTGTGGGGAAAGTGCTGAAACCGAAAGACAAGAAGGCGTGAGGCTCGGGGCCGGGACGAGTGGGGCTTGAGTCGGGGGCCAGGAGGCGTGTGGCATAAGGCTTGAGGCAGGGGCCGGAAGTTTCGAGTCTTGACGCTCGACGTGGGGCAGCTTGAGCAGCGCTGCCATGAGAAAAAAGTTTTGCAAGACAAAAACAAAGCGGGGCGAGTGCTTTTCAAGCCATATTTGACAAATTATCCTCTCAGAATATAGACTTTCGAGCCGATACAGTATTCAATAAACTCATATCGAAAAACGCGTCAGCATCTTTCGGGAGAGCCTCATGAACAGCTTGTATCAGGAATTGGAAATACGTAAACAAAGGCTGGAGAAAGCAATCCAGTCCGCCGAGCAGTTTCTCAAGAACGCCCCCGATGGGAGGTTGAGGATCAACAATCGTCACAATGGTGCCAGTTTTTATCATGTCACGCAGTTCAAGGATACGCGCGGAGTGTATATTCCTGTAGGTAATGCCGGTCTTGTTCCCCAACTAGCTCAGAAAGACTACGCGAAGCGTTTTCTTAAGCAGGCATACAGGGAGCTTGCAGACATTAAGGCTTGTATTCAAGGAATCAGACTCCATGATTCCGAATCTGTCTTTTCAGGATTGAGCAAGCAACGACAAGACATGATCTCTCCATACATGGCGGATAATGATTTCTGCGCAGAGAAATGGAATTCTCTACCGTTCCAAGCAAGCACATATAAGCCAGAAGAGAAAATGTTTAAGACCAAAAGGGGTGAGATGGTTCGATCTAAGTCCGAGCTGCTGCAAGCCGATACTTACTTCGAACTTGGTATTCCTTACCGTTACGAATGCCTGCTGACCCTGCGCGACGGAACCACAAAGGCCCCTGACTTCACCCTGTTTCACGCGCCTCGGCGAACCACTATTTACCAGGAACACATGGGGCTCATGGATGATGAAGATTATGTAAATCGGAATATGAAGAAGTTGCGCGAGTATGAAGAGAATGGAATCTTTGTCGGAAAGAACCTGATTCTGACTTTCGAAACCAAGAATCATCCCTTCAATGTCCATGCCTTTCGAGAGCAAATCAAGCAGATCTTCTGGATAAAGTAATCATTCATTGGACTATTAGGATAAGAATGAATCTGTACGCACCCTTATATCAATGATTTTGATCTCCATTGATATAAGGGATTACTTTGACGACTCCTTATATCAATCATTCTTCCCTTCGATGATATAAGGAACCACTTTGACGACTCCTTATATCAATCATTCCTCTCTTCGATGATATAAGGAACCACTTTGACGACTCCTTATATCAATCATTCTTCCCTTCGATGATATAAGGAACCACTTTGACGACTCCTTATATCAATCATTTCTCTCTTCGATGATATAAGGAACCACTTTGACAACTCCTTATATCAATCATTCCTCTCTTCAATGATATAAGGAACCACTTTGGCCACTCCTTATATCAATCACACACTCCCCATCCCCCAAATCGCACTTCTTGCACCAATCACCCCGCACCGAGGGGCGAATTTATGGAAATACATCCTCCATCTTCCCCGAGGTTGCATTATACCCTGCGCCTATATGGTGGTATTATATAGATGCTGACTTCGTGGCGCGTCATGAACGAGAAGCCGAAACTTCTCGATAAGACCCGCACTTCCCGGATCAGCCAGATCAACAAAGGAGCAGGAAAGAAATCTATGGATCTTTGGTTTTCTGAATTACATACGCCACACGTCAAGCTTTCGATCGCAGTCGACAAGCAGTTATATAGTGGCAAGAGCGACTTCCAGCAGATCGACGTTTTTGAATCGCCGGAATTCGGCCGATTCCTCACACTCGATGGTTACATGATGCTCACCCAGAAGGACGAGTTCATCTACCACGAGATGCTGGCCCACGTACCGATGTGCGTACACCCGAACGTCAAGAAAGTCCTGGTTATTGGTGCCGGCGACGGCGGTGTAGTCCGTGAACTCACCCGCTATGACTCCATCGAACACATCGATGTTGTCGAGATCGACGAAGAAGTCGTGAAAGTCGCGAAGGAATATCTCCCCTTCACCGCCTGCGGATTCTCAGATCCGAGAGTACAGTGTCACTTCGAAGACGGCCTCAAATACGTGCGCCATCACGACAACGAATATGACCTGATACTGGTAGATTCCACCGATCCGTTTGGTCCAGGCGAAGGCCTCTTCACCAAGGAGTTCTACGGCAACTGCTATACCGCCCTCAAGGAAGACGGCATCATGGTCAACCAGAACGAGAGTCCTTTCTACGCCAACGACGCACGCGCCATGCAGCGGGCCCACAAGCGCATCCACGCCAACTTCCCGATCTGCCGCGTCTATCAGGCCCACATCCCGACCTACCCGTCCGGCCACTGGCTCTTCGGCTTCGCCTCGAAGAAATATCACCCGGTCAGAGACATGCGCGCCGCCGACTGGAAAGCACTGGGCATCGAGACCAAGTATTACAACACCAATCTGCACCGAGGCGCATTCGCCCTTCCGAACTACGTGCAGTCCCTGCTGGAAGCAATGGAAGAGCTTCCGAACGACGATACGACTAAGACTTTGGGAGGTGAGAATACATGATCGATCGGATTGAAAAGAACTTTTTCGCATTGAATTGTCCTTATGACGATGCCGAGGCGGTCCTGTTCGGTGCACCTTTCGACGGCACCACATCTTTCCGCCCGGGTACACGTTTCGGCCCCTCCGCCATGCGCAACGAGAGCATCGGACTGGAATCCTTCAGCCCTTACCAGGACAAGGATCTGGAAGACGCCCCCATCTGCGATTCCGGCGACCTTGATCTTCCCTTTGGCGACGCTAGATCCGCGCTGAAACTGATCGAGGAAGAGACCAGACAGATCCTGAAAGACGGGAAACTTCCCATCATGCTGGGTGGAGAACACCTGGTAAGCCTCGGAACCTTCCGAGCCATCGCCGAGAAATATCCGGACGTTGTCGTTCTTCACTTCGACGCCCACTGCGATCTCAGAGAAGACTACATCGGATCCAAGCTCTCCCACGCATGCGTACTGCGCCGCATTCACGACATCGTGGGCGACGGCCGGATCTACCAGTTCGGCATCCGTTCCGGCACGAAAGAAGAATTCGAGTTCGCCAAGACCCACACGAAGATGGAACGCTTCCGCGCAGACAACTTCGACGAAGTACTGGCCCTGCTCCGCGTCACCAATGACAAGACTCCGGTCTACCTGACCGTGGACCTGGACGTACTGGATCCCCGGGAATTCCCCGGCACCGGCACCCCGGAAGCAGGCGGACTGTCCTTCGAAGAACTTCGGACCTGCCTGATGCAGCTTAAGGACATCAACCTCGTAGGCATGGACTTCGTAGAACTCTCCCCGCCTTACGACCAGAGCGGCTGCAGCACTGCACTCGCACTCAAGATCCTTCGGGAAACCTTGATCATGAAATACGGAAAATAACAGACGGCCCCGGGCCGAATAACAAATAGAAAAGGAGTGATTATTATGGGAAAAGCACTTATCATCGGTTGTGGCGGTGTCGCTTCGGTTGCGATCGCCAAATGCTGTCAGAACAGCGAGGTCTTCACGGAGATCATGATCGCCAGCAGGACCCTCAGCAAATGTGACGCACTGAAGGAGAAGCTTCAGCCGACGACCAAAACCATTATTCATACAAGACAGGTAGACGCGGACAAGGTTCCGGAACTGGTTGCCATCATGGAGGAATTCAAGCCGGATGTATGCCTGAACCTGGCCCTTCCGTATCAGGACCTCACCATCATGGACGCTTGTCTCGCTACAAAAACACCTTACGTGGATACAGCGAATTACGAACCGGTGGACACCGCAAAATTCGAGTACAAGTGGCAGTGGGCCTACCATGACAGATTCAAGGAAGCAGGCATCACCGCCCTTCTCGGCTCCGGCTTCGATCCGGGCGTAACAGGCGTCTTCTCTGCCTATGCTCTGAAACACCAGTTCGACGAGATCAACTACATCGATATTCTCGACTGCAACGGCGGCGACCATGGTTATCCCTTCGCTACCAATTTCAACCCGGAGATCAACATCCGCGAAGTATCTGCCAAGGGCAGCTACTGGGAAGACGGCAAGTGGGTCGAGACCGAACCGATGGAGATCAAGCGCGTCTATAACTTCGATCAGGTCGGCGAGAAAGATATGTATCTTCTCCACCACGAAGAACTGGAATCCCTGGGCAAGAACATCCCGGGCATCAAGCGTATCCGCTTCTTCATGACATTCGGTCAGAGCTACCTGACTCACCTCAAGTGCCTCGAGAATGTCGGCATGACATCCATCGAGCCGGTCATCTACGAAGGCCACGAGATCGTACCGCTTCAGTTCCTGAAGTTCATGCTTCCGGATCCGGCTACCCTGGGACCACGTACAGTCGGTAAGACCAACATCGGTTGTATCTTCAAGGGTAAGAAAGACGGCCAGGAGAAGAAGTATTATCTCTACAACGTATGCGACCACCAGGAGTGCTACAAGGAAGTCGGCTCCCAGGCCATCTCCTACACCACAGGTGTTCCGGCCATGATCGGCGCCATGCTCATCATGAACGGCACATGGAAGCGTCCGGGTGTATACAACATCGAAGAGTTCGATCCGGATCCGTTCATGGATGCTCTCAACAAGTGGGGCCTCCCATGGATCGAAGACTTCAACCCGGTTGAAGTTGAATAATATAACTGCAAGCAAGAACGAGGAGGTCGCTACATGCGCGAAACACGCTCTCTAGAATCGATACCGACACCGGCTTTCGTGGTCGACATGAAAGCCCTGCGTCATAACGCCTCGATCCTCAAGGAAGTCGCGGACTTGTCCGGCGCCCATATCCTTCTGGCACAGAAAGCATATTCCTGTTTCGCCACGTATCCCGAGCTTGCCAAGTACCTTTCCGGTACCACCGCCAGCGGATACTGCGAAGCCCGCCTCGGTTATGAGGAGATGGGTCGACCTTTCGGAAAAGAGACACATGTATACGCTCCGGCCTTCACCGCCGAGGACATGGACAAGCTTCTTCCGATCTGCGACCACATCATCTTTAATTCACTTACTCAGTGGCAGACACATAAAGACCGCGCGTTGTCCTTTTGCCAGAATAACGGCAACGCGCCGTCTTTCGGTCTGCGCATGAATCCGGAATATTCCGAGATCGAAACAGACATTTATAATCCCTGCGTGTCGGGATCACGACTCGGTATCCTTCGATCTGAACTGGACAGGAAACTGGATCAGGATCCGTCCGCACTTTCCGGTATCTCGGGCCTTCACTTTCACACCCATTGCGAACAGGGATTCGGTCCGCTTTCACGCACCATTAAGGTCATCGAGGAAAAGTTCGGAGACCTGCTTTCTCTTACTCAGATCAAGTGGCTGAACTTAGGCGGCGGCCACCACATCACGAAAGACGACTACGACCGCGAAGGTCTGATCTCAGAAGTAAAGCGTCTTTCCGAGAAGTACAATGTGACTGTCTATCTCGAACCCGGCGAAGCCGTGGCCATCGAAGCAGGCTATCTTGTCGGTACTGTTCTGGATATCGTGGAAAACGGCATGAAGATCGCGATCCTTGATGTATCTGCCGCATGTCATATGCCGGATGTTCTGGAGATGCCCTACCGTCCTCCGCTGAAAGACGCGTTTGAGGCAAAAGAAAAACCATACACTTATCGTCTCGCAGGCAACACTTGCCTGGCCGGCGACGTGATCGGCGACTATTCCTTTGCCGAAGAACTTCAGGTAGGTGACCGCCTCTACTTCCAGGACATGGCCATGTACACGATGGTCAAGGACAACACCTTCAACGGCATGCCTCTACCCTCCATCTGGCTTCTGGAAGAGAACGGAGAAGCGACCTTAGTCAAAGACTTCTCCTACGAAGATTTCAAGATGCGTCTTTCGTAAAGTTTACGGCTTCTTGAAGATCTGTATATCCGTATCTTCCGGTTCGTACAGATCGACTTCGTCCGGCATCTGCTTGCCGGTTGATTTCAGTACACCTTTGAGATCGGTCGGTGCGTAAGGATTGATGTAATTCGGCGGCGGCGGGCCCTGGGCGATGATCTCATCCAGGTTCTCAGCAGTTACCGCAACATCATCATTCTTCGGCGCCGCTGTTCTCAGGATCGACGGCACGGTCTCCGGCGCCGGACCCGGTGTCGGCACATATGCCGGCTTGTTCGGATCACCGATAATATTCTTCTGGATCAGAGAAGTACGCAGCGGATCTTCAGAATGCATCGCCGAATCCGCTATACTCGGTGCGCTCTCACGAAGAGGCTTCTGCTCCAGCTCATCAGTAACAGAATTCTCCTCTTCCTCCAGCTCCTCATAGATCCGGTCCTTCTCGTCTTTTCTTCTCCTATCCGCGCGGATGACCGCCTTCTTATAGGCACTCTCATCCATCTTGTTCAGGACCACCAGATAGATGATCAGCAGGATCCCCACTGCCGCACAGATCAGTCCGGGCACCAGACATCCGAGCTTATTTACTTCAGAAATATAATTAGAGATCGTCATACCATCGCCGAAGAAATCGATATTCTCCACGCGCGGTACCCACAACAGGAACACCACGGTTCCCAGGAAAGCCAGAAAAAAGAAGAAACCTACCAACTGGGATTTTCTTGTGCTTTTGCGCAGAAAGCTCGGGAGCTCTCCCACCGCATCAATATATTCACTTGTCACGAAGATGTCATTATCAACTCTACCCATATTCTGTCCCTCAACTCAAAAAACCAACTGTCAATAATAGTTTACGATAAATCGCGCGGATTTACTACTCCTGTAAAAACTCTTCCGCATCGCTTCGTCCCATTGCAATTTGCAGGATGTTCCATACCGCTTCTCCGAATCCCCTCCTGCGGGTGCACCGAACCACTTCTCCGAATTCCATCTTGCAAGGTGTTCCGAATCGTGTTATCCTCATTATTGAACACGTTCAATAATGAGGAGCCGATATGAATAAAGACGAGAAACTTCAGATCACTAAAGACAAACTCATGGACGCCACGCTGTACCTGATGGAGAACATGGAAGACCCGCTGAAGGTCACCTCCAGGGAGATCGCAGCCCGGGCCGAAGTGCAGCCCGCCATGATCAACTACTGTTTCGGTTCCCGTGAAGACCTGATCAACGCCACCTTCCAGAAGCAGTACTTCTCTTTCCTGAGGGAAGAAGAAGTCGAGAAGATCCTGAGCTCCGATCTGGCACCGAAAGAAGTCCTCAAGCGACTTCACCTCATCGTAGCCAGGTGTCTGGTGCAGAACCACAAATTCACCCAAGCCATCTCGGCACTGGTGCTTTTCAAGCGGGATCTGAGCCAGGAAGCCTTCAGCCTCCGGTACGTGAAGGCCCACTATAACGGCAGGAAGACGGATAAGGAGTGCAAGTTTATCGCCTACGAGCTGTCCGCCATGATGCAGCTGATCATCTACCGCAAGGACGACATCAAGCGGGATTTCGGCATCGATCTGGACAACGAGAAAGATCTCAAACACTACATCGACATGCGCATCGACCTGCTTCTGGAGGACTGAGATGAACTATATTTACGACCTGAAAACTTTACCCGAAGATAAGACCCCGCTTTCCGGCGGCAAGGCCGCTTCTCTTGCCCGCATGCTCAAAGCGGGAAACATCTGCGTACCCTTCGGATACGTCCTTACTGCCGACGCTTTTAAGGATGGAGAACTCCTCCCTTCCGCATCAGAAGAACTACATCATCTCATCGAAGAATTACCTTCGAAATACACCTACGCCGTCCGCTCCTCCGCCCTCAACGAAGACAGCGGCGACGCGTCTTTTGCAGGACAATATGAGACCCTGACGGATGTTCCGCAGGAGAAGATCTTCGACGCCGTGAAAGAAGTTTCCGCGTCTGCGGGGAATGCCCGGGTCACGGAATACACCCGCGCGAATCTCGGAGAGGCAGCCCGTTCCGGTATCGCCGTGGTGATCCAGCGCTTCGTGAAACCAGAGATGGCCGGCGTACTTTTTACCTCCGATGTCATCAGCGGCAGAGACGATCACCTGGTAGGCAACTTCGTCCACGGCGAAGGCGAGAAGCTGGTATCTGGTGTGGAGAATGCCGAAGAATTCCGTATCGACGCTCTGCACTATGCCTACGAAGGGCCGTCGGACATGAAGCCCTATGCGAAGAAATTGAGTCAGTACTGTAAGGCCATCCGCCGCTCCTACGGCGTCCCCATGGACATCGAGTGGGCGGTCTCCGGCAAGAAGGTCTACATCCTCCAGGCCCGTCCCATCACGACCCTGCGCCGCCTGAACATGGACACGTACGAAGTCAACGGCACCCGCTCCGGGTACAAGATGCTGACCCGCACCAACGTGGGCGAGATTTTCATGAAGCCGGTGTCCCCTATGACCTTCAGCGTCCTGGAGAAAATCAATGACTTCATCGGACTGCCGGAATGGCTGGACAACATCAACGGCCAGCCCTACATGAACATCTCCGTGATGTGCTCCATCCTAGTAAGCTTCGGCAAATCCAGAGAAAGTGCTTTTGCCGCCATCAAGGACCTGGCTGGCAACATCCCGGAAGGCGCCACCGTGCCGGTGTCCCCCTTCGATAAGAAGACTTTTCTCAAGAATCTGAAGACTCTTCTCTTTCCGAAAAACAAATGCAAACTCAGCAAGAAGGAGAAGCACGAACTGGTGCTCAATCTTCCCGACATCAGTCGCCAGATGGCCCGGACGATTCGGGGAATCGATACGAAGGAGGAACTGATCCAGTACTGGGACGGCCCCATGATGAGCCTTCTCAGCGACGGTCTGGCCGCCATCATGAAGGAAAGCGGCACCTCTCTTCTTCCGCTTTTCAGCACGAGAAAAAAGATCGCGAAAGTCTCCGACGAAGACATGGCCAATCGTCTTTGCGGCGGCTGCGTGGGCGTTCTGGACTGCATGAAGCCTCTGCTTCTTCTGGAAGATGTGCTGTCCGGCAAGCTGTCGAAAGATGAATACGTGCACACCTGTGGTCATCGTTGTGTGGACGAGATGGAGCTGATGGCTCCGCGCCCCTACGAGGATCCCGCCTTCCCGGACGACCTCATCGAGCAGCACCGCCAGAGCGGCGTCGATCTCCACAAAATGCAGCAAGAACAGCAGGTTGCTTTTGAAGCGGCACTGGCGGAATTTAAATCCCGCTACCCCTCGAAGAAGAAATGGATCGATAAGAAGATCGCCAAGTTCGTCCACGCCAACACCTTTCGCGAATACATGCGCAGCCTGGGCGTGTGGCTCTTCAGCACTTTCCGTGAATTCCTCCTGCAGGCCGGCAAACTCACCGGACTCAACAACGATGTTTTCATGCTGACAATGACGGAGATCCTCGACCTTCTGCGCGGTCAGGACGATCCTACAGGCAAGATCGAGGCCCGCAAGGCCAATTTCCTCCGCTATCAGGAATATCCGTCCTTCCCGTCCCTGATCCTGGGCCGGTTCGATCCGGACGCCTGGGTCTCTGACCCGAACCGCAGAAGCGATTATTTCTGGGACGAAGCCGCTACGTCAGAAGCTCTGTCCGCGTCAGATGTTAAGGGTTTCCCGGGTGCGGCGGGCACCATTACCGGCACGGTGAAAGTCATCACGGATCTCAGCCGGATCGACGAAGTAAAAAAAGGAGATATCCTGGTAACGGTGGCCACCAACATCGGATGGACGCTGGTGTTCCCACGAGTCTCCGCCATCGTGACCGACATCGGTGCACCACTTTCCCATGCCGCCATCGTAGCCCGCGAATTCGGTATTCCGGCGGTAGTCGGTTGTGGTAACGCCACCACGGTCCTGAAGACCGGAGATGTCGTTACGGTGGACGGTGCCCGCGGCACCGTAACCAAGATATCCTGATTGAAAGGTTATTTACGGCTTTCTACAGACCGATCTTATCTCTGTCAGATCGTGAATTCTGCCAGGTCATATTCGAACACGCCGGTATCTTTGGAGACGTAATCGATAGCTGCATACTCGCCTTTCGGAAGATATCCGAAGGGACAGGTAATATCGGCGCTGTCACCTTTATACAACATATATCCGATATCGTGGTATGAAATTTCACCCAGAGATACATCCCACGGAACTTGATACCACGTTCCGTCGATCTTCACGAAGATCGGTCCGAAATACTCACCGTAGGTAAGTGCCGTATCTCCTTCTCCTTCATAGCTAACGTTCGTAAGGGTCACTGTGATCTCGCCATTATCGTTTCTCGATTGAAACTTCAGCTTCCAGCCGTCAGCCTTACTGATCTTCTGGGGTGCTTCGAATCTCTCGGCCAGATACTGGTCCAGCGTGACCATGTTCTCCTTGTACCACTTGTCATTCCACAGAGCGGTCAGGCGATTATAGGCAGGCGTAGAGGACGGGAAATATTCCGTTTCAAAGAAGTCGCCCAGTCCCGAAGACGCCTTCTCGAAATCGAAATCACACTTCCATGCATCCCTGCTGTCGGTAATCAGATATCCGTTGGACCAGAATGCGTTCCAATGAATATAGCCCTTTTCCCGATCTTCCTTCGTCGCATCTTCGGCCATAGAGAAATCCATGGCTTCCAGCTCCAGATTATATACCGGGAAAGTGACCTTAGTCGGATCCCAGTCCCCGACGTACTCGAATTTCGCTTTGCTCAGATCCGCCACCAGAGTCTTCATTTCCGAGTGGAAGGAAGAATACTTCACTTTTTTTCCGTCATAGATCCCCATCCTGCCCTGCAGATTATACTTAGATTCTTCCGTCTTCGCTTTCAGATTCGCAATGACCGATTTAACATCCTTGTTCGGATTCCCGCTCGCCTGGGCTTTCCTCGCGCATCCGCTCATAGCCGTTGCTCCCAGCAGCAGGCATGCCGTCATACCGAGCGCCATAAGTTTTTTCAGATTTGATCTCATCATTTCCCTCACCTGTCCTTCTTTAAAATTTGTCTTTCTATCTATATAAACAACTTCTCCCGTAAAACGTTACAATATACTCCAGACTTTTTTCAGAACGGAGCCGCTACATGCGTCCGCACTCCGTCTTTATATACATATAGTATCGCGCGATTCTGCGCCTTCGGTCGATTCTGGTATGCCATCACTTTATATGTGACCGTCTTCGTCTCACCGGGATGGAGCGTATTCATAAGACTATCCACGCCTGTTACCTGTGCTCCATTCATATCGACCAAAGGCTGGTACCACTTTCCGTCCACACAGGTTTCCATATGAAGCATCGTTCCGTACTTGATATCCGATGTGCCGTCATTCCGGAGTTCAATCGTGATGGTTCTCTGGTACGATTCCAGGTCCACATCCTTGACCGTCATCGTCAATCCTTCCATCTCCGTGACATCGAAGATCGAAGGAGTCAGTACGTCCGCATTCCATTTCTCCCCATCCTCGGTCCGGGATTTGAACAGTGTGATCGGCCAGAGCATCCAGTGTTTTCCGTCCCGTTCCACCTCAGAATACGGAAACAACGTATCGCCGGCTTCCTCAAACTTCGAGAAATCGTAATCCAGTTTGTAGACCTTACTCGCACTGGTGATAAAGTATCCGTTGGTCCACACACCACAGAAAGATTTCGAAATACCGCCGCCCTCACGCAGATTAAACTTCACGGAATAAATAGGATAGGTAATCTTGTCCGTTGACCAGTCCGTCACCTCTTTGCCACGAACTTTCACCAAAGACTTATACAGATCCAGAATTTCATCGGTTCCGGTCTTACTGCTTTCGGAGTTCCACATCTTCCCCATCTCTCCTTCGAAACAGGCGAACTGGGCCGTAAACCTGAAGGGCAGTCCTTCTGTTGACCCCGAACTTGAGAAGACATAGGAAAGCCTGCCGTCGTAGTCTTCGACTACCTGATCCCCGCTCGGTCCGACAGCCTGAAGCTCCGAGATCAGAGTCGTGGTCCGCATATAATATGCATACCAGCCCAGCCCCACCAGGATCACCGCAATAACAAGAGTCACACAAGTAACGAACAATATCTTGAAGCGTTTCTCATAATTCGCATTCTTCTCTTTTGTTGTCATCGTAATCACCCTTTCCATTCTTCCTTCTATATGTAAGACAACTCATCAGCAGAAACGTTACCGTGTTTTTTCAATTTTACGCATTCTTTTTTCGTCGCTTGAAAAGAACTTGTTTTTGCAACATTTCATTTTCGAAATTTCATTATTATCGGTAGCTCCGCGAGG
The DNA here is from genome assembly GCA_001604185.1 of Clostridiales bacterium Firm_16. GTDB lineage: Bacteria > Bacillota > Clostridia > Saccharofermentanales > Saccharofermentanaceae > Scatonaster. The sequence continues at coordinate 128,545 of LVAV01000113.1, read as the reverse complement.
TGCAAAATAATCGTTACCCTGATATCTATGCGGTTTACAGCATTTTTCAATCCGGAAAGTACACTTTGTAAAATCCTTCATTTTTTGCAACGTTTTTTATTCTTCTTGCAAAAATCTCCATTTTCCTATTTGCAAATCAGAAATGTGGTTGTATAATGACAACTGTTGAGCCCGAAATCCGAAGGCCAGTGCTTTTCCCAAGGAATAAGCGACAGTCGGTAAGGATGCGCGGGCAGAAAGATTTCAGATTATTTATATGGAGGAAGAAAGCTATGGCACTTAAGAATGAGTATGTAAAGCGTGTCTATGAGAAGATCTTGGAAAAAGATCCGTATGAAAAGGAATTCCATCAGGCAGTTCTCGAGGTCCTCGAGTCTCTCGAGCCGGTTATCGACCGTCACCCTGAGTATGAGGCAGAGTCCCTCTTGGAGAGAATGGTAGAGCCGGAGCGTATCATCACATTCCGTGTTCCGTGGCTGGACGATCAGGGCAAGGTACAGGTAAACCGTGGTTTCCGTGTACAGTTCAACTCCTCTATCGGACCATATAAGGGCGGTCTCCGTCTGCATCCTTCCGTTAACCTCTCTATCCTGAAGTTTCTCGGTTTCGAGCAGTGCTTCAAGAACTCCCTGACAAGCCTGCCAATCGGCGGTGGTAAGGGTGGTTCCGACTTCGATCCGAAGGGCAAGTCCGATCGTGAAGTTATGCGTTTCTGCCAGAGCTTCATGACAGAGCTCAGCAAGCACATCGGTCAGTTCACAGACGTACCGGCCGGCGACATCGGAACAGGCGCTCGTGAGATCGGTTATATGTACGGTCAGTACAAGAGACTGAACAACGACTACGTTGGTGTTCTTACAGGTAAGGGCCTCTCCTGGGGTGGTTCTCTTGCTCGTACAGAAGCTACAGGTTACGGCCTCTGCTACTTCGTAGATGAGATGCTCAAGGCTAAGGGCACATCTTTCGAAGGCAAGACAGTTGCTATCTCCGGTTCCGGTAACGTTGCTATCTTCGCTTGCGAGAAGGCAACACAGCTCGGTGCTAAGGTTGTTACACTCTCTGACTCCAACGGTTTCATCTATGACGAGAACGGCATCAACCTCGACGTTGTTAAGGAGATCAAGCTTGTTAAGCGTGGAAGAATCAGCGAGTATGTTGACGCTGTTCCGTCCGCTAAGTACACAGCAGGTGCTCGTCCGTGGAGCATCAAGTGCGACATCGCTCTTCCTTGCGCAACACAGAACGAACTGGATATCGACAATGCAAAAGAACTCGTTGCTAACGGCTGTAAGTTCGTTGGTGAGGGCGCTAACATGCCGACAACTCCGGATGCTACCATCTACTTCCAGCAGAACGGTGTATACTTCGCTCCTGGTAAGGCTTCCAACGCCGGTGGTGTTGCTACATCCGCTCTCGAAATGTGCCAGAACTCCGCTCGTCTGTCCTGGACATTCGAAGAAGTTGACGCTAAGCTCAAGGGCATCATGCAGAACATCTACAAGAACGCTTCTGCTGCTGCTAAGGAATACGGCGATCCGGACAACCTCGTAATGGGTGCTAACATCGCTGGTTTCCAGAAGATCGCAGATGCTATGATGGCTCAGGGTATTGCTTACTAATATCAACTCCCTCGCCTCGCGCGTTTACATTAAGCAATAAATCAAAACCCTATTTCCTGTCGCTGGTCCTCGGGCTTACGCCCTGCGGAATCGCTCCAGGAAATAGGGTTTTCGTTTATTTGTTTATCTGCATCGCGCGAGGTGAGGTGTTGTTTGGTTCGCCACGGAATCTTACCCTGTAGAGAACGGTTACTTCACAGTAAACATTCTCTCAAATGTATAAATGCCAACCTCATTGCCATTCTGTGCCATAACCTCCACACGGTACGTATATGTGCCCTTCTTAAGCTTGTTAAAAAGGAGCTTGTCGTTACATCCGTTATAGCGGAGATCCGTTGTCTTGGAATTAGGATAGCATGTATAATCCTGTGCGGTTCCCACAACGTATGCATGACAGTATGTGATAACACCCACATCAGTCGTCAGAACACCGCGAATGCCAAAGCAGGAGCCCTTGCGGAGTGTGCTCGGCGCAGTAAGCGGGGTGGAAACACTGATAGTCGGGCACTTATATGCAACAGTGAAATTGTACCACAGCTCCTTAACCGCCGTCTTATCACCGTTCTTCGCTGTAATCTTATAATACAGGCAATACGAACCACTCGGCAGCCAATCGAATCTCATCAGGTTGTTAATATTGCCGCCCGCATAATTATTGCTAACGGAAAAAGACGAAGCATTCGGATAAACTGTAGCCGCAATGGAAGAATTAAGGATCTTTGCATCAACAGAAGTAATAGTGCCGACAGACGAAGTGGCAGTGCCACGCAGTCCGAAGCAGTTACCAGGAATAATGGTCTGAGGTGCATTAAAGCCAGATACAAGAATCTCAGGAGTCACATATGTAGTCTTCTCACGTGTAAAGACATACGTCATCTTATTCGTCGGCCAGTTTTTAGGAACAGCATACTCAGCACCTGTATGCTTGACCTGAATATTACTATTCGTCGGCATAGTATTCACAGATGTATTATATCGATCGTTGGGATCATTAACGACTTCAAAGTGGATATGGTAGCCACCGGTATTACCCGTAAGACCGCAGTAGCCAATAATATCGCCCTGCTCCACATGTCCGGAAATCAGATTGTTGGGAAGCATGTGCATATATGTAGAATAGCCAGAACCATCATCATGCTTGATCGTTGTATAATTCCCGAACTCCTTCTTAGTCTTGTCCTTATACTTAGTTCCGTTAGGAATGTCGCGGACACCTTCAACGATCGTACCACTCTTGGTCGCATGCACAGGAGAACCGGACGGTGCACTGATATCGATGCCGGTATGCTTGTTTTCGAGACCATTAACGCCCGTATTCTTGTTATTGTCCAAATCTCTCAGACCGTAATTAGATACAATGTAATAGGTTTCAGCCGGCCAGAACCACCCTTCAGTCGCATTTGCAGAAACTGCCTTAGTTGTGAAAACAGAAGAAACTGTGGAGAAAAGAAGAGTACAAACGCTCAGAAGCGCAAGAGAATATTTGAAAGATTTCATAGTAAAGCCCCCTTTTGTGATAAATCCCGCCCGCCGAAACGGGCGGGATGAAGTGCCTGTTTTTTTGAAAGGAAAGAAGTACTGGTCTTCTTAATCCTGAACGTTGCCTTCGTTCATGTTATCGCCTCCCTTTAACCCATCCACCCTCGACTAACCAGTAAAGTGGTCTATATACTGTTTATAACTATCCGTTATCTCCTCGGGTGGGTCATTCTTTGTGCTTTCAGAATACGCTTACAGCCCACGAAAGTAGACGAAAAAAAGTTGCAAATAAGTTGCAAAACTACAATAATACAAGTAAGTACTTTTTGAGGCAGGGGAGACGATTTAATTGAGAAATTTGAAGTTATGTTTTACCACCTATGCTGGTATCATGCTAAATCTATACGGAAAATTCACTCAGCAGGATCTAATTGGCGAGCTCCTTTTATGCTTCGAAACAGATTCAGCTTCTGTGTATTCGAAATTTAACGATAAGGATTGCATCTCAAAATATGTCAACGCCCACCTGGAAATTCCAAGCTTAACTAGGAAGCGTGCCCAAAGCACCACGAATCACAATGAAATACAAGCAAAACTGAATAAGTATGCAAACAAGTATCTAAATGGGACCGACCTCTTTGTTATCCTCTTGAAACTAATCATCATTGAGGACTCAACAATCAGTAAAGATACAATAATAGATTTATTCAACAATTACAGGAAGTCCGACCTTTATTCTTGTGATACATTTAATTCAGAGAACAACGTATCGTTTATTGGAGGCGTATTAGCTTATGTCATAGCCTATACGAAAAGTACAAAAACGGGCATGAAGAAGAGCTTAATAACAAAGGAATATATTGACAGAGTTAAATTTGCTGAGAGTTTCGTTAATGAACTTCACAAGATATGTTGCAATGATTTACAACCAAACGACAACCTTCACTCTTGGATCATGGCTCTCTTAACACAAAGAGCAAGCGTCTCAGATGTTGCATATCATTTTATTGGTTCTGAGCAATACAAAGGATCAGAGATATCCAACGTCGAATATGTATCATGCCTCTATCGCATTTTCTTGAATGAACGCGCAGAAGCGAGCAGCAAGGATTACTGGGTAAAGATGCTTTCTTTGGGAACAACGCGGTATGAAGTACTAAAACAATTCATGGAATCATCAGAGTTCTCGAAAAAATGCGATGACTACTCAATCGAATATGGTACCCTACCACACAAGCCCGGGAAGATAGAAATCAGTTTTTTATCCATGACTGACGAAGTATATTCAATGGTTGAATCGTATTATAGTACTCACCCTTCGTTCGCCTCGAAGTATAAGATCATCAATAAATATATGAATGATAATCCATACTCCAACAATCTCAAGCACTCCCTAGAACACGGTGAACCAGATATTTATTTGATGGAAACCGAGAATCTGTATCCATACGTCAATGGAATTCTTTCACAATACGCCGCACCCTATGATCAACTGCTCCCAGATTGTGCATCTCGGGTTCAAAAATCGGCTATCGCTCCTTATATCGTCAACTTTGGAACACGTAGTGCTGATAGAAAGATCGTAGCTTTGTCTTATCAGTCCACTGCCGGTGTATTCATTTACAGACGATCCATCGCCAGGGATATCTTCGGGTCCGATTCCCCCGATACAATTGAGAAAGCTATCGGAGCTAATACCAACAGTTGGGATGCCTATCTAGCCGCCGCCGAGAAACTCAATGCCAAAGGTTACGCTATCGCCTCTTCTCTCTCCGACCTATGGATCGTTACAGGGAAGGCATCTAAATCTCCTTGGATCCTTGACGGTGAACTCAATATCGACCCGATTTATGAGGATTTTCTTGACGTATCACGAAAAATGATTCAGAACAAATACTGTAAAGACAGCATCTTATGGTCAGAGAATTGGCTATACGACATAAGAGAAAATGTGAGCAGAAAAGTAATGGGATTCTTCGGTCCAGTCTGGTTCATCAATAATCTGATTCAAGACAACAATCAGAAATCTTTAGGAGACTGGGCCGTATGTGAAGCCCCGTTTCATTTCTATTGGGGCGGTACATGGATCATGGCCAACAAGAGTGTTCTCGGCACAGAGAAAGCAACCGGTGTTGCGAAGTTGATTAACTACATTACTTTAGACTGCACAAAAAAAGGATTTCAGTATAAATGGTCCACCAGTCAGATCAGAGAATCAGGTACCCAAGACACAGTCTCGTCAATGACTGTCATGAACATGCTGGATAATTATTCTTGGGGAATCCTTGGAGGTCAGAATCCTTCTCAAATCTTTAAAAAGGTCACATCAGAAATAGATTCATTATTCATCAAGCCATATGATGACATTCTTAACAACCGTTTTTTCGAATTGATCTATCAGTATGCACACGACAGTTTATCCAAAAACGATGTTTTTGCGGAATTAACGAGTTTTGCAAAACAAGTAGTTAACGATGACTTGCTGACTGAGCGAACGCATGGCAGTCGATAAGTGTTCATATTACCAAGAAGTTTTGTTATGCAACCAATCTCTTTTTTCGACTATGCCTCAAAGAATGAGTCCGCAAGAAAATTTTAATATTCTGTTAAGTTTAGCCCTCCGCCCTACCAACTGAAAATTGGCGGGTCTATAATCGAGGTATGGGTATTTTGTGTGCGTATTAACGCACCAGAAGGAGGGTTGAATATGATGCGCAGACGCCATGCGCTGGCTATGGTTCTTGTAGCCAGTTTATCTTTATCTAGTTTCAGTAGTTATTCCCCGATTCATTCCAGTGTGAATGCTGACAGTGAGATTCCGTCAGTTACTGTGGATGAACCGAGGGATATTACTTCGGATGACAAGGTCGAAGATCCTGCCTCCGACGAAGAGAAATCCATTCTCGATCTGGATCCGCAGGCGAAGGAAGTAGCCATCAACGAGACGAATTTCCCGGACCAGCACTTCCGTAGTTATGTGACCAAGTTCGATACGGACGGCAACGGGAAATTCAGTGAGAAAGAGATCGAAAACATCAACACGATCAGTTTCTTCGATTCAGAGATCCTGGATGCCAAAGGCATTGAGTATTTCACCGCACTGAAGCAATTAAGCTTCTCGGATTGCCAGTATTTTTCCGAACTGGACATCAGTAAGAATACAGAGTTGACCAGACTGTACTGTGACTTCGACAGGAATCTGTCTTCTCTGGATATCAGTAAGAATACCAAACTCGTAGAGGCCAGCTTCCAGTGCAGTTCTCTGAAATCTCTGGATGTAAGCAAAAACACCGATCTTGAAGTACTGTATTGTAACTATAATGCGCTCACTTCATTGGATGTTTCCATGCTGACCAAGCTTCGCGTGCTTGTATGTTCCGGAAACAAGTTCTCGTCTCTGGATGTCAGCAAGAATGCCAATCTGCAGAGCCTGAATTGCAACGATTGCGGGCTGACTTCTCTGAACGTCACGAAGAATGCCAACCTTATGTCTATCGACTATGGCCGTAACAATCTGAAGTCTGTTGATACAAGTAAGAATACCAAGTTGTCCGAATTGCGTTGTACTGATCTTGCGCTGACTTCCCTGGATCTCAGTAAGAATCCGTCCCTGACTTCGGTCGACTGTTCGAACAATAAACTTACTTCTCTGAATCTGAGCAAGAATACCAATCTTATGATCCTTGCATGTGGGAACAATAACCTCTCGTCCCTGAACGTCACTGCGCTGAGCAAGCTCGACCGTCTGAATTGTTCCGACAATCCGATCACCAGCCTGGACCTGTCCAAGAACACGGATCTTGGCAGCCTGTATTGTCGGAATTGCAAGCTGACTTCTCTCAACGTATCCAAGTGTCGTCTTTATATTCTGGACTGCAGCAGGAACCAGTTATCTGCTCTGGATCTGAGCACCTGTGAGAATCTCTGTACTCTTGAGACGCACACCAACAAGATCAAGAAGCTGGATGTCAGCAACTGTCCGTCCATTGTAGATGCGATGGAATACGGCAAGTTGGTATCCAAAGATACATACCTCGCATATGTCGATCCGGAGAAGGGCGATATACTCTTCTCTTTCGACAGAGACACCGAACTGGTACCTCCGATCAAAACACCGACACCGACTGCACAGGCGACACCTACTCCGACAAAGGTGCCTACCACAACACCTCTTCCGACACCGTCTCCTGTTCCTGGAAACAAAGGATTCGAGGGATTCGTCGAGAGACTTTACAAGATCGCTCTGAATCGTGAACCGGAAGCTGAGGGTAAAGCTTTCTGGGTCAAGCACGTAGTAGAAGATGGTGCCACAGGTGCCGAGTGCGCTCGTTTCTTCCTGCTGGATGCACCTGAATTCATGAACCGTAAATTGAATGACGATCAGTTCGTCGAGACACTGTATTCCGTCTTCTTCGACCGTCAGTCCGAGCAGGGCGGTAAGGATTTCTGGCTAGGCCAGCTCAAGTCCGGCACCCCGAAATCCGATGTCGTAAACGGCTTTATCGAATCAACCGAATGGTGTAATGTCTGCGCCAGCTACGGAGTCAAGTCCGGTGCGCAGTATCACAAAGCTACCACACCATCCGCCAATGCACTGGCTTTTGCCACAAGACTTTATACAGAATGCCTCAAGCGTCAGCCGGAGAAAGGTGGTCTTAACTACTGGGCCCTGGCTCTGACCAACCTCGAGAAGAATGCAGCGGAAGCCGCAGACCTTTTCTTCAGCTCTGATGAGTTTGTCGGATTCAAAACAAGTGACACCGAATATGTTGCCCGTCTGTATCGCACCTTCATGGGAAGAGACGCAGACGAAGGCGGACTGGATTACTGGGTATCGGCACTTTCACAGGGCACGACCCGTTACGAAGCCTTGAAGTGGTTCTCTGAATCACCGGAATTCACTGCACTTTGTAAGCAGTACGGCATCGATCGCGGAACGCTTCCGACCAAGCCCGGCAAGATCGAGATCAATCTGTTCTCCATGTCCAGCGAACTCTATGATCAGGTCATGTCCTATTACAATACCCATCCGGATTTCGCGGCAAAATATAAGATCACGAGTTCTTACACGAACAACGATAACCAGAATTACGAGAAGACTCTGAATAGCCTCCTCAAGAGCGGTGGTCCGGACATTTACTGCGCAGAAGCAGACTACAGATATGCGTATATCAATGGTGATTATTCGCAGTATGCCGCACCGTACGATCAGCTGTTCTCGGATTATGCATCCCGCGCCCAGAAAGCAGCGATCGCACCTTATATCGTCAGCCTCGGTACCCGTAATTCCGACGGCAAAGTCCTCGGACTGTCTTATCAGTCCAACGCAGGTGTATTCATTTACAGACGTTCTATCGCTAAGGAAGTATTCGGTTCCGATTCTCCTGATACCATCGAGAAAGCCATCGGCGCCAACACCAACAGCTGGAATACATACCTTGCTGCAGCTGAGAAGCTCAAGGCTAAGGGATATGCCATGGCTTCTTCCCTCTCCGACCTCTGGATCGGATCGAATAAGGCCGCCAAAACTCCTTGGGTCGTAAACGGCAAGCTCAATATCGATCCGGTACGCGAACAGTTCCTTGACACATCCAAGAAGATGATCGATAGCAACTACTGCACAGACAGTTTCCAGTGGAGCGCAGACTGGACAGGCGACATTATGGGCACCGGTGAAAGAAAGGTATTTGGATTCTTCGGTCCTGCATGGCTTGTTAGTTACGTAATCGGCGGATACTGTACTTCCGCGGAGACCGGATATGGTGACTGGGCCGTCTGCGAAGCTCCTTTCCACTTCTACTGGGGCGGATCATGGATCATGGTCAACAGAAACGTTCTCGGCACAGAGAAAGCAGCCGGCGTCGCTGAACTGATCAACTACATCACGCTGGACTGCTCGAAGGACGGACTTCAGTACAAGTGGGCTACCGGCCAGATCTACAATTCAGAACACAAGGACACCATCGCTTCCATGACCGTCATGAATATGCTGACCAGTAGTGACAAGTACTCCTGGGGCCTCCTGAACAACCAGAACCCGGCTTCCATCTTTACGAAAGCTTTATCCAGGACCTCTGCAGGTTCTTTTAGCACTTACGATACGATCTTGGATTCGTACTTCCAGGATATGGCCCGGGATTATTCTCACGGCAGAGCATCCCGCAACAAAGCGATCGAAAAGTTCAAGGAATACGCCGCAGAAAACGGAATCGATGTTTCCTGATCGTCGATTTCATTACATAACAAGAAGGACCATCTCAAAAGATCTTTGAGGTGGTCCCTTCTTTTTCACGGGAGTGTTTGGGAGGCAAGCCCCTGTATGCATTATCAGCCTTCGATATTGATCGTGTTATTGCCCGGGAGATTCATCTCTTTCTTCGGGATATCCAGCTTCAGGACACCATCTTCAAACTTCGCTTTGACGTCTTCATTACGAACGCCTGCGCCTACGTAGAAGCTTCTGGACATGGCACCTGCATATCTCTCCTGGCGGATGATCTTGCCCTTTCTGTCCTTCTTCTCCTGATTCAGACCCTTGGTCGCACTGATGGTCATGTAGCCGTCTTCGAGTTTGACATTGATCTCGTCCTTCTTAAAGCCAGGAAGATCGATCTCGAGTTCATAGTTCTCGTCCGTCTCGTTTACATCCGTCTTCATGACATGACCGGCATTCTTACCATAAAGCCTGCGGTCCACGTTTGCGAGCTCTCTCATCGGGAAGCCCATCCAATCATCAAATAAGTTCTCACCAAATAACGATAACATACATCATTCCTCCAATCTTAATGTTATCGAACTTTGGGGGCGGAGGTCTTATCTTCTATTTGGATCTTCGTTCCTTTGTTCGTCTCCTATTATAGGTCCGAAATTAGCACTGTCAAGGCGAGAGTGCTAATAATCCTGCACAGAAATCCGGGTGCCGATTTGTGCAGTTTTTGTTGCTTCATTTCGCTTGAAAAGAACTATACTAATGGGGGTTGTGCTTCGCCTTCCGGCTGTGGGGGCGCTCCATTTGCGACACCGACCGGTCCTGCTCTTCGAGCCTCAACCCTTCAGGAAATCCAGGATCTTCTCCCCGTCTTTGAGCCCCTTCTGATAAAGCGCATCCATATCTTCTTTGCTGCGGTTCAGGGTCTTCATCTTTCCGATATCTGACGGCGCGATAACTTTCGCGATTCCCTTCTTCTCATATTCCAGGGCCAGTTCTACACCGTTATTATACGCGTCGGCACGACGCTGCAGGCTCTCCGCCATCTGGGGATATTTCCGTCTCAGCATCTTCACGAAATACTTGTCGGTCTTCGCTTCTCTTCGGAAATCACTCGGACGCGTCAGGATCACCACGACTTTATCACAGCCCTGTTCCAGACATTTGGGAAGCGGTACAGGATCCGACACACCGCCATCGAAATAGGGGTGTCCTTTTACCGGATAAGGACGGTTCACGATGGGCACACTGCTGGATGCCTTCACCACCGTATAGTCATCCTGTGCCATATCGTCTTTGCTGAAATAGCACGGTTTTCCGGTCTCGGCATCTGTCGTCACGACGATGAACTCGGCAGGATTCTCCACCAGTTTCGGAAAGTCCAGCGGATTTTCCCCGTCGTGATTGGCCAGGGTCCCGTAGATATAGTCGAGATTGATGTAGTTTCTCTCACGGATATAGTGCTTCCAGCCCATGTATTCCGGACGGAAAGCATAGTCACAGTAGTAGTGGTAATTTCTTCCTCGCTGTCCGGAAAGATAGGCACAGAGATTGGCCGCGCCCGCCGATACACCTACACACACATCGAAGCGGATGTCGTGATCCATACAGCAATCCAGAACACCCGCCCCATAGACGCCGCGCATTCCTCCGCCGACGTCAATTATTCCTGTTTTCATTCCTGTTATTCTTCCTGTTCGTCTCGAATTAATGCCATCCGGTCTGCGATATCGTACACATCCTGTTTCAGCTCGAAGAATCCCGGTACAGGCAGTCCTTCTGCCGAAGGCGATCCTGCACGGATCAGGGCTTCCCAGTCTGCCATGGATTTGTCGAAAAGGAACGCATTGCGTGTTGCTTCGTCGCCCTTTACGCATCCGATGGTATCGCTATAGGCACAGACCGTCTTATTGAAGGCCGGAATGCGAAGCATTTCTCCGGCACAGAACTCCCACTCTGGGATCGCTTCTTTCTCTTTCGCATCGCTATAGGGGATCACTTCTCCGGTACCTGTCAGCATCAGCTCCAGACGCAGATCCTCGCGGATATCCATCAGCATCTGGCCCAGAAGATTGGTACCTCTCCACTTCGTCACATCCTGCACCTCCGGATCGGATGTGGAAAGCAGGATGCCCCAGTCCTTGTCACGAGGCGAGCACTCCGCCAGCAAGGCTGTTCCCGTCTCGAAAAGTGTCTCCATCATGGAAGGATTCTGGGCGAACTTCGCACGAATGCCACGCTTTACTACCGCGTAGCGAGTTCTTTTCCATAGGTCTGCATCGAATCCTTCGAAAAATTCACGCCCCAGGATCTTGCACTGTTCCGGATCCGGGGTACGCATGATCTCATCGCCCAGTTCCTGCTGGCCGAACATCATGACTTTCTGGTACATCATGAACTGCTCAGAATGCAGGTAATGCCTTCCGGCATAGTCGAACTCAGCCGGGTACCAGTTGCAGAAACAACCGTTTTCTTCATATTCACGGTGGAATCCTATGATATTCGTCCTCATGTTTTACCTCCATTCCTTCACTTCAGAAGTACGGTCACTTCTGGATCCGGCGCGTGTCCGGGCGTGTCACTCACGTATTATTCTATCAGGGAATTATGTATATTCTGTAACCTCAGATACCCTTCTTTTACATAGGAAATCTTTCCTTGAGAAAAGCGATCAGATCCTCGGAACAGTTCTCTTTCACAAGGATCACTACCATACGTACACCACGGATCTGCAGGTAGATATTGAGTTCGGTCTCGATCATCTTCTTCACCATGCTGTAGTGGATCTTCGTTGTGGAAACCGCACCTTTACTCAGGAGATAAGTCTCACAGAAATCATAGGTACGTACAGTATCCATGTCGCTCTTAAGCATCATCTTGCCATAGGCACGATCCGCCAGGAATCCTTTCAGCGCCCATAGGGCCACACATACCAGGAGCATACCCGGTATGAAGACCAGCGGTATGATCAGCATGCTGGAAACGAAACTCAACGCGAAACTTAATGCCGCAACGAAGATCATGGCCTTCAGGAAAGGCGGCATCAGTACACTCCAGGGAATACTGCGTGTCATGCGCTTATATTCTTCCAGTGTGATATCCGATGTGGTCGTAAACTTCACTTCCTCCGGCGGGATCTCTTCCTCTTCTTCATCCTCGTCTTCGTATTCGTAGTCCTCATCGTCCTCGTCATCTTCTTCGAGGTCTTCATCGGAATCCTCTTCGTCTTCATCCTCGATGTCTTCCGATTCCGTAACTTCATCGGACACATCCGATACGGTCTCTTCCGCTTCGTCTACGATATCCTGTGCTTCCTGCTCGATGGCGTCTTCCTGTTCACGCAATTCGTCGCTCATGTCTGCTCTCCTCTTATTCCTTCAGATCGAAAGCCCGTGGCTCTCCCCACCATTGTAACTGATTGTGGCGTTTTTTGCATTCTTTGACACACATAGTCAGATTTGTGGTATCATAATGAGCGGAAGCTTAGCTCAGCGGGAGAGCATTCCCTTCACAGGGGAGGGGTCATGGGTTCAAACCCCATAGTTTCCACCACTTAACGTAAGACCCGGAAGTCTGGTTTCAGACTTTCGGGTTTTTGTTTATCTTAGGGTTTCGATTTGACGGCAGCTTTCGAGCGAGACGACTCTTCCTTTTCGGATGTAAAGTTCGTAATCGCAGCACTGCTCGATCAGTTCCGGATCGTGTGTACTGACCAGTACGGTTTTCCCTGAAGCCGCAAGTCTTCGCAGAAGTACCCCTACTTTCTCCATATGTGCAAAATCCAGACCGGATGTCGGTTCGTCAAAAAGCAGGATCTGTGCTTCCGCCGCAATGGCCGAGGCAATCGCAACACGTTGTTTCTGACCGCCTGACAGTGCCATCGGGTGAGTGTCCTTATAAGTGGAAAGTCCGAGAGTGTCAAGTATCTCCTGGCATCTGCGCTCATCTTTTTCTTTCATGGAGAGCATCACTTCTGACACAACACTATCGGTGAAAAGCTGATGATTCACATCCTGCATGACCATATAGGAAACCCTGATGCGCTGCTTTCCTCGATACGTCTTTCCATCGATTTCGATCGTTCCGGAGCAATCCTTCTCGAGGCCACAGACACAGCGGAGGAACGTGGACTTACCTGTGCCGTTTCTTCCAACCACTGCGATTACTTTACCCTTGGGAAGCACCAGTTCCGGGATGCATAAACTTAAGGAATCCCCGTCTGCTTCCGTAAACTTCTGTTTCCACAGAATATAGGGCTTATGCTGATAAGAGAAATAAAAATCCTTCAGTTTGATCCCGTCTCTTGAAGCTGGTTGTGCTGCGGTTCGTTCTTCGGGAAAAGCACTTCTTCCGACGCGAAATTTTCCCGATGCAGGATCTGTGTTTTTTTCTTCTTCCATAAAGAGCTTCGAGAAATGCTCTCCCACCTCCGTCGGGCGAAGTTTCAGTGCTTTTGTCTCGGACTCAGAGAGAGCGGAGAATTCTTCTCTCGTCCATTCGTGAGAGATCTTCCCGTTGTCCATATAGATGACGCGGTCGACCAGGTCCTTGAGATACCACAGACGGTGCTCAGATATGATGATCGTCTTACCCTGTTCCTTCCATTCGCGGATGATCTCATGGAGTTTCGCGATCGCCTCAAAATCCAGATTCGAGGAAGGTTCATCGAGCAGGATGATCTCCGGAAGAAGTGCCGCGACGGACGCGCAGGCGATCCTCTGCTTCTCGCCACCCGACAGTTCGAACAGGCTTCTACCCAGAAGTTTTTCCAGATCCATCTGATCCACGACCATATTCTTGCGGTCGAGGATCTTCTCCGGAGCAAGGCCGATATTCTCCGGGCCGAAGACGATCTCCCCATCGGTATCGACGGAAAAGAACTGGCTTCTCGGGTTCTGGAACACCGTCCCGACAATGCCTGCCAGCTCGTGAAGTTCGATTTTTCCGACGTCCAGACCTTTAACGAAGACATCGCCTGACATCTCTCCATGGTAGTAATGTGGGATAAGTCCGTTGATCAGGCGGATCACGGAAGTCTTTCCGGAACCGGACGCACCACACAGAAGAAGCGTCTCTCCTTTCGTTACGGAAAGAGAGACACCTTCGATCGAGTCTTCCCCGGCACCCTTATACTTGTGGGTGACATTACATATATCTACTAAGGGTTCCATTACAGAAAATACTTGAAGACTATGAAAACAGTGGCAGCTGCCGTGAAGAACAGCGCGAGGAAACAGTCCTGCGCCCGTAACTTCAAAGTCTCCACACTGGTTCTCTTCACCTTTCCTCCGAGGCCACGTGTTATGGCGGCCGCGGATAATTCATCTCCGATATTCACGCACGAGAAAAGAAGCGGGATCATCCTGTACTCCACCATCTTCGCTGCATTTCCGCCACCGAGCATGATACCACGCATCTTCATGGCGTCACGGATCGACGTGTACTCTTCCTTGATCGTCGGGAAGAAACGCATCACGACAGCCAGTGAGATCGTGATCCCGTCCGGGATGTGCATCTTCTGCATCGCCGACACGAACTCTCCGATCTTCGTGGTCCGGACCACATACCACGCAGTGATCACGGCCGGCATGAACTGCACGATGATGCTGCAGTATCCGACCAGAAACGCCATGAGGAATCCCGTTGATTCTGATGTAATGAACGAGAAGTTTAAGTACAGTGCCAGAGTATACAGGATCAGGAAGCGGAATGCCGAGGCATAGTGCTTCTCAAGAATAAGGAGAGCAATCGGGATCATGGTCATCAGGATCCGGACACCCCACAGAAACGGTGTCGTCGCGCTCATCATGACGATCGCGGAGATCACGAATATCATGTACAGTTTGGTTCTCGGATCAAGTCGGATATGCATTACACAATACCGGCTTTCTCGAAGTGTTTCTTAACGACTGCTTTTCCGATCAAAGCACCGATCAGACCGAATACGAAGCACAGTATCAGAAGCACGGCGAACGTACGACTGTTGATCGCGCGGAAAAGGTTATCGCAGTATTCTTTGGAATAACCGCCATCGAGCAGATCCTGTCTGTAGGAATCCGCTGTCACAACGACCGGGAAATAATTCGCGCAGATCCAAAGACAGAATACACCGTGGCTGAATATGGTCTTCTTAGCACTCTTGTATTTTCCGGACTTCGCGATCAGATCTGCGATCACACCGGATGCGATAATGAGAGGTGCTCCGAGATAGCCCATACCTGTGACGAACATGATGATCGCCATAAGGACCGACATGATAGAGATCATGCCGAACTTCTCGACCTTCGTGTAGAAAAGCATCATCGGGACCGAGCCGACGAGCGGGATCATGATCACATAGGACGCGACGATGTACGGATGGATGAATCCGAGCATACCGCATGCGAATTCTACCACGAAAAGAAGCGCGGTAAATATACCGATCGTGATAAAGTCTTTTGCCTGAAGTTTGTTACTACTGTTACTCATATATACCCCTCCTGAGGACATTTTCATTTTGCTTAACTGTTCAGCCGATCTTCCAGCTGACTGCCTGTTTTCTTCCGGTGATGAAGTTCTTATAAATACCTTCCTGATTGACGAGATCATCATGCTTACCCTTCTGCACGATGCGTCCCTTGTCGACCACGATGATCTGGTCAGCGTGTCTTACGGTCTTTAAACGGTGCGCGATCATGATGATCGTCTTCTGCTTCGTGAGATTATCGATCGCCTGGGTCAGTTCTTTTTCATTTTCCGGATCGACATTCGCCGTCGCCTCATCGAGGATGATGATCGGCGCGTCTTTCATAATGGCTCTTGCAATCGCGATCCTCTGCTTCTCACCTCCGGACAGTGTCGCACCGCCCTCGCCTACAACCGTGTCATATCCATCTGGAAGCTCCATGATGAAGTCATGGCATGCAGCCTTCTTCGCCGCGTCAATGACTTCTTCCATCGATGCCTCCGGACGTCCGAAACGGATGTTATTCGCGATCGTATCCTCAAAGAGATATACTCTCTGGAACACGAAACTGAACTGCTCCATCAGCGAGTCGAAGCTGTAGTCCTTTACGTTTCTTCCGCCGATCGTGACTTCACCTTCCTGTACATCCCAGAAACGTGCGATCAGAGAAGTGATCGTGGTCTTACCGCCACCGGAAGGTCCGACGATCGCCGTGGTCGTATTCTCCTTGATATCGAGTGTGACATCGTCAATGATCTTTCTGTTCTCGTACGCGAAGGAAACATGCTCCAGATGGATGTCTCTGTTTTCCGGTTTAATATCTTCTCCGTCGATATCCATCTGCTCGGTCTCGAGGATCTCGTTGGCCAGGTCCACGCCCTTACCGATGACCTTTAGAAGTGCCGTATAGATACCTGCCAGATCCATGGATTCGAAGATCATGAAGGAGCACAGAAGCATCGTGATCGTGTGTTCAAGTTCCATACTTCCGTCAAAGTAGAACCAGAGGGATGCGCCAGCGATCGCAACACCGGACAGTTTACTGATCAGCATCTGCACGCCTACTGCAGGAATTGCTGCCAGTTCCGCTGCGATATCGGCCCTCTTTTTACGGTCGATCGCCTTATTCAGACGGGACTGGTTCTGGCTGATAATGTTGTAATTCCGGATCTCGGAAATGCCCTGGATGTATTCGAGAATGACACCGACCATATCCTTGTCAGATGCAAGTTTCTCATCGGCAACTTTAGCGACAGAATGGTTGGTCCACTGATTGACCAGAAGGAAGATTCCGAGGCCGAGAATCGCAATCAGACCGATCCGATAATCGAAGATAAACATGAAAAGGATAACGACCACGGTCGTGATACTTCCCTGCAGGACCATCATGATGGCGCGAGTCGCGATATCTCCGACCTGCTCCATGGTGTTGGTCGCGACCGATGTGATGTGACCGAGACTTGTGTCGTTAAAGTATCCCATCGGAAGATATCTCAAGTGTTCGCCGATCTCGATTCTTTTCAGCGCACAGGTATCGTAACCCGCTTCTGTCTGAAGCATCGAGGAGAAACGGTTAACGGCCATCTTTCCGAGAGTGCTGACGAGCATCAGACCGATAACGATCAGGATCGACTGCGTAGTAACATCGTCCGCAAGCACCGCCTTGATCGCGAAGAATGCTGCCGGGATCCTCATGGCCGTGAACATCGCCTCGAGGACACCAAGCGCTGCGGATTTATAGAATTTATTCCTGTTCTTCCTGCTGCAGAATCCGAAGAACTTCTGTACCATCTTAAACATGTGCGGCCACCTCCTTGGTAAAAGCACTCGTACCAGATACCTCCGACATTTTCACTGCGGAGATTGCTTCCGCAACTGCGTCTTCGTCTTCATCCTTCGCCATACTGTGTGCTTCCCACATCTTCTTATAAAGTTCGCAGTTTTCAAGGAGTTCTTCCTGCGTACCGACAGCCTCGACGTTTCCGTCATTGATCACAAATATCTTGTCCGCGTCGACGATCGTAGAGAGACGGTGCGCGATAACGATCAGGGTCCTTCCCTTTACGAGTTTGGCCACACTGGACTGTACCAGCGCTTCATTTTCCGGGTCGGTATAGGCCGTCGCTTCGTCGAGGATAACGACCGGCGCGTCTTTAAGCATCGCTCTGGCAATACAGATCCTCTGACGCTCACCACCGGACAGATGTCCGCCGGCACCACCGACGATCGTGTCATATCCGTTTTCCAGACCAAGGATAAACTCGTGGCACCCAGTCGCTTTCGCCGCGTTATATACATCTTCATCAGAAGCTCCCGCACGGCCGAGACGGATATTCTCTTTTACCGACAGATCGAAAAGATAGTTATCCTGTGCGACGTACGCGATTTTCCCGGCATAGTATGTCAGCGGAAGTTTCCGGATATCGACACCGCCATATGTGATCGAGCCGGAATCCACATCCCACAGGGAATCGATCAGTCTCGCGATAGTGCTTTTGCCGGATCCGGAAGGACCAACGATCGCGGCCACTTCGCCCTGCTTGATCTTCATATTGATTCCGTGAAGGACTTCCTGATCCTTGTATGTGAAGCGGACATCTTTCAGTTCGATATCGGAACCCGAAGGTGTTTCTCTGACGACCGAAGGTCTCTCCATGTCGTCCCTTTCGAGAATCTCCGTAACTTCTCCGAAGATCGTCTTCATCTTGAGAAGGTCATCTGTATAAGAGAACGCAACGACCAGCGGTGTGATCAGGCCCGCGGAAAGGATGATGCCCGTGATGAAATCAACAGGTGTCAGCGTGCCGTTTCTTACCAGCAGAAGTCCCACCGGAAGCACACCCAGGAAAGTCGCCGGCAGGAAGGACATCGTGCCCGACTGCGGCCAGATACATCTTCTCATCCAGTCGATGAAAACATCCGCGCCCTCTCTTGCGGCGACAACGAACTTTTCGTAAGAACCGCCGGTCTTACCGAATGCCTTGATGACTTCGATACCGTTGATGTACTCGACAGCAGTATCGTTCAGTTTCTTTGTTTTCTGTACCGACAGTTCATAACCGCCACGGCTCTTATACATCATGACGGCCATGAACACGAGGCCGATCGCAGCACCGATCAGGTTGCTGAGACCGAGTCTCCAGTCGATCGTCACAAGGTAAATAAACATCACGACCGGAAGCAGAAGGTTCGCGGTAAACTCCGGCACGATATGCGCCAGCGTCGTCTCCATCGAGTCGACACGCTCCACGATGATGTTCTTGTAGCTTCCGCTGTTGTCATCGAGCACCGATCCGAGCGGGATACGTGAAAGCTTCTCACAAAGCTGTGTTCGGATTCCTCCAAGAACTGTAAATGTTGCCACGTGAGAAAGCGATGTCGACAGTGAATGCAGTGTCATTCGGATGACCCAGAACACGCCCATAAGAAGCACCTGCTTGAGGTAGAAATCCCAGTCGTCGTTTCCGGCCAGAAGCTGTTCAACGATCTTCGAAATAATGAGGTACGGAACGAAAGACGCTGCAACACCAAAGATGGCGAGCATGACACTGCCACCGAAAAATGTACGTTTTCTTCCCGCAAACTCAAGGATCCAGGAAAACAATCCTCTCTTTTTCATATAATCTCCTCCGTTAGATTATGTAGTTTTATCGGTTAGATATCGCTAACCGCAAATTAAAATGTTTACTTCTTTGCAAGTACAGCGATCCAGGGCTTGGTATCGTGATGATCCGATATCACTTCGGAAAAGCCGGATGCCAGAAATACACAGTCTCAAATGCAGTCACCGGATCATTTCTTCTTTCCCTGATTGGCGACCGCTTCCATCTTCGCTTTCAGTGCTTCCTGATCGCCGAGGTAGTAACTCCGGATGACTTTGAAATCATCATCGAATTCGTAGACCAGTGGAACTGCTGTCGGGATATTGACCCCGATGATCTCTTCGTTGCTTAAGTTATCGAAGTACTTCACCAGAGCACGGAGTGAATTACCGTGTGCCGCAATCACGACACGTTTTCCGGCCTTCATCTCAGGCTTGATTACTTCCTCGAAGTAAGGAACTACTCGTTCGATCGTTGTCTCGAGGCTCTCATGTGCGGGAAGCAAAGACGCATCAACATTCCTGTACATTGCCTGATGGATCGCGGATCTTTCATCAGAGACTTCCAGTTCCGGCGGTTTGACGTCAAAAGAACGTCTCCAGATCTTGACCTGCTCTTCACCGTACTTCTCCGCAGTCTCCGACTTATTCAGTCCCTGAAGCGCACCGTAGTGACGTTCATTGAGTTTCCAGGACTTTTCGACAGGAAGCCAGGCACGATCCATCTCGTCGAGCGTGATATTCAACGTATGGATCGCACGCTTAAGATAAGAAGTAAAGCAGATGTCAAAGTCATATCCTTCTGCCTTCAGGGTTCTTCCTGCATTTCTTGCCTCTTCTCTTCCTTTTTCACTTAGATCGACATCTGTCCATCCGGTAAAGAGGTTGAGTTTATTCCATTCACTTTCACCGTGACGGATCAAAACAAGTTTCATCATAAGTAATCTCCTTTCGTCCTTAAAAGAAGCGCCGCAGCCCGTTGAACCGCGGCGCTTCGATCAATACCTGTTTATACTGTTGCAAGCATGAAAGTGGTAGCAATAAAGATGCTTGCAGGAAGACGGGACACACACCGATAACATTAAGAAAGGGGAGTTGGTCATCACTGTTGGAAAGATGCAATGTCTCATCTTCGTCAGGTATAATATCAAGGAACACAAACTGGTTAGCATCCGCTAACCATGACAGATTGTAGCAGAGCAAAATTGCGCTGTCAACACTTTTTAGTTAGTTTTTGCTAACTTTTATTTTCCTGAAATTTCAGCTTCCGTGACTTGCTTGACACTATCATTTTGTCGTGATATAGTTAGCCGTGGCTAACCGCAAGCCGTTCATGTCTAATAAATCGAGGAGGAGACCAGTGAAGAATAAAAACCATATTTCACTTCTTGAGAAACGTGTCGTTGAGCAGTGTGCTCCTACACTTGCCGGACTAAAAACAGGAAGTCTCTTCTCCCTTCGAGGTTTTTCTCCTTGCAGTCTGATCTCAGAAATATGTGACCTCAACCGCAAGTTCCGTTCATCCGGTCTTCTCCTCATCCCTCTTAAGAAAACAGATGACTTCGCGCTTCTGTATCTGTATCGTCCGAACTGCTTAAAGCAGGATCTTCAGGATCCTCTTGCGGCAAGGATCCTGAATAGATTCGGATATAGTTCCTCTGATACGACACACTGCATCCTACATCTCTGCAGTAGACTTCGTGAGGGAAGCTCTTTTCCTCACGAGATTGGACTTTTTCTGGGATATCCTCCCAAAGACGTGGAAGGTTTCATCTGGAATCCGAACTGTGCGTTTGCATGCAAGGGATGCTGGAAAGTCTACTCGGAACCCGACAAGGCCGAAAAACTCTTTAAAAGATACAGGCAGTGCACCGCCTGCTATCTAAGGCGTTTAAAAGAAGGCAGTTCCCTGGAACAACTACTCGTTTCAGGTCTGTAATATACACAAGTTATCATAGAAAGGATTATCATATGAGCAAAATCGCAATCGTTTACTGGAGCGGCACAGGCAACACCGAGGAAATGGCAAAGGCCATCGCCATTGGCGTCACAGATGCAGGATCGGAGGCTTCTATCCTCACGTCATCCGAGTTCAATTCCGACAAACTCTCCGAATTTGACGCTGTCGCCTTTGGATGCCCGGCTATGGGTGCAGAGGAACTGGAGGAATCCGAGTTTGAACCGATGTTCTCTGAACTCGAATCTTCTCTGAACGGAAAGAAGATCGCACTCTTCGGGTCTTACGGATGGGGCGACGGAGAATGGATGAGATCTTGGGAAGAACGCTGCAAAACTGCCGGCGCGAACCTCGTTTCCGATTTCGTTATCTGCAACGAAGCCCCTGATGATGAGGCAATCCGCGCTTGCAAAAAACTCGGATCTGATCTGTCTGTCTGATATCAATCGACCAGTCGTCAGGAGTAGGTCGGTGACTGAATGCGCTTGCGCATTTCTTCCCGCGGAAGCGGACGGTCATAGAAGTATCCCTGGATGATCGCCACACCGAATGACTGAAGCGTATCTACCTGAGAACGGGATTCCACACCTTCTGCTACGATTGTCAATCCGATGGCCTGGGCCATCTTTACGATATGGTCCAGGATCGTCAGATCCTTCGGATGGTCATGGTCGATGAAGCCCTTATCGATCTTCATCGTATCGAAGGGGACTTCCCGAAGAAGTGCAAGGGAGGAACTGGCGCAGCCGAAATCGTCGATGGAAACAGAGAATCCTTTCGCATGCAGCGAATCAACGAATTCTTTGAGAACACTGATGGGGAATTCGTCTATGGTCTCTGTAATCTCGATCTCGATCAGTTCTTTCTTGATTCCCTTCTCGGTTACAATGCTGTCGATCTTCTCGGTGATCTGCGGATCTGCCAGATTTCTTCTGGAGAAATTCACGGAGACCGGCACCACCGGGATACCTTCCTCCTGCCATTTCCGGATATCTTCGCAGACCGACTTCAGGATATGCAGGTCTAGTTCGCAGATGGTATCGTTCATTTCCATGAAGGGGATAAAAGCAGAAGGTCCCACTATCTCCCCTTTACGGTTCCAGCGGGAGAGTGCTTCTGCACCGCAGAGCTTCCCGCCGGTACTGTTGACCTTGGGCTGGTAATACGGAACAAATTCTCCTTTGGCCAGGGCTTTGCGGATCTCGATCTCGAAACGCTTTCTCTCTTCCTGGGACTCCATCAGTTCACGGGTCATATAGACCACCGGTCGGCCGCTCATGGAACGGGCGTGGTCCAGCGCCGTGCCGGCATAGGTGATGACATCTTCTGCGATGATCTCACTGCTCTCGATCTCATATACGCCGACTTTCGCGGACACTACTTCTTCCTGGATCGCACCCGTCATGGTGTTCTTGAAGGAGATCTTCTGACCTGAAAGAATATCCAGCAGCTTGGGCAGATTACTCTTCTTCACGATAGCCACAAACTGGTCTCCGTGCTGTCTGCCCAGGATCTCATCTTCGTCCAGTTCTTCGGCAAAAGTTTTCGCATAGATATTGAGGATCTCGTTTCCTGTTTCGATTCCGTATCTTCGGTTGATCAAGGCAAACTTGGTCAGATTAAAGGATACCGAAGCATATTCTTCCAGTTTCTCCGAGCCGCGGAGGGTACGGATCCACTCGATACAACTGTGTTCGTTGGCAAGGCCCGTTCGTATATCCGTACGTTCTGCCCGTCGGATCTCCCGGTTCTGGTGAATGATATTCTCAATGAACATGATCTGGATGGAGATCGCGATACCCAGATCCATATAGACGAAATCCGCCAGGACAAGCTGGACAGCCAGACCGAGCAAAGTCAACAGGATATAGGAAAACATAGTCACAAAGCGGTTCTTTCCCATCTGCCCTCTGCTCTGGATGAGGATCGACACGATGATGATCATGACCGCCACCGGGATCAGGACGGACACGAAGAAATACCGGCCTCGATGGTAAATATTGAACTCGTCAATGGTATAGAAAATACCTGTGAACTGGGAGATCAGTACCAATACCATTCCCAGATAGCAGAGTATGGTGCATACGAGCATACGGATCTTACACGGGATCTTGTACTGTCTTTTTTCCAGATCGACCAGTAACGTGCCTGAAAGATACATCAGATACGCCAGCAGGATCAGATAACAGAGAATGAAGATGTTTAAGTGGGCGACGCGATATATGAAGAACCCGGTCCGGGTCGTCTTGCCTTCCGAAATATACTGCACAAAATCAGAGAACATGAGGGCGCCGGCCAGAATGTTCAGGAGCGTTACTGCGCGCTTGGATCTTATATCCCGACTGTTCTTCACGGCCGAAACAATTGCAGCGATCACACAGAAAACCGCCTCAAAAAGAAGAAATGCAACTTGTACGGCCAGTACGCTTAACAATTCTGTCTCCTCCCCATCAGCTGTCCCTAAAACAGAAAGCAGATCACCGATGAACCGGCATCTTGCCATAGATATTTTAATTATACAATGCTAATGACAATTTGTGCATTTTTATGCTTGAAAAACTTCGCATTCCATAAGAAAATACTATTTGGTAGAAAGGTGAAAAGCACATGGAAGATTGTCTTGTATATTTCTTTACAGGTTTTCTCGACAGCGGGAAAACGTCTTTTATTATCTCCTGGCTCGCAGACGGAAGTTTCCAGGGTAAGAATGTCCTGATCCTTCAGACCGAGGAAGGCGAGGTCGAGTTCCCTCCGGAGAAGGGCGCGCCCTGCAAATCCCTGAAGGTCGTCTCTGCAGAAACAGAAGAGATCAACAAAGATTTCACTTATAAGCTCGAGAAAGAGTATCATCCGGATGTCGTACTGATCGAGTGGAACGGTTCCGTATCTCCGGCTTCCTTTTTCGACGAAGTCGATGTTCCGGAGCGCTGGGCGCTGGCTGCTGCCATCACCATCGTGGATGCCTCCACCTACTCCGACTACTACCGCAACATGCAGACGATTTTTGCCGACTACTACCGCTACTGCGACAACGTGATCTTCAACCGTGTGGATCCCGAGGTCAACAATATCCCGAAGCTGCGTGGCTCAGTCAAATCTCTGAACCCCGCCATGAACCTGTCCTTCTTTAGTATGGACGGCAACATGATCGACATCGGTGATTATCTCCCCTACGATCTGTCCCAGTCTCCCTGCGTCGTCGCACCGGACGATTTCGGACTTTTCTATACCGACGCACTGGATAACGTGAAGCGTTATAACGGTAAGCGCGTCACCCTCACCGGTCAGGCCACACTGATGCGTGAGCATAGAGATGAAGCCTTCGTTCTGCAGCGTAAAGCATATACCTGTTGCGCCAACGATATCGGCATGATCTCCATCCTCTGTCTTCTGAAGATCCGCCCCAGTTTTCCTGCCGGAAAGTGGCTTTCCGTCACCGGAAAGATCGGATTCTTCCGGGATGATTCCCAGGGCACTCCTGTGGCTATCCCCTGTCTTCAGGTCGAGCACTACCGCCTGACGGATGAACCGGAAAACGAGATCATCTACTTCAGCTAAGTAGTGATCCCCCTAAACAATGACTTCATTATCAGAAAGAAGGAATAAACAATGGCAACTAAAGTAGATATTTTCTCAGGCTTTCTCGGCGCAGGTAAGACCACGCTGATCAAGAAGCTGATCTCCGATGGATATAACGGCCAGAAGCTGGTCCTCATCGAGAATGAATTCGGTCAGATCGGTATCGACGGCGGTTTTCTGAAGGAAGCCGGCATCGAGATCACCGAGATGAATTCCGGATGCATCTGCTGCTCTCTCGTCGGAGATTTCGGCACTGCATTGAAGGAAGTCATCGAGAAGTTCTCCCCTGACCGTATCCTCATCGAGCCATCCGGTGTCGGTAAGCTTTCCGATGTCGTCGCGGCAGTGGAGAAGGTCGAGGGCACAGAGATCTGCGGTACCGTAACGGTTATCGACGCCAGCAAGTGCAAGATCTATCTGAAGAATTTCAAGGAGTTCTATGAGAACCAGATCAAGTATGCCGGCACCATCATCCTGTCCCGTACAGGCAATATCGCTCAGGAGAAGCTGGATACAGCCATCTCCCTGATCCGTGAGATCAACGATCACAGCCAGATCATCACGACACCTTGGGAACAGCTCTCCGGTGTACAGATCCTCAAGGCTATCGAGAGCCCGCTGACGGCTGACGATATGGCAGCTGCGCTTCTCGAAGCAGAAGAGCATGCTCACCACCATCACCACCACGACGATGACGAGCACGAGCATCACCATGACCACGACCATGAACATCATCACGACCACGGTCCGGACTGCACCTGCGGCTGCCACGACCATGACGATGATGACGACGAGGATGAGCACGAGCATCATCACCACGATCACGATCATGAACATCATCATGACCATGATCACGAACACGAACACCACCATGATCATGACCACGAGCATGAGCATCACCATGATCACGGCCCGGATTGCACCTGTGGCTGTCATGACCATGACCACGAGGGTCACCATCATGCAGACGAAGTATTCGACAGTGTCGGATTTGAGACATCCAAGCGTTTCTCCGAAGCAGCGATCCGCGCGGCTCTGGAAGAACTGGACAGCGGCGATTTCGGCATGATCCTGCGTGCGAAGGGTATCGTAGCCGGCGAAGGCGACAGCTGGATCCACTTCGACTATGTACCGGGTGAGTCTGATGTCAGAACCGGAGCAGCCGATGTAACCGGCAAGCTCTGCATCATCGGTTCCAACGTAAAGAAGGACGAAGTCAAAGCACTCTTCGGTCTCTGATCTCTCCGGGAAGCCTCGGCACGGCGCCAGAGTTTTTCCCGACATAAAACTCACATTTACGAAATAAAGAAGGACCGTTTCCTGAGGATCATCACCCGGGAACGGTCTTTTTCCGATTGTGACAGGATGGTTAGTTTCCACCGCATTCTTCAGTGTTAGAATACCCGAGATGACATTAGGGTTGACTAGAAAAATGAAAAGAGGCAAACATCATGAGGATCAAACGATTTGTGACAATAATGCTGATCGCATCGGTTTTGTTGACGGGCTGCTCCACCGGTAAGGGTACAGAGGACAGTAGAAACAGCAGTGTCGAGCAGACGACTACGGAAGCGACGACACCGGCTCCGACAAATACACCTACACCCACATTCACACCTACTCCTTCTCCTACACCGAAGATCGAGAACATCAAGAACAACGTAGAAGGTCATTATACCTTCAATCCCTGTGTTTTCGGCACCAAATACGAGGAGGCCTTCGGCAAGGAAAAGAAGGAAGCCTTCTTCCGTTTCTGCGAAGCCGTGCGGGCCGGTGAAGACTATTTCGACTGCCCGGACGAAGATACGTACGGATGGTGTGTCGGAAACTTCGCATTCGATTTCTGCCCGATGGCCGCGAAATTCGTAGTCAATGCCAATACCGTCGGCGAGGTACCTTACGCGAACGGCAAGGGACGGATCTGTTATTCGATCCCGAAAGAGGAATTCCTGAAGAAACAGGAACAGTTCGAGAAGGATATCGTAGACATTCTCGATGACTGCCTTTCCGATGACTATTCCGATTTTGAAAAAACTCTGGCGCTCTATGAGTATATGACTCTGAATTTCACTTACGACTATTCGAAGCTGGATAATCTGGTGGATCGGATGGATGAGTTGTCCGTATACCGTTGTCTCCAGGAGAAGCAAGGCATCTGCTGTGAATTAGCTTCTTTATACAGTTATCTGCTTCTGCAGGCAGGTGTCGATTCAGAAGAGATCGGCGGATTCATCGACCAGGGCGATGGCACCGGAGACGGTCATTCCTGGGTATTTGTAACGATCGACGGCCAGTCTTACCATATCGATCCGACCTGGGCCGGCGGATATGACTGCACGCCGCTTACCTATTTCATGATGACCGATAAGATCCGCGAAACACGCGACGGTGCCGCTCCCAAAGATTATCAGATCGGAGCGCAAGGCGACGAAAGTCGTCAGAAACTCAAGTTCGAAGCCACCGATGATCGCTATAGTGATCTGTGGGATGGTACCTATATCGGAATGGACCGTGAGGACCATCTGATCATCTACGAGAACAAGATCGGCGCAAGAGTCGAGTATTCCTATGCCGCTTGAACATAAAACAGCAATTAAGAAATACGTGTCCACATAAACAGAGAAAGCGCCGGGGTGATCGTTCATCCCGGCGCTCTCTCTATATGCTGAGAAGTTATAT
Source organism: Clostridiales bacterium Firm_16 (assembly GCA_001604185.1). Lineage (GTDB taxonomy): Bacteria > Bacillota > Clostridia > Saccharofermentanales > Saccharofermentanaceae > Scatonaster. The sequence goes on along the minus strand of LVAV01000113.1, from coordinate 100,978 downwards.
GGAATATGAAGCTCGCTATTCTTCATGATCATACTTTGTCTGTTGCATTCTGCTGCGTGGTGTTGGTCTGCTGAGTATCCTGACCCTTCTGACCACGCTGGCCCTTCTGTCCCTTGGAACCTTGCTGTCCGTCCCAGCCGTCCGGTGGTGTGAAACCTTCCGGCGGTGTCATGCCGTCAGGAAGCTGCATGCCATCCGGTGGAGTGAAACCCTTACCGTTTCCATCCTGTGGATTAAATCCTTCCGGTGGGGTAAATCCGTTACCCTCGCCATCCGGGAAGGTCATACCGTCCGGAAGTGTCATGCCGTCAGGTGGAGTAAAGCCATTCTGTCCGTCCTGACCCTGCATATCGGGGCGGCCCCCGCGGCCGAAGCCGCCGGCGCCACCAAACTGGTTAGTCAGTTCTGTTGTCTCTTCTCCGTTCACGATCAGGGTACCGCCTGTGTACTTGCCCTCACCATCGTAGTCGAAGGGGAATTGTCCGGTTACATCTACGGTACCACCGTTAATGTAGAGGTTACCGTTCGAATCCAGACCGTCTGTATCTCCCTGTGCCATGGTGATCTTAAGATTACCACCGTTGATCTCGATTGTAGGATAATACGCGTCAGACTTCTGTCCTGCATTGATGCCGTCGTCACTGGCACTGATGGTGATATCTCCATCGTTTACCAGCACATAGGTGCCTTCTAGGCCCTCTGCGGCGTTGATGTTGAAAGTACCGCCATCGATCTGCAGCATGCCGTCAGTATGGATCGCATCGTCCTGACAGTCCACGGTGTACACGCCTTTCACGAATGCCACGGATTCATTGGTGTTGATGCCGTCATCCTTGGCAGAGATAGTAAAGGTACCACCGGCCATGACCAGATCGTCCTTGCACACAATACCGTGTCCCGCAGGAGAATCGATCGTTACTTTGCCGTCTCCGTTGAAGGAAAGGTCATCCTTCGAATAGACTACACTGTCGATATCGTTGCTGTCGATGGCAACGAAATTACCGCCATTAGCGAGGGTATTCTCTCCTTCCAGAGTGATATATACTTCGTCTGCAGACATCACATAGATCGCAGCGGATGTCGGGCTGGTGATGGATGCATCCCGCAGTACCAGATGGACATCTTCTTCCTTATCTACGTTGATGATGATCATGCCGTTATTGGTAGATCCGGTCACGATATAGGTTCCGGCCTTGGTAATGTTGATCTTACCGATATTGTCTGTCAGCTCGATTTTCTCACTCTCGGCTTCGTTATAGGTGGCGTCTTGATCCTTCTCCGTTACCTTCAGTGTCTCAACCGTTGCAGATGAGGATGCAGAATTCGTGTTATTCTGGGTCGTGTTCGTCTTATTATCCGATTTATTGTCCTCTGCACTGTATGTGACCTTCGGGATCGTCTTCTCACCTTCGCTATCGCCGGATGCGACTTTATATATTACCAGTCCGGCACCGCCGGCGACCAGGACCGAAGCCAGGATGCTCATAACCAGTATCTTATTTCTGTTTTTTCCGTTTGCCATGTTCTTTCTCCTTTCGATCTAATTGAACATTAGATTCTTATCTTTCTTTCGTTGGTTCTCCTTCTATCAGAGTTCCTCGTTCTGTTTCGGCATCTTCGTGGAGCATGAGATCTCCAGATTACCGTTCTTACAACGCAGCGCATCGATCAGTTCTTTTTCCACATTGACGTCCTTCAACGTGATGGAGTACGTCAGGTGAAATACAGATCCCATACCGGCGGTCTTGGCCGCAAGCAGCTTGTGACCGGAAGTGTATTTCGAGAATTCTTCGTCAAAAACACTGGTATAATTCATGTTCTCCGGAACCGCGATGCGGAGGCTCTTGTTGCGCTCATCCACTTCTTCTCCGAAGGCCGCGTAGCTCAGGACCATCATGACCAGGCCCATGATCACTACGAAGATCGCCGCATAGATCACAAATCCCATACCGGTCAGAAGTCCGGTCGTCATCGCGATGAAAAGGGCACCGATCTCTTTGGCTGTGCCCGGTGCGGAACGGAACCGTACGAGACTGAAAGCTCCGGCCACGGCTACGCCTGCTCCGATATTTCCGTTCACCGCCATGATCACGACACAGACGATAGCCGGAAGGATCGATAACGTAGCGATGAAGCTTTTGCTGGAATGGGTCTTGAACTTATAAGCGAAGGCGAAGATTACGCCCAGAAACAGTGAACAGACGATGGGGATCAGGAAATTCGTCATGGAGATCGTGGTATTCCCCATCAATGTAGTATATAGATCATTAAGCATATAACAGTCCTCCTTGGGATACTTTGTCGGGTGCATTCTCGTGGTTCTGGTAATATGTGCCGTACTTGGAGAAAGAAGACTTGAATATCTTGTTCTCTGAAAGGCATCTGACCAGCCACATCGGCATCGCGGCATTCTTCGGGATCTTGATCTCCATCACGGTCTGATCCGGAGCGAGAACTCTCTCGCCGTAAGGACTTTTCCGAAGGGAGAGATCGTAATCTCTTGCCAGGATATTGTTGTCGAAAGTGATACGAAGTCCCGGGTTCTCCGTGGCGGTTTCTCCGATCGGAGAGAAGGCTTCCCTCTCATAAGAAAGGAATACTTTCGGTGCCAGTTCTGCATCTTCATAGAAGTGGCAGAAGTAATCGATCTCTCTTGCGATCTGGGAATCTTCCGGTCTTTCCGCTCCGCCTGCGAGCCAGTCCATGGCGTCGAACTCCGGAATCTCGATCCTTCTTTTATATACGATCTTCTCGTATTTCTTCTTCAGTTCCACAAAGACATTCTCGTCTGCATTCACGCATTTATAGCTTCTTACCCGAAGCTTCTCTTTATACTCCGGAGCCAGGATCGAAGTGCGGATCAGGCGATAGTCTTTCGTATCGAAGTAGATGTTTCGGATGGTGGTCCGTCCGTAACCGTCTATCTCCATACGACCATCCATCACCTGCTGAAGAGCACTCTTCTGCGTCGGATCCAAGATATATTTCAATTCATATCTTTCAAATACATACTGGTGATTCATGGTCGTTTCCTCCGTTCTGTTGTCTTCAGTATATCGGCCCTACCTAAAACCAACTTTAAATGAAAACAAAAAAAGGACCGTCCCTCGAAGGAACGGTCCTGAGTGTTTCTGTGATTAATTTTCTCTATCAGCCGAAGAGGTTGAGCAGAACGCCTGCTGCAACTGCGGAGCCGATAACACCGGCAACGTTCGGGCCCATAGCGTGCATGAGCAGGAAGTTGGACGGGTCAGCCTTCTGGCCTTCTACGTTCGAAACACGGGCAGCCATCGGAACAGCGGATACACCGGCGGAACCGATAAGCGGGTTGATCTTGCCCTTTGTCAGCCAGCACATGAGGTTTCCGATCAGGAGACCACCGAATGTGGAGAAAGAGAATGCGATCAGACCAAGGAGAATGATCTTCAGTGTATCGAGCTGCAGGAAGTTCTCACCCAGAGCAGTAGCACCAACGGTAACACCGAGGAAGATAGTAACGATATTGCACAGAGCATTCTGAGCTGTATCGGAGAGACGCTCGGTTACACCGGACTCCTTGAAGATGTTACCCAGCATAAGCATACCAAGCAGAGCACCTACAGAAGGCAGGATCAATGTGCAGATTACAGTAACGATGACCGGGAAGCATACCTTCTCGACCTTGGAAACGTTTCTTGTCTGCTTCATCTTGATCTTTCTGGTCTTCTTCGTAGTCATTAATCTCATGATCTTCGGCTGGATGATCGGGATCAGCGCCATGTAGGAATAAGCTGCGATGGCGATAGCCGAGAGAAGATGAGGTGCGAGTTTCGATGTCAGATAGATCGCTGTCGGGCCGTCAGCACCACCGATGATGGCGATGGAGGCTGCTTCGGATCCTGTAAAGCCCAGGAGAGAAGCCATAACGAAAGCGAAGGAAATACCGAACTGTGCGCCGGCACCCATGAACAGAGACGACGGTCTGGAAATCAGTGGTCCGAAGTCAGTCATGGCACCAACAGCCATAAAGATGAGACATGGGAAAATACCTAACTTAACACCCAGGTAGATATAGTCCAGAAGACCCGGTGCTACATTGGCATCCGCACCTCCGATGATGTCCCAGTGAACATGTCCACCTTCGAAGATAGCCGGGTGATAAAGACCGGCGATCGGAAGGTTACTCAACAACATACCAAAAGCAATCGGGAGCAGAAGAAGCGGCTCACACTTCTTGCCGATCGCCATATAGATCAGCACGAAAGCAACCAGGATCATGACACCATTCTGCCATGCCATTCCGGCAATGCCGCTGCTCTCCCATAATTTTTTCAATGCATCAATAAACACGGTTTCGCTCCTCCCATCTTATGAAAGACTCAAGAGCACGTCGCCGGTAGCAACCGTCGCGCCTTTGGAAGTGAGGATCTGATTGACTGTACCTGCGCAAGGTGCATAGATCTCGTTCTCCATCTTCATAGCCTCGAGGACAACCAGCAGTTCGCCTTCCTTGACTGCCTGACCGGCGGTAACAAGGACCTTCAGGATCGTGCCCGGGAGCGGAGCCGGAACCGGAGTACCGGATACAGGGCCGGCAGCCGGGGCCGGAGCTGCAGCAGGTGCTGCCGGAGCAGCGGCAGGTGCAGCAGCCGGAGCTGCAGCAGGAGCTGCAACAACTGCTGTGGTCTTAAGAAGGTTTGCCTTACCCTTCTCTACTTCTACTTCATATACTTTATCGTTGATCGTTACGTTATAAATCATATTGCCGTTTCTCCTTTACTTTTCTTCCACAAGCGTGATGGACTTAAAGATAAGTTCATTGAGCGGAATGCCCGTGTTGTCACTTACGATCGCCATGATCATCGCCGCTGTCTTCTCATCACAACCCTTGAGTTTCAGTGAGCCGGAAGAGAATTCTTCGCCGGCATCCTCTGTGGCACCGGCTGCAGGAGCAGCTGCCGGAGCTGCGGCAGGAGTTGCAGGAGCTTCCGGTTTCTTGCTGAAAGAGCCGACTACCGCACCGAAAATACGGATACATACGAAGATCAGGAAAAGGACTCCGAAAACGACAGCCCATGTAAACAGAGCTACGCCGAGTGCCTCCAAAACTCCGTACACCTTATCGCCGGCCTTCTCGGCAACCTCAGCGCTAAGCGTGAATAATGTAGGATTCATGGAATCAATCCTCCTTCTTCTCGATGGTGTAGTTCACGGTGTTGCTCTCCTGCTCTTCACGATAATCGAAGTACTTCTCCGCTACCTGAGGGAAAGCGATGTAGGAGAGGACATCCTCATCAGAACGTGCTCTCTTGCCGAGTTCTGCCTTAGTCTTCTCGAAAGCCGGTTCAAGGGTATCTGCAAATCTGCCCTTAACGATTTCTTCCGGCTTCCAGCATCTGTCGATGAGTTCCTGGTTTACTTCGCCCGGAGCTCTACCGTATTCACCGCGGAGATAAGCCTTGATCTCCTTGGAGATGTTCTTGTAACGCTGACCGAGGAGAACGTTCTGTACTGCCTGGTTACCAACCATCTGGGAAAGAGGTGTAACGAGCGGCGGATAACCCATATCCTTACGTACTGCCGGGATCTCAGCCAGAGCTTCGTCGAACTTATCAAGAGCGTTCATGTCCTTGAGGTTAGCGATCATGTTAGAAAGCATACCACCCGGAACCTGATACTTGAGGATGTCAGCCTTGATGCCCATAACGGTAGGATTGAGTGTACCATTGTCGAGGAACTTCTTTCTTACCGGAACGAAGAAATCAGCGATTTCCTTGAGCTTATCTGTATCAAGACCGGACTCATAACCGAACTGACCCATTGTGAAAGCCATGGTCTCTGTGCAAGGCTGTGATGTACCGCCTGCGAAAGAAGAGATGGCACAGTCGATACCGTCAACACCGGCCTCGATCGCCTTCATAAGAGTCATCGGACCCATACCTGTTGTATGGTGAGTATGGAAGAAGAGCGGAACAGAGATCTTAGCATCCTTGATAGCCTTTACGAGATCGTAAGCTTCCTTAGGAGAGCAGATACCCGCCATATCCTTGATGGCGATGGAGTCAACGCCCATGCCCTCGAGTTCCTTACACATTTCAACATACTTCTCGAGTGTATGTACAGGAGATGTGGTGTAGCAGATGCAACCCTGTGCATGCTTGCCGCACTTCTTTACTTCGTCAATGCACACTTCAATGTTTCTGAAATCGTTCAACGCATCGAAGATACGGAAGATGTCCATGCCGTTCTCGGCAGACTTTCTAATGAAGAGACGTACTACGTCATCCGGATAATGCTTATATCCAAGGATGTTCTGTCCACGAAGGAGCATCTGCAGAGGAGTCTTCTTAACCTTCGCCTTGATCTTGCGAAGTCTCTCCCACGGATCCTCATTCAAATAGCGGAGGCAGGAATCGAAGGTAGCGCCTCCCCAGCACTCCAGCGAATAATAGCCCGCTTCATCGAGTTTCTCAAGAATGGCTTCGAAATCCGAAAACGGCATTCTTGTTGCGATAAGCGACTGATTCGCATCACGCAATACTGTCTCTGTAATGTTTACTTTCATACGATGCGTCTCTCCTTATATTTAATAAATTTGAATATATCTTTACGGAAAAGTGGTGTGAGAAACCCAACTTTTTCCTTTTAAAGTATACCCGAAATATTGGAGCAAAACAAGAAAAAAGACTGTCTCTCAAGCAGTTTTTCTCGCCTTTGAGACAGCCTTTTTCAATTTGTTTTTACTCTTGTCAGATGGTTCCTCTATCAATACCGTATTTCTTACAGATATTGGTAAATTCTTCGGACTGACCAAAGAAGTTGAGAACATCTTGACGGGTCTTCTGACCACTCTTGATCTGCCCGGCCCAGTACTGGATTTCACCGGCAGATGCCTCTCTACCCATGCAGGTAGTATAAAGTCTCTTCACGTACTCTTCGTTCGATGTCTTGGCACTAACGAACTCCTTGCTTGTGAAGAACTCTCGAACCGCGTCACAACCGGTCTTCTCCAGATTTGTCAGAGCCAGTGACCAGTACTTCACACCGGCCGCATCAGCATCACGATTCAGACAGCAGGTATAAAGTCTTATCGCAAACTCTACAGACTTTCCGGAAGCCTCGGTTGCCTTATGGTATTTCGCTCCGGACTTCACGCCATAGGAAGCACAGACATTACACCATTCGGTAGACTCGATAAAGTTGTTGACCACTTCTTCTCGAGACATTGTACCACTCTTTATTGCATTTACCCAGCCTTTTTTACCGGCAGCATCCGAAGCGCGGTCGAAGAATGTCTTATAAAGTGTCTCAACAAAATCTTCCGGCTTCAGTCCACGGTTGAGGAACTCTGGAGAATCCAGCAGGAAGAATCTTGCGCAATCCGCACCTGTAGCACCCTCATTCTCAACTCTGTTGACCCAGTACTTCTTGCCGGCAGGATCGGAAGCACGGTTCAAAGCAACTGTGTAAAGTCTCTCAACAAAACCTTCGAAGGTCTTGTCACCCGGAGTCGGCGGTACCTTGGTCGGTGTAGGTGTATTCTTGCCTGCAAGTACATAAAGTCTTACCGTGATCTTCTTATCGCCTGATTTGATGGTCTTTCCACCGGACGGAGACTGGTCGATGACTCTTCCCGCCTTCTTCAGATCGGTATTATTCATCCAGGCGATCTGGATCTCATAGTTTGTGATCTTGGCTTCCTTGAAGGCAGCCTTGATCGTCTTCTGTGCATCCTGATACTGCATGTCGATTACATCCGGCATAACAACGGTTCCAGGAACAGGTGTTACCTTCTTCGTCGGAGTCGGCGTGTTGGTCGGCTTCGGCGTACTCGTCGGCTTCTTTGTCGGAGTCGGCGTATTGGTCGGCTTCGGCGTACTCGTCGGTTTCTTTGTCGGAGTCGGCGTGTTGGTCGGCTTCGGTGTACTTGTCGGTTTCTTTGTCGGAGTCGGCGTGTTGGTCGGCTTCGGCGTACTCGTCGGCTTCTTTGTCGGAGTCGGCGTATTGGTCGGCTTCGGTGTACTTGTCGGCTTCTTTGTCGGAGTCGGCGTGTTGGTCGGCTTCGGCGTACTCGTCGGCTTCTTTGTCGGAGTCGGCGTGTTGGTCGGCTTCGGCGTACTCGTCGGCTTCTTTGTCGGGGTCGGCGTGTTCGTCGGTTTCTTTGTAGGAGTCGGCTTCTTCGTCGGAGTCGGTGTGTTTGTCGGTCTCTTCGTCGGAGTCGGCTTCTTTGTCGGAGTAGGCTTCTTCGTCGGGGTCGGTGTGTTTGTCGGGGTCGGCGTATTAGACGGAGTCGGTGTAGGTGTATCCGTCGGAGTCGGGGTTACATTCTTTACCCACTTCGCATACAATGTCAGATCCGCAGTTACTGCTTTACTGAAATCATATGAAGTCTTCAGATCCTTGTCTGAATACCAGCCCTTGAAGGTCCAACCGTCCGCTTTCGGTGCGGAAGGCTTGGTTACCTTATCACCATACTTGATGGTCTGAGAAGCCACCTGGCTTCCGTGATTATTCATGACAAACTTGACAACATACTCGTTCGGCTCTGCGGTATATGTTGCACGATATGTCGCATCTCCGCTGACCTTCACGATTGCTGTATGCCATCCGGCGAAAGTATAGTGCTCACTTGCCGTAGCCGCCTTCTTCGGGGTAGTTCCTGTATATTGCGGAAGCTTGCCGTATTCGACTTTGCTGCTCTGGAGATTCGTGCCATCATCATTGATAAACTTGATGGTGTACTTTCTTGTAGACTCTTTGAATACAGCTTCGTAGGTCGCCTCACCTGTAACCTTTTCAAGCTCCGGAGTCCATCCGGTAAACGTGTACTCCTTATCCACAGTGGCTGCCTTGACCGGAGCATCACCTGTGAATTCAGGCATTTCGCCATAGTCGAAGTTCACAGTACGGATCGTCTTGCCTTCACTCTTAAAGGTAATGGCATAGGCACGTTTCTTCGATGTGAATGTAGCATAGTAATCCACATCTCCGGTTACGGCGGAAAGTTCCTTATCCCATCCCTTGAAGGTATATGTATACTGGTTGGTCGGAGCCTTTGTTGGCGTCGCCTTCGTATACTCCGGAGTCTTACCGTATTCAACACTGCCACTTTGCAGCACAGTATCTCCATTCAGGAAGCGCACCGTATACTTTCTGGGTGTTGCTTTATATGTAGCTTTGTAAGATGCATCTGCTGAAGCCGCTACCGGTGTCGGAGACCAGCCTGCAAATTCGTAGACCTTATCTACTGTAGACGGCTTGCTCGGAGCGTAATGGTCCGGTACTGTTCCTTCTTCAACTTCAGTAGTTGCAAATTCTGTTCCATCTTCGTACTGCCACGTGATGGTATATTTCTTTATAGGATTGACCTCGACCCACTTGATGTACATCTCAAATGAACCGGTCGATCCCTTCGGGATCTCTGTGACAGGAATCGTAAACTGCTGGTCTTTATAATATCCACCGAAGGCCCACTTATCCGGTTCATCCGGAATCGAATCCTCGAAGACAACGTGATCTTCGATAGTATAGTAAGTCGGGCCCGGATAATGACCGTGATCAAGCTCATAGTATGCCCAGATTCTGTAAGAGTTAGCCTTCCACAATGCGGTCACTTTCACATCTGCAGTTACTGTGATCTCTGTATTGTACCTCATCTCTTGCGGTTCAGCGTCACCGATCTGAACCTGCCAGATTCGGAAGCCATAGCCCGTCTTTCCGGTAAAACCACAACTCGGCAGTCTGTACTTACTGTTCTCTACTACCTGCTGCGATGCCATGGTACCTGTTCCGCCGTTGGCGTCGAAGGATACCGTGCAGAAAGTCGTATCCGATCTCAACTCCCACTTCGCATAAACTATGATATTGGAAGTAGTTGTTCCGTGAGGGATCTCAGTGATCGGCTTTGTAAAACCACTATCAGTGAACCATCCCTTGAAGTCATAGCCGTACTTCGACGGATCCTGAAGAATGATCGTATCTGATTCACATGTAAAATTATTCGGGTTCGAAGGGTTATTCGTACCACCATCCAGATAATAGGTAATGTAATTTCTTCTTGCTCTCCAGACCGGTCTCAGGATGACATCATCTGTGATCATGACAGTGGATCCGGCATTCTGTTCTACAGGTTCAGCATCGCCGACCTGTACACTCCACACAGAACCAAATTCGTATCCATCCGGGCCCTTTAAGGTTGTATAGGTTGGAAGCTTCAGTGCGAAATTCGGAGAATAGGTATCTGAAGGCTGGCTGCCGCTTCCACCGTTCGGGTCATAGGAAACAGTGTACGTCTTCTCCGGAATGACGATCTCGATCGGGATAAGAAAGTTCCTGTAATTTCTGTATTCTCCCGTCGCTGTAGTATCGGTAATCGAACAAGACAGTTTGCCTTTGTAGGTTCCGGCCGGCTTGTCTCTCCAGTCTGCATCCGTTGTATGGATATAGAAAGATACATAGGCACTGTTCTTAATATACAGATAATTATTCGATCCGTATGACGAAGATGTGGATAACTTCAGGTCGATCTTCTCACCATTGAGTTCCGGTGTTGTATTGATGCCATAGTAGACCTGCACTCCGCTGAAATTGCTTCTTCCGTCCAGCTGAGCCTGCACCTGGAATACATTCTGATGATACGGCAACTCGATCTTTTCGTACTCTGACAAGGTTGTCGTTATCGGGAAGATCGGTTCATATACAGGAGTTAATCTGGTTTCAAGCGTATTATAGTAGAAACAACTCATTACGCAGAAATCTGGAGAATACTCCGGATCTACATCATATGTTGAATCAATATTCTTCCACACAACGAACTCATAGCCCTCCGGTGGAGTAAAGTTCGAGAAATAATGCGGGGTTCTGAAGCACAACTCGCCATAGGGATTGTAAAAGAACATACCTTCAGGACAATCCTTGTAGTCTGCCCCCGTAAAGATCAAAGAGCTGTCACTGGTCGAATAAACTCTCGTTGTTCCCGTTCCCTCTCCTGCATCGATCGTAACCTTGAAGTGCGGAGATTTTACGGTAACATTGATCGTTCCCGTCTTGACGATATTATAAGTAAGATCCTTGACTGTATAGGTTATCTTTCCTGTATACGTGGTATTAGGTCTTAATTTGTACCAGGAATTGTATACGTCAGTAAGTGTCATATAAGCCGTATTCTGGCCGCTCGAAAATTTATTGAGCGTAGTCGTGCAATTGTAATAGTTGTTTTCTGCCTCATACTGATTCGCAGCAAGTCTATACTGAATCTCAGATTTTCCGTCCGGGCTCTTCAGGTTTGCAGCCTGGAATTCGACTGACACAGGGCCCTGTGCACCGATAGTATATGAGAACGGAACAGTTTTATCTCCGACATTGAAGGTAATCTGGGACGGCATTGTACATGACAGTTCTGTCTCGTTTTTCGAAACCCAGAGTGCCGTAAGTGTCAGGTTGCCGTTCAACGGAACAACATCACCCGGCAGATGGGATTCACCATATAATTCCCAGGCAGCAAACTTCTTGTTGGAAGGTGCCGTAAAAGAAGACGGGCAGGACGGAAGCTTGTAGTACTTCACGTTGTCAGCGCCTACGAAGATCGTATCATTGGCATACTGGGAGAAATCATCCAGCTGACGGTCATCGAAACGAGTCTTGTCACTGTCGGTAAAAGTGATCGTACTTCCGGATGCACCCTGACCCGGCTTGATCGTGACCTTGTTTTCCGTAGGAATAGTTTCCGGAAGTGTAATGGAGATCGGAATAATGATCTGCTGATAGTCGCAATACGAATTACCCTTCTTCAACTGGTAAGAAATGCGAATCGTACTGGAATAAGTCGTTCCGGGTTCAATATTCGCTTCTTCCCAATCCTTGGGATCGATACGTGCATAGAAGCCCCAGTCACCCTCATATACTTTTTTCTCCTGTTCCGACATCGCAGAAGAATAGTAAGCAGACACGTATGTGTCCTTATACCCGGTCGCTTTCCAGGACAAATAGAATGTAATATACTTGTTATTCTCATTCATCAAGTACATGCTGTTGCAGGTAGCGCTAAAGTTGTACATTGTGTATTCCGACTTCCCATCGAAAGAACAGTCAACATATGTCGCCGCATTGCCGTACTGCAACTGGACACTTTCCGGCGAATCGACAACATAGTCATCCGCCGCACGCAGCATATCTTTCGGCAGCATCGAAAATAACAGAATAATCGAGAGAAAAGCCCCCCAGAACCATTTCGTTCTCACTTCCCAAACCTCCTAAAACATGTCTTGAAACAAGCCCCGATCATCCGACGCCTGTTCCAATAAACCAAACCACTCCCCGCTTTCGGGGAAAATAACACTTCAAGTATAAAGGCTCAGCATGAAGAAAACAATCAAATTTGCGATTTTATACTAATATATCAGGCGGAAGGAAAAAATTAGCCTGAGAAGGATTATCTCCTCCCCAGGCGTACTCATTCATTTCTACTTACAAGGTTCGATCACTAATATCGTTACCACTTCTCTGGAGTTACCACTTCACTGAAATCACTGTAAACGCCACAATCAACGGTTCGGATCTTGTAATATATCCCTTTCCCGGTTGGCCACTCTACCCAATTTCCTCTGCTGGAACACAGTTTTTCGTATGGTCCTTCTTCCGAAGTAGCAAAAAATATCTCATACACCAATCTATCTTCATCAATATCCCCTTCCCAAGAAAACATCAACGAAAAAGGATCACACCAGATTCTCCGATACATCTTAGCCTTGAAATTGGTTGGAGGATTCGGCGGAATTGGAGCAGCGCTCACTACTTCGCTGAAATCGCTATATTTTCGTGTGCCATTATTATCAAAATAGGATCGAACTTTAAAATAATATGTATTTCCTGTTGTAAGTCCGACACACACTCTCTTCGTTCCGGTAACAGATCCGAGTGCAGTATATGGACCTTCTTCTGATGTTGCTCGCCATAACTGGTATCCTGTCGCTCCATCTACCTGATCCCAAACAACTCTCAGCCTTGTTGCGGCTATCCAGTCAATTGTGACGTTCTCCGGGGGCATCATTCGGGGAACAGCACTTACTACATCACTATATTCGCTATAATGCTTCGTCCCGTTACATAAGTAGTATGCCCGGACTTTGAAATAATATGTTGTTCCGAGTGTCAGTCCGACACACAATCTCTCTGTCTCAGAAACAGAACCCAATGCAGTATATGGTCCCTCTTCGGAAGTTGCTCGCCATACTTGATACCCTGTTGCTCCATCGACTTTCTCCCAAGTGAGGTTTACTCTGGTCGAGGTGGTCGCCGTTACATTCGAAGGACTCACACTGCCAGTTGTAAAACTGGCCACTTCGCTAAATGCACTATATGCTTTTGTTTCGTTCAGATCATTGAAGGCACGGACTTTAAAATAGTATGTCGTACCACTTGTCAGTCCGATACACAACCTTTCTGTTCCGGAAACAGATCCCAGTGCTGTAAAAGGTCCTTCTTCCGATGTCGCTCTCCATACCTGATATCCTGTTGCACCGTCTGTTTCACTCCAGGAAACCAGGGCCTTGGTTGAGGATATCCCGTTAACTTTGACGTTCTCCGGGTTTATCGCTCGGGGAATGCCGCTTACCACTTCGCTGAAATCGCTATATTTTCGTGCGCCATTGTTTTCAACATAGGATCGAACTTTAAAATAATATGTATTTCCTGTTGTAAGTCCGACACACACTCTCTCCGTTCCGGTAACAGATCCCAGTGCAGTAAAAGGTCCTTCTTCCGATGTCGCTCTCCATACCTGATATCCTGTCGCTCCATTTACCGGATTCCAAACAACTCTCAGCCTTGTTGCGGATGCCTGCATAGCCTGAACATTCTTCGGAATGACATCATACACTTCATATTTCACACCCACACCATAGTACCCACACATTAGATATCCATCTGTTTTTTTGCACGCGCACACCCAGAAAGAATATGTCCCCACTGGCAATTTGCCAAAAGAATAACTCGTCGTAGTCACATCATCGATTAGTTCATACGGTTCATGCAATAATCCCGAGCCTGTTCCCTTCCAGATTATATAACTTTCAGCTCCGTTCACTTTATTCCAGGAAAGCGTTACTTCGTCTCCCGTTGTTGAAACTTTCAAATTCGATGGTCTATCGATTATCTCTTTCGGAGAAACACTTATTTCACTATACGGCCCGTAGGTTATTTCTCCATTCACCGTCTTGATTGCACGAACTTTTACTGTTTGGCTTTTTTCTCCGTCGCAAGTAACAATGGAGAAAACCAGACTCGTTTCCTTTGTGGTGCCACTGCACCCTTGAATTTCACCTTCCATTTCATACTCATACTGATCTGCACCACTCACTTCATCCCATGCATAGCTCACGACCCATCCAAAACCCGCCTCATACGGAATTTCCGACTCTACGCACACGACATGAAGATTCGGAGCCTTTAAATCTTGAGCCGAAATACTATTCTTCTGTTGCTCTACAGTATCTTCTTTATTCTCTTGTTTATTCTCTTGCGCACGGAGAAGCTTACCTGTAGTTGCCAAAGTCATTGTCGCAACGACCATCATCGCGGAGACTGCAAAGGTTATCCATATCTTCCGTTTCATATATATCAACCTCCCTATGCCCTTGTCATCTAAAAGTTCAAATTCTATCCATCATCACACACAGAATATCAGAATTCTTCTCAAAAAAGAACATAAGCTACCCGCAATATACAAGCCAAACACTATTGTTTTCGCTATATCTTACGTTTCTTTTCAATTTGGAAATATATCAAATAACACACATGCGGAAAAAAGCAGCCGCTCGGCATTTTCATGCTTCGCGGCTGCTCTCGTTTTTTACTTACAATGACTTCTCAGATCGTTCCTCGATCAATACCGTACTGCTTACAGATCTTCGTGAACTCCTTGGACTGACCGAAGAATTCCATTACGCTTCTGCGCGTCTGCTTGCCGTTACTGATCTCGCTGATCCAGTAATTAATCTCGCTTTCGGCAGCTTCTCTTCCCATGAACGTCGTGTAGAGTCTCTTCACATACTCTTTATCTGAAGTATGCTTGCCGATAAACTCGTCACTCTCGAAGAACTCACGAGCTGCATCGCAACCGGTTCTCTCAAGGTTCGTAAGTGCCAGGCTCCAATACTGTACACCGGATGGATCCGGATCACGCATGAGACAGCATGTATACAGTCTTGTCGCAAAATCGATTGCATTCTTCGATGCGATCGTTGCTTTGTAATACTTCGATCCGGACTTGACTCCATAGGTTGCGCAGACATTGCACCACTCTGTGGATTCAATGAAGTTATTCACTACTTCTGCCCGAGTCATCTTGCCACGCTTGAGGTTGTTGACCCAGCCTCTCTTTCCGGCAGCATCCGACTCACGATCAAAGAATGTCTTGTACAACGTCTCGACGAAGTCTTCGTCGTTGAGGCCACGATTCATGAACTCAGGTGCATCCAGCAAGAAGTATCTTGCACAATCTGCACCGGTCGCACCCTCATCGACAACCTTCTTGACCCAGTACTTCTTACCCTGTGGGTCAGATTCACGGTTCAAGGCTACGGTGTACAGACGCTCTACGAATCCTTCGAATGTCTGTGACTCCGGACCAGGTGTCGGAGAAGGAGCTACAGAAGGTGTCGGCGTATTCAGTTCTTCCAGAACATAAAGTGTTACTGTCAGATCCTTTGTTCCAACCTCGATCTTCGATTCCGCACTCGGACTCTGATCGAGTACTTTGCCGGCCTTCGCCTCATCCGTATTCGGCAACCAGGCAATCTGGAACTTCACATCCGTAATATCGCCCTTGGCCAGTTCTTCTTTAATGATCTCCTCTGCCTCAAGGTAATTCTTATCCGCAACATCCGGCATCAGAACATACTCTGGGACAGGTGTAGGTGTGCCAGGTCCAACAGTCGGCGTAGGTGTCGATGTGACAGGTGCCGGTGTCGGTGTAGGTGTACCAGGTCCTACGGTCGGCGTAGGCGTCGATGTGATCGGTGCCGGTGTCGGTGTAGGTGTACCAGGTCCTACGGTCGGTGTAGGCGTCGATGTGATCGGTGCCGGTGTCGGTGTAGGTGTACCAGGTCCTACAGTCGGTGTAGGTGTCGATGTAACCGGTACCGGTGTTGGTGTCGGTGTACCAGGTCCTACGGTAGGAGTCGGCTTCGTGGTCGGAGTCGGTCTCGTTGTAGGTGTAGGCTTCGTCGTTGGTGTCGGCGTGCCAGGTCCTACAGTCGGTGTCGGCTTCGTGGTCGGAGTCGGCCTTGTTGTAGGTGTAGGCTTCGTCGTCGGTGTCGGCGTGCCAGGTCCTACAGTCGGAGTCGGCTTCGTGGTCGGAGTCGGCTTCGTGGTCGGAGTCGGTCTCGTTGTAGGTGTAGGCTTCGTCGTTGGTGTCGGCGTGCCAGGTCCTACAGTCGGTGTCGGCTTCGTGGTCGGAGTCGGTCTCGTTGTAGGTGTAGGCTTCGTCGTTGGTGTCGGCGTGGTCTCGTTGTAGGTGTAGGCTTCGTCGTTGGTGTCGGCGTGCCAGGTCCTACAGTCGGCGTCGGCTTCGTGGTCGGAGTCGGTCTCGTTGTAGGTGTAGGCTTCGTCGTTGGTGTCGGAGTCGGTCTCGTTGTAGGTGTAGGCTTCGTCGTTGGTGTCGGCGTGCCAGGCTTTACCGTAGGAGTCGGCTTCGTGGTCGGAGTCGGCCTTGTTGTAGGTGTAGGCTTCGTCGTTGGTGTCGGCGTGCCAGGTCCTACAGTCGGCGTCGGCTTCGTGGTCGGAGTCGGCCTCGTTGTAGGTGTAGGCTTCGTCGTTGGTGTCGGCGTGCCAGGCTTTACCGTAGGCGTCGGCTTCGTGGTTGGAGTCGGCCTTGTTGTAGGTGTAGGCTTCGTCGTTGGTGTCGGCGTGCCAGGCTTTACCGTAGGAGTCGGCTTCGTGGTCGGAGTCGGCCTTGTTGTAGGTGTAGGCTTCGTCGTTGGTGTCGGCGTACCAGGTTTTACAGTAGGAGTCGGCTTCGTGGTCGGAGTCGGTCTCGTTGTAGGTGTAGGTTTGGTCGTCGGAGTAGGTCTGTTGGTAGGCGTAGGCGTACCAGGTCCTACTGTCGGAGTAGGCTTCTCCGTAGGAGTCGGCTTACTGGTAGGTGTCTTAGTAGGTGTAGGTGTATTCACCTTCTTAGTCGGGGTAGGAGTATTCACCTTCTTCGTAGGTGTAGGTGTAGGCGTGCCAGGTCCAACTGTAACTGTCGGAGTTGGTCTCTCTGTCGGTGTCGGCCTGGTCGTCGGTGTTGGTTTAGTTGTAGGTGTAGGTCTCTCCGTAGGAGTCGGCTTCGTCGTCGGAGTCGGTCTCGTCGTCGGTGTAGGCTTGCTTGTCGGCGTCGGTCTGCTTGTCGGAGTAGGTCTGTTGGTAGGCGTAGGCGTACCAGGTCCTACTGTCGGAGTAGGTCTCTCCGTAGGAGTCGGCTTACTGGTAGGTGTCTTAGTAGGTGTTGGTGTATTTACCTTCTTGGTCGGAGTAGGAGTATTTACCTTCTTCGTAGGAGTAGGTGTAGGTGTGCCAGGGCCTACTGTGACTGTTGGAGTAGGTCTTGTTGTAGGTGTTGGTCTTGTCGTCGGCGTTGGCCTTGTTGTCGGAGTCGGTTTTGTCGTAGGTGTAGGTCTCTCCGTCGGGGTAGGCTTATTTGTCGGCGTAGGCGTGCCAGGGCCAACCGTAGGAGTCGGTTTCTCCGTCGGGGTAGGTCTGGTCGTCGGGGTCGGTTTTGTCGTAGGTGTAGGTCTCTCCGTCGGGGTAGGTCTGGTCGTAGGAGTCGGTTTTGTTGTAGGTGTCGGTCTCGTCGTCGGAGTAGGCTTGCTTGTTGGTGTAGGTCTGCTCGTCGGCGTAGGCGTATTCGTTACCGTCGGTTTCTTAGTTGGTGTAGGTGAATTTGTCACCTTCTTAGTTGGCGTAGGCGTATTGGTTGCCGTCGGCTTCTTGGTCGGTGTCGGTGTATTTGTCGCCGTCGGTTTCTTCGTCGGCGTAGGTGTATTCGTCACCTTCTTCGTTGGTGTCGGCGTATTGGTTGCCGTCGGCTTCTTAGTCGGTGTAGGTGAATTCGTCACCTTCTTCGTCGGCGTTGGCGTATTCGTCGCCGTAGGCTTCTTTGTTGGTGTCGGTGTATTTGTCGCCGTCGGTTTCTTGGTCGGCGTAGGTGAATTCGTCACCTTCTTCGTCGGAGTTGGCGTATTCGTTGCCGTCGGCTTTTTGGTCGGCGTAGGTGAAACTGTCACTTTCTTCGTCGGCGTCGGACTATTAGTTGGTGTGTTCGTCACCTTCTTGGTCGGTGTCGGAGTAATCGTCACCTTCTTCGTTGGTGTATTCGTCGGTGTGTTTGTCGGACGCGTTGTATTTGTCGGCCTTGGTGTATTCGTCGGTCGAGTTGTACTTGTCGGATGAGGGGTGTTCGTCGGACGAGTTGTACTTGTCGGATGAGGGGTATTCGTCGGTCGTTTTGTCGGCGTAACCTTCTTCGTAGGAGTAGGTGTTACCTTCTGCGTAGGTGTAGCCGTAACATTCGACGTAGGTGTAGGTGTCGCGGTTGCTCTCGGTGTCGGAGTGATCGTCGGCTTAGGACTCGGAGACGGAGTAGGTGTAGGTGCTGCACAGGACTGATAGTTCGCTGTCAGTGTAACACTCGATCCCAACATGTTTCTATATCTGAAGAACCATGTCATCTGGATATTTTCTCCCGGCATAAGTGTACGGTCTCCGAAGCTCCATCTCAAGAATGCTGCCTCTTCAGAAGGGATCGTAAATGTATCCGGATAAGAAGGCACCTTGAAACGGAGCGGCAGTTTTCCATCCTTGTAGAAGAACATTCCCTCCGGGCAATCCTTCTCAGAAGTTCCGCTCCACAGAAGTGTCTCATCTGCTGTAGAATATGTGATCGGTGTTCCTTTACCCAGACCCGGATCAAGAGTCAGAACAAGCTCCGGAACAGTAACGGTGATCTCAATATCGCCCTCGATGGAAACCAGGTTCTTACGGTCTTCTGCCACATAGTGGATCAGACCGGTATACGTCGTACCCAGACGATACTGGTCGACGGTATCCGGGTGGAATACCAGGAACAGTGACATTTCACCATTCATTCCACGCTGGACCTTTTTGGTTGTTGCATACTGATCGTAATTCTTGGAAATAGCGAGCGGAAGCGGCTCATCGGTTCCGTTGCTGATCGTATCTACTTCGAAAGTGATATATGGATTTCCGGCAACTTTCAGATTAAACGGAATCTCGACAACTGTTTCACCTGGTTCCAGATCAAACTTGTCGATCATCGTGAGCTCGATCTCCGAAGCATCTTCTGTAGCGAAAATAGCTGTCACATCCAGGTTACCTGTTACGTACGTCCACTCACCCGGATGGTAAGACTTGTTGTTTACTCTCCAGCCTGTAAAGACTCTTCCGGCAGGTGCCGTAAATGAATCCGGGCAATCGCCGAACTTATAGATTCGCTTTGTTTCTTCGCCTTCTGTCCAGTCAAACAATGTATCCTTGGCATAGGCATCGATGGAGCTGCGCTTTCTGCTGTCGAAACGATCCTTGTCATCGTCCTTAAAGGAGATAGGATCGCCTTCTCCGATTCCGGAATTCAGAGTGATCGTAAAGGCAAGAGACGGGCCCTCTCCGGGGATCACTGCCTTAACATTGATAGTTGCAGTTGCCTTATCTTCCGTGTACCCATTGGTCGTAGTATATGAGAAAAGTGTGACGTTGATCGTACCTTCGTAAGTCGTTCCGGCTACTGCGTTATTCTTCCAATCGCTTTCCTTGACTCGGACACAGAAATCACCGGTACCGGCTTTTAACCGCTGATAGGATTCTGATTCATAATCCGGAGTCAACTTTGTAGCTGCCGCCGAATCTGAATCCCAGCTCAATGTGAAAGGAAGTATGTCACCATTCTCATTAACCAGTTTCCCGTCAACTGCCGTCACTTCCATTGTGGCGAAGTTATAGCCCGAAGATAATGTGAAACTGAAGGGGACATTCGTAATCGTATTACCATATCCCAGCGAGAGCTCACTGTTATAATCTAGTGTGGTTTTACTGGCCGCTGCCAGCATCCCGACCGGGAACATGGACAGTACAAGGATCAGGGACAGAAACATTGTCCAAAAACGAACTTTTCTCACGGTTTTCCTCCACGGTATACCCGCCATCAGCAGCCCCAATCTGCTCACCTTTCCTCAACCCGGCGAAATACACCTTAAAAATTTATACAAATACAACCGTATACATATATAAATACACGCATACAGATTGAGTATATCGTGTATGCGTGCGTTTTTCAATTTGATTTTTTTGACGGTATCAACTGACAAATCAGGACTTTGCACCTTGCTTGCCCAGCTTGATCACCTGATCGGAACCGGCAATGGTGGAAAGCCTGTGGGCGATGATGAATCCGGTACGGCCCTTCGTCATGTTATCGAAAGCCTCGACAATACGCTTCTCTGTAAGAGTATCTACGGCGCTGGTGGCCTCGTCCAGAATCAGGAGCGAAGGTCTCATGAGAAGCACACGTGCGATACAAAGCAGCTGCTTCTGTCCTTCAGAAAGGGAGATGTCCTTACCCGGTACCGTATCATATCCGTTCGGAAGACGCATGATGAATCCGTGGGCTCGGGCAGCCTTGGCCGCAGCGATGATCTCTTCTTCTGTCGCATCCGGCTTGCCGTACGCGATGTTTTCACGGATCGGCGCCTCCAGAAGCCAGGTCTCCTGAAGCACCATACCGAACATCCTGCGCAGCTCTGCCCTCGGCATCTTCGTAATATCCTTTCCATCGATGAGGATCCGTCCGGAATCCACCTCGTAGAAACGCATCAGGAGATTCATGAGAGTCGTCTTACCGCATCCCGTAGGACCGATGATCGCTACTTTCTGCCCCGGCTCTACCGAGAGACTGAAATCGTCGAAAATCTTCTTCTCCGGAACATATCCGAAGGTCACATTCTCGAAAAGCACTTCCCCGCGCACTTCGGTGTTCTCCTTCGTTTCCTCACCCACGCCGCTTTCTTCTTCCTCCATCTCGAGGATCGCGAACACACGCGACAGCGAGGCAAAGGCCGCCATGATCTGTGTCGTGATATTGGTCAGGTCGTTGATGGGCTTACTGAAGTTGTTCCAGTACATGACGAATGTCGAGATTCCGCCTACCGTGAGACCGCCGAACCAGATACCCAGAGCACCGATCAGGATACTGGTGGTATGGTTCAGGAAACGCGTGATGGGGTTCGGAAGCGAAGACGCGAACTGCGCCGTGACCGACGCCTGATTCAGTTCCGCATTCTTCTCGCGGAAACGTGCAAGGAATTTCTCCTCACAGACGAAAGCCTTCACTTCTTTTCTTCCATAGAGGTTCTCGTCCATATCCGCCTGAAGGGAACCGACCAGGTTCTGCTGTTTTCTGAAATACTTTGTCGTACTCTTGGTGATACGAGTGGCCACGAAGATCATGAGGACCGCCATCGGCAGGATGATGAGCGTCATCTTGATACTCATGGCGATCATGAAGCCGACAGTACCCAGGATCGTCACAAGGACCGTAAACAGGTTCAGCAGTCCCTGGAGCATACCGTCCGAGATGGCATCGGCGTCGTTGATGAAATGCGTAGCCGTATCTCCCTGAGGATGGGTATCGTAGAAAGATACCGGCAGGCGGGAAAGCTTGTGGGACAAGGCGCGACGCACTTCCTGCGCCGTCTTGGCCGCCACGATATTGGCGAAATAACTGACCGCCCAGGCGAAGACCGAAGCTCCGAGATACATACCCAGAAGGATCAGCGCGTGGGTCGCAAGATACGAGAAGTCCACGCTTCCCGCCTCGCCCATGTTATCGATGGTCCGTCCGATAAAGACAGGCGCCACCACCGTAATACCTCCGCTGAGGACTGCTGCCAGGATCAGAAGGAACATCTGGAATTTAGAGGTACCGGTGAAAGAAAGAAGTCTGGTTAAATCCTTAAGCGAGACCTTGCCCTTATTCTTCGACATCTTCGCCGCATCCGGAGAAAGGTTGCCCATTCCGCTTAACATAGAGGTGTCTTTGCTCATCCTTCCACACCTCCCATCTCCTGAGATCTTGCGATCTTGGCATAGGCATCGCACTCCTTGAGCAGGTCATCGTGCTTACCCTGTCCGACCACCATACCGTTATCCAGCACAATGATCCAGTCCGAATCCATGATCTCCGAGATTTTCGACGAGATCTCCAGCATGGTC
The DNA here is from genome assembly GCA_001604185.1 of Clostridiales bacterium Firm_16. Classification (GTDB taxonomy): domain Bacteria; phylum Bacillota; class Clostridia; order Saccharofermentanales; family Saccharofermentanaceae; genus Scatonaster. The sequence goes on along the minus strand of LVAV01000113.1, from coordinate 78,736 downwards.
CGGGATGTCTTCTCTTTATGCAATTTCAGTGCTTCCTGAAGTCGGGCGGAAGTATCCTTATCCAGCGCCGCGGACGCATCGTCCAGAAGGAGGATATCTCCCTCCGCGCACAGGGCACGGGCGATGGAAAGTCGCTGTTTCTGACCTCCGGAGAAGTTCTTTCCCCTCGGCTCCACGATAGCGTCCAGGCCGCCCTTCTCTTCGATAAAGTCCCATGCCTGGGCCGCACGGCAGCGCTCGGCGATCTCCTCATCGGAAAGTCCCTCCGGATTTCCCAGAAGCAGATTCTCCCGGATCGTTCCGGCAAAAAGTACCGTAGTCTGGAATACCGGTGACATCCTTCTTCGGAGCTCCGTCTCGTTGATGGATGTGATCGGCCGCCCGTCGATATAGATATTGCCCTTCGTGGTGTCATACAGCTTCAGCATCAGGGAGACGATGGTGGATTTACCGGAACCGGTCGTACCTATAACGCCCAGTTTCTCCCCTTTCCGAAGCTCGAAGGACACATCCCGGAGCGCATAGTATTCTTCTTTATCTTCCTTATCCTGCAGGTAGGAGAAAGAAACATCCTTCCACTTTACGATGGCCTTATCGTCATGGAGCATATCTTTCTCCGAAGCCTCGATCACCCGGGTATCCGGCTCGATCTCCAGGATCCCCTCGATACGCTCCGCCGAGACGAAGGAACGGGAGAAGATGACCACCAGGTTACCCAGGATATTCAGTGCATCGAATATAGTAAAGATATATTGGATGAATGCGAAAAGCTGCACGCCCGTGATCCGTCCCACATTGATCCGATATCCGCCGACCCAGAGGATGAAGACCACGGCGAAGTTCGTCAGAAGGATCGTCAGCGGCCGCATAAGGGATGCATAGCGCGACACGGAGATTGCTTCCTGAGCATAGGCACCGGCGGCCTCGTCCGTCAGCTCCTCGTGATGCTTCTCCCGGGAGAAAGCCCGGATCACACGGATGCCGGAAAGCCGCTCATTCACGACCCGGCTGATGTGGTCGAGTTTCTTCTGTACGACCTTATATTTCTTAAAGGTAACTCGAATAATAAGAAGAAGGGTCAGCAGGAACATGGCCGCGCCCACCGCGATCACACCGGACAGCGGTGCATCGATGGACATGGCAGAGAGCACACCGGCAATGGTAATAAACGGAACACGGAACACCAGTCGGATAAACATAGACACGCCCAGTGAGACCTGGTTGACGTCACTGGTCATCGCGACTCCCAGATACGAGACACCGCATTTCTCCTGCTGGGCTACGGTAAAAGAATTGACTTTCGTCATCAGGCGGTCACGCAGGTTTCGACTGACACCGCTGCAGGCCCGGGCCGCGCAATACTGGCATATGACAGCCGCACAGACGCCCATGAAGGCCATGCCGATCATGATCAAAGCGATCTGGACCGTAGTGGCTCTGGAACCGGACGGTAGTGTGCTGTTCACAAGCCGGACCATGAGGATCGGCAGCATTACTTCCAGCACCGCTTCGAAAAGCTTGGCCGTAGGTCCGATGATGAATTCTTTGCGGAAATCCCGCATCTCCTGGAACAGGTTTCTGTATTTCTTCATGGGACCCCCTCAGATCTGCTTGTTGACGGTCTTGTATTCTCCGTCTTCGATGTAGTACGGGCAGTCCTTCTTGCCTTCCAGCATCCTCTCCCAGGCATCCTGGTCGATGGGCGCCTCACAGTAATACGCGCCGGTTATTTCATCGTATACATAATTCGAACATCTCTCGCAATCGCTCATGCTTCTCCCCTCTTACCGATGACCCTCACTGAGCCGTGCATGCTTCTTTCTGTATTCACTCGGCATCTCACCCATGTGTTTCCGGAATGCTTCGGAAAAATAACTCGCGCCGGAGAAGCCGACTTCGTACGCGACTTCTACCACCGGCAGGTCCGTATTCGTCAGCATCTCCGCACCTTTGCGGAGACGGTACATGGTGATGTACTGGATCGGTGTCATATTCAGATACTTCTGGAATACCTGGCAACAGTTGGTCTTCCCCATGTTACCCACAAGTCGCAGTTCTTCCAGAGTGACTTTCCCCTTATAGTTCGCGGCGATATAGGAGATCATGTCCTTCAGTCTGGACAGCTGCGGTGAAGCAGGACGGCGCTTGGCCGGAACTTTACCGGAATGCAGGAAAAGCTGTTCCCAGATGGCGAAGAACTGACCCTGGGCCCCCAGCTCCAGAGTGATCTCATGCCGCATATAGTATACACGGCTCACCGCATCAAGTATAGTGCGCTGCCATTCGAAATCGGATTTTAATACCTGATACGGGAAATTGTGATTCTCAATGACCGGAAGCACGAACCGGTCCTCGATCTCCTTGGTCGAACACAGAAGCATCGGATGGAAACGAACGGAGATAAACTCACACTCTTTACGATCTTCGGAAGAAACATCGTGCACCTGTCTTGCATTAATGAAGATCCCTTCTTCTTCCGAGACCAGGATCATCTCACCGTTAATGATGCATCGCATCTTTCCCCGAAGGATCACGATCAGCTCCACTTCGTCGTGCCAGTGGCTGTCCATCTCGTAATTCGGGTAGTGGGAGAGCCAGTCCCTGCGTATCGTAGCCGGGTATTCCGTGGCGTCATATTGCGACGCGATGGAACTCTCGATTGAACTATCTTTAATATATCCCATGGTTTTCTCCTGTTTTGGACCCTTAGTATGAAATATTGTTATAGTATTGAGAACTATTTTAATTGAAACGAATCGTTTTGTACACTATAATTATGTTGTCAACAAACTTCTCCCGTTTGTAAGACACACAATATTATCCTCTTCCTCACGGTTTGACCATCTCATCCCCAATGGTTGCTCTAACAGTGAGGATTTTTTTATCCTCGAAAACCTCAGGAGAGCTATAACAAATTTTCATTTCCCCTCACAGGAACCGCCAGAACCCACGGAGCTTCAGTTCTTTTCCTCCTTCTGCGCGCGGTGCAGCGCCTGGTTCATCTCTTCGTTGCGCCACTTCTCGTTCTTGATACAAAGGAAGATCGAAAGTACAAGGCAGGACCCGAAACCGCAGATGAAGCCGAGAACACTCATGAGATTCTTGGGACGGAACCAGCCGAAGAGCCAGACCGCGCAGCTGATCATGATGACCTCTACCGTGAACATCCACGCCAGACGCACGGCCGGCTTGGCGTTCTTGATCAGAAGATCCGACATGAAGATCGTTCGTATGACCGCCGTCAGCACGGAGGTGATCAGGAACTGAAGAAGAGTCTCTTTCGAAAGACCGCCGGCAAAAGCATAGATGGTGGACAGCTCACGCTGGGATGCCGCTACATCCGCAGGGGAGAGCCACAGCACCAGGACCGCCACTACGACCTGCATGGTCATGGCAATACACGCACAATAGAAAAATTCACTTATCGGTTTCTTATCCATATTTCTCTCCTCGCTCCTACTTCAGTCCCAGACGTTCCCGCAGTTCATCTGCGTAGAACCGGGAAGCGATCAGTTTCTCCCCGTTATCCATCGTGATCCGGATCCGATGGTTGATATCCGCCCGCAGGGACTGGATGTGCTTCAGCGACAGAAGCGTCGATTTACTTACACGGAAAAAGCCCGAGGCAGCTAACTGCTGCTCGAGCTCATACATTTTCGCATCGGATTCATATACGGCTTTCTCCGTATAGACGAAGCATTTTCGTTCCATAGATTCCAGATACAGGACATCCGCCAGGTTCAGAAGGAAGACTTCCCCGTCTTTCTTCACCGTCAGTTTACTGTCCAGCACCCGAAGCATAGACATGAGTTTCTCCACCTCCGGCGTCACCGCAGGACAGGTCACATTGATCTCGGTCTCCGGGTTGTCCGGATTGATATTGAACGATATTTTCATTCGTAGTTCAGGCCTCTCTTCTTATACGCCACAATAAAGAATCCCAGGATCAGAACGCCGTTGACCGCGAGGATCACAAGGCTTTCTGTACTTATCTTATCACTCTTTCCGTCCACTAAGAGGTGATAGAACTGATCGGAATAAAAATATTTCGCCACTTTCGCCACGGTGGTATTGAACTGGGCGATCATGGGCAGGAAGGAAAGTATGCACATGATCGGTACCTGCAGGCTCGTGGCGGCCATCTGGTTCTTGGCGCACACGCCGATGGCGGCGCCCAGGAACGTGGAGATCAGGAATCCGATGGCCATGAGAGCCATGTAATGTCTCCACTCTTCCCCGCCCATTCCGCAGATCCGGCTCATCAGCACCGTGCCGATCAGGCAGAAGGAAACCACATAGACGCCTACGCCCAGCAGATAGGAAAAAGGACTGACATTACTCATCATGAGGGCCCGGAGTGTGCCTTTCTCCTTCTCTTCGGAAATGATGGCGCTCATGGCGGAGATAGGCGCCATGGCCAGATACATCACGCTGAAAAGCATCAGGTAGAAGTTCTGCGGCATGTCTTCGATGTTCACGGTCTTGCTCATAATGATCGTGATCAGCGGGAACAGGAGAAACTGGATCAACACTGCCCGGTTCTTCCTGGTATCGATCATCTGTTTTCTAAGGATTGCTGCTGCTTCTCTCATGTTATGCCTCCAGTTTTCTGCCCGTCAGTTCCATAAAGACGGTTTCCAGATTCGGTTCTTTGGAATGGATCGTCGACAGACGTCCCTCCCGCAGGATCCGCTCGATGTACTCCGCCGACGCCGCCTCGTACTTCAGGGATTCCTTCTCTCCGTCTACCGTAGTGACCTCGATCCGCTTCTGGTGATCGTAGCGAAGACAGAGTTCTTTTGGCGCGCCGGACTCCACGATCTTCCCCTCATTGAGAAGTACCAGATGGTCGCAGAGTTTCTCCGCCTCGGTCATGTTGTGGGTCGTCAGGAAGATGATGCATCCCGCTTCTTTCCTGTTTCTTATGATCTCGTGGATCTCGTTGGCGGTCTGGGGATCCAGTCCGCTTGTAGGCTCATCCAGGAAAAGAACTTGCGGGTGGGTCACCAGGGCCCGTGCCAGGCGTAAGCGCTCCTTCATGCCCTTCGAGAACTTGGACACTTCTTTCTTCGCGTCCCGGTCCAGCTTCACCTCCGCAAGGACTTTGTCGATGGCGTCCTTCTCGACGCCGTAGATATCCGTGAACACTTTCAGGTTCTGAAATGCGTTCAGTCTCTCATACAGTCCGAAGTCATCCATCATGATGCCGAACTGCTTCTTATCTTCTCCGCTGAGTTTGCGGACGTCCTTATCCATAACAGAAGCTTCGCCCGATTCGAACTTCAGCTGCCCCGTCAGCACCCGGATGAGGGTAGTCTTTCCCGCACCCGAGGGTCCCAGCAGACCGAAGATCTCCCCGTCCTCCACGGTCATGGAGATCCCGTCCAGCACCTTCTTCGTACCGAAGCTTTTCGAAAGATCCTTAACAGAAATCATGTTGTCCTCCCGTTGTCTTCGCAAGGAGCATCACGCCCCAAGCGTTTTTTCCAATCTACAAGTGGCAGGATAACAGCCCAGACGCGGCCTTTCAACGGGTCATGACGCCAGTTGCCATAGGGCATACATAAGATGCACGAAGAAGGGATATCTTGCAGGTTCTGATCCTGCTATCAGTCACCTGCCCGACTCGGAGAAATGCATCTAAATCTCGACCACTCCTTCGAAAACAAAAAATCCAACCATTCAGAAGGAGTTTCTGACCCATCTAAGGCGACATTTCTCCTACTTTTGATTAGATCTGAACTGTTTGGTAGGAAAGCACGCCTACCCGTGAAAGAAAGAAACGAAAAAAGAAGGAGATTTCAACTGAAAACCTCCTTCCATTGCTATGATTCTAAACGATTAGTAGGAATCGGTTTCCGCCGCCGCATTTTGAAGTGGCGATATCGGCCTCAGACATCCTGTCGGCGGAATCAGAACTGCCCCACGCCGCCAAACCCGTAGGATCTCGCATCCCGTAAGGCTTCGCAGAACGAACGGATTAAGGAAAAAAGAGTAACAAAAAACCCCTCTGCGACAATTCTTTCGCAGCCCAACACGTAAGGATTCGAAGAGTGAACGGATAAAAAAGGATATAAAAAATCCCCCGCACGGCGAGTTTTGCGAAGCAAACTGCTCGAAGCCGCAGGGGGATTTTTATATCTTTTAAGCCGTCTCGATCTTCGAAGCCTTCTCCAAGCCCAACATCTTCACCGCATCTTCTCTCATCTTGAACTTCAGGATCTTTCCTGCTGCGTTCATCGGGAAGGAGTCTACGAATGCGACGTAACGAGGTGTCTTGTGCTTCGCCATGTGATCTTTCACGTACTGCTTGACTTCATCCTCAGTAAGGGTGGAGCCTTCTTTCTTGATAATGCAGGCCATGATCTCTTCACCGTACTGCTCGTCCGGAACACCGATGACCTGTACGTCAGATACATCCGGATGTGTATAGATGAACTCTTCGATCTCCTTCGGGTAGATATTCTCACCACCACGGATGATCATATCCTTGATACGACCTGTGATCTTGTAATAGCCTTCCGGTGTACGACGGGCCAGGTCACCTGTATGGAGCCAGCCGTCCTCATCGATGGCAGCCTTTGTTGCCTCAGGCATCTTGTAGTAGCCCTTCATGATGTTATAACCACGAGCACAGAACTCACCGTCTACGTTATCCGGCAGTACTTCGTTGGTAGCCGGATCTACGATACGGCACTCAACACCCGGGAGCTCCTTACCAACAGTCTGGACACGAACCTCGATGGAGTCATCGACACGGCTCTGGGTGCAACCCGGAGCAGCCTCGGTCTGACCATAAACGATGGTGATCTCCTTCATGTTCATCTTATTAACTACGTCTTCCATAACCGGGATCGGGCACGGAGAACCGGCCATGATACCTGTTCTCATGTAAGAGAAGTCAGTCTGTGCGAAATCCGGATTCTCCAGAAGAGCGATAAACATCGTCGGAACACCGTGCATAGCAGTAACACGACGCGCAGTAATCGACGCCAGAACTTTGCGCGGAGAGAAATAATCCAGCGGAACCATGGTAACACCGTGAGTAACGGAAGCCGTCATGGCCAGTACCATACCGAAGCAGTGGAACATCGGCACCTGGATCAGGAGACGATCCTCGGTGGAGAGGTTCATGCAGTCACCGATACACTTACCGTTGTTAAGAACGTTTCTGTGTGTGAGCATAACGCCCTTCGGGAAACCGGTGGTACCGGAAGTGTACTGCATGTTGCAGACTTCGTCCGGCTGGGTCGCGTCGATGAGGGCACGAAGCTCCTCGTCTGTGACCTTGGAATCAGCAGTCTCGAATTCATCGTCCCAGAAGAAGCATCCGTCGTAACGGGAATCAATGGTGATAACGTTCTTGAGGTACGGCAGTCTCTCGGAAACCATCTCACCCGGCTTGGACTTGGCCAGTTCCGGGCAGATCTCGTTCACGATCTCTACGTAGTTGATATCCTTATAACCATCCATCATGACCAGCGTATCAGAATCGGACTGACGCAGCAGGTACTCGATCTCGTGGATCTTATAAGCAGTATTTACAGTAACCAGAACCGCACCGATACGAACGCAGGCCCAGAATGTCAGGAACCACTGCGGACGGTTGGTAGCCCAGAGAGCGACGTGGGAATCCTTCTTGACGCCCATGGACATGAGCATCTTGGAAACACGGTCTACGTCGTCACGGAACTCACTGTAGGTTCTTGTATAATCACGCATGGTGTAGGCGAAAGCTGTCTGGTCCGGGAACTCGGTGGCAACCTTATCCAGCATCTGACCGAAAGTCATCTCCACGAGAACGTCCTTCTCGAACATTCTCTGGCCCTTGCCTTTCTCGATATACTTGATGTTAGAAGGAACCACCTCGATCGGTGCCTCCTGGCGCATCTGGGACTTGCCTTCCTTCTTGGAAGGCTCGATGACTTTCTTAGTACCCTTGGTCTTCTCCCAGGTACGTACGAAGTTGATGAACTGCGGGAATACGATAGCTGCGCTCTCGATCTCCTTGGCCCAGCGCTTTACCCACTCCAGGGATACGAATCCGTCATATCCGTTCTTATCCAGCAGGTCAAAAAGCGCTTCCAGCGGAAGATCACCGTGACCCGGCAGACGATAGGCAACCGTACCGTCGGCTTCCTGGATGGAATCCTTCACATGGATGTACTTCACCATGTCGCCAACGTTTGCCCAGGTCGTCTCTACGGACTCACCGAAGTAACGGAATGGGTGATGTACGTCCCACAGTACTTTCACATAAGGAGAATCAACCTTCTCGATGAGTTTTCTCAGACGGGCAGTATCGGCATAGACACCGTTGGTCTCTACAAGCAATGTGACATTCTTGCCCTCGGCAAGCTTTGCCAGATCCTTCAGGGAAGCTGCGATCTTCTCATCGTCTACTTCTCCCTCCGGTGCCGGATGGGCATCAGCCAGGATACGGATATAAGGTGCGCCGCACTTATTGGCCAACGCGATATATTCACCGATCTCGGAAGGAGCGATCTTGGCGCCCTCTTCGTAAGCCAGTACGCAGTTAGAGGAGAAGCATGGAATCTCCAAACCAAGCTTTCTAAGGTTTTCCATGGTGCGGTCCACTTCCGACGGAAGGAACGGTTTTGCATGGGACGCTGTGATCTCTTCACCCAGTCCGCGGATCTCAATACCTGCATAACCCAGGTCGTGTGCCATCGGATAGATATCCTTCCAGGACCACTCGGGGCATGCCAATGTTGAAAAAGCAAGTTTCATAGCCATTTCGAAAACCTCCGGTCATTGCATTTCACCCTGAAAACAGGGGGTTACGCGAATTCGTTCATTTTAGAGTGTTTCTAGCATACACCCAAAGAAATGAAAAAGAAATGGAAGCTTTATGGTTTTAATGAAAGAAGGCAAAAAAGAAGAAGAAAAATATCTTATCGTTGCGATAACGGCTTACAGATGCTCCTCAAACAGGGCATCCAGATCTTTCTCCCGTACCGGACGGCCCCAGAGGAAGCCCTGGATATAGTCGCAGTCATACTTGTTCAGAAGCTCCATCTTCCGCTCTTCATCGACACCCTCGGCCACGGTCTTCATGTTCATCTGATGTACCAGGCTGATGATGGAACCGACCATGAGACGCTGGGCGTCTTTCTTCGGCAGTTCATCGATGAAGGATTTGTCGATCTTCAGTACCCGGATTGGAAGCTGACGCAGATAGTTGAGGGAGGAATAACCGGTACCGAAATCGTCCAGCGCAATGGAGATGCCCAGACCGGATACTTCGTTCATGATCTCGATGGCGCGGTCGACGTTGGCCATCATGATGGTCTCTGTTACCTCGAATTCCACCTTCTTCGGATCGACGGAAGTCTTGCTCAGGATCCGCTTGACGGACTGAAGGAATGTCGGAGACATCAGCTGGGCCGCGGAAATATTCACGGACATGACGCCGTCCCAGTTATACTTCTCACTGTAAGTCTTTAGTGTTCGGAAAGCGGTCTCCATGACCCACTCACCCAGGGTCACGATGAATCCCACCGACTCCGCAACCGGGATAAATTCCAGCGGACTGACTTCACCGAACTTCTCGGTCTTCCAGCGGCACAGAGCCTCGAAACCGCGAAGTTTCTTCGTCTTGGTCTCGAACTGGGGCTGGAAGCAAAGATACAATTCGTTGTTATCGATGGAGGTCAGAAGCTTGCTCTCGTACTTGATGCGCTTCATGATCTCATCGTTCATTTCCTTACGATAGAACTGCACCATGTTCTTGCCGTATTCCTTGGACTTGTACATGGCGGTCTCGGCGCACTTGACCAGATCGGCCGCCGTCTCTCCGTCCTGTGGGAAAAGAGAGATACCGAAGCTGGCACTCATTCTGTAATCGGAATCCTCCAGCGTGAACATCTGGTTGAAGGAATCCCGGATCTGCTCCACATAAGACAGAAGGTCGTTGCCTTCCAGCGGGCGCTGTACCAGGATGGCGAATTCATCTCCGCCCCATCTTCCTAACATATCGTCCTGATGGATGATGGAAGCAAGTCTGGTACTTACGGCCTGCAGCATCAGGTCACCCACACGGTGGCCGATGGTATCGTTGATCTTCTTGAAGTTATCCAGATCGATATAGACCAGAGCGAAGGACATCTTCTTATGAGAAAGAAGGCTGATCAACAGGTCCATTCTGGAATTGATCTTGATGCGGTTCGGAAGACCGGTCAGGGAATCGAAATGGTTCATCTGATACAGTCTTTCCTCATTCTCTTTCATGGCACGGTTATATTCCGTAAGCAGGGAATTCTGGCGCTTCGTCTCTTCTTCACGGATCTTCAGTTCGGCATTGGCCTTCTCCAGATCCTCGGTCTTCTTGCGGACGTTCTCCATCTCCTGGGCCACACGGCGGTTATAGGCAATAACGATACAGACGATCAGGAGACTTAACACAGTTGTCGCCAGACCATTGACGGCATATTGATCTTTAAATCGTACGAAATTAATCAGCGTCATGCCCATCTGAAGGACCGTCACGATCAACACGACAAGGAAACCTTTCCTATTCAGAAGCTGCACGATCAGGACAGAAAGGAGAAGCTGAACCAGTGTGAAACATCCTCTTACGGAATGCAGGAATCCCAGCTGCGGGACCGTAGCCACGATCGGATTCAGGATCGCAAAAAAGGTGAACAGGATCACATACAGCGTGATCCACAATACGGCATGTTTCTGTTCTTTTTCAGGATGCAAAGACGAATCGACAAAACGTTCTATGAACGTTCTGTTCTTGTCATCCCCTGATGCCTTCTGCTTGCCACCCTCCATATGCCATCTCCAAACGCATGTAATATACTCATTTTGCACGTATATTCCAAGCACAGTATATACGATAAGTGAACGATTTGTAAAACATTTCGAGACGGGGCCCTTCGCAGTACTGCTCGGAAGAAAAGCGCGGAAGTTCTTTTGCCGTCAAGTTCTTCGGGACTCATGGTATAATGTTGGCATTCTCTGTCCGAGTTCCGGGCAGATTCTGAAGGAGAGGACTATGTTTACACCCAAAGCCGCGATTTTCGATCTGGACGGAACGCTTTTCGATTCTATGTGGGTCTGGAAAAAGATCGACGAGGAGTTTCTGCTTCGTCGCGGGTGCGTCTGTACCCCGGAATACACCAATGCCATCAAGGCCATGGGCTGGCTGGAGGGTGCCATCTATACCATCGAGAAATACCACCTCTCCGAGACTCCGGAGCAGGTCATGCAGGCCTGGTTCGATATGTCGGAGGAGTTCTACACCCACCGCGTGGAGATGAAGCCTTTCGCCAAGGAGTATCTCCTGGCGCTGCACGAGAAGGGCATTCCCCTTGCGGTGGCCACCTCCATGGAGCCTCAGGCAAATATATCGAAATCCCTCTCTTCTCACGGCATTGAGTCGCTTTTTCAGAACATCACGTTATCTACCGAAGTGACCCGCGGAAAGGGTTTCCCGGATATCTATCTTCTGGCTGCGGAGCGACTGGGAGTGGCGCCATCGGAATGCGCTGTTTTTGAAGATATCCTTACCGGCATCCGCGGTGCCGGGAAAGGCGGGTTCCAGACTGTCGGGATTTTTGATTCTCTGTCTGAAAACGACTGGCCCCGGATCTGCGAGGAATCGACTCTTGCGGTACGATCCTGGAAGGAGCTGCTGTAAAAGCACTTCCGCTTCACGGGTGCGGTGCATCGAGGTCTGTCTTCACCAGTACTGTGCCAGATCGCCGAGGAAATCCCACTTGAGAGTCACCAGCGCGACATCCCGGAGAATAAAGAATCCGAATACCACTACCAGAATGAACCACATCTCCCAATGACAGAACACCGGCCAGAGTTTCGGCGCGTCTTCCCTATTCTGTGCGTCCTGCGCGGGTGATGTGCCTTCTGCCTTTGTGGCAGTCTGCGCCCCTTTCTTCCGCGCGCGGCCCGCGATCACGTTGTGCAGCAGCGCGATCCAGATCCGAAGCAGGATCACGCCGGCGTAGATCGGAATCGGGTGAGCCAGCAGAGAGCTGAGGATCTTTCCTTCAAGAAGATACTTCACGGCACGGGTCCCTCCGCATCCCGGACAATATAGATGCAGTTTCTGAGAGAAGGTACAGCTTCCTTCCTGGAAACTGATGTGATCGAAATTCATCCGTAGAAGAATGACATAGAAAAGGGCGGCAATCAGGATCAGGGACGTTGCCCCGAAGCCGATCCACCGCCTTTTTTGTTGTTTTCGGAGAGTATTCATCCCGGGAAGATCCGATCAGAAGAAGATCGTGATCGCTCCCACACCGCAGGTAGACGCGGCGCAGATGAAGTCGAAGGCCAGCTGGCAGATGAGGGATACGATACCCAGGATCCATCCGGCAATCGCCAGGCTCTTCTTGGAAATATTATTGATCTGACCGATAATACCCAGGATAATGGCGGCCAGGCTGATGAGATAAAGCGGATTGAAAATAAAGCCCACCAGACCGAATACAAATGCCATGATGCTGACGCTCTCATATGCATCGTACCGAGGGTTGGCCATTCTCTGGGCATAGGCCTGCCGGTCAACGGAATTGAAAGGCACCGTATTGGGTGCGCCGTAATACTGAGAGTTCGGTCCCTGGGCAGCAACGTATGGTGCCTGCTGCTGTGGCTGTGGCTGCTGAACCGGTGCAACAGGAGCGGTAGATACCTGCACCGGAGCCTGGGCCTGGGGCTGGATCGGACTGGAATTCACAGTCATCGGTGTCAGCGGAAGGATCGACGGCGCTGCGGCAGAGGTAGTATTCTGTGCAGGGGAAGGTGCGGACTGCGGGATCGTCGGTGCAGGTGTAACTGCATCTGTTCCGCTTACGACCTTCGGTTCTTCCGAACCGGAAAGAAGCGCACCGCAGTTCAGACAAAACATCGAGCCATCCGGGTTATCATGTTTACAAAGCTTGCAAGTCACCATATCTTCTCCTCCGATCGGAATTGTCTTCTTTAAAGAAGGTATTTCTTATTTATTATACAATTTCTTCTTCTGGTACTCCGGCTCACAGGTAATATTCACGCCCAGTTTCTTGAAGACATTCTCGTCAACACTGCTGAGGATCGTGGTGGAATGAGCATCGCTGTGACGCAGGTTATTGATCTGCTGCATCGCCAGTTCTGCTACCGGGTTGGTAGCCGCACTCATGGCCAGAGCGATGAGTACTTCATCTGTATGGAGTCTCGGGTTATGGTTGCCCATGTGATTGACCTTCAGATCCTGGATCGGCTCAATGACATTGGGTGAGATCAACGGAATCTCATGCTGGACACCGGCGAGAGCTTTTAACGCATTAAGAAGGGCGGCGGCCGATGCGCCAAGCAGTTCGGAGTTCTTACCGGTCACGATCTGTCCGTCCGGAAGTTCCAGTGCGACAGCCGGGCCGTGGGTAGATTCGGAACGGACAAGTGCTGCGCCGACCACGCGACGGTCATTGGTCTCGATTCCGGACTTATTCATCAGAAGCTCGATCTTGGTTACATCGGAACCGTCAGAGAGACCCTGACGTACCAGGCACTTGGCCTGATAATATCTGCGGATGATCTCCTGCTTGCTGGCTTCGCGGCAGGCATCGTCGTCCACGATGGCAAAACCGGCCATATTGACGCCCATGTCCGTCGGGCTCTTGTAAGGAGACTCGCCGTAGATCTTCTCGAAGATCGCGTTTACGACCGGGAATACTTCTACGTCACGGTTGTAGTTGACCGTGGTCTTGCCGTAGGCTTCCAGGTGGAAAGGATCGATCATGTTCACGTCGTTGAGGTCCGCAGTAGCGGCTTCATAGGCGATATTGACAGGATGAGTCAGCGGGATGCTCCAGATCGGGAAGGTCTCGAACTTGGCGTAGCCGGCCTTGATGCCGCGACGGTTCTCGTGATAGAGCTGGGACAGGCAGGTCGCCATCTTTCCGGAACCCGGGCCCGGAGCGGTAACTACGACGAGGGAACGGGAAGTCTCGATGTACTCGTTCTTGCCATAGCCCTCATCACTTACGATCAGCGGTACATTCATCGGGTAGCCCGCGATCGGATAATGCTTATATACTTTCACGCCCAGTTGTCTCAGGCGCTTGCCGAAGTGCTCGGCCAGAGGCTGGTTGGTATACTGGGTAATCACGACGGAACCTACATAAAGACCGATCTCGGTGAAAGCATCGATCAGGCGGAGCACTTCCTGATCGTAGGTGATGCCCAGATCACCACGGCGCTTATTCTTCTCGATAGCGTCGGCATTGATCGCGATGACGACCTCTGCATCGTCCTTGAGTTCCAGAAGCATCTTCACTTTACTGTCCGGCTCGAAACCCGGTAAAACACGGGAGGCATGGTAATCGTCGAAAAGTTTTCCGCCGAATTCCAGATACAGCTTGCCGCCGAACTGGTCTATGCGGTCACGGATCTTCTGCGACTGCATCTGTACGTACTTCTCGTTACTAAATCCCTCTTTGAACATATAACTCACGCCCCTTATTCAACAATAGAAAAGAGCTCCTCGCGAAAAATCTTGAGAAGCTCGTCAGCCTTTTCAACGGCTCTTTGCAATTATAACACATTTTGTTATCCTGTCTACATAACAATCCTTCAAAAAGGAGTACTTTTTTATGCGTTTTCTGATTCAAAGAGTTACCTCCGCCAAAGTTGATGTTGAGGGGAAGACTGTCGGCTCCATCGGCCCCGGATTCCTCGTATTTATAGGCGTTTGCGCCACTGATTCCAGAGAGATCGCCGTAGCTATGGTAAGAAAGCTCCTGGGCCTTCGCATCTTCCGGGACGAGAACGGCAAGACCAATCTCAGCCTCAGCGATACTAACGGAAGCCTGCTTCTGATCTCCCAGTTCACCCTCTATGCGGACTGCCACCACGGCAACCGGCCTTCCTTTATTAATGCGGGAGATCCCGGCCTGGCCGAGAGACTGTACCAGTATATCATCGACCTGTGCTCCGCGGAGATCCCGAATGTCCAGACCGGCATCTTCGGCGCGGACATGGCGGTGTCCATCGAGAACCAGGGTCCCTTCACCATCATGCTGGACAGCGATGAGATCATCAGAAAAAAACCTCAGGCCTGAGTTCGCGGCGACAACACCGCGGGTTCGCGCCCCGGTCGATATGTCATCGTTGTTGAATTTCACATAGAGTATCGCTATAATACTTCTACACGCTTCGATCGTTCAACGGATAGGACTGCAGTTTCCGGTACTGCCAATGCGGGTTCGATTCCTGCTCGGAGCGCCAGTCAGAAACACCCCTTTGCTCTTGGCTTCGAACCGTCCTCGGCGCGAAGCGCCTGCGGAACTCGCAGAGCAAAGGGGGGTTTTTCGTGTTTTTCCCGCAGGAATGTCATTTGCACACCAGCCCGCCCCGGCACAGAAAAACATTCTCCGCGCCCCCTTGACTCTCCCCCAGGGGCACCCTTTATAGTGGTATCATGAAGTGGATAAGGAGGTCCGGAAAATGGACAAAAAGATGACTTCAGGTGAGATCGCCAAGAAAGCGGGAGTGTCCCAGAAGGCCGTACGTCTCTACGACGAGAAAGGTCTTCTGAAACCGACGGAATACTCGGAAGGCAACTACCGTCTTTACGATCAAGGCGCACTCCAGGTCCTGGAGAAGATCGTCGCTCTCAAGCAGATCGGTTTCTCTCTGGAAGAGATTCGTGACAACATTACGAGCGGGGATGCCGCCGACATCGGATCTGCACTCCGGATGCAGCTGGCCGGAATGGAGCAGAAACGCGACGAGATCACACAGGTCATCGATACCATCCGAAGGACCCTGGAACGCAACCCCGACGATCTTGACTGGGACGATGTAGCCGACATCGTACAGAGCATCCGTCTCGATCAGCGCGCTGACAGATCACATCTCGAGACACTGCAGCACCAGACCTCGAAGGAGGACTGGTATGTCAAGATATTCCGTTCTCTCCACTTCAAGAAGGACTTGAAAGTCCTCGATCTCGGATGCGGCTTCGCCAAGCTCTGGCGCAACAACTGGAGCGAGATCCCCACCGGCACACAGATCTTCGCCTACGATATCCATGGCAGCTGGGCGGACGATTTTGCCAAATACGTCGACGAGAACCACGGCTCTCTTCCGAAAGGCGTGGACATCCATCTTGCATTCGAAGATGTGGAGAAAGAATCTACATGGAGAAAGATCGCCAAGAATAAGAAATACGACCGGATCATCGCACACTATCTGAACTATGAGCTGAAGGATCCCGAGGCTCTGGTGAATGCATCGGCCAAAGTTCTGTCCAAGAACGGTTTCTTCTCCTGCAACGGTCCCTCCGTCAATTCGTGGAACCGGTTTTTCATCACGCTTCCTCAGGCACTGTCACTCGACATGCCCTTCATCGCCGAAAGCATTGCGGACCAAGAGATCCGGCGTGACGCCTTCACAACTATGTTGATGAAGTACTTCAGTCACATCGAGATCGTGCCGGTGCGCAATGAATTCCTCTACAGCGATGCAGATGAACTGATCGCCAAGATGAAAGATCTCTATCCCGCTCAGGAGAAATTCTTCAGCAAGAACCAGGATAAGATCTGCGCCTATTTCCGTCACAGGATCGAAGAAGAAGACGGCATCCGAATCGCGTTCGAGACACAATTCTCGCACTGTTACCTCTGAACCGAAAGGAGCTATTTATACAATGGGCTATTTTTTAGATTTACGAAAAGAACTTGGACAGGAGCGTTGTCACCGTCCGCTGATCATGGCGGGCGCCGGAATCCTCTTTGTTAACGATAAGAATGAGATCCTGCTGCAGAAGCGTGCAGATAACGGTTTCTGGGGCTGGCCGGGCGGCTCCCTGGAATTGGGAGAAAGCTTCGAAGAAGCCGCGATCCGCGAGGCACAGGAAGAATCCGGCCTCATCTGCGACGAGATAGAATTCTTCTGCCTCGAATCGGGAAAAGATACACACTACATCTACCCTAACGGCGATGAGATCTACGTGGCCGGCGCCGTATTCTTCTGCAGGAAATATCACGGCGAGATGAAGATCCAGGAAGATGAAGTCATCGAACAGGAGTTCTTCTCCGAAGATAATCTTCCCCAGGACCTCGACCCGATGAATGAACCACTCATCCGAAGAGCTTTTGCCGCATTAAACAAGCGATAATACTGCTCAGGTCTATACTTTCTTCAATTTATGTTTCTATGTGACAGAAGTGTCAGATAATCCGGTATCTAAATGACATCCCAGTAATTTCTCTCCATAAGTTCGATGCTACAATCCAGACATAAGGTTTGAGAGTCAAATAAACGTGCGCAAGAAATGCGCCGGCCACTCAACTTGTATGGAGGTTATTTATGAAGAAGAAAATCGCATCGATCTTAGTTTGTTCCATGATCATGACTGCCGCCGCCTGCGCCAAGACTTCTGAGTCCACAACGACCAGGGCAAGCAGCAAGACCACAACAGAAACAACGGTAGAAACTACAACAGAGAGCACTGAAGCGACAACAACGACTTCAGAAAGCAAAGAAGAAACAACGACCACCGAGTCCGCCACTTCTGCCACAGAAGAAACCACGACAGAGGGCACATCTTCGGAAGAGAGCACCGCTTCTTCCGAGACCAAGGCTCCTTCTACAGACGTAAAGTATGACGCGTCACTGACTAATCTCGTCATCACATCCGAGCGCAAGGCACTCGGTTACAGTGTTAAGAACACGGCCAAAACAGATTACCCGGAAGCATTTTTCGTTGATGAAGATATCCTTTACTTCTCTCTCAACGATTCTTCGAACAAGAAGCTTAACGAGAATGTCAAAACCTTCTTCGATGAATACATCAGCAAAGTCGACAAAGAGTACCAGCAGGAACTGAACAAGATGCTAGCCACCGCTAAGGACGGTAAAGAACCGAATCCTTCCAGTTACTATCCGGAGACCCGCATCACACGAGCCGACGATCAGTTCTGCAGTTTTCTGGTCCGCTCCGGCAACAGTACGACCACCAATTATGCCAACTTCAACTCGAAGACCGGTGAACCGATCAAGTTCGAGGATGTGGTCTTGGACAAGGACGCACTTGCGGACTATGTTAAGGAAGCCATGAAGAAGAATGAGCGCATCACCTGGAAGGTCAGCGAGGGGATCGTGGACAAGATCAGAAACGGCAGTGCTTCTTTCGCACTGAGTTATGACGGTATCTACATTCAGGATGATTACCATGCCGTCAAGGTCTCCGCGATCCATAATCCCGCATGGTTCAATATGGATATGTTCGGATCGACACCGGTATACTACTGCATCGAAACCGATGTCCAGGATGTGATCGACTGGGATATCGATGGTGACGGCAAAACAGACAAGATCACCATCGAGAGCACAGAAGGTGAATACAACGAATTTGAAAAGCTGACCATCAATGTGAACGGCAAGGAGAACGTCCTGAAATCCGACCTGGGAGAAAGCTTCTACGGCTTCTACGATAACGCCTATCTGATCAAGACCGATAAGGGTTTCTATCTGTGCATCACCACAACAGTAGAAGATGACGATTCTGTCCAGACGATGTTCAAGATCAACGATGACGGCACACTTGAGAAGGGTTCAAGCCGCGGCGGATTTATCAATCAGTGCTATGATCCGAGAGCGATCGTCATGCACGCTCGTACCGACATCGCCAGCACCTGCTATTACATCGCCACGAATTCTATGATCGGTACCAATGGCCAGATCACAGAGATGAACAATACCAAGCAGCGTATCAGCCACGCACTTCTGACCAAGCAGGATATTACCGGAAAACTCGTGAACGAAGACGGCAGCGAGGGCAAGGAGTTTACTATCCCCTCCGGATCAGCCGTTCTTCTGAAGACATATGACGATTCGAAGCATATGATCGACATCACTGTCATGACCGAGCAGGGTTCCGGAGAAACCATCCGCGTTCCTTACGATGACAGCAATTATCCTGTAACAATCGCCGGCAAAGAGGATAGAGAACTCCTCATGGGCATGACCTTCGCCGGCTGATCGGACGCATCACAACTGCATACCCCTCCACATCACCACTTCCAAGCCGATGTGAATTTACAGGGACTGCCTCATAGTGATTTGTATCACAAAACGGCAGTCCCTGTCTTTATAATCATATCTGTTTTTTGAAATATGATGCATGGTAATGTTATACTTAACAATACGGGGGAATAATTCTTTTGTGGAGGTCGAGTGTGTAATCGACTGAAAACGTGGTATTATCCTCTTTTTTGTTTTATCAGTTAATCCTGATCATGACTACATATTCTTTCTTCACTCAAGTACCGAAAATGCAATTCAACTTAGTCAGAGATGCACGCTGACAAAATTGGTTGTACTGAAGAAAGGAGGTATCGTGGACATGGTGGGTAAGACATATTTGTCTCCAACTCAGAAATCCAAAGGTAAGAGGTCATAGTATGGTTGATCTCTATCAAAAAACATAACCAATGATTTATGAATAGGAGAAAAAAATGAAAAGAGAATTACACAAAGCATTAGCAATGTTGTTAACACTTGTATTGATGTTAACAGTTTTTCCTGTAGTTTCGGTAGATGCATCGTCAGAAACTACATATAATGGGGTAGATTATGCCCTTGTTTATGATTACAACTTTTATATGGGACATGCTGACTTGAAGAAAGTATATGGTAATAACAAGGCTGGCGCATTAAAGCACTTTGTAACTTACGGAATGAAAGAGGGGCGCCAGGCAAGTCCAAACTTCAATGTAAATGTTTACAGAGCGAACTATATTGATCTTCAAAATGCATTTGGCAGCAGTTTGCCGAAATATTATAAGCATTATATTCAGTACGGAAAAAAGGAAGGAAGGAATGCGGTATCTTTAATTTCTGCCGGGAATACTGGAAATGTTACACCCGCACCGTCTAGCTCGTCTGGAAACACAGCAAAAACCACTCCAGCAAATTCTGGTTCTTCTGGAAATACAGGAAAAGTTACTCCTGCAAATTCCGGTTCTTCTGGAAATACAGGGAAAGTTACTCCACGTACTGTGCAAGTTACTCTTGATACTAATGGTGTAAACACATATGGACTTTGTAATGGTGTGGTCTATACTACGCAAACTGTTGGAGCAAAATACCAATTCCCCGATAACCCCGCTGATTCACCTGAATATACATTTGTTGGTTGGTTTACTGAAAAAGTAAATGGGCAGCAGGTTACAAGTTCATCTACAGTGAATAAAACAACTCCACATACTCTTTACGCACACTGGGAAATGTCAACAAGTTCTCAATGGCATGATGAATATTCGAAATATGGTATGACAAAAAGTATGTTTACTGTTCCAGGCGTGTATAAAGAAGAATACAATGCCCACGGATGCGGCTACTATATTCACACATATATTGAATGCTCTTTTAAGAAAACAGATTTCATTGTTTGGAGCTTACCGATTTCGGTTGTAGGTCATCCCAATGATAATGCTATAACATATTCTTCCGGAGTCAAAATTCTTGAATCTGCAGGTAATGATTTGGAGTTGCGAACTTATGGGTCCTCGCCATTGATCAAGTCTGAAATTGACTCATTTACTCCTGACTTAATCACAAGAACAGACAACTTTAAAGCAATTCTACAAAATAAAGATTTTCCCTTAAAAGAAGTAGTAGTTGGTATATATAAGACTTTCGCGGAAAAGGATGTGAAAAGTGGTTGGAATGTTATAACTAGTGTCAGAAATTATTTAGTGCCAACAGAAATTAGTACTGCAACATCCAACTTATATAGCACAAATTGGAATGAGGATGCGAACATCTGCAGAGGTTTACAATTAACACTAAAAGACAAACAATTTCTAGGTAAAGCTGATGATATAGTAATGTTTGGAGCAAATGTTACATGGCCAACAACAAACTATATTCCTGAATGTTTTTCTATTATCAAAACCCCCGACCGAAACAGAGGCATTTCGATAAATTACTCATTTGTTGTGTACAGTTACTTTACTTGTAAGAACGAGATGACAGTAAACCGCAGGCGTCTATTGTCATACAATTATGAGAATGGAAAAATGAATTACAGTCACTGCTGGGCAGGTAGCGGCTTCGGAGTTGTCAGCGATTAAATCCGCTTGGATGAAATCATAATGTAATTAGCACTATTGGTAGGTTTCAGGATACTCCTGTACACAAAGAGGATGCATCACGATTTGATGCATCCTCTTCTTTTTTCCATTCAGAAGCCCTTCTTTTTTAGATCACTTACAAGCTGTACGAAGAATTCCCGCACATCGAATCCGTCGATGTTCTCCCGGTTCAGGTCGATCATGTCGCCATGGGAGATACCCCGCAGTCCCTTCATGGTCAGAAACTGGTAATCCTGTCCCCAGCAGAATGATTTGGCACCCACCAGACCGTCGTTCGGTCCGTCAAAATGGTGGACCAGCAAGGTGGAGAAATTCAGCGGGAATCGTCCGGACACCGCATGGTTCAGTTTCGAACCCACGCTCTGGCAGTATATGCCTTCCGGATCCGGCATCTCTTCGTTGAGCTTCGCACAGGTCGTCGATGTCAGGTCATTTACCGCCGCCAGAAAATTCGGTGTAGGATCACCCAGTTTCCGAAGGGCGGCTTCGTACATGCCCGCCACGCGGACCTGATGGCCTTCCCCGATCTTACTGAGAAGATAATCGGCGAATTCACATCCGCGGTGAGGTGTATTGATCGTCGTCACACTGGCCACATACGGACCGGCACCGAACTTGGCAATCGCCATACGGGTATCCAGACCACCCTTGGAGTGGGCAATGATGTTGACCTTCTCACTGCCGGTCTGCTCGCAGACTTCCTTGATCCGCTGTGCCAGTTCTCTTCCGCAGTTCAGCACGGAAGCGGCGGACTGCTGGTTACCGTAGAAGACCCGGGCTCCGTTCATTTCCAGCTGCTCCGGAATACGGCCCCAGTAATTCATATAACGGAAATCACGGAAGAAAACACCGTGCACCATCAGGATCGGATATTTGCACGCACAGATCTGCTGGTCTTTTCTCGACTCATTCAGCAGGACCTTCTCATTCTCCACCCGCACTTCTTTGTCACAGATGTAGATAATGATGCCCAGCACCACCAGATGCACGATGGGGATCATGCCGCAGATCGCGCCCAGAAGACGGAATCTGGCACCCAGCTGGGTAGAGGAAATATACACACGGACGATGCCGTTCCAGAAAACAATATTCTCTACAAGGATGATCACGATAATGGTGAGGACCCAGTCCATCTTCTCATCTCCGAAACCCGGGACACCATACTCGGTGAGTTTGCCGAGCAGCCCCATAATGCCGAAAACAATGCAGGCCGTCACCGAGCACAGGAAGATCTTCAGAAGCATCGTGCCACTGGCGATATTCCGAAGTTTATCCGAGTGCAGCCGTTTCCACTTAAGCGGAGACAAAGGAATGATATTGAATCCGATGAACCACGGGATCAGCAGATAGATCAGCCACGACGGAAGCGAGAGCATGTAATAACATGCCAGCAGCACCGTCACCAGTGCATGAAGAACAATAAACAGAATATCCAGTACGATCATGTCTGCCTCCCACCAATACAAATACACGCACATTATATACCATATCCTTTTGCTTCAAAAGAACTTGCCCCAGGATGCCTTATTTCTCTGCATTTGCGCGTCCGCTTCATGAGGTGTCTTCACCCTCTCCCGGAAGATATGCGATAATATTCACGGATCTTTTTTCATTTTCTTCCGACAATCCGGGATCCTCAATCGTTATATAAGTGTAAGGAGGACAGAACATGACGGAAACTGCATTGTGTACAGATGCGGATTTCGAGGCATTTTACGAACGACACTGGAAATACGTCTACCGTCTTAGTTTCACCTATATGCGGAACGTTGAGGAGGCGGAAGATTGTACCGAAGATATCTTTGTTAAGGTCCTGACCAGGAACATCGTGTTTCAAGATGAGACCCACGAGAGGAAATGGCTGACCGTCGCAACGATCAATCTTTGTAAGGACAGGCTGAAAAGTTCGGCCCACCGGGATATCCACTCGATCGATGATGATTCATTGCCCGAAATCGCAGCGGTGGAGAAAGAAGATCTCAGTGAGGTGTTGGAAGCCGTAATGGATCTTCCGACGAATCTGAAGGATGTCGTTCTACTGTTCTACTTCGACGGGTATCAGACGGACGAGATCGCTGAATTACTTGCCAGACCGGCTTCTACGGTTCGCAATCAGCTCAGCGATGCGAGAAAAAAACTGAAGAAAAAGTTAGGAGGCCTTCTATGGTAAACCCATCTGAAAACAAAATTCGTGATGCGATCCATACGATTTCGCCTGCTCCGGATGCCCATGACAGAATGCTGGCCCGTATCCGTGCCAAAGCAGCACAGCAGGAAAGTGACCTTGCGCCCACGACTTCGGAAACACCCAAGTCTGGTAGTGAACTCCCTGTAGAAGCCGCTTCGGCTCACGAGCCATCGCACATCACTACTGTAGCTCATCCGAGCCTGGAAAGAACAAATACCAAACCCAATCTACCAAGATATGAGATCCGTTCCAGACTTCTGGTCCTGGCCGCCTGTTTCCTGCTTCTGATCGGAAGCGTGACACTTTACGCAACCGTGATCCGAAGACGGACAAAGCCGCAGCCGACGGAATCGACGCAGACAGAACCGACGCAGACAGGTACCCGCACAGCGGGAGGACAAGTACTTTACAATAAAACGTTTTCTTCCACTGACGAATTGGAGAAAGCAGTGGGGATCCGATTGATCGCCCCCGCATCCGCAACCGAAGTCCTGTACTTTTATGACCAGAACTACATTGCCGGTGTACGCTTTACCCGGAACGTCAACATGTACTACCTCTATGCCTGCAAGGGTGACCTCTCAGCATTCGGGAATATCCTTTCGGTTTGCGAAGAAAGTCCCGCAACGGATCTTGCCGGTGCCACACTCTGGCAGGGCAAGGACATGGAGAAGGCCATCACATGGTCTGACGGTTCTCTGTCTTACTGTCTTTTCACCTCGGACGAGGCTACTGTAGATGATGTCAAAGACATCTACAAGGAGATAAGAAAATGAAAAGGAAACACACCATTGAAACCCTCGGGCTGAGCGCCCTCCTGCTTTTATCCGGTTGCGTGACCAGCAAGGCCAACGAAAAGAAGATTCCCGCAACCACCACTACCACTGTTGCCACTACTATGGAGACCACGACCGAAGCAACTACCGAAAGTTCTGTTCCTGCCACCACTCCGACGGAGACCGAAGATTCAGGCATCCTTCCCACATACTACAACATCCCTTTGCGGATCGTGGATAAAGACGGAAACAAGATTTCTGAAGTCAGCATGTACGGAAATAACTTTCTCACAGATCACGGTGTTCTCTACACGAAACTTCCCAAGGAGGAAGATAATTCGGTCATCGAGTACCGGCTTTTCGACACGGAAACGAAAGAAGACAAGAAAATCGGTGAAATGTCGGGATTATCTTATATGACAGCCTATAGTTACATCGAGATGAACGGGAAGTTCTATGCTCTCGCCATGACGGGTGAACTTTTTGACACAATTCCTGATCCGCTTCTTCTGCTGGAGATCGATCTGGAAAAAGGAGGCATCAACCAGTATGTTCTTTCCGAGAACGGATATCCTTACGTTGCTCTCTGTCAGGCAGGAAGTAAAGTCCTTGCTTTCGTACACGATCAGCAGGATGATGGTCTCCTGATCGACCGTGTCATGGAATTTGATCCGGAAACGCAAGCACTTCGGGAAGTTATGATATTCAAATTCTCTGAACACCATGCAGGTGATACCGTCCGAGCCCTGTATTCCGACGGAAAATCCATCTACCTTCTCCGTGTCCATGTCGAGAAAGATGTCAGCAGCCTGATCCTCGACACTTACGATATGTCCTATGCGAAGACCGGCGAACAGGACATCACCCAGATCTTCCTGAATTCGATCCCGACATCAGAGCTCATAGGTGTGGAAGCGGTCACAGAATCAAATCCCAAGGAAGCGGATATGTACTACCAGGTTTCCCGTTTCTTCATAACACCTGAAGGCGATCTCTTCTACTGCAATTTCAGCGATGAGATATTCCTTGTGAACCTGAAGACCGGTAAAGCCCACGAGCTCGACCCTCTCTTCCGTGCCTCCTATGGAAGTGGAACCCCGTTCTTCGGCACGATCTATCAGAAAATCGACAGCGAAAATCCCGGCATTAACCAGATCTTCCATCTGAAAGACGGCAATCTGGAGTCGAAGGAGATCAATCTCTTCGGCGACCTGTATTCGATTGATTTCATGCAGACCACACCGAGTGGAAAAGAAGCTCTCTCCATGTCGATCACGGATCCGGGCCATCTGAACACGGATTATCCCTGCATCATGTACATCTACAAGTAAGGATCTCTCACATTACTGTGCGCACTGTTGGAATGCTCAGGTGTACACCATTAAGGTTCAGGCACAAAACGTTGGACAAACTGTTGGTTCCATGTGTCCACTCTTTGGGGAGTAATACATATACGACAGACTCGCAGATAGTGGGATTCTCGTCGTATCACGGGCCGAGCTCAGGCTTGTGCATGCGACGGAATTTCAGTTTAAGCGCCTATCGTCCTACGGTTTTCCATGAAATATAGGACTGTTCTATGATTTCCAGAAGATTCATCGTATGAAATACTAAAATGTATAGGACGGTTTTGTACTCGTCCATAGAAACAGTCTGACAAAACCGCGAAAACCGTAGGACGAAACACTGATAATTGACTGATCCGTCGTACAGGACGAAAACGATACGACGATATGTCCGTTTTTTCCAAATCGTCATACGAGAAGTGAAGTTCGTCTCGACATGAAAAATACAAAGCTATCATTTCCAAGGTTTCGTGAAGAACCTTTTCAGATCGGATGACTCAATGTTTTAACGCGTAAGAGGAACACCGAACTACCGTGAGAGAATCATTATGAAAAACTGACGAGTATGGATACCGGCACAGAAATCCATACCCACAGTATGTTGTCTGCCCTCCTTTGCTGTGTTACTCTTTCTGCGAGATTGGAAATAAGTCATTGTAAGGAGAACCTATGAAGACGACACTGATTCGGAAGACATTATCTTGTGCGCTGGCGCTGGCCACTGTTATGGCCCTGACAGGGTGCAGTAAGAAAAACAACTTTGCCGTGAACCCGAGTGGAACACCCGAAACAACGAAAGCTCCCGCAGAAAAGGCAGAGGATCTTTTTGCCACAGGAGACAAAGACTACTACGTTCCCTTCCAGAATCCGGAGCACAGCTACAGTACCATCAACGAGGGATTCGGTACGCCTCTCCGGCAGCAGGGCAAGGGCGGATGCTACGCCTACTCGGCTGTCTCTTCCATGCAGTCCGGATACAAGAAAACACATGGTGAACTGATCGATATTAATCCGGTAGACATCATTGACCGTATCTACCAGAGCCCGGATCCCAAGACCGGAGAGGTGCCGGAATTCACGGAAGAGAAGTTCTATCTTCTGGCCGGTTCCTCTTACGATCTGGGGGGCGATATTTACCGGGTCACCGGCGCGCTCAGTGCCGATCCGCTAAACGGATACCTCATCTCTGAATCCAACGTTTTCGGATGCTTCAACACCACCAAAGAGGGCCTTCCTACCCTGACCGAGGAGGAGGTCAAAGACCTGATCCGCAAATACGGTGCCATCTGCATGGCCGTGAATTACAGGATGGGCTGCAAGACCGTACATGGTTATTACACTCAGAATTACCAGAAAGATGACACGGATCATGTGGCCACTATCGTGGGATGGGACGACGACTTCCCGGCTGACTGTTTCGCTACACCGGCAACCCGCAACGGAGCATGGCTGGTACAGAATTCCTTCGGCGAATACTGGGGCAACAAGGGATATTACTGGGTATCCTACGATATGGCGATCCCGTCTCTTTTCAACAGTTCTGTCACGAAAGAGTATTCTTCTGCCATCTCCTATGGCCGCTTCTCCCAGAGTTCTCTCCCTTCTTCGGATCTCCTGGCCAAGCTCGGGAAAGACATGGACTACTCAAAGATCTCCGATAAAGATATCCAGTCGTGCAACGATGTCGTGACCGCTTCTGTCTATGAAAAGAAAGGCAAAGTCGGCGCAATAGGTATCTGGACCGGCATACCGAATCAACCCTATACCATCGAGATCCGCGATGGGGAATTCGGTGATGTACTGGCCACCAAGAGCGGCAGTTTCGAGCACTCCGGATACCACACGATCGCACTGGACGAACCGGTCTCAGTCAAGAAATTCACCGTAGTGGTCAAGACCGCCGGCATCGGAATTTTCGAAGGTGAATCGAGAGAATTGAATGTTTATTCCGTCCTTCAGAAACTGAAGGCACATTACGAAGCCAAGACCGAACCCGGACGGTCCTTCATCCAGGTCGGCGAGGAATGGGTAGATATCACAGATCCTTCCCTTAAGACCCGCTTAGGTATGGACGGCATCCCCGATCTTGCCGAGGCGAAGACTCCGGGCGATCCGTGTATCACAGTCCTCTTTACATAACCCCTGCCAAATATGAAAACAACAACTTCAAATGAATACCGAGGTGCGATTACGCAGGCCGAAGGTCGAGGACCAGCACCGAGGTGTTCTTTGAAGTTGTTTGTTTCATATAGGACGCAGGTTCAGATCTTCTCGTCAACGTATTCCTTCAGCATGTCCGGGATGTACTGATAATGGTGGCTCTTATACAGTTTTGATCTAGCCATAGAGTTCGCCGGATCGCAGTGGGCATTGACACGTTCTTCCAGATGGGCGATAGCATCTAATGTGGAGTCGTTCTCTCCGAAGTATTCCTGATAGTCTTCGTTCTCATCGGTGCCTCCTGTGATGAGGATCTTCTTGTTCATGGCCTGGTTGCGGTCGAAGTAACCATAGTCATTTTTCTGGTCTTTGAAATCCTTCATTTCTGTGGAATACGGAGACCAGAATGCCGGGCTTCCGATGATATATTTCCCGAAGGGCTGGTTCTCATATCGGTCTGAGTTAAAGGCCGCATAGTGGGCGAAAACACCACCCAATGAATGACCGAAGAGAGTCGAGTTTTCAAAATCAATGTTATACTTTTCGCTTAGATACGGCATGAGATCGTCGGTAATGAAATCCAGGAATTTATCCTTGCCTTCGCAGAATACAGCGGAGCGTTCCATGTTCTCGGAATTACAGATCGAATAGTCCTGTCCGATGGAGATGAGGATCTGCGGTTTCGCCCTTCCCGCTTCCATCTCGTCAAGAAGTTTCGCGATATCGTTGAAGCGCCAGACAGCATCTGTCAGCACGAGCGCAGGAAGTACCTCCGGCTGCACATCAGGTGAAAGAGCTTTTACAGCGGAAGATTCATGACCCTTGGGAATGGCTACATGCACCACCAGTTCACGGTCCAGTCCTTCATCATAGAAATGGTACTCGGTGACTTGATCCTTGATCGCTTTGACCGCATCTTTATCCAGTTCCCAGGAAAGATCCTGTTCCTGATTCGCCTTGTCTTGCAGGTATTTATCAAATCTCTGTTTCGTTGTTCTGATCGGAAGTTTCTGATACGTATTCTCATCCGCTGCCTGGAAAATCCGGAGAATATCTTTCTCCATTACTTCCCGGTCGGTACAATCTGAAACAAAGTAATACTTATACTCATCTTTCGTGTACTCTTCCAGGATCTCCGGAAGGCGCTTCTTTAGGTCCTCAAAATCCTTGATCTCTTTGATTACAAGTTGACCATTTTCACGCACATAATAGATTCCGTAATAATCGTCATTACCAACTGCCGGTACGATCATGGTGGCATAACTACGTCCATCTACGATAGCGCCAGCGTAACTACGCCCCGTGTTTTTCTTGTATTCTTCCATTTCCTCCGCCGTCATGTAAGAATACTCCTCGGGACGCTCCTCTATATCACGAAGCTGGTCTTCCCTCTCCCAGATCTCGAGGAAGACTCCTTCCTTATACGGATCTGATTCTTTCTTCTTTTCCTGCGATAGATTCCAAGGTTCATCCAGGACCTGAAGCGGACCCTCTGTTACCTGGGATTTCTCCTGCTCTGTCATATGGTTCTTCAGGGTGACGATAGTTTTTACTTCTGAAGAAAGACTGGCGCCGGCCACGGCACTTTCTATCGATTTCGAATCTTCACTTCCCGGTATGCTCTGAGAATCTCTCTTCGCGCTGCATCCCGCCAGGCCCTGGATCAGCATCAGGATGCTCAGCGCAGTCACGGTAATTCTGGTTATTCTTTTCATAATGGATCAACCATCCCTTCTTTCGTTTCTGATGAGATGGTATCACCCGAAGAAGGATCTCTAAGGGAGGTTGTGTGGATTTTATGTGGAGTTGTTTTTCTGTCAGTCCACGATGACCGTTGATGCAGTACGCAGGACCTTACCGGTCTTCGCATCAACACATACACGTTCACTGACGTTTTTACGGGATCCGATATAGACCAGATATGGTTTTCCTTCATCCTCCCAGATATAAAGTTCCGCGCTGCTCATATTATTCTGTTCCATCACTTCCTCAGCAGTCAGTTTCGGCGCGACATCGAAGTCTCCCGAGAGCGGAAACAAATTAACATTCAAAGAAACGTAGGGGCGATCGATGCAACTGAGCACACGAACCATTCCTCCCAGAACCGGAACACCTTGGTAGTATTGTTCAAAGTCATAGACTACTTCGCCTATGGAAAAATCGGCCCCTTTCAGTTTCAGTTCCTTTATCTCTTTCGTGATATCGAGCACCTGTCCCAGTGTGACGATATTCAGATAGGCTTCATGAGCAGTATCCACGTGTGGTTCCGAAAGCTGTCCACCGAGCATATAACTCTTCCATTGATCCCGGGAACGGTTATATACCGAAACATTATTCTCCGGATCCGGATCGAAGAATACGATCAGGTCCATCTCATCGAAGATATACCAGCCGCCCTCAGTGCCCATCCAGGATTCATACAGATCTTCGTACATGGCGGGATCATCGATGAAGGTCAGCATAGGAAGTTTCTCCGGGTCTGTCGTATCGTACATATCTCTGGCGACACGAAGTACATGACGGAGCTTGATGGTGCCTTTCTCTGTCAAGGTGGTCGTCATGACCAGATACTGGCTCCGGTCGTGCGGACGGTGTACTTTACCGGACGGTTCGATCAGGGAAGGATCAGAGAATTCCCAGGTTACGGGTATTCCATCGATCTCATCCGGAAGATTCAGGTCGTGGGTGATATTCTGACTGGGTTCATCGGTGATCACGGAAAGCAGTTTACCGCGAACCTGCTGCATTTTAGACGTTGTGATGCCTACACTGGCATAGTATCCGCTGATAAACCACACCGGATCCGGACCACTGACATATCCTTCCAGCGGGATCTCATCTTCTCCCCCGGTCACAAGACATCTTTTCAGGATCGGTTCTTCTTCATCCTCGACATATACTGTCTGTTTCTCTGAGTCAGAGGAAGGTTCGGTCGTCTCCGTAGTTGTTGTTTCTTCCGTAGTTGTTGTTTCTTCCGTGGTCGTTGTGAGTTCCGTGGTCGTCTCTGTTGTCGTCTCTTCCGTCGTGGTCGTATCTTCCAAGGATCCATTTGTCATCGGGACAGCGGCATTCCCGACCGATCTGGACCCGGTCGTTCCTGTAGTTGTCTCAGATGGTTTAGAACAGGCAGACACGCCCATTACCATAGCGACACACACTGCCAATATTTTCTGTCTTTTCATCTCTTCTTTCCTCATTCCTTTGTCATTCTGTTCATGTTTATTACTTACGTCACCAACGTTGAGAAACTATCCAGTTTTTCTCCCGTGTGAGCATCCACATATAGCATCAGGAAATCACTGTTCTTATAACCACTATAAGCCAGATATACAACGTTATTCTTATCATAGATCACCAGTTCGGCGGAACCCAGATCATGCATCTTCATGATCTCCTCCTTCGAGAAACTCGGTGTAATATCAATGTCATCCGGCACCGCCATAAGGTACAACGATATAGATGAGTAATTATCGTAATGGAAACTTCTGCTCACAACAGCAGAACCTCTTTCCACACGAATACCGTGATAATACTGGGTGAAATAGTAAGCAATCGTATGGTCTGACTCCCGGATATCTCTCAATACCAGCTCCTTCATCGATCGTTGGCTGTATGTTGCCCGCTCCATGGACCGCAGAAGCAAGTATGCTTCTTCTGCCGTATCAATACGGGCATTTGAGAGTTTCCCGTCCATAAGGGCGCGACTCCATAAACCATCGCTTTCGAGAGTCCGAAGTATCGCTTTATCTTCCGGTGTTGAACTGAAAGCACCGATCATGTCCGGACTGTCGATCATATACCAGGGACCCTCTGTTCCCTTCCACAAGCGTTCCTGCTCTTCTTTGACATCCTTATCGAAACGAGTACTTACCAACGGAAATTTCTCCGGATCTGCATCCGCGTACATATCGCGTGCCACCCGAAGTTCCATCTGCTCGGTCCTGGATTCTCCCGAAACTGAAAAGGTTGCTGTCATAGTAAGATATTGACTTTCATAATGAGGTCGATGCACTTTGCCAGACGGCTCGATCAATGACTCATCCGAGAATTTCCATTCTGCCTTGATACCGTCGATCTCCTTGGGAAGATTCAGGTCATGGGTGATATTCAGAGGCGGTTCGTCCGTCACGATAGAGAAGAAACTATTACATAGTTTAGTAAGACCCTTTTTCTTTTCATTCGGAGTCGGCGGCGTTTCGTCCTGCGCGCTTACTTGCGAATTTCCACTCGTAATCCCTTCCGTCCGGGAAGCAGATGCATTTTCTGAACGACATGCTGTACTGCACAGTATAAATATCGCCATACATATCGCACATAAACGTTTCATCGATCTTCCCTCCCTGATCACGAAACCGATGCTGTCCCTCGGAGCATCACTTCTGCTTCTTTCGTCACCACTAGTGTAACAATTCAAGTGGCATTTTGTTACCGTATCAGCCAAGAAATCTCTACTGTTTTTCCGAAGACCCGCTTTCCACTGCCGGAAGTTCGATCGTAGCCAATACATCTTCTCCATCGTTTTCCAGTTTACAGGATCCGCCCTGCTTCTCAACGATGAGCCGTGCCAGATATAGTCCCAGTCCCGATCCTCCGCTTCGACGGCTTCTGGATCTGTCTGTTCTGTAAAAAGGCTCGAACAGGTGCGCTAACTCTTCTTCTTCGATATGCGCTCCGGTATTTCTTATGGTCACCCGGATCTGATGTTCCTTCGTTTTCTCTCCGTCTACATACACCACGGCCCCTTCTCCGGAGTAGAAGGCCGCATTGCTTAAGAAGGCGCCCAGAGCCATGGAAGTCAGGTCTTTATTCCCTTCGAAGACCAGATCGTTCTCGAAGGACAGTTCCATCTTGATCCCTCTTGCCTCGTAGAGTTCTTCGCACTCTTCCATCTTCTCTTCCAGAAGCTGGACCATGTCTGTTCTCGAGGAAACGATCTCCTTTCCCGACTGCATTCTCGATGCCGTCAGGATCTCATTGATCAGGCTTTCCATACGCTTCACCGTCCCCAGTGCTTTTCCCAGATAAACATCGTGATCCTCATATGGACCCACCCCTTCGATCATACCGCGGATCTGTCCTTCCAGCACCGTGACCGGTGTCTTGAGTTCGTGAGAAGCAGCGGAGAAGAACATATCCTTCTGGCTCTCCAGTTCCCGGCGTCGGGTGACTTCTTCTTCCAGTTCCGTGGTGCGCTGATTCAAGGAACGTATCTTCTCATCCAGACTCTCGGACATGGTGTCCAGATCCCGGGCCAGATCACCGATCTCATCCTTCCTTCCTGACTTGCATTTCCGTGAGAAATCCATCTGGGCCATGGAGCGGGAAACCTCGCTGAGTTTGCGGACCGGACGGGCAAAAAGCAGCGTATAGATCAGGGAGCATACCAGGGAGATCCCCGTGATGACACAGACCATGAGAGGGATGCTTCTGGTTATGGTGCGAGGCAGGATATTCTGCTTCGCGTCGTGAAAGAAATAAGAAAGTTCGTAACGGGTGTTATTGTCCGCCAGCCAGAGGGAATCCCCGTTCGAGAACCAGAAACTCAGTGTGCCCTGGTACTTGTATTCTGAGGTGGACTGCATTCTTGCATCCACTTCTTCCTTCGTCTTCAGAGAGAGATTCGATGTCGTCTCCGCGAAGACTTTCTCTGTGGCAGTGGATTTCTCGTAGTCATAGATCGCAATATCGATATCGTTTTCACGGATAAAATCGTCGATGATCCTGCCGCCCTCTTCCGGGGTGACCTGAGCCAGTTTCTTGGTAAGTTCCACAGTCTTGACGGTATCTTCCTGCGCCGTGGAGAAGTGGGTCTCCGGGGCGCCGAAATACAGCACGATACAGATCAGGGCTCCGGCCAGGATCTGTACCAGGAAGGTGATGATGAACACCTTGAAAGAAAGACGGTCATAGATCTTTTTTCGCAACTTTATACCCCCGTCCCCGGACTGTCTCGATGCAGTTTCCGGCCTCTCCCAGCTTGTGCCGCAGGTTCTTGATATGGCTGTCTACGATCCGTTCATCCACGAAAGAATTGTAGTCCCAGAGCATATCCAGTAACATCTCCCGGGTGAATACACGACCGGGATTTTTCAGAAGGAGTGACAGCAGATCGAATTCTCTTGTAGTCAGTTCCACTTTCGTTTTCCCCACCAGTACCTCCATGGTATCCGCGTCTACGGAGATGTCTCCGTAAACGATACGGGAAGCATTCCGGGACGCATCGGAGCTGTCCTGCCGACGAAGCAGGGCATGGACTTTCCGAAGGAAAACCGGCATGGAGAAAGGCTTGGTCACATAGTCGTCCGCCATCAGGTCATAGCCCTTGATCAAGGAGTTCTCATCGCCCAAAGCCGAGAGGAATATTACCGGTACATCCGACTGTTTCTTGATGACTTCGCACACACCGAAACCATCGATCTTCGGGATCATGATATCCAGGATCACCAGATCGAACTCTCCCTGAGAAAACAGAGAGAGTGCAGCGACCCCGTCCTCCGCCAGGCTTACCTCATACCCGTCATGGGTCAGGTAATTGCCAAGGAGTTCGCGAATATCCGGTTCATCTTCTACTACTAAAATCTTCTTCATACTGACATTATATATCCCTATTGTGGATTTTATGTGAAAGAATCCGAGGTTTCTTTTCCCGCGGAAAAAGGCGCCTCATTTCGAGACGCCTTTCGATTGATTACACTTCTAAGAAATTCTCAGAGCAGAAGGATCAGCCCTCTTTCGCCGCCTTCTTCTCTTCTGCTTCTTTCTCTTCGTCTTCTTCGACTGTGGTGAAGTCCTTGCTTGCTCCCTTATAGTCTGCTTCCTTCATCGGCAGGATCGCATTGAGGATAATACCAACCAGTGCGCCGACAGCCAGACCGGAGAGAGAGATGTCCACGGAACCGATGGAGAAGGCAATGGCTCCGGATGCGGAATAGCTGATACCGATGGACAGACCCAGGATCAGAGCCGCGATGATGATGTTTCTGCTGTGGCTGAAATCTACCTGATTCTCAACTACGTTACGTACACCGACTGCAGAGATCATGCCGTACAGAACCAGAGAAACACCACCGATGGTGGCTGTCGGCATGGACGCGATAAGCGCTGCGAATTTCGGCGAGAAGGAAACTACCATTGCACAAACTGCAGCAATGCGGATGACCTTCGGATCGTATACTTTGGTCAGAGAAAGTACGCCGGTGTTCTCACCGTATGTGGTGTTGGCCGGAGCACCGAACAGAGAAGCCAGGATCGTTGCCAGACCATCTCCGATAAGAGTTCTGTGAAGACCAGGCTCTTCGATGAAGTTGCGGTTGGTTGTGGAAGAGATCGCGGAGATATCACCGATATGCTCCACCATGGTGGCCAGTGCGATCGGCATGATAGTAATAATGGAAGTTACGATCGTTGATGTATCCGGATTCTTGAAGATAGAGAATACGGTCTCATCCCAGGTGATCGGAAGTCCGACCCAGGCTGCCTCTTTGACGGCAGTGAAGTCTACCAGACCCATGGCCAGGGCAACCAGATAAGAAGCGATGACGCCCAGGAAGATCGGCACGATCTTGATCATGCCTTTACCGAGAATATTGCAGACGATGACTACCAGGATCGCAACCAGTGCGACGATCCAGTTGGCTTCGCAGCTGTTGATAGCGGTAGCAGAAAGCGTAAGACCGATAGCGATGATGATCGGACCGGTTACGATCGGCGGGAAGAAACGCATGACACGCTTCTGGCCGAATGCTTTGATCAAGGCAGCCAGTACCAGGTACAAACATCCTGCTGCAGCTACACCTAAGCAGGCGTATGGAAGCATGGCTTTATTCGGTATATCGCCATTCTCGCCCAGCATCGGCGCGATGGCCGCATAACCACCTAAGAAAGCAAAAGAAGAACCAAGGAAAGCCGGTACTTTCATCTTGGTCAGGAAGTGAAATAATAATGTACCTAATCCCGCGAAAAGCAGTGTGGTGGAAACAGAAAGTCCCGTAATCGTCGGAACCAGTACCGTGGCACCAAACATGGCAAACATGTGCTGCAGACCGAGCACGAACATCTTCGGGTATCCTAGCGTTTTCGCATCGTATACCGCATCCTTGTTATCACTCATAAAACACCCTCCTCATACACTCAAAATGTTCACTGTTTTCAGTGTAGCACAACAACATCTTGTGGTGTCATCGAATTCTGGAAATGATATATTGATTTTTTCTATTGGAATGAGGCGAGGAAAGAGCGCGGGTGTTTACTCTTCTTTCTTCATGATCTCCAGCATCTCTGCGACCTTGCCCACCAGCTTGAAACCGGCATCGGCCTTCGTTGCCGAGAAGAGCATATACGGATTTTTTCCCTGCATAAAGACGAAGATCCTTCCTGCGAATCGCGGGTCGGCGGATGCCTTCAGCGTGGCCCGTCCGACAGTCTGCGATTTCGGATCCAGATACAGCATGGCTTTCTGGTTCTCGATCTCGACTTTCTCGAATCCCAGTTCCGCAGCAATGTGGCGGATAATGGATGCATTGGCCAGCACTTCCACCTCAACGGGGATATCTCCGAAGCGGTCTTCCAGTTCATCCTGCAGATCGGAAAGTTCCTGGGTATTGGCGATGTTTCGGATCCTTCGGTAAAGGTCCATACGCTGTCCGTCATCCGTAATATAGGACGCCGGAATATATGCATCTTCGTGGAACTTCACGGTGATCTCTGCCGGCGGAGCCGTCCAGGTACCGGAGAGTTTCTTGATCTCTTCGTCCAGCATACGACAGTAAAGTTCATATCCGATCACATCCATCTGACCGTGCTGCTCCGCACCCAGAAGGTTACCGGCGCCGCGGACTTCCAGATCCTTCAAGGCGATCTTGATGCCCGAACCCAGCTCCGTGAAATCACGTATCGCGGCCAGTCTTTTTTCCGCATCCTCATTCAGGATCTTGTCCGGCTGATAGGTAATGTACGCATAGGCCTGACGGTCCGAACGGCCCACACGTCCCTTCAGCTGATAGAGCTGGGACAGTCCGAAACGTTCACTGTTCTCCACGATGATGGTATTTACATTCGGCATGTCCACACCAGATTCAATGATGGTGGTGCACACCAAAATATCCGCCTCTTTATGGATAAAGGCCTCGATGATGGTCTCCAGTTCCCGCTCGCTCATCTGGCCATGGGCATAGAGGATCCGGGCCCCCGGAAGCAAGGCCTGCAGGCTCTCCGCTTTGGCGGCGATGTGATGGGTATTATTGAAAAGATAGAACACCTGGCCGTGTCTTGCAATTTCGCGCAGGCAGGCTTCGGCAATGATCTGCTCGTCATATTCGATGACGTAGGTCTGTACCGGACGGCGGTCTTGCGGCGGCTCCTCCAGTACGGAAATATCACGGATGCCCGACAGGGACATGTGCAGGGTCCTCGGGATCGGGGTAGCAGTCAGCGTCAGCACGTCCACCGTGTTCTTCAAGGTCTTCAGCTTCTCCTTGTGATTCACGCCGAAACGCTGTTCCTCGTCGATGACCAGAAGTCCCAGATCCTTGGGCTGGATGTCTTTACTGAGGACACGATGGGTACCGACAACCACGTCGATGGTTCCGTCGTGCAGTCCCTGGATCACGCGCTTGACTTCCTTAGGCGTGGCAAAACGACTCAGCATCGCGATGTTGACCAGGGAGTAGTTGCGCAGGCGCTCCTTGAGGTTCTCGTAGTGCTGCTGCACCAGTACCGTGGTCGGTGCCAGCATGATGGCCTGCTTGCCGTCCATGACGCACTTGAAGATAGCACGGAACGCCACCTCGGTCTTACCGAATCCTACGTCACCGCAGAGGAGTCGGTCCATGACTTTCGTGGATTCCATGTCCTTCTTGATCTCCCGGATGGCACTGAGCTGATCCTCGGTCTCCTGGTACGGGAAGTCATCTTCGAACTGGGTCTGCCATACCGTATCCGGCAGGAAAGCGTGCCCCTGCACGGCCTGGCGCTTGGCATAAAGTTCCACCAGGTCGAAGGCCAGTTTCTTGATGGTGGCCTGGGCACGGGAGACAGACTTCTGCCACTCGCTTCCGCCCAGCTTGGCAAGCTTCGGCGTCCTTCCGTCCGAAGCCACGTATTTCTGGATATAGTCCAATCTCTCGATCGGGATATAAAGCTTATCGTCATTGGCATAGGTCAACTGCAGGAAGTCGCGCTTGGCGCCGTCCACTTCCAGGTTCACCAGTCCATCGTACCGGCCTACGCCGTTCTCGTCGTCGACGACCAGTTCGCCCGGCACCAGATCCGAGAAAAGGTCGATGGACATTGCCGTCTTTTTCTTCTTCTTGATCCCGCGCTCGATACCGAAAATATCCTGGGTACCGATGACCAGAAGGTTGATGGCGGGATAAACAAAACCATTGGACAGTGGTTTCGTGATGAGGGTCGGTGTGGTATTCCTCTCGAAGAAGAAGGTCTTGAGCTTCTCTCCGCGCTGACCTCCGCCGCTCATGATGTATGTTGTTTTTCCGTCGGCATTTCTGGCCTTCACCAGGTCCGCCAGTTCTTCTTCATGACCGCGATAACTGTTGCAGGCCGTACCGGAGATCTCGATGCGGACGCCTCCCGGCAGACCGTTGCTGGTACTGGCCAGTGTCGCCATGGCCACCACCTGTTTCTGGTCCAGTTCCCGGAAGATCTCCGGGCGTCGGAACATGGCATCCTGGCACTCCGAAGGGATCTGTCCCTTCTCGAAAGCGCTGCGGAACCGGGTCTCGAAATCTGCCACGACACCGTCCATGCGGGATCGCACCTGGCCGATCTCATCGACATAGATCATGTCTCCCCGCTCTCTTGCATAAGACAGGAAAGAGACCGTCTCCGGGCACAGTACCGAGATCCATTTCTCCCATCCGGCAAAAGAACCGCCGCTGAGGAGGGCTTCGCTTTCTTTGGCGATCATGCGCGTCATGGCATCGATGCTGTTTCTCGATGCGCCTCCGGCTGCCGCTTTCTTCGCCGCCGCGTCGCAGATCTGGTTCATCTTATAGCTTAATCCTTCCCAGGATTTCTTCGACAGAAGAAGCTCACTGGCAGGGAGAATCGTAACGGACTTGAACTTCTCCTCTGAGCGCTGGCTCTGCAGGTCGAAGTACTTGATCTGGTCGATCTCGTCGTCAAAATAACTGATACGTAATCCTTTGTCGCTGCCGCTGGGGAAAATATCAAAGATGTCACCTCTTCGGGCGAATTCGCCTACCGCCACCACTTCACGGGTGCGGTAATAACCCAGGTTGATCAGAGCCATGGCCAGATCTTCCGGGGGCAGTCTTTTTCCCAGCTTCAGATCGATAAAGTTTCCGTAGAACTGCTTGCTGGGGAGCATGCGGGTCAGAAGACCTCCGGCGGTAACGATCAGGGCGCCGCACTGACGGTTCCCGTAGCGCACCAGGGCATTGACTCTTCCTCTCTCGATCTCGCGGCTGGATGCTGATACAGCCGAAAGCTGAGTCTCTCTTCCACGAAGCACGACGCATTCCTGGTCGAAGAAAGAATCCAGACAACCCTTCAGCTGTCGGGCACGCAGTTCGTCGGACACCAGGATCACCGGGATCGGTGCCGGCTGGTCCGGATCTTTCTGGTTTCGGACGCGATAAAGCACACCGGCCGCGATGAGGTACGCTTTCTGCGTCTCCGTCATGCCGGTGAGATTGATGTGTCCCAGCTGGTTTTCTTGCGCATCTTGAAACTCCTGGAACTTCGGATCGGCAAAAGCCTCCTGCAGCAGTTTCTCAATTGCGGGAAGAAAGATCATCGATTACCTCCGCCCGATTTGTTGCCTCCGGGGATCGGTTTGCCGGCCACGATATCTTCGATGGCCTTGGCGCCCTCCACGAAGGACTGGTACATGGTATCCTGCTCTTCTTTCGGAATGGTTGAAAGTACGAAATCCGCCAGATCCCACTTCTCCGGTACCGGACCGCATCCGATACGGACCCGCGGGAAATCCTGGGATTCCATACAGTAGATGATGGATTTCATTCCGTTATGGGTACCGGCGGAACCGCTGGCACGCACACGGATCTTGCCCCTGGCGATGTCGATATCGTCGTAGACCACCACCAGGTGATCCATGGGGATCTTATAGAACTTCATGACCTCTACGACACTCTGGCCGGACAGGTTCATGTAGGTATGAGGACGCAGAAGTATGACGTCTTCACCTGCGATGGTGCCACGTCCATACTCGCCCTTCCACTTCAGCTTATCGATCTTGATATTGTTTCTCTCAGCCAGTACATGGAGCGTCATGAATCCGCAGTTGTGCCATGTACAGTCATATTGCTTGCCCGGGTTTCCCAGGCCCACCAGAAGCCACATTTTCTCGTTTCCTGTTCTTTCTGTGTTTTTCTCTTTCGGGACACGCGCACCTGCAGTGCCGGGTCTTCTGAAGTTACCTCCGGCACCGGGTCTTCCGGCTTTGCCGTTTTTCCTGAAGAATCGCGTGAACATAGGTTATTACATACCGCTTGTACGTTTTCTGTCCGGCTGGATAACGGTGGAAGCACGAGAACGGTTCTTCTTGGCGACCCAGTTCTCCTTGACCACCTGCTGGGATCTTGCAATCGCCAGACCCAGTTCCGGTACGTCTTCCGTAATGGTAGAACCGGCGGCGATGTAGGAGTTCTCCTTCAAGGTCACAGGTGAGATCAGGTTGGAGTTACCACCGATAAATACGTTGTCTCCGATGACGCACCAGGTCTTATCCATACCATCGTAGTTACAGGTTACGGTTCCGCAACCGAAGTTGACGTTCTTTCCGACCTTGGCATCACCGACATAAGTCAGGTGACGGGCACGGGAATAATCGCCGATGGTGGCATTCTTCACTTCTACATACGCACCGATGGTGACGTTATCCTTCAGGATGGTATCCGGACGCAGATGAGAATAAGGTCCGATACGGCAGTTCTTACCAACTTCACAGTCGCAGGCCACGGAGTGGTCGATAACGCTGCCGTCGCCGACGATCACGTTCTCCAGACGGGAATTCTCACCGATCTCGCATTCATCTCCGATAACGGTATTGCCCAGCAGGATGCAGCCCGGAAGGATCAGGGTATCTTTGCCGATCTGTACGGTGTCTGCGATCCATGTGGTCTCTGTATCCACGATCTGCACGCCCTGACGCATCAGTTTTTCGCAGTTTCTTCTGTTCAGCATCTTGCCGACCTGCTGCAGTTCCACGCGGTCATTGACGCCACGGGTCTCATCGAAATCGGCGATATAGGCGCCTACCTTATGACCATCGCGGATCAGGATCTCGATGGTATCTGTCAGGTAATATTCTTTCTGTGCATTCTTGGCATCGATGCGGCCCAGTGCAGACAGCAGAAGCGGTGTCTTGAAGCAGTAGATGGAGGAGTTGATCTCACAGATCTTTCTCTCGTCATCATTGCAGTCGCGGTCCTCGACAATTTTTGTCACGTCTCCGCTTTCATCTCTTACGATACGGCCATAGCCCTTCGGATTCGGTGCCTTACCTGTGATGATCACGGCGCCGTAGTCGCCTTCTTCGAACATCTTCAGCGCGCTGGAGATGGTCTCGGATGTGATCAGCGGAGCGTCACCCGGAAGTACGATGGTGCATCCGTTTCTTCCCTCCAGGAAAGGTGCGGCCTGCATGACGGCGTGTCCGGTTCCCAGCTGCTGCTCCTGAAAAACGAAGGCTACGTCTTCGCCCAGGACTTCTCTAACTTCTTCCTGCTTATGTCCTACGATATATACCTGTTCTGTGGCCCCTACACCTTCCAGTGCTTCTGCCACCCAGCGGATCAGAGGTTTGCCTGCGGCCAGCTGAACGACTTTCGAATGATTCGAATGCATTCTCTTACCTTCGCCGGCTGCCATTACTACTGCACATAACTCCATAAAGTGTTCTCCTTAAACTTGTTTTGCTGTTCTTATCTGCCTGATGTTATGTCTCAAGACCGCTCCTTCTGACCCTGCACCCAAAAACAGGATCCCCCAACAGAATCCGTGCCGAAAGCACGCACAAAAACCCCGGAAAACAGACGTCCCACGGGTGTGTATGAATCGGCAGAAGCCTCGGAATACGACATAAATGCGATCCATCTACGATCTTTCCGGTACACTTGTCAGGATGTCCTCCGGTCTTTTTCAGTCTTTTTTGACACATTCATTATAACTGTTTTTTCTATATGCATCTACTACTTATGGGCTTTCTTTTGTTACGTAACCGAAACAATTTGTAAATAGATTTTTACGTCCCGTTTTGATAATATAAGATTATATTCAGAAAATCTGCCACTCACGCACCGGCGGAACCGACAATCTATCTTAGATCTACCCACTGACGGGATAGAGTTTTTGCCGTGGAAGAGGTGGCATGAAGCGCCAGGAAAGGACTATTTATGATCGCATTACTTCTCGTTGCCGGTTACGCAACACGTCTATATCCACTCACCCTGAACACACCGAAGCCTCTTCTGCCTGTCGGCCCGAAGGCTATGCTGGACTATATCACCGACGAGATCGATACCTTGCCGGATATCTCGAAGATCCTTCTGGTGACCAACCATCGTTTCGCAGATAATTTCCAGGAGTGGGCAGATGCGCGCATGGAGGCCCAGCAGGCGGCGCTTTCTTCTTCTGACATCGAAGAGGGCAAGAAGATCACGCCCATCGAGGTCATTGACGACGGAACTACGGATAACTCCAATCGTCTCGGTGCCATCGGTGACATCCAGTTCGTCATCGACCAGTGCGGCGTGGACGAGGATATGGTGATCATTGCGGGAGACAACCTGTTCACTTACAAGCTTCGTGACATGTACGATTTCTTCCGTGCCAAGAATAAGGACACCCTCATCGCCATCCATGTAGAGGAGATCGAGCAGCTGAGAAAGCTGGCTGTCGCTACCTTGGATGAGGAAGGCAAGGTTCTGGATCTGGCGGAGAAGCCACAGGAGCCGAAGTC
The DNA here is from genome assembly GCA_001604185.1 of Clostridiales bacterium Firm_16. Taxonomy (GTDB): domain Bacteria; phylum Bacillota; class Clostridia; order Saccharofermentanales; family Saccharofermentanaceae; genus Scatonaster. The sequence goes on along the minus strand of LVAV01000113.1, from coordinate 36,176 downwards.
TACCACCGCGATCTATGCGACTTATTTCTATAGAAGAGAGACTCTCCCGTTGATCCGTCAGTATCTCGACGAGGGCAACACACCGGATGCACCGGGCAACTTCCCGTCCTGGCTCTACAAGCGTCAGGATGTCTATGCCTACCGTGCCAGTGGTACATGTATTGACATCGGCACGCCGGAAAACTATAAAGAAGTGTGTGACAACTATAAGGAGATCCTCGGAGGCTGATCTTCTGACCGTCCTATTTCTTATAAAGCTGAGGAAACAACTATGGAAAACCAGCGTCCCGACGCACTTTGGACGATCCGCTACACCCTGCTGAACGCGACGTATTTTGTGGCTTTCTGCACGATCCATGCGTGCGCGGCTATCTTCCTACTCGACAATGGTTTTTCCAATACCGAAGTCGGCGTGCTCCTTGCAATCGCCAATATTCTTTCCGCTATTTTCCAGCCTTTGATCGCAGGTATCATCGACAAACCCGGTCCGCTAACGAACCGGCGTTTCATCCTGTTCAGTGTCCTCGTGATCCTGGCAGGCTCCATCATTCTTCTTTTCGTTCCGAATAATAAGTGGGTGATCTTCCCGGTATTCGCCTTGATCTACATGATCCAGTTCGTCTACCAGCCGGTCATGACCGCTCTTTGTTTCGAATACCAGAAAGCCGGCTGCGGCATCTTCTATGGTCTCGCCCGAGGCCTGGGTTCCGCCAGCTTCGCCATCACCGCCGCCTTCATCGGAGGCCTGGTGGAGAGCCGCGGCGTCACGATCCTACTCTTCGTGAACATCGTCGCCATGGTGCTTTCCGCCATCCTGATCTTCACTTTCAAAAAACCAAAGGGCTCGGCAGGGAAAGCTGCCGCGAGCGCGGAGGCAGACGCGGGCACAAGCGGCACGGGCGCTGCATCTGCTCAGGCCGATTCGGACTTCACGGAATCCGCAGGTTCCGCATCGGAGAAGTCCGCTTCGGACGACGCGAAATCCGCACCCGGCGCCAAGGCCCACAACAATCTCTTCGATTTCGCCAAGACCTATCCGGCCTTTTCCCTATTCCTCATCGGAACCATCTGCTTCTTCTTCGCCCACAACATGATCAACGACTTCATGATCCAGATCATCCGTAATCTCGGTGGCGGGGAAAAAGAACTGGGCTATGCGAATTTTCTGCAGGCGATCCTGGAGCTGCCGGTCATGGCGCTCATCGGTCTGGTGCTGAAGAAGATCTCTTCCCGCACCCTGATGACTTTCTCGGGTTTCGCCTTCTTTGTTAAGATCCTGATCCTGATCTTCGCCGGCAACATGGCCATGATGTACCTCAGCCAGTCCGTCCAGCTCTTCGCCTACGCGGTCTTCATTCCGGCGGCCGCCTACTACGTCAGTCAGACCATGCAGGAACTGGACCAGGTAAAAGGTCAGGCCTACGTCACTTCCGCCATCACCATCGGCGGCGTCTTTTCCAATCTCATCAGCGGCGTGATCCTGGACAACTTCGGCATCCGTCCTATGCTGATCACCGGCACTATCGTATGCGCCATCGGCGTCGTCATCGGCGCCGTCGCCATGAAACGCCTGCCTCACTGCACAGAGAACTGAGTCCGTGACCGATGGGGACTAAATCCCAAGTAGTGGCCATTTAGTCCCCAGTGAAACTCGGGAAATGGGGACTAAATCCCGAGTAGTGGCAATTTAGTCCCCAGCGAAACTCGAAAAATGGGGACTAAATCCCGAGTAGTGGCAATCTAGTCCCCAGCGGAGCTCGGGAAATGGGGACTAAATCCCGAGTAGTAGCAATCTAGTCCCCATCAGAGCTCGGAATAAGGGGACTAAATCCCGACCAGTGGCAATTTAGTCCCCAGCAAAGCTCGGAAAATGGGGACTAAATCCCGAGTAGCAGCAATCTAGTCCCCATCAGAGCTCGGAATAAGGGGACTAAATCCCGACCAGCGGCAATTAAGTCCCCACACCTCCGCCACAGCAAAAACTCCCGCGCCGCATTTCCGCGATCACGGGACCCACGAACGAAGGACCGCCCTCTCACTCCTTATACATTCTCTTCACAAAGACAGGATTCTCTTCCCGGATCAACTCCATCGCGGCTTCATCCGCCAGACGGATAACGAGTTTCTCATACTCACACTGAAGTGCCGAGATCGAAGACATGTCACCGGTATGCCCGTGATTAGCACAGGCACAGGTATGACGGCAGCGGAAGCGGATCGCACAGTCCCGGCAGATCCCGGGCTCAACACGTCTTGCCTCCAGATCCTCGATGGCCGAAGTATCCTTCCCCTCCTCTACCGATCCGGTACAGTAACCTTCGCGACCGATGAAATGACTGCAGGGGTAATATCTTCCATCCACATCCACCATGGTCTTATTGCAGCTGAAATGACACATGGCATTATCGGCATCCTTCTGCCGGATATAGTTTCGTATCTTATTCTCGAAAGGAATCAGCCGGAAAGCATTCTCTCCCTGATTCCAGGCAATATACATCTCCTTGGCCTTCTCCAGTTCCGCCTTCAGCACATCGAACTTCTCCTGGGTCCAGGACACCCGCTCGCCATGAGCCGGCACGAGATTCACACTCTTCACCCCAAGTTCGTGAAAAGAGGACAGAGAATCGCTGAGGGTGTTCACATGATCCGGATGGAGCGTCATCATGACGATAGTTTCCGGGAACGACCGAAGAAGCAGCTTCAGCTTCTCATCCACCCGAGCACGGGTAGCCATGCCGCCACGGTCAATACGCACAAGATCCTGGGCCTCCCCGTCATGGGAAAGAGCCAGCAGGATCTTGTTTCTCTTTGCAAAATCTATGAATTCCCGGTCCAGAAGCAACCCGTTCGTCGTGATCTCATAACGGATCGTTCCCCCCGGCACTTCACGAATCATCTCGTTGGCATACGCCACAAGACGTTCTATTTTCTCACGGGCCAGAAGCGGTTCGCCTCCATAGAAAGAGACCTGCACATTCTTGTCCACGTCTTTATCCGAAGCACTCTCCGCCAGTATCTCCTTCTGCAGAAGATCCAGCGCTTTTCTGCCGGTCTCCTCATCCATATACACATCTTCGTGCTTCTGCAGACAGTATCTGCAATCGAAATTGCACTGATGTGTCATGACCAGGGTGAGTCTTCGCATATCCTTATCCTTTCATGTGAAAGATCATGTAGTCTGAGAAGTGAAAAAGATCACATCTCCATCGAGGACGGTCTCATCCGTCGGATCTGTAAAATCAGAAGTGTCTACGCATACCGTTTCGTCACCGGCCAGCTCATACTCAGTGGTCTCTTCCGTGTAGCTCTCCATCTCGCCTTCGATGGCATAATCCGTTGTCTCGGTAGTCGGATCCGTTGTCTCGGTGGTCGGATCCGTGGTCTCATCGGTCGGAACATACATCGTCTCTTCCCCCATGAGCACTTCACCTGTATCCTCGGTAGTCGGCACCTGCGTCGTGACATCGCCCGCCAGCTGCACTTCCTTGCCTCCAAAAAGGCTGCCAAGCATGCCGCCACAGGCTGTGGTCAGAGACATGGTTCCCACGATCGCGGTCACCGCCGCCACCTTGGCCACTGTCGCCCCTTTGGAATTCTCCTTGACCTGAGAAAGCGTCGGGTAACCCGGATTGGTGATCTCATTTAGATTCATTGGTTTCTTTTCCATCGTACGCGCCTCCTTACAGGTATTTGTATACATTCTATCGCGTTCTTACCAATAAGACGAGCGCATTGCCTATTTTGTTGCAAAAACTCTGGAAAAAGTTTTCATTTTCTTGGGGTCGTCTGCGGGGTGGGCCTCATATGTTCGCCACTCGGACCGCTGTCCGGCCGCGCCAGGCAGAGTCAATGTTTCGCCTTGATCTGCGCAGTAATGCCCGAGCCGATAAGAGCCGCCCAGATAAAAAACGACACCCATACGTTCTCCAGACCTTCCTTAGCCAGGGGGCGCAGGAATTCCGGAAGAGCATCCCAGGTATAAAGAAGTCCCATGGTGGTAATGAAAGCATCCCGGAGAATACCCGCACCGATCACGGCAGTGATGACCTTGATGGCCGGCTCCTGCAGAATGCAGATGATGACACCCACGATGATACCGATCACCAGTGCGATAAGACAGATAGCCAGGAACTTCTCCCACTCGTTCGCACCGGGGATCCAGTTCATGACGGCACTGATCTGCTCATCCGAGATCAGACTCTTGGACCCTTCCGCATCCTGGGTCAGCTTCGCGATGGAACCCGGCGCGAAAGTAATGAAGAGCTTGATGTCCGTCTGGGACTTTACTATATAAAGAAGGAATATCTTCACCAGCGTGTACCAGGTGAAGAACATAGATATCAGGAAAAGCGCTTTCTTGTAGATCGCGTAGGAAAGAAGGGCCAGCAGGACTCCGACAGCTAACGGGAAGAACCACTCCCAGATCTCCTGCCGGTCTGCAGGGATCTTCTCCAGAAGGAACAGGGCGTCCAGCATCTTTCCGACCTGCATGCCCATGAAGAATCCCGCCATGGCCATAGAGATACGGAACAGACGGAAACCGAAATAGCACAGAAGGATACCCATTGCGAAGGCCAGGATCAGCACTATATTGTCCATCATGGTACGACACTCCCCCATTCTTTCATTCTGGGTATCATTATACGTTCTGAAGAAGAAAGCTATGTAACAAAACGTTTTCATTTGTTTGTCACTTTTGCATAATTTTACCTTGCGATTCTCCGATTCCTTTGCGAAAATAGATATAGTATTTCTATCTTGAAAGAGTTGGGAGGTTTATTTTCATGCTTTACGATAACAAGATCTGGGTGGGTGGAACCACAAATAAGTGCTTTATCGAGCCGTCCAAGGCCAATCGTCACGGTCTCATTGCCGGTGCTACAGGTACAGGTAAATCCGTTACTTTGAAGGTATTGGCAGAGAGCTTCTCTGATATGGGTGTTCCGGTATTCCTGGCAGACGTGAAGGGCGATATGTCCGGTATCTGCGCAGCCGGTGTCTCCAATGAGAATATGCAGGAACGTATCGCGAAATTCGGTATCGAGAATTTCGAGTACAAGGCTTACCCGACTGCTTTCTACGATGTTTTCGGACAGATGGGTATCCCGATGCGTACCACCATCTCCGAGCTGGGTCCGATCCTTCTGGGCCGTATGCTGGGACTGACGGACGTACAGCGTGCCGTTCTCTCCATGGTCTTCCGTATTGCTGACGATCAGGGACTTCTGCTTTATGACCTCAAGGACCTGCGCCTCCTGCTGACCTATATCGGCGACAACGCTAATGAATATAAACTTACCTATGGTAATATCTCCACCGCCACCATCGGTGCTATCCAGAGAAATCTGGCACTGCTGGGTGACGAGGGTGCTGAGGCCTTCTTCCAGGAGCCGGCCTTCGAGATCCTTGACTTCATTAAGACCGCACCTGACGGCCGCGGCATGATCAACGTACTCAATGCCACCGAGCTCTTCAGCAAGCCGCTTCTGTACTCCACATTCCTTCTGTGGCTCATGAGCGAGCTTTATGAGAATTTGCCGGAAGTCGGCGATCTTGATAAGCCGAAGATGGTATTCTTCTTCGACGAAGCGCACCTCCTCTTTAACGAGGCACCGGCCTTCCTCATCGAGAAGATCGACCAGATCGTACGTCTGATCCGTTCCAAGGGTATCGGCGTATACTTCATTTCCCAGAGCCCGAGCGATATTCCGGATACCATCCTGGCACAGCTGCAGAACCGTATCCAGCACGCACTCCGTGCTTACACACCGGCTGAGCAGAAGAAGCTGAAGGCTGCTGCAGAATCCTTCCGCGCGAATCCGGATTTCGATACCGAGTCCGCTCTCTCCGAGCTGGCTGTTGGTGAAGCCCTTGTTTCCCTGCTGGACGAGAAGGGTACTCCGGGTGTTGTACAGCGTGCCTTCATCCTGCCGCCGCAGAGCTTCATCGGATCTGCCGGATTCGAGAAGATCCAGGAGATCACCGAAGCCAATTCTCTCTACGAGAAGTACAGACTGCCGGTAGACCGTGAGTCCGCTTACGAGATCCTCATGGCGAAGTACAATAAGACCGATGCAGAGGCCGCAGAAGCTGCCGCTGCTGCTGAGGAGCAGAAGGCTGCCCGTGAAGAGGAGAAAGCTGCCCAGGCAGAAGAGAAAGCTGCTCTTGCTGAGAAGAGACAGGAAGAGAAAGACCGTGCCGCCGAGATCCGCGAACAGCGTGAAGCTGACCGTCAGGAAGACCGTGAGCGTCGTATCGAGGAGAAGGAGCGTGCCGCAGAGCTTCGTGAGCAGCGTGAGCGCGAGCGTCAGGAAGACCGTGAGCGCCGTGAATTAGAGCGCCAGCAGAGAGCCGAAGAGAAAGCCCGCAAGGAAGCCGAGCGTGCTGAAGCGAAGGCTAAGGCAGAAGCCGAGAGAGCGAAGAAGAACAGCCCTGTCACTAAGATGATCAACTCCGCGACCACCGCGGCCGGACGTCAGATCGGCTCTTCCCTCATCCGTGGTATCTTCGGAAGCCTGCTGAAGAAGTAATCACAGATCTCTTCGAAGAGAACGCATTAAGCTTTTCACAAGGACTGATTTCATGGCCACATGGGATCAGTCCTTTTCCTTAAGGAAAGAGATTCTATTTTGCGGATTTGACAGAAATAGGCCGTGATTTACTGAATCTAAACAGATAAAATCTTCGATCCGGCCATATTATAGTAATATTATAAAAATCTTTGAAGTGCACTTTGCACCGAGCACACAGGCATCAAATGCCAAAATAATGGAGGTGTTCCCTATGAAAACCAGATCACCGGTTCGTTTCCTGACCAGCATCGGATTGTCCGTTGCTCTTTTACTCGGGTCTGCAGGGTGTAACAGAAATCAGAAGAACGGAAGCAAGAATCCTTTCTCCCAGCGCTCGACCACCGAGCTCTCCAACTACGATGACTATAAAGTCGATGTTGATTTGAATGTCAGCAAGGACAGAAAAGCCGTGATCACGGCGAAGAACAACAATGCCGACACGGTTACCTGGGGAGAAGGATATTCACTTGAATATCAATATGACGGGAACTGGTACACCGTTCCCTTCGGGGAGAAAGGCGGGGTCTTCCTGCATATGGGTTACACGCTGTATTCCGGCACCACGAAAGAGAAAGTCTTCTATCTGGATGAGCAGTTCGATACTCTTCCTTCCGGTCATTACAGAATGGTGGAGACCATGATGCAGGGAACCAATGATACAGGCATCACGACCTACACTCTCGCCAACGAATTCGATCTGTGATCCCGTCGGTCTTCACTCGACCGACAGACCCTGATACTCATTAAGAAGCTCCTCTACCTCCTCGGTCGTGGCGGCCCGCATCAGACGATTCTTGATTTCTGAGGTGCCCCGCTCCCCTTTAAGATAGAAAGCGATCTGGGCGCGCATTTCCTTCACGCCGGTAGATTCTCCCAGCTGCTCACAAAGCCCATGCAGATGGCGACGAATCACGGCGGCTCTCTCAGCCCGCAACACTCGTGCGCGTGAACCATCTATGCAGGCTGCTTCCTCTCCGGAAAGTGCATCCCGGATCTCTGAAAACACCCACGGGTCACCCTGGGCCGCACGACCGACCATTACTCCGTCCACGCCGGTTTCTGAAATCATGGCGCGGGCGGAGTTTCCGTCTTTAACGTCTCCGTTGCCCCACAGCGGGATCCCGGTATCGGCGATGGCTTCCTTGGTACGGGCAATGACTTCCCAGTCCGCCTTGCCACGGTATAGTTGTGTCTGGGTTCTGGCATGGATCGCCAGCGCCGACGCGCCTGCTTCCACACACATTTTGGCAAAATCCGGTGCATTGATACTTCCTTCGTCCCAGCCGGAACGGAATTTCACTGTAACCGGTTTTCCATAGGGCGCTGCTGCTTTGACTGACGCCCGGATGATGCTCTCTGCGATGTCCGGAGTCTTCATGAGCGCCGAACCGCAGCCGGTCTTGACGACCTTCTGTACCGGACAGCCCATATTCAGGTCCAGGATATCCACGTCCTTAAGACGCGGGTCCTCCAGGATACAGGGAATGGCATAGGTGAAATCTTCCGGATCGAATCCGAAAAGCTGGATCGCGGTGGTCCCTTCGCGGGCCGGATCGATAAGCAGATAACGCATGCTTCTTTCCAGCGATTCTTTAAAGCGGATGCCCCTTGCGGACACCAGTTCCGTCACGCCCAGGCAGGAGCCGAACTCATGTGAAATGGTACGGAAAATACAGGTACTCGTCCCCGCCATCGGAGCGAGGGCAATGTTCCCGGGAACGGTCACGGATCCGATCTGAATTGGATGATAGAAATTCTGCATAAGACAATCATAACACGAAAAATCACATTTACCGAAAGTTTACTCAATCGCAAAGGTTTTTAATTGAAACAACCTGTTGATTTCTGGTACTATCACATAGCAACAAGGTGATTCGGAAAATCCGGATCGGATCGTTTCCGAAGAGGCCATCGACGAACCCTGCCAAGCATACCGAAAGAAAGGAGAGCAGCCCTATGACATCATCAAGAATTTCAAGACGCGAACTGAAGATCTTAGACTGGATCTACGAGCATACCCGTTGCCGTGCCTGTGACCGTGTTATGACTGCGCTTTCTATCACGGGTAATTTCGGTCTGATCTGGCTGGCCATCGCCGCCGCATTCTACTTCGCCAATGCCAACCAGGCGGCTCTGTGCATTCTCTTCGCACTGGGCTGCAGCCTGCTGATCGTAAATCTTTTCCTGAAGCATGTAGTCCGCCGTCCGCGTCCCTATGAAGCACGTGGCGAAGAGCGGGATATCCTGATCCGCAGACCGAAGGACTTCTCCTTCCCCTCCGGACACACCTTCTCTTCTTTCGCCGCCGCGACAACGATTGCACACTTCACACCGAAGCTGGGAATTATCGTTCTGATCTATGCCGCAGGTATCGCCTTCTCCAGACTGTATCTGTACGTGCACTACCTGACCGATGTACTCACAAGTGCCGTGTTCGGCGTATCCATCGGAGTGTTGATCTCCTATCTTTTCTCCAGCGGGATCATCGCTCTTTAAGATCTTTTCGCATCTTAGACTGACAACTCTTACAGTAACCGTAGACTTCGACAGTATGGCCGATAACCATAAAGTCGGAGTCTTTCGTATGTAAGGCATGTTCCTCTTCGAAAGGGCACTCCGTCAGCTCGGTGCGGCTCTTGCAGTTGACACAGATGGCGTAGTGGTGATGGCCCGGAGTCGAGATAGAATACATGGCCTCCTGACTGTCAGACAGGATCGTCTTGGTCACCACGTGGGATTTCTCGAAAGCGTCCAGGGCGCGGTAGATACTGGAAAGCCACACGGATCCGGACGTCTCCTTCTCCCCGCTGTGGTCTGCCACTTTGCGGGCGATCTCTCTTGCCGTCAGCGGCGCCTGGGCTTCACACAGGATCCCCCATACCGCTTCTCTTGGCTTGGTTTTACGAAGATCACTTGGAAAATCCATCGTCCTTCCCCCTTTCACGACTTACGCGCCGTTCCGCGGATCGCGGCGATGGCGTGGAAAAGAAGGAAGAATCCTACTGCCAGAAGTACGATGGTTCCGCCGGGCTTCAGTCCCATGTAGAAGGACAGCACCAGTCCGCCCACCGTGGAGGTCACGGACACGAAAGCCGCCCACAGTACCGTAGTCTTGTAGCTTCCGGCAATGGCCATAGCCGCAGCAACCGGCACCACCAGCAGAGAGGATATGATCAAAGCACCCACGGTACGGGACGCGATGGACACCGTTACCGCAGTCAGGATCGTAAATACCGCATTTACCACACCAACCGGCACGCCGGAGATGGATGCGGCCTGTTCGTCGAAAGAAATATAGAACAGTTCTTTATAAAGCAGGATAAAGGCCAGCAGCACGATAACTGCCAGGATCAGCACCAGTCTTGCTTCGAAGCTGCTGATGGCCACGATGGAACCGAAAAGGAAACTGTTAAAGTCGGCAGAACTCTTCACGAAGCCCGAAAGGACACCGGCCAGACCGATGCCTGTAGACAACACGATGGCCACCGCCAGTTCAGAATGACTGCCCAGCTTCTTACGGATGGCTTCGATGGCAAAAGCCGCTACGATACAGGTCGCCATGGCGCCGACGATAGGGCTGAAACCGCCCAGAAGGCCCAGGGCCACACCGGCCAGGGAAGAATGGGACAAGGCATCACCGATGAGGGACAGACGCTTATGGACCATGACCGTACCCAGGCAGGCCACCAGAATGGCCAGAAGGACACCTACCAGAAGGGCCCTTTGCATATAAGCATATTGCAGGATTTCCGGCATCAGTTCTCCCTCCTTTCGCAATGGCTGCAATCCGGGCAGTGCTCCGGATCGTGGTGATGGTGTTCCCCGTCACCATGTCCATGTTCGCAGTTGGCACAATGGATATGTTCTTTGGCGTGATGTTCGTGGTCATGGACGTGGGCATGAGCATGCACGATCTTGGCCTGAGGCAGCATCTCTTCGCTGCAGGCGCCTTCAGAAAGGCACAGTACACGGTTGGCATACGGTCCCACCTTCTCCACGTCGTGGGTCACCATCAGGATCGTGACCCCCTTCTCGATATTCAGCTGATGCAGGATATGCAGGAGACGGTTGACGGATTCATAATCCACACCTACCGTCGGCTCATCCAGGATAAGGATCTCCGGATCCCCGGCCAGTACCCGGGCCAGCATGACGCGCTGCTGCTGACCACCGGAAAGCTCACCGATGAGGGACTTTCTCTTATCTTCCATATCTACGGAACGCAGCGCTTCCAGGACTTTCTGCTTATGGGCTTTCCCCGGGAACCGGGCAAAACCGATTTTCTTGTAGAGGCTGCTCATGACGATTTCTTCGCAGGTGGCAGGAAATGCACCGGCCTTACTTCCGCCGTTCTGGGCCAGGTAGCCGATGTTGGTCTTGGATATAGATACCAGGGGCTTCCCTTCCACCAGGATCTCGCCGGATGTCGGCTTCAGCACGCCCAGCAGAAGTTTCACCATGGTACTCTTGCCGACGCCGTTGTCGCCGATGATGAGGGCGAAATCCCCCTTCTCGACATTAAAGGACACATGCTCCAGGATCTTGTCCTGGGTGTAGCCGAAGGACATATCCCGTACTTCGATCACATTCGTCATTGCCGCTCCTCCTTATGCAAAAGATGCTAAGATGGCATCCAGGTTGTCCCGCATGACGGAGAAATAATCTCTGCCTGCGTCGATATTCTCCTGTGTCATGCCGTCCAGCGGGGACAGTGCCGCGGTCTTGCAGCCCGTCTCGGTCGCGATGGCATTGGCCACCTTCGGGTCCACCAGTTCCTCGAAGAAGATGCACTTGACTTCATACTCCTTCACCAGGTCGATGATCTCTCTCATTCTCGCGGCGTCCGGTTCCGATTCCGCCGATACGCCCTCGATACCAATCTGCTCCAGGCCGTAGTCCCGGCACAGATAGCCGTAAGCCTCGTGGGCCACTACGATATGTTTTCCCGCGTAGTCTTTCAGTTTCTCGGCAAAAGCTCTATCCAACGTGTCGCAGTCCTTGAGGGCAGTAGCGAGGTTGCTCCGATAGGCGCTCTCGTGGGCGGGGTCGATGGAGATCAGAGCTTCCGCAATGGCCGTGAGTTCAATAGCCGCATTCTTCGGTGAGAGCCAGACATGGGGATCATACTCGCCGTGACGGTGACCCTCGTGGTCATCGTCATCTTCGTGTTCGTGCTCGTCGATCCGCAGGAGGGTCACATCCTTCGATGCCTCCAGCTTCACCAGTTTCTTGTTCTGGACACCGTTAAGGATATCCGTCGCCCACAGTTCCATCCCGGCACCGTTATAGACGAAGAGGTCCGCTTCTTCCAGCATACGCATATCGCGGGTTGAGGGCTCCCAGGCATGAGGTTCCGTGCCGGCAGGCACCATCATGGAGACGGCGACATTCTCCCCGCCGATCCGCTTCACAAAATCGTACATGGGATAGATAGTCGCCAGGACCTTCACTTTCCCCTCGGAATCACTTCCGAAACCCTTCTTACTACATCCGGTGACCATACCGGCCATCGCTGTTCCCATGGCCGCCACCAGCATAACCGAAGCCACGCGGCGCAGCCATCCACTTATTCTCTTCATGTTTCTACTCATTTCTATTTCACTTCTGTAGTTGCGAATGATTCGCAATTGCAGAAAGAGTATACTCGGAAAGTCTTCTTTTGGCAATAGGAATATAGGGCCGGGAGCCGATATTTCATACGTGCAAGATTTCATGCGTCGACCGGTCCATACATGAAGAAAGCCCGTCCGAACGATAACCGTTCAGACGGGCCTGTTTCTCATGGATCGACCGGCTTCATGGCCGGGGTAAAGATCGAGATGAATTCAGATCTTAGCTGTATACCGGATCGTAATCGCCGGTAGCGATGGCAGCATCCATCTCATCCTGCATCTTCGAGCCTGCGATGGAACTCTTCTCATCGTCGTTAATATCTACCAGACCCTCGAAGAACATTACGTGATAACCGAATTCAGTCTCTACGATATCTACATCGCCTTCTTTATGGGAAGCGAAGCACCAATCCTCGAAAGGCTTTACCATCATGCCACGCTGTACTCTGTACTCGTGTGCTTCAGCGGCTTCGGTAGAAGCTACGGCCGCTTCACCCTTGGTCTTGATATCATCCAGAGAAGTGATCTGACCCTTCAGAGCCTCAGCCTTCGCCTTCGCGTCAGCCTTCTGCTCATCTGTCAGAGCCGCACCGGTGGTCAGGTCCATGGTCAGGTAAAGAACATGGTAAACCTGCGGGATCTTCTTCTCTTCATCAGTGAGTTCGCAGTTCTGTACGTAATCCTTCAAAGCCAGGTTGATCAGCTCGTAACGCTGAAGAACACTTCTGATACCCTCAATACTTGCACTCGGACCATAGTAGGACTGCATGTACTCAACCAGTGTCATGTTGTAGTTTGCAGAACTGGCCTCTGCATCTGTGATCTGCTTCTCGATAGAATCCTGCAGCTCCTGAGTAAGAGTCAGGCCCTTCTTCGTAGCATATTCGGTAAGGAAAACCTCACCCTGCAGGTCACGGGTAACGGTATCATTCAGATACTCACGGATGGTCTTCTCGACTGTCTGACCATTCTCAACCGTGCTGATCTTACCGTCCAGATCCAGGAATCCGGCTGCAGTCATCGGATACTGCTTGCCGTACATGGTCTCAGAAAGCATCTGGGCATATTCATTTGCATAGTAGAAATTGTACTCAAGTTCCGGGATCTCCATGCCATGGATCGTAACTTTCTTGCCCATTTCCTTGATGGCGGCAGCATCGTAGTTATCTTCATAGGTCATCTTGAGGAGTGTGGTGGTAGCAGCTGTATCGGAATCACCGGCACCCGAACCGGAAGTGGAAGCATCCGTCGGAGATGTAACATTCGGGTCGATAGAAATGCTGATACCTGTGTCAGACGTACCGGTTGCAGATGTCTCTTTATTCTTATCGCAACCTGTTCCAAAAACACCGATCATCAACGAAGCGGCAATGACCAGTGCACAGATCTTCTTGTTTTTCATATCTAAGAGTCCTCTTTTTCCTTTATTTTAGGTGTAACAGGGGCATTATAACACAGATTGATTGTTTGTACACGAACTTTTTTGTCACTAAGCCCGGCACCGCCATGGCTTGCTATTTCAGCATCCGTGCGTTTTCCGCCACGTTCTTACTTGAGATCGATATAAATCGGACAATGGTCAGAGCCCATCACATCTCCCAGCATCTCCGACTCGGCGATCCTGTCCTTATGGGCATCGTCTACGAAGAAATAGTCGATACGCCAGCCCACGTTCCTGTCTCTTGCGAAGGTCTTATAGGACCACCAGGTGTACTTCTCCGTCACATCCGGATAGAGCATGCGGAAGGTATCCACCAGCCCCTTCTCCGCGAAGTGATCCATATATACCCGCTCCTCCGGCAGGAATCCCGAGATCTTGCTGTTGGCTTTCGGATTGGAAAGGTCGATTTCCTTATGGGCCGTATTCACGTCACCGCACACCAGGACCATCCGTCCCTCATCCATCTGTTTTCTCACTTTGTCCAGGAAGCAGTCATAGAAACGAAGCTTGAAATCCACTCTCTCCGGGCCTTGTCCGCCGTTGGGGAAGTAAATGTTATAGAGGATAAAATCCCCGAAATCCAGTTCGATAGTGCGGCCTTCGTGGTCGAACTCATCCGTGCCCAGACCATAAGATACCGACTTCGGCTCGATCTTCGTATAGACCGCCGTTCCGGAATATCCCTTACGCTCTGCCGAGGAGAAATAACTTCTATATCCGGGAATGTTCAGAAGACTGTCATCCAGCTGATCCACCGAAGCCTTCGTCTCCTGGATACACAGGATCTCCGGGTCCATATCCCGGACCGTCTCCAGGAAGCCCTTCTTCGCTACAGCACGGATTCCGTTTACATTCCAACTAATTAACCGCATGTTTACATTTCCTCACTATTTCGTTTATCTTTCTTCTGTATTATATCAAACAAATAATACATAATTATGCTTATAATGGAATTGCTGGAATTGCAACTCCATAGCGTGTGTTGCATGCACGTTTATTTTGTGAATAGGGGAGGTACTTCACAATGGCAGATAATAAGAAGGTTCTCATGGTTTTCACAGGCGGCGGTATTTCTACCCGTCTTTCGAAAAAAGCTCTTGAGCTGGGTGTTGCTCCGTACGCGGTGCTGGATGCCGCAGGAAAATTCGGGAAAGACTTCGACATCATCGAGCCTGTGGGTGTATGCTCCGAGAACTTCACACCACCTATGTATAAAGTCCTTTTCGACGCGATCAAGAAGGCCGTAGATAAGGGAGATTACGGATGTGTCCTGATCGCCCATGGTACCAATACCATGGCATATACCGCCCAGCTGGCGAATCTTCTGCTTTCCGGATATGAGATTCCTTTCGTATTCTTCGGAAGCAAGATCGACCCGACTGAACCGGATACCGATGCCGTCGTGAACCTCAAGGCCGCCTATACTCTGGCTATGGAAGTCGATAAGGGCGTCTACGTGGTCGGCAAGGCCGCAGATGGCAAGATCTATGTCCACTATGCCGCCTACCTGATGAGTGCCAACCGTAAGACCGACGATTATGCCAGCTACAAGAATCGTGTTGCAGGCAAGATCTCCGGCAAGAAATATGTACCTGCAGAAGACATCGATGCACCGGCTGAATGCCCGAACGCCATGAAGAATCTCCGGGCCCTCAGCAAGCTCATGGGCCTTCCGAAGGAAGATACCATCCTGACGATCGATGCTCCGGTATGCGTCAATTACATGAACTACAGTATTGCCCGTTCGGACTATAAGTATGTGCTGCAGCGCCTGCATTACGATGGCACTGTCAACACACTGGCCGCCGAGAATCCTTTCTCGATCCTGTACCTGAAGAATGCCTGCGACCGCTATGAGAAGCAGGTCTTCGTCGCACCGATCGACAGTACTCTCGTTCCGTCCGCATCGACCAAGACCATTCTTGCCGCCAAGATCAAGCCTCTCTACGACATGCCTTTCGAGGCGGCCTGGGCCTACCTGATGCTCAGCACCTGGCTTGGGAAACTCCTGAAGAAATGATCGCTTTCTTACAGTTTAGTAATTTCATTTGGCCGTCCAGGTTGTACACTAGGGACAAATGAAGAAAGAAAGGAAACTGGATCTTAGCCGGATGAAGAAAACGACACGACTCATCATCATGCTCATAGCCCTCGGCGTGGCACTGACTTCGTGCGCGCATCAGAAGGCTGATGCGACCAGAACGGAAACGACTGCGTCTTCCGTTATTTCTCGTGTTTCTTCGTCAGAATCCGACTTAACCGGCGGCATCGAGATCCCGGATGATACCGATTCGTCCTTACCTGTAAGTATATCGACACCCGCTTCGGACGATGAGAAAGACAAGCCTTATGTCTCACCAGCTGTGTCTCAGCCGTCAGAGCCCTACGCTTCGGATCCGTCCATTGAACCCATCGATTCTTCCGACACGTTGGAGTCTGCAATAAATACAGATGATCCGTCTATCACCACACAGAACCTGACATCTACCTATACGGTCAACGCGTCCCTGTGGTCCGGTATCTTCCCGAAGACACTTCTCTTCGACAAGGGATCGAGTATCGATACCGAAGACGAATCCTCTTTCTATTTCCTCAAGGATCCGCAGAACGTGGACTGGGGTTATATCCGTATCAACATCACCGAAGAGAGTGAGACAGAATACCGTACTTCTCTGAAGTGCTATGTTTCTCTGCAGGATTATACTGCCGGCAATCTTCCGGTCACCACCATCGGCGGACTGGACTTCATCTCCTATACCCGCAAGAATATGGGTAAACAGATCGCTCTTTATGAGACGATCTACTTCTACCGTGACGAGGCGTCCGGCATGACGATCCGTATCGTCGTCGGAAGTAACACGGAAGAGAGTGAGGAAGTATTCAAGAATCTGCAGTTCCATCTTCCGGATCTCGGTCTTAGCGATGCACCCTTCCCGTGGGAAGACGATCCGATCGAGGCACCGGTAAAGAATATGGAACTGGGGTCCTACACTATCGAGCCCGAGCAGATGAACTTCAGTGACAGAGTTTTTACCGCGGCAAGCTCCAACGGAATCATTCCGATTCCTTCCACGGCTTCCCATGCGGCGATCCTGGGCAATCACCTTTACACCATGGATACCGGCAGAGACATCATTCGCATCTACGATATCGAGGATAACCTTTTCAAGCTCATCCTTGAGGAGAAGGTGCCGGCGGACAAGTCTTACTCCACCGCATCCAGTACCGATTCGGTGCTGAACTGCTACACCACCAAGGATAACGGCATTTTCTATTCCCTGTATGCCGAGGAGACCGACCCGAGTCATCTTTTCTCACTGAATTCGGACGTCGCCGTCAGCCCGGATCACTCCTTCGCGCTGGCCTACAGTTATTCCTCTTTGGACGTCAGGACGGTGGAGGTCACAGCATACGGAGAGATCAACCAGTCTTCGTACTTCCTCGGGTTCCCCAGATCGGATCTGCACATCCTGAATATGTCCATAACCGATAACTACATCTTCGCAGACACGCAGGACAGCGACTACAACTATCACAACTACATGTTCGATATTTCGGGCAAGTTCATCGCTGAGCTGACAGATGGGGAAGGATCCTATATGTCGACCTACTGCTTCTGCGAATACGACAAAGTCGTCATTGCACCTTCCATCGTGGACAACAACTTCCACATGTGGACCGCCGAGGGTAAGTATGTCGGTTCCATTTCCGCCTCTTCTCTCTTCGGACTTCCGGTAAGAGATATCGATCGTGTCCTCTACCCGGCTCTGTCCATGATTCCTGTGGGCGACGGCGTATTCTACGTCATCTTCTCCTACGACAATAACGGTGTCAGTGAGGATCTGGCCTTCCGTCTGACCATTCGTCCGACAAGTAAGGTCCAGACAGACGGCTGATCCCCGGATCCATCAGATAACAAATAAAGGACCGAACCGGAAATACCGGTTCGGTCCTTCTTTACGCCGCGGATCGCGGATCAGATCTTATTTTACGAGCTCTTCTGTCTCCTGAGCGATAGCCAGCTCCTCGTTGGTCGGGATGACACATACGGTTACGCGGGAATCGTCTGTAGAGATGATGCCTTCGGAACGCAGACCGTCATTCTTGGAAGGATCGATCTTCACGCCCATGTACTCCAGGCCTTCGCAGGCATGTGCACGGATGTAGTCAGTGTTCTCACCGATACCGGCTGTGAAAGCGATGACGTCAACGCCCTGCATAGCAGCTGCATAGGAACCGATGATCTTTCTGGCCTGATACTCGAACATATCCAGAGCCAGTGTAGCACGCTCGTTACCTTCACGGGATGCCTTCTCCAGGTCACGGAAGTCAGAAGATACACCGGAGAGACCTTCAACACCGGACTTCTTGTTCATGAGAACATCGATATCGTCCGGAGTCATGTTCTCGTTCGTCATCAGGAACGGAACGATAGCCGGGTCGATATCACCGCAGCGGGTACCCATGCAGATACCGGCCAGAGGTGTCAGACCCATGGAAGTATCTACGCACTTACCATGATCAACTGCAGCAAAGGAAGAACCGTTACCAAGGTGGCATGTTATGATCTTGATGTTATTGTAGTCCTTGCCGAGGAACTCAGCCGCACGGCGGGAAACATAACGATGGGATGTACCATGGAAACCATAACGACGGATGGAATACTTCTCTGTCAGCTCATAAGGAAGAGCATAGGTGTAAGCCTTCGGCGGCATGGTCATATGGAAAGCCGTATCGAATACTGCAACTTGCGGTGTGCCCTCAGGCAGAACAGACTCACAAGCCTCGATACCTGTCAGGTTAGCCGGGTTATGCAGAGGTCCCAGAGGGAAGCACTCACGGATAACACGCTTAACGTCTTCGTTTACGATAACAGACTTGCTGTAGTACTTACCACCATGGAGTACACGATGGCCGACAGCCTTGATCTCGCTGATATCGGAAAGTACACCGTGATCCTTATCTACGAGAGCATTGAGGATCATCTTGACGGCAACCTTGTGGTCCGGCATAGCGTCTGTGCAGACGAAGTCTTCCTGACCCGGTCTCTTGTAGGTGAGCTTACCGTCGATACCGATACGCTCGGCATTACCCTTGGCCAGAACATCACCGGTAGATGTCTCGAAAAGCTGGAACTTGCAGGAAGAGCTTCCGCAGTTGATAACTAAAATCTTCATGTATTTACTCCTTTATGACTTAAGAATTCTGAGCCTGTACAGCTGTGATAGCGATAACACCAACGATATCCTTGGCAGAGCATCCACGGGACAGATCGTTGACCGGCTTGGCAATACCCTGGCACATCGGGCCGTAAGCTTCAGCCTTACCCAGTCTCTGAACCAGCTTGTATCCGATATTACCGGCGTCGAGGTCCGGGAAGATCAGAACGTTGGCATGACCTGCAACCTTGCTGTCCGGAGCCTTGGAAGCACCGATAGAAGGAACCATGGCAGCGTCTGCCTGAAGTTCACCGTCGATAGCGAACTGCGGATATTCTTCTTTAGCGATCTTGGTTGCTTCAACGACCTTGGTAACGTCGTCGTGCTTAGCGGAACCCATAGAAGAGTGGGAAAGCAGAGCTACGACCGGCTCCTTGCCGACCAGCTGCTTAAAGGAAGCAGCAGAAGAACCTGCGATTGCAGCCAGTTCTTCCGGATTCGGGTTCTGAACGAGACCGCAGTCACCGAATACGAATACACCGTCTTCACCGAACTCGCAGTTCGGAACGACCATTACGAAGAAAGCGGAAACCAGCTTGGTGCCCGGAGCAGTCTTGATGATCTGCAGAGACGGACGGAGTGTATTAGCAGTAGAGTGGCAGGCACCGGAAACGATTCCGTCGCCATCGCCCATCTTTACCATCATGCAGGCGTAGTACATATAGTCACCGAGAAGAGTCTTCTCTGCTTCTTCCAAAGTCATGCCCTTAGCCTTACGGAGCTCATAGAAACCATTGATATATTCCTGTGTCTTCTCGTAGGTGTGCGGGTTAATGATGGTAGCCTTGGAAATATCCAGACCTTCGCTGTTCGCCTTTACCTCTTCATCTGTACCGATGATGATCAGGTTTGCGATATCCTCAGCAAGGATCTCAGCCGCTGCTTCAAAAGTTCTTCTGTCCATGGACTCCGGAAGAATAACGGTCTTCTTGTTCTGTTTTGCTTTTGCTTTAATCTCGTCAATAAATGCCATAAATCAATCGCCTGCCTTACTAAATATTTTTCACCCGCGGGTTTCTCCTTCAGAAAATACCTGCGGTGTTGAAATCATGCCTAAATAGTATACTCTTACCTGGTTGGATTCGCAACGGAAACCATAGTATCCGATGAAATCAGTTCTCCGGCTCCTCGTCGAGTCGGGAAATCAGATAGCGGAGCATTTTCTCCTCGAAATTTCTCTGTACGATACCCATTCTGGGATCCGGTGCGCGCAAGGCATCCAGTCCCTCCTGTGCATATTTACGGGCCAGTTCCCGGTCTTTCTTGATGAAGAAAGCGTAGTAGGCAAGCTTTCTTCTGCCGTTACAATCCTTGTCATTATCTATGGATCTGCGGGAACGCTGGTAGTACTTCTCTGCCTGCTCGGGATCGATCTTTCTGAAAGAAAAGAAGGAGAAAAGCACGGTGTCCACGGCGAACTTTCCGGACTCGCTCAATCCTGTTGTCCCGAGGGCCATCAACTCATGGGCCGCTTCGGTCATGGCCGGCAGGTCGTTCTTGAACTCTGCCACGGTAAAGTAGACCGTCGCATAACGAAGCTTCATGACGGTCTGGGCAGGATCGTACTCCTCATGGGCGAAAGGCGGGATCACGAAGGATTCCAGCTTGCTTTCGTCTGCTGTTCCGACGGCCAGTTCCTGGATCTTCCTGAGCAGTCCGTTACGGCCGCTCATACCGAATCCGATCCAGGCCAGGACCAGAAGATATGCGGATACCCCGCACATAGCACCGAGAATGAAGCACTCCTTCAAGCCTTCAATTCCCTTGACGGCAATGTATAAACCCACTCCGAAGGCAGCCAGAGCCAGGATCACAAAGATAATGGACACCGCCAGAGTGGATCCCTTCGGTCCTTCTTTCTTCTTGTCTTCCGCCTTTATTTTCGACGGGTCCGGTGCCATGGTGATCGTCGGGAAGAACTGGCCCAGTCTCCTCACAGAGAAGGAACATTTCCATCTGCCGGGTCTTTCTTTGTCATAGTAGTCCCGCTCCCACCTGAGAGCCATGAACGTCAGGCTCTGCAAGGTCAGACCTTTGATACGTCCTTCGATATAACCCACCAGAGATACGATGCATCCGGCGGCAAAAGCACCTGCGATCAGGCCAAGGATCATAAATATGTAACTCATAATTTCGCAATCAGGTCTCCACCGGTGATCCCGTCTTCAACATCCAGGATCAACCACGCATTCGCACTCGGACCTGCCTCCTTCTTGTGCATATTGGCATTCAGTTCTGTCGTGAAATCCAGCGTCCCGTCGTCCGGGATCAGGTCCAGGATCGTGGTTACGGCCTTGACGACTCCGTCGTTTCCCACGACCGCCACCGTCTCGCCCTTAGTGAACTGTCCGCCCTTGACTTGCCCGCTGACCACGATTCTGTTCTTCAATTCTTTCGAACGTTTCACACCGACCTCGATAGGCTTCGGTGCGATGGCAAAAGTACTTGCGCATGAGAATACCGAGGTGAACTGTATCCCGGACGCTCCGACCTGCACTCCTTCCGCCATGACCTTCGCCTGCGCTTTCAGGTCAACCTTCTCTTTCGATCTTGATCCAAATAAACCCATAAACCAACCACTCTTTCTGTGCCTTACGGCTCTTGACCGGACAGGATCTTCCCATCGCACACGATGACGATATTCTCTTCAGACTTTCTCGAATAGTCATCCGAGAGATTGAAGTCAGACCAGTCTTCGTGATGGATGGAGAACTGTACGATCAGCTTGTCTCCCTGCTCCAGCTTACCCTTGCCGAAGGAGGAGATCGTGCAGACCGTATCGGCCCCCTCTTTCTTCGGTTCTACCTTGGCAAAAGCTCCTGTAACATCGTTAATTGCGTCGTATTTTCCGTCTTTGTGGGAGATGGCCGCATGGTAACAATCGAAGGCCAGCTTCCCGTCTTTCTCGTTGGTAAAGAAGTATTCCACAGAGATCTTATCCAGATCGAGCGGATCTTTGCCCTTATATTCGATACTCATATTTCCGGAGATGGCATTGGATGCACCGCCGGAATATTCGATGCTGATCACGAAGTCGGATCCTTTTCCCGGATCAGAAGGCTTACCCGGCTGGAAAGATTCAGACGGCTCTGCCGGCTTCGTCGGTTCCTTCGGATCCGAAGGTGTCGAAGGATCGGTCTGGGTGGGGCCGGAAGGCAGAGTGTCGATCGGTCCTGTCGGTGTCGGCGTCGCATCGGTCGGTGCAGTTGTCGGCGCCGGCGGGATCGTTGCCGAAGACGGCTCCTGTCCATATACCAGCACACCGTTCTCATAGAGGCAGGCTGCCGCGGTATCCTTCACATCGGAAGAGATGCCCGTAATACGGAACTGTACTTCCTTCTTATATTCTTCCTGTCCGCCCGGATAGCAGGAATTCGCGTCAAAAGTTATGGAAACGTAGGCGTAGTTACCGCCGGCGTCCACGATGCCCTGGACGGTGGAATTCTGTCCATAGTTCGAAGATACGCTCAGAGAGGAGACGGCCTTTCCTTCTGTATTGAAGAAGTACCGCAGTTCCAGATTCTTCGGTGCTCTGGCCGGCCATGCCGTCATGTTGTAGGTCAGGGCCTTGATCTCCAGGAAATCCTTGCCGCTGGCATTGACGGAAGTGTCGACCTTATACTCTTCTCCCACTTCTTCGCAGGCGCCGAATCCTGTCAGGGTCTGGCCGTGATAGCGGGTATAGAGCTTGGCCAGAAGGCCTGTAAATCCGGCGTTATAGTCACAGGCCACTTCGTTGGCCGTGTAGTCCGATACCTGATCGTTATATCCGTCAGAAGCATCCGGTCCGCCTACGAGGGCACCGCAGAGGATGTGACGGCTCTCGGAAGGAACGCCCTGGTTATCGGCATAAGAGCCCTGGGATGTTCTGTGGTGAGGATGCTGCGGATAGTGCTCGCCGAATCCGATCTGGAAAGATCGGCCGGTGGAACCCAGCGCATAGTCTGCCTGGGAAACCGCGAAGCTCCAGTAGGTATCCTTCTTAGCTGAATCGCAGCCGTCCCATTCACTATAGAGAGCGGCGACAAAAGCCGTGGTGGTGGCGTAGCGGAGGCTGCCCCAGGAATCCAGCCATGCCAGGCCCTTCGGGGTGTATGTGATGCGCTTTCCGTCAGAGGTACCTTTCGTCCAGAAGTCCAGATGCTTCTCCACGGCATCGGTATATTTCTTGTCCGAAGTCTCCTGCGCCAGAAGCACCGCCGCGCCGATGTGGACGTCGTCCCAGCAGAGCGACCAGTCGAAATCCTGACCGGCCTTCGGATAGTATTCTTTCGCTTTGTCCAGATAGGACGAATCATTGGTAGCACGGTAAAGCCATACACCGGCCCAGGCCAGTTCGTCGTAGAAACCGCTCCAGGAATTGTAGAAATCCTTGGCCGCCGTATATCCTGCATCGCTCTTATACTTGTCCGCGAAGGCGTAAAGAGACTTGGCGTGATCCAGACATGTCTTGGCGAAAGTCGGATCCACGTCCTTAAAGACCATACTGCATACCGCAAGGGATGCCGCGGTCTCCGCCGTTACCGTGGAACCCGGTGCATCCGCCGTCACCTTGTAGGAAGGACGGTTCATCTGGTATTCCACACATTCACAAGGTCCCCACCAGGAGTGATCCTTGTTGCCGTCGCCTACCTGATAGTAGTAAACTTCGTCCGCCGTATGGCAGCGGATGAAGTACTCATTGGCCCAGCGGATATTTCCCAGCGCATAGGTCAGCTGGTTGCTTTCCTCGTACGCATCCTGATCTTCCAGTACCGACCAGCCCAGCACGGAAGCCGTGTAAGCCATCGGCAGATTAAACTTCACATTATCTCCGGCATCGAACCAGCCGCCGGTAAGATCTACGCCTGCGTCCTTACCGTCATTGAGGCAGGAGTCGCCGCGCCAGTTACTACGTGTTACCTCGGGCAAAACTCCGGAGCGCTGGAGTTCGTAGAATAGAAGTGACTTCTGAAGCGCCTCGCCGTAGTTATATTTTCCTGTACCCTTGGTGCCTTCTACACCGTCTCCCGCCATCGTTCCACTGGCATACCGGCTTCCGCCGAGAGCAGAGGGAACTTTCGTAGGAGCAGCAGTTTCGGAACCGGACGGTTCGGAAGAGGTCTCAGAGGATGCCTCGGAAGATGTTTCTGAATCCGAAACAGCACTCTCAGCAGACTCCTCAGGCGCCTTAGAGGTGTTATCGTCCGCATCCGCGGCATTCTCGCTCTGGGTCACGGAAGTCGTGGACTCCTTCTTATCCAGAGATTCATTCATAGCCTTACGGACCTTATAGATCGTGAATCCTACAACTCCGGCCACAAAAACGATCGTCGCCAGCAGCGCGATCAGTTTTACATTGTTTTTCATAATTCGATATCCAACTCCTCTGTCGAAACTTTGGTGTAGTGGATGATGTCATCCATTCTCGGAGCCTGGCCGTATGTCACGAAAGTGAAGGCCTGTCCTTCTCTTCCCGCACGACCGGTACGGCCGATACGGTGCAGGTAGTATTCATTCTCATTGGGAACTTCGAAATTAAAGACCGTGTCGATATCCGATACGTCGATACCACGTGCCGCCACGTCGGTAGCCACCAGGATATTGAACTTGCCTCTACGGAAGTCATCCATGATGTGGTTTCGGGCACCCTGGCCGATATCACCGTGGAGGCAGTCCGCCTTGAAGCCCAGTTTCTTGATGCCCTCTGTCACGATACGGACGCGGGTCTTGGTATTGCAGAAAGCCATGACACGGCTGCAGTCATATTTTTCCATGATCTTGGCAAAAGCATCCAGCTTCTGTCTTTCTTCGATATGCAGGAGATACTGGCGGATCTTCGGCATATCTTCCGCCTTCGGCTCCACTTCGATCTCATCGGCACCGTCCATATACTCCCAGGTGATGTCCATGACCTCACGGGACATGGTGGCGGAGAACATGGCGATCTGCTTATCCTTCGGAGTGAGTTTCATGACCTTGCGGATGTCCTTGATGAAGCCCATATCCAGCATCTTATCTGCCTCATCCAGCACCAGGGTGTAGATGTCGGAGATGTTGATGCTCTTGTGCTGCACGTGGTCCAGCAGTCTTCCCGGCGTGGCTACCACGATCTGCGGTTTCTTTTTCAGCATCTGGATCTGCTTATCCATCTTCTGTCCGCCGATGATGGCACAGATCTTCAGTCCCTTGATGAAGGCTCCCAGACCACGCAGTTCCGTGCAGATCTGAAGGGCCAGTTCTCTTGTGGGGCACAATATCAGGGCCTGGACGAAGTCTGCATTCATGTTCAGATATTCCAGGATCGGGATACCGAAAGCGAAGGTCTTGCCGGTGCCTGTCGGGGCCTTGGCGATGACGCAACGGTTATCCATCATGAGGGGGATCGCCTTCCGCTGTACGGAAGTAGGCGTAGTCATTCCCATCTTATCCAGAGCCTGCATGATCTCTTTGGAAAGGTCCATTTCATCGAAAGATGTGTATTCCAATTTCTTATTCCTCTTTTCTTCTACTCTCTTCTATCTCTTTGCGGGCAGGGATCACGTCCAGCCCGTCGAAGAAGACACTCTGACGGTCTTCTTCCACATCGAAAACGTTGTTATATGCAAGCAGGTTGTACTGTCTGAGGATGCCGCTTTCATCCGGGACCTGCGCAAGCGTATTGTAGCGGTTGCCGGCAGAATCGTAAACCCCCATGGTAGTAAGGATCGGATATTCCTCGTAGGCTTTCGCGATCAGGAGGTTATAGTCCGTAAGCTCAATTCCGGCGGTCTGCAGTACCAGTGTCGACAGATAGTTCAGGCTGATATCGTTCAGTTCGCACTCCGGGATATCGTAGTTGGCCCAGATGAAATAATCCGTCTGGTACAGTCTCTGCATCTCTTCGGCGGAAAGATCCACGATCTCCTTGCCCAGGAGTTCCTCGTAGAAACCGTTCTTCATGCTGGGCAGATGGTCGCCGAAGAAGCAGATCAGGGTCGGCTCATCCACCTTGCTGAAGTAATCCAGAATGTATTCCACCGCTTCGTCGGTATGTCTGGACAAAGACAGATACTGCTCCGTCTCCGGGAACATCTCCGGATAATCCGGCAGGTTCACGTCCTGAACGAAGTTTGGGTCGGTGCTCTTATAGGCACCGTGATTCTGCATGGTCACGTTGAAAAGGAAGATCGGCTGTCCTTCCTCCTTCTGTTCGTAGAGCTCCACCAGTTTCTCGAAGGAGCACTTGTCTGTGATATAGGAACGCAGGCACTCGGAATCTTCCGCGAAATCCTCCAGAGATATGAACCGGTCGAAGTCCATGGCCTGGTACACATCCGGACGGTTCCAGCCGCTGGCCAGATACGGGTGCACTGCAATGGCACTATATCCCAGGGTCTTCAGGTATCTCGGCAAGGAACCTGTCTGTTCCTCGACATACTGCTGGTACGGGATACTTCCGCTGGGGAAGAATGACATGGAGTTACCTGTCAGGAACTCAAATTCCGAGTTGGCGGTACCGCCGCCGTAAACCGAAACATACAGGTTACCGCGGATGGTATTGTCATGAAGTGAATCCATGAAAGGCCGCATCGGAAGGTTGGTCTGGAATTCTCCTACCGAAGACATATCGGTATAGGACTCGTCCATGATGCAGATGATGTTCGGAAGCTGCCCCTTCTGCAGGCTCTTCTGTCCTTCCTCGGCATGGCGGGCCTTATCCTGCTCATACTTCTTCAGGACATCGTTAGGAAGGATGGAATATTCGTAACTGTCAGAAGCAATACTGTCCCGCACTTCTCCCAGGACCTCCGGTGTATACGGATCCGGCTTCTTCACGGCAATGTTGTTGGCGTTCATGGTAAGAGCGATCATCATGCCGTTATTGGCATAGTTATGAGGCTGGTTCCAGTCACTGTTCACCACACCGATGCGCTGCATGAAGGTATAGGCCGAAATGTGATAATTCTTCGTCTCCAGAAGAGCGGTCACCAGAGATACGGCCAGCACCAGACCCGCGCATCCGAAGGAAATACGGGTTCTTCTGAGTACGAAGGAATACCGGCATCGAAGCGTGATCAGCACCGTCAGGATGAAGATCAGCACCGCCACCACCAGCGGCGAGGACAATTCGATCTTATAGTTTCCCGACACATTCATGGCGGTCTGCAGCGTCACTACGTCCCACACCTGGAAAGGCTCGCCTCTCCAGAGGAGCTTAAAGTAGTTGAAGATGGACATGGCCATGAAGATCACATTGACGGAGATCGTGGAAACACGGAAATGGTTGAAACCTACGAAAAGCAGGATATAGATCAGCAGATAGAAGATGTAATTGAGGATGAATACCGGGAAGCGCTTGAGGAAGACGGTGTTATTGTTCAGCATCTCTACCACAAGGTACATGACGGCCGGCATGGTAAAAAGTACGGCCAACGTGAATCTTCGGTCTCCTACTTCGGAGAAGTGGACATTGACCAGTGCCGCCAGCGCGCAAAGCAGGATCAGGACGATACTTACCGGTATAGCCCAGTAATCCATCTTAGAATAGCGGATCTGGGCATTGGTCTGCAGATTGGAACCATGTTCCATACCCGGGAAAGAAACATAGCGGAAAGCTTCGTCATCGTTGGTGGACATCCACACCGTCGGCGCTTCTTCCGATGCGACTCCTTCCGTAAACATACGGAAGCGGTAGGTCTTCTCGGTATCGAAGCTCAGATCGATCTTGAACCGGTGATAGGCATCCGGCTGGATATCCTTGACCGGCACAGACTGCTCCTGCATGATCTGTCCCATCGGGTCGATGATCTGGAACACCAGGTCACCCTTGGTCTCTACTACGTTACCGACTTCGTCGTTACGGGAAATACGTATCTCGATGAGATCGATGTGCCGGATCTCCGGCATAAAGGCCTGCTCATATCCCCAGGCTCCGTTCAGGACACCGATAGGCTGGGACTTCTCTCCCAGATAGGCCACGTTCTTATGGGAAGTAAACATCTTCGTTCCACCGAAGATCACGATCAGGATCAGGACAACCGCAATAAAAGCGACAATACCCTGTCTGAGTCTGTTGCGCGTGAAACAGATCGTTTTTCTCTCAAACTTAATCACAAAAACCTCTTGCGGCGGATCCCTAAGATCCTTAAGATCCGAAATCTTTCTCCCTGTTTTCTCTCGTTTCCTCTCAACGGTTCTTCTCTAAAACATTATATAAAGTTTTCGGATTCTTTCAATTCTACGGGGATTGTAAGATTGCACAGTTTTCCCTCAGAACACGAAAGCTTTCGGCAACAACTCCCCAAGCGTATGGGTCTTAACCTCGCCCTCTTCTTCCACCACCACCAGGAAGGACTCCAGGTCCACATGCTCACTTAAGACCTGGCGGCAGACGCCGCAGGGGAAGCATGCATGCACCGGTTCCTCACCCACATTGGCACCGACGATAGCGATGGCGGCGAACTCCTTCTCCCCCTCGCTGATGGCCTTGGCCAGAGCCACTCTCTCTGCGCAGAGACTGGGTGAAAAAACCGAGGATTCGATATTGCATCCGCGGTACACTTTCCCCTCCCGGGTCAGAAGAGCCGCGCCTACGGCAAACCCGGAATAGGGTGCGTAGGCCATCTGCCGTGCTTCATGTGCCTGCTGAAGTAACCACTTGTGATCCATACAAGACCGCCTTTCCGTCTCTCACTTGACCAGTCTGCTGGTGCCGAGTCTGTCCGCGCCGGCCTCGATCATGGCCTTGGCGTCCTCCATATCCTTGATACCGCCGGCGGCTTTCACCTTCACCTCCGGAGCGGAATATTCACGCAGAAGACGTACGTCCTCGATGGTCGCGCCACCGGTAGAGAATCCGGTAGATGTCTTGATGAAATCAGCCTTGGCTTTGCTCACCAGTTCGCACATCTTGATCTTCTCTTCCCGCGTCAGCTGGCAGGTCTCGATGATCACCTTCAGGATCACGCCTTCACAGGCTTCCCGCATGGCCAGAAGCTCCAGATATACCCGGTCGAAATTGCCGTTCTTCACATCGCAGAGATTGACCACCATATCGATCTCCGAAGCTCCCAGACGGATGGCTTCTTTCGCTTCAAAAGCTTTGGCCGCGGTAGTCGAGTATCCGTTCGGAAAACCGATCACCGTGCATACCGGAAGCTGTCCTTTCAGGAACTGGGCCGCATCGTTGACATAGCAGGGCGGAATACAGACACTGGCGGTACCGGCCGCCAGCGCCGCCTTGCACAAAGCCCGGATCTCCTCCAGGGTAGATGTGGTACGAAGCAAGGTATGGTCGACTTTGCTTAGGATCTTCTTCTCTTCTTCTGAATACTGCATATCGGTACTTCCTTTCTCACATAGCACTTCATGTGCCCATAGAACCCATGGGGCAGTTTTTTTGACAACGGCAAAAATGTCCGCGCCGCGTCTTAGTTCTTCCGCATTTCTTTCCAGAAGGACTCGCCATCCAGATTATTCGTATTGATCCCGAAGAAATCACCGATGGTCTTGGCGATATCCGCGAAGCTTCTTCTGACTCCCAGATCCGTGCCCGGACGAACCCGCTCGCCATAGGCCAGGAAGGGCACGTTCTCACGGGAATGGTCCGTGGAAGGCGTGGAGGGATCGCAGCCGTGATCGGCAGTGATCATGAGGATATCGTCCTTCTGCATACGGGACAGGATCTCCGGCAGACGGTCATCGAAATAGGTCAGGGCCGTGGCGTATCCGGTCACGTCATTTCTGTGGCCGTAAAGCATATCGAAGTCCACGAGATTGACGAAGATCAGGCCCTCTTTCTGCATGTCCATGGCGCCCAGAGTCTGCTCGATACCGTCGGCATTTCCCGACGTACGGACCGACATGCCCACGCCTTTACCGGCAAAAATATCGTAGATCTTGCCAACGCCGTACACCGGAATCTTGGCCTCGGTGAGGTCGTCCAGCAGAGTCGGACGAGGCGGCAGAAGGGAGAAATCGTGACGGTTGGAGGTTCTCTCAAAGTTCGGGTATTCTCCTACAAAAGGTCTTGCAATTACGCGGCCGACGCCGTGTTCGCCCACCAGGATCTCCCTTGCGATCTCGCAGTAACGGTACAGTTCTTTTACCGGAACGACTTCTTCGTGAGATGCGATCTGAAACACGCTGTCCGCAGAAGTATAGACGATCAGGTCTCCGGTCTCCACGTGCTGTCTGCCGTAGTCCCGGATCACCTCAGTGCCCGAGTAAGGCTTGTTGCACAGCGTTTTGCGGCCGGTCTGCTTCTCGAACTCCTCGATGACCTCCGGCGGGAATCCTTCCGGATAGGTCGGCAGCGGCTTCGGCGAGATCACACCCGCGATCTCCCAGTGGCCGATGGTGGTATCCTTGCCCATGGAGGCCTCCTCGAGCCTCGCCCAGGCGCCCACGCCCTTGCCGGTGGGTTCATCGTAAGGAAGCGCGTCCGGAATGCATCCCATGCCGATGCGCTTCATGTTCGATATGGAAAAAGCACTGTCCTTAGAGCAGGCGGCGAGTGTGTGGGAGCCTTCGTCTCCGAAAGCCTCTGCATCCTTCGCTCCGCCGATGCCGCAACTGTCCAGCACGATAAGAATCACTCTTTTGCCCATGTTACTGCCTCTTTCACCCCGCTACGCTTGCGAGGTACGGTAAATTCTGTTCTAATTATATCGTATAAATTCGTGATTGGATTCGATCCGGGAGGATTTCCTATGAGTCAGGCAAAACCTACACGTCCTATTATCATGGTGTCGCTGGATGCCATCTCCGACCGTGACATCGATTTTCTTCTCACCCAGAAGAATTTCAGCCGGCTTGCCGCCTACGGCAAGCTTCACCGCAACATCGATTCCATATTCGTATCCAACACCTATTCCGTCCACGCCAGTATCTCCACCGGTGAGCTGCCGCGTGAACACGGTATTTTCGATAATGTCATCGACACTCCCGGCAAAAAGGCTGAGGTCTGGCGTTGTAACAAGAAGCTTCTGAAGGTTCCGTCCCTTCTGTCCCGGGCCCAGAGAAAGGGCATCCCCACCTGTGCCATGCTGTACCCTGTCACCCTCGGTGAGAAGGTGCGCTACCACATGGCCGAGGTCCCCGGTACCGAGAGTCTCCTGATCCGCGGTGCCCGTTTCGTGCGCTACAGCTCCCTGGGGTTCATCATCTGCAAATTCTTCCGTCACCGGAAGGTCTTCAAGCCTTTCGACCTGTGCGGCGTGGATAACTTTATCGCCAGCTCTGCTGCGGACCTGATCCGCAAGCAGAAGATCGGCCTGTACATGCTCCATCTTCAGGACACCGACCACCAGAAACACGCCCACGGCATCGATTCCCAGGAAGTCCACCACTCTCTGGAGAATGACGACCGCCGTCTGGGGATCCTGCTGGACGCCATCGAAGATGTAGAGCGCGCCTCCGGCAACGACCTTTCCAAAGGCATCCAGTATTTCGATATCCTGATCTTCAGCGATCACGCCAGTTTTAATGTGGCAAAAGCTCTGAATCCGAATACTCTTCTTCGTGAGCGGGGTATCTCCGTGAAGACGGCCATGTTCCATAACACCAATGGTGCGACTTTCCTTCGTGTGGCGCCGGATGTCACACCGGAAGACCGCCAAAAGATCGACGAAGTTGTGGAGTATCTTTCTACCTACGAAGGCACCCGCCGTCCTCTGACAGAGGAGGAAATGAGCGGCAGCGGCGCCATCGCCGAGGGATACGAGTGCGGATTTGCCGCCCTCCGCGGATACAGTTTCGGCGCCTATAAGAAAGGTCAGCACGGCTACACTCTGGACAATGACGATTACAAGATCTTCTATCTGGAGATCGGTCCGGATCTGATCGATCCTTCGGAAGCATCCACCTCTACCGACGAGGGCGGATGCATTCTGGAAGTTGGAAAAAAGGCCATCGATCTCGTAGAGAATCGATGACCTTTATCCCCCCATTTTATAGCCTCCGCATCCTTCCATTTGCCTGAAAGGCGCGCGTCCCGCAAGTTTTACTACCATCTCCGACGACTGCCGGATGAAGGTTTCTATATCCCGTGCTCAGCCGGAGAACTCTTCTCTCCGTGCCGGGCCGTTCTTGTTTCCGGCCTCTCCGTGCCGGGTCAGTTCTTCCTCTTTCGGATCTCGTTTCGTACCGCGATGGTGATCAAGGTCGCACCGGTGACGAAGAGGTAGATCCACCAGGCCATGTTGCCCCAGATACGGTTGGCGATGTAGGCCAGCATACCTAAGATACAGACAGCGCCCAGAATGATGTACGCCTTCTTCTTGAGGAAATATGCGATCACGAGAATGGCGAAGCTGACTACACCGAAGAAGATGAGGCTGAACACATCGTCGCAGCTCAGTGCGATGACCGCCAGGATCGCCATGGTCAGGCAAGAGTAGATCAGTCTTATGATTTCCAGTCCCGTATAAGGCTGACTGGTGCCTCCGGAAGTCAGTTCCTGTTTCTTTCTGTCCGGGAAGATCCATGTCAGAAGTGCAATGAATACGGCACCCGGTACCAGATAGAACTGTTCGATCAGGTGGGCCACAGACGGATATCCGCACATCGGCATCCAGAAGACCGTGGACAAGGTTACCAGTATCAGCGCCACCGCACGACGGCGCTTCTCGCTTATTTTGTTCAGGATCAGATAGCAGACCTCGATCAGCAGGAATCCCAGAAGACCGATCACAGCGTAATGTGACTGGGCAAAGGATATCGGTGAGGATCGGAAGAGCTTGTCCAGGAAGTTGGCACCTTCCGTCACGCGGTCGTATGTATTGGCCAGGTTCTCCAGTTTTACATTGGCACTTCTGGTCAGTCCCGGGATCATGATGAACACCGACAGCTGGGAAGCCAGAGCTGCCCAGAACATATGCTGACGGGATACCGGAGTTTTCTTGCGTGCCAGAAGGATACCGCAGTAGACCACTACAGGCAGCAGGTAGACCAGTACCTGAAGGGCTGTCGGAATACCGTCGATCCTCTTGAAATAGTAGCGGCCGGTGGCAAGGATGTTCCAGCAGATCAGTGTGGCTGGAAGCGAAACGCCCAGCACAGAAATCACGGTGCGAGTGTTTTTCCAGAATAATACGATGAAGGCGATCATCTGCAGTCCCATGAGGATCGGCAGGACCGGCACCGCGTCATGCGGAAGTCCGGAGAAGCGGAAGATCACGGTCAGGGCGCTGATGCCCATCGCGAAGTAGAACAGTGCTTTCTGCACGGAGGTGGCTTCGGCAAGATCGGTCTTTCTGAGTTTCACGGCCAGTATGCCCAGGATCACGACAGCCAGCAGCGGCAGGATGAACTGCACGGATGTGTAGAAGCTGTCTTCCAGTTCGCCCCGGAAAACGGATCGTACGTACGGAAGAAGTACGGCGAAGGAGATCAGGCCCGACAGTGTCCACAGGAAGACGCCTGCAGAATGCCGTGCGTTCTCCGGATCTTTTCGGATCTCGCGGAAAGCCACGAAGAACAGGAACGCCGGAACCAGAAGCACGATCAGGTGCTTGATCACGTAGCAGACCGGGTAATTCTCGAGGAAGTACTTCGTATCCATATCTATCATGCTGAACAGAAGGACCACCACCGCAACACTGCCCAGGTATACGGACAGGGTCGTGCCGGGCGTGAAGCTCTTTCTCTGGGGCTGAGCTGTTGTCGTGGATGTTTCAAAGGCCCATGCATAGGCACCCTTCTGAGTAACACGATAGATGAGATATCCGAAGCAGCAAAGGATCATGGCAAGGAGTGCCACGAAGTCTGTGAGCCAGGAGTTTTGTCTGGAATAAAGTTCGAAGAACCACGGAAGGAAGACCGGCCAGATGGCGCCGTAGAAGCAACGGTTTGCCGTGATGGAACGTGGCATCTTCTCTACCGAAAGATCACGTACGTTGAGGCGGTCATTTCTGCAGGCATTGATCAGCGAGAGGATCGCGAATCCTACGCTGAACAGCAGCGCCGGCAGAAGGAGTTTCTTCATCTCGGCCACGTATGCGAATCCGAAGTAAACAAAGAAATGGAACAACATGATATTGCCTGTCGATGTGAAGAACCGGTGATGCGGAATGTAGCTGAAAAGGAAATACATCACGCCTGCCACGATCAGTCCGGCAAGCAGGATATATTCATCCGGAAGATTTCCTGTATCGCCGGGGAATCCGAAGAATCGGAAATCGAAGAATTCCACGCGGGTGTATCCCAGGATCAGGCAGAAAACGCGGCTGATCAATTGCCAGAAAAGGGTGAATACCGGGAGTATTGCCGCGGCAGAGATGATGGCGGCTTTCTTCTTGATGGAAAGGAAGATCAGAACGGCAGCCGGAACCAGTGTCATCAGGGCGAAAGCCCATCCCTGCGCCATCATGGTGTAGAAGAATGTCGGGAAAGTAGAACCGATCAGGAAGACCAGACCGAAGACAAACATCACGGTGCCCAGGATCTTTCTGTCCTTCAGAACCATATGCAGTGCGATGAAGGTCACACCTACGGCGATCATCCAGATGATGATCTTGCCCAGGTCTCCGCCCGGCTGGAGGATCTGTACGGCGCCCACCAGGATCAGTATGATAGAAGGCAGAGCCAGAAGACCGGTTTTGCGGCGGAGGATCGTGGCCAGCAGGAATACTGCTGCCAGGCCCACCAGGAAAAGTCCGGACCACAGGTCATATCTGGAGATAGTAATGGCGATCAGCGTCATCACATAGAGGTTGATGATGGCGTAGATCTCGAATACTTTGGCAAAAGGACGGAACATCGATTCTTCCGGGATCTTCTGGAAGATCGGTGTCAGGAGTGTCATGGCCGATGCGAATACGGCGATCAGGAGAACATCCAGAGAATATGGATATTCGTACATCAGTGTCAGGGTAAATACATCCAGGCTCAGGCACGTCAGTGCGCCCATGGCGAAGACCCGGCTTCGGAAGAATATGCTTCCGAATACCATCAGGATCAGCAACGCCGTGAAGGCCAGCAGCGAGGTGTTATAGATCTGCGGAATATCTATTCCGAAGTGGCTTCCGAATAATGCAAAAGCACTGCCGCCGAAGATGGTGATGGGCAGTGCGGCGCTGCCGATGGAGTAGAATGCGATACTTGTGCTGTTGAGGCGGAACTTCGCACGGGCCAGGATGCCGGCGCCGAGGAAGATGGCGCTGAAGGAGAACAGGCACAGTGCCCGGACTCCGATGCCCAGGTTGCTCCAGGTCGCGGAGATGAATCCGACCGACGCCAGAAGAAGCAATATCACGCCCGTGATCAGGATCAGGTTAGTGTGGGAATGATCTGCCTTCGGCTGCGCAGCGTACTGCGCGGCCGGCGCGGTATACTGCGGAACCGGCGAAACATTCGTCTGCACTTGCGGAGCCGCTGGTTGAGCGACCGGCGCGAATTGAGGCTGCGCGACGGGCGCGGCCTGCACGGTTTGCGGTTGCGCGTAAATCTGTGGAGCCGGCGCGGTCTGAGGCTGTGCGATTGGCGCAGGAATCTGCGTGGCTGGTGTGGCCTGAGTTTGCGCGGCCATGATCGGCGCGACAGACTGCGGAACCGCTGGCTGCGCGTAAAACTGTGGAGCCGGCGCGACAGGTTGCGGAACAGTCGGCTGCGCAACTGGCGCCACCGGTGTCGGCACTGGTGTCGGGTGCGGTCCGACCGAGGGAGACGGAGCGGCCGAAGCCGGCTGCATCTGCGCACTCGTGGACGAGTCTTTTTCAGGAATAAAACCAATATCCGCTTGGGGATCCAGGCTCTTCACCTGGCGCTGGAGCTGATTGACATACTGGCGGTACAGTTCCTCACTCTTGCGGTTTTCGATCTGCTGCGCTTCCAGCTCACGCTTGCGGCGGTTGGCCTTTCTTTGCGCAACAATAAACAGCACCAATAGCGGGATTGGAGAAACGATGTATATGAGGAATAGTAAGATCAGGATGAAATCCATGGATCTTCACACCTCCTTCAAGAACGGTAAGCCATAGCAAATACTTTGATAGTCAAACTATTTTCTTCAAAATACACCCATCCGCTTACGCTTGTCAAGTTTTTTCAGTGAGAATTTCAGAAGCAGGCCGCGCACGCTGTCGGATGCTCCTTGAATGAAGTGCCACAATGAAGTGCCACCTCGAGCTAATTCGTGGAAATGGGGACTAAATCCCAGGTAGTGGCAATCTAGTCCCCTGCTGGGGACTAGATTCAAGGTAGTCGAGATTTAGTCCCACAGACAAGCGTGGAAAAGGGGACTAAATCCCAGGTAGAGGCATTCTAGTCCCCTGCGAAGCTCGGGAAATGGGGACTAGATCCAAAGTAGTCGGGTCAAGTCCATATTAGTGTGTAAATTCATAATCCTGCATAATGTAAGTTGTTAAGCTAC
>LVAV01000112.1 GCA_001604185.1 Clostridiales bacterium Firm_16 | reverse complement strand
TGGGGTGGCTGGCGTGTGGTTTTGGGGTTATGGCTTAGATTATGCTGCTGTCAAAGTGTGGAGTGTAACATCCTTGCACGGCTAAAAATACAGAAATCTGGGCGGAAAGACGAAAGAGTTGCCATTTTTTTGTCGAAACCAACACTTATTTGAGAATTTCGTAACTTGGCACGCCTTATGCATGTTATACCAGTACAGAGCAACAGTTTTTTCATACCTCCTTTAGTGTGATTTTCCTTGGCGCCGGACACCCCCTGACAACTACCTAGCTGTTCAAGTCCGGCGCCTCCTTTTTGCCCATATACCCGGGCATATGTATATAATTCATTGCACTATAGCAAATATCCGACATTCATTGCTTTGCCATTGCTTTGTCATTGCGGCATGCCTGATCGGTGATTGCTCATACAATGCTGCATGACTGCTCGGTCATTGCTACAAAACCATACAAACACTCTATTCTGTCAAACAAAGCATAGTTGTCGGCCCTATCTGCCACTTCAGCGTTGGTATGTGGATCTATGGAATCTTGTGCAAAATTTTCACGCTTTTCCCTAGTGTGACGGGAATGCACGCATCCGTACCAGCCCATCACTCCAGACCACCCTCATGCACTCATAACATAAACACTCATATAATGAACAAAATATGATTTATTTGTACGGTAATTATACTTTTTTCAATCAATTGAACCTCAACCTCAGAAGTTGGCATGGCGATTGCATCTACATATGTACAGAGCAACAGTTTTTTCATACCTCCTTTTAGTGTGATTTTCCATTGGCGCCAGACGAACCTCTCTCCCCACCCCACAAACCTATCGTCTGGCGCCTCTCTTTTTTACCAAAGTTCAATGGTTCAATGATGACAACTTACCCCCAAAAATATATGCTGCTACTGTTAGCGATGTATGGGGGGAGCATAGGTTGAAACAGACTGATTGACCCACCCGTGACAAAACCCACCTGAGTCCAGGTGGGTTTTTTATATCCGTCGAACTCCGAAAAGGCATCAACCAGCTGTTTTCCCCAAAATGAAGAACTTTCTTTCAAACCTCATTTTCACACTGATCATCCAAGCGCCTCCTCAACACCTCCTACAACGTCTCTCACTAATTCTAGGCCAGGAGTGAGTATTCCGGGCGATTTTGAACCGCCATTCCGGTGATGCAATACCGCAAATCCGGCTTGATGGATACCGCTATTCCTGCCAACGGGTACCGAGCAGTATGACATTCTGGAACTCCTCCATAGGAGACGCAGGAAATCATCTACCATCTTCTGTTCGCAGTATGATTCCAATGGCTGGTATAATCAGCTTGGCTGAGATGACCCTGATATGATGTGACCTCTTGTCAAGTGCTATTTCCCCTTTTTAGCTCCCGGAAGTTTCAATGCATGAAAAGGATTGATAGACAGCAAATCAGTTGTTCGGCATTTGACCATTCTGATATACGTGGATTGGTTACCACAGGTCAATGGTCCGCCTACAGCCCTTTCTGTCTACAAAACGTGAATCACCGTACTGGTGTCAACAAGGGTCAATCGAAGATGGCAGGATCGTTGCCAGATTTGCCTGTCTATCAATCCCTCTCATCCCTCGGTTCCTTCTTTTCCTTTTTTCAGTCAATTCTGTTGTTCATCATGCCCCAGATGAAGCAGGCCAGCTCCCTTGCCACGGCAACCGTCGCCTTGTTCTTGATCACGCCGCGGCTGGTGAGGTTGTTGTACACCCGGTGCAGCCTCCGGTTCGCCCTGTCCGCATAGGCGATGACATCCGCATCGTTCCCTTGCTGTCTCGCTTTCAACCGTTTCGACTTCTGTCCATACAGGCCGCCTCGCAGCGTTGCGTTCGCCCCTTCTATGAGCAGCAGCCTCAGTCGGGCGTTCCCGGCCTTTGTGATGCCTCCCCGTCTTTCCCTCTGTCCGCTCGAGTCCTCCCCAGGCACCAAGCCCAGATAAGCGGAAAACTGCTGGGCGTTGGCGAACCGGGAGAAGTCCCCGATTTCGGTGACCAGCGACAGCGCCGTATGGGTCTCGATGCCCCGGAAGCAGCGCAGTCTCGCCACCTTCTCC
Source organism: Clostridiales bacterium Firm_16 (assembly GCA_001604185.1). Classification (GTDB taxonomy): domain Bacteria; phylum Bacillota; class Clostridia; order Saccharofermentanales; family Saccharofermentanaceae; genus Scatonaster. Next base: position 676 of record LVAV01000112.1, on the reverse strand, counting down.
CGATACGCCTCCAGTTGGGAGAGCTGCTCTATCCTCTGGTTGTACCGGTCGACCTTCTCCTGCTGGTCGTGCACCTCCTGCAGGTACTCATCGAAGGTTTCCTGGTCCACCGGGTCGGTGAACCGCTGCCGTTTCAGCCATGTATAGTGGATCTTGGTCCAGTAGTTCCTTCCTTCGGAGAAGACTCTGCCACTCCGCAAGAGGAATGCGAGCAAATTCTGCTTCGCCTTCTTCAATGCATCCACCTGCGTGTTTCTCAGGCGGGTGTAGTTCTTGACCGCCTCATCCTCGGATGTGGGGACGTGCACCGCACCGTATGTGCCGAAGGCAAGGTGCTTGGACAGCTCCATCGCATCAAGCCGGTCATTCTTCACATGATTGCCGGATGCCTTCGGCAGCGTCGTGGGCGCCATGACCACGCATCCGATGCCGGCCTTCTCCAAATCCCGGTACAGGCCGTAGCCTGTCGGACCCGCCTCATAGCCGCAGAGAACTTCGACGTTCGGGTGCGATTCCTGCAGTTTCCGAACGTACTTGATTACCAGTTTGCTGTCGCTGCCTATCCTGGTCTGGGCGAAAGTCCGCTTCGTTGCAAACGAATAGGAGCAGAGTGAGTAGGAATCCTTGTGGACATCGATGCCAATATCGATTACAGTATTCATGAAGTGGCCTCCAT
>LVAV01000111.1 GCA_001604185.1 Clostridiales bacterium Firm_16 | reverse complement strand
TTCCGAGATCAACCATAGGGGAGGATATCAGGAAAGAAAAGGTTACTCCTAAGGGTAAACCTGCACTGGTAAATCCCATAAAGATTGGAATGGAAGAACAGGAACAGAATGGTGTGACCGTTCCCAGCAGAGCGCCTACGGTATTTGCTCCGATACCATGGAATCTGCTCATGATCTTTCTGCTTCTCTCCGGAGGAAAGAAACTCTGTATATACGAGATAACAAATATCATAGCGCACAGAAGAAAGAGTATCTTGGCAACATCGTATATGAAAAACTGTAAACTTCCACCTATACGGCTGCTTGTATCTATTCCAAGCCTGGACAGGACAATACCTATTAAGTCACTTAACCATCTCATTCCAAATATCTGATCTTGTATAAAGTTCAACATATCAACCTCTTTTTGATATATCTAAATATATCGATGTGTTGTTGTATTTTTAAGGCAATCCATTTGAATTGCCTTGATTATGATTTCTTAGTTGTCAGTCCGGATATATCCGTCTATCATATCCTTAAAAGCATTCATTCCTTCTTCTGAAAGAGAATAGTGCATCCATTTTCCGTCTTTGCGATAATCAACCAGTCCGCTGTCACACAGAAGCCTCATATGATGGGAAAGTGTTGATTGCGAGATGTTGAGTTCTTCCAGCAAAACACACGCACATTTTTCCTTCTGCTGAAGTGACATCATGATCGCCAGTCGGTTCTCATCTGCCAAAGCTTTGATCTTACGTGCATCCTCTCTATATCCCATATGCAGTTACCTCCGTAGACATAAAGATAGTATCACATAAATCTATAATTGTAAATATGTAGATTTATCGTAATGAGAACTGCCTGTTCTGTTTAATCACTCATAGCAGTGAATGAGATATCCTGGTTTTCTCTTAACCATTTGCATTTCTCCTAATTATGTATACTTTTAGGAGAATAGATACACCAATCGATGTTAAAATATACTCACATACACCAAACGAGGTAAGAATCTATGGCACAAATCAGCGACAACGATCCGATCTATGAACTTTTGGACAAATGGCACGACGAGGACGAGTATGAGAAGATCCTCCAGAAAGTAGAGGAGATCCCGATGGAAGACCGCAGCAATAAACTGTGGTTCCGTAAGATCTCGGCGCTCAATAATCTCAAGCGTTATGCGGAAGCAAGAGAAGAAGTCGCCAAACTTTCACCCCGCTGCACCGAGCCTGCCGATCTCGGTAAGCTTTTCTATATGCTGGGTTACATATACGATCAGAGCGATTGTGAGTTCAAGGCGATCGAGTGCTATAGAAGACGTGCCGAGATCGATCCGACCTGGGATGAGTGTGACGAATGTGTCAAGGACAGCATGAGTTATGTTGAAAATGATCTGGAAAGTGCGTACAAAGCATTTTCAAAATTCTTCCCGGACTATGCGGCAAAAGAACAGACTGCGAAAGAGAAGAAGACGATCCCGGAACCGGCTATCCTTCCGTACATCTCTGCCATGGGCTCCTCCTTTATGTCAAGCAATCTCGGTGTGAAGCTTCCGCTGGACGACCCGTTCTTCAAATGCAGTGAAGAGGATAAACCGAAAGTTATTTCCTTCCTTACGGATCGTATTCATATCACGGATCTTGCGAGCCTGCAGCAGGATTTCGGTAATAAGCGTCTCGCCCCGTTTACTTCGGGAATCCTTCATATTATCGAAACAGGCGAAGAACCTCCGCTTGATGAGCTGAATTCGAAGACGAGAACGCACTACGAGGCTGCGAAACTGTCGCTTAAAAAGATGAAAGAGTTTATCCCGGAGGCCGGACTTGCAGCATGGGATTATAGCGATATGCTTGCGATCGCCCGATTCATGTATTCGGTCGATATGCTCACGAATACGGAGATGATGCAGACCTATCTTTTCGCAAACGATGAATGCAAGCGTCTCTTTAAGTCATGGGAGGAGTTTACCCACTCTCTGACGATGGGTGCTTTCTACAACACATTTGTACGAGAGACGAGCTATAACATCAAAGCGGCCGCAAGATTCGCGATCAATGTCGGTGTCTTCTGTTTGCAGACCTATCCATGGATCGATTGGCTCGGGTCCGTGGAAGATTAGTGTTATTTGTTATGGCTTTATGAAAAGAATATACTCTCTTAAAATCCCGGTCACCCAGCCGGGTTTTTCTTATGAAAATATGAATAAACAAAGCAAACGTTTTTTGTTAGAATCATAGTATAAGAGTACAGGATAAGAAAATGGAAAGACTTTTTACACCTTTTGGAGAAATAAAAATACTGATAGATTCAAGACAGGTTCCTTATGATGCACAAGAAGGCAGAAATCTGGAAAATGGTTGTCCGCATGTTTTGGGGAGATATCAGATCAAGGTTCATTTTATTCCTGACGGAAAAGATCACACTATTGCCTGCGTCTTCGAACCGGACTTCCCATATGAAAGAAGTCCGGAAAGTGGCGAACGACTGGAATGCCAGGGCTTTTATAATGCACATAGATATAAGATGTCTATCGGCATTGAGTGCGATAATGTTACCGACGAGTACGATTATGATGCACAGTATCTGGAAAACGGAATGTCTTTTGTGATAGGTCCAAACACGAAAACAGAGTGTTATACTTTCGGGATAGCCTGGATAGATAACGTGGCATGGGATGATTCGACTGACGAGGAAAATGGCCGTGATACAGAAACATGGTTCGGTGCTGATCCCACACTGGCTTTATAAAATCGGATAACTACCGGTATCTTTCAGTGGGTGTTCGGCATCTGATATTTCAGAAATGGTATAATATTCTGGACGGAGGAAAGTCCTTTGTCTAAAGAATGGAAGAAGGAAGTTGATTATTTTGAAATGTCCATTTTGTGGTGATGAGATGAAGGAAGGTTTTGTTCGTAGTGGAGCAGTTCGTGCCGGGCTGGTAACCCGTAGCACCTCTGGCAGCGGATTTCTTTATTGGAATGACGATGAGAATAAGCTCACTTTGTTTAGCAACGGACTCAAACTGCATGCGGATCAACTTGATAAGTATGGTTTAGCATTGACTAAAGGATATATGTGTGGAGCTTGCAAGAAAGTCATTCTAGATACTTATGTTGAAGAAGGTCCTTTGTCTAAAACTCTGGGATGAAGTATGAAGATGTTTTGTTCGAATTGCGGTACACAAGTTGCAGTCCCTCAAACCATTCCTCAACCGGCTCGAAGTTAAGTGTTTCGCTGTTCTTATATGGTATAGTTCAGGATGATATTTGATTCTTCATTCTCTCCGATATCTTCTACAATTATGTTTTTCACTGTTGAATGAAATACATGATCCAGTGTTATGTTGTTAATCGTTTCAACAGACCCTAGCGTAATATGTGGGATATACTTTTCAGGCACTTCCTTATTGAATAATTCGCGGTAGACCTTCTTACTGATTTCGTAGATAGTGTCACGTCCTTGCGTTACATCCAGATAGATATAATAGACACCTACTCGTTCATCATAGTGATAAGAAACACCGGATAAAGTAATACTGAATTCCGTATACTCACTGAATATCTTCTGCAGTTTTTTATCTAATTCTTCGTTGGTTATTTCGCTGTCAAATGGGAACGCTATAGTTATATGAGGCGGAACTATATTGGCAAGTTCATCATACTTCTCCCTGATATCCTGTATTAAGGAAACATTCTCCAATTCAGGGATGATCAATACATCTCTCAAACCTTTATTCACGTAGTTCATACAATCACTTCCTTTAGACAACTATATCACAAATTCAGCAATTGCCGAGTCAAAAGCACTGTCGTTATACTACCAGGACAAATCCCGTACTTTTTCGGATGGTATAATTAGTCTAATTAAACTTCTAGATTGATCTGAAAATGGCTTCAGTGATTGAGGAGGAAAATTTATGGAAGAAATAAATGATTCGATCTGTATTAAATTAGCTGAAACGGATGAGGAGCTGTGTGGTAGGGGATATGTCCACTGCACTGCATGGCAGGAGGCCTATAGAGGTATTGTATGCGACAGATACCTTGATACGATGACGGTAGAGGCGACGACAGCACGTGCCAGAAACTTCCCGGAAAACACCCTTGTTGCTAAGGATAAAGATAAAGTCGTAGGATTTGCAGTATATAGTAAATCGAGAGATGAAGATCTGCCGGATGCAGGAGAAGTGGATGCAATCTATGTCCTTTCGGATTACCGTGGACGGAAAATCGGATACAGATTGATGAATGAAGCAATATCCAGGCTTGGAGACTGCGACACTATATTTTTGTGGGTGTTTGAAAAAAATGAGAGAGCGATTTCTTTCTATCACAAATACGGGTTTGAATTCGATGGGTGCAAAAAAGAATGGACTCTTGGCACACCGGTTACAATAGTCCGGATGGTAAAGAGAAGAAAGTCTTGATACAAAAAGCACTTCCTGAAAAGAAATGCTTCTTGTCATTCTCGGCAAGGTAAAAGGCATTGTTACGGGTTCAGCTACCAGTCTTATTCTTTATTGTATCAGAGCTCTCCCGTGATTTCTATTGCTCGAATTCCGGAAGAGTCGTAATCTTGATGCCCTTGTTCTTGGCATAGAGAGACAGAAGGGCAGAGGCATTACCTGAATCTCCGATGAAGAGTCCAAGATTGGAATCGACATCCCATGGCGTTACGCGTGTCCAGGCGTCGTACCAGCGGCGACCCTTCTCGTCAACGAAAGCATCGTGCAGGATCGAGTTAGCTGTCCTTGCTGCGAGAGCGTGATTTACCTGACCCGGCACGAGGTCTGAATCTGTCAGGAAGTGCAGGAGAAAGCCCGATGCACCGCAGCAGATGCAGTGGTTCCAATATCCGCGGGAACGCTTCTCCGGAACGCCTGCTTTGATGAGTGCCTGATTAAATCTTCTGTAGCCTTCAAGATACTTTTCGTCACCTGTTACCTTATAAAGCTTTCTATATACGACAGAGGATCCTACAGGACCGTGGCAGAGACCCAGGTAGTAGACATCGTAAGGTTCTTCGGAATCAGGCAGATAGATGTACGGGATGATGGAAGAATCCTCGTCCTTGATCGCGATCTTCTCAAGGTAGTTGATGCCACGCTCTGCATAGCGGAGATACTCCGGATCCTTCGTTGCATCATAAAGTAAAGTAAGAAGATAAACGATGCCGGATGTTCCGTGAGCGAAGTTAGCGATGACGCCGCTGTCGGGAACTTCGGAAAAGAAGTCGTGGACGTTTAAAAGGCTCCAGTGGATGGTATCTTCGTCGTCTTCAATGCGAAGCGCGAGGATCGATGCGAGTGTCTGCTTGGCAAAGTCGAGGAATTTATTGTCACCGGTGATCTTGAAGATCTTGAGCCAATACAGCGCGACGCTTCCGTCACCCATGTAATCGTAGAGACCCTTCCAGTGAATGAGGTCACCTTCCTTGATCGCCTTGTCGTAGATATCGTCTGCGATGCGTATCGCGTGATCAAGATATCTCTTCTCCTTAGTCTTATCGAAGAGAGTCAGCGCGAGAAATCCTTCTCCTGCGGTTCCGGTGTGAAGACCCGGCTTGATCGAGAGCTCCGGATCGTATGTGTTGATAAGATACTCAGCTCCCGCCTTGGCTTCGTCAAGGTACTCGGCATTGCCCGTTACTTCATAAAGCTGAATGAAGAAAAAGCTGATGCCTGCCGCGCCTGAATAAAGCGTGCGGTCATTTAGGTATGTCTTTATGACTGCTCCGCCGTCATTGACCTGCTTGATGCTCACAGGCCAGTGGCGGCCATTGCTGTCGTTGATCTCGTGACTCTTGATCCACTTGGCCGTTTCTATCGCGCCGTTAAGATAATCCTCCACACTTGTGGGATTGAATATGTTCGGTAAAGCAATTCTTCTCATAGTTGTTTCTCCTTTTTTCGTTGTGATGTGTTTCATACAGAAATGCTACAACAGGTCAGGCCTCTCGTCTAATTCGAAAATCTGATTTGAGGTTATAATCTGCGGTTATGACCTACACACAATTTAGCCTTTCTAATTAAGCAAAAAGATGGTTTTAACACTGAAGTTTCGATGTTATACTTTCGTTAGTCCACCTTTGAAAATCAGTTTTTGCGTGGTCATTTGGCTCCTGATTCTGATAGCTTTGTGAACAATACACCATTTTCGGAGTGCCGTATTATGTTTTATTTTTTGTACAGACTTAGGCTTGCCCTTAATCCTTTAGCGTTGGTCATCTTGTTTCTCACAATAGGTCCTTTAGTATTAGGTACGGGAATATACAATTACATGAGTTCAAAACGGCTCGCCGATAAATGCACAGCCATAACCGTTGGCGTGGTGGTAAATGTAGAAGAGGAGGACGCGGGCAGGTATAGGGATTCAGGTTATATAGCTGTTGTCGAACCTGATGACGGCAGCATTTTTAACTATACAACTCTTCGCTCAGCCTTGACAGACCATGTTTATCAGGAGGGGGAAAGAGTTGTGATCAAATACGATCCTTCCGATTCTTCCACATATTTTATTCAGTATGCGGAGTTTGTCTCGGATGGCATGATCACGATTATCGTCGGCGCGTTCCTGACAGTTTTCGGTCTTGGGGTTTTAGTCCTATACAAGAAGATGAAAAAAAGAGATAATCTGCTTGCATCACTCGGTCGGGATTAATAGTCTGGCTGTTATTCAGTGTATAAGGAGCGAGTTCTTATGAACCGTGAGTTTGATATTCAGAGCTATATGACCGCGGGAGTAGAACGCATTGTTACCGATGCGCTTCGGGCCACCGTGAAGAATCCCAGAGAAAGCGCATATATGCTTAAGTTTGCAGCTGCAAGTAAGAAGGCTTCGAAAAAGAGAGCTGCAGCAGAGAAAACGGGAGAACATATTCCGCCGTTTCTGATCGCCAGCATTACCTCAAGCTGTAATCTTCACTGTGCCGGATGCTATTCAAGATGTAATGCAGCTACAACAGATAATAAGCCTGTGGATCAATTATCCGGGGAGGAATGGAAAAGGATTTTCGATGAGGCACAAGACCTCGGGATCAGCTTTATCCTTCTTGCCGGAGGCGAGCCGCTGCTTCGCTGGGATGTGATACAGGAAGCAGGTAAGAAGCCGGGTATTTTGTTCCCGGTATTTACGAACGGAACCTTTATCGGTGAGAAATACATGGAGCTTTTCGATCAGAAGAGAAATCTGATACCGGTGATCAGTATAGAAGGCAATAAGGAAAAGACGGACTCCAGGCGCGGAGCGGGTGTGTACGATAAGCTCATCAATGTCATGGACGGTCTTTGTGAAAAGGACTTGATCTTCGGTGCATCTGTGACCGTAACATCAGAGAACCTCAAAGAGGTTACCTCAGATGATTTCCTGACCTCTCTTTCCCAAAGAGGATGTAAGCTGGTGATCTATGTAGAATATGTTCCGGTTACGGAAGAAAGTACTGAACTGGCTTTGTCTGATGAACAGAGAGAGCACCTTTTGACAGAAATGGGCAGGATCAGATCCGATCATCAGGAAATGGTATTTGTATCCTTCCCGGGTGACGAAAAGAGTTCCGGTGGATGTATTGCCGCGGGCCGGGGATTTTTCCATATCAATTCACACGGCGGTGCTGAACCTTGTCCGTTCTCTCCGTATTCGGATGTGAATGTGAGGGATACATCTTTAAGAGATGCCCTGAAGTCCAAACTGTTCACGAAGATCATAGAAGCAGATATGCTTGTTGATGATCATAAAGGTGGCTGTGTGCTTTTCGAAAAAAGGGAGCAGGTAGAAGCGGAGCTGAATGCTTTGAATGGCTGATCACCATGTAATTGTTTGATATAATTATATCGATAAGAACGAGTGCTTGGGCTTGATAAACAGATCACGGTCTTGATAGGGTTATATCATGAGTAAACTGAAGGTATCGTCAATTGATGAAAACGGAATCACGAAGTTTGGTCTTTGCGATGACTGCAGTGGAGAAGTCCATCACGAAGACTTCAAGCCGGTCGTGTTCGACACTATCGAGGAAGCGGAGGCGCGTCTCCGAGAATGTGAAAATGAAAGCGCGCGGGAGAAAAATGCGCAGCCGTTCTCTTTAGAAGAAGCTAAGAAATACGCAGAAAGCCACTACTGGAAGTTTGCATCTACTTATGCGAAAACAGCTCCTCACGAATACTGTATCAAGAGATGGTTAGTGGAGGAAGATCAGCTGCTGTATGAGCGCTTTGTGGCAACGATGCGGGCTCATTCGGTAATCGGTTACTTTCACGGGCACCAGAATATGTATCTGATATTGGACGGCCACTATTACTGGTACATGCCGGGTCCTGATAACGTCGCGGTAGATCTGATAAACAGAACGACAACGGATTCTCTTGAGTATAGGGACGGGGCGTATCATTATAAGGAAAACACATAGACTTTGAGGTTTGTGAACATGATTACAAAGAACCGGCAACCGGACAGCATTATACATGCGATGATCAGGAAGGCATTCCCTGAGAAAGAAGCATTATGCATTCAGGAACTGACGGAGGGAATGTGTAATGTTACCTACAATATCACATTCAGCGATGGTGATGAATGCATCTTGAAGATTGCTGCCAAAGATACTACAGGCAATACATCAAACGAGATCTGTCTGATGGAAGCGGAAGTGAAGGCTATGCAGCTGGTGCGAGAGCATTGCTCCTTCAAAGTCGCAGATGTCTTTGCATATGATTGTTCCAGAACTATATGTGACGGCGATTACTTTTTTATGGAGAAACTTCCGGGTATCAATTACAGCTTTATCAAGGAGACGCTGCCGGATGAAGTGAAAAGCGGGATCGCCCGAGAACTCGGTGCGATAGCAAGACAACTATGTACAATTACCAACCCTCAATTCGGATTCCTGGGAGATACCCAAAGATACGATCACTTGTCAGATTTTGTGCATACTATGCTTCGGAATCTGATCGCCGACGGGCAGAAGAAAGAAGTGGACTGGGGATGTGACGTCAACCGGTTGTTGGAAGAATTTGAAAAAGAAAAGCACATATTTGATGAAGTCTCTTTTGCCACGTTAGTCCATTGGGACATGTGGGAAGGCAACGTATTTGTAGAGAAAGATCATGTTTCCGGCATTATCGATTGGGAAAGAGCGATGTGGGGCGAGGCCTTCATGGACGATCGTTTCCGCAAGCACAACCGGAATGCGGATTTCCTGGAAGGTTTTGGTCATAAGGTTTTCACAGATGCTGAATTGAAGCGGCTTCGCTGGTACGATATCATACTGTATATGACGATGATGGTCGAAGTCTTCTACAGAGGATTTGAAGACCAGGGTCAGTACTATTGGGCGAAGGAACAGTTTCTTGGTGTACTTGATGAACAGCCTTGATGGCAACAGAATCTCTATCCCTTGAATTTAAAATCTCAATCTCCTATACTTTTCACAAAGATATGGATTGTTAGGCTATGGACAAAGAACGGACAGGACAATTGATCACAGAACTTCGCAAGGAGAAGGGGCTTACCCAGAAACAACTTGCGGATGCTTTGAATGTCACGGACAAAGCCGTATCGAAATGGGAACGAGGTCTTAGTTTCCCGGATATCTCAATGCTTGAACCAATTTCGGAAGTGCTTGGTGTCTCCATCATGGAGATCCTGGCGGGTGAACGACAGAACGAGAGTGATACGATCTCGCGCGAAGAAGCGCAAAAGATCATCAGTGCCTCTGTCGAGTTAAGCGACGAAGAAATCAGGCATAAGAAGGAAAGGAGCCGGCTGATCATAACCATACTGATCGTGGTCTTGCTGCTCCTTATATCGTTGACGTTGAATGTAGTAAGCTTATTAAGGACATAAGGAGTACAGAAGGTGGATTTTTCGATTACATTTTACATCAGTATAGCTTTCCTGGGGCTGTTGCTGCTACCGAGTGCATCCTTACGCTCCTCTGATGACACGCCATTTTTCGACAGGGTGATCAGCAAGGAAATGCAGGGCCTTCTGGCCATATTTATCATCTTCCATCAGACCGTGATCACCCTCGATCATTTCGGCATTCGTGGTAACCAGATGCGGCCGTTCTTTGATTACTACTACTATGGAATCCTGCCGGTGGCATTCTTCTTCTTCTGTTCGGGATTCGGTCTGGTCAAGAGGTGGATGACGGATCCGGACTACCTGAAGGGATTCATGAGAAGAAGGATATTTACGGTACTTGTTCCGTTCTTTATCTGCAACTATATCTACCTGACCGATGCGATCATCGCGAATATACAAAATGGCAAAAGCTTTGCTTCTATGGAGGTCATCTGCAGTTTCTTCGGCGTGTTCCTCATCAATAACCAGATGTGGTTTGCTGTAGAGATCATGCTCCTTTATGTGATGTTCCGGCTCGTTTTCTCCCGCGTTAGAAAGCCTCTGACGGGCATTGCCCTCATGACCGGTGTCGTCCTTGTCATGATCGTGATCGGACTTCTGTCCGGCCACTCTGATTCGAACGTAATGTCTTATTGGTTCAAGGGAGAATGGTGGTATAACACGATCCTGATGTTCCCGTTAGGCATGCTTTATGCGTATAAGGAGAAACGGATCAATAAGATCATCCGCAGAGCTTTCGTTTCTATTCTCATTGCTTCCGCAGCCCTTTTCGTAATCGTTGACTTTGTTCACAGGGATCTCATCAATAACGCGATCTACTGGACGGAACGTGGTGGTGTAAAGCATCCGGTGCTCGATAAACTTATCGGCCTTGGTACAGAAACCGTCTTTGAGATACTGTTCCTTATCTTCATTATGGCGGTGCTCTCACGAATCAAATTCGGAAACCCTGTCCTAAGATTCCTGGGCAAGATCTCGCTGGAGACCATCATGCTCAATTACCTTATGTGCAATAAACTCTATTTCATATATGAGCGCCTCGGTATTTATGCCTACCTGCCCGCCGTCCTGGCCGGCACGCTCGTATCTGCATCCCTCGTATATCTGATCAAGAACAAAGTCCTTGAGCGTCGAGGGGGTCTTTTCGACGGGGATGTGAAATAGCATTCCTGGTATTTGACATTAGAAAAGGACTCGGGCACGTGCCCGAGTCCTTTTTCCGAGGTTATGAAAACGGGAAATCAATCACTCTCTTGATTTGATCACGGCTTCTTTTATATTCTCGTAGAGCGCCACAGCTACAGCAGTCACAACAAAAATCAGGACCGCGCCGTACTTGCCGAAGAACTCCTGGTTATTGGTCATAAGGAACACCATCATCGTAAAGATATGCATGATATAGATCGGAAGAGAACATGTTCTTCCGAGTTTTTCTGCATATGTGCCCATGCCGAAGTTCGGGAACCGGAGGCACAGAAGAACGAGAACGACCGTCAGGATCTCGCAGCCTACGAAAGGCACGGCGACACCTTGCTTATAAGTGTTCAGCTCAACGATGGCGGCAACACTTGCACCGACTGCAAGGACACCGAGGATCACAGGAAGGCCCTTGATGCTCAGGATCTTCTTCTCGTATCTGCGTATGAGCATTCCTGTCATGGTATACGCCAGGCCGACCAGAATGGCATTTCTCAGCTGGTAATCTTCTCCGACGCCCATATGCGACAATACCACATAGGCAGCGATCAGGACAGGTCCCAGGAATATAGCGGGTTTTAAAATCTTACACTTGTTCAGAATAAGAAGGATCACAAGGGCATAAAGCAGAGATCCGAAGAACCACAGATGCTCGGAGAAAGGTGAGAAGTTGTAAAGCAGGAAGTCCTTTATGGCCTTGGCCGTGAAGTACGGCCGCATATTTACTTTGCCCAACGTTACTTTGTCATAAAGTGCTACAGCCGCTGCATAGAAGACGTTCGACGCAATGTAGAAAATCAGGATACGTCGGGTCTGCTTGAGAAGACGGGACATCAGTTCTTTTGCATCGTCACGATACAGCATATAACCGCAAATGACGAGGAAGAAGGGAACGGCTGTTTTCCCGAAGGTAATAAAGACTTCTCCGGCCTTCCCCGCGAACGGCAGGTGGATGGTTACGACCAGGAATGCCATTACGATCCTCATAAAGTCGATAGAATGGTTGCGGGAGGAGGTGAGCTCCTGCTTGCTCTCCTTCTTTCTGTTCAAAAGACCGATCAGGTATTTGTCGGCGCCGCTGATGATCGTAGCCGCACCAATTGCCATAAGAATCGTGAGAAGAATGTACATAGAAGGGGATTTCACTTTAAATATCGTACCGTTGGAGAGTCCCGTAAGGAACAGATTGTGGATCAGGTAGAGTTCCAGCGAGATCGCACCAAGGAACTTCAGGACCGGGTTTCCGAAACGGACCTTCATCATGATAAGAAGAACAAAGACTACGAAGCAGAGAATGAACGGAACCTGTACGGAAAGGCAACGGAGCTTATCCAGATATCTGGGATCTTTTCCCGGGATCTCACTCCAGTAGGAATACTTAGCAAGGAAGTGATGATTGATCCATCCGAAAGCCGCTGTCAGGATCCCGAAGAGCGGGAGAAGTACGATGTAACCTTTCCTTGCTGTTTTCCGGAGTCCCTCCTGATGCTTGGATACGATGATTCCGACGATAAAGAGAAGCGAGGTGTTGTACCACCATTCGCCCATGAACCAGTAGCGGCTGGCCATGTCCGTGCCGTGGCAGAGATACAGGCTTCCGCCCATCATGAGAAGGACGAAGAGGGTCATTACGACAGTTGCAACCGTGCGGTTCTTGATCAACTTGAAGATGATATAGAATGCCAGGTACAAGATCGCGATCTCAACGATATACCACATATGAGCATTGATCAGCGACCATCCGGAAAGCACGTATATCAGACTCAATACGCTGTATTTGGTGCCGCAGATGCAGGATGCAATGGTAAAGATCGCGATGCACATATAAAACGGTATAAGAATCGTTATGAGACGCTTTCTGAGGAATCCTTTAAGATAGTCCTTCTTCGTCTTCAGACTGGTATAAAGTCCGTAACCGGAGAAGAAGAAGAATATTCCTACAAAAAGTACGCCGCACTCGGACAGGAACTGGAGCGGTCCTGCTTCCACTTTGAGTTGCTGCGAGAGATGGTGAAGGATAATGCCTACGGCAGCAAATCCCTGGACAGCCTTAGACGTACCAAGAGAGAAGGGTTCTTCCTGCCACTCGCGTCTCTTGGACACTTTGGCGCCCGCGATCAGCAAGCAAGCCAGGCCGACTGCAAAGATCCAAAGAGGGAACGAGAAGCCGGTGAAGCTCTTGAAGAAATTTCGGCTGGAGGATTTCGAGGTTCCCTTTGCCGGCGTCGGTGTTGCGTCTGCTTTGGTTTCCGTTTCCGTAACGTTGCTTGTATTTTCAGATGTTGGGTAAGGTTCTGCATTGATCTTTACAGCCTTTCCGTCAAACTTAAGGGACCCGATGATATAAGATTCGAGATAATCCAGGTGCTCGAGATCTTCGGTCGTGAAGGGGATCGCCTCGTTGAGATTATTCGGATCACTATAGATCGATAATTCAATGCTGTGAAGCTTCCCTGATTCGGTAACAAACCCATACATGTATGTCTTTGCTTTATATTTCACATGAACATCTTTGTTCAGTTCGACAGAGATTTGACAGCTGGCTTTATACATTTCGATATCGCCGACTTGAATCAGGCCCTTTTCGAGGATATCGATGTGCAAATAATCATTTGGATCATCTCTGTTTTCGCCGATAAGTGCGAGCAATGAGGATTCACTGAGATCGGCAGGCGCATCTTGAATTCGTTTACAGACAAAGTATGTCTGCCCGTTGTCCTGACCTACAGCGGGAGACCTGCTTTCAAGACTTGAACCCAATTTTACAAGCTGTTGCACGATGGTATCTGCGCCTACTTGTGCGGTCAATTTCGAATCTTCATCTTTCATGCCGACCCAATATACTTCTTCGAATTCTTTCGGCAGGGTGAGCGTAACTCCTTCTGGAAGGTCATAGGTAGTTCCCTCCTCATCGGCAGCCGGGAGGGTGGCCGAGAAGGATACGAGAAGAAGGATAACAGAAATCAATATACTTAGTCTCTTACGTAATCGCATAAGGTGTCTCCTTACAGTTTTTTCTAAGATAAAACTACCAACAAGGGGAAATTATTACAACCGACTGTTGGTAGAGTTCCCAGATTTCAGGCCTTTTCGGCTTTGAAGGTCTTGGAGTGAAAAAAACCGACGAGAACTGAAAATTTCTTTTTGCCTCGTTTTTGAAGATGGGTGGTCAAGGACTTTTTACGGATAATGATATATAATACAGATATATCTTTCTCGATCCGGGGGGATCCGGATGATTGGGCAACGAGAAAAATGATCAGGCTTGTATTGGGGAATCAGAACATGAAAAAGGTATTAATCATCATCGTTAACATGATCATTATGTCAGCCATATTGATCTTCGTGGTTTTTTACTCCAGATTTTCAAGCCGCAATTCCTACGAGCGCCAGATCGAGAACTTTGTCGATACAACGGTCACCATGGAGAAGGTAACAGAGAATTACCTCGAGGGAGAGCAGAGGATCTGCGATGTCTGGGCGCGTTATATCAACAACAGCTCTATGACAATGGAAGAGGCTACCGAATTTATTCGCGCTTCTCATGTTCTTGTGAATACTTCGGCGCATCTGGTTTCCGTTGACACACTTACAGGCCTTTCTACAAGACCGAAGCAGGGAACGACGGACGAGTATGCAGTCTCCTATAAGCGTGTGGATCTCCTGGATGACGTATCCTGGATCGATGAGATCGGAAAATCGATCAATATTACCCGCGCCTATACCAATCCGATGAACGGAGAGCAGTCTCTGGCATTCTGTAACACTGTTACACTGTACGATCCGGAAACCGAAAGTTCCGTTCCTGCAGTGCTTCTGCGCGTTATCCCCATCTCGGAGATCGAACAGAAGTGGGTTTTCCCTCAGACTGAACTTGTGAACGCGGAACTGTCCATGATCGACGCCAACGGGGACTATATCCTCAAGGGATACAGCTTTAAGAACTCCAGTTTTTTCGAATTTTATAAATCCTATAACCAGTCGGATCCCGAATCGGCGAAGCAGGTTTTCGAAAAGATCACTTCCTCGACAGGCTCTATTTCCATGATTGATTCGCATAAGAGAGAAGGCGTGCTTTCCTTTACGCCGGTATCGGCTACATCCGGATGGACACTGTTAGGTTTTGTACCTGCGGAAGATCTCCATGTGGAGAAAGAAGACTGGCTGCTGTTCGGCGTCGTTTCCGCAGGCCTTCTGATCCTGTTCCTGCTGGATATGTTCCATATGCTGTTCCTGAATAAGCGTCTTCAGGTCACGGCCAGAGCGGCGGAATCCGCCAGTAAGGCCAAAACCGACTTCCTTTCTACCATGTCCCATGATATCCGTACCCCGATGAATGCCATCATCGGCCTTACGACCATTGCCGAGAAAAACCTCGGAGATGTGGAGTCTACGGAGGAAAGCCTTCGAAAGATCAGTCTGGCCAGCAATCATCTTTTGACCCTGATCAACGACATTCTGGATATTTCGAAGGTAGAAAGCGGCAAACTGAAACTGAGTCCGCTGACCTTCTCCATAGTGGAAACGGTAGAGAATCTGGTCAATATTTCCCAGCCGATGATCAAGGAAAAGAACCTGGAATTCAGTTTCCATATCAACCGTATGGAAAAGGAATATCTGTATGCAGACCAGCTTCGTCTGAACCAGATCTATATAAACATCCTTTCCAACTCTATTAAGTACACGGAGCCCGGAGGACGGGTAAGTGTAGAAATGCGCGAGGACGCGAGCCCGAATCCGGATTGTGTACGACTGACCTATGTTGTAGCGGATACGGGCATCGGCATGAGCAAAGAGTATATGGAGAGCATGTATGAGCCATTCTCTCGACAGGTCGACAGCCGCGTCAACAGTATTCAGGGAACCGGCCTCGGTCTGGCCATTACCAAGCAGATGGTCGAGCTGATGGGCGGAACGATTGATTGCCAGAGCGAACAGGGGAAGGGAACCACTTTCACCGTCGTACTGGATATTCCTGCTGCCGACAGACAGAGAGAAGATATGAAGCTTGATCCTATGGATGTTCTGATCGTGGATGATGATGAGGTTATGCTCAAGACGGCGGTCGATACCCTGGATGAACTGGGTGCCAGAACGGAACAGGCACGAAGCGGACTGGAAGCCCTCGGCATGATCGAGCACAGACATCTTTCCGGACGGGATTACGACGTGATCATCGTAGACTGGAAAATGCCGGAAATCGATGGAATTGATACCATTAAACGTATCCGCTCGGAGATCGGCGCGAATACTCCGATCCTGCTTATTTCCGCCTATGACTGGTCGGATATTGAGGATAAGGCCAAAGAAGCCGGCGCCAACGGCTTCGTCAGCAAGCCTCTTTTCCGTTCCACGCTTTATGATAAGATCAACACCCTGATCGGCAAAGAGTCCAGATCTCTGGAGCCGGAGGACGATTACTCCGATCTGCAGGGCCTGCACATCCTGGTTGCCGAGGATAACGATATCAACTGGGAGATTATCTCCACCATGCTTTCCATGTTCGGAATCACGACAGAACGCGCGGAGAACGGACGGGTCTGTGTGGATAAGGTGCGTGAAGCGGAGAAAGGCCGGTATACGCTGGTCTTCATGGATGTACAGATGCCGGAAATGAACGGACTGGACGCCACAAGGACGATCCGGAAACTGGAAGACCCCTGGGCATCCTCGATTCCGATCGTGGCTATGACGGCGGACGCTTTCTCCGAGAATGTCACGGAATGTCTGAACGCGGGAATGAATGGCCACATAGCCAAGCCTGTCGATATCAAGTTAGTCATTAAAGAGATCCGAAGAATTCGGGAAGGAAGGTAATAATATGAAGAAGATAATGAGTGTTTTTCTGGCGGGAGTGATGGCACTGGGCATGACTTCGTGCAAAAAAGAGGAAAAGCGCCCGGAGACAGGGAAAGGTTTCATACCGGCTCTGGACACCTCTCTCAACTGCTACATCAATATCTCCGGCGGTTACGATAACTTTGAGGCCCTGGAAGCGGAATTCGACCGTTTCAATGAGTACTATCCCAATGTGAAGTTGATGTACACGAAGATCGACGACTACAACAACATGATCGGTACGGTACTGAACGGAAACGATGCCCCGGACATCTACGTCAATTACTCATGGATGTACGGCCGTGAGCAATATAAATCTTCCATCGATCATGCCGAGAACCTGGCGGATCCGGCACTGGGCCTCAATCTGAACTGCATCCGCAGTAATATCATCCTGAATACAGAGGACGGCACCCTCCCGATGGTTCCGGTCTTCTCGAATACCTACGGCATGCTCGTGAACAACAATCTTTTCGAGAAAGAAGGCTTGAGTGTTCCCAAGACGTATAAGGAACTCGTGGACGTATGCAATGCGTTCCGCGCAAAGGGATATAAAAACCCGATGATGGGCTTCTCCAAAGAAGAGAAAACCTCACTTTTCACGTTGTCCATCTATCCTTTCTTCTGCGGAACGGTGGCGAACAATGCTGAGGCAGTGAAAAAACTCAATGCCCTCGATCCCGCAGCCGGCGAGTATCTGCGCACCTCTCTTGAGAAGATCGAACAATTCCTGAAGGATGGCTGCGTGGATCTGGATGAGTGCGGGAAGATCGAGAACAACTATGACGCCGTGATCCTTCGCTTCTTTGAAGGTGATGTGCCCATGATGATCGCATCCGGAGATGCCGTTTCCGGAACAGCCAAACGTGAGAGCCGTTCCGAGGCATTCATCGCGAAGCCGTTTAGTTATACTTTCGTCCCGGTCCCTATGTCGGATGAAGGCGCTAACTTCCTCGATATGCCGAATCTTCAGTTTTCTGTAAACAAGAGCAGTAAGAATCTGGACATTTCCAATGAATTCATGCGGTTCCTGGTCACATCCCAGGAGCTGAGTGAGATGGCCCAGAAAAAAGGACTTATGTCGCCCACCAAGGACCTGTCTTTCAACAGTATGTATGCCGCCTTCCAGGCAGTTCCGGAATCCCGGATCCTGTCGCCGGAGGTATTCGGATTGACCGATGATGCCGTCTATCAGTTGAGACAGGCCATATATGCGGTCGCAACCGGTGAGATGACGATCGATGAGGCCGTGGCCGCTTACGGGACATTCACCCAATAAAGAGTCAATGCCGAATTCCGGTATCAGAAATGCTCGATGAACATGGGGCTCTTTTCTGCTCCTCGGCTGAAGCCACAGGCCTCGTAGAAAGAGACCCTGTTGTTATATGCGACAATTACGATCCTTAGATAATCGGCGTATCTTTCCTTTGCCATGTTAAGAAGTTGTCTGCCGATACCCTGTCCCTGATACTCGGGATCGACAAGAACATACTGGATATATGCATTCATGATGCCGTCATCCATAATGCTTACCAGACCGACCAGTCTGTCGCGGTCCCATGCGGAGAAGACCGAGCCGTAGTTGGCCATGGCGATCCGGAGCTTCTCCGGGTAGTTTCCGGATTCCCAGTTGACGGATAGAAACAATCTGCGCAAGTCATTTTCCGTAAAATCTTGTGTGTCGTTGTATGTGATATTCATTGTCTTGCAACTCCTTCTCGTGTGATTTGCTTCGAGTATAAGTCAGGAGTATACTATCTGTAAAACGAATTATTCTGATAACAGCAATCGAGAAAACCGATAGTGAGGAATTGATATGGATATTGAATCGATGCGGACATTTCTTATCCTGGCAGATACGGGAAGCTTCACGAAAACCTCGCAAACGATGTTTGTTGCCCAGTCAACGGTAAGCAACAGGATCAGCGAACTGGAGAAAGAGCTGAAGGTCAAGCTTTTCGAGAGAACGAACAGAAAAGTGGAATTGACGCCACATGGAGAAAAGTTCCGGTCCTATGCCCAGAAAATCGTGGATCTGACGGAGAGTGAACTTCCGAATATCTCGAATGATTCCGGCGAGACGATACGTATAGGATGCTCGAATACTGTCTATGTATGTCATCTGGAAAAAGAGATCAGCCGGTATATCGACGAGCATCCTGACAGCAGCGTGATCGTTTCCATCGATATGTCGAAGGAACTGATCGAGGAGATCCAGGAGGATAAGCTGGATGTTATCTATTCGATCATTCCGCTTCATAAATCCGGTTTCACCTGCGAAGAATATAAGAACGATGAGATGGTGCTGGTTACGGACTATAACAATACGAAATATAAGAGTATCTCGAGGGAGCAGCTCATTAACGAGAAGTATGTAATGTGTGATTTCGCGTTACGAGAGTTCGGTGAATATATACGTAATCTGTTTCCGAAGTATCACAGGTTTCCGGTCGAGATAGATGACTGCGCCAAGGTGATTCCTTTCCTTAAGGGAAGAGAGTTCTACACTTTCCTTCCGATCGATATGGCCCGGCCCCTGATCAAGGAGAAGGTCCTTCGCAAAGTCAAACTTAATGATCTTGAGGCTCCGGTGATCAAGAGCTATGTGATCAGGAGAAAGAAATGAACTTTTGACTCGAGGCCGATTATACTATTACTTTCTTGGTATAGTGAGGGTACTGGTCTACAATTGAAACATGTAGTCGGACAGAACGATTACATAAGATCTTTATAGTGAGGTGAACGGATATGATTCGTGAAGCAACAGTAAATGACGCGGGCAGAATTGCCGAGATTGAAGTTTTCAGCAGCAGATTTGCATATAGAAATGTTGTTTCGGACGTATGTTTATACAAGGATCTATCTGTAGAAAACCGCATTCCCGTTTATCAGAGATGGATTTCTGAAAACCGTTTCAAATTATATGTGAACGAGGATCCTGACACAGGGATCATCAAGGGCATGATGGGTATCGGCATGTGCGAAGACGAGGATAAAACGAATGCCTTCGAACTGCATTTTATCTATGTTGATCCTGATTATGTGAGAATGGGTGCCGGCTCTGAAATGCTGCAGTTCTTCGAGAATGCAGGCAAAGAAAAAGGAAGCACGGAATACGTCATCTGGGTCCTGGAAGAAAACGGAATGGGGCGGAGTTTTTACGAGAAAAACAACTACCATCTCGATGGCAAGGATAAGATCTTCAAGCGATGGAATAAGCGGGAGATCAGATACGTTAAGAGTTGATGATTTCGCCGCGATGGGACGGGAAGCCCGTGATCTGAGTATCTGTCGTATGGGATAAACCGATTCCGTGCAAAACCTGACTTCTGCTATAATGCTGATATAATAACGGAAAACCATTTCTGGAGGAAACGGATTTGAAACCAATCGTTGGCGTAATGCCTTTATGGGATGACGAGAAGGAGAGCCTGTGGATGCTGCCGGGGTATCTGGAAGGACTGGAAGAAGCCGGGGCGACCCCGATCATTTTTCCTTTGAGTGAAGATGCCGCGGAGATCGATCGGCTTGTCGCCATGTGCGACGGAATCCTGTTGACAGGCGGACACGATGTCACTCCTGAGATATACGGTGAAGAACCTTTGGAAGGAAAAGTTGCATGCTGTGCCCGCAGAGATGAGATGGAGACGCAAGTGCTTCGGGATGCGATCAAGATGGATAAACCACTTCTCGGGATATGCAGAGGGATCCAGTTCGTAAACGCGGCGCTGGGCGGAACACTGTATCAGGATCTGCCGACACAGTTTCCTTCTGCTACGGAACACCATCAGATACCTCCCTACGATGTACCGGTTCACGAAGTGAAGATCGGTAAGGATACACCGCTTTTCAAATGTCTGGGCGAAGAGCGGATCCGGGTCAACAGTTACCATCACCAGGCGGTGAAGAAAGTGTCTCCTGAATTAACGGTTATGGCCGAGTCGGAGGACGGGCTGGTCGAAGCTTTATACCGGCCGGAGAATCGTTTTCTCTGGGCGGTGCAATGGCATCCGGAATTCTCCTTCAAGACGGATGCAAACGGCAAGAAAATCTTTCGGGCTTTCGTCGAAGCAATGGATAACAAATAATGTTTCTGTTAGGAGTATATATGGCAGGGCACTGGCTACGGCTGTGCAGAGCGATGACCCGAAAGCGGCGCTGGATCTTCTAAACGATATTGTTGAGAACAGTATGTTTGGCAACCAAAGCGAATACGATAGAAGAGTATAAGAAAGTGGCTTTCTTCAATCATCTGATTTTCACGAAGACGGAAAAGATGTAAATCTTTTCAGATTTTTTTGACCCGAACTACTGACAGGCTTCCCGAAGCAAGAGTATAATACGACCATATTGCATGATTGCGGGGATGGGTCGTTATGAGTAAGGAGAAGAAAAAGCGGAGCAAGAAGAGAAAGATCCTGTTGATCAGTCTTGGTATACCGGGTGTGCTGATCCTGGCGGGCAGTATTGTGGCGCTGGTCATGTATCTGAAATATCTTCCGACGCTTAAGTGGAAAGAAAAGAATGATTTCATGATGGCGGACACCGGGTATTCTCTTGTCGGGACGACACTGACTGAGGAACAACGGTTGAAAGACTTTGATTACATGTACGATCTGGTCTGCCTGCAGAATCCGAAGAAAGAACTCTTCGAGCAAGTATACGGGATCTCTTATGAAGATATCTATCAGCAATACAGGAACTATGTCCTCCAGTCCAAAACGGAATATGAGTATTACTCGTATCTCTCCTTCTTCCTGACGGTTCTTCCCGGTGAGCATAATGCTATGGGATTACCTAGCTATAAAAGAATGGTGAATAATGGTTTCAGTATGACGGAATCCTTCGCGACTCAGGAAATGAAGGATTATTGCTACTCGTGGAATGAGGAATTCCGTGACGATGTCGCCCGATATGATGATTACGGAGTCATTGCTTTTTCCTATGTTGACGGGAAATACATCGGAATCGGATCATCTGGCAGTAAGAGAAAAGTGGTGTGTGATCACGCGGGGGGAGAACTGATCTCGGTTGACGGGAAAGATCCCAAAGATATGTGCTTTGAGTTCCTGGAGATTTTCCATGTTTCATATGACAGCGGTAATGATCGTTTTTTCAGGACCAATCTGATCTTCAATGACGGTATCGGAGAAAAGCATACGGCGGAGATCCTGATGCCTGACGGTTCACGGATCACAATGGATATTTATGAGGATCCGGGTTTCGATCTGGCTCTCATGGAGAAATCCGTTGCCTATCCGGAGATGAGTGGGAACGCAGATGAGAGCGAATCATCTGAGAAGAAAACCACGGATATCTGGTCTGCGGATTATGTTCCACATACGTACAGGATCGCAGAAGATGCAGGAAGACATCTTGTATATCTGGATACCTATGCTTGTGATCTGACGGAAGGAGAGAGACTGGTCGTTGACCTGAATAAGGCGATCGAGAATGCAGATGCGGATACAGTCATCCTGGATCTTCGCAAGAATGGAGGCGGGGATCGCGACTATTGTCACAAGCTGCTCCTCCCGACACTCTTCAGCCATGATGTGGAATACAGCTCTAAGGTAGTCGGCAAGAAGAATGACTATACCAAGAAGTATTATGAGAACAAGTTCTACACGATCGTAATGGATCGTAAGCAAGAACTCGATGATGAATACTTCTATTACACCGAAAACTTCAACGTCGAAGGGAAGGCGAAGAGGAATCTGAAACTGTACGTTCTGACATCGCAGACCACTTTCTCTTCAGGTGATATCCTGACACAGCTCTGTTCCCGTTACGATAAGGCAGTAATCGTCGGGACCAATACGAAAGGAGAAGGGGTCTGCGGTTCCCCCTTTAACTGTTATCTGCCGGAGAGCCGGTTTATGTTCACATATGTTCCGACGGTGAACGTGTCCTATCCGGAGGACTCTTACTATGGGTCAGAACCGGATATCTATATCCATTTCACGGTAGAGGAGTTTAACAAGCGCCGTGAACTTGACGCGCAGGGCGTAGATGTCGACGAATACAATGCCCGGATGGAGTGGGATCAGACGCTCTTGAAGGTGCTGGAGATGGCAGACAAAGACTAAGACTGTCTCTTATATTATCAGTTCAAAGACAGGCTGTCGCAACAGTGCTATCATGATACAAGAAGAATTACGAGTTGATCTCGAGTATATAAGGAGATTGAGGATGAGACGTTGCGTTGTAGATGCTCCATGCAGGGCTTGAGGAGTCTGTGTGGAGAAATAAAATGATCCTCGGGTTTTGCTTCTTTAACAATGACTAAAGATTAAGGAGCAAAGAAAAATGAATAAGAATCAATCCAAGAACGTATTACGGGATTTCTATATCCTCTGGAGTACGCAGAGTCTGTCGCAGCTTGGAAGTGCCATTACAGCCTTCGCGCTGACGTTGTGGCTCTACGAGAAGACCGGGTCGGCCCTCGGTACTGCGGCACTGACGATCTGTACCTATGTGCCGTATGTCGTGATGAGTATTTTTGCCGGAGCCATATCCGACAAATTCGATAAGAAGAAAACGATGCTGATCTGCGATGTGCTGGCGGCCATAAGTACGGTTGTGGTGCTGGTGCTCTATAAGACGGATGTGCTGTGCGTGTGGCATCTGTATCTGATCAATTTTCTGTCGGGCCTGATGAATACGGTGCAGCAGCCGGCTTCGGAAGTGGCCTACACCATGATCGTGCCGAAGGAGTATTACCAGAAGACCGGCGGACTGCAGTCTTTGTCGCGGTCTCTGATTTCCATCGGGAATCCGATCATTGCTGCGGCTTTATATGGGATTGCAGGTCTGGAGGCAGTCATCGCCGTGGATCTGGCATCCTTCGCTGTTGCTTTCGTAGCACTAGCGTTCTTCATCGACATCCCTAAGGCATCCACAGACAAGGAGGCGGAGGGCAGTGTGCTTCAGCTTGCCAAGGAAGGACTTGTGTATCTGAAGAAGACCCCCATGATCCTTTACGTGATCCTGTTCATGGCAGGTGTAAATCTCGTGGCGTCTGCTTTTGACGCGGTATTACCGGCATATGTGATCCCGAATCCGCGAGGCGGAAACGGTGTTCTGAGTGTCGTGACGTCCTGCGCCGGAATCGCCATGGTCATCGGAAGTGTGCTGGCCACGGTGATGGGCAAGCCAAAGAACCGGGTGCGGGTCATCTATCTGAGCATGCTTTTCTCACTGGGAACCGAGAACTTCCTGCTGGCTTTTTCCAGAAGTCCGGTGGTCTGGTGTATCGGGCAGATCCTCGGGTGGATCTTCGTGCCGGTGATGAGTACGAATCAGAATGTGATCATGAAAAACACGATCCCCGAGAATCTGCAGGGGAGAGTGTATGCCTGCCGGAATACGCTACAGTTCTTCACCATCCCGATCGGACGCCTGCTTGGCGGTTTTCTGGTAGACTATGTTTGCGAACCTTTTATGGAGGGCAGGACAGGTGTGTTCAGTCTTCTTTTCGGATCGGGGAAGAGTTCCGGCGCGGCGCTCATGATGTTTATCCTGGGTATTGCAGGTGTTGTGGTGTGCCTTGCCTTCGGAAACAAATTAAAAAAATTTCATTATGCAGATTCATGATTGAGAATATAGGGGTAGAAATATGGATAGAAAAATCATCTTATTAAACGGACCTTCCAGCAGCGGAAAGTCCACGTTGTCCAGAAACTTGCAGAATTATATCGCGGAGAAGACCGGGGATAGATATGAAGTCGTATCCATCGATGATTTCATGAAGGTGTCGACTTCGGAAACGATCTATGAGGACGATGTCTTCGAGATCTCCGGGGAAATGTGCGACAAGGTTCTGGAACTATATGACGCGGGGGTTGGGATCATCATCGACCACGTGATCACCAGCGAGCGGATCTTTAACGAGCTCATCGATCGGATGGCTCCGCGTGTGGTAAGCAAAGTGCGGATCACCTGTCCGCTTGAGGTGTTGAAGAAGAGAGAGCAGGAACGAGGCGACCGATGCGTCGGTTCCGCGGAAGCGTCCTTTACTTATCTTTTCCCGAAGGATGGATACGATCTGACGGTGGACACCAGCGCGGCAGCTTCGGAGAGAATCGCGCAGGCGATCTTCGAGAAACTGTTCTGAGGGTTACAGGGGAGTGAGGTCCTTTTTGCGAGCGGAAAATCTTTAACCTTTCTTAACCTTCCTTTGACGATGTTTTTACCTTCTGTCGGTAAGATATAACCATGAAGCACGAACAAAGTGCTTCGAGAAAAAGGAGAAAGAAAGGAAGCGAACACAGATTATCACAGCGTAACGAGACATTGGCTGTGACTCACACATTTACATAACCCTCTAAAAACATAATACCACCCTCTAACACGGAGAACCGGGAAAGAAGACCCGGTTCTCTTTTTTTGTTGTTCGGTCGGGGAAGGGGTTTCGGGAATTCAGATTAAAACTGCGTCGATGCAAGAAAAATGAAACAATCTTCATTTTTATATTGACACGCATCCTGACACGAATTAAAATGAAACCGGATTCATTTTTAACGGAGAGATGTATGCCGAAGGTTACGGAAGAATATATCAAGAATAAGAAGAAGAGCATCGTGGATGCATGCTATAACGTATGTCTTCGTAAGCCGGTGCAGATGGTGACCATGTCGGATGTCATCGAAGAGACCGGTCTTTCCCAGGGCGGGATCTACAGATTCTATAAAGATCTGGATGAGATCCTGCGAGATGTGATCCTGGAGATGCGGAGCCGCTTCAACATTACCGAAGAGACGGACAGGATTTTCGAGAAAGTCGATCAGATGAGTGTCAGCGAGGTGGCCTATGCGATCTGCGACATGTTGGGAAGGAATATGGAAGAGAACCTTTTGTCCGTCCAGAAACTGAATTTCGACCTGTCGGTACTGGCGATCAATGAGCCGGAGAGAGTGGCTAAGATCTTAGGAACCATTACGGAAGAAGGAAACCTGGAACACCTTACCAAGAAGATGGGAGAGCTGATGAAGAAAGCCATTAGTAGCGGGGCGTTTAAGCCCCGGGTGAGTCCGGAAGAGATCCTCAAGTATTCCGCTTCCGTATATTCAGGAATCGAGATGAACTGTATCATCAGCGCCTGCTATAATCACGGGCCCATGAAAGTAAAGTATGATCCGAGAAAACTATTTGAAGTCCATGCCAAGACCATGATCTTTTTACTGGGAGGAGAAGTATGAAAGCAACACGTCCATTGCCGACAGGAGAGTATAAAGTCGGAACGAGAACTTTTACAGTGAATACGGGAAAGAAGGAGATCCTGGATGGTCATACCGACGAGATCCGTAGATTGTCCTGCCGGATCTGGTATCCAGCGGATGCAGAAGATGTGAAGAACCGGAAGAAAGCCGAGTACATGAACCGGGAACAGGCGAAAGCCATGAAGCAGAACTACGAGAAGCGTACGGCCAATGGCGAGAATGTTTCTGAATGCTACCCGGATGCGGCGCCCGCAGAGGGGAAGTTTCCTTTGGTCATTTACAATCACGGATATACATCTTTCAAAGAGCAGAACTCTTTCCTGTGCCTGGATCTTGTTTCCCACGGATATGTCGTCGTGACCCTTGAGCATCCCTACGAAGCTTCGGTAACAGTCTACGATGACGGCACGGTCCTTAAGAAAGATAAGAAGATCACGAAGCGGAATACGCAGCCCTTTATTCCGGGTCTGATCGCTATGCTTCGCATGATAAAGAAGAAAGGAACCGACGAAGAGCTGTTCCGGAATTTCGATGCATTCCAGCACAAGTACAGCAGCTACATGTTCGGTCGTCTCGACGCCTGGGCGGAAGACACCGACATCGTCCGGGAATATGTTCTTCAGAACTTCGCAGACATGATCGACCTGCCGGCGGGCGTCGGGCTCACGGGCCATTCCTTCGGCGGCGATACGGCCTATGCACTATGCAGAAGAACCGATCACTACAAGTGCGGCATCAATATCGACGGCGGTCTTTTCGGTGAATTCGGAGATACAGTGCTTCGTTATCCCTTTATGAATATCACCAGCGAAGAAAACTACAAAGTTGTCACTCGCTGCTTCCTGGATATTCAGTCTGATGTGTATTCCGCTGTCTTTAAGCAAATGAAGCACTTAGGTTTTACAGATCTGAAGTTTGCGATCCCGGTATCTGTCGGCAAACTTCCGCCGGCAGTCATGCACACAAATCTTTGCAAATGCCATCTCATGTTCTTCGACAAATACCTTAAGGGGCAAGACGTCGACATGAAGATCCAGGAAGAAAAGGTCACGCTGGTGAAGCGTTAAGATCTCCCTGATATTACGTATTCAAAAGAACTTCAGCACGTCATCGTGTATTCTTTTTCACCTCGGATATTCCGGGGTGAAAATTTTTTGCAACAGAATTTGAAAACGCATCGTCGTATATACGTAAGAGTTATTTCTAGAAAAACTGAGGAACTGAAAAATGAAAGTTAGAGAAAGAAAGGAAGGTGCTCCTATGAAAAAGGCACTTGCAACTATAATGGCGGGTATATTCACTTTAAGTGCAACCGCATGTGCAGCAAAAGACAATTCGTACTCAACGACCACTAATCGTGTACATAATGCTTCAGTCGACAGATCTTATGCAACGACGACGGCAGCAGAATATGTAGATGCAGAGTATTGTGAAGAAACGACATGTTCCGTTGAATGGAATTCTCAATACGAAGAAGAATTCAACACAGAAGAGTACAACACGATCAAGGAAAACGGATTCGTAAGTGTAGCGAAAAGTCCGCTTTCTACCTTCGCAGCAGATGTAGACACCGGTTCTTACTGCAACCTCCGCAGACTGATCCAGGACGGATGGAGTCTGGATAATGTATCTTCGGCGATCCGCACAGAAGAGATTCTGAATTATTTCGATTACAGCATGGATAACTCAGAGGATATATTCAGTGTTCAGTATTCTGTAGGTGAATGTCCGTGGAATAAAGAGCACAACCTCCTTATGTTGACGATGCAGGCCAATAGTGAGATGAATGTTCCGAACGAAGGTAACAATTTCGTATTCCTGATCGATTCATCCGGATCCATGGCTTCGGATGACAAACTTCCTCTGGTAAAGAAGAGCTTCAAGCTTCTGGCCGGTATGCTTGGCCCGAAGGACCGGGTATCCATCGTGACCTATTCCGGAAGCTACGAGACATTGCTGGAAGGCTCCAATGATTATGACGAGATCTGCTATGCACTCAATAAGATCAGTGCAGCCGGTTGTACGAACGGTTCCGGCGGAATCGTATCTGCTTATGAATGTGCGAAGAAGAATTTCGTCAAGAACGGTAACAACCGCGTGATCATCGCATCTGACGGCGATATGAATCTTGGTATCACCAGCCAGAGCGGACTGGTGGACCTGATCAAAGAGCAGAAAGAGTCCGGAGTTTTCCTGACGGTTCTGGGTTATGGTTCCGGAAACTATAGTGATGCCAATATGGAATCCATCGCGGATGCCGGAAACGGAAACTATTTCTATATCGATTCCGAAGCAGAAGCTGAGCGTGTTCTCTGTGAGAAGTTGATGCAGACCACTGTTACTGTAGCCAAAGACGTGAAGTACCAGGTTGAATTCAATCCTGCAGAGGTTGTTTCCTACAGACAGATCGGTTATGAGAACAGACAGATGTCTGCCGATGATTTCGACGACGATACCAAAGATGGCGGTGAGATCGGTGCCGGCGCACAGATCACTGTCTGCTACGAACTGGTACTGACCGGTGCCGATTCGAAGGACGGAGACGGGCTGAAGTATCAGGATACAAAGCTTTCTGATAAGGCCGGTTCCGGTGAGCTCTGCACAGTATCTGTCCGCTATAAGGCTCCGACCGAGGACAAGAGCTCCAAGCTCGAATATCCGCTTAAGAATAACGGTATCAGCAATCGCGAAGATTTCAATTTCGTATGTGGCGTGATCGAAGCTTCCATGGTACTCCGTAAAAGTGAATACAAGGGTGAAGCGACACTCGATTCTGCTATGCAGCTTGCCAAGTCCGGCAGCAATAACAACCGTTATAGAAATGAATTCTGTGAACTCCTTGCTAAGCTTGGCGCTGACGACTGATCCACACCTTACTCCTAGGTGATTCGTATACTCCTTAGCCATGTGGCCACCTGCCTCCCCTGCGGGTGGCCATTTTAGTGACTTAAGAAGACTTCTTCTTTTTCTTTCCGACCATGAATCGGCGAGAGATTTTGGCTGCGATCTTGTAGTGAAGTGGCAGTAGAGCGGAATTGGCTTCTTTCAGTTTCTCGCGGATCGGAATGTTCTGAGGACAGTGTGTCTCGCACTTTCCGCATCCAACGCATCGTGAAGCATCTGCCGGCTCCAGACGGAGGGCGATGGTCTGATAGTATTCTTTTCTTCCGGAGGATTTCTTCTCGGAATACATATGGTTATAGCAGGAGAAGATTCCCGGGATATCCACACCACGCGGGCAGGGAAGACAGTATTTGCATCCGGTACATCCGACTTTGGTATTCTCGTTGATGTAGCCACGGATCTTTTGGATCATGGACATTTCTTCCTCGCCCCATACACCGGCCTCAACGGACGAGGCGATACGGGCATTCTCTTCGATCATGGAAAGAGAGTTCATGCCGGACAGAACACAGGTGACTTCCTTCTGGTTCCAGAGCCAGCGGAAGGCCCATTCTGCTGGTGTCCATCCATGTGGGTCGGCAGCAATTTCTTTCTTCGCTTTCTCGGGGAGAAGATCAACCAGTTTCCCGCCGCGCAAAGGTTCCATAATGAATACGGGGATACCTTTCTCATAAGCGGCGGTGATACCGTCTTTGCCTGCCTGAGAATTCTCATCCATGTAGTTATACTGCACCAGACTCAGCTCCCAGGAATACGCGGAGAGAATCTTGAGGTACATTTCTGTGTTGCCGTGGAAAGAGAAGCCAACGTGACGGATCTTGCCCTGAGCTTTCTTTTCTTCGATCCACTCAAGAACTCCCAGCGCCAGGAGTTTCTCCCATTGTGCGATATCTGTCATGTGGTGGAAGAGATAGTAGTCGAGGTACGTAGTGCGAAGACGCTTCAGTTCTTCGTCCAGATATTTGTCCAGATCCTCGCGTTTCTTAACGAGGTACTGGGGAAGTTTCGTAGTCAGGGTGATCTTCTCTCGAAGATTATGCTTCTCCAGGATCTTGCCCACTGTATCTTCACTGCCCGGATAGATGTAGGCAGTATCCAGATAGGTGATCCCCAGATCGATGGCCCGAAGGATCTGTTCCTCTGCTTTTTCAAAGTCGATGCCTCTGCCTTTGGTGGCAAAGCGCATACATCCGAACCCCAGAATTGGAAAACCATTACGTGTATTCATCGGGCACCTTCCTTTCCCCCCGAAAAGTGTGGGTGTTAGTTTCCTGCTGTCAGCTGATCAAACGCTTCTTCGTAATCTCCTTTGAACTGGAATGTGTTCATGCCGGCCTGGCGGGCGCCTTCCACGTTGTCTGCGCGGTCGTCAAAGAACATGCATTCCTCTCCCTTAAGGTTATACTTTTGAAGGAATGTTTTATAGATCTCTACGTCCGGCTTCAGCATGAGGTAATCAGAAGAGACGAATACACCCGTGAAGAAATCCAGTGGTAAGAACTTGGGAAAGTAGGTATAGAAAAGATCACTGGCGTTCGACAGGATATAGATTCCGAAGCCGTTCTCCTTGACCCGCTTGCAGAATTCTCTGGCACCCTCTAGCGGGACCATGCAGAAATCCCAGTTGTCGCAGCACTTGCGTAATGCCTCGTGGTATTCCTCGGGAACTCTGACCTTTACCAGATCGAATCTGTCCTTGTCCTTGATCTCACCCTTGTCGCCCATGAGCCACTCCGGCCCGTTGAACAACTCTTTGAGGATGATCTCTTTCTCTTCTTCCGAAGAACAAAACTTATCTATAACGGCATCCGGGTTGTAGTCCAAAAGCACATTTCCCATATCCAGTACTACATTCTTGATCATTCACTCTGCCTCCGTGAAACGAAATGATAGTTGCTATATTATAAACACCATATGCCGGAATTCGCAAATGAAAAGAGCAGGTGACGTGGATCGCCTGCTCTTTAAGTTATTCGTTATGTTCGCTCGGCCGAAGTCAGATCCCGCGGCAGTGGCGCTATAATCAGTACAGATGAGAAGTGATACTCCACCAGCACTGGCCGTTTACGGTAACCTGGACGGAATAGGCAGTTTCCTTGTCGCTGCCAAGAGGCGTCTTGATATTGAAGGTTCCGTTGGTATTCTCGTGAAGCTCCGACATCTGGATGTTGACATCCTGACCGAAAAGCTTGCTCAGACCGGCATTGAGGAACTTCAGGTTCTCTTCGTTGCTCTTGCCGTGGTCGACGCACTGGCAAAGTGCATGCTTGATGTGCAGCTTATCCACAATGTCACCATCAAAAGCTACGTCATATTCGAACCACAGAGCACTGTCGATGGTCTTTTCGTACTTGATATAAATGGTGTCATACTCCTTGCCGTTTTCTGCCTTGTAGGACAGAAGCTTGTACTCGATCATGTAGGATTTGTCTGTGTTGAAGTTAGTTACGGCACGGAATTCATCAGCAAGAGAAGTATCGTTGAGCTGCTGGCTTCCGATGGTTCCGGCAAAGACCGTGTTCGGGAGACCTTTGAAGCTATCGAAAGAAGGAGTATGTCCTCCCGCGATACCGCCGCCGTTCTTCTTGGCACCCTCTGCATTACAGCTGACATGGATGCGCATGGAATCGGCCTTGAGGTTTCTGGATACGTTGATGTTGACCTGATCAATGGTTTCGTGTACGTACAGACAGTCCGGATTCTTCGCGTATTTTTCCGCGTCCGTCTCCTTGGCAAAAAGCAATGTTTCGCCGAAGCTCTCGCCGTAGATCTCCTTGACGATGGCGAAGACCTTCTCCTGGACCGCCTTGTCAGTCATGTCGATCTTGTTGAACTCGACTGCGACAGAAGCCTCGCCGATATTTTCACGTGTATTGTAGTGGTATTCGACAGAGAAGATATCAGCGCCATACATGTCCTTGGCAGCCTTGTCGGCCGGGAAGATGGCAAAACCGTCATCGTATGTGTAATACCAGCTGCATTTGCCCAGCTGGCTTTCGCTGGAATGACCGAATTCGCCCTTGATGTCAGCCTTTACTCCGAGGCTGCTGAGCCATTCGTTAGACTTTAGAGAAGCGATGACCTCATCCTTCGGATTGCAGATCGCGGCGCTGGCGACCTTGATGGTATTGTTATCGTCTCCGGTGATCTCCTCGTATTTATGCTCCGGGAAGGTGCCCAGGACGTCAATATCCTTCAGTTCCCAGATCGTTGTGGCCGGCTCCTGTGCAGAAGCGTCCGCAGATTCGGAGGTTTTGGAATCCTCTGCCTTTTCTGTATCCTTGGATTCAGCCTTGGAATCACCGTCGACCTTGGCAGACGTCGTCGTCTTGGCGGTCTCCTTCTTAGTGTCATCGGTATCCTTCTTTGAACATGCGCTGAAAGCACCGATCATGGAAAAGCATAGTAAACCTGCAATAATCTTCTTCATTTCTCCTTCTCCTTTACTCTCTTCCTTTTCAGATCCGTGCCCATCCGGATCCTTCCTCATTATAGCCATCTGAGATGGCGTATCAAGTGAAAATGTAGAGATTTCAGGTCTTTGCGGGGAGATAGAAGTAATACGGCAGTCTAAGTCAGCGGATTCCGCGTCAAAAAGACTTGTATTGGTGTGGTGCTTTGAAGGGCATGTGGTTCGACGCCGCGTTTAGTCCTCGTAGCTTAATTCGCACATTTCTCCATTATGTTCATAGCGGATTATGTTATTCTCGGTATCCATCTCAACGAAGAAGCCATAATCGTGGAGAGCCGAGAATTGTGGATCGGTGGCCTTGTAAGCGGTTCTGTCGTAGTCCGGTTTCCGCCAGGATACCAGAGACAGTTCGACTTCGGACATGATGAAATCATCCTTGGCCCGGTCGTCATCGGTCA
Organism: Clostridiales bacterium Firm_16; assembly: GCA_001604185.1. Lineage (GTDB taxonomy): Bacteria > Bacillota > Clostridia > Saccharofermentanales > Saccharofermentanaceae > Scatonaster. Next base: position 55,775 of record LVAV01000111.1, on the reverse strand, counting down.
TCATGAAATAGTTCATAATCGGTTTTTGGGAGGGGTCTCCATTACCGAGCGCCCATGTAGCGTCTGCGTGATACCCCTTACCGTTGCAGATGACGTATGTCCAGGCATGTGACTGGTGCTCGTCGTTTTCTCCGATTTCCAAAGCATCTACACCGACCTGCAGAAGGAGATAGGCATAGGCTCCTGCGATCTCGGTACAGATACCTGTCTTGGTCATCAGGCAGGCATAGTCGCCGAAATCGTCAATGGTGCTGTTCTCTATGGAACTGAAATCATAGGTGAAGTGTTTCCCGATATAGGTATAAAGCCCCGTGATCTTCTCGATCTCGGAATAGTCGGAACGGATTGCTTCGTTGAGCATTCTGACGACTTCTTCTTCGAAGGCTTTCTCTCTGGCCAGAAACTTGTCTTTGTCCATCTTATAGGTGAGTTTGGCCACACCGTTTTCGTAGCCCGCGCCTTCGACGAGAGTACAGGCTGCCGGCATGAGGGCGCCTATCATGACAATATCGGTGCAGAAATCGTAGGCATCCTTGTCGCAGCACAGGAAGGAATCTTCACCGGCACGGATGGCATCACACATATTGTAGAAGGAATCCCACCACTCGTCTTTAACACATTCTTTCGAGAGCATGTCCGAGTGAATATGAGGATTGAACTCGAAGGGCTCCGGTGCCGCAGTGGTCGTTGCCTCCGTAGTGGACTCGGTGGTCGTCGCTTCCGTGGTGGTCTCTGTGGTGGTTTCGGATGAGACCGTGGTTTCAGCCCGGTTGGTGACCGGGGTGGTGCTCTTCGATTCTTCTGTTTTGACCAGATTGCAGCCGGTGGACAGCAGGATTCCTGCCAGGATGATGCACAATGCTTTCTTCATGATCTTTGTTTGCCTTCTTTCTGTGGGTGAGATGCGTTCCCCGGGGAGATCGCAGGTAGATTATAAGACTGGTATAACCTGTTTTGCATTACGTTTTCGTCACACTCTGCTATAATAGGTCGGGATAATTATGTAGTATCAGAAACGAGCGCCCCGCGACAACAACTGCGGGGCATAGGGGCACAAGCCGGGAGGAGACACGATGGGAGCAAAACATGTAGTTGTGGAGCCCTATAACGGGCAGTGGAAGCAGGACTTTATTGCGATCCGGGACGAGATCCGGGCGGCCATGGGGGACCTGGTTCTGCGGATCGAGCATGTGGGAAGCACTTCTGTAGAGGGACTTTCGGCGAAGCCGATCATCGACATCGACGTGGTGATCGAAGACCGCTCGAAGCTGGAAGCGGCGGTAAAAGCTCTTGCCGCGATCGGTTATGAGCATGAGGGTGACCAGGGGATCCCGGGAAGAGAGGCCTTCAAGTACGAGGGCAAGGAGCATCTGCGGAAGCATCACCTGTACGTCTGCGCCCAGGACTCCTCGGAGCTGAAAAGACACGTTTCTTTCCGGGACTATCTGCGGGAACATCCTGAGGCGGTCCGCGAATACAGCCGGGTGAAAGAAGAAGGGGCAGAGCTTTTCCCGTACGATATCGACAGCTATATCGAGCACAAAACCCCGTTTATTCAGGGAATCTACGCCCGGATCGGACTCTGACGGGGAAGAGAGATAAACTTTTTTATATACTGACCAATTTCATAATCTGACATACTATAGTATAATGTATACGGGTCTGTCTCGGACCCGACGTACTTAATACACCTTGGGAGGCTCTAAATGACACTTGAAACACTATACAAAGGCAAGAAACTTCAGGACTATTACATTGGAAAAGTTACGCAGGTTTACAGAAGTAACTGTATTGCGAAGGTCGACAATCCTCCCTTGATGCTTGATAGAAGTAAATACAACGTTTCCTCTCTTCCGAACACCATCAACTATTATGTAGTTGTTGACTCCACAGCAGGCGTGTTCCTGGGAGAGGTTTTCGAGAATAAGGCTTCCACGAAGAAAGCCGTTTTGGAAAATGCCGTTGATGGCGACTACGATCACGATATCTGCATCGACACCATCGCAGTTATGACTCCGGAGGCCAAGAAGTTCGAACTGGCCGGATTTAAGACCCTGGGTATCACCGATAAGGTTTATCTGGCAACCGATGAGATCTATGAACTGTTCCTGCGCTCCTTGGAGTTCTCCCGTGACGATGAAGAGTCCCTCCCTTCGTTCGGTTACTTCCTCAACAGAAAGCAGGCCGGCGTTTCGCTGAGACCTAGCACACTTTTTAACCGCCACCTGATGTGTATCGGTGCTACCAACAGTGGTAAGTCCACCACGGCGCTGGCGATCCTGGATAAGCTCATCTCCACCAAGCGTAAGGCCTTGATCATTGACCCGACAGGTGAGTACAGAGATGCTTTCTCCAGCGATGAGATCACGAAGCTGACCCTGGGCGTAGATACCACCATTTCTCCGAGTAAGATCAGAATGGAACAGTGGGAGAAACTGTTCGAGACGGAGAGCAGCAGCCAGGGTGCCGTTCTTTCCGAGGCGATCACATCCCTTCGCTTCATGAAGAAGATCGGCGACGATTCTTATTATTTCAAGGTCGGTGCCAACATCGACGAAGTTCAGGAGAATCTGGCTTCCGTTTCCAAGGATGACACCGATTTCAATATCGAACTTCTCCCTGAGCAGATCCAGGCGGAATCCGTCTGTGAGCCGGACAGAGATAACAACTACAACTTCAGATATCGTTACGATTCTCTGAAGGCGAACTCCAATGCTTCCTTCGTACAGAAGATCCAGTATCAGATGACCAATACACGATTCCTGACATTCTTCTCGAATGACCCGAGCATGTATAACCTTCTCGATGCTATCGACGATTTCGTACATCTGCCGGAGGTTAGCCTTTATATCGATACTTCTTCCCTCGGTGCTGCGGAAGGTATCGGTGGTATGGTCATCGACCTTGTTAGTAACTTTGTTATGGCTCAGGATAATATCTGCCCCTTCGTATTCTTTATCGATGAGGTACACAGATATGCCAAGTCCAGATACTCCGATAAGGAATTCCACGGCGGTCTTACCCTGATCGCAAGAGAAGGCCGTAGAAAGGGTGTATTCCTCTACCTGACCTCCCAGAACCCGAAGGACGTATCTCCGGTTCTTTTCGGTCAGATCGGTACTCTGCTGATCCACAGACTCATGCTGAACGATGAGATCCAGGCAGTAGCGAGCCACCTTGACGATTATGCCATCAAGCACGTCAGAAAGCTTAATCAAGGTGAAGTGATCCTCACCAGTGTCAATCTCCTGCACAATACGTTCATCCACGTGAACAAGAGTGAGAGAACGCAGTACAACGATACACCGCTTCTCTGATCCGGATAACGGATCCACGGAGGATACCCTTCACAGCTTAAATATCGCCCTCTCGGCATGGTGTGGAAGGCCGGGGCAGTGGATAGCGAAATGAATTCAAAACCTGCTGACAAGCCATTGCTTGTCGGCAGGTTTTTCTAGTGAACTGAGCTTGTCGAGTGCTTGATTGTTCGTATTATGGCTTGCTCAGGCTGGTGCATACGACAGAATTTCAGTTTAAGCGCCATTTGTCCTACGGTTTTTCTTGAAATGTAGGACAGTTCGTGTTCAGAACTCTAATCCGTCGTATTAAATACTAAAATGTATAGGATGAACTTGCAGTAACCACCGTATCTGTCGTATAAAACCGCAAAAAACGTACGACGGATTTGCAGAAAGTGGGGTTTTGGTCCTACGATCGCGACAAAACTAATTCCTTCAGTGTGGACACGCAAAATAAACAGTTTGTACCCCTCGTGGTTTCTTAAGTTACTATGTTCTTAATGAACGGCAAAGCGCGCCATGGCCGAGTCCTGGAAATGGAGTGGTGATCTTGAAGATACTATCATAGAGATTCCGGACACGGATGGCGATAAAACCTTGATCGACCGCCTGGGTGGTCCGATCGGCTCCAATGCACCAATGACTGCATTCCGTATAGAAACAAACTGTGATGAACTTTATCAGGGTGATGATGCGCCGAAATACAGCTTTGATGTATCCTTCGACACGGTGACTTTCACATTGAAACTAGGCAAGAACATCAGCTCGATCACCAGTGTTCATGGCAACACAAATTCGCAAACAAATCAGTATATTGCCATAGAGAATGAAGACGGAAGCGTAACGTTCTACAAAGTTCTGTTTAAAGCAGAATGCTCGGATGAGAACAAGACCTTTTATTCCAAAGATGGGAAACTCTATCTGAAAAAGGATGATTCTCTGAGTACTTCGCTGCTGTATGAATGATGCTGGAAGAGAAGAATTATATATCGACATTCTTCGGGCGCATAGTATATAATAGTATTGAATTATTGATACCTTGTTGGTGTAAGATATTTGTTGCTATCATTTAGTGAAAATTGTTAGAGAAGGAGGTTATTGTATGAGAAAAGGATTTGTCGCTCATTTAAGCATGTTTCTATTTCTGTGTTTGACCGTTTTCCCAGTATCTGCCGCAACTTCAACTGTTTCAAGTTCGATTGCTGTTTCGGCAGGAGGAACTGGTTATTCTGATGTTGGCAATCCCGCAACTAATTTGACAATTCCGACTGGAACTGGAGGAACAACTATTCAGTATGACAAGTACAACGTAAAGTTGAAATCCTTTCAGTTTAGCGGATACCCTAAAGATGAAAAACCGACTAGCAGTGTTCGGTTCAATTTCAGGCTAGTCACTTCTAGTTCTCACACAAATATTGGCTCGGTTATATATTTGTATAACCTCAATAACTCGAACTCTGCTTGGATTTGGGATGGCCATGGTTATAGTGGTGAAGTAGTTGCAATGAAATCGAATATTACCAATTGGTCTTCAAGTGTTTGTGTAGTATATTGCGACTGGTACCTTTTTATGTCTTGAGGAATGATTTTGTGCGAAACTCAGTTGGAAAGTTAAAAAGTAGTCTTGCGTTGGCATCAGCTATAATGCTGATGCCAGCCACTGCATGTCAGAGTGGGTCGACAAAGAAAGGAACTCAGAAATCTTCAGGCGGTGGAATAACTCCTATCGCTACAACAGAAGCTCCAAGCATATCCTCTTTGTCAAGTGAGTCCGAAAGTTCAATCGTTCCGCCAGAACCCACAAAGCCGTTAAATCTTCCGCAAGACTTGTTTGTGGAAGATTTTCTGGTGATGGATAATAGCAATGGATTTGCAAATGTCTATGAAATCGAAATGGATCTGCCATTCAGACGTTCTCGCAGTTGGGCATCTGCGCATCCTGGAGCAACCGTTTTCGAAGAAATTGATACGACTAATTGGAAATTTGAATACAATCTTTATTGGGCGGTAGGTTGGTTTTTTGGAAGCCCTTTCAACTATACAGATAATGATCCGTCAGAGAAAGGGGAAAAGACGGGGCGTGCTCAGGACACGTTCTATCAACCGCCTTCTGATATTCTAGAGAAGACAACGAGTACGATTCATACAGTAAAGGGCGGAAGTTTGGGAAAGTTGGATGAATTACCTTCTTATCAGAAGAGAGGACAGATACAGTCTGATTGGGACGTGGTTTGTTTGGATCTGAATTGCGAATCCTTTCCGAAAGAGACTGGTTATCTTCCGAATGAATATGACACTATGCACTTAATTGGAATTGCATCTGATTATATCGATGGTATTCCGGTTGGTGGGACTATGGATATGATCGCTCCGTATAGTGGTGATTATGTGTATGAATATGATACTATTGACGGTCCGACAATAGGAGGTGCGCTAATTCTTGGAAGTCCAATGTACTTGCGAAATAATGATATAGTAGTTGGAATAAAGAATGCGAAGAGTTTTAGCGTTACAAAAACGGTTAAATCAAATCTTGTCATTAAGCCAATAACAGAATGCTTGAGCGGTATTCAGAACGCGTCAGACTATGATGTGATGATATCCGGGTTTTATGAAGATGCAAAATATTACGCAGCTGAGTTGGCGTATATGCCATTTAGTGATTATGACATAAATGCGTCTGACTATGCAGAAAACGGGCATACATATCTGATTCCGGTATGGAAAGTGTACTATAGGGGAAACTTTATGGGTATGGGAATAGGCACAGGATGTTTGGTGATTGATGCGGTTACAGGTGAATCTCTCTATTCGAAAGAGTATTCTTATCAAGACAAGAGAATATTCGGCAGTGAAATATAGAAAAAGATTCAGTGTTTTAGTTGGAGCAGACAATGAGACCAATTCGAAAACGGATAATGCTTTTATTGCTTTTTATATGTCCTGTATTAGTATCTTTTACTTCATGTAAGCACGAATCGGGCAAAGAACCCGCTGTACGAACGGATGGAAACTATGGTTACATAGGTTCTTATCTGGACCTCCCACCCAAAGAAGGATATAAACTGTATGATCTGGGAGATGTCTTCCTTGATAATGGTAATTACTGTGTTTCAGCAATATACAGCCTCTATGATGAAAAAACAAACAGTCGTAGTTTTCTCACAGATATCCTTTCTGTTGATGAATGTGGTAAGGTTATTTTCACATTACAAATATCCAAACTTCAAGTTGTTCGAGCTGTTTTTGATAAAGAATATGTGTTTTTTGCCTATTCTGATGAAGACCTGTTGGATGTTCAGGAAGGAAGAAAAGATCAATCTGAGCTGAAAGCAGATTTGGTTTTTTTTGATAAAAAATCAGGGAATACAACACGAGTGATTCATCCGGAAATACGAGCTGACGCAGTTTTTGCAGTTGCAGATGGTTTTATCCTTACAGGAGACAGGAGTATTGCGAAGTACTCTTCTGATGGCAAACTGCAGTCTACTATTCAAACTGAATTTCCATTGTATCCGAGTGAAACTTTTGTATATGAGGACACGGGAGTGACATATCTGCTTGCTGGAGTTAACGAGCAAGTGTCAGACTACTATAGAATCGATTTCTCTGGCAAAACAATCGAGCGTATTGTTGGAACCGATAAACTGAGTAGTGATATTTCCTCATGTTCCGGGAAGTACTTTTTTAGCCATGAAGGTGAATATAAGGTTGACTTAAAGAATATGCAGATTCAGACGCTGGCTTTATGGAATGAGATCGACATTCGTCCTCGAAAGATAAATGATGCTTCAACAATATATGTGGCGTTGGATGATACGCATTTCGTAACGAAGAATACATATGGCGACGGAACGGGTGATATTGGTTTTTTCTCTTATGACACGTCTGTTAATTCAAATCGGACGAGAATCATCATCGGGGGATACGATGTGTATACTGATGAGGCTCTGAAATGGGCAGTGTACAGGTTTAATACAAACAACAAAGAATACAGATTGATATTGGAGGATTATTCTGAGGCATTTTCCTATACTACAACGCAAGAGGCGCAGGCGGCAAAACTGAAACTGATGAAGTATTTTAGTGAAGGGCATGCGCCGGACATTTTCTACGGACATCATTTCGATTTTGAGTATTTTGGAAATGCCGGTATGGTTTTGGATCTTGTACCTTTCTTTGAGAAAGATTCTGAGATGGACTTTTCTGATCTCCTTCCCAGTATACAGACAGTGCTCAAACCAGACGGAGAACACTGTTATTCTATATTCCCAGGTTTTTATTTGCGTGGGTATTATGGGTTGCGAAGCGATTTTTCGAATGATCAGCTTAGCCTTTGTGATGTTTTGGAAAAGTGTAGCGGCACAGAGAGACAATTTACAGCGATTCAATCCTCACCGTGTATAGCCGTAGAATCCTTATCATATTGTTTCCAGAGACTTTGGGGAGCGTACAATAGTGAGAAAACAGTGACGAGAGAGGAATTGGAGAGTTTTATTTCTGCAACTATTGAATTGGGCGTGGATCCCTCAGTTACATGGGGAAACATCTGTACTCTTAAGGATGTTTATGAAGGCTCGTGTTATCTGGCAAGTATCGGTCCAACCGATGTTTTTGAATTAGAGGACGCAGAGAAGAACTATCATGATCAAGTGATTTATGTCGGGTATCCTTCTATAAAAGGTTCGGTTCATAAGATTCGCCCGGAGGGAATAGTTGGTATTTCATCATCAACTAAATATGCTGATAAGTGTTGGGAAGCCATTCGTGATCTGCTTCTTCCGGAAACACAGAAGAGAGTTGCAGTTGGTGGGGCAATTCCTGTGAACAGCGGTGTTTTTGAAACGATGCTTCAAAGTGCTCGTGACCCAGAGCACGTATCCGATGAAGATATGCGAAGATTTGTTTTTGGACACGAGGGAGTGAGCGAAAAGGTGATCGAGGATTACCAAAGTTTTATTGAATCGATTGACTCTATCTATACAACTGATTGGGGTGCGTACAATATTATCAACGAAGAAGTATCATCATATTATACTCAACATCGAACAGTAGAACAGATTGCAGAAACACTGGATTCACGATTGAGCTTGTATGTGAAGGAAAATTATCAGTAAAAGAATGATTGAGCAGAATCATGATATTATTTGACAGAGTTTGGCTTTTCACGAGATGTGATCAATAGTAGGATAGAGATAGATTATGAAACAGAGAAGGAGTGTGTCCTATGTTTGATTTTAAATACTATACCCCTACTAAAGTTGTTTTCGGAAAGAATACGGAGAGTAAGGTCGCAGAACTGATCAAGGAATTTGGCGGAACGAAGATCCTGATCCACTATGGTGGAGGAAGTGTAGTGCGTTCCGGTCTTCTTCAGCGTGTGACGGATACGCTTGATGCTGCAGGTATCAGTTACGTAACTCTCGGCGGTGCTGTTCCGAATCCGCATCTGGGACTGGTATATGAGGGCATCGAGCTCTGTAAGAAAGAGAAGGTGGATTTCCTTCTGGCGGTAGGCGGAGGCAGCGCGATCGATTCAGCCAAGGCAATCGGATATGGTCTTGCAAACGAGGGCGATGTATGGGATTTCTACGATTACAAGCGCACGGCTGACGGATGTATTCCGTTAGGTGTTATACTTACCATCGCGGCAACCGGAAGCGAGATGAGTGATTCTTCCGTAATTACGAAAGAAGAAGGACTGGTAAAGCGCGGATACAGTAGTGATTTCGGTCGCCCGAGATTCGCCATCATGAACCCTGAACTGACCATGACGCTTCCTGATTACCAGACAGCCTGCGGATGTACAGACATCATGATGCATACCATGGAAAGATATTTCACGAATGGCGGAAATATGGAGATCACAGATGCACTGGCCGAAGGACTTCTGCGAACTGTTAAGAAGAATGCCGTGATCCTTCGCGATGATCCGAAGAGTTACGATGCCCGTGCCGAAGTTATGTGGGCAGGAAGTCTGGCACATAACGGCCTTACCGGTTGCGGAAATGACGGCGGTGACTGGATGACTCACAAACTGGAGCATGAACTTGGCGGCCTCTACGATGTGGCACACGGTGCAGGTCTGGCTGCGATCTGGGGAAGCTGGGCAAGATATGTCTATCTGAACTGTCTCCCGCGCTTTAAGAAATTCGCACTGAATGTTATGGATGTAGCAGACGAAGGTACGGATGAGGAGATCGCATTGCGTGGTATCGAAGCGATGGAGGACTTCTACAGAAGCATCAATATGCCGACCAATCTTCGTGAACTGGGTGTCGAACCGACTGAAGATGAGTTGGTACTGATGGCGAAGAAGTGTGCTGTCGGTGTCGGTGGCGAGATGGGTTCTGCCAAGGTGCTCAACGAGGAGGCTATGCTTGCAATTTACCGGGCCAGCGTGTAACAGCCATCCGGATATCCGTATAGGCGGAATTGGTATTTGATGAGAACTGACGGAGCGATCGCAAGATCCTCCGTCAGTCTTTTTGCATTATGGGAAAAGCATATAGCCAAGATAAAAGAAAGATGACAAATCTTTCACGCATCTCATTCTCCATAGCGATATACTCTCGATATAAGAAAATGACATCTAAGTTGAGCTAAGGAGAAACACATGAAAAAACCAATTCGAATTTTAGGCTTGATCCTGACTGTGGCCATGCTGCTTCCTGCAACGGCATGCAAGAAGACTTCGGAAACGACGACAACTACGACCCGCGAAACGACAAAGATCACCCAACAAGAAACGACAACGGAAGCGACTGCTTCAGAAACGGAAACTTCAGAAACAACAGAGACGACAGCTGAGCCGATCGAAACAGAGGTTCTTAATCTTAAAGCTCCGGTCGCGGCGAAAGGCTGCAAGATCGAACTCAAGAAGCAGGAAGACCGGTATCACTATGACATGGATCTGACGCTGGATTCGGAGAACAGAACCATCGGCGGCCATGTAGATATGACCTTCTTCAACGATTCCGAGGCGGACTGGGACAAGCTCTGCCTCCGCGATTATTCAAGTCTTTTTATCGATGCAAAAACAGCCGGCTACGACGGTGCGGTGGAGACCCATGGTGCGACCACTAAGATTGAGAATATCACTGACGGAAGAAGCAATGAAAAGATCGAGATGACTCGCGATGACGATGTCTCGGTGGTATGGCTTCCGCTTTCTCAGAAACTGGCACCGGGTGAGAAAATGACTTTGTCTTATGATTTCGTCGCGACGATCCCTACGGTTGCTGACCGTTACGGTTATCAGGACGGTGTATTCTGTGTGACGAATTTCTATCCGATCCTGGCGGAGTATACGAAAGACGGCTGGTCTCATGAGAAGTTCTATAACTGTGGTGAATGCTTCTTCTCCGAGATCTCGGATTACGATGTGAAGTTGACTGTATCGGAGAAAGTGCTTCCTCTGACAACGGGCCTTGAGACCGGCGAAGAGACTAAGGACGGTAAGAAGACTGTCTCCTATCACGCGGAATGCGTGCGCGATTTTGTCTTCTGTGCAAGTGAGAAATTTACCGTGCTGGAAGGCGACTATAAGGATGTACATATCCGTGTTGCATACGTAGAAGAGACCCCGGATTTCGATAAGAAGATGGCGGACAAGTCTCTTGAGGCAGCCATCGATTCTCTTAAAATCTTCGGTGAAGCTTTCGGTGAGTATCCGTACAAGGATCTTGAAGTAATCCTGGCGCCGATCGATGCGGGCGGAATGGAATACCCGAATCTGGTCATCATTACTAAGGTGTTGCCGGAAGGTATTGGAAATGATACGGAATACATGAACGATTATATCAATCACGTAGGCGATACGATCGTTTCTCATGAAATAGGACATCAGTGGTTCATGGGAATCGTGGGTAGTAATTCAGGCATGCAGCCTTGGCTTGATGAATCCTTCGCTTCTTATACCGAGTATGTATATGATGTGGCTAAGTACCCGGATAAGGAGATTCGTATGCCTGTCACGTATTCGATAGACATGCCGGATTCACAGTGGAAAGATATGCTGAAGCAGAACGGGGTTACTCCGATCAACCGCTCTTTCTATGAGTTTTCTGATGATATGACTTTTGTTTCCGCTGTATACAACAACGGAAAAATCGTCCTGATGGATATGAGTAAGATCCTCGGATTCGATGAGGTCAATGGTATCATCCGTGAGTACATTCAGAGAAATGCATTTACGAATGCTGATCAGATGGACTTCTTCGAGGTGCTCTATGAACTGGCCGGAACAGATAATGCGAAGCTGAACGAAGTGATCGAGACCTATTTCAACGAGAGCGTACAGGCAAAGAATTTCGCATAACAAGATGCCACGAATAAATGTATGGGCCGGTGCGGGCGATGCTCGCGCCGGCTTTGTTGTGTCTGGTAGAGGTGGCAGGTGCGACAGGGATAAAGTTCGGACAACCCTGTCGGGGATCGAACGCTTCTTTTTGTCCCGCTGGTATAAGAACGGGCCGGCCCGGGTGAAGATTGGTATAATAGAAAGAAAACCATTCCGGGGGTCAATTATGATCAATATTCGAAAAGCCAGGATCGAGGATGCAGCACATCTGGAGGAACTGTATGCGGAGCTGGAAGAGGATGCGGTCTTCTATCAGCCACAGCACTTTCTTATGAGCCCGAAAGGGGCCAGAAGCCGTCAGGTGGAAGAGATCCTGAATAATGAGAATCAGGCCATGCTGGTGGCGGAGGATGACGGAAAGGTCATCGGATTTGTACATCTTCTGATCCTGCAGACGAAGGCCATCTCTTGCCTGAAACCGGAGAAGGTCGTGTACCTTCAGGATCTGATCGTGACAGCGGAATACAGAAGCCGTGGAATCGGTTCCGTCATCATGGACGCGGTGAAAGAATTTGCCAAAGAAACCGGGGCCGATTTCCTGAGGACCCAGGTATTCCCGGGCAATACGGACGGAATGCGGTACTATAACCGTAATGGTTTTTCGGAGACCATGAAGACCATCGAGTGTCCGCTGTAAGTTCGCGGGGATCGGCGTAGATACAGCGATTAAGCAAGGGTGACAAGTCGGATACAGCATGAGTGTGACGAGTCGGAAGACGGAGGAGTATATGGCAGACCAGGGTTCGAATGTGATAAAGAAAAACCGGCGTTTCTACGATGAACATGTGGCGCCGATGATCCGTGAGAAATTTGGAGAATATGAATCTCGTATTGCAGTCGGACTGGCGGGCGAAGGCTCGGACTGTTTCGGCTTCGATGATGCCATCTCACGGGATCACGACTTCGGCACGGGAGTCTGCCTGTGGCTTACCGATGAAGATATGGCAAGATTCGGACGAGAACTGGATCAGGCTTATTGTGCGCTGGTCGAGGAGAAGGACAGGTCTTTCTATACGGTCAGACTTCGTGAGCGGCGTGGTGTCATGAGCATCCATGATTTCTATTCCAATATTCTTCGTATCGACTGCGATACGAGCGGATGTACCATGACGAACCAACAGTGGATGGCGCTGGATCACGCATGTCTGGCGACCGCAGTGAATGGAGAGGTTTTCAGAGACGACGCGGGAGTTTTTACCAGGTTCAGAAATCTCCTTCTCGGATATTATCCGGACCGGATCTGGCGCATCCGTCTGGCTGAGAAGATGCACGATTATTCTGCCTCTCTTCAGGTGAACTATGCACGCTGTATGTCCCGTGACGATACGGTTGCCGCGGCGCTTTGCAAAGCCAAGGGCATGGAAGCGGCGATGGAGTTGTTTTTCCTTCTGAAACGCGTTTATCCTCCGTACTATAAGTGGACATTCCGGGCATTGAAGAATCTGGATGAAGTGGGGGAGCTGAGTGCACGTCTTCAGGAACTGGCTGAATTGCCGTGCAGTAAAGAGGCCTGGGAGGACACGCACTATCACCCGAACCGGCCGAACTTCAAGGACCGCGTGATCTCGCTGGCGGAAGATATCGGATATGATCTTTCGGAAATGCTGAAACTCGCCGGTCTTATCTCGCATATGAATCCCTATCTGGAAGCGGATGTACGGAAAGTGCTGCAGGACGGGTGAAATGGAACTGTCCCGGATTAAGTTGCCTTTTTCCGGACGGGAAGAAGCTGGCCAATACTCATGCATAGGGCCGTGCTAAGGGCTCATGTAAGAGAAATACATTCAAGAATGCGGGCACCCACTTTGTATTTCCAAAATCTGAGAAAAACGCGAAGAAAGTCATAAAATGGCAAACTCTTTGTGATAAGTTTATATTATATCTGGCTTTTGGAGGTGGCTTTATGAGAACTGTATTTGTTTCAAGTACGTTTAGAGATATGCAGGCGGAAAGAGACGCCATTCGAGATGTTGTTGCTCCCACAATAAATGAAAAAGCATATAGCCACGGAGATAGAATTGATTTCTGTGATCTTCGTTGGGGAGTAAATACACAGGATTTGGATAGTGATGACGGAGCACGTAAAGTTCTCGATGTTTGCTTCCGTGAAATTGATCGAAGCAATCCACCTATGATTATCATTCTGGGAAACAGATACGGCTGGATTCCAGACAGGAAGATCATAAAGGAAACGGATACGATTCATCAATTACAGTTAGATGATCTTGAAAAAAGTGTAACAGCCCTTGAAGTTGAGTATGGTGCCATACTCAAGCAAAGGAAGACCCTAGTCTACTTTCGGAACATAGTCGGGGAAAATATTCCAGATATTTACCTTGCTGAGAATGAGGAGTACGGAGTTAAACTTGCAGAGCTAAAGTCGAAGATTGAAAAACTGACGAATAGTTCTGTGACGAATTATGAAATCCACATAGAAGATGGACAAGTACGACAATCCGATATTAATGATTTTTCAAGGGTGGTGATCAAGGATCTGGAAGAAGCGTTGGCTCCGGAGTGGGAGCAGTTTGATAAACTGTCTCCGGTCGAAAGAGAATTAAGTCACCAATGGAATTTCGTTGAGAATAAAAGCAGAATGTTTGCCGCAAGACAAAGTGATCTGGAAGCCTGTATCAATCTTATCCGTGATCCGAATCAATCCGTGATTGTGTGCAAAGGTGAGGTTGGAAGTGGTAAGAGTACCTTGCTGAGTAAAGTAGCTGAAGAATGTCGCAAAATGGATATGGAAGTTTTTCCGCTTATCAGTGGACTCTCGGATGACTCCAATGATGCACTGGATATGTTAACTAATGAAATACATTTTGTTGAGACCTACCTGAAGCTTCCTAATACGGATATATCCATCGATTTGAAAAAGAATGCGAAGGAACAAATCAATGAGTTGCAGACCCGGTTGAGTGACTTGTTGCGAGGAGTTGAACAAGGCAATAGAAATGTGCTGTTCCTTGTAGATGCCCTTGATCAGTTATATCCAGACGATAATAGAGATAATCTGATCTTTATCCCGGCTGTTGTACCAAAAGGTTCCAAATTCTTTGTGACATGTACGAACGATTTCGAGATACCTTATAGGACATCTCATGTGCTCATGCCCTTGAAAGATGACGACAAGCGCAGGGTCATAGATGGAATATGCTCTCATATCGGAAAAGAATTATCTCAGGAGGTAGTATCGAACATTCTGCTGTCCCAGGAAGCGGATAATCCGTTATACATAAGCCTTGTTGTTACAAGACTGTTGATGATGAGCGCTGAGGATTTCGATGAGATCAATCGTTTAAACGTGGATGCTAATATAGCTATTGCACAGCGACAGATTGATATTCTTTCCACATGTTCTTCAAATGTAGAGAAACTATGTGTTGATGTTTTCCGTGAAGTGGGAAATCGAATCAATCCTAAACTTGCGGAATCTGTTTTCAATCTTATTGCTGCGAGTCGATTTGGGTTAAGAATTGAAGATTTGGCAAGTCTATGTGCAGAAGAATGGAGTCAGCTGGATTTCAGCAGATTTGTAAACTTCTTGGAAGAACACTTCCAGTTACGAAGTGATGGCCGGTATGATTATCTGCACAAATGTGTCAGGGCAGGTTTGTTATCCGAGATTAATGAAAACAACGAGAGGATCACAATAAACAAAAGAATAAGTGACTATCTTAAAGGTCTAGATGAAACAGATCCTGTTCGTAGAAAAGAATGGATGCATCATATAATCGAATCCGATGACAAAGAGACTTTTACAGAGTTCCTTGGAAAATACGTGCAAAATAGTGATTCGGCGTATGCTGAGAACGCGGCTAAGATCTGTCGTGAATCAAGCATAAAAGATAATGGTACATGGTTGATTGGTGCCTTGGAATATGCTGCCGAGAAGGGAAAGTGTTCGGAAACTCTTCAGTTCGCGATCGACATTTTGCCGGAGGCATATAGTTCCACGATGAAGGATTTTAGTATCTTGATTCCTGTTTTGCAAAAAGGGGATTCAATAATCAAGGCATACGAGGAAAAAACCCAGATAGAAAGCCTGAGCCAATTGAAAATCTCGCTTTACCACCGACTGGGTTCTTATTTAGATGCGATAGATGAACGTGAAGTTGCATTCGAATATGCGAAGAAATACATAGAAGAAAGCAAGAAAGCGTTTGACTGGGGAAATGATCCTTGGCAACGACTGCAATTGTATACATGCTATTATAATGCACTTGTTTATATGAAAGGTTCGAGTGATCCTGAAGCGTTAAAGGAAGCCATCTCGATTGGACAAGAAGGTCTTGATATGATGGACGAGGCATCTTGGAAAGAATACTACTCCCGATCAGAACCACTGCCATATGTAGATTGTATTGGTGAGATGTATCAGCGCCTTGAAAACTTGGATATGACACTAAAGATGTATGATGAAGGACTTCAAAAGAGAGAAGAATTCTATAAACAGCATCCAAGCAAAGAGAACCTGCACATGACATCTGGTGGATACTATAATATAGCAATGACGGAATTACGATTTGGAGATATTGAGCATTGCCTTAAAGCGTACGAACATGTTCAAAAGGCAATACAGATTGATGAGCAGTCATGTGATGTAATCCACCTTATAGAAGAACAGAAAAGACATGGTACTGATTATTATAATATTCAGAATGTATCATTCTGCGGCAGAACGTATCACTTAGGAGCAATTACTGTGGGTGAATTAGCGTTGCATGGAAAGATGTCTGAAGAAATGAGGAAGAACCAGTTGAATTGGGCACACCGGGCCTTCGATATATTCCTGTTTACATATACAACGACCGAATTACCTCAGGAAGATAAATTGTTTTCAGATGCATGTATGAATATAGTGAAATACGTGTGGTTTTCCAATAGGACCGAATATGACTCATACAAAAGTTTTCATGAAAAGTGGATGGAAATTTTGAAGAATCGATATTTAGAAGGACCATCCTCGAGAAAATGCAAGGATTACATGACTATTGCATCCATAATAGCATTTGCAGTTGTACGATCAACTTTCCCTGAACATTATACTGTTGCATGGAGTATTCTGAATAACTGTCGAAAGGTCAGTTTGGAAAATGCCATAGATGGAAACAAAGATAAGACCTTGAAACTATGGTTTGAGACATGCTCTATCCCGGTTAACAAAATGCTTACAATGGAAAATGAACCTGTTGACGAGAGTGTGGCTCAAGAATATGGCATTATTGTAAAACAGATTCTAGAAGAGAACAGTGATGTGGAAGATGAGAAGGATGTTGCTCGATACGAAAGAGTCCTTGGTCTGATTATACAGTATTTCCTCGATAACTCTAACATACCTTATAACTATGCTAAGGGTCTGGACTATTTGGAATTATGTATTTCGATGCTTGAAAATGCAGCAAAGAAATACAATAGTGTCGATATTTATTCGATGCTGGCGCATACATATTCTGTAGCCGGATTGGTGGTCAATGACATCGATGCCAATAATCCACTTTGGAAGAAATACGCGAATCAGGGTATGAGTATATATGATAAGCTTCGTGCGACGGATCCGACAAAAGTAGATGAGGATACTGTAGGACAGATTATAAAATTACTCAATTTGGGTCATTCAAAGGATACCCCTGACAATTCTAAGATCCTTGAAGCATTTGAAACGAACAGAATGAACGGAACGAAGGCATTAAAACCTGAAAACATACTTGCTTTCTTTGCGGCAAAAGTCTGGGAGGTTTTATTGATCGATCCTGCGACCGGAGAAAAGGCGAGCAAGTGTCTTACAACTAAAGAAGGTGAACGGTATTATCCAGTTTTTACAGACAGATTATCTGTACAACGTTTTCTTGTTGAGATGAAGTTTCAAGGTAAAATAGATGGAGGATACTGTCCTTTCATAGAGTGCTATGAATATGTGAAATCTTCTCGCAAGTTTTCCGGTCTTGTTGTAAATTTGTCGACTGATAATATATTACTGCCTATAGATAAGTTGGATGTATGTGCAGGTATAATTAACCTTAAAAGTCTTAAAGCAGAAATCAATGCAACTGTTGATCCCAAACCTGTTGAGTTAGACGAGAAAAAGGTCGAAGAGATTAGAACGAAGTTGCAATATGAAGCATTGAAGCTTGCTAAAGATGACTCTGTTTCGGCCCAGGAAGCGATTGACTCCTATGCTAAAGGTGTGAAAAAAGAACAAGTGCTGGCAGTGGAGAGCAGCGGAAAGAAGGGACTGTTCAAAAAAACGATACAGGGACATATCTTTGGCAACGTGTTCGTGTGCAGCAGTTTTTTCCCGGAGAACTGCAGAAAAATCTACTATGCAAGTATTGCGCAGATAGGTAAATCCAATATTAGTATAGAAATCAAGTTGAGGGAAGGTGATCAGATCATTATACCAATGAATACCAGCACCAATCATTTATGCGAAGTATTGAAGTGTATTCTGGAGTAGTGTGAGTAAAGAATAGTATTCGTCAGAAACGACTGTATGAAGAAAATCAAACACCAAATATGTAGCCTAGCAATCTCTTACCGAGAAAGGACCATAAGAGTATAATGGTATCGTGAATCAGGAAGAGTACCTGTAAGAAACACAAACACAGGAAAACGAGGTAACAATAGATGAGCTATGTGATCATGTCCGGTAAGTATGAGACCGGAACCGAAGAGCAGCAGATGGGATTTGCCATGCTTCTTGGCGCGGACAACATCCAATACAAATTCGATCTTTATTTCCACTGGTATAATCTGGTGCACGAGATGGGACATTGTATCAAGAGCGGATGCGATGTGGAGATGTCCAATGTGAAGGAAGAAATGTACGTCAACGAACTGGCCGTTGCATACTATCGACAGATCGGTGAGGACGAGCGTCTTTCGGAACTGCAGAACATGATCCAGAACGCAGTAAACAACATGCCGTCTCCGGTGCCGGAAGGAGAAGATTTTGCAGGCTTCTACGAAAGAATCTGGGGCACAGATCAACTCATGAATGTTATGGTATATGGTTACCTGCAGCTGAACAGCGTGCTTCTTGCGCTGAAGAATAATAAGTCTCTCGAAGCAGTCCTGAATGAAATCGGTATCTCTATTGATACGGGAAAAGAACTGGCTAAGTGCGATCTGGAAATTGCATCTGAGAACGCAGAGAACTTCCTGCTATCTGCACGGGAGAATCTGATGAAACTTGGTGTGGATGTACCGCAGATCCGACTTGAACTTCAGGACAATCCTGAGGTACAGTGTGCGAGATTCGAATGAGCAGAAAATGCAGGTGAAGAGTATGGATTTTGATGGTACACAGATCCTGATCGGCCGAGGTGCACAGGCAGAGGTTTTCCGATATCAGGGCTTCGCATATAAGGTGTATAAACCGACCTATCCGGAAGAATGGATCAGCTTTGAGAAACAGCAGCAGAAGACGGTGAACCAGGTGGGACTCTGTCCGGTTCGTTACTATGACACAGATGATCCGCACATCATTAAGATGGATCTGATCGATGGCGAAGAACTGGAAAAAAGAGTACGTACGGGTTACTTAGAAGGATTCAATATTCTTGCTTCGGCACACCGAAAAGTTCACGCTGCGAAAGCAGCCGGTATCCGGATGCCGCGCCTGACCGATACCGCCTATATGGGCGTCACGGATGAAGAGAAAAATAAGATGGTACCGTTGATTGAACATCTATTCGATGTATATCCGTCGTGTATTTGCCACCTGGATCTGCACTTTCTGAACATTATGCTTCCAAAGAAAGATGACCGGCCATGTGCGAATGAAATAGATACGTATACGATCATCGACTGGATGAACGCACGCATCGCTCCTGCGATTTTCGACTACGCCAGGACTTATGTGATCTTCGATGAATTTGCCAAAGAAGCGTTGTCTCTCTTTCAGGATGCCGTGGCATCGGATATGAAGGAACTCGGAATCACCGATTCGGATTTTGCAGATGCGGTTGAAGTTTGTTCCATCATTCGAAAGCACGAGAAATAAAACGGAATGATATAACAGAAAACATCGTAAGACTGAATGTTGTAAAAGAAGACATTGAAATAACTTGAAGAAAAACATATTGAAAGAGAAAGATTGAGAGGTAAAGAATATGCCACATGTAGAGATCAAGTGTTACCCGGGAAGAACAGAAGAAGTGAAGGCAAAATGCGCTGAGGCTGTGTCCAAAGTCGTAGCTGCGGAGCTGGGCTGCAATGAATCTTCCGTGACTGTTGCGATCAAGGAGATCCCTCAGGAGAAATGGAAATCCGATGTCTGGGATGTACAGATCGCACCGGATGAGAACCTTTATAAGAAGCCGGGGTATACTTGCGAATGAATAGTTGTTCATTGAAATATCACATTGTAGATGGTAGTGAGAAGATCAAGGCCGAGGATGTCGAGCGACTTCTGAAGATGACGTATTGGGCAGACAAGCGCCCCATCGAGACCATCAAGAAATCGATGGAGAATTCTTACTGTTATGGAATTGTTCTGGATGAGGACAGTAAGCTCATCGGGTTTGCCAGGGTGATCAGTGATCTGGCGACGACTTTCTATCTCTGTGATGTAATCATAGATGTTGAGTATCAGCATATGGGTCTGGGAAAAGAACTGGTTTCCCACGTCGTGAATTCTCCGGAATTCTCTCCGCTCCGTGGTCTGCTTATGACTCGTGATGCACATACACTTTATGCCAGATACGGATTTGAAACGGTCGAGAACCGTGCCATGTGGAAAGCCGTAAATTGATGATTGTTTTTCTATAACGATTTCCCTCTTTGCTTGTAACGAAATGAGACACGAGTTGTTTCACAAGTAGAGCGGGAGGAAAATCGTATGAAAGCAAATGCACGAATCCTTATATTCTTCGGTGCGGTACTACTGATCCTGGTAGCTATATCCCTTTATGTTTCTTTCGGTTCTTTTCCCATGCATAGAGAGACGATGACCTACGCCGACCGGGTCGAGCTCGTTACCGGTCGCATGGAAGATTTTGAGAAAGATGTTTTCTCTGGGTTAAAGGAGAAGGATCCGCAGAGGATCAAGAAACACTTCTCGAAGTTTGCTTTGGAGAATTGTAATGACTGGGATGCAGTTTTCGAGCATCTTTTCTCACGCTTTGGAGGAAGTGATATTACTTTTACTTCGCATTCTTATGCAACTTTCTCTGATGTCGTTAATTATACTCCCAGACAAGACAGTTGGTATTTCGAGGCCAAATGTCTGTTCACAGCTAACGGGAAACACTATTTGATGTACTGGCAGCATTTTATTACCTATGACCCGGATCCCGACTCTGTAGGAGTATTCGCCATGGGCATCCAGGAAGATATAGGTTTTCCTTCGCCGCCTTTCTTCGCCTGGGGCGCTCACCCGGGACGTGAACATGCAGAGCGATGCTACTACAGTTTTTTGACTTACTTTACGAATAAGAAAACATACAAGTTTGACCGTAGCGTGAAGATTCCGGATGTAGATCTTTATTTCACAGTGGATGTACTGCCCCAAATATCTTCTGAAAGTAAGTATTATCTTGGTTGGTTCCTGGTGAATCAGGACCAGAGCAAAATCTATCGCACATGGATCAAGAATGTGGATGACGGTCAGATCGTCTATTATGAAATGTCAGTCGGAATATCTGTCTGTACCCTTGCCATTCATCTGGATTTGTATGGTCAGATCCGTGGTATAAAGATCCAGAACGGTTCGTATAAAGAGAATGCCGGAGATTTCACCAGTGTACCTGACGGCATCCATGGATTCGATGCGAAATTTTATGAAGACGCGGTTTCTTTCGGTGAGCCTCCCACATATGTGGAACCGACTGTCTCCAGACGGACTGCATGAGAGTAGTGTTGAAGGATGAAAAGTGTATAATAGAAAAGCAGAGTGGAGATATCCTGACAGAAATTTACGTGCTGGAGAATAGAAATGATAAAAGCATTTTTCGTCGATTTTTACGGAACACTTGCACATGAGGATGGAGAGATCGTCCAGAAAGTTTCCAAGATCATATACGATACCGGTAAAGCGGAAAACACGTCAGAAATAGACGGCTACTGGTGGCGAGATTTCCAGAGTATGTTTACTGATGCTTCCGGTGAGACGTTTATGAAGCAGCGTGAGATCGAGTTGCGATCTATCCAACATACCTTAGAACATTTTCAATCCGACGCGGATGCAGTAGAACTGGCAGATATGCTTTTCGCCCACTGGGTCGCACCGGGCTTATTCGAGGATACAATTGCATTCTTTCAGAACAGTCCGCTCCCCATTTATATTGTTTCAAATATTGATACTGCAGATGTCGAGAAAGCCATCGCGTTTCATGGCCTGACACCATCGGGTGTATTCACATCAGAAGATGCAAAGTCTTATAAACCACGTCCTGAACTCTTCGAAATGGCGCTTCAGAAAAACGGTCTTGCACCGGATGAAGTGATCCATATCGGCGATTCGATCAGTAGTGATGTGAAGGGAGCAAGTGCCCTGGGTATTCGCACGCTCTGGATCAACCGATTCGGAAAACCGGTTCCGGAAGGTGTGGAATGTATCACAGAATTGAGCCAGGCTTTTTCCCTTATTGAGAAGTGAAATAAGCTTCGTGAAATCACATCGATGGATTCGATATACGATGTGATCACAAGATGCTATTGCCGCTGCGCGCCGCCTAATCCCCAGTTCTCGTTTGCAGGTTCGTGGATGACGATGAAGATGTCTTTTATATCGATCTGAAGACTCTCTGAAACGGATGACGAAAGCGTCTCGATGAGATTCTTCTTCTGTTCCTTTGTCCGACCGGGGAAAAGGGTGATCTCAATGATCATGAAGTTCTCGGTCTTGAAGGGAGCCGTCTCAAAGTCCGAAGGATCGATCTCTACGATACGCTGGAAGCGGTCCCAGTCTTCTGTGCCGAGAGTGTCCATCAGACTCTGATGCACTATGTTGAGTAATGTCTTCTTATATTCGGGCGTATGACCTTTACGCATTTCGATTCTTACGAGCGGCACGTGATCCTCCTTACGGCAATGATGGCAAGAGGCAAATACATACTGATCAGATTCAGCCTCTGCCAGAGTCCTTCTTTATGAATAAAGGAATTCGCGAATTCCGGTTTGTCCGACATGATAAACAAAGTAAAGAAAACGAGGGCGGCGATAAAACAGACGATACTGATTATGCCGATAGCGCTTTCATAATTCTTGAAAGATAAGATCGCGGTCAGTACCGGGACGAACAGAAACAGCATGAACCCGATGACCGAACCTGCACCATGGATCTTCGAAGCAGTGGTGACCACATCTTTGGATTCATTCACACTGAAAAATCCTGTGAAGATACAGGCACCAACGGCAAAGACAGCAATGAAGATGATCGTAAGTAACGTTGTTACATTCCCGATCGGGTGATAGAACTTATAAAGCGCAGGGATCGAGATCAGAAAGAGCAGACCTTCCAGGACCATCCAGATGTTGAAGGGGAGACGGACAGGACTGCTGGGATTTCCCAGCGCGCTGATGGACATGGTCATGTTGCTGTAGTCTTTGTAGAACAGAGAAAGCAGA
The DNA here is from genome assembly GCA_001604185.1 of Clostridiales bacterium Firm_16. Classification (GTDB taxonomy): domain Bacteria; phylum Bacillota; class Clostridia; order Saccharofermentanales; family Saccharofermentanaceae; genus Scatonaster. Next base: position 32,543 of record LVAV01000111.1, on the reverse strand, counting down.
AAAGAGATCAGAAGATCTCCGACCATCGCGCACAGCAGTGCGTGCCAACCGTATTTATGCAGCATCTCCATTCATGTTCCCCCGCGATCCTTGGTATAGTTCTTTTGCAACAAATATAGACTATTATACTTCAATTCATCCGGATGTATCTTCCTAACAGAAAGTGTGAAGCAAAGATGGCGCTGCCCTGCTCGCTTGCCAAATTTCTGCCATAATCTTATGAAAAATGTGTACACATTGTGAAAAATATGTTAAGATAAAGTATGCTTACTTATTAGCATGTATTGTGGGGGTTTCTTTTGAGTCATATTGGACACTCGATATGTCTTTAGGGCGGACGTGTTGAGGACTGTGACTTCTATTTCCCCATACAAAGAAATATTGCATACACGGAATGATCGTATTTGAGGAATGATCATCACGTGCCGTATTGGATGAGAGCGGTGGTATGCAATCTTGGCTAGAAGTAGGAGGAGGATAATATTATGGAAAGAATACGAAAGCAAGGAATCGCCTTCTTATTGTCCATCGTGATGATCCTGGCCGCGGTGCCCCAGCTGCTTCCGGCAGCCAGGGTGTTTGCGGAATCGTCGGCCGGTGTCGAGGAGATTTCGGACGGAACCATCGGAACAGCTATGACGAAGTCCCGTTCGAACGACACCTACACGAGCTATGTCTATGGTACGAAAGGTACGACGGATTACGGCATCGTCTGTGTTCCGAAAAAGGCAGGGACATACCAGGGCGGGGTCTTTATTCATGCAAGTAAAACCTGGTCCGTATCAGAGGATCAGGTCATGACAGCCCTAAATGACTGGGTAAGCAAGGGATTGATCAAGCCGATGATCATTGTTTGCCCGCTCATTCTTCAGACCGAAGCAACGGGAGACCATAAGGATTTCGTTGCAGACGGCGGACTTGCATCGGTAGTTTCCCGAATGGAAAACGGGACCTTCAATGTCGGCAGCAGAAAGATCGACTGTTCCAAGAAATTTGTTCTTTCCGGATGGGCTCTCGGTGGTGCGGCGGCACTTTACGGTGGAAGCAAATTACGGGAGAAGTTTGCATACGTCGGCGCCTTGAGCCCGTCTCCTTATGCCTATTACCCCAGCAGTGAACTGTGGAAATCCCAGAACTGGCTGCTGAACGATAAAGATACCAAGAGCCTGGCTTTTTCTACCGATGCAGACCGCTACCTGTATATGTCCGCCAGTATGGTCGAAGATTATTGCCAGTACAGAGATATCGTCAATGTTGCGTATACAGGTTTCGGTCAGTCCAAGGGATTTACCCGTGTTCTCTGGGACGAAGGAGAACATGGATGGAACTTATTTAAGGTGGAACTTTTCTACTTCCTTTATAACGTGCAGAACAAGGCGGAACCTTCTGATTCGGTGATGAAGAAAGCCTTTGGAAAAGTTCTGACTCGGAATGTGACGCGTCCCGGAGATAAGGTGAAGAAGAGCCCCATTACCGGAACCGTTTCGCTGGGGACGGAATCGAATATGGTCTTCGGAAAGACATTGCGTGTGAAGGTCAGTGGTTCCAATGCGGAGGGAACGGTCTCCTCTAAGTACAAGTCGAACTGCAATCCATATGCGTACAAGTGGTACCGAGATAACACGCTGATCTCTAACGAGCGGACCATGTACTACGAATTGAAGGCGGCCGATGTAGGTCATACTATCACTTGTGTGGTCACCAACAGTACCGGTATTTATTCCGGCAGCATCAAGGCAGTCTCTTCCGTGATCAAGAAAGCTACCGGCGTGAAGGCGCCGACGGGCCTTTCGGTAGTTCCCTGTACCAAGGGTAACGCGGATGGTCAGATCACGAATGTAACCACCGCGATGGAATATGCCACCAAGGCTGACTTCAGCAATGCCATCGCGTGCACCGGGAAGAAGATCACCGGTCTTTCCAAGGGAACGTACTATGTGAGATTCAAAGAGACCAAGACCCACGAAGCAAGTTCCGCGAAGGTCGTGAAAGTTTCGGAAGAAGCATTACCGTCAGAACAGCTCACCGGTAAGGTCACGATCTCCGGTGAGAGAAGATACGGCTATTCGCTGACGGCAAAAGTTACGGGCAGTAATGCCACGAGTTTCAAGTATCAGTGGAAGCGCGCCGGCTCTGTGATCGCGGCCGCTAACAGCGCAACATACAGGATCCAGGCTTCCGATATCGGTAAGAAACTGACATGCGTGATCACCGATAAGAGCGGCAATTACCTGGGCAGTATCAGCTGGACCACGGCCGTCATCGAGAAGAACTATGGTCCTGAAGCCCCCACGGGACTGGTCGCAGTGAACTGTTCCAAGTCCGGCGCCTCTGACGGTAAGATCAAGAATGTAAGCACGAAGATGGAATACGCAACCTCTGCGGATTTCAGTGATGCCAAATCCTGTGTATCCTCTACCATCACGGGATTGAAGAAGGGTACCTACTATGTAAGGCTGAAGGAGACCGCTACGAATTATGCGGGCGAGCCGGTAAGTATCGTGATCAAATAAGATAACCCCTCATATCAGAACAGAAGGTTCCCGATGGAGTATGACTCTGTCGGGAATCTTTTTTTCCTTTTTGCAAAAAAGACTTGACATCGTTGGTTTATCCGAATAAACTAACCATAGATGGTTTATCTGGATAAACCCGTGTCCGAGTGGAACCTGATCCATCCAGGTGATCGGATAAAGAAACTGTCGGACAGCTCGAGAATCCGGCAGGGAATAGGAGACATATAAACATGATCGATATGGAATTAGGCGCAGTTCAACTGCGGTTTGCAGATATAGTTTGGGAACACGAGCCGGTGGCTTCCGGTGATCTGGTGAAAATCTGTGAGAAGGAATTGAACTGGAAGAAGCCGACAACCTATACCGTGCTTCGCAAGCTTTGTGAGAAGGGCCTTCTCCAGAATGAAAACGGAGTGGTGAAGTCTCTGATCCCACGTGATGAATACTATGCAACAAGAAGCGAACAGATCGTAGAGGATTCTTACCAGGGATCTCTCCCGGCGTTCGTAGCATCCTTTATCTCTCGCAAAGAACTGACTCCGGAGGAGGCAGACCAGATCCAGAAGATGATCGATGCATTCAGAAAGGAGAGTTGAGCCATGAGTGAAATACTTATCAAGGTAATCAACTTAAGTCTGTCAGCCAGCTGGCTGATCCTGGCGGTGATCCTCCTTCGCGCGATCTTCAAGAAAGCACCCAAGTGGTTTCCATGTGCACTATGGGCCATCGTAGCGATCCGTCTGATCGTTCCTTTCTCTTTCGAGAGCGTCACCAGTGTGCTGCCCAGCAGTGAGCCGATCCCTTCCGAGATCGTTACCATGGAAAAGCCCCAGGTAAATAGTGGAATTACTTATATCAATGACATGATCAACCCGGTAATCGAGAAAGTGATCGCTTCTCCTGTAGAGAAGAGAACCGTTGTGAATACGGGAGCAAAAGTTGCCCACGACAACGGAATCGACGCAGTAGATGCAGCTTCTGCCGAGAGACCGGCGAATGATGCGGCGGTTGCCGGACAGGCAGCTGAGGATACTGCTAAAAGTGGTATCACGATGCAGAGTATCGTGAAGATCGCAATGATCGTGTGGGTTTCCGGAATGGTCGTTATTCTCGGATACTCCCTGGTCGGTGCCTGGAGATTGAAAAGAAGGATCGCGGCTTCCATCCTGATCGAAGAGGGTGTCCTCGCCTGTGACGAAGTGAAATCTCCTTTCATTTTCGGAATCTTCCGGCCGATGATCTATGTTCCGTCTTCCATGAATGCAAAGACATTATCCTATGTTCTTGCACATGAGAGAGCCCATCTGGCGCGTAAGGATCATTTGTGGAAGCCGTTGGGATTTGCTTTGCTGGCTGTATACTGGTTCAATCCTCTCAGCTGGGTAGCCTACATTCTTCTTTGCCGGGATATTGAGATGGCCTGCGATGAGAAAGTGGTACGTGACATGGAGAAGAATCGTGCCGCAGAGTATTCTCAGGCATTGCTGGACTGCAGTGTCAGAAAGCTCTCTGTAGCGGCATGCCCGCTGGCTTTCGGAGAGATCGGTGTGAAACAACGCGTGAAGAATGTGCTTGGTTATAAGAAACCGAAGTATGTGCTCGTTGCGCTCCTGATCGCTGCCTGTGGTGTTGTTTCCGGATGTTTCCTCACCAGTCCGAAGAAGGAAAATGTAAATGCCGGACAGCAAGCGGCGGCGCACACGGATGGAACGGCTTCTGCGGCAAGTCTGGCAAAGTATGACTTTGATGGTTACAGCGTAGAATTGAAGAACGCATCTTTTGATGGGTCAGAGGTAAGTGTTGACTACGAAGTGACACGAGACGAGAAGATCGATCTTTATACATTTGCAACACGATTTTCCATCTCCGGTGAAGGAAGAGGAAAACTCGCTGGCAATGATCTGGTTTCGCTATTTCTTTGCTCCAGCGAACTTCTTGAGAAAAAAGACAGTACCTGTCTGTATCGGATGACGGGTCATACCCAGGAACCGATTCAGTCGGTTGAGTTGAATTTTAGTGATCTTGTGGACAATAGCAAACATACTTATACTCTCACATTAAACGATGATGCCAAGGTCAGTGTGATCACACCGGATATGATAGATACGTCGGATTGGGGAAAACATGGTTTATACGTTACCAACCCGAATATGAAGGGCATGGATGATCGCATTAACATTGATCGTATCATCTTGTCGGACAGTTGTTGTGTTTTCTGCTTGAACAGTACTTTCGATGATGCGTATCTTGGTGAGATAGGGGAACTTCAGGTTGCATATACAGATAGTGATTTCCAGCAAATTTCCGGTAAGTATGAAAATACGCGGCTTTCATATGCAACTTTTCTTGGGAAAGAAGACCAGCCTGGTCCTTATATGATGCTTATTGTTTTCGATATACCGGATGGTGAAACCCAGGAGTCTATGTTAGAGAAACTTCAGAATGCAAAGTTCAAGCTGTAGACCGCAGCAGTAAACACGGAAGGAGGGACAGATCGTGAATGAAGTCTTTATCAAAATCATTAATTTGAGCTTGTCTGCAAGTTGGTTGATCCTGACAGTGATCATCCTCCGAGGAATACTGAAAAAAGCACCTAAGTGGTTTCCATGTGCACTGTGGGCGATCGTAGCCATCCGACTGATCATACCTTTCTCCTTCGAGAGCGTGACCAGTCTGCTCCCCAGCAGCGAACCGATCCCTTCGGAGATCGTCTCGATGGATAAGCCTCAGGTAGACAGTGGAATCTCATATATCAATCAAGTGGTCAATCCGGTAATCGAAAGAGTGGTTGCTGCGCCGGCCAGGTCGACATCTTCAGATGCATCGGCAGCGCAGACAGCCGGTATCACGACTGTTGATCTCAGCGATACTGCACGTCACCTGTCGGAAACTTCCTCGGGTATGACAACTGCTCCGGATGCAAATCAGCAAAGCGGTATCACGATGCAGAGTATCGTGAAGGTTTCGATGATCGTGTGGATCTCCGGCGCAGTGCTGATCCTTGGCTATGCGACGATCAGTGCCTGGAGACTGAAAAGAAGAATCTCTGCTTCCATCGAATTGGAGGAAGGTGTCCTGGCTTGTGATGAAGTACAATCTCCATTCATTTTCGGTATTTTCCGTCCGAAGATCTATGTGCCTTCTTCGATCTGCCAGAAGACCCTGGAATATGTGCTGGCGCATGAGAGAGCACATCTGGCTCGTCACGATCACTGGTGGAAACCTTTTGGATACCTGATCCTGGCAGTATACTGGTTTAATCCTCTCAGCTGGGTGGCTTACATTCTTCTGTGCCGGGATATTGAGATGGCCTGTGATGAGAAAGTGATCCATGACATGGAGAAGCATCGCGCTTCCGACTACTCCCAGGCGCTGCTGGATTGTAGCATCCGAAGAACGACTATCGCCGCCTGCCCGCTGGCTTTCGGTGAAGTCGGTGTGAAACAGCGCGTGAAGAATGTACTGGGATATAAGAAGCCGAAGTATGTTGTTGTTGCTCTCTTGATTGCTGCATGCGCAGTGATATCCGGATGTTTCCTCACCAGTCCGCAGAAAAAAGAAAGTGGAAACATAAAGCGTAATGTGGCTCTCCCCAACGAATCCAAACTTGATTTTAACGGCTATTCCGTTGAGATCAAGAATGCGACTTCCGATGGATCGACCGTCACTGTCGAGTACATGATCACCTGTGCGAACGTATCGGACTTCACGATGATTGAGCGTAATCTGTCAATACACGGAGAAGGTGTCGGAAAGATCAATGGCATAGAAGCAGAAATGCACGTTGGTTTGGAATCTCAACTGCTGGATACTGAAACCGTTGATGGAGGAATCACGCGCACATATAGAGCGACAGAGAAACAGTTGTATGAATTTGCTCCATGTGACTCTATCGAATTGGATTTCTGTGATGAGCGTGACATGACCTCTAAAAAGATCACCCTGGAAACTCCGGCCGATGCGAAGATCTATTCGCTTACCGCTAAGTCGAAAGATCAGATCGATCCGGAAGCAGCCGGAAAAATGGAATGGATCACAGACTGTGATTACGTCAGCGAAATCGAGAATTTCTATATCGACCAGATCATTTTGACGGAAAGTAAATGTGCTGTTCTCTGGGGTTATAAGCAACAACCGCAGCAGGGCTATGATTTCGAATACGGATACAGAGATCTTCAGATTGCTATCGGATCTGATGATTATGTGAACTTTGCGAATCTGTTTAAATCGGAAGGCACGGCTGATCAATTTATATTCTACAAAGATAGATATGATCTGCTGGAGAGATGTGCGTTTTTCACCTATCCGGAAGGAGAGACACAGTCCTCTATGTTGAAAAAACTCCGGGATGCACATATTAAAATGCCTTCTTTTGCGAAAGTGAATTCTGAGCCGGTTGCGACCCCGACCCCGCTTCCGCATTCTGTTGCACTTCCGGATGATGTTGAACGGAAATTTGATTGCGACGATTTTACCGTAGAACTGAAGAATGCTTCTTTCGATGGAACAAAGTTTGTTGTGGAATATGAGACTCGCCAGACCGGATTAGATACATATGATACATCTGTAGCTTCACTGGCCATCGTAGGTAATTCTGAATTGAAATACGATGGATTGGATTTGTCTGAGGGTGTGAGTTCTCTTGGAACATGTGAACTGATCAAAGAGGATGGAAACACACGTCTTTATCGGGCAACCGGATATACTGCGGTTCCTTCGAATACTCTGTCTCTTGGTGTATTTGTACATCGTCCGGACGATTCTTTTGAAGAAAGCTCGCTTTATGGAGGTTTTGTACTGCAAAGAGCGGAGGATGCCAAGATCTATGTCCTGACACCGGACAAGATCGAGGAGAAGGACTACGGACCTGGAAATGTCGAATATCTTACAGGCCTGAAAGTTGAGAGCGATTCGGATGAGTACCAGATCGAACGTGTCGTTCTTTCCGAGAATGGTGGCGCGGTATACTGGAAGAGAATTAAAACCGGTGAAAAGGTATCTATCGATCTTCAGATCACAGATGCTTCGGGTAACACCCATAGTTTCATTGAAGACTACGACAAAAACTATGGTTATTACAAGTCCAATGTTGTAGGTGTTGATTTCGTGTATAAGTGGAATGACGATGGTTCTGAACGCGATGATATTCCTGAAGTTATACGATTCTCTTTCAGATATTCTGAAGGTGAGACACAGGAAACAATGTTGAAGAAACTACAGTCATCGAAGCTTAAACTGGTATCCGGAAAGAGTGAAGAACAGGAAGTGTGGAAATGGTTTGACTAATCCCTGCGAACTGATTTATTCAACATAATCCTCGATAGCAGATTCCCGTTGGAGTTATCTCTGACGGGAATCTTTTTCATGCAATTCCTGCTATACTGAATAGGTCGGGAGACCATCTCCTGAAAGATTAAAGTAAAGCAGGATCTATTATGAGAATATTCAGTGAATTGAAGCTTACGGGAGACAGTTATGCAGGAGGATATTCCTGCGGACTGACCATGCTCGGAAGCGGTACTATGGAGAGGTTTTCTTTGAAAGAAGGAAACGAGGATTGGGAAGAAGGTACCACGGTCTACGAAGATAAAGAAGGTCTTGTCCTGAAGGTCGTGAAGACGAAGGAGGGGGAAGCCCTTCGGGTCAAGACGGTGGTGACAAATAACAGTCCGAAACAGGTAACGATGGAGATGCTGACAAGTTTCGTGATCAGTGGTGTATGTGCAGACAAGATCCATCGTCTTCAGACCTTCTGGAGTGCAGAGGGCAAGCTTCGAAGTGAGACGCTCGATGAAATGCATATGGAACCATCCTGGGCCAATCACGGATTGCGTATTGAGAAATTCGGAAACTGCGGATCTATGCCGATTCGGAAATACTTTCCTTTCCTGGCGGTAGAAGACAGTAGCAGTGGAGAATTCCTGGGTGTGCAGCTTTATCTGGCATCGACCTGGCAGATGGAGATCCAGTGCCAGAAAGAAGCGGCTCTGACGATCACAGGCGGTATCGGAGACCGGGATTTCGGTCATTGGATGAAGCACCTGGCACCGGGCGAGACCTTTACTTCTCCGGAGGCGGTACTGGCGAAGGGAAAAACTCTGTATGATGTGTGTGACATACTTCTGCGCGCGCAGCATCCCGCCATCTCCCCCAAAGACGATCAGATGGCAGTGCTTTTCAACGAGTATTGTACGACCTGGGGTAATCCGACTTTCGAAAACGTGAAGAAGACCTGTGACAAGCTGGAGGGTAAAGACATCCGGTTCCTGGTGATCGATTCCGGCTGGTACGGGGCGGAGACCTGGTGGGAATGCATCGGGGACTGGGAAGTGAACGAGGATCGTTTCCCGGGTGGCATGAAGCCTATCGCCGATTATATCCGTTCCAAGGGCATGATCCCGGGTATCTGGTTCGAGTTCGAATCCCTGGCTTGCAGAAGTAAGCATTTCAACGATGCGGAGCATCTGGTGAAGAAAGACGGTGTACCGCTGACCGTGGGCGGCCGGCATTTCTGGGACATGGAGGATCCATGGGTGCAGGAGTATCTGGCGGAGAAGGTGATCCGCTTCCTTAAGGAGTGCGGTTTCGGCTACATCAAGGTGGACTATAACGATACGATGGGTATGGGCTGCGACGGCGCCGAAAGCATGGGCGAGGCCCTGCGGCGCAAGGTGGCGGCGACCCAGGATTTCTTCCGTAAACTTCGGAAAGAGATCCCGGATCTGGTGATCGAAAACTGTTCAAGCGGTGGTCATCGTCTGGAGCCTTCCATGATGCAGCTGGTCAGTCAGGCCAGTTTCTCGGATGCCCATGAGACGAAGGCGATCCCTCTGATCGCCGCCAATCTCCAGCGGGTGATCCTGCCGCAGCAGAGCCAGATCTGGTCGGTCCTCCGCGCGACAGACAGCAAAGAACGCCTGGAGTATTCCCTTATTGCCACCTTCCTGGGACGCATGTGCCTGAGCGGAGAGATCTACGATCTGTCCGACGAACAGTGGGCGGTGGTGGATGCCGGTATGGATTTTTATCACAAGTGCAGCGAGATCATCCAGAAGGGAACGACCATCCTGCACCGTTGTTCGAATACGACTTATCTCGAGCCTCACGGCCAGCAGCTGGTGGTTCGCGAATATATGGGAAAAAGACTTGCGGTGCTGCATCGTTTTGCCGAGTCAGAGAAGTGGACTCCGGAGTTCTCGGAGGGCAGCCGCATCCTGGCAGAATTCGGAAGCGGGGAGCAGGATTTCAGTGCCAAAGCCTGGCTTTATGAGGTATGATATAACGTAGTGCCGGATGAAGGTTGATACCGTAGAACGCGGCCGGTTTGATGGAGGATGCATTTATGAAGGAACGATCGAAGAAGAGAACTATCGGCATCGTGGTCGATATATTGATGTACGGACTGCTCCTTACACAGATGCTCTACGTATTTACGGGAAACAATATCCATGAGATCCTGGGCATGGCTTTTATGCTCTGCACCGTCACACATATCGTATTGAAAAGAAAGTGGATCGCCGCAGTACTGAAGAGAGAAAACAAGCCTTCGAAAGCAAGGCGTTTTTCCGAGATCATTATCGTATTGCTGCTCCTGGCGATTCTGGCGCTGGCTCTGAGCAGTATGGGTGTCTCACGGTTCCTGTTTCCGTGGTTTACCTATATCAGCAGTCCGGCGCTGCACCGCTATCTGGCCACCGCTGTGCTGACGCTGGGTGTGATCCACGGTGGCATGCATGGTTATTTCCGTGCGAAGAAGAAAAAGAAAGTAGTGGTCCTGATCGTGCTGGGCGCTATCGCGGCGCTGGCTATCGGGCTGGCATTGGTGCCGTATCTGAACCGTCATTTCAAGACCGTGAAAGTGGAGTATTCCACTATGGTAACGGGAAGAAAGATCGACTGGAAGGGCGGCACGACGAAACTTGTGTATTTCACGAGAATGGGAAATACGGATTTTGAGGCAGATGTGGATGCCGTTTCCGGCGCATCGCTTCTGCTGGCTGACGGGAAACTCATGGGCAGCAACGAACTTCTTGCGGACATGATCACCGACGCCATCGGATGTGAGCAGATTCCCATTACATTGACCGGTCAGAAGTATTCTTCCAGTTATTCTTCTACCGTCGTGGAGGCGGGAAAAGAACTTCGGGAGCAGGCGAGACCGGGGATCCTTCCGGTCGATGTCTCGGATTGCGAAAGCGTGATTCTGGTTCTCCCACTGTGGTGGGGAAGTATCCCTATGCCGGTGGCTACTTTCCTGGAACAGAGTGATCTTTCGGGGAAAAAGTTATACGTAGTGGTGACCCAGGGGAGCGCAGGATACGGAAGCACCATTGAGGATATTCGAAAGCTGGTGCCGGACACAGAGGTCATTCCGGTGACCAGTATCTACTGTGACGATATTCCTTATGTAAGAGAGAAGATCGCGGATCTGCTGGAACAGGCCGCGAAATAACCGCGCGCGGCTCGACGGCGCTGAAACGCCGGCGGGGACAAGCCCCTATGGAACTGAGCCGCGCCGGCGAAGTGCGTGCGGGTGTGGTCCGATCCTGTCGAAAAAACTTCGAAAGAAATTATTGACAAACGATAATTTGATGCCTATACTCGAATTATCGAAAAACGATAATTCCTTTCGGAGGTTTTCTATGACTAAGCCAATTAACTGCAAAACAAAACTTATTGTTTTCATCAGTATATTGTTGGTGGAGGCGGTGGTCCTCACCATTCTCATGACATGCACATCTGTATTTGAAAATATCGGAATCTCGCTTTTTACCGTGCCCTTCGCCCAGATCGCATCCGGCGTGAAGAGCCTCTGCCTGAAGGGTTCCGTACTGCGGGGCTTCGGCATGGCGATCCTGGCACTCCTGACGTTCCTTCCCATCGCTTACGCACTCTCGGATCTGGGCGGTAAGAAGAGTACTTCGGAGAGACTTTCCCTGATCCTTCTGGGCATCGTTCTGGGAGGCGGCACATTCCTCATGATGAATCCCACAAACTTCCTTCCGGAAGCCTTCCGTTCGCAGCATGAGTTCATGGATCAGGCCACCTGTGCGGCGATCTGGTCAGTGATCCTGCTGACCCTGGCCACCACCGGCATGCGGCTTCTTTCTTCCAGAAAGACGAGAAGCCTGATGCACGGATTCTCGGCCGCCACAGTCATTATCGCCATCCTTTTTGTCGGAAGCGCGGTGCTTTCTCTGGGAAACCTCATCCGTGAATCTGCATCCGGTGAAGAAGCATCCACCGAGATCGAGAACGTGGTTGCTTTCCTGAAAGCTTTGAAAACTGTCGTTCCGTATATCCTGGATTCCGTGATCGCGGTCCTTCTTTTCCGACTTGCCCAGATCTATATCAGCGAAGAGCAGAAGGACCTGAAGACGGCAGCCGCGAGTGTGAGAAAAACCAGTTGTGCGCTGCTTGGCGTTACCCTGGTCCTGTCCGTCGGATATAACCTGGTGCAGGTGCTTTGCATGAAGAATATCCGGAACGTATCTGTCGTCACGGAACTCCCTGTTCTAAGCTGTGTTTTCGTGGTCGTTGCGGTGCTGGTCTGCAACCTCATCGTGGAGAACAAAGACCTGAAAGACGATAACGAATTGTTTGTATAAATCCTGAAATAAGAGGGTAAGAAGTATGGCCATACGAGTATACCTGGAAGAAGTTCTGAAGAAACGAAATATGACGTCCAAAGAGCTGTGTGCCTTGATCGGCATCACGGAGGCGAACCTGTCGATCCTGCGAAGCGGGAAGGCGAAGGGCATCCGCTTCGGGACAGTGAATAAGATCTGTTACTATCTCGACTGCGACGTGGGCGATATCCTGAAATTCGACGGTAATCTGGAGGAAGAAGATGAAGAATAAAATTGCGATCACAATACTTGCTGTCGGTGTGGCAGCGGCCTTTGCACTGGGCGCGACAGGCATTCTGAAGCCGGTCCTGAATGAGAAAGAAGAAAGCGGTACTGAAGTGGACCGCCCGATCGGTTACCTGGTGATAAGATCCGATGTGGGTCCTTTTGCCAAGGAAGAGGGCGGCATCGTAAATGCAAGATGCGTCGACGTTCCGGCACAGGACGATCTTCCGGCTTACAAGGATTATGTCTTCGACATCGACAAAGCCTATGGTGCCTATGAGTATACCTACGAGAACTGCTATTACATGCATCTCGATCCGGAGTTCTCGGGGGCGAAGACCAGCCTGGATATCGCGGATGTGGATGGCGTGTCGTCGGTGAAACTGGGATCGGATGTGAACCTTCTGGTGAGCAATAAAGATTCGGTGAAGTACTTCGTGAACTCGGTGTACCAGAAGCCGAACGGTGATGTCTATGCCAAGCTCGAGAACGATGCGAACCTCAACTCCGACGGGACCGATCCGGAGCAGGATGTCACGGCATTTTCGACCTACACGACGAAGGTGGAAGTCGACCACATGGGCGAGAAGAAGGGATACATCAGCGAGATGAAGATCTCCTTCAACCAGGGCGCGCTTCCGGACCGGATCCTGCTTCAGGAATGTGATGATTCTGGAAAAACTCTGGCTACGAAGGAGTTTACGGCGGCGACTTTTGCGGAGACCTTCGAGAAGGCGAAATACGAAACTTTTCCGGACTGCGCGTATATCGTGATGACCGTAAAGACCGGTACGAAGGTCCGCCGAGAGATCATCGAGCGCGGCATGTATAACTTCAGCGTGCTGGCCTACGAGGAAGACGGGATCTTTGTGGAGCGCTTCGCGGAAATGGAGTGGAAGTGAGGTTTTAGTTCTTTTCACATAAAGTCTGTTGAACAAAATCCGGACACTATTTGATAAAAGACTGGTATACTTTTTTCTCCTCGATGAATAAAATGGAACTATAGTAGGTCTATATCTGTGTGAGGAGGATACGAGTATGAGTATTGATCTGACAAAAATGCCGAAACTGGGTTTTGGCCTGATGCGTCTTCCTGAGAAGGACGGAGAAATCGATATTGAACATGTTTGCCGTATGGTGGATAAGTATATGCAGGCGGGCATGAATTACTTCGATACTGCATATGTGTACCACGGCGGTAAGTCTGAGGTCGCAGCGAGAGAAGCGCTGGTTAAGCGTTATCCGCGTGACAGCTTCATGATCGCAACAAAGCTCCCGGCCTGGGAGATCAAGCAGGAAAGCGATGTCGAGCGGCTTTTCAATGAGCAGCTGGAGCGCGCAGGTGTAGATTATTTCGACCTGTATCTGCTGCATTCCATCGAGGATGGCAACAACTACGATACCTACGTGAAGTACGATTGCTTCAAGTGGGGACTGCAGAAGAAGGCAGAAGGTAAGATTCGCCACTTCGGTTTCTCCTATCACGGCACACCGGAGCTTCTGGAAGAGATCCTGGATGCCCATCCGGAAGTGGAGTTCGTACAGATCCAGTTGAACTATCTGGACCGCACCAATCCGGTAGTCCAGTCCGAGAGACTTTATAACATCCTGGCCGAGAGAAAGATCCCGATCATTGTCATGGAACCGATCCGTGGCGGTATGCTGGCCAGCATGGCTCCGGAGATCGAGGCTAAGTTCAAGGCGGCTCGTCCGGACAAGTCGGTCGCTTCCTGGGCGCTGCGCTTCGTAGGTACCCTTCCGGGTGTCATGACCATCCTTTCCGGTATGTCCAACGAGGAACAGATGGCAGATAACATTGTTACATTTACTGATTTTGAGCCACTTTCCGACGATGAGATGAAAATCGTCGATGAAGTCACCGATGAGATCCTTAGTATCCCGCAGATCGGTTGTACGGCATGTAAATATTGCGTAGACGGATGCCCCATGAGCATCAGTATCCCGGATGTTTTCCGTACCATCAACACGTTGCGTCGTTATCCGGATGACTGGAGATCGAAGAATTTCTACTCCGGCCTGATCCAGAGATCCGGTAAGGCATCGGACTGCATCGGCTGTGGCCAGTGCGAAGGCGTCTGCCCGCAGCACCTGCCGATCATCGAGCTCCTGAAGGAAGCATCGGAGATCCTGGGACAGTGATCCGAATCGGTCCGAAGCTTCGGGCCGCGAGCCGCTTCGAAATGTAGCCCGCGCTGGACCGCAAGCCGCTTCGAGCCGTGAGCCACTTCGGGCAGGGAGCCGACTGCGGTCCCGGTGACCAAATCAACATATTAATCACGTGAGAGCGCGATCTCCTCTGAAATTTCAGATGAGGTCGCGTTTTTGTTGTTGATGGGCATGTTGGAGGGCTTGATGCCGGGCGTGATGGCAGGCGTGATGGCAGGGGGCGGAACCGTCGTTGCCTATCACAGACGCTCGTTTGCCGTTCGTAGGGAACTGGTCTATAATGTACGGGACTTAAGAAAGGAGGCTCTTCACGGAAAATTTGGAGTCGTATGATTTAAGTATGGTTTCAGTCGGAATCGCTGATTTCGCATTTTAGACCGAACTTTCACGCCCCGTTTTCGGTCTAAATCACGATTTTTGAATTTTCGACTGAAAAATCGGCCTTGTATTTCAGTCGAAACAGCCGATTTGGGATTTTAGACTGAAATACCACCTTCAAAGTTCAGTCTAAATCACAGATTTTAAGATTCTGACTGAAATGTCGCTTCCAAACTTCAGTCTAAATCACAGATTTCAGGATTTCGACTGAACTGTCGTTAAAAGCGTAGGACGGATCTGCAGATATCAGGATTTCCGTCCTACTATGAGCAATAAGTTATAGACGATATGCCGGCTTTTTCAAAATGATCATACGAGGAGCATGAACGACAAGAAAGCACCAAGGCTCTCATTTCCGGGAATTCTCTGAAGAGCCAGAAAAGAGGGAATAAACGATGAAAAACAGAATCATGAGATTATTTGCGTTGCTCTGTGTTCTTGTCATGACGGTGTGCATGGCGGGCTGTAGCCTGGTGGCCGAAACCAGCGCGACGAAGAATACGACGATGGTGACCACGACAGAAGCTTCGAAGGACGAGTCGAAGGAAACTTCCGCGACAACGGAAGAGACCACTACGGCCACGGAGACTACGACAGAAGCGACCACGGAATCCACAACAGAAGCTACGACCGAGACCACGACGGAAGCAACCACGGAATCGACTACGGAAACCACGAACGGCGCGCTCAAGGAGAATGAAGCGTATACATCCAAAGACGATGTTGCCCTGTTCATACACACATACGGCCATCTGCCGAACAATTTTGTGACGAAGAAGGATGCGCGTGCCAGAGGATGGGAAGGCGGATCGCTGGACGAATTCTTCCCGGGATGCAGCATCGGGGGCGATGTTTTTGGTAACCGTGAGGGACTGCTTCCGAGCAAGCGCGGACGCACATACTATGAGTGCGATATCGACACCAAGGGCAAGAAATCCCGTGGCGCCAAGCGAATCGTATTCTCCAACGACGGTCTGGTCTACTATACCGGTGACCACTACGAAACCTTTACATTGCTTTACGGGGAGGAGTAACTATGAGCGTTTATCTTCTTGATGGAAAAGACATGACCAGCCGAGAGGTGGCTTTCCGCGTGATCAAAGAGCAGCTGCAGTTCCCGGAATATTTCGGTCACAACCTGGATGCTTTGTATGACTGCCTCAGCGAACTTCCGAAGGAAGCCAGCATCGTGATCGTTAACGAGACAAACCTCCGCTTCTGCCTGGAAGAATACGGCGAAAAAATACTCGCATGCTTCCGCGACGCGGCCGAAGAATGCGGCTTCACGCTGGTGGAGAAAGACTGATCCTATGTAAACGATCCTTCGAAGCGGATCTTCGAAGGTATGACGAACCTTCCCGCAAGGGATATCTTCTATGGTAGAATGAATTTGTAGCAGGAAACGATTCCTGGTACGGATCATGTAGAAGGTAGAACTCGCGGGGAGGTTTTTTCATATGGAATCGAATAATCCCATTAATCCCTTAAATCCTGTGGAAATGAACATCAGTACGGTGGTCCAGAAGACACTGGATTCCATCTCTGAGAAGATAAAGAATCTGAATAAACTGAACATTATCGTGGCGGGTAAGACCGGCACGGGTAAGAGTACCCTGATCAACGCGGTGTTCAGAGATAAGCTGGCAACTACCGGAATCGGTAAGCCCGTGACGGATCACCTGCGTCGCCTGACTAAGGAAGATGTGCCGCTGGCGATCTACGATACCCGCGGATTCGAACTGGGTAAAGAAGTGCAGATGCAGGTCAAGGAGGAGATCGTCTCTACCATCAAGGAAGGGCTTCTCGGAAATGACATCAACAAGGTCATCCACTGTATCTGGTACTGCATCAACACCGCGTCCAACCGCATAGAACCGAAAGAGATCGAGTGGATCCGAGAGCTTTCGCGAGAAGACAGTGTGGCAAAAGTTCCGATCATCATCGTACTAACCCAGTCGATCTCGAAGAAGAACGCCGACCAGATGCGCCAGATGCTGCTTGACGAGAATCTGGGCGTGGTACAGATCATTCCGGTGTTGGCGGAAGATTACGTCATCAACGAAGAATATACTGTGAAATCCTTCGGACTGGATACGTTGATCAAAGTCATGGGGGAAGCATTGCCAGATGAGCTGAAAGATACGCTCCAGAATGTGCAGATCGCTTGTCTGGCCGAGAAGAAGAAGAGAGCGCAGAAGATCGTTCTGGCAGCCGCAGCTGCCGCCGCCGGGGAAGGTGCTGCACCCATTCCTTTCGCGGATTGTATCGTTCTGATCCCGACCCAGATCGCCATGATCGCCAACATCACGGCGATATTCGGTCTGCCTGTGAATAAGAGTGTCATTACGGCCATCGTGTCATCCACTGTAGGATCCGGAGGCGCCACGGTGCTGGGTAAGACCGTGGTTGCGAATCTGGCTAAACTGATCCCGGGTGCCGGAACAGTCGTTGGCGGTGCCATCTCTGCCGGAACCGCCGGCCTGATCACCGTGGCTCTGGGTGAAGCCTATATCGGTGTCATGACCCTGGTCTTCAACGGTGAGATGAGTATGGATGACATCTCCTCCGAGAAAGGTAAGAACCTGATCAAAGATCTCTTCAAGCAGTCACTGAAGAAGAATAAGAAGTGATCTCTCCGGAAAGGGGCGCGAATATGATCTTATTTGTCAACGCATGTGTGCGCAAAGAATCGAGAACGAAGAAACTGGCAGACCATCTTCTGAGACTTCTTCGTGAGAAGAACTTGTCAGATGGAGCGGGCGATCTTGTGGTCGAAGAGGTCATCTTGGATGAGGTTTCTTTTCCCGTTGCGAATGAGGAGTTCATAACACGACGAGTAGTCCTGGAAGAAGCGCAGGCATGGGATGACCCCATGTTTGACTTGGCCAGACAGTTCGCAAGAGCGGACGAAGTTGTGATTGCGGCACCGTACTGGGATCTGTCCTTTCCGGCAGCACTTAAGCAGTATTTCGAACAGATCAATGTGCTGGGTATTACATTCGAATATACACCGGAAGGTACGCCGAAGCCGATGTGCCAGGCAACAAAATTGTACTATGTTACCTCAGCAGGCGGGGTATTCTGTCCGGAGGAATTTGGCTATGGCTACGTGCGTGCCATGGCGCAAAGCTTCTATGGAATACCCGAAGTTTCACTTGTCTCCGCCGTTGGTCTGGATGTCGTCGGCGCCGACGAAGAGCAGATCTTGAAAGACGCCATGGAGAAGATTCGCCTCTGATTTCCGGTTTCCCAAGTTTCTTTATTCTTTCTTAAACCCTGCTTGACAGTTATTTTATTCCTGCCCGTTAAGATGGAATCATCAGATACAGACGAACCGGGCGGCATGCCGCTCGTCGTCTGATCTGACTATTAAATCGCCAAAGGTGGGGAATAACCATGCAGACCAATATGAACTTTTATTTCAGAGACTTGTTCGACAGGATCCTTGAGAACCGAAAAATGTGCATTATCCTGCTTATCGCACTGGTCGTGATCTTAGCGTTTACCGCATTTGATTTAGGCAGATACTTTGGAGCCTTCATGTACTTGATCACACACTGATCTTACGCCCTCAGATCTTTCTTCGTATACTTCACATATGCGACTACAATGCCGATGACGCAGAATACCATGCCGACGATGAGATAACGCACCTCGAGACCGCCGTTGTTGATGATCGTGGAGCCGTCAGTATAACCGAAAGCGGTGATGTATTTCAGAGCTTGAGCATCGGAAGAGATATTCGAAAGAATGTTAAGAATATACATGACAGCGGCAAGTCCGATGCCGATACCGGGGCCGGCTTTCGTAATGAAAGCAGAGAAGCCGAAGCAGATGCCGGCGATCTCGATCTGCATGAGATAGAAGGAGAGGTTGATCAGAAGAAAATCTTTCCAGACCATGGACTCGCCGATCAGGAGAATCGATCCGACAGTCAGGACCAATGCGATCAGATTCAGGATCGTGATCTGGGCCAGAACTACCAGCAGCTTCTCGGTGATGACGCGGGCGCGGCTGACGGGATGTGTCATGAGGAACTCGGCCGTGCGGTTGCGCTCTTCCTTCATGAGGGCACCGATGGCGGTCACCGCAGCGAAGAAAGCACCGCCTACGCCAAGAATAGAACCACCTTCCACAGCATAGAAACCGATCAAAGTTCCGAAGTTCAGTTTATCCATTCCGAAGGCAGAACTGAAGTTGCCCATGGAGCTGAAGATCTTGTTGACGGAGTCCATCTCCGACTTCATGCTGGGATACATAAACACGCATGTCGCGATCAGAAGACCGATGGAAAGACTCCAGATCAGGAGGGAAATGCGACTGTATTTCAATTCGTTCTTAAAGATCGTCATTTCTCTTCACCTCCTTCGTAAAAACGCATAAAGATATCTTCCAGCGACGGCTCGGTGATGCTCACGTCCTGAAGTTTGTATTTGGCCAGTTCGCAGATCAGGGTCGACGCATCACCCTGGTAGATGAAACTCAAAGTGCCGCGACCTTTCTCGATATCGGAAAGACCCTTCATCTGGCTAAGGACATCCAGCGCGCCTTCACTATCCGAAGAGATCTTAATGAAGACCTTTTTGGCACCGGCGGCTTCCAGTTTCGAAACCTCATCGTGCATCAGGACCCGGCCGTCCCGAATGAAGGCCGCGGTCTTGCAGTGAGTCTGCACTTCCGACAGAACATGAGAAGAGAGGAATACTGTGGTTCCGTTATCGTTTTCTTCCTTCAGTATCTCGAAAAACTCTCGCTGCATGAGCGGGTCGAGGCCGCTTGTTGGCTCATCCAATATCAGGAGCTTCGGGCTGTGCTGCAACGCAGTAATGATGCCCACTTTCTTGCGGTTGCCGAGAGAAAGATCGTCGACTTTCTTATTCAGATCCAGGTCCAGACGCTCCACCAGTTTCCTGGCCTTCTCGTCACAGTTTTTCTTTCTGATATCCGCCGAATAACGGAGCACATCCTTGACCTTCATGCCGGAGTAGAAGTTGATCTCCGAAGGGAGATATCCTGTCTCCGCCAGGATCTCGGTAGTTTGAGTACGGATATCGAAACCCAGAACTTTTGCATCGCCGGAGGTCGGCGCGATCAGTCCCAGGAGAGTTCGGATCGTGGTGGATTTGCCGGCACCGTTAGGGCCGATGAAGCCGAAGATATCGCCTTCTTTCACAAGCAGATCCAGCTCTGTTATACCACGGGCCTTGCCGTAGTTCTTAGTCAGTTTCTTGATCTCAACTGCGTTCATGTGTTTTCCTTTCTTGCGTATAGTTCTCGCCAGAAATCGATCATTTCTTTGTACTCTTGCAGCATCTTGTCGACATCGATGACGCCGGTCTGAGACATCTGCCAGATATACCCTTCGGAGGCCAGGTACATGTCACGATACATCAGGCGCAGATCGATGCCTTCCTTGAAGTCCTTCGGGTCCAGCGGAGGAAGGGTGCGGTTGGTATCCAGCTGCGTATAAGGCTGCACGATCTTCCGTATGTCGTCGCGGATGTCAGGGTCGTCATCGTAGTACGCCTTCACCGAGAAATTGGTGATGTCGGGATAGGTCTTCATGATGCCCACTTTCGCCTTCAGTCCCAGATACATCATGTCGAAGATGTTGGGGGCTTCGTAGCACTTGGAAGCCAGCAGTGCCTGGGTCGTGATCTCCTCGACTTTCTTCATCAGGAAGAGGAAAAGTTCTTTCTTATTCTTGAAGTAGAAGAAGAGAAGAGACTTGCTGATTCCCGCCTCGTCCGCAATCTGCTGGACCGGACTCTTTTTATAGGAATTTCTGGAGAAGACACGGAATCCGGCGTTGATGATCCGTTCCTGTTTCTCCTTCGGAAGTTCGAAGAATTTATCGTTCATGCCCGGCTCCTTTCGTGGTGTTGTGTTTCTTGGTGTCACCCCGCGCGGTGCGGTCGCGTGGCCGTGTGCGACCGGTTGGTGACGTTCATTGACCGAATCGGTTAATACCATTAAAACCCCATTGACCATTTTTGAGAAGACCCCCTGAAAGAAAAAGAAACGGGTCCCCGAAGTCTGGCATCTTCGAAGACCCGTTTCCGGGACTAGATGAGGGAGGTTGTTCAATTGTTAGCCGGCAACGTCATCCATCTGTGAGATATAAAGATGGTAGTAGTCGCCTTTCTTCGCCATGAGCTCTTCGTGAGAGCCGGCCTCGGTTATGCCGCCATGGTCGATGTACATGATCTTGTCGCAATTCTTGATGGTAGACAGACGGTGAGCGATGATAAATGAAGTCCTGCCTTGCAGCATGGCATCCAGGCCCTTCTGTAGAGCTTTTTCCGTCTGCACATCAATACTGGATGTGGCCTCGTCCAGCACCAGGAGGGCCGGATCGGAGAGCAATGTTCTGGCAAAAGAGATCAGCTGCTTCTGTCCCTGGGACAGTGTGGAGCCGCGCTCCTTGACCTCGGTGGCGTAGCCGTTGGGCATCTTGGTGATGAAGGCATCGGCACATACCGCGGCACTGGCTTTCCGGATCTCTTCGGAAGTAGCGTCCAGCTTACCGTAGCGGATGTTATCTTCTACGGTTCCGGAGAAGATGAAACTGTCCTGCAGCATGATGCCCATCTGGGATCGCAGCGAATGCAGCGTCACATCCGAGATGTCCTGACCGTCGATCAGAATGCGGCCCGAATCCAGATCGTAGAAACGAGAGATCAGACTGACGATGGTGCTTTTGCCCGCGCCGGTCGGACCAACCAGAGCGATACTCTGGCCCGGGGCGACCTTGAAGGAAACGTTGTGCAGGACTTCCTTGCCTTCTTCGTAAGAGAAGGAGACGTTCTGGAACTCCACTTCGCCCTTGATGTCCGGCATTTCGGTGGCGTTATCCTTGTCCTTCACACCGACAGGTTCGTCGATGGTTTCGAAGATACGCTCCAGGTAAGCCATGTTATTGATGAAGTTGTTAAAAATGTTACCCAGGTTCATGATGGGCTGCCAGAAACGGGCGGCGTAACTGGACACGGCCACGATGGCACCCAGGGTCTCCTGACCTTGCGCGAAGAGAAGAAGACCGACTACGAAGATGGCGCCGCGGACGAAGACGGAGATGCTGTCGATGCCCGGCCATACCAGGTTGGTGTAACGAAGGGCGCCCATCCAGGTGGTGCGGCAGTCGTCGGAAAGCTTCTCGAAGATCTCGCTGTTTTCTTCTTCACGGGCGAAGATCTGGGTGATCTTGGCGCCGACGATATTCTCCTGCAGATACGCATTCAGGTTTGAGTTCTTGTTGGACACCATACGCCAGGCACGACGCTGCTTGGTCTTGACCCAGAACATGAACACCGCCAGCACCGGCACGCCCGTGATGACTACCAGGGAAAGCTTGACGTCGGTGGTGAACATGAAGGCGATGATGAACACCAGGTTGATGATCTCCAGCACCGCGTTGATCAGACCGTTGGAAAGCATGTCACACACGGAGTTGACGTAGTTGACTACACGGATCAGGATCTTACCGTGAGGCCTGTCGTCGTAATACTGGAACGGCAGTTCCTGCAGATGCGCGAAAAGATCTTTACGGATGTCGTACACGATATCCTGGGATGTCCGCTCCATGATGTGGGACCGGATCGTGTAGAAGAGAATACTGATTCCGTAGGCTACGACGAGCATGATGATCAAGCGGTGGAGCATCGGAGTATCCTTGTTCGGGATCACTACGTCCAGCGCTTCCTTCGTGATCTTCGGCGCGCAGAGGGCCGCCATGGCACCCAGGGCGCTGAGGATCAGGGCCAGGATCATCTTCGCAGAGTATTTCCGGATGTAGGTCCAGGCACGGAGGAGGTGCTTGAAACTAAAGGGCTCTTCCAGCGTTTCGTCAACACGGTAGGTATTCCGCTTTTGTTGTTTCTGCTCCTTTAAATCAGCAAGGGGGATGTGATTTAAAGGTTCATGTTTTTCATTCTGTCGTTGCTGTTTCGCCATTTCAAAACACCTCCTTTCCGGCAGGCTTGATCGCCTTTTCGGTTGGCCCCGCAGATAGATCAGCCTCTGCGGTCGTTCCGGCCTGAAGTCTAACAAGCTCGGCATAATAGCCGTTCTTGGCAATGAGTTCCTCGTGGGTTCCGGCTTCCGAGATCCTGCCGTCCTGAAGGATCAGGATCTTGTCCGCTTTCTTCGTTGTGGAGATACGCTGCGCGATAATGATCTTCGTACAGGGAAAATCCAGTTCCGTAAGACTCTTCTGGATCTGTTTTTCTGTCTCCATATCTACCGCCGAGGTCGTGTCGTCGAGTATCAAGATCGAAGGGCGGACCGCCAGAGCCCGCGCCAGGGAAATACGTTGCTTCTGTCCGCCGGAAAGTCCGACGCCGCGCTCGCCGACGATGGTCTCGTAGCCTTCCGGCATCTTCGAGATAAATTCGTCTGCAGCAGAGTAACGGGCAAACTTGATCACGTTTTCCTTGGTTATGTTCGTATCGCCGTAAGCGATGTTTCCGTCAATGGTATCCGAGTAAAGAAGTACATCCTGGGTAGCCATACCGATGCTGGTACGAAGCTGTTGGAGCCTGAGTTTGGACACATCAAGACCATCTACCAGGACCTGTCCGGAAGTGGGTTCGTAGAATCTCGGGATCAGCTGGATCAGAGACGTCTTGCCGCATCCTGTCTCTCCCATAATGGCCACGGTCTCGCCGGGTTCCGCCACGAAGTTGATGTCCTTAAGTACCGGGAGGTCGGCGTCTTCGTACTGGAAACTGACGTTGCGGAATTCCACCTTGCCCTCGAAGCGCTGAGGATGGTCGATGGCGTCTTCTGCGTCCACGATGGTGGGTTCGCTGTAGTAGATCTCCATGACTTTATCCGCGGCAGCGGAGAAGCGCTGGAACTCGTTGAGGATGTTTCCCAGAAGGCGCATCGGATTAGCGATGGCCCACATCAGGCCCGAGAAAGCCACGTACTCACCCATGGTCATATCGTCCTTCATGAGAAGGGTACCGCCGACCCACAGAAGCACTACCGGCAGGAGGTTGGCGCAGGTCTCCACGAAGGGGAAGAACTTGATCCACACCAGGCGGGTCTTCTTATTCGTCTCGGCGTAATCTCTGTTACTCTCATCGAACTTGCTGATCTCATAATCTTCTCGGGAGAAAGCCTTGACCACACGGTTGCCGGAGATATTTTCCTGGGCTGCCGTGTTCATCTGGGCGTGCTTCTCACGAAGAAGTGCATGCATCGGTGCCACCTTCCGGCGGAAGGTGAAGACGATGAGGAAGATCACCGGCGCCAGCGCGAGGATGCACAGGGCCATCTTCCAGTTCATGGAGAAGAAATAGACCGATGCCACGGTAAAAAGCGCGAAGCATTCGATGATCATTCGCACGACCCATGCGATGTTGTGACGCACGGCATCTAGGTCACCGGTGAGTCGTGTCATGAGATCGCCGGTGCGGTATTCGTTATAGAAATGCATGTCCTGCCGCTCGATCTTCTCGAAGAGGTAGTTACGGACGCGGTACAGTGCCCGCTGGGACACGTGCTCGTAAGCCATGCAGTCCAGATAGACGATGAGGGCGCGAAGCAGTGTCAGCCCCACCATCGAGGCAACCAGAATGTAGAATTCCCGGCGGTTGGCGTCGAAGTATGCGGCGGCATCGTCTCGGGTCAGAAAACGATCTACGATCAACTGTGAGAAGAAGGGTACAGTCAACTGCAGGATATTGTAAACTACCGTACCGACCATGGCGAGGATAAATACCCCTCGGAGTCCGGCAATGTTATCCCAGATCCACTGAATCTTGGTGCGCGGAAAGCGTTTCTTGTGCATGTAAACTCCCTTCTTTCTTCTTACAAAATAATTGTATATCTCTCGAAAATGGAAAAATCGCAGTTTTTTGCCTAGTTTTATTCCCATTTTGACATCCTTGCAGGCGACGGACGGAAGGCACCTGTGAAGAACCGGTTCCGGGTCTGCCCGAAAGGCGTTTTACAAGTATAGCATTGTCTTTGGCAAAAGCACTGATACCGTTAGTATAGAGGTGGTGTTGGTGCGGAGGACTTCGTTCCGGAAACGGTGTGAGTCTTGCGATTTGCAGGTGAAAACAGTATGCTGAAAAAGAAGAGAAACGTGCACCCCCGTGGGTGATGGATGGGGAGGTGGAAACAAGATGAAGTGGGGAGAACTTTTGCAGCATTATGAGGACTGGTCGGAGAAAACCGTTCTCTCGAAAATCGCGTCTCTTGAGGACATCGGTCCCTTCGACGAAGTGGAGGAATTTCTGAACTTCTTCGGATCCCAGGAGATCGGGGATGCGTTCGTGAAGAAAGCCCATGAACTCGGGGCTGTTTTTACTAAATCCCAGATTGCGAAATTAGACGAGGTGCTGTCAGAAGATACGCTTCTGGAAGAAATGCTTCAGGCGTTAAGAAACGGGGATGTTCTTTCCTACGAAGAACTCTACGATCTTTCCTACTATCTGGATGAACCTGCCCTGGAAACACTTCTGGATGACACCTTGAAGAAAGGTGCTGTTTTCAAACCGGAACAAATCATGGAATTCGAGAGTCTCGTGGATGAGATGTGGATGGCGGCCATGGTCAATCAGTATATGAGAGGCGGCGGTATATTCACTCCTGCGCAGATCCTGGAGTTCGAAGGTCTGGTCGATGAGAAGACGATGACGGCGATGGCTCTGCGGTGGAATGGATCTTTCTCGAAAAGTGATATCGAGGATCTGGAAGGGCTCATCGATGACGCCGCGCTTCACGAACTGGACAGAAAGAATAACACCCACTATTTCGATGACGACGATGAGGAGGGCGATGATGACTGGGACGACGAAGACGATCCATCCTACGATTATGCCGATACATCCGGGGAGAAACCGGGATTCTTTTCAAGACTTTTCGGCCTGGGTGCGGCCAATAAAGTAGTGAATGGCGGGGACGGTCCAATCAGCCCGGGACTTTTTAGCGTAGGCATGCATGTGCGCGTACTGATCTCCGGACAGGAAGGCACGATCATTGACGTGATCGAAGGCCCGCCACGCATGTATATGGTCTCCCTCGATGATGGAAGCAAAGTTGATGTCTACTACGAAGAAAACCTCACGTTCTGATTACAGATCCTGCATGATATAATATTTCCATGAGTGAAACTCGAACAAGGAGGAAAACAAATGAGTAAGAAGAGAATTGCAGCTTTATTAGCGGATGGTTTTGAAGAGATTGAAGCGTTATCTACTGTCGATATTCTTCGTCGTGCCGGTTTCACATGTGATATGGTTTCCGTTACGGGAAGAGAGGTAGTAAGTTCAGCTCATGGCGTACGTGTGATCGCGGACACCCTTCTTGAGAATGTTGAGCAGAATTCCTACGATGCAGTATTCCTGCCGGGCGGTCAGCCGGGTTCGGATACTCTCCGTGATAACGACATCGTCGTGAACTGGGTAAAAGCTTTCGCAGCTGATTCTTCCAAGATCGTGGCCGCCATCTGTGCCGCCCCGCAGGTCTTGGCTAAAGCAGGCGTGGCTGCCGGTCGCCGTGTAACCAGTTATCCTGACGAATATTTTCAGAGGATCTTCTCCGATGCGGAATATGTTGACGATAACACCCAGACAGAAGAGGGTGTTGTAGTGGACGGCGATATCATCACAAGCCGCGGTCCCGGAACGTCATTACCTTTTGCGTTCCGCCTGGTTGAACTCCTTGGCGGTGATGCAGATTCTCTCCGGGAGGGAATGGAGTATAATGCGCTGAAAGAGTCGCTTTAATACTCCGCTAACTGAATAAGCAGTTCATGCGGCGTCTTTGATCATTTTATTGCTGCAGAAAGCCTTTCGTTATCCCCATAACTTCTCGAATGATCACTATATTTCTGTCTACATCTTTGCATTCGAGAGAATGGTTGCAGTCATCATAAACATGAAGTTCGATTTCGAGGTTTTCTGCAGTACGTTGCACTTCGGGAACAGCGGACCACGGATCTGCTGTTCCGATAAAGGCGACTACCTTCTTCGAATCGAGAGAATTATCTTGTTCGAAGGTGGCCTGAAGAGGAGTGTACCAGATCTGCTGTGCCTGAAGTCCCTGTTCGGCATTGTATCTCGATGCAACAATAGTGCCGATACTCTTTCCAACAAAAACGATCATTTCATACTCTGAGAAGTTAACATCCTTCAGTTGTTTCATGGCTTGCTCATAAGACATATCCGCAGCTTTCAGGATCAACTCCAGATTGCCCTGGATCTTCTTCGGAAGATTGGTGAACTCAACATACAGAATCTCATAATCCAGGTTGGCAAGAATCTTCCCGGCATAGTAAAGAAGAGGTTTATCTTTTGTATATCCCATACCCGGGAAGATGACGGCTAACTTTTTCATATACACAGCTCCTCAAATTCATGCCTACATTATACCAATTCATCTCGAGATGCGGCACTTCGTATTCTTGCCTGAGATATGTTATTATGTGTATTACTTGAACCACGAAAGGAGTATTCCGACCCTCGAAGGAGGCATCGGACAGATGTGACCATATGAACTTTAATACAGATATTTTCGAGACCTTTGATAAGAAATGGGCATTGCTGACAGCAGGCAATAAGGAGAAGTTTAATACCATGACGATTTCCTGGGGAGGCCTGGGCACCATCTGGGGCAAGCCGGTGGCAACCGTCTATGTCAGAACATCCCGCTACACATACGAATTCATGGAGAACAATGACTACTTCACAGTCAGCTTCTATCCGGAGGAGTACAAGAAGACACTGGGTGTCCTAGGTTCCAAGTCCGGAAGAGACATCGACAAGATGCATACGGAAGGCCTGACCGCTGTGGAAGCAGGTGAGTCCATAAGCTTCAAAGAGGCAGAAGTCACGCTCGTCTGCAAGAAACTTTTCAAGCAGGAACTGGATCCGAAGAATATGCCTTCTGAAGTTGCCGACCAGTTCTATAAGAACGATGCGTTGCACCACATGTTTATCGGCGAAGTCGTGGCCAAAATCTGATCAGTAAAAATCTTTTACAAAAACCCTCTACTATGACGCAACTGTCATTTATGCTATGTGCCTGAATGCTAAGATGACGATAGAAAGTGCGTTATGGTTAGGGGGTTTTTCTATGAAGAAGTATTCAAAAGAACTGGCAGCTTGTATGGCATTGGCGATGCTGGTTTCGTTCACTTCAGGATGTGATAAGGGAGAGTCTTCCGGTTCATCGGTAACCACCATATCCCAGACGACCGCCGCGACTACCACGGAGGCGACCACTACTACAGCAGCTGCCACGACAGAAGCAACTACAACTACCGAGGCTCCGACAGAAACGACGGAAGAACCTACCACGACCACTACAGAAGCCCCCTATGTTGTTTCCGATCCTGTCTCGACAGAGAACGTCAGCGTCGGAAGTATCGTAACTCTGGGTCAATACGAAGGCGAAGATGTGGAGTGGATCGTTCTGGATAAGAAAGATGACGCACTCCTTCTGATGACGCGATACGCCATCGAGCAGAAGTCCATGAATGAGGAATACGGTGATTATGACTGGGCATCCTGTAACCTCCGCACATGGCTCAATAAAGAATTCGTGGAGAGTGCTTTTGCATCAGGATTACGCAACTATATCCTCGAAACAGAACTGGATAATGAGAAAGACGGAAGCGGCGCCAATACGAAAGATAAGGTATTCATCCTCAACAGTGAAGAAGCCTCGAAGTATATGAAAGCCGATAAAGAAAGAATGTGTCGTCCGACAGACCACGCAGTGGAGAATAATGTCTGGGTCTATAACTTCTTGAAGAAAAGCTATGGAAATTGTTTCTGGTGGCTGCGTTCAGTAGCGCAGCCGGAGAAGAAGGAGGCGGCGCAGGTCATCTCCAATAACGGAGAGGTGTGGGAGGTAGGATACGAAGCCAGTTCGAATTTTATCGGCATCCGTCCGGTAATGTGGATCAAATCGGCCGGCATTTCCTCCGAGATGGTCAGGAAAGCAGAGAAAGCACCTGCTATCGAGTTCAAGATCGGTGCAGATATCGGATTCGGAGGAGACTATCTCAAAGACTGGCACTGGATCGTTCTGGACAAGACCGAAGACTCGTTGCTTCTGATCAGTTCGTGGGCATTTAATGCAAGTGAATACAGTGACTCGACCACCTCATGCACATGGAAGAACAGTTCTGTTCGTAAGACCTTAAACAAAGACTTTATCAGCTGGGAGTTCAAGGATGCCGAAGCTCCGAACGAGAAGGATCTGAAGCGTATTATGACTACGAAGATCAAGATGGAAGACGGTTCGACTGTTTCGGATAAAGTCTTTATCCTCAGTGCTGAAGAAGCAGAAAAATACAAAGATATCTTTGCAAAAATGGAATTCTACGAGTTCGGAACGCTTGATCAGAAGGCGAGCTGGCTTCGTACACCGGGCACGAAAGAAGGATGTCAGGCGACCTTTAGTCAGAACGGTAAAATCGATCTGGAAGGCCAGTCCTACGATTCCTCTTTGTGGTGTCACCCGGTCGTATGGGTGGATGTTTCGGATCTTGTCGGATGATCTCAAGAATCCTGCTTAAGCAAATCTTAACTTTTATCCTGCCATTTCTTTAACTTCAGTTGACGATGTATTAAACCTTGGCAGGTAGAATGAAGACATCAAGTAAAGGAAAACGCTTGAACGAAGGAGTGAAGAATCATGAGGAAAGAAAAGACAAATATCTGGAGCATCGTAAGTCTGCTTCTTGCAATCTTCGGTTTGATCGGAGTGCTGGCCTCCGTCCTGCTGGACAAGCTCTGGCTCAGTAACGTAGGTTTCTGTTTCCTGATTCCTGGCCTTCTGGTATCTGCTCTTCTGAGATATAACACCTACGCGGAAGAGAACGGTCTGAACTGACTTAACTTATTACTTTATATTTTTTTCATCTTAATTACCTCCAACCATAGAGACCCGGGCTGCCAATCCTGGGTTTTTCTTTTTCGGGAGATCAGTATCTTCGATGAGCAGTGGTTTCCTGCGGATACAATTCTTTGTAAGAATCAGACAAAAAAACATGATAATTATAACAATTTTCTCTGATTTAGTTTATTATACAAGTGTTAGTTAGCTTGGGATGGGTCTCAGGCAACAAAGGATTAAGGAGGTAATTGATCATGAAAAATCGACTTGTGTCGACGATAGGCATCAGTACGGTTTTGTCACTTCTGATCACGCTATTCCCGGTTGGGTCTATGCCGAAGGGGAAAGTTCTGGCAGCAAGTGAGAAGACTTCCATCGTTGAGACTGTTTCACCGGATGATGGCCAGGGACTGAATTTGTACAAAACAACACCTACACCGACTACGCCGAATCGGCCGTCACCGACAAGCAAGTACACACCGACTCCGACGGTTCCGACGGTAACACTGCCGCATGCGCCGTCACCGACAAGCAAGTACACACCCACACCTGCATCGACTGTAGTGATGCCGAATGTTGTTGATTTGACCATTGAAGAGGCTCTTATTGTGCTTCATCCATTGGCGTTAGCAATGTATGATAATTCGGGCTGTTTACGTGTTTATATAGATGATGTTGAGACTCACGATCCAAGTCAGGACGGCATTGTTATTTCGCAGGATATTGAAGCCGGAACAGTCATGGAGCTTGATTCCGAATATTTTTTAAAGTTGGAAGTAGGGGAATACGTTTTTAATCCATCTTTTGTGATGCCGAATATTGTTGATTTGACCATTGAAGAGGCTCTTATGGTGCTTGATCCACTTTTGGAAGCACTGAATGATAACCATAGTTCCCTAGGGCTTGGTTTAAAGGAGATTACGACTTCCTTTCCTGATAAGGACGGCTTAATTCTTTCGCAGTTTCCTGAAGCCGGAACAGTCTTAGATCAGCCTGATACCGAATATGTTGGGGAAATCACAGTATTGAAATACGTTCCTGCGACACCGGTTCCGTCGATGAATACCCCGAGGCCGACGCCGATTTCAGGGACACCGATTCCGACACCGATTTCAGGGACACCGAGGCCGACACCGATTTCAGGGACACCGATTCCGACACCGATTTCAGGGACACCGATTCCGACGCCCATTACTCATGCTGCTACACCGTATCCGGCGGTACCAATGCCAGATGTAGTCGGTATGTACTATCAGGATGCTGAAACGAAGATCAGGCAGGAACTGCAATCCCCTGTTTTCGATGAAGTTAATATCGAGATTGCGTGGGTACAGAATTACGATTCCCAAAAAGACTTCACTGTCCTTTCTCAGAACCCGACGGCAGGATCTCCGGTGTACGGAAATCATTCAAGGATCACCGTAAAGTTAATAGTTGCTGAAAAAGCACCTACTCCTTCGCCTACGAGCGCGAAACCTGGTAAGCCGGAGAATGTGAAAGCCGTTGCAGAATCTGCCAGCAGCATCAAAGTATCCTGGGATGCAGTAAGTGATGCAGCCGGATATCAGGTATGGAGAGGTACCTCTGCCAACGGTACATTTACAGCTATCGGTTCCGTGACAACGACCAGTCGTGTAAGTACAGGTCTTACAGCCGGAACGACATACTATTACAAAGTCCGTTCTTATAAGATGGTAGAAGGTCAGAAGGTTTACGGAGACTATAGTTCAGTAGTCAGTGCAGAGACCTTGCTTGCGAAACCTGCAGGTGTGAAGGCCGTTTCTGAATCTGCCACCAGTGTAAATGTTTCCTGGAATGCAGTAAGTGGGGCAGCCGGATATCAGGTATGGAGAGGAACTTCCTCGACAGGTACTTTCACTGCAGTTGGATCCGTTACCGGAACAAACCGTGTCTGCTCGGGTCTTACCACAGGAACGACCTATTACTTCAAGGTGCGTGCGTATAAAGAAGTAAGCGGTAAGAAAGTCTATGGCGATTACAGTACTGTTGTAAATGCTGCTCCGAAGCCGGCTGCACCTTCTAATGTGAAGGCTGTACCGGAGACCACTACAGGAATCAAGATCTCCTGGAGTGCAGTAAGTGGCGTTACAGGCTATCAGGTATTGAGATCCACCTCCGCTACCGGTACGTTTACTGCCATCGGATCTGTGACCGAGACCAGTCGTGTCAGCACCGGATTGACGGCAGGAACGACTTACTACTATAAGGTTCGTGCATACAAGGAAGTGAACGGAACCAGAATCTACGGTGCTTTCAGTTCAGTAGTCAGTGCTATGCCGAAGCCGACAGCACCTGGCGGTGTGAAGGCTACTGTTTCCTCCGCAACGAAGGTAACGGTTTCCTGGAATGCCGTTGCCGGAGCAACAGGCTACGAGGTTTATCGTGCGACATCTGCAACCGGAACCTATTCCAAACTCGGAACCGTGACGACCACCAGCCGTGCCTGCCCGGGATTGACCACCGGAACGAAGTATTACTTCAAGGTTCGTGCTTATGTCGAGATCAACGGAACGAAGTACTACAGTAACTACAGTTCCGTAGTCAACGCGACACCGAAGAAATAAAGAGGGAGCGATCCCGAAGACAGAAGACTATATTCTGTAAATGAGTAGAAATACGAGGAGTGCCTCAGAAGTGATGATAATCACGGAGGGGCACTCCCTTTTTATTGTGGAGTCGTGACTCCGTTGAGCACGCGAGGAAGGAAGCGTGCGAAACAAAAAACCAC
>LVAV01000110.1 GCA_001604185.1 Clostridiales bacterium Firm_16 | reverse complement strand
GTTCCCACTTCTCCAGATTACTGCCTGTCCTGAGTTTTGTGTGGATACGGTAGCACTGCCGGATCAGGTAATTGACAGAATTAGAAAGGTTCTTCACAAGATAGCAATAGGTATCGATTTTAGAACCAAGGTCTTTATTCCTTCTGACCTTGATCCTGTGTTCTTCTGAAAGTATCATGTTCACACCTCCAGAGAGGGCAGAGGGGACCTTACTGAGATATCTCTGTTACGCACGGAGATTCCGGCACTCAGTATCCGCACAAATAGCTGAACCAGTGTCTCCTCCCGCACATCGACATCGTTCGTTATCGTGGAATAGAATACAACACGCTCTCCAAACGACAGGTTCCGATATGCAGTTATCACATCCTTCAGCTCTGACATAACCCAGCCTCACTTAATATGTTACTTACATTATACAGAACAAATGTTCGACTGTCAACTACATAATTGAAATAAGCCTTGCATTTTAGAAAAAACAAGTCACTTTTTCGGCAAAAGTGACCTGCTTTTTATTTTCGTATTTTCAGATGTCCGGTTATCCCAGAGCTACGTCCAGAGCCATCATGAGCGTGAAGCCGAAAGCGAAGGATATCACACCGATATTGGAGTGTTCTCCCGAACTCATCTCCGGGATCAGTTCTTCTACAACCACGTATAGCATTGCGCCCGCCGCGAAAGAAAGCAGATATGGCATGGCCGGAACCAGAAGTCCGGCAGCCAGGATCGTAAGTGCTGCGCCTACCGGCTCAACTATGCCGGATAAAACTCCGCTTCCAAAGGCACCGGTCTTGCTCTTTCCCTGCGCATGTAGTGGCATGGATATGATAGCCCCTTCCGGGAAATTCTGGATGGCAATACCCAGCGAAAGTGCCAGCGCACCACCTAAAGTCATGGTGCTGCTATCGGAAAGAAATCCCGCATAAACTACACCGACTGCCATACCTTCCGGAATGTTGTGAAGTGTGACGGCCAGGACCATCATGGTGGTCTTGGCGAGTTTACTCTTCGGACCTTCCGACTTATCCGTATTCATATGAAGATGGGGAATAACGTGATCCAGAAGCAGTAGAAAAAGTACGCCCACCCAGAATCCGATGGCAGCAGGGAGAAACGCCAGTTTCCCCATTGATTCAGACTGGTCCATCGCCGGGATCAGAAGACTCCAGATGGAAGCCGCTACCATGACTCCTGCAGCGAACCCGGTCAGCGCCCGCTGCACCGGCATACTCAATTCTCTTCTCATAAAGAAGACACAGGCCGCGCCCAGCGCTGTGCCCAGAAACGGAATCATTAAACCGATAAAAATATCCATAATCGTTTACCTTCTCGAAAAAACAGTTACCCTTTGCTAACATGATACACTTTTTTCTTAACAAAGTTAAGTTGTATCCATTTCGAGAAATGTCTTTGAGAAGCATGTTTATTCTCTTAAGAATGCGCTTATCTTTATCTTGCCATGAAAGATATTCATTCCATGCTTCATCGTTCCACAGAATTCTCACGTATCATCTACCTCGATCAAATCGTGTTCCTTAAGTTTGCTGATTCCTTTCTTTATATTGGCAGCGCGTCTTTCCAGTTCAGATATATTCTCTGCACTATAGAACGGATCTGCGTTTATCTCAAAAGGAATTCGTCGTTCTCTTCCTACCTTCACGAGAAACATAGTTATCGCAGAGGACATGGTCAATCCCATTTCCTTAAGAGCCTGTTCAGCATTCGCTTTAATATCATCATCAATCCGGAAGTTAATCTGAGTCATAATATCACCTTCTTTCTAAGCACAATATAGCAAGTTGTATATGCATTGTCAATCAATTGCTATACATATACTTAAATGTGATATATCGAATCGATGTGTGTTTCCGTCTAGTATTCTCCTGTCAGTAGTTCACTTCCTCCATCAACGCGTCCAGGAGCTTGGCATTTCGGATCGAGAATTCTTCAGAAATATGTGGTTTCTCGCCATCTCGGATACAGCGTCCGAGCTGCTCAACTTCCAGTTTATAGTTCTGATCCACGACAATCTCTCTTCGGATCTCTTCATCGGCTGTCTTGATTCTGTAAGACAGTGCGCCTTCCTGGTTGTACTCGACTTCCGAACGGATCGAACCTTTCGTACCGTGAATATACAAGCGATCGTATCTTCCAAAACCGTTCACTCCAAGGATCATTCCAACATCGAAGGATGCACGGATACCTCCCGGAAACTTCAGGATTGCTCCTGCAAAAGCATCGACCCGGTCACCCGGTTCTGCCTGACCCAGTTCTTCTGCTTCATCAGACATCTCTGCAGTAGCTCGTACATACACAGGCGTCAACGCGTCCGAAGTGATTTCTTCATCCTTCGATGCGGCCTGAATAAGGGAAAGGATCATGGTGGTACAGTAGCAGCCAAGATCATAGATCATGCCGCCGCCCAGGTGCTTATGCAGACGGAAATCCTTCTTATATCCCTGCGTAAGAAATGCCGTATCAATGTATACCAGATCACCGATGATTCCGGATGCCACATCCTTGCAGAGCGCTTCCACATATTGACCGTGGAGATAAGCATAAGCTTCCATCAGGATCACATTATTCCGACGAGCTGCTTCGAACATTTCCTGCACTTCCTGTGCATTCAGAGCCAGTGGTTTCTCACAAAGCACATGCTTACCTGCATCCAGTGCCTTGATGACCCATTCTTTATGAATATCATTCGGAAGTGGAATATAAACCGCTTCAACAGAAGGATCTGCCAGGAGATTCTCATACCCGACATAACCTACCTGAAAACCGAATCTTTCTTTATACTGATCGACCTTCTCCTGTGATCTTCCTGCGATGGCATAAAGCTCGCAGTTGTCTGCCTTCAACATACCTGGGATCGTACAATTTGCAGCGATAGCCGCGGTTCCCAAAACTCCCCATTTTACCTTCATAAAAGTGGCTCCTTTCCTGTTTCAAAGAGTCGGACTGTTACATTTTCGATTGTATCGGAACAGATAGTAAATAGCAATGAAATTCTATGTCTGAAGATGACCGATCACGATCAGACGATGGGTAGCCACTCCTGTGGGCGTACAGGTAATCAGCGTCACTCTGGGAACGCCATCTTCCGCGTTGATATAACTTGAGATCTGACTTGGCGGAATCACCTCGATCTGATCCACGAAATAAGAGTAGGAATCCTCCTTTGTAGAAAACCGGATCTCATCTCCCATCTTCACTTCTCCAAGACGGTTAAACATGGACCCATATGCTCGCATCCGGTGACCGTAGACCACGCAGTTTCCATTCTCACCCGGAAGGACGGAATACGGCATATGACCGGCGCCATATCGCATCTCCACCTTACCTGCACCTTCCCATAGAGGTAGTGCGCAGGATATCGACGGAATCTGAATCGTACCACATGATGTAAGCGTATACTGTCCGGCCTGAGATGTGCCGGAAACAGACTTCGGATACGTCTCTTCCAACAGTTCAGGAGAAGGAACCGTATTTCTGCTCTTCATTGGAGACACAGACGTTCGAATGTCGACATCTGTTTCTTCCGTCACCTTCGAGGAATCAATCCCACTTTCACTAGTAAGGACAGCATCTCCACCATGTGGTTCGTCCCCTTCTTCTCCTTCAACAGGAAACGCCTCGGGATCTACAAGAAATGTAGCATTCAGATCTTCAGCTATACGGTCATACATATTCTCTACCATATCCTGTCGATTACTATCCTTCTTATCCTTAAGACCAGAAAGAAGATGCGCCGCATAAGAAGTGACCATTATGCAAAGAACAAATGCGATACAGATCCAGATCAGGATCTTCCGGGTCCCGTTTCCTTCAGGATTATTCTCAGTATTCATTCTCTTCTCTCCTCTCTTTCTTGTCCGATATTGACACTTTTATTAAAAGTGCTACAATGTATACAAGCATTATACATCGTCATTACATGATTGCAAGAGGGATTTTATATGAGATATCGCAGGAACGGGAAACTGTTGGACACAGATTCAGCAAAGCTGATTGCCGAGAAAGGATCCACACAGATCTACAAGAACAGGAACTTCGATTTCTTCGTCATCGACGAATCAATCGACGGTAAGAAGCATGTTTATCTTGTAGAATATGAGCAGGCTGAAGACTGGGTCCGGAAGAACTGTCCGAAGCAGTATAAGAATTTCTTCATGGATAGTTTTTCCGACTATCGTGTACAGTTCACGCTGCCGAAGGAATACCTTCCTGTCCTCAACACACTATGCTGCGAGAGTGGTATGAATAAGAGCGAATGGATCCTCAATGAGACGCAGAAGTTATTAAAGAAAGAGATGAAGAAGCGCGGTCTTTGATCCTTATTCCTCCGACATTACACGCGGATATGAAATTACACTTTTAGTATAACTGACTTACTTGAACAATTTCACTTGCATTCCGATGTAAGACGTAGTACACTTTGGCTATTACATGAAATGAGATTTTTGAAAAGAAGGCATCTTGTGTGCCTGTTTTCGGAAGTCTCATTTTTTTGTCCCCAAAACCAGGTAAGGAGTGTGAAAAAGAATGAAAAAACCGAAACCGACGACCTATTCACCGAGAACACGCATCCTGTGTCTTCTTCTCTCTTTCGTCTGTCTCATCGCCATGATCCCCGGCCTCTTTCTCATCCGGCAGAAAGACGTGTATGCCACGGTCATCGATCACGATGTTCCTGTCGATGTGACAGATGTACAGCCACCGATCCGCTATAAGGATTCCCCTGACCATTCTAAGAACATAGATATCATGCGGGCCCTGCGGGATGACGGCTCAGGAGAATATGACTGGGTCTACTGCGTCAAGCGTGGCGCTAAAGCTCCTTCCAAAGCCTCTGCCCGTCCGGATCTTACCCGTTCTGAGAAGTGTTGCGAGATGATGGGGCGTCTTGTGCAGGTCATGCACTATAAAGACAGCGATATCCGTAAATGGACCGATCTCTTCGGTGAACGTGCCTCAACATTGACCGCCAAAGAGTGCTACATCATGAGACAGCTTGCTATCTGGGGCATCGTGGATTTCTATATGGATTCTCCTGAGCAAAACGGCGAACTCCGAAAAGATCTGCAATCCATCGGCGTGGACCCGGATTCAGTTTTCCGCGGTCTGGATATCTACCGTCTGGATAACTCTCCGGAATATGAGCTTGGTTATCTGGTAAACGGTGGTCTTCGCATGGTCGACACGATCTTTACTATGCTCCCGGACAACTATTACGGCGTCACTTCTGTCTTTACTCCTGTCATCTCCGGTGCCGATCATCTGGACTACGATATGAGCAAGAATGAGTATGTCGCCCAGTTCACAGTCAATGTGGAAGAAAACAATACCGGAACCATGGGCGGCCGATTCCGCTTCACCAAGATCGAAGGCTGCACAGTATATTATAATTCGGCCAACGGAACCAAAACGGCAGACCTGAACACAGAGTACGAAAGCGGCACGCCCTTCTGGCTGGAAGCTTCGTATCTGAGCATGCCATCCAATTCATCGAATAAGAAATACATCCAGATCGAAGCACAGGCGACCAGTCGTGAAGGTAATCAAGCTCAGGTCTGCGAGTACGATTTCTTCTGTGATCCTTCCGATGCTTCGCACCAGAGTTTCATCGGCTATACCACCAGCCACAGAAACCGCTTCGACAAGTCCGAATTAACTCTGACCGGTAAGACCACAAACTACAGTTTTTTCAAGAAGACGATCTACGAAAATGCGGAAGCAGAAAACGAGATGGATGCAGAGTTCGACATATGGAACACATCTCTGGCCGGTTCTTTTGAAGAAGCGAAAAAACTGGGTCTCGGCTGGCATCTGAAATCGAATGACGAAGGCGCCGTTCTGTTAAAAGATGTTCCCTACGGCACTTATACGATCCTCCAGACCAAAGCACCGGAAGGCACAGAATTCATGTCTCCGAATCCGAGAAATGTCGTACTGAGTCCGGACAGCGGTGACGTGGGTCTTAGTGCCCTGGGACAGAACATCATTTATGACGAAGGTATCGAGGGATTCTTCGACATTTATAAGAAGAAACAGTCTGAATACGACGAAGTTGCCGGTATGCCTTTCGCAGAATTACCTCCGGAACCGAATGCCGTTTTCCAGGTATGGGATACGACCTACGCTTCCTATTCCAAAGCACCGTCCAACCGTCGAGATCTTCTGACCACGGATGAGAACGGCTATGCCAAGTCCAGGCTCCTGCCTTATGGAACCTACAAAGTCCATCAGATCGAATCATCCGCTACTGGCGATACCTATCTCAGTCCGGATTTCACGGTAAAGATCGTCAAAAGAGATCTGACGCATGCTGCTTACACGGCACGTCTGACTAACCGGCTTTACGAATTGAAGATCCAGATCCGTAAAGTCGACGCGCAGACCGGAGAGGTCATCCCGGTGGCCGGCGTCGAATTCCAGGTACTTGACAGCAATAAGAAAGTGTTACAAGACCGGGATATGAGAACTGTATTCAAAACCGGATCGGATGGAACCTGTAACCTCTCCCGGCTCGGACTGACGGTAGGCACCTACTATCTCAAGGAACTCTCCGCGCCTAAGGGATATATTCTTTCCAAAGACCTGATTCCATTCGAAGCGAAGAAAGGCGAAGTTTTCGTCGGTGTCGGCCCGAATGGTGATCTGAAGCCTATTGATTTCGTCGACGAACCGGTGACCCTTTCCCTTACGCTTTCCAAGGAAGCACCAATGCTCTCCGGAACCACCGAAACTTCTACCGGGTATAAGGATCTCAAAGGCGTCTCTTTCACCTACTCTTCCCTGCCGCTGGCCGGAGCCAAATACGAATTCTACTGCGATTCCAATGTCATGGGATTTCCTATGGACATCTCTCTTTACGATGTCAAGAAATACCCGGATGTAGAATTCTCTTCTGACGGAAAAACCTTCACACCCTATCGCAGGATCGATACCAACGGAGACGGAAAAGCAGATACATCTTTAAAGACCGGTGCCTATATCGGCACTTTCACAACCGATTCAAACGGAAAGATCCGTCTTACCGGTTTATTTCTTGATGCTGCCTCCGGAAAAGCTACATACAAAGCTGTCGAAGTCTCCGCACCGGCCGGATTCCTGGTCGACAATACACCGGTCATGTTCCTGGTATCCGATAACCGAAGTTCACAAAACAGTGCCACCGTCTCCGT
The DNA here is from genome assembly GCA_001604185.1 of Clostridiales bacterium Firm_16. Lineage (GTDB taxonomy): Bacteria > Bacillota > Clostridia > Saccharofermentanales > Saccharofermentanaceae > Scatonaster. The sequence continues at coordinate 194,416 of LVAV01000110.1, read as the reverse complement.
GACGGCCAAAGCCAAGGACAGCAGACAGGAAGCCACCCTCGTTGCGGGCAAAGTCGGTCGTCTGACCCAGTACAACTATGCCCAGAAGAAATATGTCACCATCGACAAGCCTCTGGCAGGTGCAGTCATCGGTCTTTATAACCAGGAAGATATCTATGGTTATAAACTTGAATCCGGCACGTTAAAAAGAACGCTCCTTCTTCCCGCCGACTCACTGATCGAGGTCATGACCACCGGTGGAAACGGAACCTGTCAGACCAAGGCCGATCTGCCTCTCGGATACACTTACTATTTCCGTGAACTGCAGGCACCATCCGGTTATGAGATGGATGACAGATCTTATCCTCTGTCAGCCACGGCCAAATCCAGATCTAACGAAAAACGTCTGACCTTCCGGCTTTCAGATTCCATCGTGAATTTACCTCTTAGCACCTCACTGGAACTGCAGCTTCAGAAGACCGGCGAGATGCTGACCTCCGCTAGCGTATTCGATACCGGATACGAAAACCTGCAGGGCATCCGATTCCACTATACCCCGCAGTCTTTGCAGGGAGCCAAGTATCAGTTCTACTGCGGAATGGATATCTTCGACATTTCGTTACCCATCTCTCTTTATGACCAGGATCTCTATCCATATGTCGTAAAATCAGAAGACGGAAAAACATTCACGCCCTATAAAATGATCGATACCGACAGCGATGGAAAGCCAGATACTCCCCTCCGTAAAGGCGAGCCGATCGGGATCTATTCCACCGATAAAAACGGTCGCATCAAGCTGAGTGATCTTCCTGTAGACGAGAGTTCCAAGAAGGCAGTGTATCAGGCTGTCGAGATCGAGGCACCCAAAGGATTCATCCTTGATCCGGAACCGATCGTCTTCGAGATATCCTCATCAACAGGAAGCGCAAAGATCTCACGAACGAAGAAAGCGGAAAATGCAAGGCAAGGTATGCGGCTGCTTTTCAACAAAGTGGTAAGTGATTACGTATGGGATGAGAAAACCAACACCGCCACCTACACGGAAAAGCCTCTGGAAGGTGCTGTGTTCGGGGTTTATAACAAGGAATCCATCTTAAACGAGGCCACAGGAGAAACTCTGGTTGCCAAGGATACTCTTCTTGAGATATTGATCTCCGATGCGAATGGAAAATGTCAGAGCACCACAGATCTGCCTCTCGGTTACACCTATCTCATCCGGGAACTGAAGGCACCGGACGGTATTGTCCTGTCAGATCAGGCAGTCGAGATCCCGACATCTGGAAAAGAGGGAGACAGCTTGACTCGCATCTATACCTTCTCACCGGAAGGACCGCTCGTGAATCACTATCAGAAAGAGCAACCCGTCTCTCTTACACTAAAACTGAAGAAAACCGGCGAGATGCTGTCCGGCGTGGAATCTTACGACACCGGATATGAGGATAAGAATGGCATCCTTTTCACCTATTCCATGCTTCCTCTGGCAGGCGCCGAGTTCGAGTTCATCTGTGACTCTGACGTACTGGATCTTCCGATGGAAATCGGGCTTTATGACAAATCAAAATATCCCTTCGTACAGATCGCATCCGACGGAAAAACATTCCGTCCCTATAGAATGTTCGACAGAGACCATGACGGTGAAGACGAGATTCCGTTGAAGAAAGGAACGTCTCTTGGAACGTTCCGCAGCAATGCCAAAGGTGAGATCGAAGTATCCGGTCTGACTCTGGACTCCATCTCCAAGAAAGCGACGTTTACGGCCAGAGAAACCTCTGCACCGGAAGGTTTTCTCCTGCTTTCGGAGCCGGTTGTTTTCGAGATCCGGGACGATCGCACGGACATAACTAAGGAAATCCTTCTGAAAGAAAAGTCCGCTCAGAACGAAAGCCAGTCTGCAGCATTCACTCTTTCGAAAGTCTCGACGGAGTATTCATGGAATGAAGAAAGACAATTCTATGAAGCCGTAGAGAAACCTCTGGGAGGAGCCGTATTCGGACTGTATGCGTCGGAAGATATTTACGGATATTCTCTTTCCGACGGAAAGTTAACGAAGAAAAAGCTGGCAGACAAGGACTCGCTGATCGAAGTTCTCACTACCGGAGAAGACGGGAAAGCCAGCACACTGAGCCGTCTGCCACTGGGATTCTCGTTCTATTTCCGAGAACTCGCTGCTCCGGAAGGATTTATTCGTGACGAGAAAACTTATCCTGTCACATCCACATCAGTAAAAGACGATCACACCACCAGGATCTTCGCATACACTCTTCCCTCACCGATCGTGAACGAGCGTCTGAAGGATCAACCGGTATCCGTGACATTGGAACTTACGAAGAAAGGTGAAGCACCTACAGACGTAAAAGAAACACAGAGTTCCCTGACACTCAGTGAAGATTCAAGGCTGATCTACTCCCCTGTTCTCCTGGAAGGAGCGGAGTTCGAGTTGTACTGTGATTCCGACGTGCTGGATTACCCGACGGATATGTCCGTATACGATGCCGAAAAGTATCCGGAAGCTATCTTCTCCTCAGATGGAAAGACCTTCAGGGCATATAAGATGTACGACGCAAATGGTGACGGGAAAGGCGATGTAGTACTGAAGAAAGGAATGCTTCTCGGAACATTCCGTACAGACGCAGAAGGAAAACTTCGTGTAACCGGTCTTGCTCTGGATGCGATCCTGCGCAAAGCTTCCTATAAGGCAGTGGAGATCTCGGCACCATATGGATTTCAGATTTCGGATAAGCCATATATCTTCAACGTAAATGATGCACGCACCGATTATTCTAAAAAGGTAATCGTCCAGTCAGCAAACATGACCGATTCCGCCCAGACCGCGATCCTGACCTTTAGAAAGGTCGGAAAAGAGTATATCTGGAGCAACGAGAAGAAAGCATTCGTCGCAATGGAACGACCGCTTTCCTCTGCCGTATTCGGGTTGTATGCCATGGAAGATATCTATGGCTACGATATCTCTAACGGGAAGACAAGAAAAACCGTCATGATCCCGAAGGATTCTCTCCTGGAAACCATCACGACGGATGAGAATGGAAACGGAATATCGAAGACCAAACTTCCGGTGGGATATAAGTATTACATCAAGGAGATCACGGCACCCGACGGATATGCACTGAACGAAGAAGTATTCGTATTCGATACATCTTCCGGCACTTTGGACCCGAAGAAATCTGTCTGGGAATTCTCCCTGAAGGAACCGATCGTAAATGAATTATCGCGGGCTAAGATCCGTGTCTTGAAGCTGGCTGCCGATACGGAACTGCCCATGAAGAATGTAGAATTTGAACTGTATACAGATAGTGGTGATCTTATCGAAAAACTGGTTACAGATGAGAACGGAACCGCAGTCACTAAGACGGCTTTCCCCTTCGATTCCAGACTGCTCCTCCGCGAGACAAAAACAGATCGCAGCTATGCCATTGGCGCGGAGGAAGAAGTAACGCTGCACTACCGCACATCCGGATCTTCTGAAATCGGGTTCTACGATGTAACTGTCTATAACTATCCGAAGGCAGAGATTCGTGTTCTGAAGGTCACAGGAGATGGTTCGTCTACACCTATGGATGGTGTCACCTTCGAACTTTGGATTCGAAACGAAGCCGGTGAAGATACTCTAGTGGAAACCGGCGTCACCGACGCAGACGGTACTCTTTCCTTCTTCGTAGGCGAAGGCGAATACTACCTGATCGAGAAAGATCTGGGCAAGTGGAACAGGTTCACGCTGCTTCCCGACCCGACACCGGTGAATGTAGAGAAAGAAGAAACGATCGTCCATGTAAAACTTGAAGACAAACCGACCCACATCCGACCGGAGAAACGATCGGCGGCCACCGGCGGACTGCTGGGAAACTGCGGACTCTCGGTCAAGGATCACGATGGGAAGACCTGTTCCTTTAAGTGGGTGGATTCGATCTCGGGATATCTGCACTGCGAAGACAGCGAAGAAAACGCGGTACAAGTGCTTTTCACAAATAACGATAAAGAATCCCCTGCATTCGGCACGATCGATCTTCTAGGCCTTCCCCAGGGCGAATATGAGATCACGGAAGTGCAGGCCCCGGAAGGATACAGAAATGATCACCAGGTCCTGAAGGTGACCCTGGACAGCAGTGGAAACATCAAGGTGCTTCGCTTCTATGATTCCATAAAGACAGGAGAAAGCCGGACAATGCTCGGAATCGGACTTTGTACGGTCTTCGGAATGCTGTTTGTCACCTTCTCGGCGATCAGTATCTACGGATATGCAGATTATTTTGCTAAGAAGAAGCGGAATATGTATAATAGATAAAGATCAGAGTCTTTGTGGGGTACGAGATCCCGCGCTTCTGACGTCAAATGAAATCAATACTCATACGAGGAATTAGTGATATGGAGAAGAATCAGGGTTCATCCCGTGCCAAATGGGCTTTTGTTTTCGCATGCGAAGCGGCGTTGGTCGTAACGATTGCGGTCTTGATCGTGCTTTTCAGTGTGCCGGAAGAAAGAAAGCTCATGGATACCGTTCGGGATCTCTACCATGCGAAAGAAGTCAAATACAGTCAGTACAAGGATAAATCGAATGTATTCACTCTGATGAACCTGGACGAACGTGTGAAGGGTAACCGGGATATGCAGCGCACCTTATTCGATGACGTGGAAATGCGATTCATGTATCACGACATCAACAGTGAGTTCGAGTTGACTATTACCGATCTGCACTTCTCTTCCCATAGTGAGGCTCGCGAGTATTTCTACACCTTGCCCACTACCACGTCTTTCATCGAAAACGATGAGTACTCCTTGCTGGACTGGCGTGAGAATAAGGATTCACGAGTCACGGAGCTGGCCTGCCGCCGCACATCCAAGAGTACTAACCGCGAGGACTTTAAGAGTTATATCGTCTATCTGGAAAGTAAATCCGTTGTGCTGATCTCGTATTCGACCAAACAGGCGCTGACAGACAAAGACAGACAGCGAATCACGGAACTCTGCTCCGCGCTTTCTCTTCCGAATCCGCTGGAGCAGGATGACACCCTTGCCGATCGGCAGAACGATAATAGTTCGATCGACGACTACTCCTGGGTCGTGTGATCCCGACATCGTCGTGGAAAGCACCACGAAACTTTCGTGTATAAAACCTGAAATAAGAACGCTCCATCGGATCCACCGGTGGAGCGTTTCCATTCTATCTGTTCAGTTTCGTGAGGTCACTTATGCCTCATGGCCTACGACTCGTCGCCCTGACAGGATCAATAATTCTCTGCATTGATCTCGAAGTAGGACTGCGGGTGATTGCATGTCGGGCAGACATCCGGTGCCTGGGTACCCACTACGATGTGACCGCAGTTTCTGCACTCCCATACCTTCACTTCGCTCTTCTCGAAGACCTGGGCGGTCTCAATATTCTTCAAAAGTGCACGATAGCGCTCTTCGTGATGCTTCTCGATCGCCGCAACCAGACGGAACTTCTTGGCAAGTTCTGTGAAGCCTTCCTCTTCCGCTGTCTTGGCAAAGCCTTCGTACATGTCGGTCCACTCATAGTTCTCACCATCTGCAGCTGCAGCAAGATTGGCCTTCGTATCGCCGATACCCTTCAGTTCTTTGAACCACATCTTAGCGTGTTCTTTCTCGTTCTCGGCAGTCTTGAGGAACAGTGCCGCCATCTGCTCATAGCCTTCTTTCTTTGCTACAGAAGCAAAGTATGTATACTTGTTTCTTGCCTGGGACTCGCCTGCAAAAGCAGCCTCAAGATTCTTCTCGGTCTGGGTTCCGGAATACGGATTTGGATTTGCCATAGTGATCACCTCTCTCATAAAAATGTAGTTTCATTATACTTCATTTCTGGCAAAGATTGGGGACCATTTCACAACTGTGAGATGGTCTCTGATTGCTCTATATTTTTTGCTGTGAATCGTATCGGATAGATTACTTATTTGCTTCCTTGACCTTTTCGTAATCTACAGTCTGAATACTCGGAGCATTTCTGTGGATCATGGCAATGACTTCCTTCAGATCGTGGTCATCCTTGTACCCGCCACCGTTGATCAGATCGCTGTTCGCCACTTTCTTCAATGTGGACTTCGAGATTTCTTTCTTCGCCAGAGACTCCGGAACCAGAGGCGCAAGGTTGCTGTTCAGCACAGAGAATACGAAAGTATCTGTATGCTGATTTCCATGACCGTACTTATTGACGTAGCGGACGGAGTGAACGTAGGGGCAGACATAGCTGATGTCGCTAAGCTTATACGCATAGGCAATGTAGCCCTTGTTGTTATTGTTGGCATTGGCCAGAACGCTGGTATCGAAGACCTTCTCGGTGTTTGCCGACTCGATGATCAGAAGCCCGTCTGTAGTGATGTGGGCATTCTTATAAGACTCCTTGAACGGATGGCTCTCCTGGAGTGATGCAATGAGTTTCGCGGCTTTCTTCTTACCGCTTTTCGAACCGAGAATAACGGCGACAATGATAAGGAGCACGATACCAATGATCGCGATGATTCCACGGATGTGATCGCCGGATGATTTGGCTGTCTGTGCTGCGAGCAAATACAAAATATCCATAATAACCCTCCACTAAAAGATATAGAATACACGGCCCTCCGCCGTTTTTCGATATCTCTAGTGTAGCAAAACAGGGGTAGCCTTTCAATCAACGCGAGGGGAACCGCATTGGCAACAGAATTTCCCTTCATTGATCTGTCCGCAGGTGCAGGTCCAGGCGCCTTGCGGGCGGACTTCAGGTTGCGGATGGACTTCAGGTTTCGATGCTTCAACAGGTTCCTTGAAAATCTGCAGGTTTCCAAATGCATTCACCGTACCCGGATCCATGCCCATTCCTAACATGGTCTCCCCTGCCGGTGTGAGGCTTGTCGTATTCTCGATCATTGTCTGCGGATCCTGGCATTTTCTGAAGAACTCACGAAGTGTCTCGATGTCCGCATCTTTATTGTGCCGGAACAGTGCCATGGTGTTGAAAGAGACAATCTCGTAAGGCTTCCCGCCTTGATCGCGATAATCCAGAATGATCCTTCCACTGGAACGGGAAGAATAATCTGTGCAACGGAATCTGGGATCCTCTTCGTATTTCAATTCACCCCAGGCCGCGATATCCGCACTTTCTGCAAAAGCACGTATCTTCTCGGCAAGTTCTTTTGCCACGGCAAAAACACTGACTTCGCGTGTGCCTCCGTGGATCTCGGTGCGGTTCATGACGACGGTGCCATCCTCTTTCCAGGACAATTCTTCGGAGAGGCTCTGATTACTGCCCATCGCCATTCCGCTGGATGAAGAGGAAAGGCTGATCAGGCTGATCTTACTGTAATTAAACTGGCTCATCGTCGTACACCTCTGTCGTGAATATCTTAGTGCTCCATTTTCCAGATCGCGCAGGAATAAGGCGGCAGTACCGAACCGCCTCCGAAGTCATGGATGTCTCCGGTCAGCAGGTCGATGGCCTGGCCGCATCCGGCATCAAAATGAGCCGTGAATTCGTAATCTGCGGCGTTGATCGCCACCAGGATCCTCTCGTAGTTTTTCTTGCTTCGGCAACCTTCCTCACCGGCGCCGTCCCCTTCCCACTTTCTTTCGAAAATGCACTGGTGATTGGTCAGCAGCACAGAGCGGAAACTGCCGTAGCACAGGGCCGGGCTGTTCTGTTTGATCTCGGAAAGCGTAGCAATATGCTTGGTCAGTTCCGTCCACTTCGGCGCGTCAAAAGCAGGACGCAGCGCGGGATCGCCTTCTTCTTTTCTGGCCTGTTCGCCCCACTCGGATCCATAGTACACACACGGAAATCCGGGCATGCCGAAAGCAAGGGTGTAGATCAGCGGCAGATGGGCCGGGTTATTGAGGTTCGATGCGATTCGCGTCACATCGTGGTTATCGACAAAACTCATGAGATGCAGTCCGCGGAACCAACTCCAGTTCTCGGGTCCGAACTGCTGGATCAGCGTGTTGATGATCTCGAACATATTCATGCAGTTAAAGCTGCTGTAAAGGCCTTTGTAGCAGGCATAGTTGGTGCAGGAATGACACATCTCCTGATTCACCCACATCTTATAGTCACCATGGAGAAGTTCGCCGAGAAGCAGGAACTCGGGTTTGAGACTGTCGGTAAAACTACGAAGTCTCTTCAGGAAATCCCGGTCCAGGCAATATGCAACATCCAGGCGCAGACCATCGATCCCGAAATACTCGACCCAGTAACGGATCTTATCGAAGATATGATGTACCACCGCATCGTTTCGGAGATTGAGTTTCACCAGATCGAAGCATCCTTCCCAGCCTTCGTACCAGAATCCGTCGTTATAGTTGGAATTCCCGTCGAAGGAGATGTGGAACCAGTCTTTATAAGGTGAATCCCATTTCTTCTCCTGCACATCGTGGAAAGCCCAGAATCCTCTTCCAACGTGATTGAACACGCCGTCCAGCACCACGCGGATGCCCGCTTCGTGAAGGGCGTCTACAACCGCCTTGAAGTCTTCATTAGTACCGAGACGCTGGTCGACGAGACCGTAGTCACGAGTGTTATAGCCATGGGTATCCGACTCGAATACCGGCGAGAAATAAACGGCGTTCACGTTCATTTCCTGAAGATGCGGGATCCAGTCCATGACTTTGCGGATCGGCGCCGCCTGCTCGGCATCTTTCTTTCGCGTCAGCTTTATGCCCTGTTCATCGTATTGTGCCGGTGCATTTTCGAAGGGTGCACCGCAGAACCCTAATGGATAGATCTGATAAAATACGGCTTCTTCAAACCACATATTCGTTCCTCGTTTGTGTTTTTATTTTTTCCCGGCAGACGGATCGCGGCCGGCCTTGCCGGCGGACTTTGTGTTTTTGGCGCCGGTCTTGCTTTCGGTGGGCATCTTGAGCGTGCGAAGGTACGTCTTCTGCTCATCGGTAATGCGATAACTCTCCACTGCCTTCTGGATAGCTTTATTCTGCACCCAGGCGGACAGTTTTCCGGACTTCAGGATCGCCAACGAAGGTTCGTATTGCTTAGCCAGTGCTGTAGCAAAATACCAGGCGATCATCATGTTGATGTAGTACTCGTCGGACTTGACTTTCGCCACCATGTCCAGGTATTTCGGATCGAAATTGTCGTCCAGAAAGTGGGCCATCAGCATACGGATACCATAGCGCACTTCGTAGGTTTTGCGGGAACGGAGCCACACCCGGACCTGAGACAGGAGCGCCGCCTTATTTTTTGCCTTGGCAAAAACCTTCGGATTCATCTGGTCACAGGTGGCCCAGTTGTCTACGTAAGGCAGGAAGGCGCACACCTTCTTCATGCAGGAATCAAAATCTTTGTCGTTAGACACGAGAAAAGCATGAAGCTGGTCTTCATCGAAATAGGTATGCGGAAGCGCACCGAGAAACGCTTCCGCTTCTTCGGTGCCATAGTTTTCCTTCGCAAGATTTCGGATATCCGGTGTCCGCACACCGATAAAATGCTCGAGCTTCGCTTCGGGTATGAGCTTGGCGGAGAATGCCGCATACTTCTCATCCCGCAGAGCCCAAAGCTGTTCCCGGATCGTCATCTCAGAATGTCTCTACTTCCGGAGCCTTGGTAAAAGAGCTGTAGGTTGCTGTGGCATTCTGCAGGTAGAACACCTCAGTATTGCCGTCGTCTTCGTTATACATTCCGCGAAGATTCGGATAAGCATCCAGCATGGCTGCGCGTGCTTCGCGGCGCTCGTCCTCGATCAGTTCACAGGCGATACGGATCCACTCACCGTTCTTGAAAGCACAGATCTCGGCCTTCGGATTCGCGTGGAGCTGCTTGGAAGTCGGCTTCACCTTTCCGGTCTGAATATAAAGCTTGCCATCGAAAATGTTGGCGGTACCGAAAGGACGTACCCGCGGCTGATCACCTTCAACAGTGGCCAGATAGTATACTTCTGCATCTTTCAGAAACTGAGCGGCTCTCTCTAACTTTTCCATATCGATTCTCCTTTGTTGTTCATTCTAAAGTGGCATAGCGCACAGGCTTTAATCGCGCTCTGCACATATTTAATGTTACCTTTTCAAGAAGTTCAAATCAAGAAAGGAATATTTCTTTTAGGACTTTTCTCATCTGCCGGATATCCAGTGGACTCTCTTCTGTTTCATGGGACAGGATGAGGTTTTTGCCTACGAAGATTCCACTTCGCTTGTATTCATCGAGTTTTTTCATGTTTATCTTCCGGTAGAACGGATCATCTAAAAGCCCCAGATGCTCGTGGTAATAGCGCTCTCTTTTTCTAACATGGAGTGCCATGAAATCCACGTATTTGGTCGTACCATCGTGGAGTTTGACCGGGAATTCATATTTGTATGGAATATCAAGATCGTAATATATATCTGCGATGATTGCTTCCGATTTAGAACGGACCATATCTCCTTGCTTAGTTTCATATATGCATTCTTCGCGACGGAATGGATTAGGCTCATACTTGATTTCCTTCCATCTCCGCACATATTCCTCATCATCAAGAAGATATGGGACTACAAGTTTTTTTCGAGCGGGAGAAAGCTTAGTGTAAACGTCTTCCGGGCGGTAATCTCCATAGGATTTCAAGAATCTGTCCAACACGCTCAACTCCTCCTCCGCCGAGCGGATCAGGCGTTCCAGGTAATTCTTCTGAGCAAGGCTTTTTGCGAGAGAAATCTTCTTCTTGGGAATGTAAATACCGCCCTTTCTTTCAACATCACAGATATGGTAGTAATCCGTCCATCCCTGCTTGACATTCAATCGCAAGCGTCCTTCCGGCGAACCTTGTAATGCTTTTTTGGCAACTCTGATCGTCTCCAAAAGATTTTCTTGTCGGGCTGTAATTGCACGTATCAATGAATTCATGTGTGACCTCCTTTTTTCGTACGAGATTAAGAACATAAAAGGTAGTCCGAAAATGGCACATTGCAATTCTCCTTCGGGCATCTCATTAATCGGGTAATAGAAGGAGCCAAACGGGCTCTTCACTTGCAGTATTCCTTTCAATAATGGAAAAGACTCACCTTAGTCTGAGTTTTATTGGTCTTTCAAACTTGAAACTCCTTTTTTCTATGTCATCTCACTTCGTTAGTAGGTGTTTCTACCAGTATTATCACTATTTCACTCCTACTTCATCCTTACCTAAGAAAAGAATAGTAGGAAGACCCCTCCGAACAGATGTCTGAACCTCCTACTAAACAATCAAGACAGGCTTAATCAAAGGAGTCCAATCCATTTCCAACCAGAATACTTCAGACTAAATCATCACATGTCACAAAGAAAAAGGAAGACAATAAAACCAGCAATAAAATACTCCTATCAAAAAGCACCAACAGCTGTTTTGGCAGGAGAATATATCATAGAAAACAATCACAATATCAAACGGAAAACACAAAGCAATGTCTCCTGATCGAACAACTTTATTTAACAACAGAAAAGGAGCGGGTTCAAGACCCTGGCTCGTACAAACGACGGGAAAGCCGGAATAAATGCAGTTGTGCGATAACCGCATCTATTCCGGCTTGTTTCCGTTCTTTGGCTAGAACAATATAGGAGGAGTCAATAAAAGAATTACTGTGTTGCAAACTTCTCGTACATGACCTGGTCTACGACCTTCTTTCCGAGAAGTGTTAAGGCCTGCGTCGGGCAGTGACTGATGCAGCGGTAGCACATGGTGCAATGGTTTCCGGCGACGACGCGTCCGTTCTCAATATGCAGGTTTCCTGTCGGACAGTTTCTGGCGCAGAGGCCGCAGCCGACACAGGCATCACTGATTTTCAGGCGGTTGGAATAACCGGTGGTCTTGTTGTAGAACCACAGGCGCTGCCCGAAAAGCCCGCAGATGTGAGCCACCGTCGTGAGTCCTTCCTTCGGGAACACGCCCAGGCGGATAGAAGCTGCTGCTTCATGTACCCGCTTCTCGGCCTTGCGGATGATCTCTCTACTTGCGGTACAGGATTTCTTCAACGCACGGCTGTCGCACACTGCGTCAGGCATCTGGATCTGAAGTCCTCCAAGAATATCGGCACCGTACTTCTGCAGTTCTCTCGCCGCGCATCCCGTGACGTCTCCGGCAAAAAGGCCCATCGTCGTGATGATGAACAGTTCTTTTCCGGACCAAAGCTCGTGATGCTTGTTGATGAAATCGCGGATCAGATAAGGCATGTTGGAAAACTGTGTCGGGAAAGCAAGCACGACCCGGTTGGTGCGGGCTACCGCTTCAAGCAGCAGTTCCTGACGGATCTTCTCGTCACCCTCCACCTTCTGCATCAGCGCCTCGACAGGAATGAGTCTTCTCTCTTCCTCGCCCAGAGCCTTGAAAAACTCCTTAATTATGTGTCGTGTATTTCCTGTTCCGCTAAGATAAATCCCAATCATGCTTTCACCCCCTCAAGTAATAAAGACAATGCTCTCTTTCTGTAGTTCTCTGATGAGATGCCGAACCGCATCTTCAGGTAGTCGGCTTTCGCTCTGGAGAATTCGATGGCGGCGGCAATGGATGACCACATGGAGAACACCGCAGTATACACATCAATGTCTTTCCGGATGTATCCTTCGTCGATACCGCTACGGATAAAGTCCGCTACCGCCTCGTTGGTCTCCTCACCCAGTTCATAGATCTTCTTCAAAGTGGCGTTCTTCGGATCGTTCAGTGCCTTCACGGAGATCTTCTGCTGGGTCTCGGTGAAGAATAACGGATGGGCATCGTACTGCACCTTGATACGGTTGCAGAAATCGAAGAAACGCTTCGGAAAATCGCCCTTGCTCTCGGCGGCTCTTCTCGCCTCATCACGGAGGATCTCCATGTACTTGCAGATGAGATGATTCCGAAGATCTTCCTTGCTCTTGAAGTAGACATACACCGTCGATTTACTGTACTCGGCCTTCTCGGAAATCTCGTCCATAGACGTCCGGTCGAAGCCCTTCTGCTCGAAAAGTTCTTCCGCGGCTTCGAGGATATTGTTCATATTGAATTCGACCAGCTTCTTTCGAGCCATCCAGTAAAGCCTTACCTTTCAACCTTTGTAACATTGTTACATCTTACGGTGCCGTTTTCCCTCTTCTTCTGAGCGCTTCCGATCCGACTTCACATCCGGGAAAAACCACTTCTTCTCTGTCCGTCATTCGCCTCTTGAATAATCGAACTATCGTTACGATTATTGTACTCTCAGTTCGATTAAAAGTCAACGGATTTTGCGCACAAACGGGCAAGAAAATTTATGGTTTTCGGCGGTGAATCATCCCCCTCATAGACACGATTTGCTATAATGATTTTGAGAACGATGGCGCGTGGATCGATCCACATGATTTACGAGGTGCGAAATGGCTGAGAAAACCTGTTCACTCTGTGGCGAAGAAATGACTTACGATGATTTCACCAGTGCATGGCTCTGCCCTACCTGTGGCAACAGTATCCGTGAGAAAAGAACTGAATCCGTTTCTGATTTCACACCTGCGGAGACCTCGTTTGGTTCACCTGCGGAGGCCGCGTTTGGTTCACCCGCGGAGGCCGCTCTCGGTGAACCGGAAGCTCCGAGCGCGCTAGAAACTCTGGAAGTGCCGGAAGTAGCGAGCGCGCTAGAAACTCCGGAAGTGCCGGAAGTGGCGAGCGCGCCAGAAACTCCGAAAACACCCGAAGCACCGATCGCACCTGAAACTTCGGAAGTACAGGAAGCCCCGAAGGCACAGTCTGCCAATGAACAGGGCATCCCCTCCTTTGCTTTCCCTCGTACAGATGAAGCCGCGAACAAGAAAGCCGCAGCCAGGCATGCGAAAGAACAAGAACCGGAAGAGGAATACCCGCAGCGGAATGCTCCGGGCAAAGACACAGTTCTCAAAGCACAGGCTGCCGTGGCAAATAAGAATTTCGAAGAAGCATTGGAGATCATTTCCGATCTGAAGAAGAAAAACTGGCAGATAGCGAAGACCTATATCCTTACGCTATTTTGCGGACACCAGGCAACGTCCACCGAAGAAATGCTTTATAAACTCTCAACCAGTTCTTTTGCATTACAGAAACTGGCCGACCGGGCCGACTGGCTTGAACTTCTGTATGCGCTTCCCGCTGACCACCGTCGCTATGTCAAAGACATCATCGAGTACTGCGCCCTCACCATAGTACTTTCAGGTGATGCGGAGAAGATCCTGAACAATGCAAGGAGACGCACGACTCCGAGGAATTATTCTATCTCCCGATACGATGCGGAAGAAAAGCACTACATGGAAAGATCCGCCCAACTGAAGAAGGCGAGAAATCCAGACAAAGCGCCGACGATGGAAGAACTTTATTACGATTATGAAAAAAGATTCAATTACTCGGAACCATCCATTTATTCCCGCGACACGGGTTATAACCTGGCTGTCGACATACTGGAGTTTCTGCTTTTTGACGATCGGACCTATAGTCAGAAAACCCGACCGATCCTCTCACGCACCCGTGAGGCACGGGAACGCGAAGCCGCAGATATGCGGAGTATAACGGCTTCCGGTCGCTCTGCAAAATCCGGCGCCAAGCAAGCCGCTCCCGCGAGTACCAAGGGCGTGCTGGTCACAACACTTGACCGGCTTGTTAAGAGTGGAATCGGACCGGAAGAAATCGAATCGCGGCGTGCCCAACTGATGTCGGACATCCGCGATCTGGAATTACAAATATTCGATTACTGAGCGCTCACTCGCTCCACTCGAGATAGAACTCGACGAGCACGTCACCCTTGCCCAGAATGTCCTGCAGCTTTCTCTCAGAGGGTACACTGATGTGGCCCACCACGGTAAAATCACCCGTAGTTTTCTTATAACAGATAGCGAGGGTACGACCTTCCATCAGAACGATATCCCCGCATTCCGCATCGTGCGTTTTATCGTCATGAGGCAGTTCCTCCGGAAGATCACCGGTTTTCCAGGCGCCGTCTTTATCTTCCATGCTCAAGCTAAGCTTATTGGTCCGCAGATTTTTCTCAAAGGCGTCACTGGTCGGATTCTTCGCGACATCCATATAGTAACTATACTGACCGATGGTAACCACCAGATCGTAGTTCTGCTTTACAAAGAGATCGTCATCCGACGCATCGATCTTCTGAAGTGTCAGGGACAGGTCATCTGCAACTGTAGCATCGTAATACGTGTAGGTCGTCGTCGACATGATCGGAAAGTATTCTTCGATGATCACACGCGTCGTGCCCGGCGCCACCGATGTGAACTCAATATATACATCGAAAGCAGAGCCCTCCATCTGGTCATGATCCGGGTCTGCGTATTCGACCCATTTCTCATACTTCACAATACTCTCATCCTGAACGGTTACGCTGTAGCTCGGTCCGCCTCCGTCGAAGGAGTCAAAAGATAACTTCACTTTCTGATTATCTTTCGGAGTTTCGGAGGAGGCCACAGTTGTAGCGGAAGTCGTGGTAGTCGGCTCTTCATTCGTGGTACTGGGATCACGAGTCGTTCTGGTACTCGAAGCAGCAGGCTTACTTCCATTACATGCACAGACTACTACCGATAGGACCACAACTGCCACTGCGATCAGAATGTATTTTACATAGTTCATCTTCTTCCTCCGTTCTCATGTGCCGACACTGTGTCGAGACTCCCGTGGTGCATCGCCCCTCAGAGTTTCCCTAGCGCGTGTCTTGCGGCGATCATGCCGGACGTGTAGCAACGCCCAAGGGAAAGTCCGGTCTGGTGGAAAGGATAATCCGCTCCGCCGTAGAAAGGTCCGCCCAGGTTTCCGGCGCAGTACAATCCTTCGATCACATCACCGTTCTCATGCAGTGCCTGGCCATGCTCGTTGGTGATGACACCCGAGACTTCCGCCGAAACACGGATATGTTTTCTCGCACCCCAGAAAGGCGCTTTCACGATCTTATGCATATACTTGGAAGGCTTACCGAAATCCACATCCGTACCCTTCTCGCAAAGCTCGTTATACCGGTCGATGGAAGCCTTCATGGTATCGTAAGGCAGCCCCAGTTCCGAGGCCAGTTCTTCTAAGGTATCGCAGCGATGCAGATCGATCAGATTCTTGAACACGCCCTGGGGATCTTCCACCGCACCGGGGATAAACTTCTCCATCACCTGCGGCGGTACCGGACCGTCCACGAACTCGTCTCTCGGCCAGTTCATATAATCGTCATCGTAAATGGTGCAATACCAACCCTTAGATCCCTCTTCGTGACCCTTGTCCAGCATGCTGCCCTTGAAAGACGGCTGGTACTTCAGAAGATTGCCCATATACACAAATCCGGTATATTCATTCGTAAAGCGTTCGCCATTCATGTTCAGATACAGGAAAGGCTCTTCGAACATCAGCGCTGAATCGAAGTCGTGCATCATCTTGGTATGACCCTGCTTCTCCATCACGGCACCCGCAGTCATCGCCAGGATGTGACCGTCGCCGGTCTTACCGTGCTGCTTCTTATCGAACTCCGCAATGTCCGGACACCAACGGTCCACCATCGCCGGGTTATTGGTATAGTCACCTGTCGCCAGGATCACGGCGGTCTTCGCACGGAACTCGATGTACTCGCCATCCGCATTCTTCGCGATGACACCCGTCACGTTCTTTCCATCCCGTACCAGCTGCACCGCCGGGGTAGAATAGAACACCTGAAAGTCCGGATATTTCTCCTCCATGCTGTCCACGATCTTTCGCAGAGCATGGCCCACATTCATCGGCTTCGGGCCCACCCAGGGCGCCCAGAAATAGCAGTGGTCATCGCCGTAATCGTAAGTATTTCCACGATCCTTCCAGACACCGGTGAAATCGCCGCTGGTGCTGCGGAATGCGCAGAGCTTGTCCCCGTCATTCAGAAGCTCGGCCGATCGGGCGTTATCGTCCACCTTGCTGCCGTCACCGTATTCTGTTTCTTTGGTAAATCCCGCGCGGTTCCAGAACCACATCAGTGCTTCTTCCGAATAATCTGCATATGCACGGAGTTGTTTCACATCTGCCCGCCAGTCGCAAAGGCTGTTAGTGTGGTGGATCCACTTGGCAATACCCGCTTCTGTCGAACGGGATTTGATGATCGCCGATCCGCAGTTACCCTGAGACACTACGCCGGTAGATTTCTGCAGAAGAGCCACTTTCGCACCGAGCTCCGCCGCCCATCCGGCAGCCGGCACTCCCGCGGCGCCCGCACCAACGACAACAATATCGAAATCCAAGTTCTTTTGCACATTAAGCGTGCCCAGTTCGCAACTCGAGGCCAGCACCTCTTCGTCGGTAAATCTCTCCATTTCCTATATCCCTTCTTTGCTTATAACTTTTTTACAACCGTGTTTTATTGTACCACAACTTCGTGTCACATCTTTGTGAAAAATACTTGCCTCGTTTCTGCGATCCGGACCTTTCCCTCCTTCCGGGGCAAAAAAACTCGGCCCCGCTTTTCGGAGCCGAGTGCAGGTCAAAAGACATCTGAAGGATACAAAGGGGGCGACCTGCTTTACATTATTGGCGTTTGGTGGACGGACATCTGTTCCATTGTTTTTTCATATTCGCCACTTGATATTCGACAGGTCAATCTACCACCTGCCAGGTCCCGCCGTCCTCGGTCAGGAATTCCGTCTCATTCACACTGACCTCTTTGTACATACAGTACGTCAGGAAACCGTCCATCATCGCGCCAACTATGGAATCCGGGTCGGGATTCGCCCATTCCTTCGACGGGTGGAAGGAACAGGTCTTGGAATCCGCCACGATAAATGCGTCGTAATCACGGTTGTAACCCGTGCTCGGTACGATATCCAGCTGAACGAAGACCGCTTTGGCACGGTAAAAATCTTCTTTATCAGCCGGGAACTTTATACTCGAAATGTCCACGCCCCATTCTTTGGCTTTCTTCTCGAAAGCTTCGAAAGTGGTGAACAGATATTTGCCGGAATCTTTCTCGTCCAGGATCACGTAACCGCAGTGGAGCGTGCCCATGAAGCTATCGTCGGTCAGGAAGGTAACCGTATCCGGACCGTCCGCATCACTCACATGGTATGACGCATCTTCCCAGAGCTTCTCCATGTTCTTGGCATTGGCGTCGTCAATGATGTAGTCCACATCTCCGGTCTCGAAACAGCGGACCCTCGTTCCGTCCTCCTGCCAGTAGTAAAGCACGATCTGCCCGAAATCACAGGCCGCGTGTTTCTTCTCCGTGGCCGCATCGGGGTCGATCTTGGAAGCCGTGGCATAGAGAAGCTGCAGATAACTTTCGTCCATCACGGCGAAAGGTTTCAGGGTTTTGAGGATCTCGAACTTCTCCACGCTGTCCGGAGAATTCTCGAAATCTGTCGTGAAAGGGATGTCTCCGGAGTAGGAATAAAGCCGCCCGTCCCCCATCACGAATACGTAGGCTTCCTGTTGGCTCCATGCGTAGTTATATCTCTCATATGTGAAAAGCACTTGATCAGGGTCGCGCTTGGTCAGACCGGGATCGTTGGACTCCGTGGTGTCTTCGGTGGTCGAACATGAAGTGGTGTCGGATGTACTCTCTACCGAGGTGCCCGAACCTGAAGTGGTGTCGGATGTACTCTCTACCGAGGTGCCCGAACTGTCCTCCGGATCACGGGTCGTACGGGTAGGCTTTTTGGCGCATCCGGAAATCACGAATAAAACCATCACTCCGGCAAGTATTGCTGATGCTTTTCTTCTTAACATGCTCTTTTCTCCTCATCCATGCTTACAGGCAGAAAACCGCCTCTGCATATAAGACGAGGTTGGTCCGGATTCTGTTGCAAAAAAATCTCGCCTTTCGTGTATAATGAATTCGAATTGAAAAATCGCGATACACAGGGCCACCCCGGACAGGAGATAAACATGACAACGATTCTTTGCTACGGCGATTCCAACACATTCGGCTACGACCCGAAGAACGGACTTCGATATCCGAAAGATATCCGCTGGCCGGGGCATCTGCAGGCCGTGCTGGATCAGCGCGCTGCCGGTACTTTTACCGTCATCGAAGAAGGATGCAATGGCCGCACCACCGTGACGGATGATCCTGTCGAAGGCTGGAAGAACGGTCTGGATTACCTTAAGCCCTGCCTGAATTCCCATAAGCCTGTGGATATCGTGATCCTGATGCTGGGAACCAACGACCTCAAAGAAGTCTTCCACCTGACTGCCGCCCAGATTGCAGAGAATGCCGGCATCTTGGTCGACACGATTCAGTCCTTCACGAAGGAGAAGCAAGGCGACATCCCGAAGATCATTCTGGTGTCCCCGCCCCTCATCGGCGAAGACATGCCGAACTCCGTTTTTTCCGGCGCTTTCGCACCGCGATCGATAGAAGAATCGAAGCTTTTCGCGCAGCATTATAAGGCTGTAGCCACCGCCAAGAACTGTCTCTTCTTCGACGCCGCCACCTGCGTTCAGCCTTCCAAGGAGGACTCCCTCCACCTGACGGAAGAAGGGCATCACGCCCTGGCCGAGAATCTCGCGGAGCTGGTACTCTCTATCAGCTAAAAAACAAGGAGCTGTCTCAAAATGAAGTGAACCCCCAAAGTTGTTGTCCAACTTTGATATGTACCCTCTTTGCTGGACAACAGCAAAGAAAGAACTGCCTGAAAAAGTGTTTTTGAAAAGGATGGACGGGGCTGCGGCACAAGGTGCGTGGGCTGATTCGACAATTGAATCTTGAAAGAATATAATTAGGTATATTTTAGGAGGTGGGCGTATGAAACGTGCAGTATCTGTCCTTCTCTCTCTTGCGATGGTCGCTTCCCTTGCGGGATGCTCGAAAAAGAGTGAGGAGACAACAAAAAAGACGAATGTCACAACAACATCTGCAACTGAGACCAAAGAGTCTTTGACGTCGGAATCAGAAACAGAAAAGACAGACGAAACAACAGAGGCAACCGAAAAGACGGAAGAAACTACATCTTCTGAAACGGAAGACTCCACAAAAGCATCCGATTCTGGGGCATCTGGACTTTCCAACTTTACCATTTCTCCGGATTTCGCCATCCGAAACGATCTGAAGAAACTGGACTACACCATTACAAAAGACTCCCGCGCTTACGGTTTTGTTGCCTCCGTTGATGACAACAGAATCACCAGGATCGCCAAGGAAGTCGATATGCTTACGGTCAAAGACGAAGACAACTATTCTCAGTTGTGGAATTCTCTCGATGGTATCTATCCTGGTTTGAACACCGAGTATGATCGGGTTTTTGACGAGAAACTTCCGAGCTATGTAGATGGTTCTGCAATCAATTCTCTCACGGAGACAAGCCATACGTATATTGTCCGTGCAGACAGCGATGTCTTTTCCTTTGTACTTTATCAGGGCGCTATTGATCCGACCGGCAGCTATTCAGCTAGCTATAAGGTATATAACTACCGTTCCGGTGACGCAATGGAATACAATCTGAATGACATCGTTTCTGACAGAGCCGGGTTTGCCAAGTTCTTTACAGAATACCTGGGCGGTGCACTGAAGGACGACAAGTTCAAAATGGAGGAAGTGAATGCTCTGGCAAGTCAGATCAGTGATGCGGACACCACAGTTCCTTTCCTTCTTACCTATGACGGAGTGATCTTCGTATATACCGTCGATGAAAGATTTACCATGTACAAGATTCCCGCTGCGTATGCAGGCGATTATTTCGATATGAGTCTTTTTGGTGCGACACCGGAAAGCTATGTACTTGAGTCCGATGAGTACGATCACATCCTCTGGGATGTCGATGGCGACGGCAAAATGGATAACATCAGTGCTTATACAAAGTTGGATGACACTGAAGCTCTTACCGAATTTGGTATCTCTGTGAATGGCAATCTTGAGAAGCTTCCGGAAAGCGAGTTGCGTTACTCCTATATGGGACTTTCTGAATTCTATCTGCTTAAGACCGACGATGGTTTCTATGTTTACGCGGAGCTGTACCCGGAAAGCTCGGATGCAGTAGTCGCAGTTTTTAAGTATGATGGTTCTTCTTTTAAGTTCCAGAAATCTTTCTACAGCAACCTGCCGATTATTGGTATTGACGGCTTCTTCTATGATCCGGCAAACTTCACGATTAACAACAGTTCCGATATTATGGGTACCGGTTATGTCATTGACAGAGTTTCTGCCATGGGTAATGACGGTATGCCGAAAAAGACCGTAAACATGGGTTCGAGAAATACTATCCTGGCTACGAAACAGGAACTTGTTGTGAACAAGGTTAATAGCAACGGCGCAGCTGACGGAACTGCCACACTTCCTGCCAAAACAGTATTTGCTGTAACCGGCATTGATCTTGACACCAGAACCGTGCTCTGCGAGTGTCTGAATGCGGACGCAACTCAGAACTTCTACTTTGAGCTTAAGATAGATGCGGCCCAGGGCGAAGATGATTGGAGCCTCAAGATCGACGGCGTTGATCAGAAAGACCTCTTTGTAGGAATCTTCTTTGCTGGGTAAGGTTAGTTACAAGGCATTGTTTGTATTTCAATAAAGAGGAAGGCGTCCGGTGAAAACCGGGCGTCTTTTCTTTGCCCACATATAATTCTCGTTCATCCTCATTCCTGGATATTTCTTCGTTCAGCAATTCTCTGCTCTCTCGCTTTTTTATCTGCTTCCTGTTTTTCACGCAGGAGTTTGGAAACATCCGATTTTCTCACACCGCATGCACACGTTCCCGTGTAGTTCGGATTAGCCCTTCCTTTTATCTTTACTGACTTACGTGAAGGAGATCTTCTTCTTTCTCACATGTGCCGCGATGGCATCGGCGATGAGCTTCTGCCCCTTGACGTTGGGGTGGATCCCATCTGCACAAAGATATCTCGCGTAATCTTTCTTCTCCAGGAAAACCGAGGTAATGTCGATCACCGGCACCTCATTGGCGATGGCCAGCTTGAAGATCTCGATGTTATAGCGCTCGTGCCAGTTGGTGATGTACTGCTTGTCGTTGCGCATCCACTTCATGATGTTTTCCCCGTTGAGGCCTTTGGAAATATGCTTGAAATACCGTGCAGAATCGATCGGCGGCAGCGAAAGCAGAACAGGGGTCTTTCCCAGTTTCTTGATCTCGCTGATGATCGCCGAATAGGTAACGGTGAAATTCTCGATGGTACTCATAGGAAGGTGCACGCGATCCGGATCTTCCGAGATCTCTTTCCAGTTGAAATCACAGTCATTGCCGCCGAATTCCAGCACCACGTACTGCCCCGAAGATTCCCGGATCAAGTCCAGGTTTCGCTCGAAGATCGACTCGCCTTTCGTAATGGTGCTTCCGAAACGCGCCTTGTTCTCGATCGTGATACCAAAGGACTCTTCACATATCTTCTGAATGGAAGAATCCGCCACTTTATAATGCTCATCCTCGTAGACGACACCCTTTAAGACGGAATCGCCAAACGCTGTGATCGTTTTCATATGTTTTTTCTATTCCCTTCTTTTTCCCGTGCCCCTTCCGGCCGGTCCAATACACTTTTCTCTCGCATGCCTGCCACGCAATTCGTGGTGCGTTCGTCAATTTATTCCGCAGATATCATTATACGCATCCTCGAACTTGAAACCCAGGTCCTCGATGCCGATTTCCTTCAACAACGTAACTCCCATGTCGAACGTCATCCTGCACGCCTTTTTCTTCGGCATACGGAAGTGATCCCAGATCATCATGACCGCAAGTCCGTGGGTGTAGATCACCGCATTCCGCACCGTTTCCACAATTTTCTCCGGATCGATCGGATACGCCGCGCAGAGCTGCTCCACCGCATACTTATTAAACTGCTCCGAGAATATCGTTCCCTCTCCACGAAACTCCTCTCCGATGGTCTCCATCGGGTCATCCACATTGACGAATCGGAAAACCTTCGGATGATCGCATGCATTCGTGATGTAATACACACCCGATATGAAAAAAGCCTTCAAAGCGTTATGTCCTTCCATCTTTCCGGGAAGCGCCGCATAAAGCCTTCCCCCCGCATATTTAAGGAGTTCTTTCTTTAACTCCGTCATGCTCCCGAACTGCCAGGAGATCGGCTGGGTCGAACAGTCCAGTTTCTGCGCGATGGACTTGATGGCTACCGCTCCGATACCAGCTTCATCCAGCAGTTCGTAAGCGGCTTCCAGGATCATTTCTTTCGTGATCTTCGTCTTTCTGCCCATCTCGTCTCCTAAATCTTATTTTGCAGCGCCCTGTTCGGGCAATCGTCACTTGTATTCGCCGCGCGTCACTTCGCATACGGCCGGTCATTCAAAGGCTTCGTACAGCCCCAGGCCTTGGCCGCCCGGACAAATCCGCGCTTGGCCACAGTCTTGAATATCAGTCCTACCAGGACTCGCACCGGAGCCGGGAAAACCTCTGGACCCGTAAACTTCTTACACGCCTCGGAATCGAAATTCCCCTCCTCGGCATAGATCCGGCCCATCTCCTGATACGGCACGGTAACCTTATCCTGCTCTTCGCTTTCCACTAATCTTATACCAAAATTGTTCCCCTTTACAAGCGTACCGAAGTACTCGCATCCCAGGGACTTCGCCAGTCGCATCAGGTACGCCTCGCCGCAACGAAGCTGCACGCCTTCGGCAAACCCGCTCTGCAATATGAAGGCCAGCTTCTTCGGTTTGGGATCGGTCTCTTTCTCCCGCCATGCCGCAAGTTCCGGCTCCAAAGTCTCCAGAAATTCCATCAGCAAGCCCGGGATACATTCCACGAACAGCGGAATCGCGATAAGTATATTTTCATTCCGGCAAAAGCTCTGTCGCATGGTTTCCCATGACTTTCGATCGGACACCTCGTATAGTTCGAAGGTACTTCCTGCTTCCTTCATACCGGCAGTGAACTTATTCAGGATCTTATCCGTATTACTCAGTTTCTTCGTCCGAGGACTTCCGTTAATGATCAGCGCATGCATGCTACCGCCTCCTTTATTTCTGTCGCCGGGAACACACCCAGTGACTTCGTGCCGAAATTCAGATTGACCCGGCCGTTCCATCTTTCGAGATACTCCCGATCACCATCTCCCAGATAGATCAGACCGATATCCGACTGCTTTTTGTACCGTGGGTAGTGACGCATCTGATCACCTTTGAATCTCAGATGCATGGTACAAAGGGGGATCAACCGGTCGATCACATTCTTTCCCTTATGGTCGATGAACCCCAGTGCCGTATCCGAGATCAGCCACATCTGATCCGCGTGGACAATCTTCCGAAGGATCTGCTCATGGTCATCTTTAACTGAGCAGATACCCGGTGTTTTGAGCCAGCAGAAGTTGCATCCGATACAGTTTCCGATCTTCATGTTCCCTGCTTCCACGATTTCATACTCCAGACCGCGATTCTCCAGAAGCCCTCTAATCTCGGCCGTTGTAACATTGTTACACGTTGTATTGATGATAAGGATCATAGTCAATCACCCGTCACTTTCTATTTTATAAACTCGTTTATATAAACACGTTTATAATATTCTCATTTGACAGATTTGTCAATATATTCATTTTCAGTTTTATATAAATAGAAATATCAAAGAGCGGATTAATACATTTTTCTTTACAACAGTAGTTGTTATGCATGATAATTGTATAGATAGGGTTTTATATATAGGGGGAGAGTACTATGGAACTTTATTATCAGGATGCAATGGAATACATCAAGGCACAGATGCCGACTTTTCTCGAGAAGGCTTCTGAGAAGACCTATGTTTGTCCGGCGTGCAACTACGGAAAACAGGAAGGCGAATCCGGACTTTATTACGGAAGCGCCGCCAAAGAATTCTATTGCCCTGCCTGTAAGAAAACATCAGATATCTTAGGGCTGCTGGCGGACGTCAAGAAAGTCGGCCTGTACTCTTCTCAAGATAATTTCTCCAAGATCTTCCTGGAAGCATGCGAAATCTACGGGATCGAACTTCAGTATGAGAACCGCAGTGAAGAAAAGAAAGAACAGGAAGCCTCCAGCCGGATGTCGGAATACATCATGACCTGTCATGAGAATGCTTCCCAGACCAATTACTTCAACGAGCGTGGAATCAACGAAGAGATGGTGGAACGCTTCTGCCTCGGCTATGACGAGAACTTCGAGGATGAGATCACCGGCAAGACCTGGAAAGCAGTCATCCTTCCGACTTCAGAAACCACATTCGAAGCCAGAAATATCAACGTGGAAATGAACGCCACGAAGAACCGTCAGAAATTCAGAAAACATGGTGCAGCCAAGATCTTCAACGGCAAGTGCCTGGCTGAGGAGACCGATTATCCGATCTTCGTATGCGGAGGTATCTTCGATGCGCTTTCTATCATCCAGCTGGGCGGACAGGCTATTGCGATCCAGTCCTCCTTCTCTCTGTCCCTTCTGGTAAAGACAATCGATAAGCAGGTACCGAAGGTTCCGTTGATCCTGGTTCTGCCAAACGATATGAATGAGGAACTCTCCGTTGAACTTCAGAACCGCAAGATCGCGTTCCTGAGCTATCCGGAGATCGCCGGCGGATACAACGATATCAACCACAGAATGGTGGAAGATATGGCCGGTCTTCGTGCCAATATCGAATCTGCGATCCGTCAGGCTTTCGCCCTCCCGGATCAGATCGAGATCACCCGTGAAGAGTATGCCAGCAATTCCGTCGGAGGTGCGATCTCCAGCCTACTGCAAGAGATCAAGGCAGGCGCTGGCAAGGCTCATCCGCAGACAGGCTTTCCGGAACTTGACGATGCTCTGGATGGAGGTCTTTTCCCCGGTCTTTATATCTTCGGCGGTGCCACTTCCATCGGTAAGACCACGTTGCTCGTGCAGATTGCAGACAATCTGGCCAAGCAGGGACAGGATGTGCTCTTCTTCTCTATGGAGCAGTCCAAGAAGGATCTGATCAGCAAGTCCATCAGCCGTGAGACCTATGCTTACTGCGAGGCCCACAACCTGCCACTTTCTTATGCCAAGACCGGTCTGGGTGTAAGCGATGGACGTAAGTGGAGAACCTACAGCCGCGACGAACTTTCGGCCCTGGGTGCCAGCATTAACGAATACAAGAGTTATGCCGATCACCTCTTCATGTATGACATGACAGGAAGTATCACCATCGATACCATCCGTGAGAGACTCGCACTTCACAGAAGTTTGACGAATAATACTTCCCCCATCGTCATCATCGACAGTCTCCAGGGACTGGCCCCTTCAGAGAATGAGAAGCACGTTCCGGCCAACAAATTTATTGACGCCAATACCTGCACGCTCAGCCGTCTCGCCAGAGAATTCGAGATCTCTATCCTTTGTACTTCCGCCTGGAGTCATCCGACGAAGAGAGGCGTTGAGGATAAAGAAGAACTGGCCAGCCTGAAGAAGATCGAAGCCTCCACCGATGTACTGCTGACACTTCGCTTCTCTCATGCAGATGAACGAGAATTCTTCCTCGAAGAAGCGAAAGAAAAGACACCTCGCGAGATGGAACTGCGTATCCTGAAGAACCGCTATTCCCAGACTCTCTCGGAAGGCATCCCGATGCTCTACGATCCACGCTTCAACTACTTCATCTGCCAGGAAAGTACGTCCTGGGGAATGTAAGAAAAACAAATCCCTGTGGTGTAACATCACAGGGATTCTTTGTGTCCTTTTTCCGAATTGTTTTCAGTTCACTGTACCTCGATCGATACCATACTGCTTGCAGATATCTGTGAACTCAGGCGAGGATGCGAACCAGGCCATTACGGCGTGGCGTGGTTTGCCTTTCTGCATCTCGGAGAGCCAGTAGTTCATACCGTCTTTCTCAGGTGCTCTTCCCATGAAAGTCTTATAGAGTCTCGTAACAAATTCCTTGTCCGATGTCTTGAATCCGATGAATTCTTCCGACTCGAAGAAGTTCTGTGCCGCCTGGGCTCCGGTCTTCTCCAGATTCGTCAGTGCCAGAGACCAGTACTTCAATCCGTTGAGCTCAGGATTTCTTCCGAGGCAGCAGGTATAAAGTCTGGCCGCGAATTTTACGGCATTCTCTGAAGGCTTGGTAGCCTTATAGAACTGAGCACCGGATTTTACGCCGTAAGAGGCGCATACATCACACCATTCGGCAGAATTAATGAAATTATTCACCACCGCGGCGCGAGACATTTTGCCGGTCTTCAAAGCGTCGACCCAGCCCTTCTTACCAGCCGCATCCGAGGCACGGTTAAAGAATGTCTTATAAAGGGTCTCTACGAAATCTTCGTTGCTGAGCTTACGGTTCATGAACTCCGGTGCATCCAGCAGGAAGAAACGTGCGCAGTCAGCACCCGTAGCGCCGTCCTTGACAACCTTATTTACCCAGAACTTCTTGCCCTCCGGCTCGGAAGCACGGTTCAGAGCTACGGTATAAAGACGCTCAACGAAGTCTTCGAAAGAAGCTTTTCTGTAGCCGCCCGGCGCGAAGGTCAGGGACTTGTCCTTCAAGGAAATGGAGTACACGGCCGGGATCGTATCATCCGGTACATACCATACGATGCGGTCGCCGTCGAGGATCGGTTGACAGTCAGACAGCTGGCCGTCGCGGATATAGACACCGTCTGTCACGTTGCCCTGTCCGTCCACGAACTTGTAGCA
This sequence comes from Clostridiales bacterium Firm_16, assembly GCA_001604185.1. Classification (GTDB taxonomy): domain Bacteria; phylum Bacillota; class Clostridia; order Saccharofermentanales; family Saccharofermentanaceae; genus Scatonaster. The sequence goes on along the minus strand of LVAV01000110.1, from coordinate 166,993 downwards.
GACCTTATCGTCTCTTTGCCAGATCGTCGCGAACTGCGAATTACTGATCTTTACCAGATAGAGATTCGTCGCGCCCTCCGTACCTTCTGAATACTGGGAGATCCATTTCGTCGTCACCGCCATGGTCTGACGGTTCACTACGATCATCATAGGATTTCTGGTCTTAGACGTGGAGAAAGCACTCTGGTTGATGGAGCTGCAGAATATGAGATAGGATGAATCAGACATCTCCATTCCATCTACCGTCACACCGGTATAGTTGTCACCGATTTTGCCGGAGATCTTATACAGATCTTTCTGTGTCAGATGAAGATTACTACCCTTGCTTGTATCCAGTGTACCGTATGTCATGGAAACGGTTCGCGGATAGGCATCGCCGTGAGACACAGCAACGGAACGATTTCCGTCAAAGATGACGAAGTTATTGAAGCAGTGGCTGTTCCAGTCCAGCGTACCGTGATACTTCACTTTCATGTTATAGGAATCGACCACGATGGAATAGTTCATCTGGTGACGAACTCCGTCGGAACCCGCGTACAGGAGGCGGGTTGTACGGATGTATAGCGTATTGCCGTTAGATGCCATACGGGTACTTCCGGCCTCGAACGGGATACTTGTTCCGCAATTATTGATTCCACAGGAACCGAGTTTCTTCCAGTTGGCATTGTACTTCGTAAGGCGATACACTTCCGCCGTATTGGACTCCTTTGAGTTATCGATTCCACTTAATACATAATAGCCGTTCGCGTCTGCATAGAAGCCTCCGAACAGCGGAAGTTCACTGCTGATGGTGTAAGTCTTTTTTACGTGAAAAGAACTGTCCAGGTAAACAACGTGGTAGGGTTGGCCTTCCTTCTCCAGATAGAACACCATCAGGGTTCCGTCTGAAAGTTTCGTCATATAGGTCAGGTTCTGTTCCGCCCAGTTCCAGCGGTATTTTTCCGGTTGGGCACCCGTATCCTCTGTTGCATCCATACCGCCACCAAGGATACTTTCATCCACTGTGGCCGCAGGCTGATCTCCCTCTTCGGTTGCTGCCATCGTGACGTTCTGGAAAAGCAGAACAACGGCAAACATCAAGATCAGAAGGATCGCGCATTTACTCATACGTGCCGTCAGAGCGGTTTTCTTTCTTGCTTCTACATGTATCATACATTCACCCCGTTTGTTTTCTCACCTGCCGACCAGATTTCCCCATGTCGGCCGGCATGTTGTGTTTCTAATCCTGCTATAGCGTCAGATCCGCGATCCGCATTCCTGACAGAAGGCACCTGCCGGCGGAAGCAGCTTGCCACAGTTCTGGCAGAACTTCGGACGCGGTGCGGCCATGGGAGCCGGAGTGGAAGTTTCCTGCGGCGCACTCGGAGCGGACGGTGCACTTGGCGCTACCGGTTCAACTACATTTCCATTCTCGTCGATCCCCAGTACAGCGAGAACGCTCTTGGCACTCATCATCTTCGGATCCGCACCCTTGGCGATCATGGTGTCCGCGTCCTGTTGAGCACCCTGAAGAGGAGTCAAACCTGCCGCTTTCCACTGTGCCAGTTTCTGGTCACGCATGATCTGCTTCTGCTGGCGCAGAACATCCGCCAACTTGTTCGGATCACGCATTTCTTCCATTTTCTTTCTCTGCATTTCCGCGTAATCGTACTTCTTCTTCTCTTCACCTGTGATATACAGTTTCCCGATCTGAAGTCCCAATACACTCTGGCCGGCTTTGCGGAGAGCTTCGTAAGTCTTAGAGCAGATCTCACCGATCTTGTTTCGGAGGTCCTCGATGCTCACGTCTTCGAACTCCATGAACACCAGATTCATGTAAGCTACGACACTGTCGGCTATATTCTCGAGCCTTGGTGCATATACAGAAGGATCGATCTGGGAAACATCTACGGCAACCACACCCTCGACCTCGACGGGCGTCGAAATCCGGTTTGCACGGTTACGCAGTTCCAGTTTCGCGGTACCGCTCTTGAAAGGAACGATCAACTTGGCTACCGGAGTGGAAGGAATCGGGTTGCAGGGAGCCACGACTCCCTGATAGAGAATATAATCCTGCTGGTACTGGGCCTGATTTCCAAGTGCAGCATCGATCTGCTTCATCTTCTCTTGCTCACGCTGCGCTTCCATCTGCTTTCTCGCTTCTCTGGTTGCGTCATTCTCAGAAATACGGATGCTGGAGTCATTACGGTCTACCGCAAGTCCCAGTTCTGCCTCGACCTTACCTGCGATGTATTCCTTGAATTCTTTGCTCTTCATCATGATGGCCGTGGATTTACCAAGCGCACCCGGAAGCGCGGATGGCGCGTCTTTCTCCTTCTCAATGAAGGTCTTCGTCTCACGGATCGTCAGATTGGTGACTGCCTCCTGGACTTCTTCTACTGTTTTGAAACGGGATCCATTCGGGACTGTGGCGACCACAAAACCTCGAGAAACCAATGTGACCGGTCCGGTCATCTCTTCTAAAGTCACACCATCCTCGTATTTCACGGAAACACGGATCACCTTGTCCGGTGTCAGAGGTGTGCCCGATGCGTTATTGTTCGAATTGTGATCGAATAATCCCATAAGCTCTACTCCCTAAAGATCATAAAGTAATATGGAATCATTATACCATTTTTCATGGTCTCTCGGGGATCAAATACCTAACTCGAACTTCAGCTGGGGCTCCATAAAAGTATAGTTCTGCAACTCGAAATCCGAGACCTCGATGTCTTCCAGACGGCAGAAAGGTTCCTTGTTCAGGACCAGCATCGGAGAAGGAATAGTCTTTCCTTCTGCTGCCGCATCCGCATCCTTCTTCGCCGACTCTTCTGCGCGGCGCAGAAGCTCGTGGGCGTTATCGATATGTCTGTCGTAGATCTGTTCGTTGGCCACGAAATGAGTAAACACTCCGGGTTCATATCCGGTCGCGCGGGCGATCATGATCAGAAGCGCCGCATACTGGATCTCATTGATGCCGCCAGCTCCTGAAGCAGTCAGCATGTCCCCGCTTCTCTGGACCATACACATGTCCAGGTACTTTTCACGAACATTCCAGATCGTCAGGAAGGCACAGGGCGCCAGGCCGGGAGTCTCGCGGAGATCCGCTTCCTGCCACAGCGACATGATCTTTCTTCTTCCGTATGGATCTTTCTTGATATTCTCGATCAGGTTATTGACCAGATCGTAGCGCTTCACGGTGGCGCCATAGCGCTGGCCGATGGTGCCGTCGCCGATGTCCCAGGGTGTCCACCAGGTCACGCCCATCTCCTCCATCTCGGAGAGTACATTGGTCGGGTTCTTATAAATCGTGAAGATCTCGCGGATACCGGTCTTCCAGGCCTGTCTGCGAAGTGTGCTGATCGGGAACTCTCCCTTGGAAAGGTCATACTTACGCATCACGTGATTGACGCTGATGGTATGGGCCGGTGTGCCATCTTCATATTTCGGACGAGGATCTACGTCCTTATAACCGTTTGCCAGAATGTTCTTTATATCGCTAACCAGATATGCATCTGCTGTCGTCATTGTTCTTTCCTCAAGTTACCTTCGATAATTTGTGTACCGCTCATGGACGGTCTGCGCCGCATCTGTGTAATGGTCGAAATTACAGATATAGTACTCCAGGCCGTTAGGGAATTCGAAGAAGTAGAAGACAACTTCTGAATTCTCGGATGTCGGATAGGATTTCTCCGGATCCTGGTACACGCGGTCCAGTTTCAGTCCGATCTCTCCAAAAGTTCTCGTCTCGCGTCGTACGAACCGTACTTTGGAGCTGATGAGCTTCTGTGCCAGAAGAGTATACTCTCCGCTGGGATCGTCGACCCAGGAAGTAGATGGCAGGATCACATATCCGAACTGCTCATCCTTTTCCTCGCGCTTATCCGTAGGACTCTTGTCCTTCTCCACGCTCTGGGCACAGATCTCCATGCCGTCCAGACGGTGCTTGAGGTTTCCTACCTGGAAGAGTTCCGCGGTCTTTACCGCAGCCTTCTCCGCGAACTTCAGGCTGTCGCAGTACACATACAACTTCTCTTCGAAAAGCTGGAACCGTGTATCGTATTTCTCTCCGATGCTGTCCAGTTCTTTCTGGTTGTCCTTCATGACTTTCTCACGAAGGCGGGTATTGAAATTATCCTTTGTTACCGGGATCTTATCGTCGGTCTTCTTGTTATCGAAAAGCGGCTCCATGTAGCTCTCGCATTCGTAATCGAAGTCCTGCAGCTCGTCATGCACTACGATGGAAACGTTATCATCCGTCACCACCTGGGAAACAAGACTGCATGCGCCATGCAGTTTCTCCGCGTTGGCCAGTAACTCCTTCACGCCCTTCGGCTTGCCGCAGCTTGTCAGCGTGATCATGCCCGCAATCAAACCACTTATCAGTATAAGCGCGATTCCTTTGCGTGTTGTATGCTTCATGGTCGAATAGCCCCTCTCCTCATATCATTCCAAGGCGCGCCAAACTAGAGTTCGGCATTTTCTACTCTATTTTAGCAAAAAGCAAAACTTTTGAAAAGAACATACCCCGGAGTACCCGAAATTACGGTCTCGTACAAATGGGGCAAGAGTTTTTGCAACAGAAATCAGCTGACCCAGAAACCGTGCAGATTACAGTATTCGTAAGCCTTGATGATCTCGGCGCCGGAAACGACGGCGAAGACGGCCTTCGGATCGTCGCCGGGATGGAGTTCGGCGATCTGTACACCGGCTGTGGTCTCCAGGATCACGAACTGGATATAGTGTTCTTCCACCATCGGATGGGCAACGGACCCCACATCAACTGTCACGAAATTGCCGTCACGGGTTACGACGGGTACGTGTTTCTCGAGGGACGCGTCCACAGAGGACGGGACAATTTCTTCCATCTTCTCCCCGCAGCACACCATCGGCACGCCCGAGTTGATCACTTTGATGGCAATGTTTCCACAATGCTTGCAACGATACAATCTGACTTCCATGATTCGTTCTCCTTTACACTGTTTTCTCTATTATACTATGCCAGCGCCGCGTCAATGAAGTCCTTGATTTCTTTCTGGGTGTTCCACGGAAGTCCGGAAAAACCACTCGAATGTGCTCCGCTTTCGTCGACATAGGTGCGGAAGTTCTCACGATCTGGCACGTCCGGAATACGCAGAGCATACCAGACATCGGAACCGCCATATATCATTACGACCTTAGCCTTCGTAGTCATAGACCAGTTGAGGATACCGTCTCTGATCGAGTTGTCCCACTTCAAGGTGTCCAGGATAGCCGGTTCTACATGAATCTTATAGAAAAGCATATCCTCCATATCTTCGGTCACCACAAGCTGCGCACCACTTCCGTCTTCGGCAAGAGCCTTGCGGAGATAGGAGAAATCCATTTTGTAATAACCCAGCTCGTTTGCGCACTGGATATAGTACGGAAAAAACTCAATGTCTGCACCGCCTGAGGTCTCGTTCTTTTCCTTGTTCCTGCTTTCAAATTCCTCCTCACTACGGATTCCGTCGGTACTCGGATTCACCAGGAACTGGAACGCACTATTCAGGAAATCCTCCTCTTCTTTATCATCCATAATTCCCTGAAGCAAGCTAAACTGCTGCTTGTACTGCCAGATGCCGGTGGCCACGTCGAGGACCGCCACATCGTAGACGATCTCCGGAGTGGCGTAAGAAGAATAATAAGCACCATGCGCGACATAGAAATCGTAGAGTTTCTGCTGAAGTGCCTCTCTGTTCTTGATCAACTCCACCTGGTAATCCAGGACCAGTTTACGATACTCTGCCGCCTGCTCTGCGCCGTACTTGTCATCCCCGATGGTTTCGTTGATATTCTTGCCGAAACGGTCGTCCTGCGGGCCTTCCGCGAAGGGACAAATCTGGGGCATGAATACTGCCGCGTCTTCCGGATAGTACATAGACTGGATCATGGTGGCCACGCCGCCTTTACTGGCACCGGTCATCATCCACTTGCCCGGAAGCACTTTCTTCAGTTCGGTAATAATGTGGTGAAAATCACAAGCTGCGTTGTAGCTTGTGAGATAATTCCAGTACTTCGGATCTGTTTCGGAGATACCTTCCGGCTTGGATCTACCGTAAAATCTATACTCTACATTCACGAGATTCATCGGATATTTCGAAGCATAGGCGTCAGCCTTGGAACCGATCTGAAGAGTCTCGTCACTCAACATATATCCACCTATGTTGAACTCGTTGGATGCCTGTTCACCGTAGCAGACCTGCACCCTCTGCTCGAAAGTTCCCGCAGACGGATCTTTCCAGTCCAGGGGTTGTTCGAACTTCACCATGTAGATGTTCTTGTCTGTGGTTTTTGCCTCTTCCATAGGAAGCTTGATCTCGATTTCTTCCACACTCTTGACGCCATCCAGGGCCTTCAAGGTTTCCATATTGCACTTCACTTTAGAACTGCCGGAAATCTTCGCGCACGACGTAATCAGAAACATCACTGTCAGAAGTGATGCCGCCCATTTTTCTCTCTTCATCTTCCTTATCCTTTCGCTGTTGCAATATAGCCCAAACATGTCAAGTATACACACTTTTTTCAAGCATGAAAAGAACCGCCCCCGAAGCGGAACTTACATCCATTTCGGGGACGGTTTCATTTGTTTGATTTCAAAAAACTGATCAGGTGTTCTTAGCCATCAGCTTTCCGCCACGCTTACTTACTACGTCGAAGATAACCGCTGCGAGAAGAACGAGTCCCTTAACGACCTTCTGCCAGTTCTGGTCAACACCCATGGAGAACATACCCAGGTTGATAACACCCATGAGAAGAGCACCGATGATAACGCCCGGAACCGTACCGATTCCACCGTAAGCAGAAGCACCACCGATGAAGCAGGATGCGATCGCGTCCATCTCATAGTTCTGACCATATGTCGGCTGAGCCGATGTCATACGGGCAATGGTGATCATGCCGGCCAGTGCGGAAAGGAATCCCATGTTGGTATATGCCAGGAAGTAAACCTTGTTCGTGTTGATACCGGAAAGCTTGGTAGCCTTCTCGTTACCACCTACTGCATAGAAATAGCGACCGGTTGTCGTATTCGATGTGATGTAGGAATAGATGATGATTACACCGACAACGATGAGCAGAACGTTCGGAACACCCTTGTACTGAGCAAGACGGATACCGAAAGCTGCGATCGCCACGCTGATAACGATCATCTTTGCAAGCCATGGACCCATATTCTCAACTTCATACTGCTTCTTAAGACGATTGGTACGATTCTTGATATTGATGAAGATGTAGATCGCGATCGCAAGGAATGTTGCGATCAAGCATGTGAGGTTGATGGATTCATTGTTAAAGAAATCCGGGATGTAGCAGTTCGCACCACCACCGAAGAGCTTAACAAATCCGGTGAAATCCTGGATGGATTCCGTCTGTCCCTGAAGTACAACGTTACTCAGGCCACGGAAGATCAACATACCGGAAAGGGTAACGATAAACGGAGGGATACGTACATGCGCGATCCAGAAAGCCTGCCATGCACCGATCAAGGTACCTGCGGCAAACATGATGACCACGGCCAGCCAGGAAGGAATTCCGGCATAGACCATGAGCTTAACACCCACAGCACCGACGAAGCATACGACCGAACCAACGGAAAGGTCGATGTTACCACCGGTCAGGATACAAAGAAGCATACCGGTTGCAAGAACGAAAACGTATGCGTTCTGTGAGATCAAGTTACTTACATTACTCGGCAACAGGATGTCTCCGCCTGTCTGCCAACTAAAGAAAATGATGACCAGGATCAATACGATGACCATGGTGTACTTGTTAACAAAGCCAAGAACTTTATTCTTACTATTCATCATTTCACTCCTTCCTCAACTTACTGATTGTTCGGCGTCTGCATTGTCAGAGACAACCGCTTTATCTGAACTTACGATCATGGCCATGATCTTCTCCTGGGTTGCTTCCTCACCGGAAAGTTCACCCACGAACTGACCTTCACTCATAACGTAGATACGGTCACACATACCAAGCAATTCCGGCATTTCTGAGGAGATCATGATAACGGATTTGCCCTCACTTACGAGCTGGTTGATGATGCAGTAGATCTCGTACTTGGCACCTACGTCGATACCACGTGTCGGTTCGTCCAGGATCAGGATATCCGGATCTGCGAACATCCACTTGGACAGAAGTACCTTCTGCTGGTTACCACCACTGAGGTTACCCACATTCTGTTCCACCGTCGGACACTTGGTACGTAGTTTCTGTTTGTATTCAACCGCGACACGATACTCTTCATCACGGTCGATCACGCCTCTTGTGCTGACCGCTTTCAGATTAGCAAGTGTCGTGTTGACCTTGATCGCATTGGACAGGATCAGACCATTTCCCTTACGGTCCTCGGTTACATATGCGATACGATTCTTGATGGCATCCTCAACGGTTCGAAGATGCAGCTTCTTGCCATCTTTATATAGTGTACCGGATATATTCTCACCGTAAGCCCGGCCAAAAATACTCATAGCCAGTTCTGTCCGTCCTGCGCCCATCAGTCCGGAAATTCCGAGCACTTCACCCTTTCTGAGGTTGAAGCTGACGTTGTCGACGACTTTTCTTTCCGAATAAAGCGGATGGTAAACGTTCCAGTCCTCCACTTTCAGACACACATCACCGATAACGTGATTCTCACGCTTCGGGAAACGGTCAGCGATCTCTCGACCGACCATGCCCTTGATAATACGTGACTCGGAAAAGTCATCTACGCCTTTCGTCAAAGTTTCGATGGTAGCACCGTCACGAACGACCGTGATGTGATCTGCTACATAGGAAACTTCATTCAGTTTATGAGAAATGATAATACTGGTCATTCCTTCCTGCTTAAACTTCAGAAGAAGATCCAGCAGATGTTTTGACTCCGACTCATTCAGAGATGATGTCGGTTCATCCAGAATAAGAAGCTTAGCATTCTTGGCGAGCGCTTTCGCGATCTCGACGAGCTGCTGCTTACCTACTCCGATATCTTTGATCAGGGTACGGGAAGATTCCGAAAGTCCCACCACTCTCAGATATTCATTTCCCTTTCCATAGGTCTCATTCCAGTTGATCTTATATTTGGAACCACGTTCGTTGCCAAGGAACATGTTTTCACCAATAGACATATAAGGTACCAGAGCAAGTTCCTGATGGATAATAACGATACCCTTCTGTTCACTATCCTTTGTGTTGGTAAAGTGACACTCTTCACCATCGTAAAAGATCTGACCCTCATAGGAGCCATACGGATAAATTCCACTGAGAACATTCATCAGGGTCGATTTTCCGGCGCCGTTTTCGCCGACCAGGGCATGGATCTCCCCTTCTTCAACCTGCAGATTTACGTTATCAAGTGCTTTTACACCAGGGAAGGTTTTGGTAATATTTCTCATTTCAAGCAAAATCTTTGCCAATTCTATCCCTCCTCGCTTTTCGCCCAAATACTGAAATTTTCAGGTTATCAACAGACAAGTCCCCTTAAATCTCTTGTCAAGAAATAAGGGGACTCGACATGTCGATTCAATAATTCGCTTATAGATGACAGAAATTAAGCAAGATCAGACTCTTTGTAGTAACCGGAATCGATCAGGAGCTTCTTGTAGTTGTCCTTATCAGCGAACTCAGGTGTGCAGAGGTAAGAAGGAACAACTTTCTTGCCGTTGTCGTATGTCTTGGTATCGTTAACCGGAGCGTCCTTGCCGTCCATGATAGCCTTAACCATCTCAACAACCTGATCTGCCAGAGTACGTGTATCCTTAAATACGGACATAGCCTGCTTACCGTTGATCATGTTCTTAACGTTCGGCTTATCGCAGTCCTGACCGGTGATGATCGGGTATGCGCCTGTGTAGTTAGCTTCGAGAGAGTTCTCAACACCGAGAGCGGTGGAGTCGTTGGAGCAAAGTACTGCGTCGAGTTTTGTTCCGTCTGCATAGTTACCGGAAATGATAGCATCCATTCTGGACTGAGCATTCTCTGTCTTCCAGCCTGCTGTAGCAACCTTATCGAACTCGAGCTGTCCGGACTTAACAACGAGCTTACCGGAATCGATGTACGGCTTCAGAACATCAATAGCACCGTCATAGAAGAAACGAGCGTTGTTGTCACCCGGGTCACCTGTGAATACTTCGATGTTGAACGGGCCAGCTTCAGAATCCAGCTTCAGAGTATCACGGATGTACTCGCCCTGGATGGTACCAACCTTGTAGTTATCGAATGTAGCGTAGTAGGAAACAGCATCAGAACCCATGATCAGACGGTCATAAGCGATAACCGGGATCTTCTTCTCCTGAGCGGTTGCAAGAACGGTTCCGAGAGAACCACCGTCGATAGAAGCGATAACGAGGACTTTGCATCCGCCGTTGATCATGTTCTCGATCTGTGTAACCTGAGTAGCGATATCGTCATCAGCGTACTGCAGATCTACTGTAAAGCCGGCAGCTTCCAGCTTCTTCTTCATGTTGTCGCCATCCTGATTCCATCTCTGCAGAGACTTTGTCGGCATAGCTACACCGATCTTCTTGCTATCTGCTTTCTTTGCGCAACCGGCAAGTGCACCGGTCATGAGCATGCCTGCAGCAAGAAACAGACTTAAAAACTTCTTCTTCATGTTTTACCTCCGATTGATTGGCTTACGCCATAATTTCGTAAGTACAGATTATCACAACATCTGTTTTCTGTCACAAAAATTTTGCTGATTATTTTCAGTTTTTGTTCTTTTCGTACAAAAGTCAAACAAAATGAGAAAAAAACTAACCCTTTTTCGTTGAAAAATCAAACTTTGTTAACGTGCATAAAATACTAATATCGACGAAGGTAAAATCCGTTTGATTATCGTAGCTGCAGTTCTTCCTGGCTGTCAACTTTCTTCTTTCCACGGAGATCCAGTTTGTGATAATTTCCGTCGGAATCGAGGAAGTGACTACGTACCGTATCTTCCAGTTCAATATCCAGAACCTCCATAACGCGAGCCTTGCAGTCTGGGTCCTCCACTGGGAACAGAAGCTCCACGCGGCGGATCAGGTTACGTGGCATCCAGTCCGCGGAAGAAAGGAAAATATCTTCCTGTCCTTCGTTATAGAAATAGTAGATACGGGAATGCTCCAGGAACCGTCCGGTAATGGAACGTACCGTAATATTCTCAGAAAGACCCGGGATCCCCGGACGCAGACAGCAGATACCTCGAACGATCAGGTCGATAGGTACTCCCGCCTGGGAAGCTTCGTAGAGTGCATCGATGATAGACGCATCTACAAGGGAATTCATCTTTGCAATGATACGGCTCTTCTTTCCTTTGGACGCATTGTGTGCTTCCTGACGGATGCGTTCCAGGAAGTATTTCTTCATGCGGGTCGGAGCCGGGATCAGACGACGCCACTCCGGCGGTTCAGAAAATCCGGATAAGGTATTGAAGAATTCGGATGCATCCACACCGAAGGTTTCCGATGCGGTAAAAAGTCCGATATCCGTATAGATCTTCGCCGTGATATCGTTGTAGTTTCCGGTTGCCAGATGCAGATAACGACGAATGCCCTCTTCTTCATTTCGAACCACAAGCGTGATCTTACTATGGGTCTTCAGACCCACCAGACCGTAGATAACATGGCAGCCTGCTTTCTCAAGCATCTTCGCCCAGTTGATGTTGTTTTCTTCATCGAAGCGGGCCTTCAGTTCAACAAGGACCATGACCTGTTTTCCGTTCTGGGCGGCTTCCGCCAGGGAACGGATGATCGGCGAACTGCTGCTGACACGGTACAGTGTCTGCTTGATCGCCAGCACCTGCGGATCGTTGGCCGCCTGATGCAGGAATTCCACTACCGGATCGAAGGATTCATATGGGTGATGTACCAGCCTGTCCTTCTCGCGGATCGCATCGAAGATATTGACTCCATCCGGGAACATCTTCGGCTTGGCCGGACGGAAATCGTGGTAGCACAGTTCCGGGAATTCATCGCTGATACGGGAATAGACCTTCATGAGGAAAGTCAGGTCGATGGGACCGCTGACTTCGAATACATCCTTCTTCGAGATCTTCAGAGAGGTAGTCAGAAGCTTAAGAAGTCTCGGATCCATATCGTCATTGACTTCCATACGGATGATCTCACCGAAGCGTCGTTTTCTTACCTGCTCTTCGATCTCCTTGAGAAGATCTTCGGCTTCATCTTCATCGATATCCAGATCTGCGTTACGCATAACACGATAGAAACCGGAAGCCAGTACTGTCGCCCCGGTAAACAAGGAGGACAGATTCGCCCGGATGATCTGTTCGATCGGTACCAGACATACTCCCTGGGACAGACGCAGTTCGAACAGTCTCGGCACCACAGCCGGTACCTGCAAGGTAGCAAAGCGATAATAAGGTTCGTAGACTTTTCCCTTCTTTTCCTGCTTGGCCAGTCGCGCTGTCTTATCGTCTTCTGTTTCATCGATCAGCACACACAGATTCAACTGACGGTTATAGATCAGCGGAAACGGACGAGAGACATCCACTGCCATCGGTGTCAGGATCGGATACAACGTGGAATGGAAATACTCGTCACACACTTCCTTGGCATGGTCATCGAGGTCCTCATATTCACTGATGAAGATATTATGGTTCTTCAGCGACGGCAGAAGAGAACGCAGATACGTAGAATACATCAGCGTCATAGTAGCTCTTGCCTTCTGGTCGATCTGCGTCAGCTGTTCCTTGACCGTACGTCCGGAAATATCCAGTTCGTCATAATTTACGCTCATCAGGTCACGAAGTGAAGCAACACGGACAATATAGAACTCATCCATATTGGACGCGGTAATGGAAAGAAACTTCAGTCTTTCCAGAAGCGGATTCTTCGTATCTCTTGATTCGAACAGGATACGGTTATTGAATTCCAGCCAGCTCAGTTCCCGGTTGAAATACCGGCTGGAGTCGGCCTCGATATCCGCATTATCCATGGCAGAATGTGCCACATCTGTACTGACGCCTTTAAGGATCTTCTCTTTTTTCTCTTTCTTGGTACTCATCGAATCTGCCTCCGAACACGCAATACCGCCTTCACGGAGAAGAATTGCGTAAATAGATCTGTATGGTTCTCGAAGAACCACTTGTCATATGTCATGTCATACATCGTATCACCGCTGATGGTCAGTCCGTCCGGACTCAACGTCACGGCAATATCACGAAGTTTCTGTTTATGGGATGCATCCAGGGAATCGGCCAGACGAAGGATGGCCGTAAGCTTGGATACCAGTACCTGATCCTTGGTCGGGATCTCGGTATATCTCGGATCCTGGTAGAAATGGGGATCGGTATAGAAACGGGCCGCCAGCGCCACGATCTTTCTTTCCTCTTCCGAAAGTCCGATCAGCTCGGTCCTGTCGATTATGCTGTAGGTCGATGGGCTCGGATTGGAAATGTTGATGAACTTTCCCAGTTCGTGACAGATCGATGCGACACGCAGCATCGTTCTTTCTCGATTACCCATACCATGAAGTTTTTTTGTCGCATCGAAGACAGCAATGGCCGCACCTTCCACGAATACGATATGTTTCTTCTCGGATTTATATCGCTTGGCCACATGGCGCGCCGCCGAGATCAGATCCCGGTCCGGATCCACGACGAGGTCGTACTGCTTGTGGCTCCAGGCATAATCGTACATAACACCTTCTGTCAGGGAGGCATCCGGCATATGCACGCCGTCAATGCCGGTATAATCCAGCATCTTCTTCACCATCAGGGCCGTCGGCAGAAGGAGTGGTGCGGTAGACGGCGTGATATCCAGTTTACGCGCCAGTTCCTCCGGACGGATCCGAAGAAGAGATGCCACCAGTTCATCGAACTGCTCCTTGGTAACAAAGCAATATTCTCTCGGAGACTTGCCGGCCAGGCGCTTGATAAAGCCCATATCACTTCCGAAGACTACCAGATTCTTATACTGAATATTCTTCGGCTCGATGGCGTGATATTCTGCCAGATCCTGCGAGATGAATTCCTCCAGTACTTCGGTATAGTGCGTGGTCTGCTTGGCCAGATCCGAAAGCATCTCACTGACACGAAGCGAACCGAGACGGGTATTCTGACTGAATACCAGATCCGACTTGTCATAGAGCGTCGCCTGCATACTTCCGGAACCGATATCCAGCACCATGGTGCCCTCGGAAACCAGATCCGTAAAGCCCGGCTGACTTTCCTTTACTGCAAGATTATGGAAATATCTTTCTTTGGCATTATCCAGTACCGTGACCTTGATGCCCGTCTGCACGCGGATCTGTTCAATGACCATCGCCCGGTTGCCCGCTTCTCGAAAAGCACTGGTCGCCACGCAGATAACATCCTTGATCTTGTACTCCTTGATCTTCTCGGCAAATCCCTTCAGGATCTCCACCAGTTCCATGACCTGTGGCTGGGCAATGAAGCCTTCGGTATAGGCCTTGGAAAAAACAGACATATATTTCCGGACCGACTCGATCTCCTTGGGGGCACTCTTCTCACCCAGTTCGAAGATCTTCAGTCTCAGTGACAGCGATCCCAGATCGATAACTGCCAGCAAACTCTTTTTCGCCATATAGAAACTGTCTCCTGCTTCTTTCGTAGTACGTCCATTATATTGGACAAAAATGGATTTTCCGTTAACAACTCACAACTTGCGAAGCTCCTTAAGGACCTTCTCCGTCATGGCTTTCGTACCCAGTACTTCTTCCGATCCCTGAGCGATATCGGCGGTACGATATCCCGCGGCAAGTACATTTCTCACTGCCTGCTCCACCTTATCTGCCGCCTCCGGAAGTCCCAGAGAAGAACGAAGCATCATGGCACAGGACAGGATCGTCGCCAGCGGATTGGCCATATCCTTGCCCGCGATATCCGGTGCCGATCCATGGACCGGTTCGTACATGCCCGGCTTTCCGGGATCACCCAGAGACGCCGACGGAAGCATACCGATGGAACCGGTGATCATGCCGGCCTCATCCGAAAGAATATCGCCGAACATATTACTGGTAACGATCACATCCATAGAAGACGGGCGACGGAGAAGCTGCATGGATGCATTGTCCACATACATAAACTCCACGCTCACTTCAGGATATTCTTTACTGATCTCCGCGGTCCGCTTCCTCCACAGACGAGAGGTCTCCAGGATATTCGCCTTGTCCACCACGATCAGATTCTTCTTTCTCTGCATCGCCAGAGTAAATCCCACCTTCAGGATCCGGTCGATCTCCGCTTCACTATAACGCTCCACATCGAAAGCTTCCAAACCTTTTGCCGTACCGTTCTCCAAGGTTCCGTCTGATGGTGCCAGACCTCTTTCTCCGAAATAGATGCCTCCGGTCAGTTCACGGACGATCATGATATCCACACCGTTCTCCACCAGTTCATTCTTCAGGGGACTTGCGTCCTTCAACTGTGGAAAAAGCACTGCCAGACGGAGGTTCGCGTAAAGACCAAGTCCTTTTCTGAGCCCCAGTAGTGCGGCCTCCGGACGGTTGTCACCGGAAAGACCATCCCACTTCGGACCACCTACAGCACCCAGAAGCACGGCATCAGAAGCTTTCGCCGCTTCCAGTGTCTCCTCCGGCAAAGCCTTGCCACAGGTATCGATGGCCACGCCGCCTGCAGGTACTTCCTGATATTCGAAGCGGCATCCGCAGGAGGAAGCCACCTCGTCCAGCACGCGTATGGCACTGGATGTCACTTCCGGTCCGATCCCGTCTCCCGGGATCACGGTGATCTTCTTGGTAATCATATGCAACACCTCTTATTTTCCGAGTTTCTTCTTCGTGTAACCCACCAGTCCGTCTGCGTCCATGATGGATTGGATAAAGGAGGGAAAACCGTTGGCGTGAAATGTCTCGCCACTGGTCAGATCCGAGATGGTTCCCGTCTCCAGGTCCACTTCCACCTCATCGTTATCCTTTATCTTCTCATATGCTTCTTCACACTCCAGAATCGCCAGTCCCGTATTAATACTGTTCCGGTAGAAGATCCTGGCAAAGGACGGCGCGATGATGCAGGATATCCCGCTGGCCTTAATGGCCACCGGTGCATGTTCTCTTGAGGAACCGCAGCCGAAGTTCGGGCCTGCTACCATCAGGTCTCCGGGACGGACACGGCTTGTAAACTCCGGATCCAGATCCTCCATACAATGCTTCGCCAGCTCGTCTTTATCCGAGGTATTCAGATACCTGGCCGGAATGATCACGTCTGTATCTACATTCGCTCCGTATTTAATAACTTTTCCATGCAATTTCATATCCTGATCCTTCTTCCTCACTTAGGATATCGGGGCAAGTTCCTCGGGACTTGCTATATAACCCATGACTGCCGATGCAGCAGCCACTTCCACGCCGGCCAGATACACTTCCGACTCTTTATGTCCCATTCTTCCCACGAAGTTACGGTTGGTGGTGGATACACATCTCTCCCCTTTAGCCAGGACACCCATATGACCGCCCAGACAAGGTCCGCAGGTCGGTGCCGATACCACACAGCCCGCATCGATAAAGATGGAAAGCAGTCCTTCTTCCAGACACTGCTTATAGACACGCTGGGAACCCGGCAGCACGATCGCACGGATTCCATCCGCTACCTGCCGTCCGCGAAGCACCGCTGCGGCTTTGCGCATATCTTCGATCCGGCCGTTGGTGCAGGATCCGATCACGACCTGATCGATATCGACCCGATCAAAAGTACCCACTGCGTGGGTATTAGAAGGCAGATGCGGGAAGGAAACCATCGGAGACAGTTCCGACAGATCGATGGTCACGGTCTCGTCGTAGTCTGCATCGGCATCCGCCTGCAGATCCTCCGGGATTGTAAACTCACCTTTTACATGTTCTTTCAGATACGCGATGGTCTTCTCATCTACCGGGAAGATTCCGTTCTTCGCGCCACATTCGATGGCCATATTACAGATCGTCAGACGGTCGGTCATGGACAGTTCTGCCACACCCTCTCCACTGAATTCCAGAGAGCGGTAAAGTGCGCCGTCTACCCCGATCTTACCGATCAGGTACAAGATCACGTCTTTACCGGAACAATATCTGGGAAGCTTACCTTTCAGTTCCACACGAATGGCAGAAGGCACACGGAACCATGTCGTTCCTGCGGCCATGGCACAGGCCAGGTCCGTCGAACCGACACCGGTACTGAAAGCCCCCAGTGCCCCGTAAGTGCAAGTGTGAGAATCGGCGCCGATGATGCAGTCACCCGGAAGCACCAGACCATTGTCCGGAAGGATGACATGTTCGACACCCATATCTTCCCGTCCCTGCTCGAAATAATGTACGATCTTCTGATCTTTGGCGAACTGTCGCATCTTCTTACATTGTTCCGCCGATTTGATATCCTTGTTCGGTGCGAAGTGATCCGGAACCAGCGCGATTTTTGCCGTATCAAAAACTTTCTCAAATCCGGCCTGATAGAATACATCAATAGCCGGAGGTGTCGTTATATCGTTTCCAAGAAGCAGATCCAGAGAGGCTTCGATCAGGTCTCCCTGCCTGCAAGATTCCTGTCCTGCGTGGCGGGCCAGGATCTTCTGTGTCAAAGTCATTCCCATACGATCCGTATCCTTTCTGAATTCAAATCCTACTTTAATGTTACTTGCAAACCCGCGATCATGCAATAAATATGTCGGATTTTCTTTACTGTGTGCTATAATGTATAAAAAATCAAGGAGACTACCTATGGCACGCGGATTATTTGGAACGAATTCATTTCTTGGCAACAACAGCGGATATCAGACACCACCGACATCCAGCGCGGACATTCGTGAATATGGCGAGGAGATCGCCGCTTTACGTACGAAGGTTGAACGACTGGATCTGATCTGCGAGGCTTTGTGGACATTCCTCCAGCGTGAAGGTCATACTGAAGAGGAATTAGTTGAGATCCTCTCCGAACTGGATACCAATAACAAGGCGAAGAAGCAGGCCGCGCTCAACGGTGAGAACGAAGATGACAAGCCTCAGCTCTGCCCGAATTGTCATGTTCCGCTTCAGAATACAGATTCCCTGGTGGACCGTTGCATCTACTGTGGCCATGAGATCGTCAGCAATCCTTTCAAATAAACACAACTAAAGGACATTTTTCATGCCGCTTATATCTGTCAATAAAGTATCCAAGTCTTACCATGCAAGACTCCTTTTAGATCAGGTTTCTTTCTCGGTAGATCGGGGTGATAAAATTGCGCTCATCGGTAACAACGGTACCGGTAAATCTACTTTATTCAAAATGATCCAGGGCAAGGTCTCTCCTGACGAGGGTGAGGTGCTCCATCACGGAACCGCCATCGCCGGATACCTGACCCAGAATATGGATGAACTGGATGTAAGCGGTAATCTTCTCATCAGTGAGGAATTACAGACACTGGAAGACAAGATGCGGGAAGCGGAGTACCGTCTCGGTAATGCCGATGATGCCCAGTCCCAGTCTCTTCTTCGTACATACGAACAGCTAACTTCCCGTTTCGAAGCCCTGGGCGGTTACGATTACGAACCCCGCATGAAGGCCGCACTGGCTGGACTGGGGTTGACGGATATCGATTGGACGAGAGACATCTCTACCTTCTCCGGAGGCGAAAAAATGCGGATCTGTCTGGCCCGTCTCATCGTGTCCCGTCCGGATATCCTGCTTCTGGACGAGCCGACGAACCACCTGGATACCGATGCCATGGAGTGGCTGGAAGGCTTTATCCGTTCCTACGGCGGAGCGGTACTTCTCATCTCCCATGACCGTTACTTTATCGACCATACCGTCAACAAAGTCTTCGAACTGGAGAATTCGCATATCACCGCCTATCGCGGAAACTATACCGATTACAAAGAGCAGAAACAACGTTTCCTGGAAGACCAGCGCCAGGTCATTGCCAATCTGGAGCGCGAACTGGCCCGCCAGGAAGGCGTGACACAGACCATGCTTTCCCACCGAAACATTTCCGGTTACCATGCCCGTGAGAAAGTGGTGGAGAAACTTTCGGACCGTCTGGCGGCCGAGCGTGCGAAGATCGCCGGCGGACCCATGCGTATGAGTTTCAAGCTCATGCCGGAAGTCCGTGCCGGAGATCCGGATAAGAAACTACTTGAGGCCCGCGCCATCGGCAAGACATTCAGCGACGGTAAAGAGCTTTTCAAGAACGTATCCTTCGAGATCAAGGCTTCGGACAAGCTCTTTCTGGTGGGACCCAACGGTTGTGGTAAGACCACCATGCTTTCTCTTCTTCTGGGAAAAGTGGATGATTTCGACGGCGATGTTCTGGTATCCGGATCGTCCCAGATCGGATACATGGGACAGTTCGTCCCCTTTGAAGACGAGACCCGTACGATCCTGGATGAACTGATGATCCGTAGTGAACTGGGTGAGACGCCGGCGAGAAACCTGCTGGCCCGTTTCGGATTCCGGGATATCGATGTGTATAAAGAGATCTCCGTTCTCTCCGGCGGAGAACGTTCGAGACTGTATCTATGCTGTCTTCTGGAAGAAAAGCCGGAGCTTCTGTTCCTGGACGAGCCGACCAATCACCTGGATATCGAATCCCGCGAGGTGCTTGAGGATGCCCTGGCAGATTATAACGGTGCGATCCTGGCCGTAAGCCACGACCGTTACTTCATCGAGAAATGTACAAGCAAGATCCTGGGATTCTTCGGTCCGAAGGTAGAGATCCTGGATTCTTACGAACAATACAGGAAGAAATATAAAGCCTTTGTTGCCCAGACGGAGGAAGAACGGGCCCGCCTCCTCTCTGCCCAGCGTCAGGAGGAGAAACTGAAGAAGGCCGAGCAGGATGCTCTGAATCCGAAGAAAGATAAGCCCACCGTCAATCGCGCCCAGGAACGCAAAGAGAATGCCAGAAGAATGGAACGTACCCGATTCCTGGAGAAGCGTATCGCCGAGCTGGAAGAAGAACAGAAAACCCTGGAAGCCTCTTTCGGACCCAGCACATCTCCGGAAGATTACCAGAAATACGCCGCCAATTCCGAAGAACTGGAAAACCTGTACAGCGAATACATGGAGCTGGAAAGCAACTGAGTTTTCCCTTTATCAAGCAACAAAAAAGATGCCCCGGACACGAGGCATCTTTTCTTTTGGTTCAATCATTCAGGATCAGCTCTTCTTGCGTTCCTCGAACATCAGCTTACTGCTGACGTAAGCATAACGGACACCGTAGACCGGTCCGCCCGGATAGGCTTCCATAAGCATGGAGGAATCCCAGCCCTTCGAAGTCGCTTTCTCGACAGTCAGACCCAGACTTGCGGATCTGGATTCCAGAACCTCACTGACAGTAACAAATACGAATCCCTTATCCTTCAGACCCTGGATCATCTCATCCAGAGAATCGGCGGTAGACTGGTGAGAGTCATGGAGAAGTACCATGGATCCGTCGGAAGCATTATCGATAACATACTGCGCAGTATAGTGCGCATCGCCCAGAGCCGGCTTCGCCCAGTCCTTCGGACAGCAAACATCGTCCCAGTTCACCACGTATTCCTTATTCTCGAAGGAATACTTAAAGAGTCCGTCCTGCATCAGACCGGCACCCTCCGGCGGACGAATGACTGTCGCCTTCTGGCCGATCTTATCCATGATCGCCTGGTCACACTTCTGAAGCTGCTCATAAGCTTCGTCTACCGACAACTTGGTCAAAGTCTTATGGGCCCAGGTGTGGTTACCGATCTCACACTTCAGATCCACCATACGCTTCAGTACCGATGCATCCGTACCGGAAACATTCTGACCGATCATGAAGAAAGTAGCAACTACGCCGTTACGCTCCAGTGCATCCAGTACCTGAGGTGTGCACTTATCCGGACCATCGTCAAAAGTCAATGCAATGATCTTGGTATCTGCCGGATAGGAAGCATGCGCTCCGGTGGTGGTCGCTTCGGTAGTGGATTCCGTCGTCGTCTCCTCGGTAGCCGAAGTCTCCGCTGTAGTGGGAACCGTAGTTGTCTCGGATGTTGCCGTGGTCTCGTCTGAGGAACCGCCGACTTTTCCCATAGAAGTGAGCATAAATACGAAAGCACAAAGCAGGATCATGCTGACTGCGAACAGGCAAAGCGCCGTAGTACGCAACGCATTCAGCTGTGCTGTGAGTGTTCTCTTTGGTTGAGGTCTCGAATTCATCTTGATCTCTCTCCTTTTAATCTGGTTTCATCTTTTCCAAGGAGATTATAACACACTTTCTTTCAACAAACCGTTAGGGTATTATTACTCTTTTGTCATAGATTTCCGTATCCGCGACCTTTCCATAGAAAAACGGTTCCCTCAGATCTTGAGGAAACCGTTTTGGAAAAGCTTTTTAAGCGATCAGTCAGATGATCAGGCCTTACCATCAGAACCCAGAACGTACTGGATCTTATGAGCAACCATATCCTTAACAGCCTGACGAGCCGGCTTCAGGTATTGACGAGGATCGAAGTGATCCGGGTGCTCTGCGAAGTACTTACGGATATTACCTGTCATAGCAAGACGGATATCGGAGTCGATGTTGATCTTGCATACTGCGAGGGTAGCTGCCTTACGGAGCTGCTCTTCCGGGATACCAACTGCATCAGGCATGTTACCACCGAACTCGTTAACCATCTTAACGAACTCTTGCGGTACGGAAGAAGAACCGTGCAGAACGATCGGGAAGCCCGGGAGCTTCTTCATGCACTCTTCGAGAACGTCGAAGCGGAGCGGCGGCGGAACGAGGATACCATCCTCATTTCTTGTGCACTGAGCTGCTGTGAACTTGTAAGCACCGTGAGAAGTACCGATAGCGATAGCCAGGGAGTCGCAACCTGTTCTGGATACGAACTCTTCAACTTCTTCCGGACGTGTGTAGGACTCGTGACCAGCCTCTACAACAACTTCGTCCTCGATACCTGCGAGAGTACCAAGCTCAGCCTCAACAACAACGCCGTGAGCGTGAGCATATTCAACAACCTGCTTTGTCAGAGCGATGTTATCCTCGAAAGACTTAGAGGAAGCGTCGATCATTACGGATGTGAAACCACCGTCGATGCAGGATTTGCAAAGTTCAAAAGAATCACCATGGTCAAGATGCAGAGCGATCGGGATCTCCGGATTCTCCTGTACAGCTGCTTCAACCAGCTTTACGAGATAAGTGTGGTTTGCATAAGCTCTAGCACCCTTGGAAACCTGAAGGATAACCGGGCTCTTCAGTTCGCCTGCAGCCTCTGTGATACCCTGAACGATCTCCATGTTGTTTACGTTGAAAGCACCAACAGCATAACCGCCGTCATAAGCCTTCTTGAACATTTCAGTAGTTGTTACTAATGACATAATGCAATTCTCCTTTGTTCTTTAATATATGTAATATGCAAATAAATTCATACCATAGGATATTTTACGGTGAAGACAGGCTTTCGTCAATCTAAAATCAGGAAGAAAGCCGATTTTTCGGCAGAAGATCAAATTACTCTTCTTTTTTGTCCTCATCCACTGCTTCTTCGACTTTTTCAGCGATCTCTTCGACCTTCTCCGAAGCCTCTTCCACTGCGTCTTCAGCTTCTTCGATCTTCTCGGAAACTTCTTCCACAGCCTCGTCCTTCGCAGCTTCTGCCGCCTCAGCATCTTCCTTGAGGATCTTCTCGGCTTCTTCAAGGGCTTTGGCCTGCTTTGCCTTCTGCTCAGCTGCCTTCTCTGCCTTGTCTTCCTTGATGGCGTCCTGAACAAGAGCTGTCAGTTCGTCACTGGATACCGGTGTGGAATTCTCGTCCTCATCCGTATTGAGAGCATCGTACTTCTCCTTAGCTTTGAATACGGAAGCAACCAGCTTGGCTTCTTTCAGAAGTGTGTCGTAGTCTTCCTTTGTTGCCAGATCCTTGGAGGATGTCTGGTAGCAGACTTCTGCATAAACATTGTCCAGGACCATATAGTCATTGTTCTGAAGGCTGGCACCCAGTGCAGAATTCTGAAGCATCACAGTAGCACGGTCGGCAGCACCTTCTCTGACATCGAAAGAATCGAAGGGGATCGTGATCTTGGAGAACATATAACGAAGGACCACTTCATTCTTCTGATAATCCATAGCCACACGGTACTTGCCGATCACGAAGGTATGAATAAATACCACCAGGCTGATGATAAATACAGCACAGGTCACAAGCCAGATCAGCAAACTCGGCTTCTCACCTGCATAAAGCAGATAACCCAGAGCCGCACCCACGCCCAGCATCAGGATCACGGTAATGATTCTTCTTCTCAGGATCTGTGTCTTCGAAGCCGGGAAGCAATGTACTGTATTCTTCGGCAGTTTATCCAGGTCTTCCTGAGGAATGATGATATCTCCTACTTCATTCTGATTCTCACTCATTGTCTCACCCTCCAATTACTCTCATTATTTTCCACTCAGCGAAGCAATTCTCGCAAGTACGTTATCCAGCATTTCCTGGTACTTCGCCTGTTTCTCACGTTCTGCGGCGATGACCTTCTCCGGAGCCTTCTTGACGAACTCCTCGTTAGCGAGCTTACCGTTTACACGCTTCATCTCGCCTTCCAGTCTCTCCTTCTCCTTAGACAGACGATCCAGTTCCTTATCGATATCGATGAGATCCTCCAGCGGGATATAAATCTCACCTGCTGTGCATACGCAAGCTACAGCCGTATCCGGGATACCTTCCTTGCTGGACTTGGTCTCCACATCCGTTACATTCGCCAGTCTCTCCAGGAAAGCACGGCCGTCAACGAACATGTTGCGGATCTTCTCGTCGGAAGAAACCAGGATGATGCCTACCTTACGGGAAGGAACAACGCCCATGCTGGTTCTCACGTTACGGATGGAACGGATACCGTCCATGAGGATCTCCATCTTCTTCTCTTCTTCCGGGAATACCTCGTCATCACGGTACTTCGGCCAGTCAGAGATCATGATGGAATCTGCCTTAGTGGTAAGTACCAGATAGGTGTAGACTTCTTCGGTCAGGAACGGCATGAACGGATGCAGAAGCTGCATGGATCTGCCGAGAACATCGTTGAGGATGTACTGGGCTTCTTTTCTCGTTGCACATTCCTTATCGAAAAGACGGGATTTGGCGATCTCAATGTACCAGTCGCAGTACTCTTCCCAGATGAAGGAGTTGATCTTCGAGAGAGCAACGCCAAACTCGTAGTTATCGAAGTTATCGGTAACTTCCTTGATTACCTGGTTCATACGGGACAGGATCCACTTATCTTCCAGTGTGTACTTAGACGGATCTACATCGTCAAAAGTAAGATCCTCTTCACAGTTCATGAGTACGAAACGCATCGCGTTCCAGATCTTGTTACCGAAGTTTCTACCGGCCTCGATCTTATCCTGCTGGAAACGCTGGTCATTACCCGGAGCATTACCGGTAACCAGTGCATAACGAAGAGCATCCGCACCGAACTGGTCGATGATCTCCAGCGGATCGATACCGTTACCCAGAGACTTACTCATCTTTCTGCCCTGGGAGTCACGAACCAGGCCGTGGATCAGAACAGTGTCGAAAGGTGTCTCCTTCATGTGTGCGCAGCCGGCAACGATCATTCTGGATACCCAGAATGTGATGATGTCATAACCGGTAACCAGAGTATTTGTCGGATAGTATCTCTTAAGGTCAGCTGTCTCTTCCGGCCAGCCCAGAGTGGAGAACGGCCACAGAGCGGAAGAGAACCAGGTATCCAGAGTATCCGGATCCTGACGCATAGGCTTGCCGCACTTCGGGCAGACAGCGGAATCTTCCTTGGTAACTACCAGCTCACCGCAGTCGTCGCAGTAGAAAGCCGGGATACGGTGACCCCACCACAGCTGACGGGAGATACACCAGTCACGGATATCCTCCATCCAGTTGAAGTAGTTCTTCTCGAATCTTTCCGGAACGAACTTGGTCTTACCGGAGCGAACCGCTTCGATCGCCGGCTCAGCCAGAGTCTTCATCTTAACGAACCACTGCAGGGATACACGCGGCT
Source organism: Clostridiales bacterium Firm_16 (assembly GCA_001604185.1). Lineage (GTDB taxonomy): Bacteria > Bacillota > Clostridia > Saccharofermentanales > Saccharofermentanaceae > Scatonaster. The sequence goes on along the minus strand of LVAV01000110.1, from coordinate 142,098 downwards.
CAACCGTTGTACCGCAACGATAGCATGTACCAACGTTATGTGCATGAGGTTCAACCTTGATCAGGTATCCGCCCTCTTCCAGATCCTTGACGATCTCTTTACGGGCCTCATAACGGTCCATACCGGCATACTTCGGGTAATCCTCCGTGATCTTGGCATCCTCGGTCAGAACCGTGATCACCTCAAGGTTATGACGAAGTCCTACCTCGAAGTCATTCGGGTCGTGAGCCGGAGTGATCTTAACAACACCGGTACCAAATTCGATATCAACGTAGCTGTCGGCAACAACCGGAATCTTTCTGCCAACCAGCGGCAGTACCAGCATCTTGCCTACAACGTCCTTATATCTCTCATCCTTCGGGTTAACCGCTACAGCTGTATCGCCCAGGAGTGTCTCCGGACGGGTCGTAGCCAGCTCCAGATATCCGCTTCCATCCTCGAAAGGATAACGCAGATGCCAGAAGGAACCCTGCTGATCTTCGTAGTTAACTTCTGCATTGGAAATAGAGGTCAGACACTTAGGGCACCAGTTAATGATGCGCTCACCACGATAGATGAGACCTTCGTTATAGTACTTAACGAATACTTCCTTTACGGCTTCAGAGCAGCCCTCGTCCATGGTGAAACGCTCGTGAGACCAGTCACAGGAAGAACCCATCTTCTTCAGCTGTTCTACGATTTTTCCACCGTACTGGTTCTTCCATGCCCAGGCGCGCTCGAGGAACTTCTCACGGCCCAGATCGTCCTTGGTCAGGCCTTCTTCTCTCATCGTCGCAACGATTCTCGCTTCCGTTGCGATAGAAGCATGGTCTGTACCCGGAACCCAGAGCGTCTCAAAGCCCTTCATTCTCTTATATCTTACGAGAAGATCCTGGAGGGTATTATCCAGAGCATGTCCCATGTGGAGCTGTCCTGTGATGTTTGGCGGTGGCATGACGATGCAGAAGGATTCCTTACTGGGATCCACGACAGGCTTGAAGTATCCCTTCTCCATCCATGTCGAATAGAGTCTGTTTTCTGCTTCTTTCGGATCAAAAGCCTTATTGATGTTATCTGTACGTGCCATCTTATTCCTCCAAGTCTAAAATAGAAAACGCTCCATGCTTGCTTATAAAGCGGAAAAACACGAGCGTTTCCAAAAGAATATTATAATATAATTACTTATTTTTGGCTATCTCTTTTTCGAATATCCGCGCGCTTGATTTTTCCGCTTGTGGTCTTAGGTAACTCGTCGACGTACTCGACGACACGCGGATATTTGTAAGGCGCAGTGGTCTTCTTGACGTGATTCTGAAGAGTTTTGGTCAATTCTTCAGACGGTTCGTAGCCCTTAGCCAATACAATCGTAGCCTTTACGGCAAAACCTCTTACCGGATCCGGCACGCCGGTAACGGCGCATTCCAGTACGGATGGATGCTCCATAAGTGCGCTTTCTACCTCGAAAGGTCCGATACGGTAACCGGAAGACTTGATTACATCGTCTACACGGCCGACATACCACAGGAAGCCCAGCTCATCGCGGTAAGCAGTATCACCGGTATGGTAAAGGCCATCGTGCCATGCCTTCTCCATTGCCTCCGGGTTATCGTCATAACGGAGCAGCAGACCTACGGGACGTCCGCCGTATTCCTCACTGGTACGGATGCAGATCTCACCTGTCACACCGGTGGGGCACTCATTTCCGTCCGGATCCACAACGGCAACGTGGAATCCCGGTACCGGATAACCCATGGAACCGGTTCTCGGCAGAACCCACGGGAAATAAGTACCGCAGACAACGGATGTCTCGGATTGGCCGAAACCTTCGTAGATCTTGCAGCCTGTATTCTTCAGCCACTGGTTATAAACCTCAGGATTCAAGGCTTCACCTGCTGTACAGCAGTGCTTGAGGTGCGAGAAATCGTAGCCTTCGAAGCTTTCCTTGATCATGAAGCGGTACATTGTCGGCGGAGCGCAGAAAGTCGTGATCTTGTAATCACAGATCTTCTGCAGGATGTCTGCGCCGTTGAACTTGTCGAAATCGTAGATAAAGAGGGTGGCTTCACCGAACCACTGTCCGTAGAACTTACCCCACATGCACTTCATCCAGCCGGTATCGGAGATCGTAAAGTGCAGCTTGCCATCTTCAACACGGTGCCAGAAAACACCCGTGAAAAGATGTCCCAATGGCAGAGTATGGTCATGCAGTACCATCTTCGGATAACCGGTGGTACCACTACTGAAGCACATCAGCATCGGGTCAGTAACGATGGTGCCCTCTTCACCTGTCGGACGAGTCCACTCATCACTCTGCTTGGCCACTTCTGCATCAAAGTCGATCCAGCCTTCCTTCTGCTTACCCCAGGTAACGCAGCGGATGACCTCGTGATCATACTGGTCACTATCTTCGTCGAAACGCTCGGTGCAATCGTCATCACCTGTGATGACCGCCATCTTGATGTGGGCGCTGTTTACACGGTATACGTAATCTTTTGCCATAAGCTGGTTGGTTGCCATAACCGTAACCGCACCGATCTTATGAAGGGCCAGAACAGAAAACCAGAACTGGTATCCACGCTTGAGTACCAGAAGTACGCGGTCACCCTTCTTGATTCCCCGGCTCTTGAAGAAATTCGCGGTCATGTTGGAATACTTCCGGACATCACCGAAAGTGAAACGCTTTTCTTCATTATGCTTAGAAACCCAGAGGATAGCCGGCTTGTCCGGTGTCCGCTCTGCGATGACATCCATTACGTCATATGCGAAATTGAATGTCTTCGGATAGGTTACCTTGTAATTTTTCTGCAGGTCGTCCAGGGTTACGAAATCATCACGATTCCGGCCCACAAATTCTTCATAAATTGCCACGGATCAAATATCCCCTTTCATGACTATCGCCAAGAATTTACACGGTTTATTATTATTCGCCTTCATAGCGTGCGGATAATCGGAATTAAAGTATACGCTGTCGCCTTCGTTAAGCTCGTAGACGATATCGCCGATATAGAAAGTCATGGATCCCTCGACCACGTAGTCGAATTCCTGCCCCTCATGAGCATGCTGGGTCGGCTTCTCGATATCGTTCGGTTCTACCGTAACCAGGAAAGGATCCGCGATCTTCTTGCGGAATGTAAAAGCCAGATGCTTATAGTTATATGCGGCACGACGGTCAATCTCGAAGCCCTCGCCCTTTCTTACGACGCAGGCAATAGAAAGTTTCGGGGAATCCCCGACCATGATGTCTACCATATCGACACCAAGGATCACCGCCACATTATTCAGGAATGAAACCGAGAAATCCTTCTTGCCTTGTTCATAGAGTATATAATCCTCTTCAGATACTTCACAGCGGGCCGCCATTGTCGGAATATCGATCTCTTCGATCTCACGCAGCGCTGCAATTCTCTCACCGATCTGACGCAGTTGGTCTGTCATAGCCATACCTCCCCTAGGATAATTAGTCATCTTATAATAGTTTTCAAAACATCATGTGTCAACTGACAGAATGAGAACTAATGTAGTATAATTAAAAAACAACAAGATTTCGAGCTTTTTTCGGAGGTATTTATGGAGAGTTCCGGTCAGACAACGGCAAATACCGTTGCTTCCAAGATCATCAGTAACGTTAATCAAGTCATCGTAGGTAAAGACAAGCAAATCGAGCTGCTAATGGTCGCTCTTCTCGTAGGAGGACACGTTCTTCTCGAGGATGTGCCGGGAACAGGCAAGACGAAGACAGCCCGTGCTCTCGCTCAGTCGTTGAATCTGGATTTCAAGAGAGTGCAGTTCACTATCGACCTTCTCCCCTCCGATCTGACAGGTATCCACTATTATGACCGTGCTTCGGAACAGTTTATTTTCCGTAAGGGTCCGCTTTTTACCAATATTCTGCTGGCTGACGAGATCAACCGTGCCACGGCACGTACACAGTCCAGTCTTCTGGAGTGCATGGAGGAGAAGCAGGTCACCGTAGATGGTGAGACTCACGTTCTCCCGCCGCCGTTCCTGGTTATTGCTACTCAGAACCCGATTGAATCCCAGGGTACTTTCCCGTTGCCGGAAGCCCAGCTGGACCGTTTCCTGATGCTTCTTTCCATGGATTATCCGACACACGAGGAGAGCATCGCGATCCTGAAGCGTTTCGCCACAGACGATCCGCTTACCTCGCTTCCGTCCGTAGCCGAGCCGTCTGAGCTTCTTGCCATGCAGAAGGAAGCCAGAAATGTTCGCGTTGCAGATAGCCTTTATGATTATGCGACCCGCATCGTGGAAGCGACCCGTACCTCTACCCAGGTACGTATCGGCGCCAGCCCGCGTGCTCTTCTGGCCTTTGTTGCCGCTGCCAAGGCACTCGCACTTCTTCGCGGCCGCAATTTCTGTACACCCGATGATTTCAAGGAACTGGCGGTTCCGATCCTGTCCCACCGTCTCTCCCTGAACGCATCCACTTCTTTCTCGACAGAAGGTGGATTCCAGTCCCAGCATGATATCGCCGCATCCGTTATCAACTCGATCCTCGGGACGGTAGATTGTCCTACGGAGGATTTCTCTCTCTAATGCAGATACTGATCTTTATTGTCATTCTGGGCATCCTTGTGGGATTTGAGCTCTTTTACTATAGAAAACACGCTCTGGACAGCGTGGATCTGAACGTGCACTTTTCCCAGAAAGTAGCTAATTTCGGCGAAGTGATCGAAGTTGTAGAGATCGCCCAGAACAATAAGAAACTGCCTCTTCCTTTCCTGCTTTTGAAGTTTGAGGCACCTCTTGTCCTGGAGTTTAAGGATATGACCAACACGTCGGTGTCTGATCTTCTTTACCGTGAAGACATGCTTACCATGAGACCCTTCTCCCGTCATACCAGAAAGATCAAGGCCCGTTGTTCCAAGCGTGGTTTCTATTCCATTGCCCGTGTGAACATTTCTACCAGTGATCTGTTTCTTCTGGAGAGGATGACGAAGGATTATCCTACCGAGGACAGCATCACGATCCTTCCGGAGCGGATCGACACTTCCGAACTTAAACCGCTTCTGTCCATCACCTTCAGTGACATTCTTCAGAGAAGAACGCTTCTTACGGACCCCTTCTCATTCGCGGGGATCCGTGAATACCAGCCTTGGGATCCGATGCGCTCCATCAACTGGACCGCGACTGCCAAGACCGGAGATTTCATGGTCAACCAGAACGCTTCGACTTCTACCAGACAGGTTTCGATCTTTTTAAACCTTGAAGTCTATAACACCAAGGGTTCGACCAGCTTGCTGGAGAAATCCATCAGCCTGGCCTTCTCTTACATGTGTGAACTGGTAAATGCGGGTATTCCTACCGCGATCTACACCAACGGAAAGGATATCCAGTCCCAGACTCCGGTCATCTCGGAAATGGATGCCGATAAGAGCACGCTTCTCCGCCGTGCCGTAGAGCTGGCCCGTATCGACCTAAACCAGGATGTCCTGCCTTTCCCTACACTGCTTGAGGAATATGCCTTTACAATGAACCGGGATGATTACATCGTGATCATCTCCCCGAAATACGACGGTTCTTTCCGTCCGGCTATCCTTAACCTGACGAGAACGCATCAATCGCTTCTGTGGGTCATGCCAGCTTATAAGTATACTGCCCAGTTTAACCTTGAAAGCCAGCTGGCTTCCAAGTTCTATCGTTGGGAGGTGATCGGTCATGACTGATGAAAAGAAGGATAAGTCTTTATTCTATCCTGACCGGATCGGCACCGACTTCCTTATGTCGATGGTATTTTTCTTCACAATCCTTTCAGGAAGTATCCTGCTTCTTTGCTATGCACATATTTTCCGCGTAAGTTACCCGGTCATGTGGGGATGTATATTCCTGCCTTCCATTTTCGTAGTGATCCGTCGTCTGCGTTTCTCGTTCCCGTCGCTGATCATACTCCATATTGCCGTCACCATCACTTTCCTGGTGGTCATGCAGCGCATCATGGGCGGAAACAATCAGGCCACGTATAACGCACTGTTCATCGGGTTCTCAATTGGTATTCCTAACATTCTCTATTCTTTGTTCCAGCGGCTTCGTCAGGGCATGAAGCGTGTGCGGAGTGACGGATTTGTCTTCTCGATACTTCTGCACTTCATGTTGGATGCGATGCTCATTTTCACCGGTTATCACTTCCGTCTGGACATGGTCACCACCAATTCCATCATGATCATCGCCTGCTTCCTGATCGCAAGACAGACGGACACATTCGAAGAAAACTACTATCACAATATCCATTCCTCCACACAGCCGGTAACAGCAGCGAAGAAACAGCACTATTTCACTACTGGACTCGGCGTGTCCGGTATCCTTCTTTCCGTCATTCTTCTGAAGCTCTTCCCGGTAGAAAAGTTCAAGCAATTGCTTACACGCATTCTTCTTTTCATCGGTGAATTGATCGGGAAACTCTTCCCTGAGCCAGGCAAGGTCGAGGAGGGCGGCGGCGGAAATGCTTTTGGGAACATTTCTGAGGAACTCGAAGAAACCGTAGCGGATAATCCGCTTATGACGAAGATCCTGACAACGATTACAATCGTGACCGTTGCGGTCTGCGTGACATTGCTCATCTATACACTTGTTCGCGAGATCATGAAACGTTTCCACCACGTAGAAAAGGTCCCCAAAGTTGTGGATGATTCCATTATCGACATCATCGAAGAAGTTCCAAAGGCGAAGAAAAAGACTTCCAAGCGTCAGGATTTCGGTCAAGGATACGAACGCGAGATACGCAAGAAATACTATGCACGCGTTACAAAAGCCATCAAGAACGGTGTTCCCATCAAGAACTCCTCTTCCCCGAAGCAGATCGAAGCCCTCATCAAGGAAGAAGGAGATCCATCCATTTCCGAACTGACCTCCCTCTACGAATCGGTACGCTATAACAAAGAGTGAAACTTAGATTGAACTAAAAAGAAAAAGCATGTCGAAGCCCGAGTACCGGCGCTGAAACATGCTTTTTTGTTTACTGATAAAATTACTTCTTCAGCATATCATCGATCATGGCCAGAGAACCGTACAGGATCGAATCATCGCCGAGGGCGGCATTGGCAATAGTAACGGTATCCCGGATCGACGGCATGCAGTAGCGGTCAACTTCTTTCAGAACCTTGGAAAGGAATACATCTCCCATAGATTCGATAACGCCGCCGCCAAGGATCACAACTTCCGGACTGAATGTATTGATGAGATTTCCGACACCGATGGCCAGATAATGACAGGCACGGTCCACCGCCTCGATGGCAACTTCATCACCTTCATCGTAAGCTGTCTTCAGAGCCTTGCTCTTTAAGATGCCCTTCTTTGCGGCTTTATCCAGAGTACATTCTCTTCCACGGCTCACCTGAGTACGGATATAATCGATGATTCCCTGTTTGCTGGAGAAGGCCTCCAGACAGCCTCTCTGGCCGCAATTACACTTCGGTCCTTCCGGATCCAGGATCATATGACCGCATTCTGCACCCTTATCGTTATATCCGGTAAACAGTTTTCCGTCCAGGATCAATCCGGCGCCCATACCGGTTCCGACGAAAAGACCCACGACCTGTTTTTTCCCTTTAGCCGCGCCGTATTTCCATTCACCATAAACTCCGACATTTACGTCGTTACCGATGAAGAACGGAACCTTAAACTTATTCTCGATCGCTTTCTTGATCTCATAGTTCTTCCAGGGAAGATTAGGTGAGAAAAGAACGATACCTTTCTCGATGTTGATGACACCCGGTGCGCCGGCCGCGATCGCCGAAACATCCTTAATATCGATCTTGAATTCAGAAAGGAGTTCTTCCACGACCGAGATGATGGTGTTCTCGATATTTTGGGAATCATCACCGCTTGCTTTCGTCTTCTTCTTGATCCGATGTACGATCTCTCTCTTCTCGTTAAAGACCGCACCCAAAACCTTCGTTCCGCCAATATCCAGACAGATATAATACTTAGCCATTGTTGTTCTCCTTTCGTTTCTCAAGTTCATCTACCAGATCATAGAGTTTCTGTACCCCGTTCTCCAACTTGTAGTAGTGGAAAATGTATGGGATCAATAACACCATGATCAGCACTTCCAGTAGTAAAAGATGTATGGATGGTTTCACGGCCAGAAAGCCTGTATTTACGATTGCGCAGATGCCGAAAAGCACGGTTACGATCAGATGGATCAGCCTCTCATGCTGGAAATAAGCAAGCCATCTCGAGGTATAAGAAAGCAGGCGAAGAAGATCGTCTTGTCCGACCTTCTCCCCTGCCTTTTCTGCATCAAAATCCGCAAGAAACTTCTCGACCATTTCAATCAGTTGTTTCAGTTTCTTCGCCATGGTCACCCCACATTACGGTCATGCGCCTTTTTCTTCTGTCTTCTCTCGGGTCCTCTGTTTCTTCGGTTTGGAACCCTTGATCAGTTCCGGTTTCTTATTCTCGGTCACGCATTCCTTCGTCACGATGCACTTCACGGCATCCTGCTGGGACGGTACCTCGTACATGATATCCATCATCAAGTCTTCCAGGATCGCACGCAGTCCGCGGGCACCGGTCTTTCTCTCGATGGCCTTCTTGGCGATCTCTACGACTGCGTCATCTTCGAACTCCAGCTCTACGCCGTCCATCTTCAGCATCTTCCAGTACTGCTTCAGCAAAGCGTTCTTCGGTTCACGCAGGATACGGATCAGAGAAGCTTCGTCCAAACCATCCAGCGTTACATTGATCGGCACACGTCCGATAAACTCCGGAATCAGTCCGTACTTCATCAGGTCCTGCGGTACCAGCTCAGTGAGCCATTCACCGGCCTGCTTCTCCAGATTGGAAACGATCTCCGCACCGAAACCGAAATTCTTCTTACCGATGCGCTGCTCGATGATCTTCTCCAGTCCGTCAAAAGCACCGCCACAGATAAACAGGATATTCGTGGTATCGATCTGAATAAACTCCTGGTGCGGATGCTTTCTGCCACCTTGCGGCGGAACATTGGCAACCGTGCTCTCCAGGATCTTCAGCAATGCCTGCTGAACACCTTCACCACTTACATCACGGGTGATGGACGGATTCTCCGACTTCTTGGTGATCTTGTCGATCTCATCGATATAGATGATACCGCGCTGGGCGGCTTCTACGTCGTATTCTGCGGCCTGCAGGAGCTTGAGAAGAATGTTCTCTACGTCCTCACCTACATAACCGGCCTCAGTCAATGTCGTAGCATCAGCAATAGCGAAAGGAACATTCAGAGCTCTTGCCAGAGTCTGAGCCAGAAGTGTCTTACCACAGCCTGTCGGTCCGATCAGGAGGATATTACTCTTGGTCAGTTCAATGTCATCTGAAGTAGACATCTTGGAGAAAACACGCTTGTAATGGTTATAAACCGCAACCGCCAAAGCTTTCTTCGCGGTCTCCTGTCCGATAACATACTCATCCAGAGCGGCCTTTAACTCTGCCGGTGTCGGCAGATGATCTCTCTTGGCATCCTTATTGTACTTCGTATTCTTGAAGCCAACTTCATCCTCAGCAAGAATGGATTCGCAGATCGTCACGCACTCATTACAGATATATACGCCCGGCGGCCCTGCCAGCATACGCGACACTTCCTGCTCACTCTTTCCACAGAACGAGCAATGGATAATTCCTCCATCGAAATCCAAAATATCGTCTTTACCCATACTTTCTCCTTTGCGACTGAACGTGTCTTATGACACTTCGCATATATTGTCGTATATCATGTTACCCGAAGTCGTATATCGTTTCAATGCATCTTTCCTGTATTTTCTGTTACCAATTCTTTTCAATTGGGAAAGAATCATTTCCTCGGGAAAAGAAAGGAGATTACGTCTATGACAGATGTCAATTCGTGTAATCTCCTTCTTAACACATGCCTGATCAGCATGTGATTTGATTCAACTTAGCGGTGAAGACTTACTCTTCTGTCTTCTCCTCAGCCTCATCCTTCGGCTCTTCCTTCGGCTCAACCTTTACAGCCTTAGCTGCCAGAGCGTCAACGGTCTTTCTGCCGATGATTGTCTCTCTGATGAACGAATCGTTGTCCTTGATACGAGCCAGGAAGTCTTCCTTCTTCATGCCGTACTGCTCAGCGATCTTGCCGGCCTCTTCATCAACATCCTCATCGGTAGCTTCGATGTTCATGGCCTTGCTGCAAGCTTCCAGTACCAGGGAGCTCTTTACACGTGTCTGAGCCATAGTGTGCAGACCCTTGCGGTACTCTTCCATGGTCTGACCCATGTACTTGAGATAAACTTCCAGTTCGATGCCCTGGGATCTCATACGGTAGCTCTGCTCCTCGATCATGTTGTCGATCTCGGTCTCAACCATGCACTCCGGAATGTCAACCTTGGCATTCTCGCTTACAACCTTAACTACCTCATTCTCGAAAGCGTCCTGAGCAGCCTTCTCAGCCTGTTCTGTCTGCTTCTTCATGATGTCGGCCTTGTACTCGTCAAGAGTATCGAACTCACTTACGTCCTTAACGAAATCATCGTCGATCTCAGGGAGTTCCTTAACCTTGATGGCATGGAGCTTGATCTGGAATGTAGCTTCCTTACCCTTGAGCTCTTCTGCAGTGTAATCTTCCGGGAAAGTAACGGTGATCGGGAACTCTTCATCGATGTTGTGTCCGATGAGCTGATCCTCGAAGCCCGGGATGAAGGACTTGGAACCGATCTTCAGTTCGTGGCCCTCAGCCTTACCGCCTTCAAAAGCAACACCATCAACGAAGCCCTCGAAGTCGATCGTTACTGTATCACCATCTTCAACGGCACGACCCTCAACCGGTACCATACGGCCGTTTCTCTCCTGCTGACGCTTCAGTTCTGCATCAACAGTCTCATCGGAAGGAGCGATGTAGCGGTAAGCTGCCTCAACACCCTCGTACTGACCCAGCTCAACATCTGGCTTCACTGTAACTGTCAGTGTGTACTTCATGCCCTTATCTTCGCCGATCTCCTGGATGTCCAGTTCCGGACGGGAAACGACCTTCAGATCATGCTCCTTGATCGCTGCCTGATATGCAGGATTTACAACGGCATCGATAGCATCATCGTAGAAAACTCCTTCACCGTAGTACTGCTTAACCAGCTTGTAAGGAACCTTTCCCTTACGGAATCCAGGGATCTGGAAACGGTTCTTGTTTTTGTTAAAGGCCTTCTGCATAGCCTCCTTGAATTCTTCTACAGATGCTTCTAAAGAGATAACTACAATATTGTTATCTTTCTTTTCAATAGATGCCATATCTATATCCTCCATTAATATCTAATGCTAATCACACGGATTAGTATTTTAGCATAGTCCTTCTGGCTTTTCAATCATTTTTCTTTGCGGGATGCCGACTTTTCACACATATCCTGAAGGCCGGCATTTCTGCCCTTTCGGAAAAGAAAAAGAACTGCACGCATTGTGCAGTTCTTAAGTGGCGCGCCCGGCAGAGATCGAATCCACAACCTTCTGATCCGTAGTCAGACACTCTATCCAGTTGAGCTACGGGCGCAAATATCTATTGCCGTTCTCACAGCATGATGTATTTTATCGCCAAGTATTCTAATTGTCAATGGTCTTTCCGAATTATTTTGTTTTCCTGCGAAAGGAGTACAAGACAGCATCCGATCCATAAGAAGGATCCCTTCTGTCAGGCCTTTTTCTCCTCATAAAGCGGGATCGTGATCTCAATGATGAATAATCCGTCTTCCACTTTCGCAGAGATCTCGCCCTGGAGACGGTCGATCAGTCCCTTGGCGATGGCCAGACCCAGACCGGTTGAAGTCGTGGTCCTTGCTTTGTCACCCTTATAGAAACGCTCGAAGATCTTCTCTACATCGATGATCTCCGACTCTTTCTTATCGTTGTAGCAGACAAAATGCAGGTTGTTTTCCTGCTTCTCCAGCTTCAGTCCCAGACGGTTCGTGCCGTGGACCAGCGCATTCTTTACAAGATTCTGGATCACGCGGCGCAGTGCTACCTCATTTCCGAGAATCATGAGGGGTTCTTCACAGAAAGACACCTCCGGCTCCAGGCCGCGGTTCTCGAAATCTTCGTAGAAAGCCAGGACTGTGCCGCAGATACAGGCAGTTCCGTCCATCGGAACACAGGACAACTCGTAGTTCTGGTCCTGCATCTTGGTGTAGGTAAACAGTTCTTCCAGAAGTTCCTTGAGACTGGAGATACGGTTCTGGATGATCTGAAGATAGTGCTCCTTCTCCTCCGGCGAATCCGACATAACAAGAAGCTGCACATAACCGTCCAGAGAAGTAAGCGGTGTACGGATATCGTGGGAAAGATTGGCGATCGCTTCCTTGAGGTTATTCTCGTTTCGTTCGATCATGATACTTTCTTTCTGGTACTGGTCACAGATCTCGTTGATTCTTCTGACCAGCTCATTGACCTCGCCATAAGGAAGATCTGAAGTCAGACGCTGGTTGGAAGAATGCTTCTGCATGACTTCCAGCTGCTCGCAGTTTCTCCGGATCTGCCTTCTATATTGTATAAACATGACCAGCAACGCCAATACCAGGATCGTCGCGCCTATCGCCAAAAAAATCATGTGTCTTCTCCCCTGTTGACTCGACGGCAAAAGCACCCGCACCGGATACTTCGCGCCGGAAACTATTTCGTACCCTCTCCGGTAATGGAAAGGTAGTAATCTTCCAAAGCTTCGTTCTTAACTTCGATACCCAAAGTCTTGATATTATTCTTCGCCAGTTCCAGTACGATAGAACCACTATCGTCCAGTCGCTCGAAGATCTGGATCTCACTTTGATCCATGATCTTATAATCCGTGATTCCCATCTTCTCCAGTACAGTAGAGGTCTTGGTCACGTCACTGGGACGGATCACGATACGCTCTCGGCATCTACGGAGCAGTTCCTGATGCGTGAACTCATCCACCAGACGGCCTTCGTGCAGGATACCGTAGCAAGTGGCGATCTTCGACAATTCCTCCAGGATATGGCTGGAGATCATGATGGTAATATTTCTTTCCTTACTCAGTCTGCCGATCAGTTCACGGATCTCTACGATACCCTGCGGGTCCAGACTGTTGATCGGCTCGTCCAGCAGAAGAAGATCCGGATGACCCACCAGCGCTATAGCGATGCCCAGACGCTGCTTCATGCCCATGGAAAGTTTCTTGATCTGCATATTTCTGTAATTCGTCAATCCCACATCCGTGATGAGTTCATCGAGAAACGCATCGTCCTTGATTCCCATCATGAGGGCCTTAATACGCATGTTATCCATGATGGACAGCGTCGGGAACAGTCCGGGGCTCTCGATCAGCACACCGATACGATCACGGAGCTTCGCGGTCTTTTCTTCGGATTCCCCGAATATACGGTATCCGCCCTCCGTCGGCTTGGCCAGACCGGAAAGCATCTTCAGAAGTGTCGTCTTGCCGGCACCGTTTCTGCCGATAAGACCGTAGATCTCTCCGCGCTTGATTTTCAAAGTGACATGATCCACCGCGGTGATGGCACCGTATTTCTTCGTTATATTATCTGTCTCTAATAAGTAATCCACGAATGATCCTTTCCGGAATGGTATTGTCCGTATGTCGAACTCACTTCCCTATTATACCATGATGTACCAAGATGAAATAATGAAAATAGAACGCCTTCAGGGGAGACGAAGGCATTCTATTTTCCGCTAGAGGGTATTATGTTTAGAAGGATCCTGCAAAATCAAGCTACATCTCTTCTCTGCTCAATGAACATGCTTGCACCCAGAGCAGCTACGATATAGCATCCTAAGATCACCACAAGCTTCAACACATTGGTGTCACCCATATTGGCCGCGAAATTCGGGACAACCGAGCTCAGAAGGAACTCAGAAGGAACATGTGTTGCATTCGTAAAGATCTTCATGAATCCGAAATCGAGCAGTGTCTCGATCAGACCAAGCACACCGGTAACAATGATCATAGCTGTTACGATACCACCGGCAGAGCTCTTGAAGAGTGTGGTGAAGAAGAAAAATACTGCGGAATAAGCGGCGATGCAGAGGTAGGTAAGACCCAGGTACTTGAGCAACAGCACGGCGCTGTCCATAACAAATGCATTGAGGAAAAGAGCCTGCAGGCCAAGCTGTACCAGATAAGCTACACTGGAGATGACCAGAACACCGATCATAGCGGCGATCCATCTTGCCAGGGAATGCTTCCATCTGTTCTTTGTGATGCCGATGATGTTCTTATTGAATCCGCACTTGGATTCCGCATTCGCGAAGATGACGATGAAGATAGAGATCACGATCAGCATTCCGGAAGCCAACAGCATGGATACCGAAGACGAGAGGGATACAGATCCCATTATGGTCACGCCTTCCATTGCGCTGAAGAGGTTGAATGGATCGTCCAAGATGAACTTTTCCAGTCCGAAACCTAAGATGGAGATGGCCAAAGCCACGATAAACAAAACTTTAGTAGATGTCGCATGGATCATGCGGTACAGATTCATTTTAATAAGATTAAACATTGTCGCTTCCTCCTGTCAGCTGGAAGTAATAGTCTTCCAAAGCATCACTCTTTACTGCAATCTCATTGGTCTGGATGTTTTCCTTAGCCAATGCTACGGTGATGGAACCACCTTCGTTAAGACGCTCATAGATATTGATCGCATCGTTCTTTACTTCGATCTTCTGGAATCCCATGGAATTCAGGATCTCCAGTGTTCTGGCGATATCGCTGGTCTTCAGTTCCAGTCTCTCGGAGCACTTGGAGAAGAGCTCTTCGCGGCTTTCTTCTTCCAGAAGCTTACCTTCGTGGATGATGCCGTATCTGGTTGCGAGCTTGCTCAATTCGTCCAGGATGTGGCTCGAAATAATAATGGTGATCTTCTTATCTTCGCAGAGGTGATGCAGGAGAACTCGCATTTCCGCGATACCCTGCGGGTCAAGGCCGTTGATCGGCTCGTCCAGGATCAGGATCTCCGGCTGATTTACAAGTGCCATTGCGATACCCAGTCTCTGTTTCATACCAAGTGAGAACTGCTTTGCTTTCTTTTTGCCTGTGTTGGCGAGGCTGACTTCTTCAAGCAGTCCCTGCAGGAACTTATCGTCGTGAATTCCCAGTGCGATGGCCTTGGTCTTGAGGTTCTGCATCGCTGTCATGTTCGGGTAAAGGCCCGGGTTCTCGATCAGGATGCCGATCTTGGACATCATCTTTTCCGTATCCTCTCCATTCTTGCCGCGGATCTCGAAGCTTCCGGATGTCGGACGGGAAAGGCCGCCGATCATTTTCATAAGTGTTGTCTTACCGGCGCCGTTTCTTCCGATCAGTCCGTAGATATCTCCACGCTGTACATGGATTGAAATGCTGTCATTTGCGTTGTAGTGACCAAATCTTTTTGTCAGGTTGTCTGTCGTTAGAATGTAATCCATTGTTCGCTCCTCCTTGTGTTTACAGGTTCATTCTACCGATGAATTCCTAACCAATCGCCAAGGAGGAGTATAAAAAAGTCAAAGAAAAAGTTAAGAAAAGATAAAGCGTCCCGAAGGACGCTTTATGTGTATACATATATGGTTCCTGTAGCGCGTATTCTCAGCACTTTACGTCTTTCTTACGGGAAAGAAGCATCACTAAGCCGAGGGAGATCACTGCGTAGACCAAGGATACAATGATGGTACGGATCGTATCTCCCGTAGAGGAAGCGGCACTGTAAGAAAGATATACATTATCCAGCAGATAGTCAGAGATCTTGAAGAAAGAATTACCTCCATCCATTCCGACTGTATCCATGAAGATATCCTGGATCGGTACATCGTTCAGGGAGGCGATCAGGATATCGATCAGGCGCTCGACGAACTGCAGAAGTCCGGATGCGATCACGATACCGAGGACCATGCCGCCGGCCGGTGAACGGAACAGGGATGTGATCAGGAATACCATGGTAATAAATGCCACAAGTGCAATGTAGGTTACCACAAATACCCGGAAGAAATCATTCCAGCCTGTATGGGTGAAGCTCTTCATGATAAGGGCACTCAGACCTACGGAAATAAATGTGTAGGCGACATAGATGCCGGTGACCCACGTCATCAGAGCGGTCCACTTAGCCCATACCAGCTTCCATTTCTCTTCGAAAAGACAGTACGTGTTCTTAACAAAGCCTTTGGAATAATCGGCATGTGTGAAAATAACGGCAAAGATCACCAGCACGATATTGAATGCATCGCTGTTGGTAAGATAATAGTTATGAGCATCGGACGGTGAAAAATCAGTCAGACTCGCAGAGGCATCCACCAGTGCACCTGCAATGGAAATTTTAAGGATGTCATCATAAATGATCAAAGCCAGGACCAGATCGATGATGATGAATACGGCGAAAAGGATCCCCAATACCAATGTCGACTTGGCTTTGGAAGCTCGATACATATGCATGGTATAAAGATTAAACATTTTCCTCGCCTCCTGTCAGACGGAAATAGTAGTCTTCCAAAGACTGACCTTCCGTACGCATCTCCAAAGTCTGGATATCTTCCTTGGCAAGAGTCATGGAGATCTTACCGATCTCTTCCACACGCTCCCGGATCTCGAAGTGATCCTGATTATACGAGAAATTCGTAATACCCATAGCGGTAAGGACCGCGCTGGTCTTCTCTACATTATCCGTGCGGATATAAGCATAGGACTGACAACGGGCAATCAGTTCATCGTTGGTCGCTTCGTCAAGAAGTTTACCTTTATGGATGATGCCATAGCGGTCGGCGACTTTTGACAACTCCTCCAGGATATGGCTGGAGATGATGATGGTGATCTTTCTGTTCACACAGAGGTTTCTTATCAGCTGACGGATCTCGGCGATACCCTGCGGATCCAGACCGTTGATCGGTTCATCCAGGATCAGGATCTCCGGGGAATTGACCATCGCCAGTGCGATGCCCAGACGCTGACGCATACCAAGAGAGAAATTCTTGACAGTCTTTTTGCCGACGTTGGCCAGACCGACATCTGCCAGCAGCTGGTTCAGGTAGGCGTCATCCTTCACGCCGAAGGCCAGAGCCTTGGCTTTCAGATTCTGGAAAGCCGTCATATTCTGGAAAAATCCCGGATCCTCGATCAGTACACCGATACGGGGAAGCATCTGTGCCTTCGTCTCACCGTTCGTTCCGAAGAGCATGAACGTGCCGCTGGTAGGGAAAGAAAGCGTCGCCAGCATACGAAGAAGTGTTGTCTTGCCGGCACCGTTTCTTCCGATCAGTCCATAGACTTCTCCTCGGGTAACATGGATGGACACTTCGTCCACTGCCGTGACATGCTTGAACTTCTTGGTGATCTTATCTGTTGTAAGAATATAGTCCATAAACATTCACCTGATTTCTTATTTTGCCAGTTTGTAACCGATGCCCCATACTGTCTCGATGAACTCGGTATCGGTAAACTCCTTGAGTTTCTTACGGATATTACTGATATGTACGTTGATAGTCTTATCTTCGCCGATATAGATCTCATTCCAGGCACAATCGTAAATGTCCTGCTTGGTGAATACACGCTTGGGGTGGGATACCAGAAGTGCCAGGATCTGGAACTCACGCTTGGTCAGCTGGACTTCATTGTCGTTGACCATAATGGTATAAGACTGCTCGTCCAGAGTCAGTTCTTTGTACGTGATCTTCGATCCGGATGTCTCTTCAACTTTCTGGCCGCCACGACGGATCTGTACCGCAACGCGTGCCAGGAGTTCCGGGATCTCGAAAGGCTTGGTGATATAGTCCTCGGCACCGGCCGTCAGCATATCTACCTTCGTATCCATCTCATCCTTAGCCGATACTACGATCACCGGCGTATTGCGGATCGCCTTCAGTTTCGGGAAAAGCTCATCGCCGCAAAGTCCCGGCAGCATCATGTCCATCAGCACCAGATCGAACTCATCTTTCTCGAAATAAAGAAGAGCTTCAGTTCCGGAGAATGCCTGCTGGCACTCATACCCTGCCTTCTTCAAGGCGTCGGCCACCATGTGGTTTATCTCTGTGTTGTCTTCTACGATCAAAATCTTCTTCATAATCTTCGTACCTCACTCCAGATTATCATATCACAAAAAGTGCAGACCTCTACTTTTTTGTGATGTAATCTGTCAAAGAGATGGTATACTCTTAGGAAGAAACCGTAAAAGAAACGAGGAAAACTGTTCATGCAGCCGAACAAGCAGACGGAGGCGCTGGCTCTCCCGCACCTTTATAATGCCCGGGATCTGGGCGGAATGCCCTGTGCCGACGGGAGAACGACCCGTGGATTCCGGCTCGTGCGTTCCGATGCACTGGATCACCTGGAGCCCGACGAAGTAGATCGTCTATATGACTATTCCATCCGCACCGTCATTGACCTGCGCTCCGACTTCGAAGCAGAGTCCCATCCGGATGTCCTGGCCAAAGATCCTCGTTTCCACTACTACAACATTCCTCTGATCCGCGCCAATGCGGACGATATCGCCGATGATTTCATCCGTAACGTGATCGCCACTTCCCTTGGAAATATGTACATCTGGATCTTCGAGCACTCGAAAGACTACTTCGCAGAGGTCCTGCGCACGATACTCAACGAACCCGACGGGGCAGTGCTTTTCCATTGTGCCCATGGCAAGGACCGTACCGGTCTGATCACGGCCATATTCTATCTGCTATGTGGTGTATCTCGGGAAAACATCATCGAGAACTATGCCGTCTCCTATGACTTGGTAAAAAAACTGGTCGCGCCATTGATCGCCAATACCGAGCCGCATGTGCACCACATCTACCACAGTGATGCCTCGAATATGGAGCAGCTGCTTGCCCATCTGGACGAGAAATATGACGGTGATATCCGAGTCTTTCTGCGGGCGGCGGGTCTTACGGACGAAGAAATAGAAAGCCTGCGGAACAGGCTTCTGTGATTCTCGTATTCTCTTTTCCTATATAGGAATTATCTGTGCTTCCAGGACAGAATCAGTTCCGAGATCGGTGTACCGGTCTGCTCGACGATCGTATCGCCCGTTCCGGTTTCATTGGTCTCTTCCAGATTGACCTTCAGTTCATAATCTTCGCCATCAGCGCGCACCTCTAAAAGATAATCCGTGTTATCTGCGAAAGGATAAAGCTTCAGCACATCCCAGGTCGTACTGTTGGGAGAAAGTGCCAGACCGATAGTCGCGCGGCTTGTATTCCACAGGCGGAAACGTGTATACCGGCCGTCCCAGTCATCTTCGCTCTCATATGTTCCGTATACGGTAATGGTAAAACCGCGATAACGTACCAGGATATTGCGGAACTCCTTCTCCGTTCCGTCGTACTGCGTCTCCACTTTCAATACAGGACCGCAGGATACGGAAACCGGCTTTCCGAAAAGCGCAACCACCTGGCCGGGCGTGGCGGAATCGCCGATACGGATCGAACGATAACCGTTATAGGAAAGATACAGTTCCGTAGTTTTTAACTCACTGGTGATGGAATCACTGACGGATATATTATTCGAAGCATCGCTGGTAAAACGAACCACGCGTTCTTCTGCATGCAGATGGTTGTCCAGTACTTCCGGCTGGATGTAGGTAAGACCCGTGGCATCGATGGTAGATAACTCATAATCCGAGAACGCGGACTTGACGTTTACCGAGTAGAAACGCATCATCTCTTTTGCCTTCTCTTCCAGCACTTCCTTAGAACGCAAGATGGTCGGATCTACATTGGAGAAAGGCAGGAGCGAGACAACATCGCTGACACTGTCGTTCTTATACACTTCGAAATAGTGGACGGAAAAGGCATACAGATCCATACAACTCTGTACCCACTGACTGTCCAGATAGACCTTGCCGTCCTCGGTACACTGCAGGTAGAAATACACCGGCGTATCCGAGACACGCTTGGCGGAAGTAATAACCTTGATCGGAATACAGGTACGGGTCAGGGTATCGTAATCTTCTTTCGTATTTTCCGAGATCTTCCAGATGAGAGACTCCTTCTCTTCTCCGGTCACGATCTCGAAAGACAGAGAACTGCTGTTATCCGGCAGCATCTTATTGAGGATCCCGACATATTCGTAGAAAGAAGAGTAGCTCATCCCTTCCCGCTGTTCCTCCGGGATCTGATAGAAATTCGTTTCCGCGTCAGTCTGGTCCAGCATGGAATCGATGACGATACGGGCCATCTCCGGCACGTCGATCTCTTTACTGGAGAAAGCGGACCGCTTGCATCCGCCTGCGGATGCCGAAAGAAGTGCGACACTGGTCATAAGCGCAGCAAAACGCATCTTACCTGCGTTTTTACTTGCCTGTACCTGTTTCTTCATGCCACGTCTTCTCCTTCCGAAATTAGATCTCTATAGCCCTTATTATAGCGCGTTTTTCATTTTCTGCGCTGCTTCACTGCCTCAAAAACAACGATTCCGGCTGCGACAGCGGCGTTCAGACTGTTGACCGATCCGGCCATAGGAATGGACAGCAGGAAATCACACTTGTCCTTGATGTTCTTGTTCATGCCTTCGCCTTCACTTCCGATGACGATTACCATCGGTCCGCTCCAGACATCATCGCTGTATTGATTCGTACCTTCCGCATCGGTTCCGGCGACCCAGAATCCCTTATCCTTCAGTTCCAGAAGGGTTCGGGAAAGATTATTCACTCTTGCTACCGGTACATACTCGATGGCACCGGCCGATGCCTTGGCCACCATGGAATCCAGCCCGATGGAACGGTGCTGTGGAATGATGACACCACTGACTCCGGCCGCATCCGCGATACGCAGGATCGAACCCAGGTTATAGGCATCCTTCAACTCATCCAGAGCCAGCAGGAGCGGAACTTCACCCTTTTCCTCCGCACGCTTCAGGATCTCGTCGATATCGGTATACTCATGGCTGGCCGCCTGAGCGATCACGCCCTGATGATTGTGAGTCTGGGACATATTATCCAGATTCTGTCTGGGAACCTCCATGATCGGAACATGGTTTTCCTTCGCCAGATTAATGATCCTCGAAAGAACCGGATCCGGTCTGCCGCCGTCCTGAAGCTTCAGGACATAAAGCTTGTTGATCGTTCTTCCGGCACGAAGGGCCTCCATGACCGGATTTCTTCCCTCGATACGATCATCTGTCGGCACATTATTCTCCTCCCGCTCCTTCATGGCGCGGTCGAAAGTGTCACGGGCGATTCTATTCATCAGTTCCGGACGGGGTTCTCTTCTCTTACTGAAATCTCCGCCTTTTCTCGGCTGGCGGGGACCCGGGTTTCTCGGACTCATGTTATTCTCCTTTTTCCTTGGTATCCGTCTCACAGATCCGTGTGATCTTGTTCAGAAGGATATCCAGGCGTTCTTCGTTATTGGACAGATAAAGATACCCGATCAAGGTCTCCAGACCTGTCGCATACTTATAGTCGGCCGGGCTTGCATTCTTGGCCATGCTGCCCTGATGTCCGTTCTTACCTCTGCGGAACACATTCTGTTCTTCTTCCGTAAGCTCATCGAAAAGAACTCGCACCGCGTTGGCTTGAGCCGGGGCACTGACATAGCGTACCGCCTTTCTGTGCAGGACTCCGGACTGACCGCCAAAGCGGGCGGCAATATGCATACGGATGTGCAGTTCATAGACTGCATCTCCCACGTAGGCCAGTACCGAGGTCGGTACCTCACGGATATCCTCAGGCGGGATCGGGATCATCATTTCTTCGTCACCTGCGGGCCTTGCGGCGTATCCTTGATCTGATAACCCATCTCAGATACCTGATCACGAAGGGCATCGGCCTTGGCAAAGTCCTTATTCTTCTTTGCTTCTACACGCTGGTTCACAAGATCCATGACCTCAGCCGGGATACCGCTGTCCTTATTGAGGATCTCACGGATCTCCAGTCCCAGGACACCCATCAGCTCGCAGATCATGTCTGCGGCAGACTTGATCGAAGAAGCGGATACATCCTTCGCCGTCAGGTGGGTATTCAGGACGCGGACCAGTTCATAGATCGAAGTGATCGCATCGGCAGTATTCATATCATCGTCCATTCTTGCAATGAAGGATGTCTTCGCCTCAGAAACCGCATCGGCAAGTTCTTTCTCCGCATCGGCATTCGCAGAGAGACCGGCTTCACTCTCATGGCTTAAGATAAAGTCCGAAGTTTCAACGGCTGTAGCGATACGATCCAGACCATTCTGTGCAGACTTCAGAAGCTCGTCAGAGAAGTTGATCGGCATTCTGTAATGTCCGGACAAGATGAAGAAACGAATCACTTCGTATGGGAACTTCTCGACGATATCACGAACCGTGAAGAAGTTACCGAGAGATTTACTCATCTTCTCGTTGTCAACGTTTACGAAGGCATTGTGCATCCAGTAGTGTGCGAAGGGGCAGCCATTGGCCGCTTCACTCTGGGCGATCTCGTTCTCATGGTGCGGGAAGATCAGATCCTGTCCACCGCCATGGATATCGATGGTGTTGCCGAGATACTTTCTATTCATGGCCGAGCACTCGATGTGCCAGCCCGGACGACCATCGCCCCACGGAGACGGCCAGAAGGGCTCGCCCTCTTTCTTGAACTTCCAGATTGCGAAGTCTGCAGGGTTTCTCTTTCCTTCGAAGGAAGCACCGCGCTCGCCGGCACCGGCAACGAGGTCTTCGAGATTGTAGTGAGAAAGCTTACCGTACTCCTTGAACTTCGGAACTTCAAAGTACACACCGTCACCCTCGATGATATAGGCATAGCCCTTATCCATCAGGTCAGTGATGAGTGCGATGATCTCATCCATGGTCTCCGTCGCTCTCGGCTGATATGTCGGGCGCTTGATACCCAGAGCATCTGCATCCTTGTAATATTCTGCGATATAACGGTCGGCGACTTCCTTAACGGTAGTGCCCTCTTCGTTGGCCTTCTTGATCATCTTATCGTCGATGTCGGTAAAGTTCTGGCAGAAAGTAACATCATAACCTCTGTACTCCAGATAACGGCGCAGTGTATCGAATGTCACGAACGGACGTGCATTTCCAAGGTGGAAGTAGTTATAAACTGTCGGGCCGCAGGCATAAAGCTTTACCTTGCCCTCTTCCATTGGTACGAATTCTTCCTTGGTTCTTGTCAGTGTATTAAAAATCTTCATTCTTTATTCCTCCGGTATTTTCATTTCATCAAGTGATTCATCCGGCCCATGACCGGATCTGTGCCGTGGCAGCGATCACAACCCCGACACGCAGGTACAGACAGCACAACATCGCTCAGGAGCGGCCGCATTGGCGCCGATCCTGAACAGGAACTGTCCGGACTGGTGATTTCTGAGAACATGAAAAACCGGGTAAAAAAGTACAAACAAAAGCGAGCCCATCAAGGTAGGCTCACGCTTGGCGACTAGTTTTGAATCTTTTCTAAGACCCATTCTTCTCCCCGCTCTTTTCTAGACAAATAAAAGCCCAAAACCGCTACCCACTTTTGACACCTAGCTACAGCCAGGTGGGTACCCTGCGGCAGTCTAAGATCTTCCTAAAGGAAAAACTAGGCCTGATCGTCTCTGCTTCGACGCGGATTCCCGTTTATGTCATGAAGGTTCAAAAACATGAGCATCAGCTTTAGGTTGTCTTAATTATAACAATTATATACCCGATTGTGAATAAAAACTCTATTACCAATTAGTGACATTTCATACTTTTTTTCGTATCTTTTGTACCTTTTCATGGTAATCCTGACGATGGGAAGCGCAGACCGCGCCGGCTATGGTGGCCGCCTGATTTTGGCGAAGAACTCTGGCCGCTTCGTGCAAGGTCGCCCCGGATGTCAGGATGTCGTCCACCACCAGGACATTCCATCCACGTATATCCCAATCTTCCGCCACGGCAAAAGCACCCTCCACGTTTTCTTCGCGAAGCCGGGGATCGATATACCGGCTCTGCTGCTTCGTATGGCGTGTGCGGACCAGCACGTTCTCCAGAAGCGGCACCGAGAGACGCTGTGCTATCTTAGCCCCCAGCACCGCCGCCTGGTTATAGCCACGCTGCTGAAGTCTTTTTGCCGAAAGAGGGATCGGGATCACGGCATTGGGCCGGAAAGGAAGATCCTCCGGAAGCTCCCGGGCCATCAGGCTTCCCAAAGCGTGACCACAATAAGGCGCCCGGGAAAACTTCAGTCGTCGAAGAAGTCCGGGAATAGCCTGGTCGTAGTGAAACATCACCCACACCCGGAAATCCGAGACCGGATCCTCCTCATAGGGATCCGAAAGGCAGGGATGCCAGCGCTCTTCCTCAAGCCTTAACGGAAGCATGGACAGACAGGACCGGCATAGCCCCAGTTCCTGCAGATAGGTATTGCAGTTCACGTCCTCCACCAGAACACGCCTGCAGACGATACAGGTCGGAGGAAAGCAGAAATGCACCACTTTTCGGATATCTGAAAGGATCTCATCTTTCGAGAATGAACGTAAAAGCGGCAAGAAAAACCACCTCCAGAGCCCTGAAAATCAGGCATTTCGGTCTTCGAGGAAGATCTTCAGCGCGGTTTTTCTCTCATCGGAATAGGGGCGCTGGATCATGCGGGAAACCGTTTCCATATTCCCAAGAATCCACAGTTTCTCCTTGGCACGGGTCACCGCAGTATAAAGAAGATTGCGGTTAAAAAGCGAACCATATTCGTCCGGCAGAACCAGAAGAACATTCTTCCACTCAGCGCCCTGGGCCTTATGAACGGTCAGCGCATAGGCCAGTTCCAGCTCTGCTGCGTTCTTGATCGGATAGGTAGCATACCGGCCGTCATCGAAACAGACATCGACCGCCAGATCCGAGTATTTATAGACCTTTCTCACGGCTCCGATATCTCCGTTAAAAACGCCTTCCCGCTCGGTTCCGTCGCTTTCACTGCAAGGCAGGCGGTAATTGTTCTTGACCTGGATCACCCGGTCGTCCTCGGTGAAGACCCGGGACAATTCTTCGCTGACTTTTATCACTTGTCTGGATCGTCCGCGCAGTGTCGCGTATTGTTTCTGCAGGAAGTCATTGATGGCGTTCGTACTGATCTTACCGTTCTTCTTCGGGCAGAGGATCACCATGTCGCGCCAGGCATCCAGATGCATCTCCGGATTGACCTTTCGCACCCACTCACTGATCTTGTCCAGATATTCATTCGGTCCACAGGAAATCAGATGGCAATCGGAGTCCTCGCCCTCAGAAAGTTCCACCGGCTGTCCGTGCAGGATCGACGAGGCATTCTTCACGATACGGCTGTTTTCCAGTTGTCTGAAATTCTCAACCAACGTACAGACCGGAATCAGTCCGGAGCCGATCAGATCTGCCAGGATCCGTCCCTCACCTACTGAAGGAAGCTGGTGAGAATCCCCCACCAGTACCAGGATCGCTTTCTTCGTGATGGCTTCCATAAATGCCTGAAAAACTCTGGCATCGATCATGCTGGCTTCGTCCAGAATGAAGACCGCACCGGGATGGTGGTTGTCTTTATCGAAGAAGAAGATCGTCTGGTCCTCTTCTTCCACATATTCTGCTCCCAGCAGACGGTGCAGGGTCTGGGCCCCGGAACGGGTCACATCGTCAAGACGCTTGGCCGCTTTGCCCGTAGGTGCTGCGCAGAACACATTATCGATTCCAAAACGGTTCACATAGTACTGGTAGATCACTCGCAGGATCGTGGTTTTTCCGGTTCCAGGACCGCCATCTACCACGACAAATCTTTCCGAAAGTGCTCGTTTCACCACAGCTTTCTGTTCGGTGGAAAGTTGGAACTTCTCATTGATCTGGGACCATTTCAGCACACGCTCCAGCAGATCGTCGTCCACCTCCATCTGCTCGCGGTTCCGGTTCAAGATCCGGTGGGCAATGTCCGCCTCCGCCCGAATGGCATTATAGTCCGCCACCCAAACATCTTCCTTGGATTTGGCCGCCCGTTCCAGACTTTTAAAGAAATGCAGCTTCGATTCTTCCTTGTCCCAGTAACAAAGCGCCAGTTCTTTTGCCTCCATTTTCTCGGCAAACCAGGCCGGCACGATGCTCTGGACAAAGTTCTTCTTGTACTCGGTACAGGAAGGAAGATTCTTATAGGAACAATCTTCGCAAGGAATAGAAAAGTCACACTGCGCCAGTGCACGCTTGAGGATCCCCGCACAGATGGGCTTGAATTCCTCAAGGCGCATGTAAGTGTGACCATTCTTTCCTAAAATACCGCTGAAAGAACGGAGCAATGAATCACTTACCAAGTTTTCCAGACAAGAACCGTCCATACTCTTTCCTCTTTCAAGCGTTTTCAATTTTGCACAGTTTCAGGAGAACACCTATCAAAAGGTGCACATCCTGACCAGACGGGATCCGCCAGGATCAGATACCTGCTTTCGCACGCAGGATCTCTGCCTTATCGGTCTTCTCCCACGGGAACTCATCCCGGCCGAAATGACCATAGGCAGCGGTTGCCTTATAGATCGGGCGACGCAGATCCAGATCACGGATGATGGCAGCCGGACGCAGATCGAATACTTCGTTGACCAGTTCTGTGATCTTCTCATCTGCGATCTTACCGGTTCCGAAAGTATCGATCATGACAGATACCGGACGAGCAACACCGATTGCATAAGCAAACTGGATCTCGCACTCATCAGCAAGGCCGGCCGCTACGATATTCTTGGCAATGTATCTTGCCGCATAAGCAGCAGAACGGTCTACCTTCGTCGGGTCTTTACCGGAGAAAGCTCCGCCACCATGACGAGCATATCCGCCATATGTATCTACGATGATCTTTCTTCCTGTGAGTCCGCTGTCGCCCTGAGGTCCGCCTACAACGAAACGTCCTGTCGGGTTAATGAAGATCTTGGTCTTTTCATCTACCAGATCCTTCGGCAACGTCGGAAGAATAACCAGTTCCT
The DNA here is from genome assembly GCA_001604185.1 of Clostridiales bacterium Firm_16. GTDB lineage: Bacteria > Bacillota > Clostridia > Saccharofermentanales > Saccharofermentanaceae > Scatonaster. Next base: position 115,329 of record LVAV01000110.1, on the reverse strand, counting down.
TGACCTTAGAAGCCAACTCTTCGTAGCTTACCGTGTCAGAATGCTGTGTCGAGATAACGACAGCTTCGATACGCTTCGGTGTCAGACCGTCATATTCGATGGTTACCTGGCTCTTTCCATCCGGACGCAGGAAATTAACGAGACCTTCTTTTCTCACCTGAGTCAGTCTGCGTGTCAGCTTGTGAGCAAGAGAGATCGGAAGCGGCATCAGTTCCGGAGTATCGTTATTGGCATAACCGAACATCATGCCCTGGTCACCAGCACCGGTATCCAGTTCACTGTCATCGATATGCTCTCTGGATTCCAGAGACTGGTTTACACCCTGGGCAATATCCGGAGACTGCTCATCGATAGATGTCAGGATCGCACAGGTCTTATAATCGAAGCCGAGATCACTTCCATCGTAACCGATCTCCTGGATCGTCTTTCTTGCGATCGACGGGATGTCAACATAAGACGTAGTAGAAATCTCACCCATTACGAAGACCATTCCTGTGGTACAAGTTGTTTCGCAGGCAACACGTGCCATCGGATCCTCAGTCAGGATCGCATCCAGCACCGCATCGGAGATCTGGTCGCAGATCTTATCCGGATGTCCCTCTGTAACGGACTCAGACGTAAATAACCATTTTCCTGTTCTGTTCATAAAAAAACCTCCTGGTTTAGAAAAATAATACGGAAACAAAAAACCTCTCCTGAATTAAGTCAGAGGAAAGGTTTACATCAAATCATATAATCGAATCCTCATCTTTCAGGTAAAACCTGCTGGACTTGGCACCGCTGCTTTCCGCGGTTGCCGGACTTCATAGGGCCAGATCCCTCCGTCACTCTTGATAAGAGATGAATTTTTATTCCATTCGCGTAGATGATACCATTTCTTTTTCAGCAATGCAATACGGTTTTTCTGCTATTTTTCTCACTCCTGTATTTTCAGGCTTCGACGGCTGAAAGTACGTAAATCTGGTCCTTTTGTCGAATAATGTCGATTTTTCTTTCATTCATCCGTGCTTTAATGATTTCACCTCAAGTCAGTGCCACTTGAGGACACCGAGTATCAGGAGGGTTTAGAAATGGGTATCACCAAGACCATCTGCATTCTGGATCAAGATCCGTTCTTTTCTTCACTTCTCATCACGAGACTGCAAAGGCAGCTTCCGGATACTCTGGCTTTTCATCTGAACATGGAGATGCTTCTCTCCCGAAGAGATCTCATCCTGGATAATGACTACGTTCTGTTCAATCAACACGAGATCGCCAAGGAAGAGTTACTCCGCCATTGTTCCAAGGAAAGGATGCCCCGATTGATTCCCCTTCTTTCGGATGAGAAACCCTATCCCCCCAAGGATGTACTCATGCTAGTTCACGAGATTGAGGATTGTATCGGTCTGGGAACCATCCCACTTCCCGCGGAAGGAAGGATCCAAACCTGCCTTGTTCTTTCCTTCGTTTCTCCCGAAGAGCGGGAAGTGCACATCCGGAAATTACTTACCAGCGCAAGGCTTGATTTCACACATATCATACGCTTCGACATCATGCCCGGGATCTTAATGGAACCTGATCCGGAGATGGCCGGTGTCCATAACCCGGCTCCGGTAAATGGGATCTCCGTTCTTCTGGATCAGATCCGGAAAGGCGGTTTTTCATATAAAGACATCCCCGCCTACCTGGAACCGGACCCTTATGGTGACCTTCGGTTTGGCAAGCCACTGCATTCCGATGACATCATATCCGCCCATACCCGTACATTGCTTTCGGTCATGAGCCGTACCGTACGATATCTTCAGACCCAGGAGACCTCCGGTCTTCTCCTTCTGGTAGCAGACGGGATCAGTTTCAAGCGTATACAGACGCTCAGCCGTAACGCTTCGCATCTTGAGGTACTGACGCCGCTGAACATGGAGAAGGACTATCTTCTCTGTCAGGAGATCGATGATATCGTGAAAGCCCATCACGGCACTTCACATGTCGATTTTCCCTTCTCCATCCACTCCACCGGGACAAGAAGAGAACTTCCCCGTCCTAAAAGAAATATTGTCAGGAGCCCATTATGAAAACAGAAGAAAAGATCATACCGGACATGAGTGAGCTGACCACCATGATCCTGCAGGCCATGCATCCCTACGATGAGATCGATGACAACACATTCAAGGAGATCATCGCCGACCTGATCAACCAGTCAGATAAATACAGCCGTCTTCCTCTCGAAGACAAGAGGAAACTTGCGGTAAAACTATTCAACCGTATGCGCCGTCTGGACATTCTTCAACCGCTGATGGATGACGAAAGTGTAACAGAGATCATGGTCAACGGACCATCCCACATCTTCTATGAGAAAGAGGGAAGACTATATCCTTCTTCTCTTCACTTTGAAGACAGCGCTACATTGGAGCAGATGATCCTGCATTTCTTTTCCACAGCTAACCGTCCGTTGAACGAAGCTTTCCCTATCGCTGACCTTCGTCTGCCGGACGGCTCCCGTGCCAATGCAGTCCTTTCTCCGATTGCACCGGATGGACCGATCTTTACCATACGAAAATTCACGGGTATCCATCCGGATATCCACACCCTGATCGAAAGTGGATTTCTATCAAAAGAAGCGGCTCTATATCTTTCCCACGCCGTTGTCGATAAGAAGACGATCTTCCTTTGTGGAGGAACCGGGTCAGGCAAGACGACTTTTCTCAATGTTCTGTCCTCCTTCATCCCCAAGAACGAACGTGTTGTCACCATTGAGGACTCTGCAGAATTATCTTTGCAGGGTATTGCAAACCTGGTTCGTCTTGAATCCCGCCTTCCCGGCCCCGACGGGCATGGCGGGATCGACATCGGTCTTCTGATCCGCACGGCCCTACGCATGCGCCCGGATCGAATCGTGGTTGGGGAAGTCCGTGGCAGTGAAGCAGCAGATATGCTTCACGCGCTTCATACCGGACATCCCGGATCGCTTTGTACCGGACACGCTAATTCCTGTTTTGAGATGTTGGAACGATTGGTGACGATGGTCATGGCCGGCTCCACACTTCCCTACGATGCCGTCATCCGTCAGATCGCCATGGGAGTCGATATTCTGATCCACATACGCCGTGGACGAAACGGTATTCGTCACATCGACGAGATCGTAGAAGTATGTCCCATCGTGGACAACCATTTCAGTACTAAAACCGTATTCAGATATAAGGAGGGAACCGGACTTGAGAAAGTTGGAACTGTCTGAATTACAGACCCATATTCGATCTGTTTTCGATCGTAATGAAGAAACTGAGATCAGGAAACTCAGCAGAAAAACATACCTTGCTTTCATGAGTCGTTGTCTTCCGCTATTTCCAATTTGCGTTCTTCTGATTTTTATTCTTTCCCGGGCATTTCTTCCGGAAACAAAGATGCGATTATTGATCTCTCTTCCGATGGGGATCTTTCCCTTCATTTCCGCCGTACGTGTTTTATACGGAAAGAGATCGACTACACTTCGCGCACAGAACAAGGTACTGATGCAATCGCTTTGCACATCAGTATCAGATGGCTATTCTATCGAGCGAGCTTTTCTCTGCGCGCGTGTGGATATTGAGAAAGCATTTGGAAAACGTGCCTCGTTTTCCAAAGCTCTCAAGGAGATGGAACATCAGCTGAATGCACATGAATCACTGGATCGATGTGTGACCCGTTTCTGTCATCGTCTGGACTACTATGAAACACTCCCTGTACTCCATGCACTTTCACTTCAGCGAACTGTCGGCAGCCAGATCATTTCCATTCTCAGAAGCAGCTGCCAGATGCTTTCGGAACTACACTCCGTTGCTACAGAAGTGGAAGCTAACAATGCGGGTAAAAATACAGAAGCCCTGCTTCTCACCATGATGCCTTTCGGTATTACGTATATGCTCTCCGTTACCAGCAGCGAGTACCTTGCGCAGGCACAGAAATCCGGAATTGGCAGACTGCTTATGACCATCGCATTCATTATTGCTGTTTTCTCTTGTACTTATCTTTTCTCGCTTATCGGAGAGAAACCGTCAAAGAACAATTTTGCCTTCTCATCCTTCGGCAAGAACACTCCGGAACCGATCCGAAAGATTGCAAGAAAACTGATTCCGAATCTTCCCTCGATCTATACAACACGAGTATATGAATGGTGCAATGAGATCTCGTTTTCCATATCGGAAGCCTTCGTTTCATTTGTCAGCAAATGTCTTCTGATTCTTTGCATCACCACACCGTTATTCGTTCTTCTTTTACTCATGCTTTCCATACCACTTCCGTTCGTAATACTGGCAGATATTGTCATACTCATTCTTCTACATGTAGATCAACAATCCCAAGTCAGCAAAAGACGTCTGATCCTCATGGAAGATCTTCCGCTTTTTATTTCAATGTTGTCCACTCTACTGGACTCGGGCATCCTTCTTCCCAAAGCTTTGCAGACTTGTGGATATGCCTTTTCCAACCAAAGTTGTCTGAGTCAGGAACTGGCAAATATCACTACCATGATCGAGGGTGGCGTCAGCGCAGCCGATGCACTGGAAGCCTTCTCTCATCGAGTCAGTATTCCGGAAGCACAGTCAGCACTTCTTCTTGCTGCCAGATATGAGCGTTCCGGTGGAAATGAGGTTCTCGGACTTTTGCGTCTACAAGCCTCTTCTTGTTGGGCACTTTGTCGGAATGCCTCACGCAAAAAGCGCGAGCGTGTGGCATTCACTATGATACTCCCGATGATGCTTGATTTTGTTTCTGTACTATTAGTGGCAATTGCTCCCGCACTGCACACATTTCAGTCGATCTAGGAGGTACATATGAAACAATTGAACAAACATTCAGTCAAAACAAACTCACATGGCATGGGCACCGTTGAGGTGGTCATCATCATTGCAATCCTGGTAGCACTTGCTCTTACCTTTAGAAGTGCACTTACCGGCTACGCGGGATCCGTTATGACTCACGTTTTCGATGAAGGCAAGCTGATCAGTCAGCTCTAAAACGTAAAGTCTCTTTCCGGTCTCTCCTCTTCCCCCGTATCCGGAAAGAGCTTCCTGACAAGTAAACCGTAAGGAGCAGAAAATGAGTACAGAAAACCATTACTATGAGAAAGGGCCACTTGGACAGCGTTATATTATCCATCCTCTGGAAGACGATGAGGTCTGTCTGCACGCGCTTACCACTCTGCAGGCTGATCTCATCAACTGCTTTCTTCCCGTATATCTGAACAGTGCAGAGAATAACCTGATAATAGACATCACAGGGTGCGCGCCTCTCTCTGAACTTAAAGGGAAAACGAAGCAATATGTCCGATCCCATTATAGAAAGCTTCTGACGGATTTTCTTTCTGAACTCATTCGATCACTAAACCATATTCTTCCACTAAGTGGAATCTGCTGTCTGGAAGAACACCTGTACTATAATCTCTACTCCAGAAAGCTGGTCTGCATCTATCTTCCGCTCAGGAGCAAATTGAACGGACACAGTGCACGGCTTTCCGACTTCGATGAAAACGCCATAGACGAACTATTACGCCTTCCCTTCGAGAAAAAGTGGATCCTGTCCAACTCAACCGAGGAACTGTATCGTTTTTTCCGAGAAGATGATGAGAACGGAGCGACTGCTTTTTTGTCCAGGCGATTCTGGGAATCATCCCGAAGGATTCCTTCTTCTATTCTAAAGGTAACGATCGTCTATGCATTATTCCTTTTTGTATTTACATTCTTCTCTGTTGTTATAGAGACTGTATTTGCAGAAAATATGATTCGCTTTGCTCCATGGATTTTGTTTCTTATTTCATCTGTTTTCGCATTGTGTTCCCTGCTTCAGTTTACGAAGAAAAACCAACGCTCGAAAAACGCAATATTTTCCAGCAAGGAGCAGCGTCGTAAAACGCGGAATGCCCAGATGCTCTTTCCCCAAAATGAAACTAAAAACGAATGGGAGGATCCTTCCACCGGACTGTTGATCCATCCTGTTCTTTTTGAAGAAATTACCCCGGGAAACAACTCGAACGGAATCGGGAAACGGTTCACCTTCTGGACCAATGAGTTTCTGATCGGAGAGGACTCAGATATATGCGACTATAGTATCGAGCATAAGCATTTATCCCTACGTCATGCGCGTCTGATCAAGGACGCCACAGGCATCTTTGTACAGGATCTTAATTCTCAAAGCGGCACGTTTGTTAATCGCAGACGTTTACTGAAAAATGAGAAAGTCTATCTCGAAGACGGAGACATTCTCGGATTCGGCGATGCAGAATTCCGAGTTAAATATGTTCACGGAATCGTATGATTGTACCAAATGGAAAAGGACTGAGACCTCACTGGTCTCAGTCCTTTTCACGGGAGACGTTATATGTCTTGAACAACGCGTATGAATTTGCGAGTTCCTTACATATCTTCCATACGACTTAACTAGCCGATTCTATTATTTTTGGTTCTTCTTTGTAATGTATCATGTTCGGACTGAATTTCTTGAAATAGTATTCACTATGATTATTATTGCTCGGTCTTTGCGGAATCACATCCATCGTAGTATATTTCACGCCCTTGGCCTTGATGATCGTCAAACCCGAAAGAGTAAAGTTCTTCGTACAGCGAAGCGGATATTTATAGAACGTCGGATTTTTGAAATAGTCATCATCTACCTGGACATATACCGGTGGCTTCACATCTTCCATACCAGGCACTTTAACAAGCGGTAAAAGCGTCGTGTAGACCGGGAGACCATCTCGCATAAAGACACCACTCGTCTCCTTGCTGGCATCGATCGTCAGCCCGGTTATAGTGATATTCTCCGGCAGCATACTGTGGTATTCCCAACCGTCTTCATACATCAGGTCATACATATAGTCATACGTCGGCTGATATTGTGCGAAAATGAGCGCTGCCGAATAATATGTACCGATTTCCCATCTACAGTTATTGATCGTAATGTCTCCAAACCATGCACTACCGAAATCGGTTCTGAGTTTGACAAGATACTCTCTGGACTTGATCGTGGAGTTTGCAACATACAAATCACCAAAACCAACTGCAGCAATTCCCCATGCGCCAATTGTGGAATTCACAACTGTCAGATCATACGTACCCTTGTGTGCGTCGATTCTACTAATCGAGCTATTATTTTGTACTGTGATCTTTTTGCAGAAATTAGTTCCTGTCGTACCCCATCTGGATCTGTCCATGATACCTGTACTATCAGCAGGTCCGGTCTCGTCGTCTTCATCTGCTGCACATGTACAAGCGTCAATCACAAGATCCGCACAGTATTCCGCATAATAGTCATATGGTGCGGTGCTGTTTGTCTGATCGCCATAGTTATATACACGCAGGTGATTCGAGAAAACACACTCTGACAGAGTAACATGCGCACAATGATCCAGACGGAAGAAGCCCTGATACGGAGCACCCCATCTCGGGTAGTATACTTCATATACTTTTTCGAAAGTTACAGGATGCTGAGTCGGCGCAGGATACGTGTACTTGCAGCTTTCATTCACCTGACCGTCTGCTCCACGTTCTCCCTCGAGATAATGCTTGACACCTTTCATCAATACATTGGAACGCTGAATATTGATTCCTCTGTGCAGGTAAGTATGCGAATTCAAGTTGTTTACGTTTGTATAGAACGTACCACCCGTGATCGTAAGCAGTGTCTCGTCAACCGGCCACTTATCTATGGTATGGATCTCTTGCCAATCCCACTGAAGAGGTGTGCACTCGTCGATGCGGCTCTTATTCGGATGGTTCTTCGCATCGTTCGCATCATACTTATCTACGATCACGACTTCCATTTGATCACGTGGTTCAGCGGAAGAAGTAGCGGAACCGTTTCTGGCCCATCTGTATTTCGAGCTTGTTCTTAATACATACAGAGCGGTTTCCTGGAACTGTCCATCCAACAAAGTCGTATTCTTAGAGAATGTTTTATTCTGGAAATTCTTAGCTGCTGCTGCATCTGTGCTGGAAGAGAATCTCGCATCCAAGCCCAAAGTACCATTAGCCGGGTTAAGATATACATGGGACATCGGAGTTCTCGACGAAACAGTAAAGAGATAGCAGTCTCCCTCATCCGTTCTTACGACTTTTTCTATCTTGATCGAGCCGTCTTTCTGTTTCACTTCAACGTCTTCGTAATACCACGGGATCTTCTTGTCATCGATCTTGAATGTGGCTCCGGTCCAATCGGTATCTGTCATGATAACAGCACCCTTCTTGTTATTCGGATCCATATGCCCGATGTAGTAGGTCGCACCCTTATCAGCCTTTACACGAAGGTTATTCTTATTCGCGTATTCATGCGTTGCAACGATAGCATCATAGTCATCCGTCACGCCGTCGCCCTTTGCACCCATCTCTCTATATGTAACATATCCATCCTGATGGATTGCCGTCGGAACCGGAGTGTTGGTAACGCTCTTCGTCGGTGTAGGCTTTTTGGTAGGCGTATTCGTTGCCTTCTTTGTCGGTGTTGGTGTATTCGTTGCCTTCTTTGTCGGTGTATTGGTCGCCTTCTTTGTTGGTGTATTGGTCGCCTTCTTCGTCGGAGTAGGCGTATTTGTTGCCTTCTTCGTCGGCGTAGGTGTATTGGTCACCTTCTTAGTCGGAGTCGGCTTCGTTGTTGGTGTATTTGTAACCTTCTTAGTCGGAGTCGGCTTCGTCGTCGGTGTATTTGTCGGTTTCTTTGTCGGAGTAGGCGTATTTGTCGGTGTCGGAGTAGCTGTAGGCTCAACATAGCCAAAATAAAGCTCGGCTGATTTGCTTAATGCCATAGCCTGACTGAGCATAGCATTGAGTGATTTGTCGCCATAAGCATACAGATCTTTAATACATGTTTCTACGCTTGTCGTATACTCTCCGCTGATCACAGTGGAACCTACTTTCACTCTAACTGAAAGAGGTGCTCTGAAATCTGCAGAAGCCACTCCGCGGATACATGCTATGTAATATCTGTTTGCACTATCGTAAGTAAAGTCCTTAACCGGAACAGTTATTTTCTTGTTCTCTTTAGAAACAGATTTATAAGTAACCTCCAGAACCGTATCATCAGTAGGTACATTTGCGAATCTCACAAAAGCATTGATATCCGCAGAATAGCCTTCACCCAGTGAGAATCCATCGATAAAACATGTAGCTCCCGTACGAGCAGTAAATGAATACCGGGACTGGAAATCTGAAGTCAATTCAGAAGCATATCCCTTCTGTGTTGCAGTCAAAGAACTGTTCGGAAGATTAGCTGTATTGATCTTGAAAAATGTCTGAGCATCTGCTCCGTAATTCAGAAGATCCACACACAAAGTACGAAGCAACTTGTCTTTCTCAGTCTTTCCGTACTGATGGTCCTTCAGGACACCGTATACATATTCAGATACCGTAAACTCATCTGTTTCACTATAGTATTGAGCGGCACCCTTATTAGCATAGAAAGTCGCTCTGACAATACTGTTCATTTCTACTGAATCTACACCATCGAAGGCGAACAGATAATTTCCATCCTTGATCGTGTAGTCGGTAATGTCGTACTTTTCCCAAGAATAAGCCGCAGACTCACCATAGAACTTCTGTTTTTCAACATGGAGTTTCACATCTGAAAACGTCTCATTCAAACTGGGTTTAACACTGAACAACACACCCATATTACCCTGCAAAGAGCAAGCATGTGTGACTGTCACGTTAAGAGGATTGGCAGCATTCAATTGTTGCTGCTGTCCTGTAAGAACGATGACCATCATCACCATTGCCAGAATCAGCACGGCGATTCTAATTGCTTGTTTAATCTTCCTGATCACTATTCATTCCTCCATCAGGTATCTCCCCTGTCCGGCTGAGGTCAGGGCTACTAACCTCAGCCGCTCTTTCGGGAGATATTTTACTTTGTTCTTTTCTGTTATTCCCCATCTTGGGGAGGTACGAGATCGATCGGCCATTCGCCTGGATTTCTCGCCATTATTGTGTCGGTATCTGCCGGGATACCTCGATAGATCAAGCTGAATGTACCTGTTCCGAATTTCTGTACAATATCTTCGTAGAGTTTCCTGTTTTCTGCGATGTACTTCGACGAATCAGCGAATTCATTTACTCGGAGACACGACTTGACGATTCGCCAGCTCAGGAGCGTTCGTTCCGTCTTGTACAGGTGCTCCGGATCATTAGCCACAGCTGCCATCGCAAGATCATATAGTTTGTTGCACCTTGCGATTGAAGAATCCGGCAAGCGGTTATGTGCATCCATAAATTCGGTAGCATCCACTAGCTGTTCTCTTCCGTTATACCAGATGTATGAAGTACCATAATCATTAGCAAACAGCATCATCGGTCTTGTCGCGTAGTCCATGATCTTGTCACGGAAATAATACGGATTCGCCTTATAATGCTCACCACACTGGTGATTCTTTGCCTGTGTGACCATGAGCTGAACATATTCCTTCATGTATGGTGCACTGGCTCCATAGAACTGTTGCATGAAGAAATCGATTTCCTTCTGTACATCTGCATTCGGATTCTCCAGAAGCACTGCACCCAGATAGTTTCTCAGATCACCAAACTCCGTATTGCAGTCACTGTGTCTGTCGTTACTCTGCAGATAGATTCCGGTCACACCGATAGACTTATAGTAAGCAATATCATGTGTCAGAGCTTCAATGTTCGGATACGGAGCGATAGTTGAATACCAGTTCGCATTGTAATCCCAGATCCAGAGATTTGCTCCACCCTCTTTACAGAGTCTTGCCCACTCATTGAGGAAGATGCCGTGTTCATTATTGCGTACACATTCCGAATCATTGCAGCCATGTGCATAACAACGGTTGATCGCTGCAAAGCGTACGATGACATGATCGTCGATCTTGACATTCTTCGGCGGTCTGTAGTTCCAGGTGTACGCCAGCATATCGATGTACACGTTCTTGTATCCGGCATCTTTAACCGCCTTAGAAATATAGTTGCAGAGTTCTACATAATGGGCAGATTCATACATGCCACAAGTGCCGCCATTAATATCCGGGAACTCGTGGTTGATGTTATAAGTCTGACATGCATCACACTGGCAGTAATAGCTGTTATCTGCCTGTCCGAGACAAATGATCTGCATCGGAGCCTTCGGATCATACTGATTACCCTTCAGGATCTTAAACACATGCTCTTTGATGTGCTCCCACACTTCCTTATTACTGAGGCAAACCTGCTTAAACACACGTTCACCCTTCCACAGGCAGAACCAATCCTTATGCTGATTAAAATCATTCTTGCTAAAGTATTCACTCAGCAATGTGTGTACCTGACCTTCGTGCAGGTCACCCGGATAGTGAGATGTTTCCGGATCATAAAGATACCAGTTCTGACCACCGGCCTGATTCTTGGTTACCGCGTTGGCAAAGTAACCGTTCAGCCCGTTCGCCAGTGTAAACATACGGTTCTCACCATCGGCGAATTTACCATAGCAGACATCGATATCAGAAAACATGAACGGACGCTTGTAATCGATACTGATGTTCGTGTCATACTTGAAGTGTGTCTGGTTAGTAAGATAACCGTCTTCAAACGACAGCCAGAAATAGCCACCGCACACCGAAAGGAACTTCGCAGCGCCATCGATGGTTCCACGCTGTCCTACACCAAGGATGGAAATACCATTTGTATAGGACTTGATGGAATAAGAGCCATCAGAAGAGTATGCTGCCGTACCATGTGGACGGTTCGTCTTACCGACAGAAATCTCGAATCCCTTGGATCCTTGCGAAGTACTGTCAGTAATAATACTCGGTTTATACCCATCCTCTCTGCTGATGTAGAGCTGGAGCATATTTGCCGCATACTTCTCTTCTGCAGAAGCACTTGCAGGGATAACGATCACCGCCTGAGGCATGTCCTTCGAATACTTACTGTTTTTATATGTGGATATCGATCCACTTACTGTAGGAGTAGGAGTTGTTTTCTTTGTCGGTGTATTCGTTGGTTTGTTCGTCGGTGTATTCGTCGCTTTCTTGGTCGGCGTATTCGTCGGCTTTTTGGTCGGCGTGTTCGTTGGTTTCTTGGTCGGCGTATTTGTCGGCTTTTTAGTCGGCGTGTTCGTCGGCTTTTTGGTCGGCGTGTTCGTCGGCTTATTTGTCGGCGTGTTCGTCGGCTTTTTGGTCGGCGTGTTCGTCGGCTTATTTGTCGGTGTATTCGTCGGCTTCTTGGTCGGCGTATTCGTCGGCTTCTTGGTCGGCGTGTTTGTCGGCTTCTTGGTCGGAGTCGGTGTCACATTCGCCGGACAACTGAAATACTCTTTTGCAGATTCCGCCCAGGTAATAGATGTGCGGCACATTGTCCAAAGGATCGGCGCCATCTCATCAACATGCTCAGAATAGACCTTCATCAAACTTTCCACACTGTACGTGTGAGTACCACTGATTGCAGTTGTTCCCTTCTTCACGACCAACTGGAACGGTGTTTTATAGTTTGGCACCTTGATCATGGGCAGTTCGACTTTATATAGGCCGGTCTGCATATCATATACAAACTTGGAGAAAGGAACATTGACCGTCTTTCTGCCGCTTACGACAGACTCATAGGTCACTTCTACATTCACCTGATTACCCGGAGTTTCGGAGAATCGCAGAAATGCAGAAAAATCAGTCCCATTCTCACCAAGTCCGATCTCGTAGTGATCCACATAGCATACACTTCCATAAAGCTGCTTGTAAGCTTCACAAGAAGTAAAGGTGGATGGCAGTTCCGAAGCCAGTTTCTTCTGAGAGGAAGTCAGCTTAGAATTTGCCAGATTATTCGGATTGACATTCATTACCTGCTGCGCCAGTGCACCGAAGTTCAGCATATCGACCAAAGTGGTACAAAGAAGCTGATCCTTCAGGATCTTACTGGATTCATATTTGCTGAGAAGCGCAGTACAGTAAGACTGCACTGAGAATTCATCCACAGCGCTGTAGAAAGATGCACCATTCTTCTCCGCATAGAGTGTCGCTTGTACAACATTTGTCATTTCCGTAACAGCGAGACCGTAGTAATGGAAAACATACATACCGTTACTCAACTCATAGTCGATGATGTCCTCTGTTTCCCAGGTATAATTCGAACCGGTATACACCTGGCGGTTAACACGAAGGAATACATTGGAAGGATCGGATACTCCATTGATCTTAGCCCTGAAGGTAATGCCCAGATCATTGCAGAGTTCGACTTCATGAGTCAAAGTGACGTCCATGGCCGCTGCCCGGGCTGTCTCCGCCAGGAATGGCAAAGACAGCACCAGTGACAGAACCATAGATAAGGCAATGTATTGGATTTTTCTAGTAACACTCAATCGCATATTACATGCCTCATTCCTCTACTTTTTCCAGACCGGTATCGATACCGTAGGAACGGCAGATCTGCAGGAATTCAGGAGAATCGGCAAAGTCATAGATGACTCCACTGCGGCTTTCACCATCCTTCATGCGCTCCAGCCAGAATTTGATACCCTCTTCGTCTGATTCACGATCCATGAATGTGAGATACAGACGTTCCAGGAATTCCTCATTGGTCGTGTGGAAGCCTTCGAATTCATCACTCTCGAAGAACTCCTTGGCTGCACTGTAACCGGACTCCTCCAGATTGGTCAGACGGAGTGCCCAGAACTGCAGACCTTCCTCCTCCGCTTCACGTCCCAGACAGCATGTGTACAGGCGCTCTGCGAATTTCAACGCATTCCGTGAAGGAATCGTTGCCTTGTAATACAAGGATCCGGACTTAACACCGTAGGTAGCGCAGACATTGCACCACTCGGTTGACTCAATGAAGTACTCCACTACCTTAGTACGAGGTGTACCATTCTTCAGTTCTTTAAGATAGAAGGCCTTTCCTTCCGGCTCGGATTCGCGATCGAAGAAAGTCATATAAAGAGTTTCAACGAAAGCATCATCACTGAGGCCGCGGTTCATGAATTCCGGAGCTTCCAGCAGGAAGTAACGGGCACAATCTGCACCGGTAAATCCTTCTTCTACTACCTGCTTCACCCAGAATTCCTTACCTTCCGGTTCAGATGCACGATTCAGTGCGATCGTATAAAGACGCTCAACAAAATCTTCGAATGTCGGCCACTCTTCTTCCGGATCCGGAGTCGGTGTCGGTTGTTCCGGAGCAGGAGTTACGGTCGGCGTCGGCTGACCGGGTGCCGGTGTCGGAGAAGGCTGACCCGGAGCGAGAGTCGGGGTCGGCTTACCCGGTACAGGTGTTGCTGTAGGTGTCGGACTTACTGTCGGTACCGGAGTATTTGTCGGCTTAGGTGTATTAGTCGGTGTAGGTGTATTGGTCGGCGTGATCGTCGGGAGAACCGGAGAACGCGTCGGTCTCGGAGTATTCGTCGGAGTCGGCGAAACAGTCGGTGAAACGATCGGAATATCCGGGACTCTCGTCGGTGTCGGACTGACTGTCGGAGCCGGAGTATTGGCACCCTTGGTCGGTCTCGGAGACGGTGTATTCTTCGGAGAAGGTGTTGCCTTCTTTGTCGGTGTCGGCGTCGGAGTTGCAGCCGCAGTAGACGGATATGTCTTAGTCACTACGATCTTTCTTTCCGATACCAGTTCTGTTGCTACAGATGTTCCGTTGATAGAGGCCGTGGTCTTCTCATCGAAATGATAACCATAGTTAGATGAGAACGTGATCGTTACTGTATAAACTGTTGATGGCTTAGCAGTACGATCTGCAGGTGACCAGGTAATGGACGATCCGGCAACGCTCGATGCCGCAAAGGAGAAAGACTTATCCATCTGCTTTCCGGTAGATGGTGCATCCAGATCAGCCACATTCAAGAAGCGGATATAACCACAGTCATCGCAGGCCGGATCAGAATCATCATCATAAAGATGGAGTGTAACTTTCGAATCAAAGGCACCGGACTTAACGCCGGCTTCGAATACATCACTCGGCATGCAGACATGCGTCAAACCGCACTCCACAAAGGAACTTGCCGCAAGAGTCTGGATGTTCTTTCCGAAAGTCACGTCCTTAAGCGCGCTGCACTTCCAGAAAGCGGCGAAAGGAATCTTGGTAAGCGAATCGGGGAAAGAAACATCCTTAAGACTCGTGCAAGAAGCGAACGCGTAATTACCAAGTTCTTTCAAGCCATCATTGAAGGAGACTTTCTGCAAAGCAGTACAGTAGGCAAACGCTCGCTCCCCGACGGAAGTAATTGCTCCCGGAATCGTCACGGAAGTGATCGTAGTGTTCCCTGAGAATGCACGATCCCCGATTGCGGTGATCTTCGTTCCATTCACTCTCGTAGGAACAGACACTTCTGTCTTTGTTCCGATGTACTTTGTGATCTTTCCTGTTGCCGGTTCATATTCCCAGTCACCATAAGTCACAACAGACGGAGCAGGTCCGGTCTTTCCAAAAGTCTTGGAAACCGTGATTCTAGAATTGACGCGAGTTGCAGTAACCGCAACGCCGTCGATCGTTGCAGTTGTGTTCGCATCAAAATGATAGCCAGATTTTGGTGTAAATGTGATTGTTACCGTGTAAGCGGTATTCTCCTGGGCTTTAGAATCACTTGGAGACCAAGAAACGGAGCTCGAAACTCCTTTAGATGCAGAGAGCGTGATGGCTTTATCAAGAGAAGATCCGGTAACCGGAGCCTCAAGATCAGCTATCTGCAGCAAGCGGACAAGGCCGCAGTCATCGCAGATTGGATCATTCGGATCGTCGAAACCATGCAATGTAACTTTCGATCCGGTATCTGCAGGGAGCATATACTCCCCATCACCTTTTTCCCAGCTGGCGATTAAATCTTCGTCAGCAAAGTCACTGATAGATAGTTCATCTTCTTTCGCCGTAGTTTGTGCCTGAATAAAAAAATATGATGTCCCGAGCAGAATCAGAGAGCTCAGTAACATCACTACCATAACACGAGACGGACCAGGAAAAGAACCAGGTCTGAATTTCTTCATAGTAGAAACCTTAATCCCTTCTTCAAATCCCCCCGTATTCTTCAATTGTCAAAACACAAACTCAATACGCAGAGTGTAGCATATGATTTTCACATTGTAAATAGAATTGTATAAATATCAAATCTGGATTTTTTTATTCCATAAAACGAGGATTTTTCTTCTTGCCCTGCTCCTGTGCAAGTTTTAGTCTTGTCTTGGCACGACGGATCGCATGGCGGGCATAAATACGCTGTTCATCTGTATTTGCGGGATTATTCAACTTCGCGTTGGCACGTTCCAGAGCTGCATTGGCACGGGCTTCATCGATCTGTTCCGGCCACTCTGCGGCGTTACTTACGATCACTACAACATGATGCGCGATCTCTGCAAATCCTTCGGACAAAGAGAAACTGCGGCTCTCTCCATCCGCCTCGAAACGAGCGATTCCCGGAGTGATCGCCACGACCAGAGGAGAATGTCCGGGAAGGATACCCAGACTTCCATCGAGAGCAGGAAGGACGATCTTCTCGATCTGGCCTTCATAGAAGACCTGATACGGTGTGACCACCTCCAGCATCATCTTCTTTTTCTGTTCCTCTGCTGCCATGTTCTACTTATGCCTCGCTCTTATAGGATGCAAGTACGTCATCCAGATCGCCCTTCATGAAGAAGTGCTGTTCCGGAATGTGATCAAGGGATCCGGAGATGATCTCACCGAAAGCCTGTACCGTCTTCTCGATCGGAACATAACGCGGTGCAAAGCCCGTTGAATCTGCTGTGACAAAGAAAGGCTGCGACAGATACTTCTGTACTTTTCTGGCACGATTTACGATCTGTCTGTCTTTCTCACCCAGTTCTTCCATACCCAGGATCGCGATGATGTCCTGCAGTTCTTTATATCTCTGCAACATCTCCTGTACCATTCTGGCTACGTGATAATGGGTGCGTCCAACAACGCTCTCCGTAAGGATACGGGAAGAAGACTCCAGCGGATCAACAGCCGGATAGATACCCAGTTCTACAACAGCACGGGACAATACGATGTTGGCATCGAGGTGACCGAAAGTCGTAGCCGGGGCCGGGTCAGTCAAGTCATCGGCCGGCACATATACGGCCTGGATCGATGTGATGGATCCGTTCTTTGTGGAGGTGATTCTTTCCTGCAGTTCACCGACTTCGTTTGCCAGGGTCGGCTGATAACCTACAGCGGAAGGAATACGTCCCAGAAGAGCTGAAACCTCCGATCCTGCCTGTACAAAACGATAGATATTGTCTACGAAGAAAAGCACGTCTCTCTTCATTTCATCACGGAAATATTCCGCCATGGTCAATCCGGTAAGCGGCGCACGCATTCTGGCACCGGATGTCTCATTCATCTGACCGAAGACCATGACAGTCTTATCGAGAACGCCGGATTCCTTCATCTCATTCCACAGATCGTTACCTTCACGGGAACGCTCGCCAACACCGGTAAATACGGAATAACCACCATGCTCCTGCGCGATATTACGGATCAGCTCCAGGATCAGTACAGTCTTACCTACACCGGCACCACCGAACAATCCGATCTTACCTCCTCTGGCAAAAGGTACCAGCAGGTCGATTACCTTGATTCCGGTCTCCAGGACGGTCTCAGATGGATACTGTTCTGTAAAAGACGGTGCACTTCTGTGGATCGGCCATTTGGTATCACACTGGACTTCTCCCTGCTGGTCGATGGCACGTCCCAGAGCATCGAAAAGACGACCGGTATTGTGTTCTCCTACAGGTACCATTACCGGCATACCGGTGGATTCCACTTCCATACCGCGGCTCAGGCCTTCCGTCGCTTCAAAAGAAACGCATCTTGCGACACCGCCGCCTCTCTGCTGCATGACTTCGCAAGAGATGGTCTTGTTATCCTCCCCCTTGATCTTGACCTCTGTTTTGATCAGAGGAACCTCATGCTCGTTAAAAACGCAGTCTACGACCGGTCCGATTATCTGTGTGATCTTTCCAATAGCCATTCTACTTAACCTCTATTCCACCTGATTGGCACCGTTCACGATCTCATTCAGCTCGTTGGTGATACGGGCCTGACGTGCACGGTTACTCTGCATAGTCAGTTTCTTCATCATTTCATCTGCATTCTTATTCGCATTATCCATCGCCGTCATTCGCGCGGTCTGTTCACAGGCAAACGCCTCAACCATGGCTCCGTACAGTGCGGAGTTCAGATAGGTATCGATAAGGAACGAGAACACCTCACTGGCATTCGGATGATAATCCAGACTGCCCTCTGCTTCTTTAGCAAGGCCTGCGTCATCGACCCCTTCTTTGATCGTCATCTGAAGCGAAGTAGTGTTGATCGGCAGTACACGGTTGATGATCGGCTTCATGCTGACCGCCGACTCCATCTTGGTGTAGATCAGATATACCAGATCGAACTCTCCGCTTAAGTATTTGGCCCGGATAATATTGGCCACATTTCTCGCCTGATAGTAGGTCGGTTCCGAAATCGGGAAGGAGAACTCCGGGTCTACCAGATATCCGTCTCTGGAGAGCTTATCGCTGCCCATCTGTCCGAATACGTATAGCTTATATTCCGTGCGGATGTTTTTCTTAGCATTCTCCAGGATCTTCTTCTGGATATGCTCTTCAGAGATCTTCACGATATTATTGTTATACGCACCCGCCAGTCCCTGGTCACCGGTAAGGATAAAGTATCCGATCTTCCAGGTCTCACCCGGAACCTTCTCACGCATGGTCAGGTAAGGATTATCGATATCACCTGCATTGTTATACACTTCCATCATGCTCTCGGCACAAAGTGTAAAGAACGGGGTGACCATCTCATGCTGAACCTTGGACTTACGCATCTTGGCTGCACTGACAAGCTGCATGGCGCGGGTCAACTGGGAAATGTCGTTAACACTCTTTATGCGCTTTTTAATGTCGTTCAGGCTCTCCATGATCCTTATGCCTCATGCTGATATTGCTTATGTTCTGCTACGTAAAGCATATGGTATTCTGCTTCGATCTCATCGATCTCTTTCTTGACATCATCATCCAGCACGCGGGTATCCATGATCTTCTTCATGATATCCGGATGCAGGACACTTAATCTCTGCAGGAATTCATTAACATATTCTTTCGCATCTTCCTTATCCAGGAAAGTAAGCTTCTCGTTGGTTGCCAGATACAGCATGACGACCTGTTCATCCATCTGCAGCGCAGAGAACTGTTCCTGCTTGAGGATCTCGTTCAGGATGACGCCACGTTTCAACTGCTTCTGGGTATTCACATCAAGGTCAGAACCGAACTGGGCGAAAGCCGCCATCTCACGGGCCTGAGCAAGACTGATACGAAGTGGTCCGGCCACTTTCTTCATCGCCTTGGTCTGAGCGGCACCACCTACACGGGATACAGAAAGACCCACGTTGATGGCCGGTCTCTGACCGGAGAAGAACAACTCGGATTCCAGATAGATCTGACCGTCTGTGATCGAAATAACGTTAGTCGGAATGTAAGCAGAAATATCTCCGCTTAAAGTCTCAATAATCGGCAACGCCGTCAAAGATCCGCCACCCAGAGCGTCGCTGAGTTTCGCAGAACGCTCCAGAAGTCTGGAATGCAGATAGAAAACATCTCCAGGATACGCTTCACGTCCCGGCGGACGACGAAGCAGTAACGAGATAGCACGATATGCCTGCGCATGCTTGGAAAGGTCATCGTATACGATCAGGACGTCATCGTGATCGTCATACATGAAACCTTCGGCAATGGCGCAGCCTGCATATGGCGCGATGTACTGAAGGGCCGCTGGCTGAGAAGCACTGGAAGCAACAATTACCGTATATTCCAGAGCATTATGCTGTTCCAGAGTCTTGGCCACCTGAACAATGTTAGCCATCTTCTGACCGATGGCAACATATACACACAGTACGTTCTTGCCACGCTGGTTGATAATCGTATCGATAGCGATGGCTGTCTTACCGGTCTGGCGGTCACCGATGATCAACTCACGCTGACCACGTCCGATAGGCGTCATGGCATCGATAGCAGTAATACCGGTCTGCAAAGGTTCGCAGATCGGGGATCTTTCAATAATCGTAGGAGCCGGATACTCGATTGGTCTCTTATCTGTAGAACGGATGATACCCTTGCCGTCGATCGGGTTTCCCAACGGGTCTACGACACGTCCGAGAAGACCACGGCCTACCGGCACCGAAACAGTACGGCCGGTTCGATGGCACATGACACCTTCTACTACATCCTTGCATTCGCCCAGAAGAACAACACCGACACGGTCGGTCTCCAGGTTCATGGCAATACCGTAAGAAGCCTCCGAGAACATGATCAATTCACTGGCTACGCAGTTTTCCAGGCCGCTGACCATCGCAACTCCGTCAGAAACGGACATAACCTGACCGACCTGCTCCACCTGAGAAGCCTGGGCAAAGTCATCGAGGAGCTTCTCGCGCTTCTCTTCCTGAGCTTTATCTTCGCCTTCCCACAATTCGTCATTCTCGAAAAGCATGGACGGGCTCTCATCGAAGTCCTTCAATGCTTCCGCCAGGGATCTGTGGATCTCCGCCACAGCGCCTTTATCCTCTTTATCGTCGAAGTCCGGAGCAGCATCATCTCGATCCGTCTTCAGGTGTCGTCCGATACGGGACAACTGGCCGGCGAAGCTGTAATCGTACTTGGTTCCCTGGGCATAGATCACATAACCACCGAGCAAGGAACGGTCTGTCTCCTGCTGGATGGTGTAACCGGCAATATGCAGATGCTCGGCGAAACGACGCGCGATCAGCGCGATCTTCTCCGGTGGCATTTCATCGGAAGCCGTGACGATCCGGATAACTTCAAAACCACTTTCATTAATCACCGGTCTTCACCTCTGCCGACTTCAATTCTGCCTCCACCTTCTCCCGGATCTCTTCCTGGGTCGTGGATGCATTGCAGGTACCAACGACATGTCCGGCAATCGATACAGCCAGATCTGCCACTTCATCCTTCATTTCTTCCAGCATAGCCTTACGTGTACGCTTGGCATCTTCCTCCGCACGGTCACGGATCTCCTGTGCCTCACGACGGGCGGCTTCGATAATCGTCTCGGATTGTTTTTCTGCCTGGGAACGGGCGTCGGCAATGATCTGCATCGCTTCCTCATGGGACGCATCCACACGACGGACGGCCTCGTCCAACTTCTCACCGGCACTCTTCTCACGCTCTTCCGCATTGGTGATCTGCGCGCCGATGGCTTCTTTTCTCTTCTTAATGACCTTCATTAAGGGTTTGAAAAGAACCAGCTTCAAAATCACATACGCGATCAGTACATTGATGATCGTAAATATCGCCGTGACCGCATAGTGCGCCATCTGATCCGGGGAAAGCAGTGAACTTTCTTCCTCGGCATTCGCAACGACATCCAATGCTACGATCGCAATCTTATTCATGGTTGCAATAGAAAGCAGATTCATCTTTTGTCACCTCATGATCATCAGAAAGTAAAGATCAGCAACAAGCTGACTACCAACGCGTAGATTGCGATGGACTCCATGAATACGATGGAGATGAGCAGCAAAGTCTGCAGTTTACTGTACATTTCCGGCTGACGGGAAGCACCTTCCAGAGCTCGTCCTGCAGCAAGACCGATACCGATCGTGGTTCCTAATGCGGCAAGACCAATGGCAAGACCGGCACCGAAACCGGCAAGACCCTTCGGATCCGCAGCGGCAACATCCAGTAAAACTCGTGTTAGATTCATCATTTTTTCATCCTCCTGCTATTTACAACCCATCAGGCTGCTTTTGCTGCAGCCTCGGCAGCTTTTTCTTCTTTCTCTTTTAACTTCTCTTCTTTTCTCTCCGCGACGGCATGCGCACTCTCGACGACTTCACCGACATAGGATATCGTCAGATAGCAGAATACGATAGCCTGCAGGATACCATCCATCAGGTCGAACCACAGACTGAACACGCCCGGCACAATGACCGGAACGATGATGCTCAGGAACTCCATCAGGATAAATGCTCCGAAAACGTTACCGAAAAGACGCAAAGCCAAGGAAACCGGCTTTACGAAGAAGTCAATGATCTTAAATGGAAGCATAAAGGGCTTCGGGTCGACAAATGCCCGTGCAAATCCCTTGAATCCGACAAAACGGATCGACATCACGATTACATAAAGGATCGCAAATATGCCCAACGCAAACGGGAAAGCAATATTCTTCGCCGGCGGCGGTACTTTAAAGATTGAGATCACGTTACAACTGATCAGGACGATACCGATCGTACCGACCATCGGAATGACCTTCTCCGACTGCTCTTCATTGAGTCCGTAGTCTTTGCACACACCGAAAAGAATCCCGATGAGCGATTCCATGATGGACTGTCTGCCACCCGGAACCATCTCACGCTTTCTTCCCAGCCACCAGAAAAACAGAATACCGATCAGCATGGCGATCCACATGACAATGATAGCATCCGTGATCGGAACCTTGTCATCGCCGAGCTGGAAATAACCCTTCCACTGCATGATGCCGTGACGGATCTCTTCTCCGATGTTTTTCCCTCCGAAAGCGCTTCCCAGTTCTTCCTTGAAAGCGTCCCAGAACTCTGCCCACCATGAGGTGGCAAGTATGACTCTCATAGTACTCTTCTTCTTTCTTGAGACCCGCTATGGACCTTCATCCGCACCGGGTCCCATAAATTCAACTAGTTATGCTACTATTATCCCCTGACTCAACGAAACTTAATTTGTACCGAAGAGACGGTCACCGGCATCGCCGAGACCCGGGATAATGTATGCATGATCATTGAGTCTCTCATCCTTGGCCGCGCAGAAGATCGGCACATCCGGATGCTCGGACTGAAGCTTTGCAATACCTTCCGGTGCAGAGATCAGGCAGACGAACTTGATGTGGGAGATTCCACGCTCCTTGAGGAATGTAATAGCCGCTGCGGCGGAACCGCCGGTAGCCAGCATCGGATCCAGAAGGATCACTTCACGGTTCTGTACATCATCCGGAAGCTTGCAGTAGTACTCTACCGGCTTCAATGTGTTCGGATCTCTGTAAAGACCGATATGCCCGACTTTCGCATTCGGGATGATCGAAAGCATACCGTCCACCATGCCCAGTCCTGCACGCAGGATCGGAACCAGTGCGATCTTCTTGCCCTCCAGTACTTTCGTCTTGGTCTTCGCGATCGGCGTCTCGATCTCCACTTCTGTCAGCGGAAGGTCACGCGTCACTTCATAAGCCATCAACATAGCCAGTTCATTGACCAGCTCACGGAATTCCTTGGTAGAGGTATTCTTGTCTCGAAGGATCGAGATCTTGTGCTGGATCAGCGGATGGTCAAACAAGAAAAACTTTGGATCAGACATGGTGAAATCCTCACTTTCGTTATGTAGATTTGATTACTTTTTCTATTACTTGAAAAGCTCTTTCTCCTGTTCCTTCATGTCATTGACACGAGTCTGGTGGCGACCGCCGTCGAAAGGCTCATTCATGTAGGCATCTACGATGCCCAGTGCCAGGGAACTGCCGACTACACGGGCACCCATGGCAAGAACATTGGCGTCGTTATGCTGACGGGACATCCGGGCCATATACTCATTGGTGCAGAGTGCACAGCGGATACCCGGGAACTTATTGGCTACCATAGAGATACCGATACCGGTACCACAGATGACGATACCTCTGTCTGATGTACCATCGAGAACTTCCTTGGCCACTTTCTGTCCGGCCAGTACATAGCTGTACGGAACATCAGCAGCGGTGGCACCGCCCTCGATCACTGTGTGTCCCTGCTTGATCAGATAGTCAGCGACGATCTTTCTCAGCGGATATCCGGCATGGTCAGATGCAATTGAAATAATCATAATGTACCCCTCACTTCAATCAAATAATGTGTTTATGTGTAAATGACTTCTGTCCGGACGCATAGTCCGCTACGATATTGCCATTGCCCACGATCTTGTACTTATATGTGACCAGTCCCTCCAGGCCCACCGGTCCACGGGCGTGCAGTTTCGATGTGCTGATGCCCACCTCTGCACCGAATCCGTACTTGAATCCGTCTGAGAAACGGGTGGAGCAGTTCCAGAAAGTATTTCCGGAATCCACACGGTTGAGGAATTCCTCTGCCGCGTCCTTGTCTGCCGTTACGATGGCATCCGTATGTCCGGAACCGTACTTATTGATATGCGCGATGGCTTCTTCCTCACCGGACACGATCTTGATGGACACTTCGTAATCCAGATATTCGTGATGCCATTCCTCCACTTCCAGAGCATCCTTCAGGATCGCCCGGGTCTTCTCGCAGCCGTGGATCACCACGTTCTTCTCAGAAAGCTTCTGAGCAAGTTTCGGCAGGAATTCCGCCGCGATGGATTCATCCACCAGCATCGTCTCACAGGCATTACATACGGCTACATACTGGGTCTTGCTGTCGAAGGCAAGTTTCAGTGCCATGTCCTGATCTGCTTTCTCATGGATATAAAGATGGCAGACACCATCCGCATGTCCCATGACGGGGATCGACGAGTGCTGCATGATGTACTGTACAAAAGCATTGGAACCGCGCGGGATGATCAGGTCGATATACTGATCCAGCAGGAGCATCTCCGCCACATCGTTGCGGCTCTCCATGAGTGTGATCCATCCCTTCGGCATGCCGGCTTCTAAAGAAGCCTTCTCGATGACATCCGTCAGGATACGGTTGGTATGTCTTGCCTCACTTCCGCCCTTCAGGCAGCAGGCATTACCGGATTTCAGTGCCAGCGATGCGATCTGCACCAGCGCGTCCGGTCTGGACTCGAAGATAATACCAAGAACACCGATCGGGCAGGACACACGTGTCAGTACCAGATCATCATCCATTTCCGTCTTAAGAAGAACACGGCCTACCGGGTCATCGAGCTTGGTCAGGCTCTTTAAGCCTTCCACAACATCCTTGATTTTCTTCTCGTCGAAAAGAAGTCTCTTCTGAAGCGGCATGGGCAGATCAGTCTTGACTGCTTCCTCCATGTCCTTACGGTTTTCCGCAATGATCGCTTCCTGATTCTCCAGCAGGGCATCCGCAATACGAAGCAGTGCCTGATTCTTCGTCTGAGTATCCAGCACAGCCGTTGCAAAAGAAGCCTGTTTCGCCTCGTATGCGCGTTGTTCAAAATCTGTCATAAGATGAATAACCTTCACTTCCTGATTCATTCCATACATTATAACAGATTACATACTTCTTGACGCAATTCTTCCTTAGATTTTCAATCTGAAAAGAACTGAAAGAAAATGATTTTCCACTAAAAGAAAAAGTTTTCCACAGTTTGCCAATTGAAAAGAGAAAAACTCCTGTGGAAAAAGTGGAAAAGTCTGTGGATAACTATAAAACAAGGCTTTGTGCAAACTGCATGATTCAAAGCCCTGAAATTGCGTAGCGTATTTTTTGTCAAGTGTTTTTCGAGAAAACGTTTGAAAACCTTTTTATTCCTCTAGCCACTGAAATTACGGTATTTCTATCACTCGCAAGTGCGATTTGACATTTTGCCTGTCCACCATACGAGGACATTTATCTCTCCGTTTTCTTCGGTGGCAAACGAAAGTAATTTGTCAATTGGCAGCGAATCGATCCGTTATACAGTTTTCGTCTTTTATCTGCTTTTCGTACCACCTGGTTTTCAAAAGAATCGTCCGGGGTGATCACCGAAAGACGGATCCCCTTCTTGCAGTAGCCCTTCGGATCCAGATAGGTCCGGGCAATGCCACGGTAGATCTCTTCCGCCTTTTCCGGAGTCAGAAGTCGACCGCCGTAGGGTGGATTGCAAAGGATCAACTGGCGGTCCATGCGGGTCCATTTCTTCAGTTCCTCCGGATCCTGCTTTCGATAATCCGCAACACGAAAACGAGTGAAATCCGAGACCCCTGCTGCCTCAGCATTGCGTCTGGCTGTCTCTACGGCTTTCGGATCGATGTCCGAACCATAGAAATAGATATCATCCATAGGTGAAAGATCGCACATATCTCTCGCCTCTTCCCGAGCCCGGTCGAAGGCTTCTTTGCCGATGAAAGGCAGTTTCTCTGCAGCAAATTCCCGGTTCAGACCCGGTGCGATATTCAAGGCCATCATGGCCGCTTCGATCACGATGGTACCGGAACCGCAGAAAGGATCCACCAGCGCTTCTTCTCCGAAGAAACGATACTGGGCCGCACTGACCATACCGGCGGCCAGCGTCTCCTTGATCGGCGCCTCATGCATCAACGGACGATATCCTCTCTTATGCAGACCATCTCCCGTCAGATCGATCATGACACGGACGTGATCCTTCACAATACCGAAGGAGACTTTAATGAGGCCCTTCTTCTCATCTTCCGGAAGCACACTGCCCTCCGGCAAGTGTTTTTCGAAAAGAAGTGCCTTGACCATGGCCTTCTTCGCCAGGCTCTGACAGGCGGGAATACCGAAAAGCTTGGAATCACGGGAATATCCGTTCACATGGAAAGCCGCACCGTCGAAGATCCAGTCTCCCCAGCGGATCTTCTCGAATCCGTCGAAAAACTCTTCAAAGGTCACGGCGTCGAACTCACTTATGGAAAGCAGGACCCGCTCTCCCCTTCTGCACCAAAGGCAGATCCGCGCCGCATCTCTTCGCATTTTCTCCGGAGTCGTCGATACCAGAAGCTGGCCGTCCGAGACCTCGATCCGGTCTTTGGTATATCCGATATTCTCCAGGTCTTCCACACAGAAATGTTCCAGCCCGAAAAGGCAGGTGATCACGATCTTCATATTGCTTACCTCAACTTACACATTTTGCAGCACATCCAGCCAGGGCATCAGTACAATCAGCACCAAAAGGATATGCAATATCACGAAGGGCACGCCTTCCAGACAACGGGGTTGTTTACCGAACATCAGGCGGCTATGGATGACATGAACATAGAGAAGGCAGATCGCGAAGGTAAGCCACACGCCCACGACCATGCTGATCCACCAGACAAGGATCGTCCGGATATCGGTGACACCTGTCTCACCGAGCCGGGCTAGATAGAACTCCATCGGAAGGGCGACCATAATAATGGCCGCCAACGGAAGGAACCTCTGCTCATCAATAAGATCAGCCAGATGGAAGACTTTGACGATCAGCGTGAATACCAGGATCGTAATGACCGTGGCAAAAACAACGATATGTTCCGGTCTTCGGATCTCTGACGGCGCATAAAGCAGAAGAACCGATCCGACCCCGCCGGATACCAGGGCAAATACCAGAAGTCCCAGCATCATGCTGAGTGTCTTCTTCTCACGGGGCAGAGAAATACCGGGGTAACTTTCTTCTTCGTCTTCTTGCACCCGCAGACTCCACCGGATCTCCGTATCGCGGCGCTTCATAAGGGATACCAGAAGCAGGCTCACCAGAACCAGCAAAGCCGCACCGGAAGCCTGGCTCAGCCACGGGAACTGTACCGAAGACAGAAAATCCACCTTAAATCCGGCGATCGTTCCGGCACCGAAGGCTTCTCGGATCAGGGAGATCAGAAGTCCGTCAACAAAATAGAACAGGAAGGCATTACCGCCGGCCTTCATCAGGCCGTCATCATCCGAATCTGCACACTCCTGGAATACCGGTGCCGACAAAAACAGAAAAGAAGAACACGGCAACAGCAGCATGGACGGAGTCGGAATCGAGATCATCAACAGTCTCGAAAGAAGTCCGACCACCTCGCCTAAGAACGCTGCAGAAAAGGCAAAAACACCCCAGCAGACCCGCTTGTTACTGACTTTTCGAAAGATTGCCTGGTTGATCAGGAAAAACAGGACCAGCTGCACGCAAGAACTGAGGAAAGCCGGGATACCCGGTGTAGTAAACACCAGCATCAGCGAACTTGCCAGAAGGAAGCGATATTGTCTTTTCGATATATATCTTCTCTCTTGCATATCAGCCCACCCACTTCAGATATTCGCGCATAAACTTATATGCCAGATTGACGGTACCCAGCGTAGCCGCCACTTCAGACTCCGCGGTAGGAATTCCGTCGATAAAGGTACGGATCTCGCTGAGCGGGATTCCGTCTACACTCTCCGACAGGATATTCTCTGAATTTCCCTGTACGATACCGTCTTCACCACCGATGACGCCGATTTCGGACGGCACCTTGGTCGGGGTCGGCGTATACGTCACTGCCGTTGTTTCAGCCGGCGTATTCCCCACATCTAAAGCAGAAGCTCCGTCCTGATCCGACGTCAGGGTTGTTTCCGGCGTCGTATCTGCAGTCGTTTCGGAAGCATCGTTCTCTTTCTTATCCGGATCATCTGACGCAGTCTTGTTCGCCAGATATTGCTCCTTAGTCAGACGACTTCTGGAATTGTCGATACATTCATTCACCAGGTCCACGAACATCGAGATCTTCATGGTAACACCGTCAATGATCGATGTCGTTCCATCGGATTTCATGGCAAGTTTCATTGGATCTTGTACCACCACAAGCCGGTTGCAGAGGCGATACGCCTGCTCGGCCCAGATCTTGCCACTGACCTTATAATCTCCGTTGATGGAATCTTCCGAACGGCTGTGCTGGCTGGTCTTATTCACTCCGTCCCAGTTGGCACGCACGATACGTCCGCCTCGCACTTCAATCTCACAGTAGTCGAGATATCCGTCTTTGCCTGCTTCTTTCGCTTCGGCATAATACACACCGTCATGCAGACCCAGAAGCGGATCGTATTCCATCTGATACGGTACATCGATAGCCGTCTGCTGCTGAACTGCGATCGGGATACGGGACCCCTTCAGCTGACGCAGCAGCTCCTCCATCTCATCTTTAGACATGGAGATGGAATCTTCCTTATCATGGATGATACGAAGATTCAGAAGATTTTCACCGTTCTCACTAATGCTCATCTGCGTATGGATCCGTCCGGTCGTGGTCTGGGTATCCACGTCGAGGATGTATCCCAGAAGTTTGCCGGTCTCATCGTAAGCACTCAGCACGCCTCGGATATCCTGGAAGTTCTTCAGGACCTCGGTATCCAGCATCCGGTATTCCGATGCAAGGAGCAGTTCTCCATACTCTTTCTGGTACTGCGCCTGCTCTCTTCTTCCTTTAGCTGCATTGGTATTGAAAAGGCATATGAAGAGAAAACCCAGACTCAGGATCAAGGCAATGACTGCACGTATCGTAAGACCTTTGAAGAAGGAACGCGTCATTTCTCCACCTCCTTAAACCAATGGGATTTGGAGAAGGCCCGCGGCCGGAAATAATAATCGAAGATCGGCGTCATCAGGTTCATCATAAGGATCGGGCAGATCATGGCCATGGTACCGTTGCCGAAACGATAAAGGATCAGTGTCAGGAAACCCGTTACACCGCCGAATACCAGTCTGGCTTTCTGTCCCAGAGGGGTGGTCGTACAATCATTCAATGCAAAAATCGCAACAAAAGGAATGCCGCCCTGTACCAGCCAAAGCAGGAATGCCGACAGTCCGGCACTAGACCAGAAGAAAGGTACATAGCCGACTACGATCACGGCCATATAAGTAAGCGGAGCCTCGAAACGGAACAGTTTTCTCTCCGCCAGGATCAGAGCTCCCATGGTAAGTAGAACAAGGGACGTCGTTCCGATCATGCCCGTAAGTCTTCCGGAAAAGACATCCAGTAATTCCACGCTTTCACTGGCAAACACCGTATTTCCCGCCGACTTGCCGGTCAGAAGCGACAACCAGTCCCAGAAGTGTTCCTGGGGCAGTTCCGACGCGGCCATCTGGGCCGGAAATGCGACCTGTAGAAAAGCTCTCGCCGCGAAAGCGGGATTAAAGACATTTGTTCCGGCTCCTCCGAAAGCCTGCTTCACCAGAAGAGATCCGAAGAGCGCAGCAATGGCAACGGCCCAGATCGAGGCCGATGCGGGCACCAGAAGCGCAAGCATTGTTCCGCTGACCAGCGAACTATAGTCCACATGGGAAACATGGTCCGGATATAAAGTCTGGGCCGAAAGAAAATCCGAGAAAAAGAATACGATACAGGAAACGGCAAGAAGTACCAGCACCCGTATGCCGTTATAGAACACACCGCCAACCAAGGCAGGCAGCATCGCCAGAAGCACATACATATACCGTTCAGAAGCCGGCTGGTTCGCATGGATATGGGGCGCGAGCTGTTTTCTCTTCATAGCTTGCCCCTCCTTGCCCGATGTGCCGCTCTGGCAATATTCGTCGACAACTCGATACCCGCCGGGCACACGTAAGAACATGCGCCGCAGGCGATACACTGCTCCACGGATTCACGGATCGCTGCCGTCGTATCTCCCCGCTCAATAAGTCGGTTCAGAAGATAAGGCGCAAGGCCTACCGGGCAGGCACTTACACAGGCACCGCAATGAATGCAGTTCATTCTCGGTGGCTCGAATTTACGTATTATGGTGATCGCGGTCGTGGTCTTGATGATCGGAACATTCAAGTCCGTAATGGCAACGCCGGTCATGGCGCCGCCCCAGGCGATCCTCTGGGCCGTATGGGCTCCCGGTACACGTTCCAGCAATTCTGAGACACTGGTTCCGATCGGTACCAGTACATTGTGTCCGGTGATGGTATCTCCGGAGATGGTGACCACACGGGAGATCAAGGGCTGGTTTTTCTCAATCATTTCGTAGAAAGAATAGCAGGTCGATGCGTTAAAAAGTACGGCCTTGACTTCTTCTTCCGGGTCTTTGCCGATAGGAAGCTCCACGCCGTACAGCGCCTTAATGATCAACTGCTGACATCCCTGCGGGAAACGTGTCTTGAATAGCTTGACCTCGATCTTTCTGTCGAGGTACTGACGGCTATACTGGGCAACAGCCTGATTCAATGCATCGATCTCATCTACCCACATGTCTTCGATACAAAAGACAATTCGCTTTACGCGGCAGATACCGCTCAGGGCCATCGCCCCCTGCAGTACCTTGGCTGCGTTCACGCGGATATGGTGCAGGTCACAGGCAACAAAAGGTTCACTCTGTGTCGCATTGACAAGGAGTGTATCCACACCGGCTTTCTCGGCCTTTATGCATTTATGGTAAGTCGGAATTCCTTCTCCGCCCATTCCGCAGATGCCGGAAGCCCACAGAAGTTTACTTAATTCAGTAAGAGAAAGATTCGCAATATCTTTCCGAACCTGGATCTTCGACGACATTCTTCTTCGAAGGTCGTTCTTGATCCATACTGCTTTACAGCTGACTTTGTTCGGAAGACGAATGGTGCCGATCTTGGTCACTTCACCGGAAACACTGGCATGGACCGGAACACCCAGCATATCTGCGGGCGCACCGACCAGGTCACCCATGGCGACGGAATCGCCAACGGTAACCACCGGATCACACGGTGTGCCGCGATGTTGCTGCATGGGCAGGATCACTTCACGTGGAGAACACACCTCAAGAAGGGCTTCCCGCATATACTTACGCTGACGGACGAAGTCCAGACCATCCTTGGGCATGATTCCGTTTTTGAAAGTTGCTTTCTTCATGTGCTATCCTTCCGCACAGGAAGCGAATTAATCGATATAATCCTTCAGTTTCTTGCTACGGCTGGGGTGACGAAGCTTACGGAGCGCCTTCGCTTCGATCTGACGGATACGCTCACGGGTAACGTTGAACTCACGTCCGACTTCTTCCAGAGTGCGCTGACGTCCATCGTCCAGACCGAAACGCAGACGGAGAACTTTCTCCTCACGGGCGGTCAGGCTCTTCATGGCATCCAGCAGCTGCTCCTTCAGGAGTGTATAGGCTACCTGATCCGCAGGAGACATGGCATCGTCATCCGGAATGAAGTCACCCAGATGGCTGTCTTCTTCCTCACCGATCGGCTTCTCCAGAGATACCGGCTCCTGGGAGATCTTCTGGATCTCACGGACCTTCTCAACAGGAAGCTGCATGCGCTCTGCGATTTCTTCTACGGTAGGTTCACGACCCAGTTCCTGGATCAGAGCACGCTGCTCACGTACCAGACGGTTGATGGTCTCGACCATGTGTACCGGAATACGGATCGTACGAGCCTGATCGGCGATGGCACGGGTGATAGCCTGACGGATCCACCATGTCGCATATGTACTGAACTTAAAACCTTTCGAGTGGTCAAACTTATCTACGGCCTTGATCAAGCCCAGGTTACCTTCCTGGATCAGGTCAAGGAACTGCATGCCACGACCGAGATAACGCTTCGCGATAGAAACAACAAGACGAAGGTTCGCCTCGATCAACTGAGACTTGGCCTCTTCGTCGCCTTCCAGCATACGCTGGGCCAGATCCTGTTCCTGCTCTGCAGTAAGAAGCGGAACTTTACCGATTTCTTTCAGATACATGCGGACCGGATCATCCATACCGGCACCATCTGTCACGCCTGCATCCAGATTCAGATCGCGGATCGCATCGTCTTCGATACTTGTCTCCGCGAGGATCGCAATACCTTTTGCCTCAAGCTCATCGAAGAGCTTATCGACCATATCCGGATCGCCGTCCTGCTCCTCAATAACGTTCATGACGTCCAGAGACGAAATGCTGTTATTGTTGGCGCTGGCCAGGTTCTCCAGTTTTTGCAAAATGTTTGAAAAATCACTTGCCATTCAAATTCATCCTCCCAGAAATGGAATGCCCGGGAAAGGGCTCAAGGGACTTTCTCATCGCTACCCGAAATCAGGACTCTGCTGTCGTTGTCTCCGCTTCTTCTTCCGGCACTAAGACTTCCACCATATCCTCGGTGGCACCGTTCTTGTCGCCTGTCAACGTAAATCTTCCATTCGGAGCATATACAGTAAGTACGACGTCGTCGTAGTAATGAGCAATATCACTTGAATCGTATCCGTATTCTTCACCACGGATCGCACAATAGGACTTGAAAGCATTGAAAACCTTCGACGCGTCCGTATCGTATTCAGTCACGATCGAGATCTTGTTATTCGAAAGACCGGAGATCTTATAGCCTGTAGCATATCCGTCATCACGCTCTGTGGAAACAGTGAACTGACCGGAAGAGATCACGGTACGGATCTTCTCATCGATATTCATCTGATGGCCATGACGAACAACAAAAAGCGGAATGGAAATACCAAGCACGATCACGATGCAGATCGCCGTGATCAGCCAGACATTTCTCTTTACGTTCTTCGGGGTCTGGATATCGTCAGGAGAGATCTCGAAAAGCTTCTCGACCTTCGTCTCCTTGTTCGTCGCCTTATCCACCTTAACGGCTTTCTCGACCACATTATCAAAGACCGGCGTCGCAGTATGACGCACGTTCTTCGTCTCGCGCTTCGGCTGTGGCAGATTCGGGAATTCTACGCCGTCCGGATTCTCATATATGCTGATGGCTTCTGTTGTCGGGAAGACACAGTCGCAAAATAAACATTCACACAATTCATCGTTGGTGTCCACTGTGATCAGGGACCCACAGTTCTTACAAATACCTTGTCTAGTTGCCATTTTCCTTGTCCTTTACACGTTCACCTACAAGATGGTATAATTCCACAAATAGGCAAATTACATTATATGCGAAACTTCGCATGAGCACAAGGAAAATTTCAATGTAATTCTGCACATATTATAACTTGTACTATAGATGCACTTGTGCAACATATCCAAAGGAGACCCCGGAATGCCCGTTCCAGACATCGAAATTACACAGAAGCAGCACGAGAAATTCATGCGTGCCGCCCTTTCCGAAGCCCGGAAAGCCTACGATCTGGGCGAATCTCCTATCGGCTGTGTAATCGTCAAAGACGGAAAAGTCATTGCCCGTGCCCACAACCTTCGCCAGACAAAGCAGGATGCGACCCTCCACGCCGAAATGGTCGGTATTTCCAAAGCCTGCAGAAAGCTTTCGGCCTGGCACCTTTTCGACTGTGATCTGTATGTGACCTTAGAGCCATGCTATATGTGTGCCGGTGCCATCATTCAGTCCCATATCCGTCATGTCTATTTCGGTGCCTCCGATCCGAAAGGCGGGGCTGTGTGTTCACAGAACCACCTCTTCGATCTTCCCCACAATCACCATGTGGAATCCACCGGCGGCATACTGGAAGACGAATGCAGCCAGCTTCTGAAGAGTTTCTTCCGCGAACTCAGATCTCAAAAGAAAGACCGTCCCGGATCAGCCAAATAACTCTTCTTTTTACTTTCTTTCCCGTTGCCGCCACGATGGCTTTCTCGTACATCTCCAGCTGGAAGGCATATCTGTCCTTCAGGACCGCTTCCTTCTCTTCCGACGTTCCGGAAATACGGTCGGACTTATAATCGATCAGTACCGCGTCACCGTCGGCGTCCACAAACCAGCAGTCGATCATACCTTGGATCAACGAGAAGTCCTTCTCATTCGGCAGCGCCAGAGCGAAAGGAATCTCCCGATAAGGACCGTTCTCTGCCCGCGTTTCCGCTTCCGCCATCCCTCTACAAAGATCACTTTCCAGGAACATCTGCATGTTCTTCGTAAAAGGCAAAAGTCTCTCCGCCTGTTCTTTCGTGATCATTCCGTATTCTTCAAGTTTCAGCAGTTCACGTTCCCAGTCCACTGTTTCTTCCGAAGCAAGAAGACCGGCAAAATCGATATACTGCCATGCGCTGTGCAGAAGTGTACCCATCTGAGAAGCACTGTAACCTTTATCCTTCCACTTGTCCGGGCTTTCTTTCAACCGCATGTTGATAGCACGGGCATCCAGTTCATCTTCTTCATCCGGGCCCTTCTCTTCTTCTGCCAGAAGACGCTTCATCTCGCTGACCGTCGTCTTGGCCGGAACCAGGTCCAGCGGAGCCCAGTCGCCGATCTCTGCAGACAGCACCTCTGCCCGCGCTCCTTCTTCTTCAGATAGCGTATCCAGAACTTGAAGCTTGCGCGCATCTTCATAGGCATTTTGTGCATCGACATTTCTGACGAAAGGATTATAACCCAAGTTTTCCAGAGAATCGCAGATCAGTCCGACCCTGGAGTTCTCCGGACTTGCCTGTGTACTCGTGAAATCCACATCACCAAAGTACACCACATCTGCACTTCTTACTATTCCCATCAACGGATAGGAGGAATCTCGGAGCAGACCCGCCATAGTCTTCTTAAACGGAGTATCCAGAAGTTTCATGACCGAGACCGGCAGTTTCTCGTCCCGGATCTCCCGGATCTTTTCGAAGAGATCGGAACCGGTCATCTGCCCATCTGCGTTTCTCTTAATGTGTGCAACAACAAAGACCTTCTTCTCCGCACGCGTCAACGCAACATACAGAAGACGGATCTTCTCTGCTTCCAGCTCTCTTTTCTCCTCCTGCTTGAGGATAAAGAAGTCATGCGGCTCATATACGGAACCCCACTGCGGACAATATCTCTTGGCAGCCATTTCACCGCTCTCGTTAAGCAGGACCGGTGTATTGCTGTCCTGATTTCCCGACTGGATACCACACAGGAAAACATATGGGAACTCCAGACCCTTACTCTTATGGATCGTCATGCACCGCACCACGTTCTCCAGCGGTTCAGAAAGGTCGATCTCTGTGGATGCATCCTTCTGCGAATCCAGTTCCTCAATATATTCCACAAATGCCCTCAGGCCCTGTCTTCTCGTCTGATCGAACCGGGATGCCCAGGCAGCAAAAGACATCAGAGCATAGTATCTTGCATTACCGTTTTTCTGGGTCAGCACGTAACGCGGATATCCGGTAACGGAATACACATGTTCCAGCCATTTGGAAACCGACATCTGCATGGCCAGGGTGCGCAAATCATTGACGAAGGAAAGGAATCGTCTGACCTTCTCACCCAGTTCCGTCTCTTCCTTCTGCGCATAAAATACCACCTTCTCGCAGAACGGAAGATCCTTCTTGCCTTCTGACTGGGCAAAAAGATAGATTCGGAACAGATCCTCATCTGTAAATCCGGCCTGCCGGAGTCCGGACTTCATGACACTGGCCAGCGGAATATCCTGAAGGGAATTATCCGTGATTCGAACCAGATCCAGGATCACACGCAGATCCTGATGCTGAAGAATGTTGCCCAGGAACGGTCCCTGCGCCGGTATGCCACAGCTGTTCAGCACTTCTGCCGCCGCCATGGCTTCTCGGTTCGACTTGGTCAGTACCACACAATTGTCGCAGGTAAAACCGGGCAGTGAGGAAAGTTCCATGATCTTTCCGGCCACCACCAATGCTTCTTTCTGTACCCGCGCCGCATCATCTTCATCGACGACTTTCGTAGTAGGATTCTCCGGCTCTTCTTCCTCTGAATCCTCATCCGGATTCTCCTTCGCCTTCTCCTCCGAGAAGATCAGCGTTACTCTGGCTCCGGACGTCTCTTCGTAAGACGGAAGGCCTGCATTCAGCTGGTGGGAAGAATCGTACTCAATATCCGCATACTCGCTTCCCATAATGGACCGGAAGATCTTATTCACTTCATCCAGGATCCCCGGCACACTTCGGAAGTTGGCATTCAATTCGTATAGTTTTCCGCCCTCTTCCTTGCGGTATGCTTCCGCACGGTCCAGGAACATCTGGGGCTTCGCGTGACGGAACCGGTAAATACTCTGCTTCACGTCACCCACAAAGAAAACATTGTCCCGGCTGAAACATTGTACGATCGCATCCTGTACTCCACTGTTGTCCTGATACTCATCGATATAGATCTCATCGAAAAGCTCTTGATAATACTTCGCTACTTCTTCATTGGAGAGCAGCTTCAGAGCCATCTGTTCCTGGTCCTGGAAATCCAGCGCCGCCTCTTGTTTCTTCTTTCGGGCATAGAAAGTATCCGCCGCCAGCACCACTTCGAAATACCTTTCGAACAGAGGCGCCATCGATTCACTTTCTTCGTTAAGTTCTTCCTCGGATTTTCCGAAGTAGAAACGATATGTCTTGGACAATTCCGCCAAGGCATCCTTGTTCTTGTAAAGCCCGGTCATTATGAACACCATCTCGTAGAACGGTGACAGCATTTCACTGAATTCGTCCAGAGACGGATCGCAGCCACTAGGCTTTTTAAAAGCCGGCGCCTTTTCCCCTTCCGGCCGGCGTTTCAGGGTTGAAACGATCTCATTCCAGGAAGTGTTCTCATCCAGGATCTTCTCTGCGCTCTCGATAAGGAACACGCACCATTCCTTGAACATATTCTGCTTTTCTTCCTGCGTTTTCTTCGTCTTGGCAAAGATCACGGAATCCACTTTGCTCAGGATCTCCGGTATGTAGGGAAGCAGTTCACGTATCGCGCTTCTCATCTGTTCAAGGATCCGTCTGCATGTCGGTGTAGACAGGAAATCCCCTGCCTCCGAGCACTTTCTTTCAACCTGCTCAGTGATCCATTTGCGATAATCCGGCAGGCTTCGCAGATAGGCCAGTTTATCAGCCATATCTTCCTTCAGGGCCTGGTCATTCCTTCCGTTTCCGAAGGACTCGACCATTCTCACGAAAGACTCCGCCCACTCACGCTTGGTCAGACCGTGAGAAAGCATCTTACCCGGCCAGACATTGTCTTGCAGATCGCCGATCTCTTCCTCCGCATTAAAAGATGCATCCTCTTTCACCTGATAAGCCAGCTGATATGCTTCGGAAAACGCATCGTCAAAAGCTTCTGCCAGGAGACGCTTGGCGTGGGTCTC
This sequence comes from Clostridiales bacterium Firm_16, assembly GCA_001604185.1. GTDB lineage: Bacteria > Bacillota > Clostridia > Saccharofermentanales > Saccharofermentanaceae > Scatonaster. Next base: position 77,869 of record LVAV01000110.1, on the reverse strand, counting down.
CTCCAGGATCATGCTGCCCGGTTCAAGCAATGGTTCTCCGTCCGCATCCTTGCCCTGAGCAGAGAAACTGCTGATCACGCGGCTGCAGAATGCGTTGATCGTCGAGATATATGCCGTCGGCAAAGCCGCGATCTGTTCACTCAGATATTTCCGTACACTCTTATCCTTTTCCGTAGAAAGCCTCTCTCGAAGCTTCTTCTCCAGTTTTGCACTCATATTGGCGGCGGCCGCATTGGTAAAGGTCATGACCAGCACACGGTCTACCGATAATTCACGATTCAGAATACGTGTTACGATACGCTCTGTCATGACACTTGTCTTACCCGATCCAGCGGCGGCACTGACAAGGATATTGCCGGAAGGAGCACTGATGATTCTTTCTTGTTCAGGTGTTGCTTTCATCCTTCATCACCCTCCTTCAGAACTTTCACGAAGGCGTCCTTCGATTTCATATCGGTTCCCTTCTCGGTCTTTCTTTTCGGAACCTTATCCATAAATCGGTACATCGGCGAGAAATTATCCCCGCTGCACACGGAAGCGAACTTACACTTCTGACAGTCAAATGCAGCATCCTTTCCGATCCTTGCCGGCTTGGAAGGGAATTTACCGGAGAAGAGATCTTCACAATTGTCACGGATCTTGCCGAACACGAACTCCCCGATACGACGCATATCTTCCGGCGGGAAAGACATGGATAGATTACTCGCTGCATACGTTTCCTTCACAGCCGTCTGATATGCCTCACGGACCGCCTCTTCCGAGAAAGAAGAACCCAGATTGTTAGTTGAACACTTCAATGATCTCAACGGAATATACCCTACGCCCGCAGGATTCAGATCCGGATGGGACTTGGCATATACATGCATATAAGCCGAAAGCTGGACGTTCTCTCCGGCGAACAGTTCGTGATAGTTGATTTCCTTAGCGCCTGTCTTATAATCCAGGATTCGGAATTCTCCGGTATCCGGATCCACATCTACACGGTCGATGGTTCCGTGGAATGTCACGGTTCGTCCATCTTTCAATGTGATCTTGGCTCCATCCTGGTCATCCGAGCCGAACTTCCACTCGAACAGCATCGGCACGAAGCCCTTCGCTTCTATCTTATCGAACATATACTTCAAGGTTTCCGTCGAAGAACGCAAAAGCTTACTGTCTCCCTCGATCTTCATGGCCAGATCTTCGCTGTATGCGAAATGATCCTTCTCCTGCGCAATGGGAAGCAATGCCTCCGACCAGGCCCGCTTATCCTTGGCCTTGTATTCTTCTACGATCTGCTGACGTTCTTCGTCGCTTGATGCTTTCTGGAAGGCATCACGGAACTCGGTCATGGCCAGCTCCATAATGGTATGACCTAATGTACCCATCTCGTTCATCTGAAGCTTCATGATCTCTCGTTCTTTCAGCTTCACGATTTTATCGCAGAAGTAGTTATAGGGGCACTTCACATAATTCTCGATAGAGGAAACGCTCATGCTCATATGATCACTATATCGCTGCTTCATCAGGTCATCCGGCATCGTCAGATCCAGATCCGGATCCTCCTCACGGGAAAGATCCTTCGCCTCAAAATATCTTTTCCAGATATAGACAGCTTTATTCATTTCTTCCGCACTGGCGGACTGCTTTCCTGTGATCACATTTCGGAGGTATTCTTCCATCCGCTCCTTCTCCAGTACACGGGGATCGGAAAGGGTCAGATGATCCAGTATCATTGTGGAGACCTTCGGATACGATTCCTTCAGGAACAAGATCACCGAAGAAGGCTCTTCAGAATTCTGCACGGTAAAATAGATCGCTTCGGATGGTGCATCCAGAAGTGCATAAGCGGTAAAGAAATCCGCATAGGCCTGATCCTTCGCATGGTTAGGGAACTCGACCGAAAGCTTCTCGGAGATCGTCTCTCTTTCCCGGTTCTTCAGATAACCTTCAGAAGGTGAAGTGTACGGGAAATTCTTTCTCTGTGGTCCCACAATAAACATGGCACGGCAAGGACGGCGATATCCGTTCTGCGGTGTCGTGATCGTCACCTGATCAACGAAAGACGGAATCTTTGCCAGACTCTGGGAAGCAATGGCAGAGATCACAGCATCACTGAAATTGGCAAGCGAGATCGGGAATGCACCGATCTCCCCGGCCAGTGCCAGAAGAGTATCGTCTGCCGTGTTATAGGACGCCGCCAGCGCCAGGGCTGCCTCCTGATTGCCGCCCTTCGTCCACTCGTCTACATAGTATTCCACCATCTTATGGTCGGATGCCACCAGATCGTGGAGCGCCACGGCCCGCTCCCGGCAGGTCGTCGCGCAAAGTAAAGCCTGGATTCTGTCCTTCAGGTCCACCAGTACAGGAAGAACCTTCTCGACCACTCGTTTCTCTTCTTCGTTCTTCACGTACTCGGCCGCACGGAAGAGTCGCTTCTTATTCTTCAGTCCATGTGCCAGACAGAAGTTCTCAAATCGCTGGATGCAGACCGGATCCAGCGACACAAATCCCGACTTCAGATAGGCAATGACAGAAGGAAGCTTCCAGTTATAGACTCCGATCTCCAGGATCGCGCTGATATACTGCATCCAGATGGTTCCGATGAGACGGCTCTTGGAATCCAGGAACACATCTAGTCCGTACTTGGCGAAAGCGGCGTGCAGGCTGTTCCCGTAGTCCGCTTCATTACACAGGACCACCGTGATATCCCGATAGCGGTATCCATGGAACTGCACCAGCTCCTTGATCTTCGCCGCTACATATTCCAATTCGTCGTTGATCTGGTGGAATACCTTGATCTCCGCGGGAATATCCAGGTCTTTACGCACCTCACATGAACGGTTGGCATAATCTTCCGAAAGCTGACACAGCACCGGATTTCTCTCCGCACGAGAAGGGACCTTCTCACTGGAAGAGAGCGAGAAATGCTCCAGCAGAGATTCCACGGTATGGTTTCCGAAATGGCAGATATCCTTCCTGTCCTCGTCTTCATCCAGGTAATCGGCAACCGCCGTCAATGTCAGCTTAGATGTTACGCGCTCTAGGAGTGTAACAATGTTCAACTCTTCCGGAGTGAAGTTTCGTTTCTCTCCGAAGCCCATGATCCATATCGATGCGTCCCGCAAAAACGACAGACGCTTCAGCGGCCACTTCGCTACCTCCGGATCGTTGGCCGCATACTTCTCCAATATCTCAGAAAGCTTCTTCATGGAGAAACGTTCCGGCGCAAAGCCAAGTGTCTCCTCCATCTCGGCCAGCTTCTCCAGCAACCGCCCGAAGTCCTGTATCTTTCTTCTGGTGGAATCACTTTCTTTCGAAAGATCCATATTAAGAAGATCCTGTCCCGTGATCCCATAACGGTAGAAATCTCCCAGGACTTCATCGAGTTCGGACACGAAGCCCACGCGATCGGCAAAATGGGATAAAACGGAGAATTCATCCTTATCCTGCTGCAGGATGCGATGGATCAGGATCGTTCTTGTGACAGGCTTGAGGTTCATGCCGGATGCACCGCCGACTTCACTGAGAATTCGGTAGGCAAAACGAGAGAAGCTGACTACATCGATCATCATGAAAGCCGAATCGGCCACATCTCCGCTCTTCTTCTGCGTCAGGATCTCGATATAGCGGCGTTCGATCTCCGCCTTCATCTTCTCGGGAACAATAATATATCCGCGACGGGTCGGCCACATGACGGCTTCTTCACAGATCCGCGAAAGGCATGCATCGATCAGTGAACCGGGATGTTCACCATATAACAGATGAAACGCCATGACAAATACCTCCTTTATTAGAGGGTATCGAGATTCTGTCCGTTCGCAGCTTTCATTGTCGTGCCCGCTTCAGCCAGACGGTCCTCTACCGCTTTCTGCTCCTGCGGACGTCTTATCTTCAGCGTCGTCGTCTTCACCATCTCCGTCTCCGAGAAGACAAAGTAATGGATGGCTTTATAAGACGGCATCTGATGGTTGACTTCCTTCATCTTCGCGGTCAGATACTCACGCACCGCGTTATCACCGGCTGTCGTATCCGGGATAGGAAGGTTCTCACCGATCACCGTACGGTCGATCAGAAGCTTGGCGCAGATATCCACTGCGTCATCTTCATCCTTCGCGCCCCATACGAATGCTTCCTTAACACCCGGGATATTGTTCAGAAGGGATTCCATCTCCTCCGGGAAAGCTTTCTTTCCGTTGGTGAGAACGATCATCGACTTCACACGTCCCGTGATATGCAGACATCCCTTCTTATCGAGATATCCCATATCGCCTGTATGGAACCATCCGTCCTCCTCGAGCACTTCGGCTGTGGCTTCCGGATTCTCGTAATAACCCTGCATAATGCAATTACTCTTAGATAATATCTCACCCACTGTACCAAATTTGGTACTTTCATCGTCGATCTTCACTTCGACTTCCGTGATCGGTCGTCCTACGCTTCCATAGACATTGCACTTGGAGGTAGTAACTGAAATAACCGGGCTTGTCTCCGTCAGGCCGTAGCCCATCAGGAACTCGATTCCCCAGTTATTGAAATCTTCGATATAATTCTTCGCGATGCCCGCACCGCCGATTACGACCAGACGCAGATGTCCGCCCAGTTTCTTGATGATCGATGCGAAGAGTACACGCCGCAGATCGATCTTCAACTTGCGAAGGAAATTAGACACCGGAATCATGACAGAGATCAGGGACTCCTTACCGGATTCCTTGATACCGGCCTTTATCTTTCCGTGGATATTCTCGAACAGAAGCGGTACCGAAATACATGCTTCACAGTGCCACTCGTTCAGATTCTTAACGATATAACGCAGTCCGTCGCAGAAGCAGATACAGCAGCCTCGTGCGAACATGAAGTACTCACAGGTATTCTCGAAAGTATGGTGAAGCGGCAGGATCGAGAAAGTTCTCTCCCCCGGGTTCAACGTCAACGTGGAAGCAATGGCATAGACATTGCTCATGATGTTCTTATGGGAAAGCATGACGCCTTTACTCATGGCCGTGGTACCGGACGTAAACAGAATGATCTTCGTCTCTTCCGGATCGATGGTCACCGTCTTCATGATGCTCTCGCCCTTCTCCACAGCATCTTTACCGTCTGCGATCCAGGTCTGTACGTCGGTGAAACGCTCGTCATCCTCCGGCCAGGCAAGGCTCGGAGCAATGTATTCCTTGCACATGCAGACATACTTCTGCACACTAACACCCGTTTCTTCCTGGTTCTTGGCAATATCCAGGATCATCTCGTGATGTTTCTGATGATAAAAAAGCACTTTCACCTTACCGCGCACCAGCAGGTTGACCAGTTCGTGCTCCGGAAGGAGCCGGTCCAGCGGAAGACCTATGGAACCACTGGAAAGAATAGCGGAATAAGATACGACCCACTCATAGGCATTCTCGCCTACGACACCCAGGTGTTCTCCCTGGTATCCGTGGATCTTGATGGCCTGGGCCAGATACTCGATATCGGTACCGAAATCGTGATATGTCTTATGGATCTCTGCCTCATTAGGTTTTCTTCGAAAAATAAAAGCATCCCGGGAACTGTATTTCTCCCGGACATCCAAAATCAGATCCCTCATCGTCTCATAACGCTGGGCATCGTGCAGTGCTTTTCCGATAACGCTCGGCATATTACCTCCGTGATGGCACCCTGTTCTCCAACCTATTCCCACTTCAAACCGTGCCAGTCATACCCACAAATGATACCACTTTCTATCTGCTTCGTCTATTCTTCAGCAGAAAATAGTTTGATAATCAAAAGATTTTCTCAAATGGCATCAAGATTCGTGATATCCCATTTGACAAGACCCAAAAACTAGTCTAGCATATCTTCAGTGTTATATAAATATAAGGGGATATTTTTGTGGATACGAAATCTAACGATACGGCAAAAAGTGCTCCGGTCTCGACCGAGGACCTGAACAACAAGTATCCGACACCTAGGGGATTTACCGGTTTCTTCTGGTACCATGTCTCTATGCGGATCACCAAGATTCTTGTCAAGCTTCGTTCTGCAGGCAAGGAGAACATCCCGGTCGATAATCCATACATCGTATGCTCCAATCACCAGACCTATGCTGACGGCATGTGGATCATGAGTTTCCTTCCGAGAAAGCACCGGAAGTACTTCTGTTCTCTTGCGGCTTCGGATCTGGAGACCAACTATGGCCGTCTGGGCCGCGTCATGATGCACGTCGGCCGTGGTATCGCCGTAGACCGTTTCGGTAATCCGGTCCGTGGTCTTATCAAGGCCAAGAAGGAAGTAGAGAAAGGAAATATCATTTTGGTCCATCCGGAAGGAACCCGTACAAGTGACGGACTGGTGGCGGAGTTCAAGGACGGTGCCGCTTATCTTTCCGTGAAGGCAGACGTACCGCTTCTTCCCGTCTATATCGAAGGCGGATATCAGGCCTGGTCACGACATATGTCCAAGCCACAGACCTGGGACAAGAAGAACCATTGCAGAAAGAAGATCACCATTCATTTCGGAAAGCCGTTCATGCCGGAAGAATACGACAGAGACGCACATAAGCTCACAGCTGCCGTGTATGACTGGATGAAGGAAATGGAGAAGAATGACGTCAACTTAAGAAAATGACGCAAATCGGATCGCTCTCGGCACGATCTCATAGCGGATCTTGTGACCGAAGAAGTCTTCTCCGTCATAGTTACCCTGAAGCTGGAAATTGCTGTCCAGGGAAGAAAGAATTCCACTGGTGGATCGATATGTAGTAAATCCGGGCTGGCCGATGTGCCGGCCCTTCTTATATTTCAGAAGCTGAGATAAAGCCTTGCCCTTGCTCATGTCGTCAACAAGACACACATCCAGCACACCGTCTTCGATGGATGCCGAAGGCGCCGGGCAGAATCCTCCGCCGTAATATCTTCCGTTGCAGATACTGATCAGCGAATACTTCATGTTCTTACGCTCCACGATCTCACCGCTTTCCAGCTCGATGGAGAAGTCCATCTTGTACCGCCAGCCCGAAAGCAGACAGGAAATCGCGGCGATAGTATACGCGTTGCTCCTGAGGAACATGCTCTTAGGATGCTTCGCCACAAGAGCTTTTGCCTTAGCCTGGACAAGCGTATCCAGACCCATGGAGGCAATGTTGAGACTATAGTGGCTCCAGATCGGAAGATGGTTACCCAGCGCATCGTAACTGTCGATACGCAAAAGATCGATAGGCTGGATGTTCGGATTCTCCAGACATTTCAGGATCAGAAGCGGATTCTTGACGAATTCCGGCGGATACACGGATCTTGCAAAGTCATTACAAGTACCCAGCGCAATGATCCCCATGGGAGAGGTACGGAATGCCAGAGCATTGGCCACTTCATGGACCGTACCGTCTCCGCCACAGGCGAAGATGATGCACTCGGAACCGAATCTCTCCGAGTACGTAACTGCCAGCGTTTCCGCGTGATTCTCATATTCAGTATAGGCGACGACTGTCTTCGACTTAACATCGTAAGGCAGGTTCGCGATCGCCTTCTCGAAAGCCTTCTTACGCTTTCTGTGTATGTTCGCGTTTACGATAAAAACGTATTGCAAATTGTTCAACCCCAAATAAATATATTATGCCTCTTACTGTTTTGCGGTAAAGATCATCTCGACCACATCATCGATGGTCTCCACCTTCTCGATCGCTTCATCGGAAATATGGATCGAGTAACGTGTTTCCAGATCCACTACCAGCTCATAAAGCTGCAGTGAATCCAGCGGAAGTTCCGCGAAGATCGCTGTCTCCGGCTGGAATTCTTCCTTATGCATATCCAGAAGCTCGGCCAGCATGCTGGTCAATGTATCGAAAATGCCATCTTTCGATAGACCTGCACCTGTCTGTCCGTTCTGCTCCGGTGCCTGACCTTCGTTCTCCTCAGGTCTCTTCTTCTGCCCTGCCATAGTCATACCTCTGTATTGTCCCGAATGATCTTCTTATACTGTTGACCATTACTGTACTTCTTGTACTGTTCGTCCACGAAAGAATCGATCTCGGCCACGGTACGCGTCAGGATCTTTCTCTCTTCTTCAGTCAGCGGATCCATGATCCTCTTGACCAGCACTCTGTGGAACTTAGAATGCATGCGGTAGGCGAGCTTTCCCTGTCTTGTAAGCGAAATGCGTACGATACGTCTGTCCTTGGTGTCACGCTGTCTCTCGACATACTTCTTCTTCACCAGTCTGTCGATGGCCACTGTCAGGGTACCGATAGTAATACCCAGGATATTGGCGGTCTCCGTCATGGTTCGCGCATCGTAGGGTCCGATGGCATTCAAAGTATGCAGTTCAGCAATAGAAAGGTCGGAAAAATAACCCTTGGAAAGTGCCATGCCCTCAGTCAAAAGCACATTATCAAATATCCGAAGCAGACTTTCTGCAAAATCCTGTTCGTTAGACTCCATATTCTTTCCCCTTTCGCCTCACGCTAAAGCAATTCTACACGAAGTCATAACAAAACTCAATCAAATTCATTTGTGAAAAACACTGAAAAATCAGCCCTGTCGAATACTCAAAGATCGTAGAGGAATCGATTTTCAGGCTGAAAGACCGCCGTCACTTGGTTGACGCCAATAAAGAGTGTGTAAACGCGGAGTCGTTTTACGTCACTTTTACGTCTTCAAGAGGTATGATCCGAGGATATTCTCCGGCAAAAAGGCCCAGACGGATAACGCGTGTATTGTCCGCGGTGCGTGGCTCCATTCCGCAGTATTTCTGCAGACTTGCCAGTATCAGGTCCGGACGGACATTCTTCTCGGAACCGGCGCCACAATAGAACTCCGCCGCATCCGGATCATCCGAAGAGGCCTGGAATGGCGCAATCAGAAGCGGACGGATGTCCACTTCCTTTGTCTTGCCCTTGGCAAATTTCTCCACGATCAAGGTCTCCCTGGCAAAAGCATCTTCCATGGCTTTGCGGATGCCCTTGGCCTCCAGTCGGTAGGACGCTACCGAAACGATGGACATAATGCTGTCTTTCGGTTCCGGAATCGCATTGGACTTCAAGATCTGAAGACCGCTTGGCAGATAGGTATTCATCTCGTTTACGAATTTCTCGGCATCGTAGGGACAGGACAAAGACACGTCCAGATAGTCCTTCCGGGTCTCGATTCCGACTGCCAGAGGCAAGGCGAAAACCATCTCCGGACGGGGGTTATAACCCTGCGAATAGAGGATCGGCAGTTCTGCTCTTCGAGCCGCACGTTCGAAACAGGTCATCAGGTCCAGATGGCCCAGGAACACTGTCGGTCCGCCTCTTTGGAAAATGCAGCGCTGGACATAGGCCGTCTGGTGCGGCTGCATGGTCATCATCTTTTCACGTTCACTTTGCAGCATAGCACTCTCCTACTCCGAAACAAGTCGCACCACAGCCGGAACAGTGCTCCCGGCAGGAAGGTGTCGTCGTCTCTGCGTGGGCTTTGTGTCTTTCGGAAAGAAGGAATCTCTTCTTCACACCCACATCTACATGTTCCCAGGCAAGGGTCTCTTCTTCGTTATATTCTCGCGAGAAATCTTCTACACGAAGGCCGTGCTTACCCAGGATCTCCAGCCATTTTTCCAGTTTGAACTGGTCATCCCAGGCATCGAAGAACAGCCCGGAACGATATCCTTCCAGAAGAACAGGAGACAATCTTCTGTCTCCTCGTGCCAGCACCACTTCCCATACGGAAGAATCGAAATCGTGCCAGGCATAATGGATATTTCTGCTTCGGATATTGTCTTTCAGAAGTCTTTGCTTTCGGATCAGTTCTTCCTTCGTATCCTGCTTTTCCCACTGGAAAGGCGTGAAAGGCTTCGGAATAAAAAGGGATGTAGATACCGTAATGTCCGGCTTACGCATTTTCTGGCCGGTCCTTCTTCCCACATCGTAGTAGAGCTGTTCGATCCTTCTGGCCAGGTCTGCAATGCCCAGAACATCTTCATCTGTCTCGGTAGGAAGACCCAGCATGAAGTACAGTTTCACCGTGCTCCAGCCTCCCTGGAAAGCCAGTTCCAGAGAAGAAAAAATATCTTCTTCCCGGATGTTCTTGTTGATGACATCACGAAGTCTCTGGGTTCCGGCTTCCGGTGCGAAGGTCAGGCCGGATTTTCTCGTACTCTGCACCTTCTCCATCAGGTCCAGAGAGAAGGAATCGAGACGCAAAGACGGAAGCGAAAGACTGGTATGGTGACCTTCGAAGGTATCCAGCAAAGTCTCGGCAAGCTTCGGGAACTGGGTATAGTCACTGGTCGACAGACTCAGAAGTCCCATCTCATCGTAGCCGGTGTTTTTCTCAAGCTGGCGGCCCTGTTCACAGAGCACTTCTACGGACTTTTCACGGACCGGACGATAGATGAAACCGGCCTGGCAGAAGCGGCATCCACGGATGCATCCTCGGAACACTTCCAGATAAGAACGGTCATGGACCACACGCATATTGGAAACGACCGGTTTTACCGGATACAGGCACGTGTCCAGGTCCTTTATGATCCGCTTAAGGATCGTCTTCTTGACTCCTTCTTTCTTCGGCGTGATGGTCGCGCCCTTCTCGGGATCGTAGGAAACATCGTAAAGTGACGGAACATAAACGCCCTCTATGCTGTCACATGCAAGGAACAGTTCTTCACGAGTCATAGGATGGTCGGTATTCTTGGAATGCTTATACTCCCGGATTTTCTCGCAGAGTTCCAGGATCATCTCCTCGCCTTCACCCATCATGACCAGATCGAAGAAATCCGCCATCGGTTCAATGTTATATGCCACCGGTCCGCCGCAGCAGATAATGGGATCCTCTTCTCCACGGTCCCTGGCAAGAAGCGGGATCTTCGAAAGATCCAGCATCTGCAGGACATTGGTATAACACATCTCATATCCGAGGGAGAATCCCAGCACATCGAAGTCGCAAAGCGGGGTCTTGGTCTCCATGGAATATAATGTCACGTTCTTCTCTCGAAGGATGGCATCCATATCTTTCCACGGAGAGAAAGCCCGTTCGCAGGCGACAAACGGGCTTTCATTCAATACGTGGTACAGGATCTGCAGAGCCAGATTGCTCATGCCGATCTCATAGATATCCGGGAAACAGAAAGCAAAACGCACATACGAGGTCGTCCCTTTAGCCTCGAGTTCATCCAGCATATCTTCCTTGATCACTGCATTAAACTCTCCGCCGACATATCTGGCCGGACTTTCAACTTTCATTAAGTCCGCCTTGCTCAGCGGTAAAGGAAATTCTCTCATGTCTACTCCCCGCTTCCCGAATCGGTCAGCTAATTATTTCTTTTCTTTCAGACGAGCCTCAAGAGCCTTCTTCTCTTTCTCGTAGCCCGGCTTACCCAGAAGAGCGAACATGTTCTTCTTATAAGCTTCAACACCAGGCTGGTTGAAAGGATTGACAGCGTTGAGATATCCGGAGATACCGCAGGCCTTCTCGAAGAAGTAGATCAGCTGTCCGAGCCAGTACTCGTTCAGTTCCGGAACATGGATGACCATGTTCGGTACCTTACCGTCAACGTGAGCCAGAACCGTGCCCTGCATAGCCTTGAGGTTAACCTCGTTCATATCCATACCGGACAGGAAGTTCAGTCCGTCCAGGTTCTCCTTGTCATTCGGGATCGTGAAAGAACGACGAGCCTTGTCGATCTGAACAACTGTCTCGAAGAGCATTCTCTTACCGTCCTGGATGTACTGGCCCATGGAATGCAGGTCTGTGGTGTTGTCTACACCTGCCGGGAAAATACCACGGCCGTCCTTTCCCTCGGACTCACCGTAGAGCTGCTTCCACCATTCTGTCATGAAGTGGAAAGAAGGCTCATAGTTGACCATTACCTCAGTAGTATAGCCACGACGGAGCAGGCAGTTTCTGGCGATAGCGTACTTGTAGCACTCATTGTCCATAGAAACATTCTTGCTGTCTCTGCTGGCGTCACGGGCACCGGTCATCAATTGACGGATGTCGATACCGGCAACAGCGATCGGCAGAAGACCTACTGCAGTCAGAACGGAAAAACGTCCTCCGACATCATCCGGTACAACGAAGGTCTCGTAACCTTCCTTCTTAGCCAGTGTCTTCAGAGCGCCACGCTCCTTGTCAGTTGTAGCGTAGATACGCTGTCTTGCTTCTTCCTTACCGTACTTCTCTTCCATGTAGGCACGGATGATACGGAAAGCGATGGCCGGCTCTGTGGTAGTACCGGACTTGGAAATAACGTTAACAGAAACACGCTTGCCCTCGAGCATGTCCATCAGGTCAGCAAGGTAGGTAGCGCTGATGGAATTACCGCAGAAGAAGATCTGCGGAGCTTTTCTGACTTTCTTATTCGCACAGTTTGCGAAAGAATGGGAAAGAAGCTCGATGGCAGCTCTGGCGCCCAGATAAGAACCGCCGATACCGATGACCAGAAGCACATCGGAATCCTTACGGATACGTGTCGCAGCCTTACGGATGCGCATAAATTCATTCTTGTCATACTTGCTCGGGAGTTCCAGCCAGCCAAGGAAATCGCTGCCCGGGCCATTTTTCTTGTGAAGCATGTTGTGAGCCAGTTCAACCTGCGGGATCATTTTCTCCATCTCATTTTCACCAAGGAAAGGCAAAATATTGGATGTATCAACTTTAATCATAAAAATACTCCTCATCTTTTATGAATTTCGATGCTCCTTCGCATCGCAACTAGTATACCATTATTTCTTTAATGTGAAAGAAAGCATACTTACAGATTATAGTAAGATTTCATTTATTTTTTGATTTTTAAAACCCACAAATCGCCGTAGCATCGGAAATGATTATATCGTATAATTAACGATACCGATTAAGTAAAACCACCAAAAATGGTCTCTGACTAAAAAAATCGGCAAAAAAGTCCGCAAAAAGGAGCAAAAAATGGCCAATACCAACCTTGCCAATGCAAAAATCATCATTTTGTTCATTCTGTCCAAGGTCGACAGTATCCCTTCCGAACAGCTGATGGGATGTGCCATCGATTCCCTCTACATGGACTATTTTCTGTTCTCTCAGGCCAAGACCGAGCTTCTCGAGCAGCACATGATGACCGAATCCGTTCGCAAGGGCGAACTTCGTAAGGACGCCTCCGGCAAGCCGATCCTCTCATGTGATATCACGCCGGAAGGCACCCAGATCCTGAAGAGTCTTCTCCCGAAGGTCCCAGCCGGCATCCGTTCCTATCTGAGCGATGCCTCCAAGACCTGGCGCCAGACCGCTACCGATTCGGAAAGCGTCCAGGCTGATTACGCCCCGAACGATGAGGGCACCTGGAACGTTCATCTTCGTCTGGTTGAAAACGGTGCTGCCACATTTGACCTCACCTGGGCCGCTCCCAGCGAGACCGTCGCCGAGCGTACCTGTAAGCGCTGGAAGGACTCCCCTGCCGAGATGTACCTGCAGATCATCAAGCTTCTGTCTGAGAAATAAACCTAGTGCAAACAAATAAAGCGGCCGAACCAGGTATTCTCCTGATTCGGCCGTTTTTCATGCTATCTCATTCGTTCCGCGGTCACTGCCGCACCGATCATACGATCTCGCCACGGTCAATACCGTACTGCTTACAGATTCCGGTAAACTCCGGAGACTGTGCGAAGAATGCCAGAATGCTGTGACGTGTCTGTCTGCCTCCGGCAATCTCACCGATCCAGAAGTTTATTTCTTCTTCAGAGGGTTCTCTGTCCATGAACGTCGTATAGAGTCTCAAGAGATACTCTCTTTCGGTCGTATTGAACCCGATGAATTCCGGACCTTCGAAGAAGAACTGAGCTGCACTGGCACCGGTCTGCTCAAGATTCGTCAGAGCAAGTGACCAGTACTTGATTCCGTCTTCCTCAGGATCACGCTTCAGACAGCAGGTGTAAAGACGTGTGGCAAAGTTGATCGAGTTCTTGGAAGCCTTGGTGGCCTTATGGTACAATGCACCGGATTTTACACCATACGTCGCACAGACATCGCACCATTCGGTGGACTCAATGAAGTTATTCACCACATCGGCGCGGCTCATTTTGCCACTCTTGATCGCATCTACCCAGCCCTGTTTGCCGGCCGGATCCGATTCACGGTCGAAGAAGGTCGCATAAAGTGTTTCGACAAAGTCTTCTACCGAGAGATTCCGCTTCATAAATTCATCTGCATCCAACAGGAAGAATCGTGCGCAGTCTGCACCGGTCTTGCCTTCTTCCACCACCTGCTTCACCCAGAAGGCTTTTCCTTCCGGTTCGGAAGCACGGTTCAGTGCAACGGTGTAGAGTCGTTCCACGAAATCCTCAAATGTCGGATCCTTGCCCGGATCGGCCGCCTCCTTGGCCACGTACAAAGTAACATCAAGCGTGTCACATTCATACAAGACTACTCCCGCTTTCGGATCCTGCTCCTGAACTGTCAGATTCTTCTCCGAATCGTCGTTATCGACCCACTCGATCGTGAAATTCACGTTCTTGATACCATGCGGTTTCACAGTCTTCGTGATCTTCTCTTGAGCTTCTTCATAGTTCATACCAAACACATCCGGCATATTTACCGGCGGAAGCGGTGTAGGTTCCACACCTTTTGTTGGTGTAGGTCCCTGCGTCGGATTCGGCTTCGGAGTGCAGGTTGGAGTCGGCGTTGTACCTGGTTTTCTCGTAGGAGTCGGCGTCGGCGTGGACTTGGGAGTCGGAGTCGATGTAGGCGTCGGTGTCGACTTAGGTGTCGGGGTCGATGTCGGAGTAGGTGTCGGCGCGATCGAATCCGGCTGCAGCTTCGTTGTCACATCGATCTCCAGATATGGCGCCATGTTTCCAAGCACACCGCTTTCATTCTTTTCGGATTCAGAGACATCCTTCTTGCAAATATAGTGATCCGTCTCAACATCATGCTTCAGACCATACTTTTTGATGTGACCAAGAAGAATTTCGTTCTTGGAAAGATCCAGTTTCTTGAGCTGGTTACCATAGCAGACCAGGAACTCAAGCTTCGCGTAGTTTCCGACACTAAGGGTCTTCAGAAGGTTATCGGAAACATCCAGATATTCGATCTTGGCATTTTTACCGAACTTGACGTCCGTCAACTGATTTCCACTACAGGTGAATGTTTCCATCAGTACTTGTTTACTCAGGTCGATCGAAGCCAGCTTGTTATTATCGCATTGCAGAACTCTCACACCGTAATCTCCCGAAGGATCTGCAAGTACGATAGTTGAGATCTCGTTGCCGGCACAATATAGCCATTTCATGCCCGTCTTTGTCACGTCGATCGACGTCAACTTGTTATCATTGCATGCAAGGGATTCAAGATGCGACAGGCCATCGACATTAAGTGAACTGAGGCGATTGCCGGAACAATCCACGGATTGCAGTTCATACAGAGCCGTAATACTAAGCGAAGACAGCTTGTTATTCTTGCAGGAAAGACTGTACAGTTTAGAGTGAGAACCAAACTTCAGGGAAGTTAACAGGTTATCGTTGCACGTCAGTACCTTGAGTTTCTCACAACCACTTACATCCAGAGAAGGAAGTTTATTCTCGTTACAGTTGATCTCTGTCAACGAAATACAGTCCTCAACATTCAGGCTGGTAAGAGCATTCTTATTGCAGATCAACTTCTCCAAAGACTGGCGACCTTTCAGGTTCAGACTCGTAATTTGATTGTTCGAACACCAGAGGCCGACCAGTGCAAAGGATGAATTGATATTCAGATCTGAGATCTGATTATTCGAGCAATCAAGGTATTGCAGGAAGATACTGCTGTTGACATTCAAAGACGTAAGCTGGTTCTGATCGCAGGCGATTATCGAGACTGATGAACTGGACGGGAGAATCAGTGAAGTAAGCACATTATTCGAACATCCCAGGGTATCCAGGTTCGAACACACGCTAAGATCAAGAGTCTTCAATTTGTTATCGCTGCAGACGAGTTCCTCGAGTTTCGCACATTTGCTGAGGTTCATATTCGAGATCTGATTCTCGAAGCAGCGAAGTTCTTTGAGTTTCGAACATCCGGTAACACTGAAAGATGAGATCTCGTTTTGCTGGCATTCGAGCTTCTCAAGAGCCGTACAACCCGCTGCATTCAAAGAGGTGAGCTTATTGTTCCGGCAGATTAGTTCCTCCAGTTCCTTATGATTTCTCACATCGATCTCGGTGATGAAGTTATCAAAACATTCAACGTGGATGATCTTCGAATTCTTGGACAGGTCAAGCTCCGTAAGTTTATTACCTTCACAGAACAACTTACACATCTCCGGGTTCTTCGACAGATCCAGTTTCGTGATCTGATTGTCAGCACAGATCAATCCGAACATTTCCGGACACTTGCTTGTATCAATTTCGGTAAGCTTACAGCTTTCGCAGCTGAAGAACTGAAGCGTCGGGTTCTTCGTCAGATCCATACTCGTGATCGGATTTCTGCTTACGCTCAGAGCAGTCAGATTCTGGTTTTTGCTGATATCGATACCTGTCAGTTTATTATCTTCGCAGTAACACGTGTCCAGATTCGTACACTTAGAAATATCGATACTGGCAAGCAAATTCGTACTGCAGTCAAAATACTCCAGGTTAGGGTTATCAAGAACGATCTTCTTGATACTGTTCTCTCTGCACTGAACGTGATTCAGCTTCGGATTCTTACTCAGGTCCAGTGAAGTAAGCTGATTCTTGTTACAGGTGAGGCTTGTCACCGAAGAAAGATACTCGATACCTTTCAAAGACTTGATCTGGCCGGGGACTTCATCACTCCCGTTGCAATTCAGATAAGTAATATTCGCTAACTCTTCTACACTTAGTACCAAGTCATCATTCCAGTCATAATATTCCAGGTTCTGTCGAAATACTTCATCCGGAAAATTCGTCTTGTTGAGATCGACCGACCCGTCCTCATTCAAACCTGCATTGACGGTCTTGCCGAATATACTGAACGACAGCGGAACCGCCAACGCCAATGCACCTAAAGTCAACAGCCATTTCTTCATACACTATGCCTCCTAAAACGCTGAAAAACTGATACCTACTGATTCTTGCTGATTCGTTGAAAAATTGTAAAACAATGCCCCAAAACCTTAAAACGATTTTACCACGATTCATAACGAAAAGAAAACATCTCACAGTAAAGAAAAAGACCGAACCAGCTTTGATCCTGATTCGGTCGTAACCTTTTTTCAAATATGGACATTATCGGACAGCCGTCCGATCCGTTCTTATTCTTTCAGCCAGCCCTTCTCTACTGCGCGGTCAAGATTCTTCTCGATCCACGCATAGAGTTCCGGCATAAATTCCTTAATGATATGCGCACGGGCCTCCACCTGGGATCTTACCGCACCGCCGTCCCGCCAGGTGTGTCCCTCGGTCAGAGTGTTGTGTAACAGTGGCTGGCTTCTATCCAGGCATGCAGCATATTTCGAATCTACAGTCTCCATGGCATCGAATTCTTCCCACAACGCCCGCAGTTCCGCACCCTGCTCCGGCGGAAGCTGTGCATAAAGCTTGTCTGCCGCGGCGGCTTCACGCTCGGCTTTGCTTGCGTTTCCGACCACATCGTAAGCGAAAGTGTCGCCA
This sequence comes from Clostridiales bacterium Firm_16, assembly GCA_001604185.1. Taxonomy (GTDB): domain Bacteria; phylum Bacillota; class Clostridia; order Saccharofermentanales; family Saccharofermentanaceae; genus Scatonaster. The sequence goes on along the minus strand of LVAV01000110.1, from coordinate 60,369 downwards.
GCATAGATCTCGATCAGATCATGTACTACCAGCATTTTTATAGCCCGCTCCACATTGGGTTCTTCCACACAATACTCCTTGAAAAGCAACGCCATGACAGCGATGTGCCAAGAGTGTTCTGCGTCGTTCTCATGCCGCACGCCGGAGATCAGCATCGTTCTTCTGTATACCTCGGTCATCTTATCGATCTCCGCAGTAAACTTCAGCTGCTGATCCAGTCTCATATTTCCTGAACTAAGAAAATCTTCAATACCCATAATGCCTCACACTTTCTTTATTACGATTTCGACTACGAATCCGCCGCCTTCCCGGTTACGGACTTCTAAGCCTCCGCCCATGCGCTCCATAAAGACCGATGCCAGATAAAGCCCAAGACCGCTGCCGTCTTTTCCTGAGGCCACACTGCCTCGATAGAACTTGGACGTCAGCATGGAGATTTCCTCCTCCGGCACACCGGGACCCCGGTCCATAAACAGCACATGCACGTTACTGTCTTCTTCCGAGAACTCCACTTCCAGTTTCGTTCCCGCATACTTGAACGAGTTTCCTGCGATATTGTCGACGACCTGTTCCAGACGAAGTTTATCCACATGGATCAGGCAAGCCGGAACCGCATTCAATGTTTCCACTTCCCCGTAGAAACGAAGTTCTTTTACCATATCTTCCAGGATCTGGGAACTCTCTTCTGTCGGGTCCACCTTCAGTTCTTCCAGTTCGTCCAGCGTCGCCTTAAACATATTGTCGATCAGGTGTTCCACTGAAGACGCTTTGGACTGGATGACCGCCACTTTCTCCAGCACCGCCGGATCGTCGCACTTGACCTCCATGACCTCGCAGGTCGCCTTGATCGTCGCTACCGGTGTCTTGATATCGTGGGACAGTTCCGCAACCAGTTCTTTCTTACTGCGGTTCGCCTCGATCTCCCGCTCGGACGCTTTCTTCAGTTCCTCACGCATCCGGTCGAAAGACTCGGTAAAAGCACCGAAGTAGTTGTGTTTCTGCATCTTTAACGGCACTTCGAGATTACCCTTCGATACATGTTCCGCGAATGTCTTCAATTCACGGAAAGGACGCACGAAGAGATACCACACCACCAGAAGCAGAAGCATACCCAGCGCCAGCGCCATAACAAGGATCAGGATCAGCGTCGTTTTCTCCTTCTGCTGCCGGCTCTCATACTCCTTCGCTCTGGCGGCGAAAGCAATCTTTCCGGAGATCACGCCGTCCTTGGTATAATCGAAAACAGAATACCCTTCCCGGATATACATGTTATTCTCGGACTCATACGTATCTTCAGAGAGCAGCACGATCTGGCAGTCATACTCCTTCTCCAGAACATCCGGCGCCGTACCAGCGTCCAATTCCTTCGAGATCTCATAGGTCCGGGTATTTAAGTCCAGCATATCGATCTCATAGATATCATGTTTATCGATACGCTGATACAGAAAGAAACCCGTCACCGCCAGGATCAGTACATAGAATAAAGCAAGGATCCGGATCTTCATGACGGGATCTCCAGCTTATAGCCCGTACCCCAGATGGTCTTGATCCACTTCGGGGCATTGGGATTCTCCTCGATCTTCTCACGAAGTCGGCGGATATGTACGTTCAAAGTTCCGTCACTGTAGAAAGAGTCGCCCCACACTTCTTCGAAGAGTTTCTCCTTCGTCACGATGGCGTTCTTATGGGCATAAAGACAGGACAGCAAAGCGAACTCTTTGGCCTTCAGCGGGATGGTCTTTCCTTCCACACAGCAACTCATGGTCGCCTCGTCCACTTGAAAAACACTTGTCTCCGGCGCTTTCTCCTGGACTTTGGGCTGGACGTTCTGTCTGGCTTCCAGTCTCTTGAGATGCACCTTCACTTTGGCAAGCAGGACACTAAGGGTATAAGGCTTTTTCACATAATCGTCGCCGCCGATATTCAGTGCCACCAGCACATCGTCATCGCTTTGGCGGGCCGAGATAAAAAGGATCGGTGTATCGTAGGTTTCACGCAGGGTCTTGCAGAGCGTGAAGCCGCTTTCGTTACCCAGGTTGATATCCAGCAGGAACACATCTGCAGTATTCTCGGAAAGAAAATCCAGGCACTCCTTCTCCGAGGTCACGCAAGCGCAGGAGACCTCAAACATCTCGAAATATTCCTGAGTCATTTTCGAAAGGTCGATCTCATCATCGATGATCAGACAATTGTAATGCAAATCACTCATCCCCCTTTTTCATGGGATAAGTATATCACAACTCGGCCCGGTCAGACCGAGACTTTCCGTATCTGGTACCTGCTATGCACCGAAGTTTCGGATCACGGCAGGAATTTGCCGGATGCCAGATACAGCTGATACCACTCGTTATGGGTAAGGTTCACTTTCGTCGCATCGCAGATGTCACGGAGATGATCCGGATTCATGGTGCCGGCAATAGCCTGCATCTTGGCCGGATGACGAAGGATCCAGGCTATGGCGATGGCGGTCTTGGACACACCATATGTTTCTCCGATCCTGCCCAGTACTTCATTCAGTTCCGGGAAATCCGGGTGATCCACGAAACAGCCCTTGAACATACCGATCTGAAGCGGCGACCAGGCCTGTACCGTGATTTCGTGAAGACGGCAATAATCCAGCACACCGTTATCCCGGTCGATGGAACGGTCAGTGGTCTTGTTATTGAGATACAGCGCACTGTCGATCAGCTGGCTCTGATCCAGCGAGAACTGCAGCTGGTTAAATACCAGAGGCTGCTTAACATACTTCTTCAGAAGCTCGATCTGATAAGGCATCACGTTACTGATACCGAAGTGCAGGACCTTACCTTCCGAATACAGTTTATCGAAGGCCTCCGCGATCTCCTCCGGATCGAACAACAGGTCCGGACGATGCAGAAGCAACGCATCCAGATGATCCGTCTTCAGTCTTGCCAGACTTCCCTCGACACTCTCCAGGATATCCTGCTTGCTCCAGTCGAATTCTTTTCTGTCAAAATGCAATCCGCACTTGCTCTGCAGGAACACATCTTCTCTCTTTAATCCCGTCTTCGGGAAGGCATCACCGAAGCGTTTCTCCGCTTCACCATTCTCACCATAGCAGGTAGCATGGTCGAAGAAATTGATCCCCAGTTCCGAAGCGGTGGCGATCATGCGCGCGGCGTCATCTACACTTAATGCAGGCATACGCATGCATCCCATAATGATGCGTGATACATTCTGCGGTCCGTTCTTTACATTCAACATATCCATATTTCTATTCTCCTTCTCATCTCGTGAAATTCGTCCACACACGATCCTCGGTCTTCGGAAGCCCGACTTCCTTCTTACCGTTTTCGATGCTCTTCATGAGGAATACCATATTGCGGGCCAGCACACGCATGACCTGCTTGCCTTCGTCATCCACATCGCCTTCCCCCGGCTCCCAGCCATAGATATTGTTCCAGTACTGACTGGTCGCGATCGGCATATTGGAAAGCGTGAAGAACTTGTTCAGCTCGTCAAAAGTCGCGGTACATCCGGATCGTCTGGCGCTGACTACGCTGGCGCCCACTTTCAGGCTCTTATCGAAATGGGAACTGTAGAACAGTCTCTGCAGTGCCGACATCAGCGTGCCGTTGGCGGAACCGTAGTATACCGGTGATCCGATCACCAGGCCGTCCGCTTCTTCGAACTTCTTCGCAATATCGTTCACACAATCTTTGAACACACACTGTCCGGTCTTCCGGCAGCTCTCACAGGCAATGCAGCCCCGGATATCCATCTTTCCCAGAAGGATGTTCTCATATTCCACGCCGTTCTCGGCAAAAACCTGTTCCATCTCATGGAATGCCAGCGCAATGTTACCCTTCTCGCGCGGGCTCCCGTTCAGCATCAAGACCTTCAGCTTTTTTTCCATACTGACTCCCCCTTCAAAAACACTGGAAACTATTCTTCTTTTCTCTGACTTCCCTCGGATGCCCCGTTGGCGTTCCGTTTTCACGCATCCATGTCCATCAGGATCGCGCGGCAAGGCGCACCATCTGCGCCGCCAAGATTGATCGGCGCGGCATTCAGCAGATAGATGCCTTCTTCCACTTCAGAAAGACGGACTCCTTCCAGAAGCACGATCTGTGTGCCCAGCATGATCAGATGCACATTCATCGGTGCCTCCAGCGGACCCACAGTCTGGGACTCATTTCCGAAGAGATAAATGCCTTTATCGGCAAACACCTTGGCGCCTTCGGTGGTCATGGTTACATCACCTTTCACAAGGATACGTTTGTCTGCATCTATCGCATCGCCGCCTTTTGCTTTGGCAGCGCGCTCGGCTTCCTTGTAGATCCGGTTGGCGTCCTCCGCTGTAATATCTCCTTCGTGAGAAGCCACATAGGCATATCCCACAAATCTTCGCATATCCACTTCATCCAGTTTTTTACCATCCGGAATAAAGTGGAAAGGCGCATCCACATGGGTGCCATTGTGGGCACACATCTTGATTGCTGTCAGATTGCAGACCGCTCCCTCACTGGTACTGAGCATCACGATCCGCTCCGGAGAAGGATCTCCCGGATAAACGGCACAGGTAAATACTTCCTGCGCAATATCATAAATCTTCATTGGCTATTGTCTCCTACACTCGTCACCATACGAGAACGATTATTTCAGCTGTACCTCAACCTGATCATTATCCGTCAGGGATACATTCGCAGCAAGATCTGCGCTGCTTAGGCAGTAATCGCCCTTAAAGGCTTCCACCTGCGCATAACCCTGGGCATCGGTCACAACAGTAGTATTCGTCCACCATTCTTCTTTGACCAGTTTCTTGAGCATGTGATAAGCAGGTTTTCTGGAATTATCCAGACGAAGGAATCCACTCGGAGCCTTCAGCCAGGCGCCGTCCTTATAGTCCCATGTAGTAATGGCCTGTACCATCGGATTGGCGAAAAGCAGACGGTACATCTCTTCGATCTCGCGTGCCTGTCTCTCCTCACCTTCCGGTGTAGACGGCCATTCGTCCACCTGCCAGTCATTGAGGTCTTCGATATATGCCGGCATGATGTCACCGGAGATCAGTGTATTCTCGGTAAAGTGGATCGGCAGACCGAAGTGGTCGAAACGGGCAAGTACTTTCTCCACCTTCTCCTTACCCCAGTATCCCTGGTGCTGGTGAGACTGGATACCGATAGCCGTGATCGGCACGCCTGCATTGAGACATCCGTCGATCAGGATCTCGTAGTTGGTAGAAGTATTGAAATCATTAAGGAGCAAAGTCGCATTCGGGTTGTTGGCATAAGCGCGGTCGAATACTTCCTTGATGAGACGTACACGCCCCTTCTCCTTACAAAGACGGGTCACCGCATTATCGTACTTATCGAAGATCGGCATGATAACCACTTCGTTGATGACATCCCACATATCGATGACACCCTTAAAGTTGGTCACTTCGCGATCGATTCTTTCCAGCTGCTTCTGCATGATGGTCGCATTATCGTACTTCATGAGCCAGTCCGCACAGACAGTATGCCAGCAGAGCGGATGTCCCTTCACCTTCACACCTTTGTCCTGCAGATATCTGGCCGTCTTCATGAGGTCATCCTGATTCGGATTGCCTTCTGTCGGCTCATATCTTCCCCAATAGAAAGGCAGCGTCGCATAATTGAAGATCTCCAGCCAGCTTTCTGTGATCTCTTTATATGCTTCGTTGCCCTTGGTTACATAAGGCAGGAAATCGAAACCGCCACATCCGAACAGGAACTGGTGATTCGTCTGCTTCACTGCAATCTCTTTATTTGCCAGAGGATTCCCCTGGGCATCCTTGAACTGGATGCGTTTGTTTACTTTTCTATGCGAAATATCCATATTTACTTTCTCCTATCGTAAAGATATGAGTTCATTATAGATTTTCACATCCAGAATGACTTCTAATATTTTGACAGAATGTATTATTATTTCACTTTTACCTTAATCCGCTCCCTCTACGTGTACTCCTTCTCACCTTCACCCTTGTTATTGATATGTAGCTATTACCCAAATCTTTCATCGCTTTGCTTTCTTGGAAAAGAAACAATACTCACCAACTCCCAATACCAATCCGCCTCCAATTGCTATCAGCAATCCTATCGGATTAAAAAGTTTAGGTTTAGATACTTCATTTATATCTGTCCATTCAGCAGGAATACACATTCTACCATCTCCATGCGATGCGTAGGTAATAAGAGTTCCAGAAAGATCTCCATGAAGTGTATAAGTGTTTACTCCTAATGAATCAACATTTTTATCGGCAGTAATCCGCCAAGTTTCAGGCTCTTTACTGAGCTCAAAGAAAAGATCGTTCTTCTCATCATTGTTGAATTCTTTCAACTCTCCGCTATCAGATGTACGATAAACAGTACTTCCCCCAATATTAATTGGCATTGGTGGAAGAGAAAGATAAATGTAATCTATCACCTCGTTCGCAGAACAAAGGTATGAACTTGACGAATATCTGCGAATAAAGATTTCACCATTTGAATCTTGCGATATGTAAAACACAGGCGCATTCTCTTTCAAATGATAATCAACTCTGTAAAGATTGTTTGGAAAAACCACTTTTCTGATTTCGCCAATCACAAAAAACATATACAATACTATAGTCAGAACCAAGCAAAAAAGTATACACAAACTTTTTTTCTTTACACTCATTAGTTTTCTCCTTGCACGATAAAACTATTCAAAATAGTTTAGCGGAACAAATCTATCCCCTAATGCCAGTTTCTTTATTCCATTGTTTTCTTTATAAAATAGATGATACCATCCGTAATCAAAACCGTATCAAGGATTAGCATGACATCACATCTCTTTTTATTTTTGGGCGTTTAAAAATCTCTCAGATCTCCTATCGATTGTATATACCAACAATTATGACAATGATTGATTCGATGGTAGATAGTATAGAAACTATCCAAAATACCCTACCCGCTTTCATTTTTAGCATTGTGATAGAAAGAACTAAATACACTATTGCAATGCTTGCAGCGATCAACAAATCTTTCCAACTGAACAGTCTTTCAATATGTATCTCTTTGTAATTTGTCCATTCAACAGGAATGGCTTGCATTCGTCTCTCCGTACCTGCTCCAGAACTATATGTAACCAATTCTCCCGAAATATCGTCGTCAATACTGATTACTTCATAGCATTCTCTGCCTAGCCAAACTGTTTCAATTGTAAACTTACTATCATCTATTTTTTTGCCAGTCCTTGCATAATCTGTAAGCAATTCAATTAGTTCATATTCTGACAACTTATTACTCTGTGAATCGGATGATCGTGTTACCTTTGAGTTCGAAAGATCTATAAACATTTCCGGAGTTTCAATGACGATTTCTTTAGAACTAGTCAAGTATCTACAGTTGAAATCACGCGACCACTGATTGCTTGAAGGTTTCCATATTGATAGATTTCCATAAGAATCAACCAAAGGATAATAAAGTTTTGCATCGTCATAAATCTCGATTGAAACACTTTGTGGTATTGTGACATCACAAAACAATGTGCTATCCCAAAAAATATGTCTCATAAGCAAGCCGTAATGAGAAACAATAATAAACACGCTACAGAATACGCAAATTACAAATTTATACTTTCTGTTCTTCATATCAGAGTTGATTGATTGATTGGATTCTTGCCTTCATACATTGATTTGACCTCACTCCCAAAAATATATTCATGACACAAATATATTTTAGCACAGTTCTCGTGCGGTCCAAACAAGTATTGTTTAATAACCCCCTTTCTCCGTCAAAAACACTCACATGGACTGTAACTTCACCATGTGCGCGTAGGCTCCGTTCTTCATCATCAATTCCTCGTGATCTCCCTGTTCCACGATTTCTCCATCGCGGATGACCAGGATCTGATCGGCGTCGCGGATGGTTTTCAGTCTATGGGCGATGACCATCAAGGTTTTATTGCGGCACAACTCGGAGATGGCTTCCTGGATCGCTCTTTCGTTATCCGCATCCACACTGGCGGTCGCTTCATCCAGGATTACGATAGGTGCATTCTTGAGAATACAGCGGGCAATGGAGATACGCTGTTGTTCACCGCCGGAAAGCGAGGCTCCGCCTTCCCCGATAACAGTGTTAAATCCATCCGGAAGAGCCATAATGAAGTCGTAACAGCGTGCTTTTCGAGCCGCTTCATAAACCTCTTCCTCCGTAGCCGAAGGACGGGCCATGGCAATATTATTGTAGATCGTATCCTGGAAGAGATAGACCCGCTGGAAGACCATGCCGATCTGATCCATAAGACTTCCCAGAGATACATCCCGGATATCCTTTCCGTTTACCAGGATCCGTCCGGACCTCACATCCCAGAATCGTGCAAGAAGCGAAGCGATCGTAGACTTACCGCCACCGGAAGGTCCAACCAGTGCCAGCATTTCTCCATGATTCACAGAGAACGAGATATTCTTCAGCACATCCTTCTGATTGTAACCGAACGTCACGCCCTCATATTCGATGGCCTTGCCGGATACTACATCTTTCAGAGAAAGGGTTCCTGTATCCTTCATCTCTTCAGAAGCAAAAACCTCTTCAATTCGGTCCAGGCTGGCTGAAGTAACCGTAAGACGCGCCATCTCGGCATAGTAGGACTTCACGGCTATGAAGAGATCGAACAGGAAAAGCGACATGCCTACCATATATACGTCCGTGATGGCATCGATATGGAAAAGATATGCAGCCAGCGCCATAACCGCGGCCGTGCCGATTCCGAAAGTCAGGTTCAAAGCACGGGACCAAGGTGTATAGTCGACCTCAAAAGCAATGCTCTCTTTACAGCTCAACTCGAATTCATCTGACAGTTTCTTCGATTTTTCTCCCAGAAGATTGTAGGACTTGATAATGCCGATACCCTCTGCAAAATCCAGCACTTCTTCCGTCAGGGATTCACTGCATTCCTGCTTCTGCTTCGAATGCGCCATCGTACTTTTCAACATCAGGTTTCCAACAACGACGAAAGCAAGCGTGATCAGAAGACTCAAGGCACCGATCCGGATGTCCATGAAGAACATCATGAGGATCATCAGGGATTGGGAGATCATGAAGGTGACCAGTTCGGACAGTACGCCCATGCAGTTCTCTTCGATAAAGACCATATCCGTGGAAAGCACGGAGCTGATCTTTCCGATATTTCCTTCTGTGAAATATCCCATAGGCATCTTACGCAGGTGATCACCAAGCCGCATACGCATGTCTGCGAATACTTTGTATCCGCTGGCAGATTGCAGAACATTCGTAATATGTTCGAAGACCGCCTGCAGGATCACGCTTAGAAATACAGCGATCCCCACATAGAGGCATTTTGTTTTCGTCATGGTATCTTCCATAAAGGAAGAAATCACCAGAAAACAGAGCATCAGCGGTACTTTCATCATGATTCCCTTGACAAAAGATGTGATATAAGAAAGCCTTATGGATTTACTGTATTTTCCGGTTGTATTGACAAGTCTATGTAGTATTTTGATCATGATCCCTGTCCCTCCTTGATCCTCCAGGTGCTGGCGCTGACAGAAGCTTCCCAGAGTTTCTTATATTCTGGGCACGTATCGATAAGAGTATCGTGCGCACCCGAAGCGATGCAGTTTCCTTCCTTCATGACGCAGATCGTATCGGCATTCTTGATGGTCGACAGACGATGGGCAATGACTAGAACCGTCTTATCTTTAACGATCTCATCGATCGCTGCATTCATCTTCTCCTCATTTTCCGGATCCATAAAGGCCGTAGCTTCATCCAGCACGATGATCGGCGCATTCTTCAGAATCGCACGGGCCAGAGAGATACGCTGCCGTTCTCCGCCCGACAACTGTTTACCACTGTCGCCGGCCATGGTTTCAATTCCCTCCGGAAAGCGACTGAGGAACTCATCACACTGCGCCCGATGCGCCGCATCGAGCACCTGTTCTTTCGTTGCCTTCGGATTTCCGATCAGGATATTCTCATACAGCGAAGTATTGAAAAGGAACTGTTCCTGAGAAACATATGCCACCTGATCGTTGAGCGCCTCAAGAGACATATCTGTGATATCCTGCCCGCCGATGGTAATGGCTCCGGCGTTTCGGTCATAATAGTGGACCAGCAGTCTGGCAAGCGTCGATTTTCCGCTTCCGGATTCGCCAACCAACGCCGTTGTACATCCTTGTTTCAATTCCAAGGATACGCCATGGAGAACTTCCTTCTCGTCATAACCGAAATGCACAGCCTTGAATTCCACATCATAATTCTTCCCTGTGAAACCGGATTTTCCTTCCTGGAGCGGCGGATGGGACATGAGCTTCTCAAGTTCTGAAATCTTATAACTGAGTTGCGGGAATTTGCCGGCAAAAAGCAGAGCTTTCAGTACAGACGGTCCCACAGCAAAAGACATACACATAACCAATATAAACCGGCTCAGCGGAATGGTTCCGCCCATGACCATCATAGAGCCGAAAGGAAGCATCAGCAGGACCAGACACGGAAGCACACTGGTATAGATTGCCATCCACGGCCAGCATACCCGGTACCAGTCCAAAGTGAAATCCCGATAATCCCGTACCACTTCTCCGAAACGCTTATAGGAATCGCCGTCTTTGTTGAAGACCTTCACCACTTCCATACCGTTGACGTACTCAATGATGGTATTATTCATTTTCGATCCCGCCATGTAGTAGTCATTCATCTTGGACATGCCTGCCTTCATCATCATACTCATCGCAAAACCGCCCACTACCATCGGAACCAGAGACAGAAGTCCCAGTCTCCAGTCCATCACGAACATCAGGATCACAATCAGGGACGGGATCAGGATATTCGCGATACCTTCCGGGATTGCATGGGCCAGCAGGAGCTCGATCTGATCGATATCATCTGAGAATACTTTCTTGATCCGGCCTGTACCTAATTCGCGGATATTGCCCAAAGGCTGTTTCTCCAGCTTGTTCTGAAGTGACACGCGAAGGTTCTTCAACGTGCTATAGGCGCTGATATGGGAATACACCAGGCCCTGCGTATAGAGCACCGCATAGAGGATCTCACATCCGGCTATCGCTGCGACACGGATCAGGATAAAAGATGCCGTGATCGTTTCTTTTCTCGTTAACGGCGCGATGATCTGATACATGAAGAAATAGGGCAGAACATTAGCCACTATGCCCAACACCATCAGAATCACGGCTGCAACCGTGTATTTCTTATATTCCCCGATATAGGGGGCGACTTTCTTAAACATATGCAATTCCTTTCAGACGTTGATCAGCCTAGCTCTGCTCTCTGATTCTGCGTCAGGTCATCTTCCAGTTCTGGGACGCCATCTGCTGTTTTCTCATGTGGCTGTAGATACTGTCTCTTGCTTCCAGTTCCTCCGGACGTCCTTCCTCTGCCACCACGCCATCTTTCAGCACCACGATATGGTCTGCATTGGCGATGGTACGCATACGGTGGGCAATAATCAGGACGGTCTTATCCTTGATCAGTCGGGACAAAGCTTCCTGGATCACAGTCTCATTCTCAGCATCCAGAGAAGCGGTAGCTTCATCCAGTAATATGATCGGCGCGTCTTTGAGAAAAGCTCTTGCGATGGAGATGCGCTGACGTTCTCCTCCGGAAAGCTCACTTCCGTTCTCGCCGATGCTGGTGTTATACTTCTCCGGAAGTTTCTCGACAAATTCTTCGCAGTTCGCAAGTCTCGCCGCTTCCATCACCTCTTCATCCGTTGCACCGGCTTTGCCGATACGGATATTTTCCATGACACTGTTGTTAAAGAGCGTGACATCCTGGAACACGATGGAATACTTTTGCAGAAGCGTCTCCGGATCGATGGTCGAAATATCTACATCGCCAAGGCGGATCGTTCCTTCCGTAACATCCCAGAATCGGGCTGCAAGACGGGAGATCGTTGTCTTTCCTCCACCGGACGGACCGATGAGGGCGGTAACTTCGCCCTGTCTCGCCGTGAAAGTAACATCTTTCAGGACATCGGTATCATCGGAATAACGGAATCCGACGTGCTTGAACTCAATATCGTAGCCATCGTTATGGATCGCGTCTTCACCGGTCTGGATTTCATGGGAAAGCACCTCATCCAGTCTCTCGCACTGGATCTCGGTCGCAATGATGGCCGCGAAGTTCTGAAGCGTGATCTGCATCGGATCGTAAAGACGGGATACCAGCATCAGGAACATGAAGAACGTCAGAAGCGTGATCGTTCCGTCTGCAAAAAGCAGTCCGCCCACCACAGCCGTGGTACCGATACCTATCTTGAGAACGATCGCGGCAGAATTGACGTATACTGCCATCTTCAGTTCCGTGAACAATGCCATTTTCTCAACCTTACGGATTTTCTTCTCCAGGCCATCCATATACCGTTCTTCTGCATTGTTGGCACGAAGATCACGGATAGATTCCAGACATTCCTGGATGCCGTCGGTCATATCCATCTTGACTGCCGTATTCTTTCTCACGGCTCGCTTCTCCGCACCAGAACAGGAGATGACAATAATATATGCCACCGGGATCACCCAGAAACTGGCCAGTGCCATTCTCCAGTCGAAAAAGAAGAAAAGACTGATACCCACAAGACTTGTGGAAATAATGGCACCGATCAGTTCCGGTATCCAGTGACTGGATGCCGTCTCGATGGCGGCACAGTCTCCCATGATATTCGTCGTCAGGTCGGCAATGTTTTTCTTTCCGAAATAAGACAGTGGAAGCTTACGGAGCTTCTCCGCAAGTGTCGTTCTACGGATCCCGCTCTCTCGATATGTAGAAAGAAAAGTGGCATTATACTGGATGAAGTTGGTGATGGCGATCACGAGCAGGATCGCGATACCCGCACCCACGTAAAACCAGAGCCGGTCACGGTTCAAGTTTTTTTCAAGCAGATCACGGATCAGCATATAAAGTACGCCAGAAGGCATCATGAGAGAGATGTCCTTGATCGCGCAAAAGATACTTGCTTTCACCAGGTCTTTCGCTCCTTGACGGGAGCATGCATATTTATGTTGGATCTTCTCGATCATGTCACACACCTACCTTCCACTCGATGGACCGGCTGTATTCTGCAAACATGTGCTGATACATGCCGGCTTTCTCCAGCAGCGCTTCGTGGCTGCCGCTTTCTACCAGACGGCCTTCGTCCATCACATAGATCCGGTCGGTGCCGGTGACGGTGCTTAATCTGTGGGCGATCATGATGACCGTCTTGTCCCTGGACATCTCGGCAAAAGCTTCCTGCACTTTGGTCTCGTTATCCGGATCAGCAAATGCGGTAGCTTCATCCAGGATCAGGATCGGCGCATTCTTCAGTACCGCACGGGCAATGGCAATACGTTGCTGTTCTCCGCCTGAAAGGTACGTGCCCTTCTCTCCTAAAACAGTGTGAACTCCATTTGGAAGTTTCTCGAGGATGTCCTTGCACTGGGCTTTCTCCAGCGCAGCCAGCACCTCTTCTTCGCTCGCATCCGGACGGGCCATACGGACATTCTCCAGAATGGATGTCTTGATCAGGCGGCTGTCCTGGAATACGAAAGAAACCAGTTTCATGAGCTGATCAGAAGGGATGTCCTTAATGTTCACTCCACCGATCAGGATCTCTCCGGATGAGACATCAAAAAAGCGCACCATCAGTTCAGCCAACGTTGTCTTACCGGAACCGGAAGGACCGACCAACGCTACATGCTCGCCGGGCTTTATTGTCAGAGAAACATCTTGTACCGCATCCCGGGACGCACCTGCGTAACGGTAAGTCACATTCCTCAATTCCAGTCCATGATCCTTCGGCGTCATTCCGTTGCTTGTTTCTTCAAGAGGACTCATTTCCATAATGGCATCTACACGCTTCAACGCATCGATCAAGGTCATTTCCGCTTCACCGGAATAGGCAAGCTTGGTCAGTGCAACAGTAACCAGAGGCGTGACAATGATGTAATACATGATGTTCAGGATATCCCCTGTCGCGACGCCGTCGTCGGTGATCAGGAAAGCAGCGATCACGATAAACAGGAAGATCGCGTTGATACATGTCATAAAAGCTGTCATAGGAACGCGCAGCACTAAGGTATAATCGGTGGTCCACTTTCCGTAACCATCGATGGCTGACTTGAAACGCTTGAACGAATGCACCGTCTGACCGAATGTCTTTACTACAGGAATGCCACGGACATATTCCGTCGCTTCACTGCTCATGACCTCCAGCGCATTCTGGTATTCCTTCATCTTTTGCTGCATGCCCTTACCCATCATGGACATCATGCAGACAAAACCGATGAGAGCAGGGATCAGGCAGAACAGTCCGATCTTCCAGTTAAAGGCAAAGATCAGGACCAGAAGTCCTACAGGCGTTACGGCAGCTACTGTCTTGTCCGCAAGGTTATGGGCAATATAAGTTTCCGTCGCCGCAGTAGAATCGTTCACGATACGACGGATCTTACCGGTACCGTCTTCATCGAAGACACCCAGCGGCAGTTTAATGATCCTTCTCATCAGCGCCGATCTCATATTCGCCTGAACACGGAAAGCCGCTACATGAGTACATAACAAAGCAAGAATATAGACCAGAAGTGCCCCAACGATCACAAGCACGGCGATCCAGGCATGTCCCGTTATGCTGTGCAGGTCTTCTCCCTCAACTGCGATACGGATGATCTTCCATAACTCATAGAAAGGGATCAGTGTCAGGACCGCACTGATCCCCGCCAGGAATCGTCCCAGCAGGATCAGATTCTTGTGTCCTCCTGCATATTCCCTGATCAGCTTCATGTGATCATATTTTCCCGTTTTCCCCAAAATACATTCCCCCTTTAAGGTCGTTGTGTTATCTCAAAGCAGAAATGATTCTCTCCATGCCTATGTTAGCCGTCGCTAACCTTCAGACGTAAAGAATCATTTCCTGGCTACCACGGTGATCCATGGCTTCGATTCGTGATGATCTGTCTTCACGGAAGCAAAACCGACGCTCTTAAGCACGTCGCTGATCTCTTCCGGCTTTCTGGTCTGAGAAACAAAGTTTTTAAATAATCCCATAAAGCGCTCCTCAATCGTCAAAATTATTAGTGACCAGCCTGGCAGAAAACGCATATAATTAACCGCCAAAAGTTAGCCTTTGCTAACTTATCACTTTTTCAGACGGATTACAAGAGGGCAATTGCAAAAATCTCAAAGGAAATACGAAATCTATGGTGTGGAGGTTCATTTATGGATATACTTCCTGCCTCACTCGCGATCTTTCAGGATCTCTACCGGTGAGATACGATTTATCTTCCCAATCAGAAGCCGGTTGATCACGAAGTAGATCACCAGGACAGAACCGGCAATCGCCAGATACAAATACCACGGGTAACTCAGATGCATGGAGCAGGCCACGTTCGAAATAAAGCCCGGATACAAAGTATCGATGATCTTTTTTGCAATCGGGAAACTGATGAGCCCGCCTACGATCACAACGAAAAGATTGCCATTCAGATAGAGTTTTCTGATCTCACCCGGCCGGTAACCAAAGATCTTGATCAGCGAGATACCCATAGTGGAACGGTCGATCATGACGCCCAGCATCAGGAACAGCACGATGCAGAAGATCACCACACCACCGCTGATCAAGGCTGTCATTGTCGGGATCATCGCGTCTACAAAGATACCCGAACTCTTCTTAATATCTTCTCTCGTAGTCGTGGAATAGAGTTTCCCTTCATCGATATCCAGCGGAACATCCGAGTATACGACGTTGAAGTAATCCTCTTCTTCATTGAAAAGCTCCCGCATACTGCCGGTATCCATAAAGATCGTGAACCCCACGGAGTATTCACTGATTCCGGTTACGGTAAAACTGTAATCCCTGTCGGCGGCAGAATCCGTCAGGACGATCTTGTCCCCGACCTCATATCCGTAGCGCTGCACCATCGAACGGTTGACAACGCAACGACTGAGTCCTTTTTCCGGCTTCGCATCGAAGAAGCGGCTTTCTCCATCGATCCCGATTACGGATACATCCAATGTATAGTCCATGCAATCAATATTCAGTGTCTTAACAAAAGTGGCCTCGCCTCCTTCGGGAGCCTGGGAATCGGGGAACTTATAAAGATACATGTATTCGTATTTAGTATCCTGTGGATTCTGGTCACGGATATACGAACAGAGCACATATGTATTGACACCCAGCGCAATAACCATGAAGGTGATCAGCATGCCGACGACGATCGTGATGGCCGAGCGGCTTTCACGCATAAGCTGACGGATCGAGAACAGGGTCGTAAACTTCTTACACTTCAGATTGACCTTTTTGTAGTTGCCTGCAGACTGTTCATTGCGAAGCAGGGACAGCGCCGTGCGGGACAGTTTCCGGTTTACGGTCCAGAGATTCACCAGCGCGCAGATCACCGGCGGCACCAGCACCGCATAAAGCACCAGGTAAACCGGATAGACCATAGGAAAATCCGGAACGGAGAAATACTCGTAGTGAGAACGAATCATGATGCCCACGCCCAGAGGCGAAAATCCGGAGAGACCGCCTAATATTCCGCCGGCCAGAGCCGTCAGAGTCGGAAGCACGACGTAATGCGCCAGCAGATTTTTCTTCTTCACGCCAAGTGCGTAGAGTGCACCAATGACGCTCTGTTCCTGTTCGATCTGGTGCACGACGAAGACCGAGATCACGTAGGCGAAAAGAAAGAGTACGATGATTCCTGCCATGAGTCCGACATTTTTGTCCATGACGACATCGCCGGCTGCGGCTTCAACACGGATATTCTCATCGGCAGTCACGAAGGATGTCAGATTCTCCATGTCTCCGGCGAAAAGTCCATCCAGTTTCCCCTTCATGGTCTCCTTGAGAAGATCCTTTAATTCATCCGAAGTTGACTCGCCCAGTTTATACCCGTACGTATATGTCTGCTGTTTTGACGGAAGATCCTCTACGATCTTGTCATATTCTTGCGAAGTAACAAACATCAATGCAAAGTTTTCCGCATCTACAGCTGGGGAAGCAAAAGTCTTCAAAGTCTGGTCGTAATCCGGTACCGATCCCACTCCGCAAACCGTGTAATGTCTCCCCTCCACCGAAATGGAGTCACCGATGGAAAGATCATGGATCCGGGCATAGTTCTTTTCCAGCACGATCTGCTCATTGGTTTGTGGAAGAGTTCCATCATCCAGCATGACCTTGTCGATGTCTTCGCGGGTCTTGAAAACACGTAGCTGCGTCCCGTCGCTGACAGTCAGATCGACGGAAAACATTTTCTCGATTTTCGTTCCGTTTACGGAAACTTTGGAAAGCTCCTCATCTGTCAGGGAAAGAAATACGGAGAACTGTCCGTCTTCCACCTGATTCTGCTCCTTCGTATTCTCGGTTCCGATGATGATCACCTCTGCGGCATTCACGACACTGATGACCAGATACACTCCGAAGAAGATCATGAAAAGCAATGCCAGATATCTTCCTAAATTGGCGCGCAGGTCGCGCTTCAATCTTTTATTCAATACGCGATTCATCAGAGGTCCTCCAATTCTGCCGCAGGAGTACGGACTTCGTTCTCGTAATCTTTGCGGATCAATCCGTCTTTCAGAAGGATCACTTTATGCACCATATTCTTGATGGAATTATTGTGCGTCACGATCAGCATGGTGGTATTGTATTTGGCATTGACTTTCTCCAGCAGGACCAGAATATCTCGGGAGGTTTTGGAATCCAGCGCGCCGGTCGGTTCATCGCAAAGCAGTAGCTTCGGATTCTTGATCAGGGCCCGGGCGATGGCGCATCGTTGCTGCTGTCCGCCGGATAACTGAGCCGGGAATTTGTTCTGGTGTTCCGTCAATCCTAAGGTATCCAGAAGCTCATCCAGATCCAGCGGGTCCTGGGCAATATGCTGACAGATCAGGATATTTTCCTTAACTGTCAGATTCGGTACCAGATTATAGAACTGGAACACAAATCCCAGATTGTCCCTTCGGTAATCCGACAGGGCGGAGTTTTTCAAGCCGAAGATCTCCTGACCTTCCACCTGAATAGAACCGGAATCCATTGTGTCCAGTCCGCCTACACAATTCAGCAGCGTGGATTTACCGGAGCCGCTGGTGCCCTGGATAACACACATCTGACCTTTCTCCACTTCGGTGCTCACGCCCTTGAGCACCTGGATGTAGCTTTCATCCTTACCATAGCTTTTCTTCACATCTTTGATCGTTAAATACATTTCTTTCTCCTTTCCGTCCTGTCCGAATCCCGTTTTCTTCCGTCGGAAATCCCAGAAACAGGGCGCACGAATCATAGGGTTAGCAATCGCTAACCTATTGGCAGAATTACAGGTTCGTTCTCTGTTAAAATCTGTTACTCGTTATCTTGCTTGTCTTCGAGGATGTAATTGGTCCATCCGCATATGAGATGTTCCATGGCGGGCTTCATGAATCGGAGCGCCTTCTTCTCATCCTTGATGTGAGTAAGAAGATGCACAAACGTCATGACCGAGATATGGGAAAGCCAGTGGATCATGTAGCGGTTCGCCTGCTTACCGGGGATCGAATCACATGTCCGGATCGCATTCTCGCCGAAAGAAGAATCGATCATGTCGATGACCTGGTCGACTACATGTTCGTACTTCGTTCCGGAAGACTTCGACAGAAGAAGCGTGACCGCATCGTGATTAGCATAGAGCACATGGATGATCTCTTCTACGAAAGGATCGTGATCGCCCGGCTCATGCACATAGGATGCCAGATCCTCCTTGGCGTCTTCCGTCAGGTGTTTCTGCAAAGCCTGCATCACACTCTGGTAAGTATCGTCCACCAGTGCCGAGAAAAGACCTTCCTTATCCTTGAAGAAGAAATAGACCGCACCTGTCGTCACACCTGCTTTCGTGCAGATCTGACGCATGGAAGCATTGGCAAATCCCTTCGCCATGAACTCTTCCCTGGCACAGGCCAGCAGTTTCTCTCTTGTCTCCAAGTCGTTTCCCATAAGTACCTCAATTCAACATACGTCTAGATAACGCCGTTACGTAACACCGTTATCTTACGACTGCTCAGGAAGATTGTCAACCTCTTTTCCGAAAATAAGATCCCGTATGATCTGCTTCGTCTTGATGCGCATATAC
The DNA here is from genome assembly GCA_001604185.1 of Clostridiales bacterium Firm_16. GTDB lineage: Bacteria > Bacillota > Clostridia > Saccharofermentanales > Saccharofermentanaceae > Scatonaster. The sequence goes on along the minus strand of LVAV01000110.1, from coordinate 41,309 downwards.
TCTTGATCCAGATCATCGGTAATGGGCCGCATATAGGTATGGCAGTAGCTCTCGAAATAATTCAGGGCCAGCCGGATATTGTCCGAAATATGCTCTTTGTTTGCTCCCTTCATGAGACAGATTTTCGCAAACATCTCATATCCTTCTTTCCAGAATCCGTCCATGACTTCCGCCACCATCGGATCCGTCCGGTATAGCGCTTCCAGCTCTTCGTGGACCTGCCACTGCTCCTGGTGGATCGAGAGGATGTATTCCATGATATTATCCAGGAACATGTCAAAATCGATATCATCCTGACCCTTCTCCGCTTCGTGGAAAAAGGTCTTAACGGTGGTCATAAGGTGGTCAGCAATCATCTGCAGTGCCTGGATCAGGATATCCTGTTTATCCCGGAAATAGTGATAGACGATTCCCGTTGATAGTCCCGCCGCTTTGGCGATATCATCTGTGGTCACGTTATGGAAACCCTTCTCCATGATCAGCATCCCGCCGATCTGAAGGATCTTCAGACGGGTCTCGAAGGATCGTTTCTGTTTGGGCGTATTCTTTTCTTTCTCGCTCATAATTTCCTCTCATCTGACAGGTTCTCTTGGAAAGATGGAATCTCTCTTTTCCCATTAAACCACATCTTTCTGGAATACTCCACACAAAAGTTGAGACTTTTCTCAATTTTCACAACAAAACACCTCATTGTTTTATCTATTTTTCACAAAGTTGAGATTTTCCTCAATTTTTGTATTGACTGGAATTTTGGGACGGACGTACAATGAGACTGTAGTTAGCATGTGCTTACTTATATCTTATATATAACATCATGAAGGAGACATAATCATGACCAAAACGATCGTTGCGTTCAAGAACGTGGTTAAGCAGTACGGCGAGGGCGAAGCCATCCAGCTTGCCAATAATGATGTCAGTTTTACCATCGACGAAGGAGAATTCGTCGTCATACTCGGACAGTCCGGCGCCGGTAAATCTACCGTACTGAATATGCTGGGCGGGATGGATAAACCCACCTCCGGCACAGTAGAAGTTGCAGGCCAGCTGGTCTCCGCCATGAATGATAAACAGCTTTCCGATTACCGGGCATCCACCATAGGTTTCATCTTTCAATTCTATAACCTCCTCCCTTCCCTGACGGCGGTCGAAAACGTCGCCCTGGTGAAGAACATCGTCAAAGATGCCAAAGATCCTATGGAGATGCTCCGGGCCGTCGGGCTGGAAGATCACGCGAAGAAGTTTCCCGCCAAGATGTCCGGCGGTGAGCAGCAACGTGTCTCCATTGCCCGCGCGCTTGCCAAAGATCCCAAGATCATTCTGGGCGACGAACCCACCGGTGCTCTGGATTCCGAGACCGGCGTCATCGTTCTGGAACTTCTGGCCAATCTCTGCAGAAACCAGGGCAAGACCGTTATCCTGGTTACGCATAACGCAGACATCGCCAAGTGTGCCGACAAAGTCATCCGTATGAAGAACGGCAAAGTCCGGGAGGTCAAGATCAATCCTTCCCCGCTTTCGATCCGGGAGGTGGAGTGGTAATGCTCAGAAAAAAGATGTTTCGAGAGATCCGGACCAACTTCGGTCAGTTTCTCTCTCTGTTTGTCTTAGCCTTTCTGGCGGTGTGTCTCTTCGCCTGCATGAAGGCCAGTAACATCAGTGCCTACAATAAACTCGACGATCTGTGGAGCACGACCAACTGTGCAGATGGATGGATCTACAGTGAAAGCTTCTCAAAAGACGATCTTGCTAAGATCCGCGAGCTTCCAGACGTAACATCCGCCCAGCGTCGTGTCCACGTCAAGGCCACTGCCGTCCAGCACGATCAGGCGCAGCTGGAAGTATATCTTCTGGAAGAAGCGCTGGTATCCAACCCCTATTTCATTTCCGGTCAGGAACTGGATCTTACCAGGAAAGATTCGATCTGGATATCAGAATCTTTCGCCAATGAATGGGATCTCAAAGAAGGCGACACCTTCTCTTTCTCTGCCTACGGATTCACAGTTACGAGAAAGATCGCCGGTCTGGTCGTCTCCCCGGAGTACCAGTATCTGAAAGCCGACCAGGATCTGGATATCGTTCCGAAAAACATCGCTGTCGTCTATATGCCGCTTCAGAGTCTGGAAGAGGATCTCGGTCCGCTTGTTTCCCAGATTCCATTTACCGAACTGGTATTCACCACGGACAGAAAAGATGTGAAATCGATGGAAAGCGAGATCTCTTCTGCACTTTCCGGAAACTATGCCGTATTCTGTGATCGGGATGATCTGCCGGGTATGCGGATCATGAAGGATGAACTGACCCAGCACGATCAGTTCGCCATCACCTTTCCGGTGATCTTCATTGCGATCGCGCTTCTTGTCATTATGACGACCATGAACCGTATGATCGCCAGACAGCGTACCCAGATCGGAACGCTGCGCGCCATGGGCATGAAGAAAAGAAAGATCATCCTGCACTATCTGGGATACAGTTTCGTCGTCTCCCTGCTCGGCGCCGTGGCAGGGCTTTTCGCCGGGACATATGGTCTCGGAGAAGCCGTCGCTGTTGTCTTCCGTCAGTATTATCTCATCCCCGGCTGGACCGTGGAAATGGATGGTTCTTTTGCCGTCGTAGTGATTCTCATCGTTCTGTGCTGTACGCTGGCAACATACTTCAGTTGCCGAAAAGTTATGAATATCCATCCTGCCGAGAGCCTTCGTCCGGCCGCGCCGAAATCAGGAAAAAGAACTGTATTCGAGAGGCTTCCTTTCTGGGGCAGACTCGGGTTCGCGCCGCAATACGATCTTCGTGATATCAGTCGTGGCAAGCTTCGTACTTTCATGGGTATTTTCGGCACCGCTGCAGGCATGATGATCATGGTGGCGGCCATGGCTTCCATCACTACAATTCAGGACACCTCCTCCTGGTCCTTCGATAAGATCCAGAATTTCCAGAGCGAGATCGATTTCTCCGAGATGATCCAGCTGGAGCAGGCCGAAGAGTATAAGTCCACATATGGTGGTGAACTGATTTCCGCCGCTGCCATTGAGATCGCCAAAGATCCTCATGCTGAATCTGATCAGAAACGGGCCACTTCGCTTCTGGTCACCGAAGGCGCAGACTGCTATCGTCTGACCGACAAAAAACAGAATTTTGCAACTCTTCGTCCCGGCACCTGTGCTATAACCATGAAGCTTGCCAATGCGCTGGATATTCATGAAGGTGACACCATCTACTGGCACCTTTATGAGAAAAACACCTGGTATAAGGCAGAAGTCGGGCTGATCAACCGTCATCCGAATTTCTCCGGCATCACCATGCTCCGTACTGATTACGAAGATACCGGTGCCGAGTATACGCCTTCCATGCTCTATACCAATTCCAAGATCGAGAAATCCTCGATTGAGGGGAAACCCGGCATTCTCGCGGTTCACGATGACCATGATCTGCGTGAAAGTTTCGACATCATGATGGACGCCATCTACGCGATGCTCTTCGTATTCATCGTATTTGCAGCCGTGCTGCCCATCGTGGTGCTGTATAATTGCGGAAACCTTTCTTTCCATGAAAGAGTGAAGGAATTTGCAACTTTGAAAGTGTTGGGCTTCCGTACAGCCAAGATCAGAAAGCTTCTTTCGCTTCAGAATCTGTGGCTGTCGATCCTGGGTGTCATCATCGGCGCGCCATTCGGAACGATCCTTCTCCAGTATATGTTCGACAGTAATGGAGACAGCATGGACTATCCGGTATCCGCGGGAATCCTGGTATACATCGGATCCGCACTATTCGTGATCCTCATCTCCGTACTGGTCAGTTATATGTTCAACAGAAAGATCAGAAAACTGGATATGGTCGAGATCCTGAAAGGGATGGATTGACACAAGGATGCTGTGGCGCTCTGGCTTCCGGCCTTGATCTCATTGATTCAGAACGCAGTTGTCAAACGTCAGAAGAATCGGCTGATTGTATTGGTAAATCTGACCCAACTTAAGACCAACACCCACTTGCCGAGAGGATATGTCAGCAGATTGGTCTGATTCCGAACGTGAAACTGACAAAAGTGCTGACAAATGCCCATATGTCAGCAGATTGGTCCGATTTCGAACACAAAACTGACAAAAGTGCTGACAAATCCCCATATGTCAGCAGATTGGTCTGATTTCGAACGCAAAACTGACATAAATGCTGACAAATGAAGTGGTAACCTTTTGGGGGACACAGATTGGTCTTTTTAGAAAGAAAAGCCGCACCCGTTTCCGGATGCGGCTTTCCAAGGACTATACCTAAAGGTTTGCCATGCATGCGTCTCGCCAATAATGCATGTAGCAAAAATACATGTCTGCGCTTTTCTTGCAGTCTTCAGTGAAGGGGAGTTGGTCTTCTGTAAGATAATATCAGGATCGCCCAGACACGTTTAGGTAAGAAATCAAAGAGCACAAACTAGTTAGCATCTGCTAACTGTCATGAATTCTACCAGAGACATTTCCTCATGTCAACACGTTTTATCAATCTTTTTCGAAAATTCAGAAACAGTGCAGATTTCTTACGATCCGCCTTGACACAGGGGTCTTTCATTGATATAGTTAGCTATGGCTAACGGTTAGCCTATGCTAACACATTGTCCTGATCGGTTGGCCAATATTGCTGATTTGTAGAAGAAAGGAAAGCCATGCTGGATTATCAGATCGTCAATCACTGTGCGCCGACCCTGGCGGGTATTAAGACGGGGAACCTCTTCTCTATCCACGGAGAGAAACTCGGTGAAGTGAAACAGGAAGTCCGTCGCCTGAACCGGATTCTACACGGCAAAGGTGTGATCCTTCTTCCTCTGAAGATTACAGATACCTATGCATTGATCTACGTCTATCGTCCGGACATGCTGGCCAGAGACCTCCTCTGTCCCCTGGCATCCCGGATCCTGAAGAATCATGGTTACACATGCAGCTGTCCCTCTTCTTGCCTGTCGAAACTGATCCAGCGGCTACGTTCTTCCACAGAGTTTCCGCATGAGATCGGACTTTTCCTGGGCTATCCGCCAGAGGATGTTCAGGGGTTCATTTCCGATCCACATGGCCAGAGCCATAGCGTGCACTGTTGCGGCGGATGCTGGAAAGTCTACCACGACCCACAAAAGGCGCAAGTTCTTTTTCAGCAATATGAGAAATGCACAAAGCTGTACTGCAAACGCTTAAAGAGCGGTGCATCTCTGGAGACGCTGGTCGTTGCCGGCTGATCTTCATCTGAATCTGGCAGTTCCCTGAGGTACCTTCTCAGGTCTGTAAATAACAACTATATAGAAAGGAATACATCATGAGCAAAATAGCAATTGTGTATTGGAGTGGTACAGGTAATACCGAATCCATGGCGGATGCTGTCGAAGCCGGTGCAACAGCTGCCGGTGCAGAAGTGTCCCGCTTCAGTGCTTCGGAATTCAATTCGTCCAAAGTCGCCGAGTTCGATGCCATCGCATTCGGATGCCCGGCAATGGGCGCCGAGGTCCTGGAGGAGTCGGAATTTGATCCGATGTTCACAGAACTCGAAGGATCCCTGACCGGTAAGCGTGTCGGTCTTTTCGGATCCTATGGATGGGGCGACGGTGAATGGATGCGCAACTGGGAAGAACGCTGCAAAACAGCCGGTGCAGAGCTTCTCGGAGAAGGCGTCATCTGTAACGACGCACCAGACGATAATGCTGTCGAAGCTTGCAAGAAGCTTGGCGCAGATCTCTCTATTTAATTCTTTCACTAATCACTAATCAGTAAATTCCACTTTCACAAAAAGATTCCGAGATCCGGTAGCGAGGGTTTCGGAATCTTTTTTCGACCGCGCAGGGTTTCGGCAACTTTTTCGCCAGTTGCCTTTCAGAGCAAGGCGGCACGACCTTTGATATATTTCGCTATTGTTAAATAAATGCAAAAAGGTTCTCGCTTCAATTGCAATCTTCGGAGCATAGTGCCTACAATAGGGTATAGATATTCATTGGGTAAGGAGGGTGCTGCCCTTTTCGACCGTCATACCCGTGCATTCGCGAACGGGATTCCGGCGGATCTTTCTTGGGGCAGTAAATGTTCTATGAACCGTCTAAATACGAAAACCACCGCTGTGAAACTGATCATCATGCTCGCCATACTGGGTATCCTTGTCGGGATCGGAATGGCGAAAGGAATCTTCTCTTCAATGGAAGGTGTCGTGAAAGATTTCCATATCGATTTTTCTTCCATTCTGAAAGTGGTCATCATGGCCGCACTGGTACTGGCCGTTGAGAATCTGATCCTTTTCATTCTCAGTCTGATCAAGCCGAAAAGAAGCCGCTCCCAGACGATCTTAAGCGTGTTGGGCAACGCGCTCCGCTATCTCACCGCTATCGTGGTCCTTTGCTGGGGCCTGACGATCCTGGGTGCCAATGTCGGAACCATCGTAGCCGGTGTCGGAATCCTGGCCTTGATCGTTGGTTTTGGTGCCAACAGCCTGATTGCTGACTTGGTGACCGGTATCTTCATGATTTTTGAAAACCAGTACAACGTGGGAGACTTTATCGAAGTCGCGGGTTTCCGTGGCAAAGTCACCAGCATCGGTATCCGCACGACCTGTATCACGGATATGGGCGGCAACGTGAAGATCATCAACAACTCCGATATGGCCAATATCCTGAACCGCTCGGAATTCGCATCCAAAGCCATCAGTACCATCGGTATTCCTTACGATGCGGATCTGGAGGCGCTGGAAGCCAAGATCCCGGACCTCATGAAAGAAATCTATGAGAAGCATAAGAACATCATGAAGAGTGCTCCTGAATACCTGGGCGTAGATGAACTTGCAGATTCTGCCGTTGTACTGAAATTCGTCGTTGAAGTTGATGACGTCAACATCTATGGCGCAACACGCGCCATGAACCGCGAACTCCTTCTCGGCTTCAAGAAAAACGGCGTGGAAGTTCCTTTCCCGCAAGTGGACGTACACCAGAAATAAGAGGCATACTCCATGGCAAAGATCTCACGGAAAAAGCATGGCAGTGCGCAGAATGTGACGGAGTTCTCTGACCCCGTCGCCCGTTCTGTGGACGAAATCAACCGGCCCGGCGAAGAAATCACTCCGCCAGGCTGGGACAACCGCGCCCTGCCTCCGGAGATCGTAGAACCGGGAAAATACATCTGGAACAAGCCCGGAACGAAGCGCCAGAAAGCCACGAAGACGCTCGCCTGGATCACGGCGATCATCGTGATCCTTATCAACATGAATTTTATTACCGGAGACCTGGCCAAGGCTTTGACCGATGCCCTCAATATCGAAGCCTCGATCACCACGCAAGATGAAGCGGTCGAGATCACCACGGAAGAACCATCGGAAACCTCCGAAATCGGTGGCGATGCTTCCGAACCGGACGGTACGGAACCCACTTCAGAAATCACGTCCGATCCTGCAGTCGCAACGACCACAACCGAAACCTTCGAAGTACCGGACTGCGATATGACCGTATTTGCATGCTATTCCGAGATGATGGGTTCCCTGAAATTCCATAATACGAAGAATGTCACGAAGATCACGCTGGAAGTGTGGGACGTACTGACCAACACGTTGGAAGAAACGCGTGACATTACCAACGACCTTTCTGAAGATGGTGTATACTCGATTGAGCCGTTCACAACCGATGAAATCTACCAGCGTCACCAGGCCGAGTATGACGCCATTATGGAATTCCCCATGAAGGTGGAGTTCAAAGTCATCATCGACTACAATACCGCAGACGGTGCGGACCAGAAGACCTACTCGCACGTCACGGCTATGGACCGGAATGTCTGGTATGCCAAGTTCATCCACGATTCGGAAAAGACCTACTTCTCCGAACCAATCGACATTCTCTTCTCTACCGACTCCCTCGATGGCGAGCCTGTCGTTCTTTTCGACCAGCCTGACAAAGCCGGTCCAAATGTATTCAGCGTCAGCCTCATGATAGACGGAAAGCTCGTCGACATCTCCGGAAGCAAGATCCACAACTCCATGTACGATCCGGGTGTTGACGACGTTCCTAAGCATTACTATAGCGAAGTGTATATCCTCCTGCCCGACGGATTTGATCCCACCGCCGACCACGACATCAAGCTCTATGTCTACCACTATCTGGAAGATTATAAAGCCGTCTGCGAGACCGTTATGAATATCAAACCCTGACGCGCGATTCCGCACGCGCGAACCCCAGGCCAGCACAGACTAGCATATACAGTTCTCGAGTGAGCTGAGGAATGTCGACGCGCGATTCCGCAGGGCAAAGCCCGAGGACCAGCGCAAGACATTCTTCAGCAAGCAATTAAGAAATGTGTAAGAATTGGACAAGATTCATGTAAAGCATTCTTTTCCTTCAAGAAGTAAACTGGCATTGTAAGAATTCGAGCGAAACACCTTTTGAAGGAGAAACACAATATGCCAACCACATTGCACGTCAAAGAAACAAAAACACATAAGACTTCCGACACACTGCACACCAACGAAACCATCCTGCGGGCTAAGGACATCTGCAAGACCTTTTCCAACGAAAGCATCCAGCAGCATGTTCTGAAGAATCTGAACCTGGAGATCCGCAAGGGAGACTTCACGGTCATCATGGGAGACTCCGGCGCCGGTAAATCTACACTGCTTTATGCACTGTCCGGCATGGATCGTCCGAGCCTTGGTTCCATCGCTTACTGCGGTGAAGAGATCTCCAAGTACAATAACGACAAACTGGCCCTGTTCAGAAGAAAGCATTGCGGATTTGTTTTCCAGCAAAATTACCTCAACGATACGATGAGCGTACTGGACAACATCATGGTCAGCGGACTTCTCAAGAGCAAGGACCGCAAAGCACTGGCCGAGAAAGCCAAGAGACTGCTCGCCCAGGTCGGTCTTTCCGAGAACTGCTACGGCAAGTTCCCGAATCAGCTTTCCGGTGGTGAACAGCAGCGTGTAGCCCTGGTAAGATCCGTCATCAACGAACCGGATATCCTTTTCGCCGACGAGCCGACGGGTGCCCTCAATTCCCAGAACACAACCGCCGTTCTCGATGTACTTTCCGAGATGAACGATCGTGGTCAGAGCATCGTTATGGTTACCCATACTGTGGCCGCCGCCGAACGTGGTAACCGCATCCTGTATCTCCGTGACGGTGTGATCTGCGATGAGATCGAACTCTCACCATACAACGGACCGGACAAAGAACGTCACAACACACTTCGCGCATTCCTGCAGAACATGGGGTGGTAAGATATGTATTCATTATTCTTTATTGCAAAAAACAACATCAAGAAACATAAAGGCGAGGTCGTGATCATCTTTATCCTGATCTTCCTGGCCGCCCTTCTTCTCTTCTCCAGCCTCTCCCTGATGCTTTCCGGCAAAGCGGCGATCGAAGAGTGCGATCGGGAAACTCACATCTCCGATCTCCTGGTATTCCAGCCGACAGGACTGACTGAACAAGAATCATTAGACATCGTAAAGTCTGTTCCCGGTACAGAGCTGGCAGAATCCATCCCGACCATCAACTGGAACATGGACTACTACTATGGTTCAAGAACTGTCGAAGACAAATCCTCCTACCAGTTCTTCCTGGCAGACTCGTCTAAGCCCACTTACCTCAACGCCCTTCCGGATATCTGCAACGATCTGGCAGACGATGAGATCGTGATCCCGTATTATCTGAAGTCCGAGATCAAGATCGGCGATGCGTTCCATCTGAAAGGTAATGGTATGCAGTTCGATCTTAAGGTCAAGGGATATCTGGAGCACCTGTATTTTGCCACATCCATGAATATCACAGGATACTTCTGCGCCATCAGCCATAACAACTATGCGAAGCTCGAAAGTTCACTGAATCCGGAATACGTAGGAAGCCTGATCTACTGCAAGACAATGGACGGCGTCGATCTGGACGAATACGATACCGCTGTACAGCATGCTTTCGACAAGAAGCACACACCGTCTACCGTAGCACGGTCCATCATGAATCAGGGAACCACAGCGATCTCGGATATCGCCTCCTCCATCGTACTGATCTTCACCATCGTACTGGTAGGTCTGGCTCTGATCATCATGCACTTCTCGATCAAGAACTTTATCGAGATGAATATCCAGAACATCGGTCTTCTTCAGGCCAGCGGATACAGCGCCAAGGCACTTCGTTTCTCCTGCGTCCTGGAAGAGATGCTGATCTGCGTAGTAGCCACTCTGGCAGCCGTCGGTGTCGGTCTTCTGATCACCACACCTCTGAACTCTCTTCAGGGCACTTTGATTGGTCTGTCCGGCTTCTCCGGTGTATGCTATCCGGCCCTGATCGCCACCTTGACCGTTGTCCCGTTCATGGTCTTCCTGGGTACCCTTCTGGCATCGAGAAGCTATAAGAAACTGACAGTTCTCGAATCCCTGCGAAGCGGTATATCCAACCACAACTTCAAGAAGAACCATTGCCCTCTCGAGAAGAATTCTCTCCCGCTGAGTCTGGCTCTGTCCTTCAAGCAGATCCTCGGCCGTCCGAAGAAGAGTCTGTTCATTGCTTTGATCATTGCCTGTCTCACCGCATCCTGCTGCCTTGGTTTCACACTTTTCCAGAACTTCGGTCTGGATCAGGCCCCTCTTCTGAAACTGGTCGGTTTTGAAACCGGTGATATCCAGGTCACCATCCCGGAAGATCCGTCAATCGTGGATGATATCCAGTCTGACGACCGCGTGGATTACACAATCAAGTTCAACAGTATCCCCAGCATCGAAGTAAAACATCTGGATAAGAGCACTTCGCTGAGTGTTGATGTAAGCGACGATCTTTTCATCCTGAAGAATGAATACCTTCTGGAAGGACACCTTCCGGTAACGGAAAACGAGATCATCCTCACCCATGTCGAAGCAGGCAAGATCAACGCGAAAATCGGGGATGTCGTAGATGTAATGAACCTCGAGGGCGAGACGATCCCCTTCACCATCTGCGGAATTGACCAGAAGATCAACAACATGGGTAACAAGGCACTGGTCAACGAAGCCGGTGCAAAGCGGATCGATTCACAGTTCAAATTCGTGAATCTTACACTTTTCCTGAAAGATTCCAGTCAGGTCAAAGCATATCAGAACGAACTGGCTGAAAAGCATCCGAACAACTCGATCCTGCTGGTAGATGACCTGATCGGTACGACTGTAGATTCTCTTGTAGGCGCCATGAAGACGATCTGTGTGATCTTCGTCGGTCTGACATGCTTCGTCGTCATCCTCACCGAGATCCTGCTGACACGTTCGCAGATCATCCGTGAAAGATCGGAACTGGGTGTAAGCAAAGCCATCGGTTATACTTCCGGAGAACTGATCCGCAGAATGATCATGAGTAATCTCCCTGTCATCTTCCTCGGCGTCATCGCAGGATTTATCATGCACCATTTCCTCGCTGACAAAGTCATGCTGGCCGGTCTGTCAATGTTCGGAATTAAGCAGACGAACCTGGACACCAATCCGATCTGGTTCCTCGTCACAATGGCTATCGTTCTCATCTGTGCGATCCTGACCGGATTCCTCTCCAGCAGAAGCATCAGCAAGCTGGAACCGGTACGGATCCTGAAGGAAGAATAATCAAATCATAACAACCTCTATACCGAAAAGACGGCTACGATGAGACTACTTCTCATCTGGCCGTCTTTTTCTGTGTGGAAAGGATTCAAACGGAAAAATCAAATCGGGGCCAGTTCTTTTCTCTGTTATAATAGGAAATAGGTTTAAAGCGCATCTTTCGATGTGTTTGAAGGTTTATTACAAATCAATGGGGGATAGATTATGTTCAGATTGAAGGGCAAGTTATCGAAAATTGCGACCGTGATCGTGACGGCTGCTTTCTGCGTGCCGATGCTCATCGGTACCGGAGAGGCTGTGATGCGTGCCGGCAAGTTGCGGGCAGATGGATTGGACACAGGGAACGGGAAAGTCTCGACGATGTCGACGATCAGCGAGCTCCGCCTGACGAGCGATACCACAGAAGTGGTCTCAGGCGCACTGAATCCTTTCACCGTGTATGCAACGACAGCGCATGCGTATATTGAAGCTTACGGCGATAATACAACCTGGGAGTACCTGCCAGCGGGCACCAATACCTGGTATGGTTTCGGATACGATGAACCGCATGCCCTTAACGACGGAGAAACCCATTACGGTTTACGCTTGTGCGTGCATCTGGAATCGGCATACTCGTTCTCCGAAAACACAACAGTCTATTTTAACGGAACGATGGTGACCGCAGCTAACTATAAAGTGTTTACTAAACGGAACGATCGGACAGCATCTGTCATTATTGATCTGGGAAAAGCAACAGGTGGCCGTGTTTCTTTGCGAACGATTACCTTCAATAGCAATGGCGGTTCTGAAGTACAATCGCGCAGGGTCGTAAATGGTCATTCCGTAGAAAAACCAGCAAATCCGAAGAAAAGCGGAATGTATTTCTGGGGATGGTACCAAGACGCAGACCTTAAGTATAAATTTGCGTTCACAGATTCGGTTCTTAAGGATATGACTCTCTACGCAAGATGGGAAGATCACGCAAATACCATCGACGCGATCTATCTTTCCGGTAATGTGATTGCGCTAAGCCCGGGCAATCTCCCGGAATGCAGGATCACAGCGAAACCCGGAAACGCAACTCTGAATCCGGATGATTCAAGAAATACCTGGGTCCAATGGGAAGACCCTAATCCTGCATGGAATTTTGTCGATGAATATGGAGTCGATCTTGTTGCGGTGGATGATGGCAAGACACGCTATGGCATGCGGGTGTTTCTGACACTGCAAGACGGATATGTTTTTTCCGACTATTATAGTGTCTATTACACAGACCCGACCGGGTTCCAATGGAATTTTTCCAAACGCGTACACACGAAAAGAGAGAATCACAATGCCGATGGATATGGTTTTCTCTGCCTTGATTTTGGATTTGCAAAAACACCTTCGAATGTAGTTTTCGATATCTACGGAGGAAAGCAGGACATCAGCGCAACTCAGATGGAAGCGCTGGATTTCCTTACAGATCGGAAAGAAATCTCCGCAAGCACAATGCCTGACGGCAGTATTGCGTATAACATCGATGGTGATTCCTACGGCGATCTGCAGGTCTGGAAAGACGAAGGAAAGATGGCCGTGTTAACTGGTCATATGGAAGGAAAATACAGAATTAACAGCACGCTACTGGAAGGAAGCCACTTCATAACTATCAAGTTCGACTTCCCGAGAGCATATGATATACGGCTCTATCAAGGAGAACTGAATCTCGGTACAATTGAAGAAACCATGTTTGATTACCTGGAGACAACGGATCTGGTGGAATCACGGAATCTTGCCGGCACGATCATCCAGTACGATCTCGACAAGAATGGCACCTATGATATTCAGCGGGACAAGTCACAACATTCGTTGAAGACGCTTTCCACCAATTCGATCCGTCACGATTGGGAGATCAGTTCGGACGATCTGGCCGGAACGAAATGCAGTCGTATCTATTTCTTAATTCGATACCCGCATGTGGCCTATCTGTTTGGCGAATCGGATAAGATGGATCAAATAGATAAGAAGGCTCTTACTTATCTGGCTAACAATGGTTTTATCAATTCGAAGAAGATCGATAAGTTTACTGTTTACGACCTTGACAAGGATGGCACATTCGACGTGTCGCTGAACAATACGGACCTGCTCAATAAACTCGAATCGACGAACCTGACCAGGATCTATACGATCCGCGAAGGTCTTCCGATGGACTGTGGTATCGAATCGTTTACATTCTTTATCACGGGTGATATTTTATTCGACTTTTCTGATGGCTCGATTGACATGGCAGACGAATATTATGGCGACGCAATATGGTTTCTGACCGATAACGATCTGATTTCAGATATACAGTCATCCAACGGATACTATTATGATGTTGATAGAGATGGAAACTTCGACTTCAAGTATGATCTTGGCGCTAACAAGCTCGAGATACTTAGTAGCTGCAGTATCGAAGGAAGATATACGTTCACCCATCCGGATATTGACCCATTCTATTTCGAATCCATCTCGTTCCTTTTCCCGTCCAAGATTTCTTCTGTTTCGCTTACCATCCAGGCGCCGGTTATAGGTGCTGCGCCGAGCTATAGTGTGACTTTGCCGTCAGGAGCGAAATTTGCGAATACAAACACGGCACTTCCTGATACTACATCGGCGAAGAATGGTGTGTTCTGGAAGGATTTCACGACAACCAAACGTTTGGACATTTCCGGCTCCACCTTTGCTGCCAACCATATGTACGAAGTGACGATTGGTCTTTCTGCGTCAAGCGGATATGCATTTAAATCTGACGTCACGGTCAAGGTAAATGGAACGGCTGCAACGAATGTGACAAATAACGGAAAAACGCTGCTCGTGACCATGCGGTTCGCTACACTTAAGCCTACCAATACACCGACGCCGACGAAGAAGGTTACTCCTACTCCGACCAAGAAGGTTACGCCTTCGCCAACGAAGAAAGTAACGCCTACCAAGAAGGCTACACCTACACCTACGCCGACGAAGAAAGTAACACCCACCAAGAAGGTCACACCTATTCCGACGAAGAAGACGACACCGACCAAAGCCCCGACAAAGGCACCTACGAAGGCACCAACAAAAGCGCCCACCAAAGCGCCTACGAAGGTACCGACCCCAAAGCCTACGGTTTCACCTACGCCTACGAAAAAAGTTACACCGACCAAGGCGCCGACAAAGACACCTACGAAAGCGCCTACGAAGGCACCGACCCGAAAACCTACGGTTTCACCTACACCTACGAAGAAAGCAACACCGACCAAGACTCCGACGAAAGCTCCTACCAAGGCGCCTACGAAGGCGCCAACCAAGACCCCTACCAAAAAGCCGACGGTCTCCCCTACCCCGACCAAAGCGCCGGTAAAGGATCCGACTTTCGAGGATTTCGTGGAAAGACTCTATACTGTCGCCATGAATCGTCCGTCCGATCCGGAGGGTAAGAAATTCTGGGTCAACGAAGTCGTAAATAACGGCAAGACCGGTGCAGACTGTGCCCGCTACTTCCTGCTGGAAGCCCCGGAATTCATGGACCGCAATCTCTCCGTAGAAGATTTCGTTGAAACACTGTATAAGACATTCTTCGACAGAGCTTCGGATGCCGCCGGTAAGAAGGGCTGGGTCGATGCCATCAAGAGCGGAAAGAAGAGCCGCGAGGAAGTCGTGAATGACTTTATCGAATCCACCGAGTGGTGCAATGTCTGTGCAACCTACGGCGTCAAGTCTGGCGCGAAATGGCACAAGGCAACCATCGCATCGAAGAATGCCATCGAGTTCGCCACAAGATTATTCACCTGCTGTCTGAACCGAAAACCGGATGCATCCGGCGTGGAATACTGGTCATTGGCGCTGACCAATCTCGAGCAGACAGGATGCTCCGCTGCTAAAGAGTTTTTCACGAGCAAAGAGTTCATCGGCTTGAATACAACGAACGAAGAGTACGTGAAGAGACTGTACCGGACCTTCATGGGCAGAGAACCAGAAGCAAGCGAAGTCACGTACTGGACAGGAGAGATCAAGGCCGGAAAGCAGAACCGAAACAGCATCATGGCATTCTTCGGACAGAGCGAAGAGTTCACCAAGATCTGTAAGCAGTATGGTATCGAGCGCGGCGAGATTGCCTGATCAGCAGCTAGGCGAATAAGCTTCCCGGTTTGTCTTCAAGGCAAGCGAGTTAATAACAGATGAGAATATACGACCGAATCGGGGAAACGCCTGGTTCGGTCGTATTTGTTAATTATACTGCTCCCCAAAGAGCGGACACATAAAGTAAGCAGTTTGTCCGACGTTTATGTGCTTGAACCTACATAGTGTACATGTGCAAACAAGGAAGGACTTATGGCATCATTTTCACATTTGAAAATGGATAAAGAAAACCCCTGATGCTCTTCACATCAGGGGTATATTCTTTCGTCCTCAATCAGACTTTATTACAAACTCAATATCTTAAAGAGAAACGTTAACTTGCGCTTCACTCAAGGAATGGGAGGATTCAGAAGACCCAGTCTCTTGAGTTGTGATTATATGCTGCATCGGTCTGTCCTCCTTTGTTTTCTTCTATGGTCTTATTGTAAAAAACAATAATGGAGTTGATATGGCACGATTGTTAATAAACTAAGAAGAAGCTTTTCGAATTTGTACTTAATTATGAACAACCCGTTGTCATATTTCAGATATGCAATCATACTGCAGGTTTCAGCGTTCCTCCCAATGAAAACTTTGCCGTACGAAATTTTCTTTGCATTATTACAGAAGTGTCATTTCACAAAGCTGACCCTTTTGTATTATGAAGTCAGATAAGAGATCTCTGTTCATTCTTTATCTACGTGAGGGTTGTCTATATGAAAAAGCTGGTTGTGACATTATTAACTTTTTCCATCATTATGTCTATCGCAGGTTGTGATTCCGGAAGAAAAGCTTCCGGTCGTACTTCCCGTGAAACAAGAACAACCACTTCTACCGAGGTTGAACAGACAACGGAACAAACCACTACTACCACGACTGAAGAAACCTCTTCTTCGAATAAAACAGATGAATCCGATCCCAAAGACTTTCCTTCTATTCCGGATGTCATACTGCATCAGGAAGAGCACTATATAAAAAGTACCGACGCAGCGATGATCTCTTTCACGACCAACGGCCTCCAGAAAGCCTATGGCATGACAGACGAGACCTCCGAGGAAAAGCGTCCGAAATTCGTGCGTCTGAGCGCAGATACGATTAAGATCACCGATCCGGGCTATGAGAAACTGCAGGCCGCCATCGATGCGATCCTCAGCCCGAGATTACAGAAACTGGAAAAGGATTATGATGAAGCCGTCGAGGATATGAAAGAAAGGTCCCAGAAAGGCGGACATCAGATCTTCTCCACTTTGGTCGAAGAGAAGATCCGCGTATTCCGTGCAGACAGTGAAGTCTTCTCATTTGCGATCCTGACAGCTCCTGTCGGAGATGATGCGACTCTTTGCCAGACGTACAACTTCAATTCCAAGACCGGTGAGAAACTGGAGATTTCAGATCTCATCACCGACAAAGAAGCGTTTACCAATTATCTGAATACCCAGTTCGTAGATCAGGGCTATGCACTCTTCTCTCCTGTGGGTCAGACACTTTTCGAGAACGGTCAGCTGCCCCTCGTCGTTACCTATGACGGGTTTATGGTCCCACTTGGTAAAGAACAACTCAACGATAACTATTTCGATGATTTCACCGCCTCCATGTACTTCGATTACATCAAAATCCCGGTAGTTAATGATCCGGATCTTTTCAACATGGAATACTTCCAGATCATTCCGGATACCTGTGCCCTCTTCCTGGACAATAACGGAGAACTGATCTGGGATTTCAACGGAGACGGCAAAACAGATATCCTGAAGCTGTTCACCACCTCACCGGAAGATGATGAGTATCTCACTTCGTCCATTGATGTCGTCCTTATGGACTCTCAGACAGAACGGCTCGTTATTTCCATGAGTGACTTAGAACTGTCCGTATATAAGTACGCCTATGTAGTCAAGAACGGACAGAACTGGGACCTCTTTATCACATTGGATTCAGATGTTTCCCTGCTGTGTCCGACTACCGAAGTTTTCAGCCTGGATCTGGCGTCCATGACCGCGGATTGTGTGGACAATTTTAGTGGTGCGATGGACTATGACAACGGGATGCACACCATGCAGCCCAGTCACGTGGATATCCGCAGCCTCGAACTCTATTCTATGGATCAGCTCCCCGGTACTTTCATGTGTCTCAAGGAGACCGGAAAACTGGATAGCGACGGCAAATATGTTCCGGATAACGAAACGAAGATCCGTGAAGGATTTGCAACCGGTGTGGTAACCAGCGCAGAGATCAAGGGAAAGAAAGTCGACGCCGATGGTAAGGAACTGGAAGATTATACCATTCCGAAGGACACGCCCTGCGCACTTGTGGAATCCACAGGATTCAGTGGTGAAGGATTATATATCATCCTGGAGACGCTGCATGAAGACGCAAGCAAAAATGTCCGCGTCAAGATCCCGGCCACGCACAATAACTACCAGACTCAGTTAAACGGTACAGACATTCATGAACTGTTCTATTTCATTCTCATGGGTGACTGATCGAACATAAAGGAAAAAAGAAAGAAAAAAGGAAAAGAGACTGATGAGATGGCCCGGCGGTGAGGAGAAACACCGTCGGGTCATCGCTTATGTTTTCGGATCATCCAGGATCGCCACACATGCATCCGAGATCGACTGTGCTTTCATTATGATCGTACGAAGCACATCTGTCCTCCAGAATGCAAAATCCAGAAGAGCATCTGCATTCTCGGCTTTGCGGCTCAGGTATTCTTTGTACCCGTACCGGCTTCTCGCAAGCTGGAAAAGATAAACGTATGGCATGGCTTCCAGGTCTCTTCGCGTAAGGGATGCTTCCTTCATATATTCCCGCACATACATCACGAAATCCTCTGTGTCGAAGCTTCCTCTGGACTGGATATAAGATCGCATGATCTCCCATACGATCGGGATGACCGCCGCCGAAGAAAAGTCGATGACCGCCTTGATCTGATCTCCGTCAAGAATCAGCTGGCACGCTGTAAAATCTCCGTGTGACGGTGCATACGTGATTCCTCTGAAGTATGGTTTATACTTACCCACAATATCCATCAGATCGATTCTGAAAAGAATATCTCTGCGTATCCGGACAGCCTTCGGACTCAGGATGCCCTGGTCCCAGTGATACTCCAAAAGCTCCATATATTTCTGCTTTTCATTCTCCATGGAAATACTGTCTGCCCAGGCCTCATCCATATCCCTCTGAAGCGGGACGGGACAATCTTTCAGAAGTGTATGCAGCCGTCCGAGACACGCGGCCTCCTTCGTCAGTATCGAGTGAGGCAGATCGTTGAGGTGCGTTTTGCCGTCGACAAATTCCTGCACACAGATCACATGTCCCTCGTGAAGAAGACACGACCTTCCGTCTTTTGTCTGGATAAAACCAGCGGTAGGGAAATCCCTGGAACGAAGATATGAAACGACGGCCGCCTCTTTCTCGACGGCTTCTAACGTGATCTTACTTTGGAATTCTTTACAGAAGTATTCGCCCTCTTCGCAGCGCACGCAAAAACAGTTGGCGGATCCCAGATTCATCGGTTGATATTCGATCAGATGCAGTCCATAGTCCGACAAGAAAAGCGTACTCATCGAATCCATGGTGAGTATACTTTTCTCCAGTGCCATAAGGTCCTCATCTCACGTTGGATTTTGCTCCTTATAGTATGCCTCAAGAAAAGGTCTGGCCGCAACATAGTATTTCTCCAGACCCGGATCGAACTGGGTGCCCATGCCTTCCATAATGATGCTGTCTGCCTTCTCGAAGGGCATGCTCTCTTTATATACACGTTTACTTACCAGCGCGTCATATACATCGGCAATGGCCATAATCCGCGCTTCAAGGGGGATCTGATCACCAGAAAGTTTCTCCGGGTATCCTTTGCCATCCCACCTCTCGTGGTGGTAATGCGCCACATTTACGGCAATCTTGCGGAAGATCTCACTGTCTGTATCCTTCAGGATCATGTCGACTACCCTTGCGCCTTCGGCGGAGTGGCTCTTCATGATCTCGTATTCCTCCGGCTCGTAGCGGCCCGGTTTCAGAAGTACCGCATCCGGCACGGCGATCTTACCCAGGTCATGCATCGGTGCCGCCTTGACCACCAGTCTGCAGAAGAAATCCGTCAGCTGAAGCTCCGGATCTTGCTTCATCTGCTCCACCAGAAGACGGACGCCTTCACTGGTGCGCTTGATGTGGCCGCCTGTAAAGGGGTCACGGCTCTCGACCATATTTGCCATACTCAGAATCAGATGATCGTTGAGCTTGCGGATACGCTTGGTCTTGTTCTCGACTTCGCTTCGCAGTTCGGCATTATACTTCTCCTGCAGTTCCAGCAAACGGATGTCTGCCGTATCGTCGGTGATGAAAAGCTGGTATCCTCTGCGACGTCTTCCGTCATAGAGGTAATTGACGTCGATGTGATAGACCTTCTCTCCGTCCGCGCTCCTGTAATGGAAATTGATCACTTCATCTTCTTTTCGGTTCCGGAAAGCATCGATCCATTTGCAGACATTGTCCTTCAGGCTCTCGATCTGGGCAATGGAGCGGTCAACATGCAGATTCCGAAGCATCGGAAGCGCTTCTTCCGCCACTTCATTACAGCCCAGGAAACGAAGCTTATAATCGAAGGAGGCAAAGCCGGTCTCGCCCTTTTCCAGAAGCGACACCAGACCGGAATCGTTGATGTCGTAAAGACCCAGACGGTACACGATCAACAGGTAGAAGCACTGGGAGAAGACATAGGCCGCCGGAAGCAGTTCGATGTCCTTCGTGATCATTCTTCCGCCGAAGAAAGAGATCATTGCAAGGACCACCGGTGCCATAAGCAGGAAGATGATCTTGTGGGAAACGTGATCTTTCTTAATCAGGCTGTAGACCAAGATGATTACTGCAAGGAGAAACTGCAGAATGACCCAGGCATAGAAGAAAGTATGCATGATCCCGTATTCCTTCTTGGTCACCAGAGAAATGCCATGTCGGGTAACCAGTTCCGCGCTCTTATAGAACAGAGAGTTTTTGCCGATAGTCAGTACCGGAATATAAATTGCCATCGTAAGGGCAACAAAGATGCCTCGCAGGATCTTCGGTATCCGTAAGTGACACAGGTCAACGATAGCAAGCAGGATAAACAGTATCGTGAAGCTTCCGGCAATATATGTAAACTTCGTCGCCAGGATCGCTTCATCCAGTGTCTTGGATTCCGCCACAGCCAGAAAAGCCGACGTACTGACGGGCACCAGTACAAAGATCAAGGTGACGTTCAAGTTGAAGTGTTTATGCCACATGAAGGCATAGATCACGGTAAAGAAAATAGATAACCCCAAAAGGACTTCATAGTACAAAGCCATACTCGTTCCTCCTCACAATATACCCTATCTTTGATTATATCACCCACCCATCTCTCCGATAAGTCAAAAATCCCATAGATTCAGGCTTTTCGGGGCACGAAAGCAGGAATTTGCGGATATATGAATCTAGAAACCGTTTTCGGAAAAACTCTGTCAAAGGCAGAAAAAACGCGGCCATCCGTATGGACGCCGCGTTTAGTTCTCTTTTTCTGTATTTTTGCACCGGATGGACCCGAAGGTACCATCGGTTTCCGGTCACTCGACGAAGTCGAATTCCAGATCGTAGATGCGTACCGGATCGCCTTCCTTACAGCCTGCTTTCTCCAGTGCGTCGATCACACCGTTCTTACGAAGTGTGCGCTGGAAATAGGCAAGGGATTCCGGATCGTCGAAGTTAGTGGATTCCAGTACCACATGGATCCAGTCACCCAGCACGCAATATACGCCGTCCTGGATCTCGACAGTAAACTTCTCTTCCGGCTTGAACTCATAGAGAGTCTCTTCCTTCGTTTCTTCCAGAAGGATCGTCGGAGGAAGTGCCTGGACCTGTGCCGCCACGTACTCTACCAATTCCTTGGTACCTTCTGCGATGGCTGCACTCATGAGGAATACCTTGTAGCCACGGTCTTCCATTTCCTTCTTAAAGGCCTTTACGACTTCCGGCTCGGCCTGGTCGATCTTGTTACCTACCACGACCTGCGGACGGGTCTCCAGCAGCGGATTGAACTGACGCAGCTCCTCGTTGATCTGGTCAAAGTCCGAGATCGGCTCACGGCCATCCTGGGCGGATACATCTACCACATGGATCAGAAGACGGGTACGCTCGATATGGCGCAGGAAGTCATGTCCCAGTCCGTTACCTTCGTGGGCGCCCTCGATCAGACCCGGGATATCCGCCACAACAAAGCTGGTATCTCCGCAGCTGACCACGCCCAGCATCGGTTCCAGAGTCGTGAAAGGATAATCCGCGATCTTCGGCTTGGCTGAAGTAATAACGGAAAGCAAGGTAGATTTACCGGCATTCGGGAAACCGACCAGACCGACGTCCGCGATCAGTTTCAGCTCGATAGATACATCCAGTTCCTCACCGGGGATACCGGCCCGGGCAAATTTCGGAGCCTGACGGATGGCATTGGAGAAATGGATGTTTCCCTGACCGCCACGGCCGCCCTTGGCCACGATCTCCTCCTGACCGTTCTCGGTAAAGTCGGCAATGACCTTTCCGGTCTCCAGATCCTTCATGATGGTACCCACCGGTACCCCGATCCGAAGATCCTCGCCACCCTTACCGTACATCTTCCGGTTCATACCGTTGGCACCGTTCTCGGCAACGAATTTATGCTTAAATCTAAAGTTTTGTAACGTTGTTAATTCTTCGGTGGCGTAGAAGATCACGTCACCGCCCTTACCTCCGTCGCCCCCGTCCGGGCCGCCGTTGGTAATGTATTTTTCCGTGTGAAAAGAAACCATTCCGTTTCCGCCGTCGCCGGCTTTAATATGGATCTTTGCATGGTCGATAAACATACTTCTGCGTCTCCTTCCTGTCAAAAAAGGTCTAACCCGGCAATTGCAAGGTCAGACCTTTCTTCGTACTTCGTCAAGATAACGTCTGCGTACCTTCAGAGATTACTCTGCCGGATAAACGCTGACCTTCTTCTTGTCACGTCCCATACGCTCATACTTAACATGGCCGTCGATACGTGCATACAGTGTATCGTCGGAACCGATGCCAACGTTTGTACCCGGGTGAATCTTTGTACCGCGCTGTCTTACCAGGATGTTACCGGCAACAACCAGCTGGCCGTCACCCTTCTTGGCACCGAGACGCTTGGATTCAGAGTCACGACCGTTCTTGGTCGAACCCATACCCTTTTTATGAGCGAAGAGTTGCAAATTCATTTTTAACATGGTCAAGCCCTCCATTTTCTCATTTTATCTTCGTTGTGACCTTCACGTATTTCTTACCGTAGTTCTCTCGGACACTCTCTTCTACATTCAGCAAACCCCGGACGATGGTCTTAAAGATCACCTGCGCGGTCTCCCGCTGCTTATCGGAGATCTTCTCCGGTGTCCATACCTCACAGAAGTTTTCTTCTCCTTCTGTGACCATATAGAAATCCTGCCAGCCAAGCTGGTCCTCCAAGGCATTCACTGCTGTCTGAAACAGTGTCGAGACGGAAGCACAGATAATGTCTTTCCCGCTCTCTTCATATCCTGCATGTCCCTCTACGGTAAACCCCAGGATACTGTCCTCTTGGTCTTTCCATATGACGATCGAAATCATGATTCAGGCACAACCTTCTTCAATATTCGTCTCAGCCCTTGATATCGGTGATACGAACGCGTGTATACGGCTGTCTGTGGCCATTAGTTCTTCTATAGCCCTTCTTAGCCTTGTACTTGAATACGACGATCTTCTTGTTCTTACCCTGCTTAACGATCTCGCCCTCAACAGTTGCCTTCAGATCAGCACCTGCCTTAATGCCATTGTCGTCAGCTACAGCGATAACCTGATCGAAAGTAATCTTCTCACCAGCCTCGCCCTCGAGCTTCTCTACGAAGATCTCGTCACCGGCAGCAACCTTGTACTGCTTGCCACCTGTCAGAATAACTGCGTACTGCATAAAAACGTTTCCCTCCTGTTCTTCCAGTCTCGCTGTCTCATCCAAGGCACTGTACACTTCGCAAAAAGGCACAGATTTAGAAGCCCGGCACATGCGGTCACCGAAGTAGAATAACACCTAACAGGCATATCGTCAATAGTTTTGGGATGTTTTTTCACAGGTTTTCCCGTGCTTTTTGCCGTGGCAAAAAGACTGGCCCCATTTTCCTTCCCGTCCGGAACCGGATCTCAGATCTTCTTTACCGAAGCACCGAAGTCGATGACCGCCTTCAGACGCACATTTCTCGGGCTTCCGTCATACTCTTCCCGCATACGCTCCAGAAGCATTCTGGCCGCGGTCTGTCCGATCTTACGGATCGGCTGGATACCGATGGTCAGCGTCGGATTATATACGTGGGCGATGGTCTGGTTCTCGAATCCCACGAAAGAGATATCCTCCGGCACCTTCAGGTGCTTCTCGTTGAGGTACATGACTGCACCGCAGGTCAGGTCGTTACCGCTGGCAAATACAGCCGTCGGCGGTTCCGGCAGACTCATGAAGCGCATCATGGCCATATAACCGCTCTCTTCCGAGACATTCTCTAGGAAGATATACTGCTTGGAGACCGGAATCTTGGCTTCCGTCAGGGCATCTCTATACCCCTTCACACGGTCGTCGGTGGTATTGAATCCTTCCGCACCGCCGATAAAGCCGATCCTGGTATGACCGTTATCGATGAGGTGCTTCGTGATCCGGTAAGCAATATCCACGTTATCAATGGTGACCGAGTCACACTCGATGAAAGGATCTTCGATATCTACGAACACGATGGGTACGTTGGCCTTCGCTGCCCGGTCCACATCCTCCTGTTTCACGTTGATAGGCTGCATGATGATGCCGTCGATCTGCTTGTTGATGAGGAAGTTGATCTTATCCGACGCACCCGTAGGATCCGTCTGGGAATAATCACAGATAATGGTACTGTAGCCATGCGCGTACAGTTCCTGATCGATATAGGAAAGAATGGAGATTCCATAGTAATCGGCAAGAGACGGGATCAGGACGCCGACGGACATGGTCCTTCGGGTCTTCATGCCCCGGGCCACGGTGTTGACCTGATAGTTCAGCGCTTCAATGGCGCTCTCGATCTGGTGGCGGTTCTCCTCGAGAACGTTCCCGCCGTTAATATATTTCGAAACAGTTGAGATCGAAACACCTGCAAGCTTCGCAACATCCTTGATCGTCGATGACATAATTATCTCCTCCTGAATTACCTCATCTATATCTATGTATCGCCCAATATTACACTATATGCTTTTAGAACATCATCCAGTACAGGCTTGCGTATAGTACCGCTGAAAGCACGTCCCCACTTGCTCCCCGCTTGATGATCCTCCGAAGTATTGCTGAAAGAAGGAGGCCCACCGCCAGAAGAATGACTCGCAAAGCACATATATCTCTATTCATTATAATCGAGAAAACGAAAACAATCACCATCGGAACGAAACGTATCGCGATAAAAATCACAGAATCCAGAACACCGTTTCCCTTTCCCTGCATCTTGAGGTAGAAAGTATCGGTCTTATCCAGCATGAAGACCGCCACCGCCACCATCACCGCAAGCATTACGGCGATCGGCAGGATCAGGCTGAAGGAGAGGAATCCTTCGCCTCTCCACAGCAGAGAAAGAAGGAACACATCCAGCAGGAATCCCACCACGAACATGATCTGGATCGGCAGGAAAGACCGGCTCTTCCGTGCGGTCTTCGGCGGAAGCTTACGGATATAACGCAGAAGGAAGAAAGCACTGCTGACGAAGGACAGCCACATCCAGATCAGGAGCACGTGATTCACGTGAGACGGTGTCCGCCATACGAATACGCATCCTCCCGCGGCAAAACAGAGGCCCAGCAGGAATTGAAGTGCCATCAGGTGCTTCATGGAGGAGATGAACTTCGTGGTCACGGAACGGTTCTTCAGACGTACACGACCTCTGGGGTCCTTCGCAGAAACCGGATCCTCCGCATCCCCTGCCGGAGTTTTTGCCATGGCATAACCCTTGCCCTTCGGGATGGTGGCCGCATAGAGGAAGAAAGCCACCAGAAGGAGCGTAGTGCAGATCACCTTCACCGCCCAGATGAAGATCATGGCGGAAGAAGTACCCGACTCCTTCAGACAGTAGTTCTTAATATAGTTGGCCAGATAGGACTGGACCACCGGATCGTTCAGTGTTACGGTACCCGCCGCGTGGGACGAGGCCTTGAAGAACCCGGTATAGTTAGCATAGTATCTTGTGGAATCCGGGGAGATCCGGATGGCCATGCCTCTCTTATCCCCCATAACGCCCGGCGTATAGGTAGTATCCTCACCGGATAATCTCTCATAGAGAAGATCGCACTGTCTGCTCTCCGTCGTAAAGATCGCCACATCTTTCTTCGGATTCGTGGTGCCGAAATCGCCCAGATCTTCCTTATCAGAGAAGCTTGGAGACATCAGGATCAGCGTGCCGACCTCCGCTTTACGGGAAGCGATCGTCATGCCCCGCCAGGCATAAGATCCGTCGCAGATCAGGACCACCTTCTCCGCATTCGCATCACTTCTGGCCGACGCAATCTTCTGCTCCATCTCTTCCAGAGAAAGATCCTCATCCAGAATGTATTCCGCTTTCATGTCCAGCGATGAGAACATCTGCCGGTAGTCCATCACGGGGAACATCCGGTCCTCATCGATAAAGCACACCGCCATGGTCCCCTTGGATCCGTCACCGGATCGCGGGATCAGCAGATACAGGGATAGGAACAGAAACAGTACCAGCAGGATCAGTACCGAAACCAGCCGGAGGATCTTGACGTGCTTCATAGATCACTCCATTGCAGCCAGACGGTCTCCAAGACTACGGATGTCCTCTGGTCCCAGGATCAGGATCATGTCATTCTCCGCAACGCAGGAACGGAGTCTGTCCACGATGGCATCCTTGGATTCGAAGAATTCCGCATGACCGCCACGGCGGTTGATCTCATCGGCAATATCCTTCGAGGAGATGGTGCCCGGATTGATCTCACGGTCCGAGAAGATCTCGTCGAAGAAGACATTCTCGCAAGGCAGAAGGGAGGTCACATAATCCTCGAAAAGCACTTGCGTTCTGCTGTATGTCAATGGCTGGAAGACGACCCAAGTCTTGTTGTGCGGAACATGGGAAGCGGCATCCAGTGTTGCTCTTGCGGCACTCGGGTGATGGGCATAGTCGGTAACGATCATGGCACCCTGGAACTTGCCCTTGATGGTAAATCTTCCCTCGGCACCGGTGAATTCAGAAAGTGCCTTCTGGGCAGCTTCCTTCGTACCGCCGGCAAGAGACGCGCAGGCGATGGCCGTCAGGGCATTATACACATTATGTTTTCCCGGGATCGCCAGCTGGATGTGGGTATAAGGACGACCCTTATAGAGTACGTCGAAGCCCGCTTTACCATCGGTAAAGACAATATTGTCTGCGGCAAAATCCGGCTCACATCCATAGACATCGACACCTTCACCGACCAGCCCGGTGGTGGTGATATGCGGCATCGGAAGGCCCAGGGCCTCACGGATCTTCGGCATACGCTTGACGGATTCGGCTACATTCTTGTCCCCTGCCGGGATCACCAGATTACCGTCTGCCGAGATCTTCTCAGAGAACTGGGCGAAAACATCGATGACCTCATCGATGCTCTTATAGCAGTCTACATGGTCATAGTCAATATTCGTAATGGCGGCGATGGTGGAGTAGAACTCCAGAAAAGACCTATGGTATTCGCAGGCTTCCGAGACCAGAAGCTGGTCCTTGGAACCCAGATATACGCTTCCCTTGAAGGCATCCAGTTCCGCACCAAGATGTACTGTAGGATTCAGCCCGGAAGCAAGCAGGATCAAGGATACCATGGAGGTCGTTGTCGTCTTGCCGTGGGTACCGGAGACATTGATGACGTTCTGGAAATTCTTCGTGATCAGTCCCAGGAACACTGAACGCTCCATCACCGTGATGCCGTTGCTCTTGGCATACTCAAGTTCCGGATTGCCCGGAAGGATCGCCGCGGTGTGGACCACGATATCCGGCTTGAAAGAAATCAGGTTCTCTTCACTATGTGCACCGAAAACTTCGATGCCGATGGTCTCCAGTTCATGGGTACGCTCCGACGGATGCATATCCGATCCGGCTACGATCAGTCCGTAGTTTCTGGCAATGCGTGCCAGGCCGCTCATGCTGATTCCACCGATACCTACAAAGAAAACTCTCGTGCCGGAAGGCAAATTCTTCATTCCACTATCCATATTATCCTCGCTTATAAACGTTTTTTCGCAACACACCTATTATACCCCATTTCTTCTGTTGTGTTCCTGCCCTTAAAGAAATAGTGATAAATATGTAAAAATGTGTTATGCTACATAGTGGGGACAAGTTGAGTTGTTGTTAGGAGGCGAAATATGGAAATAACGGGGATCATTATTCGCAAACTTTCACCGGACAATAAGATGAAAGCGGTTGTGTCGATCACATTTGATGATGTATTTGCGGTACACGACGTCAAGGTTATCGAAGGCGCGAATGGGTTATTCATTGCTATGCCGAGCCGTCGTACACCGGAAGGTGAATATAAAGATATCGTACATCCGATCAATTCCGAATTTCGCGAGAAAGTATCTGCAGCCGTTCTGGCGAAATATAAGGAAACGATCGACGCTCTGTCCAGAGAAGTAGAAGGTCTTGATCTACCCTGATCCATCAACAAGGAATATATTTTTAGGAGGACGATGATCATGAAGAAGAGAATCGCTCTGTTTCTTTGCGCATCCATGATGCTTTCTTTGGCTGCCTGCACAGACACCAGAAATACACGCACCACCCGCGATACGAAGGAAACGACCGAGGACACCACACCGGAACCGACAGAGGAGTCCACTACCGAGTCCACGTCGGAGACCACTACAGAAGAAACCACCGAGGCCACTACGACCACAGAGGAAACAACTACAAAAGAAGAAACCACGACTACGGAAGAAACGACTACGTCTTCCGAAGAGACCACTACTGAGTCGACTGAAGAAACTTCTTCTGAAGAGACAACAGAGACCACGACTCAGCCCACATCCGGGCCGAAGGATCCTTCCGAGCTTTACGGAACCGATCTGACCTATTCCTCTCTCACTCTGAAAACCAATCAGGACTACTTTGTCTATAAGTTCAAGAGCGCGGAGAAGCCGGGGCTCATCGGCTGGTCGATGCCCTACTTCGATTTTGCTTCTGCCAAGAACGACGATCTGAAGAAGAGCGTGGACGAGACACTGACACCTCACCAGGAAGCCATTATCGCGAGAAACAACATCGCAAAGAAAGAATACGACCAGAAGAAATCTTCCGGGGACAGTCTTTCCGTAGCCGGATTCAACAGCTACAACATCCAGTTGTTCCGTAACGATTCCCAGATCCTGTCCTATGCCGTCAACGGGTCTCCCCTTTTCGAGGGTCCTGAAGATTCCCGGGCAAAAGACACCATCTACGAAGGACACACTTTCGATGTGGCTACGGGAAAAGAACTGAAGCTGAAGGATGTCGTGAAGGATGTGGATGAATTCACCAGCCTCGTCTATGCATATCTCGACAGTTCCAACCTCTCTGAGGAAGATAAGAAAGCGATCCTGAATTCTATCGATACCAATTCCTTCAATTTCGCTCTGACCTACGATTCGATCCACTGTCTCTTCGTACGTCGCGGTCGCTTAACGATGAACTACTTCAACATCTCTGCCATGGCGCACCCGGATGTTTTCAACATGGAATACTTCGGACACACTCCGGAATACTATTTCCTGAAACCCGATGCCAAGGGCAATCTCTACTGGGATTTCGACGGAGACGGAAAGACCGACGAGATGAAGCTGGAGCCTTCCACCGATGATTATGACTGGGGATTCGCCATCAAGATCTCCATCAACGGAGAAACCTATAACAGTGAGCGTGATCTTCCGGACAGTTATGGCGAGTATTCCCATGCCTACTATGTCAAGAGCGATGACGGCCAGTATCTTTACGTTGTCGTAGACGAAGAAGATGTATATAACAACACATACATTTTCCGTATCGAAGGCACGAAAGTCACCTTCGTCGGCGAAATGGACGAATACGATGCTGAACCGGACGATCAGCCCTTCTTCGTAAATCCGGAAGAGTTTACTCTCTCTTCCATGGATGTATTACTGGGCACCTCTACTACCTCCGGTACGTATACGCTTCTCGGATGTGACGGCAATCCGAAGATGACCCGCTCATACTACACCAGTGAACATAGACATACGAGCAAGATGCCGCTGGATGCATACAGTTACGATTACAATACCGGTGAAGCCGGAAAGACCGTCCAGATCCAGCAGGATTCTCTGTATCTGATCGAGGCTTTCAACCCGGATGAAGGAACGATCGTATTCAAGATCTACGAGAAAGGTAAAAGTGAGTTCTACTACGTGCAGTGCACCTATGAACGCAAAGGCGGTGCCGAGTTCCTGATGGGTACCGACATCAAGGATATCTTCAACGATATCGTGTACGCCGGCTAAAGTCGCAGCCGGCGCCTAGGTCCCGGCGCAGAAAAGTAAGGAATATCCGACTAAAAGAAGGGTTGTCCCCTCGTGAACAAATTCACGTTGGAGACAACCCTTTTAAATGTCAATCTATATGGATAGGATCAGTTATCCTCTTCCTTCTCACTGTCATCTTCCGACTCGGAGAATTCCTTGAGGAACTTATCCATGTCGGAATTTCCTGTGATGGAATCAGAAGAGGTCTCTTCGCTCTCAGAGTCAGCAGAATCGGAATCCGAGGAAGCACTCTCGTCAGAATCCTTCGAAGCCGAATCCGTCGCATCGAAGATCGTCTTGGTCTCTACGAAGTCAGCCGGCAGTACACCATTGTTTACATACAGAGCCTCGAACTCCGGACCTTCGATCTTCTCTTTCTCAAGAAGTCTCTGGGCCACACCGTTAAGGATCGGCATACGCTCGTTGAGGATCTTCAGAACATCGGCATAGGCTCTTCCGATGATGACAACGATCTCCTCGTCGATCATGGAAGCATACTTGTCACTGTAGGACTTGGTATGACCGTAGCTCTTGCCGATGAATACCTCATCGTCATCGTCGAAGATGACGTTCGGGAAGTTCTCACTCATACCGTAGCGGGTGATCATCTCACGGGCAATGCTGTTGCAGTGCTGCAGGTCGGAAGAAGCACCTGTGCTGATCTCACCCAGGATGATCTGCTCTGCGGCACGTCCGCCGAGGGAGATCATGATGCTGTCGATCAACTGCTTCTTCGTGGTGTAGTAGATATCTTCATCCGGCTTATGCGCAGTATAACCACCTGCACCGCCAGCCGGGATAATAGAAACACGCTCTACGTGATCGGTCTCGGATACGGTACGCAGTACGATGGCATGACCGGCTTCGTGGAAAGCGGTGAGTCTCTTCTCCTTGTCCGTGATAACACGGCTCTTCTTCTCCGGTCCAACCATGACCTTGAAGACAGCTTCCGAAACATCTGCCTTAGAGATAGCCTTGGCATTTCTTCTGGCAGCCAGAAGGGCCGCTTCGTTAAGAAGGTTAGCCAGATCGGCACCGGTATAACCAGGAGTGATCTTGGCGATCTCCTTGAGGTCTACATCGGACTCCAGCGGCTTATCCTTGGCATGTACCTTCAGGATATCGGCACGGCCCTTGATGTCCGGACGGGAAACTGCGACACGACGGTCGAAACGTCCCGGTCTCAGAAGTGCCGGGTCAAGAATATCTACACGGTTGGTAGCAGCGATAACGATAACACCTTCGTTCGGTCCGAAACCATCCATCTCAACCAGCAACTGGTTCAATGTCTGCTCACGCTCATCATGGCCACCGCCCATACCGGCACCACGGTGACGGCCTACGGCATCGATCTCATCGATGAAAACGATACAAGGAGCATTCTTCTTGGCATTATCGAAAAGGTCACGTACACGGCTGGCACCGACACCGACGAACATCTCTACGAAGTCAGAACCGGAGATGGAGAAGAACGGAACGCCCGCTTCGCCTGCTACGGCCTTCGCCAGCAAGGTCTTACCTGTACCCGGTGCACCATGGAGGAGGATACCCTTCGGGATCTTCGCACCCAGTGCGGAATATTTCTTCGGATGCTTGAGGAAGTCTACGACCTCGGTCAGCTCTTCTTTCTCTTCATCGGCACCTGCTACATCGTTAAATGTAACTTTGTTCTTCGTCGGGTCATGGAGCTTGGCCTTGCTTCGGCCGAAGTTCATGGCACTTCTTCCGTCACCCTGGTTTCTGGAGAAGTTCACCCATACGAAGAATACCATGGCGGCCAGCATCAGGACGATCATGATACCGGACATAATTGCGCTGATGTCAGTCGGCTGCTTGTATTCGTACGATTCCAGCGCGCCGCTCTCCTTGGCTTCCATCAAGATGGTCAGCACGTGGTCGGTAGAATCCAGCGGAACTTTCTTGCTGATCTCCACCTTCTTACCGGTAGCCGGATCGATATACTTGAAGTCCAGTTCATTACCGTTCAGTACAACATCTTCCTTGGTCACAGCCTTGTTCGCGATCATGTCCAATGCGTCCGACAAGGACTTGGACTTCGAAGCCGGACTGTCAAAGAAGAAGAATGACGTCACGATCAGGATCAGGATCAACACCAGGTAGAACGGCAGACCACTGAAGGACTTCATTGGTTTTTTCTCGTTTTGACTCATTTGTCACCTCCATCAAGTTCCAATACACACACATCCGGAAGATTCCTGTATCTCCCCGCATAATCGAGGCCGTATCCGATGATGAACTCGTCCGGTACCTCGATCCCCGTATAATCCGCTTTGAAATCCACTTTACGGCGGGAAGGCTTGTCAAAAGCCGCACACACCTTGATGCTTTCCGGATTTCGCGCGAAAAGCTCTCGCTTCAGACACTGCATGGTCACGCCGGAGTCGATGATATCTTCCACGATCAAGACATGCTTGCCGGAGATATCGTAGTCGAGATCCTTACGGATCTGGACATTACCGGAAGAAACCGTGCTGTTATAGTAACTGGACACCTGCATAAAATCCAGGATCAGAGGGCAATCGATCTTACGGATCAGATCCGCAAGAAATACGGCTGCGCCCTTCAGGATACCGACCACCACGATATCCTTGCCCTTATAGTCCTCAGAGATCTGTTTTCCCAGGCGATCGACCATTTCGGCGATCTCCTCACGGCTGATCAACGTCTTACTGATTCTCTCCATCTTACAGACCTCCTTCTTCTACGCTCTGTGGCAGAATCTCCAGTTTATAGAGCTTCTCCCCCTTGTCGTTCCCGTACTTCTCCCGCGAAAGCGGATCGGTAAAGCCCACAGCATGGGCAAAACCCGGAAACCACAAAGTCTTCTCATCCTCCATTACCAGAAGCACCCTGTCTCTGAAGCGGACAGGGAACTGCACTTCCGTCATGAACCGCCGAAGTTCTTTTGTCACGGAAGAGCCGGCACGCTTGAGGGTATCCCCCTCTCTTCGGGTACGAAGGACCGCTTTCCCCAGTATAGACTCTGGAAAAAACCATGTCGTATCATTATAAACTACCTCATCTTCTTTCTCAATGGAAAGAAGCCGGATTCTCACGAAACTTTGGGAAAAATTAACTATTTTTCCTATCGGAAGGGCCGTAAGGGGAAGGACTTCGGAAGTATCCCGGTCGCAAACGCAGGCCCCGACTCCCGGAACATAACCGGACGCTTTCTGTTTCTCCTCTGTTTCATCGAGGGCAAATCGCAGGATTCCGTGCTCCACACAGGCTTTGCGGCCCCTCGGCAGATCCAGGCTCCGGGCCGGTCCGGAAGGATCCAGGATCTCCATGACCGCATCCCAGTGGCAGGATTCCATATCTACCACGTCTCCGAAAGCATTTACTGCCAGTATACGAAGTACTCTCCGAAGGATCGGACGAGGAAGTGTCAGGAGCTTATCCACTTCGGCGCCTTCGTCCTTCAGGACTTCCGGAACCGCCTGCCCGGCCACTTCTTCCAGATAATCGTTCTCCTCCCGGATACGAGAACTTAAGCCATTCAACGCTTCCACGGGAGACATATGCACGCCTCGGTCGATCCTGGGAAAGATCTCGTTGCGCCAGAAATTCCGGGCATAGGCCGGATCGGCATTGGTACTGTCTTCCCGATAGGGAATAGAATTGTCCTTACAGAACTCCAGGATCTCGCTCTTTCTGACGTTCAGGAAGGGACGGATCACGGCACCGTTCCGGCTCTGCATACCCAGAAGTCCCTCCATACCGCAGCCACGAAAAATATGCATAACGATGCTTTCCGCCTGGTCATCCATATGGTGGGCCACAGCAATACGGCTGTCGCTTTCTTCGCACAGTTCAGCGAAAAAGGCATATCTTTCTAATCGTCCCTGGGTCTCCAGGCTGGTCTTCTTCTCTTTGGAAATAGCGGGAATATCCAGTTTACGCACAGAAAGCGGAATGCCCAGCGTCTCACAGCAGGACCGGACCAGTTCCTCATCCCGGTCCGCCTCTTCTCCACGGATCCCGTGATTCAGGTGGGCCGCAAGAAGATCCGTATCAGGATAATATTTCTTACAGATATTGGCCAGAACATAAAGAAGCGCCATCGAGTCGGCTCCGGCCGAAACCCCGATGACTACTCTCTCTGCGGGAAGCAGAGCTTCTTTACGGATATATTCGTATACGAAAGTGATCAGGTCCTTCACTTAAATCATCCCATCCTCGCCGAAATCCGGTTCCACTTCTTCGAAGCCGTCCAGAAGGTCGGAATCAAAGGACTCTTCCTCTACCACCGGCTCACGGTCATCTGTGTCAAAAGGGATCTCCTCGGCAAAGGCAGACTTGAAGGTAGACGCGCCTCCTGCAGGGGCCTGTGCCGGTGCAGTATCCGGCATGCCGACAGGAACCTGTTCCTGTGACTCCTGTACATAGGCAGGAGCTTCTTCCGGCGGCGGGACTAACCCGGCCTGATCGGCACCCACTTCTTCGAAACTATCCAGATCGGCGAACAGATCACTGTCGAATCCTCCGTCAAAAAGCGGCTCCATGCCGGATCTTGTCTCCGGTGGTGCATCGGCATCAGAAGGACGGCTGATCGCCTCTTTCTTCGTCTCTTTCTCGAAGAAGGTAGTACGGGAACCGTTCCACTGCAGATAGACGGTACGGGTCGGACCTTGTCTGTTCTTGGCCACGATGATCTCCGCGGTCTGGACATCGTCCTCGTCCTTATCCTTCCTCTGCTTCTTCGCATTGTTATTGTTCTCCTCGGACTCGTCATCCGCAGGAGCCTTCGTCTTATAGTATTCCGGACGGTGGATAAACATAACCATATCGGCGTCCTGCTCGATCGCACCGGAGTCACGCAGGTCGGAAAGTACCGGACGGTGGTCATCACGTTTCTCGGATTCACGGGACAACTGCGACAACGCAATGATCGGTACATCCAGTTCCTTCGCCATGAGCTTCAGAGAACGGGAGATCTCCGAGATCTCCTGCTGACGGCTGGCATTGGAACGTGTATTGACGGAAGACATGAGCTGGAGATAGTCGATACAGATCAAACCCAGCTTACCGTCCTGCTTCTCCTTCAGTTCACGGCAGCGGGTCAGCATCTCCGTCGTGGTCAGACCGGAATGGTCATCGATGAACAGCGGCGCCGCACCAAGTGCCGGCAGCGAACTGTTGATACGGCTCATCAGATCCTGGGGCAGTCCTTTTCCCGCCTGAAGGAGCGATGTGGAAATATCGCAGCGGGACGAAAGGATACGGTTACCGATTTCCTTGGCAGACATCTCCAAGCTGAAGAAAGCAACCGGAACTCTGTCCTTGATGGCGACATTGGCCGCAATGTTGATTACGAAAGCAGATTTACCCATAGCCGGTCGGGCTGCCACGATAGTAAGCGTACCCGGTCGGAAACCGTTGGTTACGTAGTCCAGCATAGAGAAATGGCTCTGGATGGCGTAATCCGGCTTCGGGTTGTTCAGATCCTTAATGGTATTACCCAGAACGGTCTTCAGAGACTGGAAGACTTCGTCCTGGCGGTTGGTATCACGGAGATTGGCAAGTCTGGAGATGGCCACCTCGATGAGGTTATTGACCTCCTGTTCGCCTTCATAGGACATCTTCGTGATTTCGTCCATGTCCTTGATCATCTTACGGAGCAAGGATTTCTGGCGGACGATCTTCACGTATTCATCGGCATTGGAAAGAAGGGCACGGCTGTCGATAATGGACGACAGATAGGTCATACCGCCCACTTTCTCCAGTCTTCCCTGCTTCTTCAGGGTATCGCCTACGGTGATCATGTCCACCGACTTGGCCTGGGAATACAGGTCAAAGATCACTTCATAGATGGTCCGGTGGGCCGGCTCATAGAAATCATCGGCCAGCAGGAATGACGTGACATTCTGCAGTACACCCGGCGATTCCAGGCAGCAGCAAAGCACCGCTCTCTCCGCCTCCTTATTCTGCGGCGGAACACGTTGGATCAGATTACTTTCCCCTGGTTGTGCCATGCTTTGCGATTACCCCTTCACTACTTCAATTTTTCGATAAGTCCGGTCGACTTACTGCGCCAGTGCAACGACTTCCACGTTCACCTTCACGCTTACCTGGGTGTGGAGCTTGGCTACCACTTCGTAGGTACCCAGAGTCTTGATGGGGTTCTTGATCACGATATTCTTCTTATCTACGTCAAAACCAGCCTTCTTGATAGCGTCGGAAACGTCCATGGCTGTGACAGCTCCGTAGAGACGTCCGCCCTCACCGGTCTTGACTTCAAGTGTAACGGTCTTTCCATCCAGGAGCTTGCCGTTCTTCTTCGCTTCTTCCAGTTCACGGCGGGCATGTTCAGCCTCGGAACCCTTCTTGAGCTTGTTCTTATTCATGTTATCTGCGGTGGCTTCGCAGGCTAATTTCTTCTTTAAGAGAAAATTTCTGGCGTATCCGTCATTGACCTCAACTACATCATCTTTCTTACCCAGGCCCTTGACATCTGCTAACAAAATACACTTCATTTTCTTTTCCTCCGATATAAAATGAGCACCCGTATATAATACGGATGCTCAATATTATAAACTGTTCAGTCGATAATCGCAAACCCGATTATACTTCGGGTACACATCTGGTTTCTTCCGAAAAAGGAAGGATCAGTCTGCTACGAACGGCAGAAGTGCAACGTGTCTTGCACGCTTGATTGCGATGGTCAGAGCTCTCTGATGCTTAGCGCATGTACCTGTCATACGCTTCGGCAGGATCTTGCCACGCTCGGAAACGAACTTGCGAAGACGAGCTGCATCCTTGTAATCGATATCCTCGATCTTATCTGCGCAGAAAGCACAAACCTTTCTTCTGGAACGTCTCTGCTTCATGCCACGGTCACCAAACTCACGTCCGGCAGCCTTAGGTGCTCTATTTTCAGCCATAGTAATGTAATCTCCTTTCGAAAAACTCGCGGACACTCTCATGTCCGTCCTGGAAATTCCGGTTTTTAGACCTCATCGGGATCCCGGCGGTAGTCGCCTCTCAGATCTTCGGTCTAGAAACCTAATACGTCAAAAGGGAGCTGAGAACTGTCATCTGAATCCATGGATGCTTCAAAGCCAGGATCGATCTGCTGTGCCGGCGGTGGCGGCGGTGTCTGGGCAACTGTAGTTGCGGTAGACGGTGCCATCTGGGCCGGAGCCTGGGAAGGTGCCGCCGCATAACCGTTCGAATCAGACTTGGTATCGATGAACTCGATCTCGTCAATGACCACTTCCGTGACATATCTCTTCTGACCGTTCTGATCGTCATAGCTTCTGGACTGCAGTGAACCGACGACTGCGATGCGGGAACCCTTGTGGAAATAATTTCCCAGGAGAGTTGCCTGCTGGCG
This sequence comes from Clostridiales bacterium Firm_16, assembly GCA_001604185.1. Lineage (GTDB taxonomy): Bacteria > Bacillota > Clostridia > Saccharofermentanales > Saccharofermentanaceae > Scatonaster. The sequence continues at coordinate 3,765 of LVAV01000110.1, read as the reverse complement.
CCATGCCACACAGTTGATGAAATCTGACTGACGCTCACCGTTCTGGTTCTTGAAACGTCTGTCACATGCGATCGTGAATGAGCAAACAGGAATGTTGCTCGGTGTCTGCTTTACTTCCGGATCCTTGGTCAAGCGACCCACTAAAATTACTTTGTTCATAGTCGTTACTCCCTTTTCGTCAATTACTCCTCAACGCGGATAACGAGGAAACGCAATACGCCTTCTGTAATCTTCAGCACACGCTCGATCTCCTTCGGGAAATCTGCATCCGATGTGAAGTTGAACAGAAGATAGAAGCCGTCCTTCTGATCCTCGATCTCGTAAGCCAAACGCTTCATGCCAAGGGACTCCATAGTGTCAATTGTTGCACCGGACTCGATCTTAGCCTTGATCGCATCAGTTGTCGAAGTAATACCTTCGTCACCGAGAACAGGACTCAAAACAACCATCATTTCATACTTGTTCGCCATGATTTTCACCTCCTCCTGGACTAGAACGGCTCTCATACCTTATCGATGAGAGCGAGGATATTCATAAACATATCATTAATATGCTATCTGCATCCTTTGCAGCACGTGATAGCATATCACAAGAAATAAGGTTGCGTCAAGTCCCGCTGTTCTAAGTTCCGAAGAACACCAAACAACAGGCATACTCTCGATCAGGCATACCTTCAGGCACCAGGTTCGCTTACGATTGGGAATCATGTCATGTCATCTGCGCGAGGGCAGAAAATAAATCTCGTCTTTCGACTACATCATTATACATCCTTCCCCTCAGGAAAGGAAGATGCTGTACCTATATTCGCCTCGATCGTTTCCCATATGATCCTCGCCGCATATCCGATACCGGCAGCTGACGCATGGGCACCGTCTTCTTCATACATATCTATATCCGGCCAACTGTGCACATAGGGCCACCAGCGTTCCCCGACCGGTGCCAATAACGCACCGATTTCTGAAGCCAGTTGCCGGTTGACCTGATTCATGTATTCCTGGGCACTTTCTTCGTCTTTTCTCGCCCAGGTACCGTAGATCACAACCTTGCTTCCCACGATTTCTGCCATTGAAGCCAGTGTTTTTGCCGCATCAAAATAGTCCTCCACATGATCGAAGGGATGGGAGTGTTCTTGCAGGACCACGTAGTCATAGTGACCGAAGGCGATATTGAACCTTGTCTGGGGTTCCTTCACATGGGACGCCAAATACCAACCGCCATGGGCCAGCATGGTCACATCGCAGGAATACCCCTCTTCTTTCGCCATCGTTGCCACGAAAGCCGGCAGATCGTGTTTATATGTATGGCTGTTCCCGATAAACAGGATCCGTAAATGCTTGTTTCTGTCCATATCTTATGTCTTCGGTGTCGCGCTGACTACGGAACTGAAATTACCGTAATACTTCGTTCCGTTGACCTCTACGTAGGCGCGTACCTTGAAATAGTATGTCGTTCCGGTGGTCAGTCCCGGGCAGGCTCTGCTGGTAGTTGTCACCGAACCCAGCTTGGAATAGGTACCATTGGCGGATGTACTTCTATAGACCTCATAGCCCGCAGCTCCGGCTACTTCGTTCCAGGAGACAGTCACTTTCGTGGCGGAGGCCACAGTAGCCTTCACGTTACCCGGTGCCACCGGCTTCGGCATGGCGCTGACTACTGAACTGAAAGCACCGTAGATTCTGGCTCCGTCCACTTCCTTATAGGCACGTACCTTATAGTAATAGGTTGTTCCCGACTTCAGGGCGGTGCTGATACGACTGGTTTCCGTCACAGATCCGATGGCCGTAAATGTACCGGTAGCAGAAATTCCTCTCCACACCTGATAACCTGTAACACCGCTGACAGCACTCCAGGAGACCTTGATAGAGGTCGTCGTTTCCGGAACAGCCGCAACGCTTGAAGGTGCCGCCGGCTTCGGAACGGCACTGACAACAGCGCTGTATTCGCCATAGATCTTCTTGCCGTCCGATTCTTTATACGCACGGACTTTGTAATAGAAAGTTGTACCTATTGTCAGACCTTTGCTGACACGGCTGGTATCCGTTACCGATCCAAGAGCAACAAAACCACTGTCTTTCTGGGTGGATCTCCATACCTGATAGCCCGTGGCTCCGCTGACTTCATTCCAGGAAACTTCTATGCTGGTTGTAGAAGCAGATACTGCCTTGACACCCGCCGGCTTTGCCAGCAGCGTCTCTGCGCTGACGATGGCGCTGAAGTCGCCATAGATCTTCTTACCCTCCACTTCATTATAGGCACGAACTTTGTAATAGTATGTTGTACCTGCTGCCAGAGCAGTACTTACACGGCTAGTCGTGGTCACTGATCCGATGGCCATAAAAGCACCTGTCTCAGAGGTTCCTCTCCACACCTGATAGCCTACGGCTTGATCAACCTCACTCCAGGAGACCTTGATGCTGGTCGCAGATTGTGCCTTCGCCTGTACATCTGAAGGAGCCGACGGCTTGGCTGAAGTCGGTGAAGGAGTCGGCGCGTTCTCCGCTACGACCAGACTCACTCTGGCAGTAGAATGATTTCCATATCTACTGCTTCCGGCGGCCGGATTCTGTGAAAGGACGGTGAGGGACTTCTCAGGATCAGTATTGGGCTCCCATGTGATCTGGAATTCAACAACATCGAAAGCCGGTGGTTTCAGAGTTTGTTCAATTTTCTCTTCTGCTTCGAGATAGTTCATACCAACTACATCCGGCATTGGTATCGCCGGGTACGGAGTTGGTCCATAAGGTGGTACGTACGGTGTCGGCGTAGAACCCGGTGTATTTGTCGGTGATGGTGTTGCACCTTTCTCACGAACATACAATCTGATCGTGATCGATGTCTGATCGCAGTTAATGACTGAACCCGCTGCCGGCTCCGTCATCATTACAGTCAGCGTCTTGGCCGGATCATGGTTGATGCCCCACGTGATCGCAAAACCTACTTCAGTAAATCCTTCCTGAGTCAGAAGCTCGCGGATCAACTCCTCCGCCTTTTCATAATGCATACCGGACACATCCGGCATCTCCACCGTCGGCACCGGTGTGTGTGTCGGTGAGGGTGTGGCCCCCCTTTCACGGACATACAATCTGATCGTGATCGATGTCTGATCGCAGTTGATGACCGAACCTGCTGCCGGCTCCGTCTTCGCCACAGTCAGTGTCTTGGCCGGATCATGGTTGGTGCCCCACGTTATCGCAAAGCCTACGTGAGTAAATCCTTTCTGAGTCAGAAGCTCGCGGATCAACTCCTCCGCCTTTTCATAGTGCATACCAGACACATCCGGCATCTCCACCGTCGGCACCTTAGCATATGCCTTTATAGGACTGTCAGCCATATTATCGTCAACATTTAATGCTGTATCGGAAAGAATCGATTCAACCTGAGTTTCTTCGTTACTCTCCGCAAAGATCTTCTTTTCCGTTCTCGGGTTGACCGGGAAAAGTGCGATCAAGAGCGATAATACCAGGCTGATACCGATCACGGACACATATCTTCTGTTCATTCCTCTTTCCTCCTTATGCCACCTTTGGGATACCATGATCCACTAATTCAAGAATAGAAACACATATCTGTATAATAACTCATATCATAAGTAATTGATATTAAGATAACGGCTTATGTATATTATCTTCATGTCTTATTTCACAATACTTTATGCCTTAACAGATCTGTTGGTACTCCTATTCGTGATCAACCCGATGCTCAAGAATCATAACCACCCGTCGAACGGGTGGTTTGCACTAAGGCTATAAGCCTATGTTACCGGCC
>LVAV01000109.1 GCA_001604185.1 Clostridiales bacterium Firm_16 | reverse complement strand
TCGACTTGCATGTGTTAGGCACGCCGCCAGCGTTCATCCTGAGCCAGGATCAAACTCTCAATAAAAATCTTGAGAGCCTTTTGGCTCTTTGTTTACTTGTTTTTCAACTCTATGAATTGAACTATTGGCTCGTATAAAAGTAGTAATTACTTTCTGCTTTTCTATTCAATTTTCAAGGTCCGTCGCTTTCGCTCTCCGCGAAGCGCTTGATTATATTATCACCTCACCCCGACCCTGTCAAGCACATTTTTGATTTTTTCTTCTGTTTTTTGAAGTTTTTTTCGAAAACCCGCAAAAGGCGAAAAAACAGTGCTTTTCAAGCGGTATCTTCCGCTGGAAAAGCACTATCAGGTATATTACTTCTTTATTACTATATGTTGTTAGCCTCGTGACTTAGAACCGGCCACCGCCGCCACCACTGTGGCCGCCGCCTCCGCCGCCGCCGTGACCGCCTCCGCCACCGCCGCTTGAGCTCTCGTGGTGGTATACCCGGGTGGTCTTTCGCAGGAAGTCATCTCCGTTGACCAGGATCTTGCACTTGGCCTTCTCCTTATACTGCGCCGAAGCCGGAACCGGATCAAGCTTGCCTTTCATGGTGCAAAGCGCCGTAACGATCAGAGCCAGGATCAGCGGTACGCCGATACTTAAGGCGTAGGTCAGCACCAGACCCGTGGAGTGGAAGTCATAAGAATCCAGTCTCCGCATGATGTTCGCGATGGCATCGGCATAGTTGCCGTCCGCCAGGATCGACTTCTGTCCCCGGAACAACGCCGTGCACTCCTCGTCGTCGACACTGTAGTAAGCGGTTCCATAGGTATAAAGCCAGAAGAAACGGGATCCCGGCTTATCGATGGTCAGGTCGATATAGATGCAGATACCGGAGTTGTCCTGCATACTCGTGGCGATGCAGTCTTCCTTATAGATAGCAGCCGCATATTCCTTGCAGTCATCGTCCGAGGTTCCGTAGGGATTATTGCGGGTCGTGGCAATAACGACATTGATATCGTTCTCGTCCTTCAGTATCTCAGCCAGAGAAGACAGCGTGGACATCTGCTCCTGTGAGAAGATGGATGCGTCGTCCTTGATAAAAACACTCTTCGGCGGGATGCGGTTCATGTAGATGAATGCCGCAACGGATCCCACTACCACGGCGACGATCAGAAGCAGCACGAGACCGGAAACCGCACTGACCTCGCCCCAGAGACTCTTCTTCACATAACCCAGGGATTCTTTGCCGGCCTTACCTGCGGCCATTTCAGAGGTAACGTAATCTGTATTATTGCTCATCCTACAAAACCTCCCAAGAACCATCCTGCGATCAGTCTTGCGATCGCTGCCAGTACTGCCAGCACGCAGAAGAACAGTATCACGCGCTTCAGCCAGCTTACCGGTGCCTTGCCTGCGACTTCACCTGTCTGTCCGTTCATGCAGAAGTAGTAGTCCTTGCCGGAATACTTATAGTGCATAAACCATACCGGAAGAAGTGCGTAGAGCATCTCCGGCTCGTAGATCACGGTGTTATCGTTCTTGATCTTCACACCCCGGTTATACGCCTTGAAAGTAGGCTGCAGCTCCTGGGTGATATATGTTTTGACACGATTGATCAGACGCGGCTTCATCTCGTCACCGGTCAGATCGTAACGCTCGGCGAAGAATCCCTGCATATAACTGGGATCGAACTCCACCATATCCTTATAATTGAAAGGCTCGATGGCCTCCATCAGGGCGTCGTCGATACGGGTCGCGCCGTCCAGCGGTATCTTGCTCCAGAACAGGTCCTGCTTACGCACCACATTGTAATAGGAAGTAGTAACGACGGTCGTATTACCTGTGGACACGGAACTCTCGGATTTACCTTCGCCCTGCACGTCCACCAGGCTCTCCACGTTATAAAGCCAGAAAGGAACATAAAGACCCGTGAGCTTCGCCACGTTCTTATCACTGACGAAGTCGAAAGGAGTCCAGCGTCCGCCCTTGCACCACTTGAAGAATTTCTTCACGGCCTCTTCTCGACCGTATTTGAAAGGAAGGATATAATCCGGCGAGAATTCCTCGTCCAGTCTCTGGCTGATGACCGCCGGAGATCCGCAGAAAGCGCAGAACGTCGCGCTGGTGTGCTTGTCCGTCACCACCGCCGCACCGCAGGAATTACAGATAAACTGCACACCCTGGTCACCCAGATCCTTCTTGATCCGCTCCTCGGCGTTCTCCTGATGGATCCGCTCTCCCGCATTGGTATCTTCTTCCGTATCCGGAAGGATCGTATTCTTCAGCGCCTCCGGATCGAACTGACTCATGCAGTATTCGCAGTACATCTTCTGCGTATCCGCATCGAAAACCAGATTCGCCCCGCAATTCGGGCACTTCATGGAATCAGCCATATCCTCGTCTCCTCAACAACATATTCGGAAATATTTTACCATAACCCACATGTGGTTGCGATACGAAAAACAGATGTGCTAAACTTGGGGGGCGAAGTTTGGCAGGAAGGAAAACCATCCGGGAAGATCATGTTCGACGCAATACAAAACCTTGATTTTCAGATCCTTGACTGGATCCAGGCCCATCTTCGGGTATCTTTTCTGGACCCGGTGATGGCTTTCTTTACCCATCTCGGAAGTTCCGTGATCTGGATCGCCGTCATTGCCGTTCTTTTATTCTGGCAAAAAACTCGCAGGGATGCGCTGGTGGCGGGCATTGGTCAGTTGGGCGGTTTGCTCTTCGCTAATGTGATCCTGAAGAACCTGATCGCGCGGGACCGTCCTTGCTGGATCCGCGAAGGTTATCCGGTCCTCGTCGATAATCCGAAAGACTATTCTTTCCCCTCCGGCCACACTATGGCAGCCGTGATCTTTACGGTGATCATGGTCCGCAAATACCCGAAACTGGCACCGGTAATGGTACCGGGGTGTTTTCTGATCGCCTTCTCCAGACTGTATCTGTATGTACATTTTCCAAGTGATGTACTTTTCTCTCTCGTCACCGGCATCCCGCTTGGATTGCTGACCCTTTATATCGAGAGCCGGATCCGCGCCCGCAGAGAACTGAAAGCCGCATGATTCTCCGCCGCTGTTCGCGGCCGGTAGATTGCTCGCGCCCGCGGCCACGAGTGCGGGCGGCTAATACATCAACCGTTGATCTTCTTACGAATATCTTCCAGATAACCGATATGTCCCAGGGACTTCTCCGCATTCTCGATGGCAGATAATACAGGTGTCCACATGGCCTTCTCTTCGGCCGGGATCGCATATTCATCCTGTTCCGGGGTCTCCGACGCGGCCTGATCTTTTCTCCGGATAAGGACTGCCACGATCTCCATCACCACGAGCGCCGCGAACAGAACGATCGCGTTCTCAATCACTCCATGTTTCCAGTCGCGCCATGCTTCTTCGCCCTCGATAAAAGCAATCTGTCCCCGGATCGCCGGCAGGCTCCGGCTCGATTCGATATCGATCCGATGGAACCGATAATCGTCCATCCAGCCTTCGGTCTGTCCTGCGGTCTGAAGATTCAGCAATTTTTCAAGCCACTCCGAGAAAACCGAAACAGAACTGGTCATGCCGCTATTGTGGGCAATTGAACTGAGTCCACACGACATACTAATCTGATCCATACCGGGCTCCGTGTAACGCTCATCCATAGCAGGGCTGCCTCCGCACTTGATCATGCTGGTGTAGAAAAGGTTTCCCTGGAAGAAAGAGAGAAAATCGCCGTTCTTGTCGCAGAACACCGGAACGGAAAACAGCTCCTCATCTTCGACCGGTTCCGGCCGGTCGGTGCAGAATCCGTATTCCATGAGTTCGGTGTTGTTCTCTCCGACCAGGCTGAGATTGAAGACCGTCGATGACGCGCCTTCTTCTCTCACGAAGTTTATTGTATGGCCGGACACGTCGAATGTAATCTTCGAGCCCCCTACCAGCTGCGGCGTACCGTTTTTATCCACGATAAGTGCTCCGCTATTATCAATATCCCCTTCAAGGTATACATCTCCGTTAGTAAGCTTCGCCAGATCCTCAGCTGTCAGAGACTCAAGGGCAGTCGTTCCTTTGAAGATCCAGCCCATAGAATGAGCCTGCTCCTCCAGATTCACGCGTGAAAAATAGTAACCATCCTCAAATTCTCGCATCACATTTACTTGTCCTTCGTACCCCCACAATAGTAAATAGGAGTAATCGACCGAAGCGAAGGACTGGTCTGTCAGGAGCCGCTGGTCCACGACGTCATCCAGCCGGCGTTCGACAATCTTAAAATGTATAAAGGAAGACACGATCAGGACAGCGATCACTGCCAAAACCGGGACCAAGATCTGCGCGGCAGTACTGTGCAGGTGCATGTATCTTCGAGCATTCACTCCCGGGCCCTGCTTCGGCACCGGGTCACTTTCTTTCACCTGATCGATCACGCTTCGGATCTCTTCGAATTCCGTCTTCGGTCCCAGAGAATTCACCGCGCCATCCACTAAAACAAGAAGAGACTCGCCCAATTCGCGATGACGTCTGACCGCTTTCACAGACACTTCCGGGTCCTCCTCGATCTTCGTGACCCGTTTATCCAGAATGCAGAGCCAGCCCAAAAGCACCAACAGGGCGACCGAACTGATGCCCAGAGAAACAAGACCCATCAAGGCAAGATTTTTTGCATAGTAAGAGAAGGCCTCGGGGGTCTTCCGGGAGATGATTACAGTTTGCTCGCCTGCGCGATAGAAGTCGAGGCGGCACTTCTTGAAAGTATAGCCGTCCTTCTCGGCCCAGGTATATCCGGTTTGGAAAAGCTCAGTGGCCACATCGTCGAAAGCTTCGTACTTTGACCGGTCGGGATCGATACAGCAATAGTAACCTGTGTTTTGGGGAAGAAGTTTCATATACGGGAAAGCGTAGGGCATTGCCTGGTCATATCCACCTATATAGACCGGATAGCGGAACCCGAGGATCGCCGTATCGCCGTATGCACAGATCTGGTCCCCGTCTTCGTCATAGTAGATCGAGATGCGTCCGTCATAGGGGAGTTCCTCGTCAGAGGAGGTAACATAATCTGCATTCTCGAAGGTCCGCGTCTTCGTCGAATCGAAGGAAGACTGCATCTTCTCCACGACCTGCGAGATCCCCGGAAGAGCGACCTTCGCGTCATACAGCTCTCTCCCCAGTTTCACGAAAGCCTGGATTTTCTCCCCCTGCGCATCGAACCATTCCTGAGTCTGCGCCTGGCGGTCCTTATAAAGCTTATACCACTGCCCCGCCAGGAAAAGAACGCACAGTGCCAGCAAGAGCACAGCAGTAGCGCGGATCATCCGACGGTGATTCTTCCATGTCATCTTAAGCAACTGCATACTTGTCGCTCCCGGGTCAGGATCAAGAGATCTCGCGGATCCGCTTCCGGAGATCCTCCAGATATCCGTTAGATCCCAGTGCGGTCTCTGCATCTTCGACCGCCTTTAAGACGGGAGCCCAGCGCGATACTGTCTTCTCCGCATCCTCTTTCTTCTCCGGTTCTTCGGCCGCCTGCTCCGGTGTCTTGTCTGTCACCCGTGCTTTTATCCGGATCAGGATCCAGACCGCCTCAGCTACAATCAGCAGGGTGATCCCCAGGATCACATCTGTCAACACACCTTCTCTCAACGTCTTCAGTTCTTTTGAACCATCCTCAAAAAGTATGTACTGATAGTTCGTGTTGTTGAGCTCCTCGATTTCAAACCTTTGAACCAAGAAACGATAGGTTTCCAACCATCCGGAATCCGTATCACTATCCATAATGTTGGTACAGCTATTGATCCAGGCCACCCTTTCCACTAAGGACAGATCACCATATTCATCCGGCTTGGCAAATAGTTTGTTCATGGATGGCGAGAAGTCGATAGAAGACACGACTCCATCCCTGATATCTCTGGATGCGATCATCCTATCGCTGTGGACAATGATTTTTCCTTCGTAGAAGATGTAATAGTTTCCGTACTCATCACAGTATGCAGGCAAGATCTTAATATCGTCCCCCGCCTTCACCTTCGGTCGGTCAATGCTGTATGTGTACTGATAGTATCTGTCCTCCCCGCCATGCGAGCCCATGAAGATTTCATCTTCATCTGAAGAGGATTTGTCCTGAACAACAACAACGTGATCCGAGTCAAACATAAAGCTCCTTTGTATAATCCATATACTAAAAGGTCTGGACTCGACCGAAACCGCAGAAGTCGAAAAATAAGACGAAGAGGAATACATGTCTGTCTCTGACGAATCAGATTGTCTCCCGATTTCAGGCAGATACGAATCCAAATGTACATCCATCATTAGAATATCGGCCGTGACTTCATTATAATAAACAGTGGAAAAAGAATCATCCAAATCGGATCTGTCCATCTCGAAATCCTGGAGGATCCTGGCATCCAATCTGGCATTACAGATAGAATTCTGTACTAAAATGGTCGTCATCAGAACAGCAGCCGCCGCTACTACCAGAGCCAGTACTCCGATCAGCGTCGTGTGCTTCCGCAGGAAGGCTTTGCCGGACTCACTCAGTTCCGAAGAGGGCTTCTTCTCCGGTTTCTCAACCACCGGCTTACTCGTCTTCACCTGGTCGATCGCATCACAGATCCGGTCAAATTCGGGCTTGGGTCCGAGGGAACTCTCTGCATCCTTTACGATCGCAAGGAGACTTTCTGCATGCGCGTTGCTGACCGATTCCCATGTTTCCTCCGGGTTCTCTTCGTCTTTAGTTTTTCTGGCATGCTTCTCCAGGAGCCACATGACGATCCAGGTCAGCACCACCGCCGCAGCGCCGGCACCAAAAATCCAGAGCGCACACTTTGCCAGATTTTTTCCATAGGAGGAAAGGATACCCGGATCCTTCCGCGTGATCACGATATCACTGTTCAGATCGTTATCGAATGTGACATTACACTTCTTGAAAGTATAGCCGTCTTTCTCCGCCCAGACCTTGTCCGACTGCAGAAGATCCTTCACCACATCCGCGAAAGACGCGTATCTGGTCTGATCGGGATCGATACAGCAGCAGCTCAGATCACCGTCAGCAAGGGTCTGCATATAAGGGAAAGCGAATTTTAAGGCTTCGTCGGTGGTCCGGATATAGATCGGATCGCGAAGGCCCAGCACAGCGGAGTCTCCATACGCACAGATCTGGTCGCCGGATAAGTCGATGCACATCATGGCGCGCCCTTTATACGGAAGTTCAGAAACTCCGGAATTCCCGTCCGTTACGGTAGCCAGATTCAAAACAGCGTTGGATCTGTCCGGGTCAAAAACACTCTGCATATAATCGACAAGGCCCGGAAGTCCGGGAAGATCGGGAGTAGCTTCATATTGCCGGATCCCCAGTTTCGCGAAAGCCAGGAACTTCCTCTCCTGTGTCTCGAACCACTCTTGATTCTGTGCTTTATAGTCCTTATGAAGTGAATACCAACGGGAGCCGAAAACCGTAAGACACATTACCAGTACGGCAATGGCCAGCCAAGCGGTTCTCCGAAGACCGTTTCTCACAATTCCGTTTCTGCGATCCAAGGTACCAGACCTCCAATTCAAGATTCACCCCACCCAAAGACTATCATATAATTCCCTTCACTTCTATAGATTCATTTACATATTATTCATGTATCGTGAATAATTTGGCAAAACAACTTGTTTATAGTGAGTCTTAGGGATAGTAGTAAACCATTGGGGAGGGATGCTAATGAGAAAGGTGATGAAGTCCAGGCAAGGCTTTACGTTAATCGAAATGGTTATCGTTATCGCCATTATTGTAATCATCTCGGTTGTTGTCTTCTATACTGTATCTGAGTATATGACGGCAGCCAAGAGTGCTACGGAAAAGATGTCCGCGCACGCAGACGCCGTATACGAAGTTACCGCAGAGATCTCCGATGCTCTTACGTAACTTATAAAGCAGCATTCCATAGTGTTCACATTGAACCCTGAAGAGGACGCGAAAACGTCCTCTTCTTTTTTGCACACAGGAAGGCAGGCAGGGCGGCAGGCGGACACCCTGTCGCACAATATTGCAATCGCGCCGGCCCGAGAAGTGTCGACGGCAAAAAAACTCGGGGCCGTTCCTGCGTGATTCTCACCACCCGAAACGGCCCCGTATATATCATATGTATTCTAATTCAGAAGATCTCACCGTCAGGTGGTCTCTTCCGGAACCGGACGCTTCTTGCGTTTTCGTCTGTCGACAAAGACTGTACAAAGGAGCGCCGCTGCGAAAAGGAAAATCATCCATGGTGTAAAACGGTCTCGTATGGTCACCTGCAGTTTCATGTTCTCTGTAGAAACAAACAAGATCAGAGATACCACTGCAACAATGACGACGAGAACAGCACCCAGGATCTCTCGGAGCTTTTTCTCTCCTTCCCTGTCTGGTAGGAATCTTACAACGTAAGGAACGATACAAAGGAATGTAAGAATCATACAGATCAGATTCAGTATCGCCCACTTGTCCAAGGCCTTGCTGGCCATATCCACCACAGGATTATTCTCTATCTTCGTGTCTTCGGTTTCGAGCGCAGTCTTATCCAGGGAGACATCTGCCACTACAACGGTTCTTCCGTCAGTCATGGCATCGTCACAGGTCGACATAGCGATGACCCAGCCGTGTCCCTTGAAGTTGAACTCTTCATAAGGAGCCTCCTCGACGCGGTCCGTATCCGGATCCACGTGCAGATATTTGTGCGCACTATAAAGTGTAATGTTTTCGGCGTTCTCCAGATTGGTCCTTCCATAGATGCTTTCATCGTAGGCATCTGTCTCGATGCAAAGGAAGATCTTCAGCTTGTACACACCCTTCGGTGTGATGAGCTGACCATACTGATGCTCCCTCAGATAATTCACATCTACATAGTTGGCTACATCTCCGAACATGGCGCCATTATCGAAATGGTGGCCGTATAAGAGATTGAAGCTGTCCTGGAAGTCACTCCGGTTCTCGGTCTGCAGGTAGATCGATCCGGAGATCGACGCATCCTTGTGCAGATCGCGGTTGACGTAATAGAGGTTGTCCGGGCCCTGCAGGATCGGATAATCGATATGTGTATCGAAGATCGTGATCCAACCGACGACATCCGAGTTGATCGAGCGGATCGCTTCAAACTGTTCCGCACTCGTTTCCCCGTCATCGTTGATCGGTCTGTATTGAACAAGATCCCAAGAGGCAAAGGCAGTGCGCTCTATGTAATAGGAATCAAGTATGGAATATCCGGCAAAAACCAGCATCAGTAACGCCAGGCAGATTGCGATTGCCCGAACGATCCTGGTTCCGATCCTTGCTGCAAAACTTAGCGCATCCAGCACATTCTCACCTCCAGTACTTAGATTTTGTTACGCCGAATGATGGTGATCACAGACCCCTTGATCTCGTCTTTTCTGACCGGACCAAAGTATCGGCTGTCCATGCCACCTTCTCGCGAATCCGCGAGTATAAAGTATTCATCTTCGCCTAAAGTCACCGGAAACTCTATGCCACCCTCATACTTGGGGGTACTGTAGAATATCCCGTTTTCCGCCGTATAGTGGTCGTTAATGATCAGCTCATTGTTGTCGGTGATATTCACGGTATCACCGTTTTTGGCCACGACCCGCCCGAGAAGGGTATTCCCGTTCTTCGTATAGACCGCGACATCATGCACACCGACATCCTTTTCCAGGCGATAGTACAAGACCAGATCGCCCGCGTCGATCCTGGGGTACATGTCAGCCGTAGGGGCTGTCATCAGACCCAGAAACCATCCGAAAAGGCACCACACGATCAAGACCAGTGCAAGCGCGATGATAAGGAACTGTTGGATATCTGAGATCCTTCGGTCCTTCTTCTTCTTGACTGTGCCTGAATCCGAGGTCGAGCCATCACCAACTCTCCTGATCGGCAAATGTGACTTCATTCAATTATGCCTCTTCTTCGTTATTCTTCTTAGACTTAACAACCATAACAACGAGAACGGCTGCTGCTGCGATCATGATGATGTACGGAGCATAGCGGAGGATAACACCTGTCGGGGAGATGCCCTGTCTTGCGTTGGTAAATGTGATATTACCAATCTCATATGTCGCGGCGGAAGAATCAGCTGCTGTAACTGTAGCTACAACCAGTGCTCCGGTATGGATCGGTTGATTTGTATTGTTGGTGTCTTCGGTAAGTGTATCACCGGATGTCTCCGCTGTGATCGTATAACCTTCACTGGACTTGACGGTCTCGGTAACGCTCACCTGTACTGTAGCCGGTACATATTCGAAAACGATTTTCTCGCCATGTGCAAGCATTACGTCGGTAAGAGTTGCACCTACTGTAGTTGTTCCGGAAGACTTGGTTGTACCATCTGCTTTAAGAATGCTATATGCAATTTGTACTCCGGTTGCATTTGTATTCGCATCAGTGGTCTGAGCATCCAAATAAGTCGTTGTGATCGTAAATGGGAATTCCAATACTGTATTACCCATTGAACCTTCAACCTCTTTCTCTACTTCAAAATCGTAGAAAGTTTCTTTGTTCTCAAATCCGTCTGTCTTATCAGCGACCGGATATGCAGCTTCATAGGAACCGTCGTTCTGTTCCTGCATTTCAGGCTGATCTGCCTGAGTCAGCATTACGCAAGAAGTTACTTTTCCAGTAGAATCAACATAAACATCAAGATAACGAGTTACGGCGTCTGTTGTCCACTGCTTCTCGCCACTGTTGTCTTTGCTCTGGTAAGCCTTGATCTGCAGATCCTGCTGTTCATCTGTCAAAGCAGTCTGTGTGATCACATATCTGTAGATACCGGCACCTCCGACAAACTTTGTGTTGTCGAAATCCAATTTGAGTTCATCGTAAGCACCGCCGCCAACTGCAGAAGACCATTCGTCTGTAGTAATATTGTTAGCAGTTGGAGTAGCTGCCACTCCGGTATCAAAAAGTACGCCGTCTACAGGTCCTGCATAAATAGCAGGTTTTGCCGGTGTAACACCTTCGCCGGTAGCACCCATTGCCGTTCCGGGTGCAATGGTATAACTGAACTGAGTTACAGGAAGCTGAGCACTCGACGGATCTTTATCAAATTTTACCTTGAAAGTCACATCCTCAAGACCATTGGTGGCATCTTCAGAAATAACTACACTTGTCTCTTCTCCATCTCCGGGGAAAGATTTACTATCGGCCAATACCGAAAATCCTACGGCCGAAACCATAATTGCTGCAAGAACCGTGCTTGCTACTTTTTTCATAACATTCTTTTTCATAGTTATCGTTCCTTTCATAACATTCATTTAGATTTTTTGTTTGTTCTTTTAATAGGCCTCATGTTCTTTACTTGATTTTGACGTTACCGTCTTACTCCTTCGGTCCGTTGACCACCCCCTTAAGATTTCGTGGATCGACTTTACGGATTCCACGCAGCTTTTGGCGTCTTCTTCTCTTATCTATGATGACCGTCACGATCATGAAAGTACTAAAGATTCCCATGATAATGAATGGCATCTTGCGTAATGAAACACCTGTCGGAGAGATCGACTTGAGGTTGTTGGTAACCGTCACTTCCGTATCAGCATCCAGGGCGATTGCAAACTCATCGCCGGATGTAACGTTGCTGCTGCCGGTCTTCTGCCAGGTCGTACTATAGTGTCCGTTGTCCTCGGAGATGCGGATCTGTCTGCCCTGCGGAAGCGTGATCACGATGGACTCTGTATCCTTCAACGTGAAGGTACCGCCTGTGGTCAAAGTACCGGTGGTCTGTGTACCCGACTTATCCGTCTTCGTGTAGGCATAGGTCGTACCCGCCTCTTCGTACTCCACGCTTTCCAGTGTGAAGGTAAAGTCTTGGTTACGATTACCCATGGCACCGGTCACCGTCTTTCGGAGAGTGAGGTGCGCGTCCGTAACTTCGGTGCTGTTCGTGAAAGTAACTGTACCGGCACTATCTACAGAAGCGATCGTGAAGATATTCGAGCCATCTGTCGTAACCGCATCCTCGAACTCATCCGAAGAAGGCATGGCAACATAAATACCCGGATCGACCTCCGTGATGATCATCTTGATACCTTGCGGGACGGAAAGGATCTTACTCTCTCCATGTTTCAGCTTGAATGTGGCCCTTCCGGAATTATCTGTCTTAATACCATCGGCCAACGCGTAATCCTTGGCAAAAACTGTCGTTCCGTCCAGCTTGTAAAGCACCACAGAGAAATTGAACTCCGCTTGTGCGTCTACCGGTTCCACCACTTTTGCGACCGTGATGTCCTTCTTGTTTCTGGTGTTGGTCGCAGTAATGGTTGCAGAATTGCTGCCGACTGTGACCTGACCACTGGCAGGACTATAAGTAGTCGTGTATTCCTCATATGTATCTTCCACGATACTGATTACGGATCCTTGCGGAACCTTAAACTTCTTCGTCTCTCCGTTCTTGACTACGAAATCGGAAAGGCCCGGAATACCGGAAGTAATGTCCATTCCTTGATCGGTAAGTGTACCGGTGAAGTGGAATTCTCTCTTTCCAACCAGAGCCGGATCCGAAATATTCTTACGGATCGTGATCTCAGTCAGGTTTCTGGTATTGGTATAAGTGATGCTCCTCGCTGCATCCGCTTTCACGATACCGGCATATCCATCCTCCGCCGCTTCTTCATCGATCTGATACTTCGTGGTGAAACGATCATTTGGCGCCTCGGTCACTTCCAGTACGGCTCCGATCGGAACGTTGAGTACTTTTGTCTCGTTATGACCCAGCGTGAATGTGGCTGTACCGCCGATAAAATCCACCGGAGAACCGTTGACCGATTCTTCTGTGTAATCCCAAGGTGTACGGCCATCCGGATAATAAAGCTTGGCGATATAGGTGAAGGAGACCACACTGCTGTCTTTATCCCGATCAGACGGGCTGACCACCGTCTTTCCGACCGTTACAGGATTCGTTGCGAACGGCACGTTCGGGATTACAATGGTGTAGTTATCCTGAATGTCGGAAACCCGCAGATACACGCTGTCCGGACTCTCATCTTCGTTCAGCAATACGACACCCTTCGGCGTAACTGCGAAGAGGATATCGCATGCGAGCGGGAGATATCCCTCTAACGACTCGATCTCACTCAGATAATAAATGCCGGGTTTCAACGTACCGTCTGCAAAAGCTTCGGTCAATGCAGTGATCTTACCGTTCTCATCTGTAAGCAGTTCTTCGAAACCTTCGATCGGCCGGTAGTCTCTTCTCATCCGTCCGTCGCTTCCCTTTACCTGGGCATAAAGCGCGAATTTAACATTCTGCAGCTTGGTCTCGGAGTCACCAAATGTCTTACTGATTTCAAAGATATAAGGCAGATTCTTGATCTTGATCTCGGCAATACGCATTCCCGCGCCGGTATCGATGACCGTGTTATCCAATGTGAAGTAATCGTCCTCTGTTCCTTCGACCAATGTCGCGGTAACGGTATCTCCATTCTTTACAAGCTTGAGAGAAGTCTGCAATGCGTGGTAACCGCAAGGAGAGGCGATCTCTGTAAGAGTATACTCTTCTCCGTCCCGCAGATAAGCAGTCGTGATAAATCCGTTCGCATCGGAAGTATACGATTCCGCACCGGCATCAATGCCCTGCGAATCTTTCAGGGTAAATGTCGCGCCGGCAAGAGGATTTCCTTCCCAGTCCGTCTTAATGAGGTTGATACCCTTGCGTCTGTTGATCATCTTGTCGATGCAGACATTCTCATTTTCCGGATCGATCTCACCCTTCTCGTACTCGGAAACATATGAGAATTGTTCACTCTCGGGCGAACCGATCATTCTTCCCTGAAGCACGAAAGATTCGGATCCGTCAGAGGCGATCGGTGTGACTGTCGCGCCATTCAATGTGACCAGACCGGTCGTCGAATCCACCGTGTAATCGCCATTGAGAACAACTTCGCGTACCTCATAGTCCATGAACGGCACACCCGGAACGAGCTTGTCGAAGAACCAGTACAATGTGTCACTTCCATAAGGAAGCTGGTAGATCGTATCCTCGATCGGATCCGAGGATAATCCGGTTCCCGTCTTGTAATATACGGCAAAATAAACCGGCTCACGTTCCTGCATATAATCCGCATCGGTCCACTGCTTGAAGATACGAAGTCCCCAACCCTTAATGTTGTCGATCTGGACGTGAGAATTCTCTCCGGCAATAATGATTCCCTTCGGCGGATCCTTCTCCAGATCCTGACGGTTATTCTCAAAGTCCTCTTCCACGCCTTGCCAGTACTTGCGTAGTGTGTAACCGTCCGGCATCTCAGATACACGTTCTTCCACTCTGTACTTGGTGGCGGCAGTAATATCACGAAGCTCTACGGTATAATCCGCAGGAATCTTGGAAATACTTCCGTACAGGGATGTGGTAAAGGTTGCGTTTCTCTTCTCCGACTCACTAAGATCGGAGAAATTCGTCTTACCCGTGGAAACAAACTGATACTTTCCACCCTGCTCACCCCAGATGCAGTAATTGCCATTTTCATCCTTAACATGATATCTATACATGTTGGCCGGAGGCAGATTCTCAAAAGAATCGTTTTCTGTACCCAGATAGAGACGGAAAGAGAATGTGGTATCGTCCTCTGTATGCAGGATCCTGCGTTCATAATGCTCATCGAACAGATGCTTTGTGATCGTCAGATTACCATGGTTTCCTTCTCTTACATGGTTATCGAATGTAACACGTTTACGGGCTTCCACTTCGTCCAGCTCAATACCGTAGTCTTTACGTGCGGTAATGACAGGATTATCCGGATCTTCCTGAACCGGATCTGCCGCTTCTATCGGCACACCATTGACCAAAACAGTATCGTAGATGTTCTGATCCGTACCGCATTCCACGATCTTATACTTGATAGCGTTGTCCGGGAAACTGATTACCGCATGCTCACCCGGTTTCAACATATACACGTGCTGGTATTTCAATCCGTCCGGTGTGGTGTAATCCGCATAATGCGTAACCTCACGGTTGGTATCCTGATACTCGACCTTGATCTTCAGATCCGGATGCGGAACCAGGATCTTCAGTTCTTCCGAATCTACATCCTGATAATAGATCTGGAACGGGAAATCCAGCATGAAGGACTCTTCGTCATCCACTCCGGAGATCTCTTTATTCAGAAGGACAGAACCCTTCTTTACCGAGGAGAGGTTAAAGCGCATATGCAGATTGGAAGAACCGGCACCACGCTCCATGTAGAAGATGCGCATCTTGTGGTCACTATAATCTTTGAAGACCCAACGATTGACACCATCGATCTCTTCCAGTTCGAAGATATCATCCAGTGCTTCGATCGCTTCACTCTCGCTCATGCCACGATCCATATAGTGTGCCTTGAACGTATCGTACAGCGTCGTTTTCAGCACTTGTTTGTTATTTGTTCCGAGAATGATTTCGATCTCACCGGTACTGTAATTGACACGTCCTCCGCTTGCACTATGCACGCCGCCCAGGTCGATGATCAGTTCGTCATCTACATAAAGCCAGAAATCATCGTCTCCTGTGAATTCGTAGATGATATCGTGTCCCCATGCGTCATGACCACTCGGTGTCTGCGTAAAAGCCGCTTCAAGCTCCACACCGAAGTAGTAATCCGGATCATCGATTTTGTAGAGCCGTTCACTCTTTCTCGGATCACTATCCGGGAGTTCTACCTGCGTCGAATCATATTCATTGGTCTGGTTAAGAGTGCAGAAATGACCTGGACGGATCGTATTGAACGGGAAGAACACGCCATGCTTCAGAGAAGGTTTTGTACCGCCATCGTGCGAACCAAGCTGTTCATAAACCGTGAACTGATTTCCAACCGTATACGGATTTCCCGGGTCACCGGTTTCCTGAAGAAGCGTCGCATAATTCTGTGTACTGTCAAACTCAAAATATCCGCTACTGACGTATGTGTTCTTAATAAAAAGATGATTTACATCGAATGCTCCTGTATACAAAAGTCCAAGAGATTTTCCTGTCTTCACAGCAGTCGGGTATCCGTTATCATTCAGTTTCGTGGAAAGAAGGCCCGTATCGCGGAAGATGTTAGCATCGTAATGAGTATATCCGATCACTTCATCCTGTTCATCTGTACTCGAGCATCCAGTGAAATTACTCACCGTTCCATTAAAATCGACGATCCGCATCTTGATGCCGTACTCTGTATGATCCAAAGTTTCGACTTCCGTCAACTCACTCTCATTGTGCTCAGGTTTTACGATTGCAAAGAAATACGTGTCATCTGTTTCATCCAGTCCTACCGGATATACGGAACTCTCGCCGTTTTTCAAAGCCGCGTATTTATACAATTCATCGTCCCATTGCATAATGACTGAATAGGAATATCCATACAGACGGCCGTTCATATTAATGCCGACCGGCTCATCTGCCAGAATCCGATTTCCAGTGACCTGCGGCGAGATATACTTACCGGAATAGTCATTCTGTAACTCATAGAAGCCCGTAGGTTCCCCTGTTGTTTCGTCAACATATTCCGTGAAGTTCCAAAGCGCAGTATTGACTGAACTGCCGACCCACTGGATCATATCACCGTTCTCATAGCAACGGACCAATTGACCATCATGGTTCAAGCAGTAAAACTCGTATTCTTTGTTGTCGTCATTCCACTTTCGGGTATAGACGATAACCTGTGCACCGGAAGGAACTCTTTCTTTATCTGAAAGATTGACTTTCTCTGCGCTATAGATAACAAAGTCGTCTTCGGTGAGATTGGATTTCTTTGTCAGATTCAGCCACTTATAAGGAGAATTATCCGTAGAGCTAACAAAACCCTTCGTTACATCACCACTCTGGAGGTAAATCGAGTAACCGCCTACACTGAAGGAATACTTACCCTTGTTGTCACCGGTTCCGGCTGTCACTACAATATCCGTCGTGGCATCCGGAGTTCCGACCAGGCGCAGATTCTGTCCATTCAGGGAAAGATATCTCTTGGCACCACCGATACGGGTATAGATCCGATACGTATTTCCGCTCACCAACTCGAAGGTCCAGTCTGTCAGATCACTGTCTTTAGCAACCAGAAGCTGCCCACCGTTGTTCAGGAAGTCCGGTCTGACAGCAAGTAACAATGACTCCAGACCCACTCTGTTATTAGAGATCGTCTTCGCGTCTGACATCAGGCCGGCTGCCTTGACCCCCTTCTGTGTATAAGCAATTCCGAAAGTCTTTCCGTCCAGTTCATAATAATCGTCAGTCGGAAGCGTGGAGGACACATACATAAACATCAGACGAGAATTCTCGTGATTATTATTGTCCGTATATAACCGCATGCCTTTTCCGCCACCGGAGTGCTGTAACCATTGATTCGCTCCCGCTTTCTTGACTTCGAACTTGGCAGGAGTCGTTGAAGTGGCCGCATCTTTGAGTGTAAGATCAAAAGCTGTGGCAGAAGTCTTCGCATCCACAAGGCCCATCAAATTGCCGCTCGTGTTTCTCATGTATTTCTTTTCGCCATTGACCATGGTGTAAAGATAATAGCGATTCGCTGTACCGGAACTCTCGAAGAACCACGGCGAAGCACCGTCCACAGATGTAGTTTCAACGAAAGCACTGTCTCCGTTGAGTCTGTTCGTCATATACTTCGGCGCAGCTGCATTGTAGAAGATATAGAATCCTTTCGGATCCGTATTCGAAGCCAGATCTTCAAGGGTTGCTACATAGTCTGCTTCCAGAACCTGTGGTTCTTTGTCCGCTTCAATGATGGAATATACGGAGAAGCTCTCTGCATCGAAGGAGATGGTATCCGTTCCGACGGTTTCGCTCTCAACAGGTGTAACGGAACCGGAAGCATCCTCGTGGTTGACTTCCAGTTCTGCGCCACTGTCCAGAGCATCACGAATGGCCTGGGATGTGAAGGCCACCTTCAGGCTTCCGTTCTGGGGCTGGTATTCATTGCCTTCGGTATCGAAAAGCGAGATGTCATAGGAAAGCAGGACTTTCTCATCATCGTTCTCGATGGGGAAAGCCTTGGCTGTTACGTTATCCGGGAGAGTACCCTCGATGGTGATGGTAACTTCCGAATCCTCGACACGCTTCGTGTAGGTGTTGTCGGTGAAGATCTCGGCTTCCATATGCGCTTCGATCAGGACCGGCTCACTGGGTTCTGTTGAGGACTCAGACGGTTCAGAAGTTTCTTCTGTTGAAGACTCGCTGGGATCATCGGTAGTCGGCTCACCCGGCTCCTGTGTCTCTTCTGTCTCCGAAGAGCTCGGATCTACAGTCGTAGGTTCACCGGGCTCTGAGGTCTCTTCTGGTGTGGATTGTGTAGGTGTGGCTGTTGTCGGCTCAGCAGGTTCAGATGTTTCTTCCGGAGAAGAGTCTGTCGGCTGTGCCGTAGTCGGTTCGCCTGTCTCAGATGTTTCTTCAGAAGAGGATTCCGTCGGTTCTGCCGTGGTCGGCGCACCGGTCTCGGAGGTCTCGTCAGAAGAAGTCGAGCCAGGTTCAGAGGTAGTCGGTTCACCTGTTTCCGAAGTCTGCTCAGTGGTCGTCACTGTAGGCTCGGTAGTAGTCTCAACCGGCTCCTGTGTTGTTGATTCTGTGGTGGTCGGCTCCGCAGGCGTTTCTGTAGGCGCGGAAGTCTCCGACGTCGGCTCTGCGGTCGTCTCATAGGTCGTTTCCGACGTCTCGGTCTCAGAGGTCGTCGGTTCGGTGGTGGATTCCGGTGGCAAAGTCGTACTTTCCGTGGGTTCGGTCGTCGTCTCCACCGGTTCGGTTACAGTAGTCTCTTCTGTGGAGGGAGAAACAGTTGTGGGCTCAGAGGTCTCAATTGCAGTAGTTTCAGAGGTTTGTGTGGGGTCAACGGGATCGGTCTCGGAAGACGCAGAAGAACCGGGGTCCTCATAACCCTGGTCCCTGCTCACTAAGCGATATTCATTTGTTACTGACGCATGCGGCTTCGAATACGGAAACCCTACCGAGTTCAAAAAACAGCACGCGACCAAGAAAGAAGTTACAAACTTCTTCATTGCTTTCACAATAATATCTCCTCTACTGTCGCTACCCATGCGACGGTTACCCATCCGGGCGTCCTGATAACAGGGCGTCAAACAACATTTTTCTCCACACGGCAAATAACTTTAGCCGTGCTTTATTATATAATATAAGGCCATAGGAGATAAAGAATTTTGAGGTCCTTTTAACTGTTCTGTAACAAAATCTTTATTTTTTGAGCATCAAAGTGTAGCAAAACGTAACGTTTCGAGCCTGATATTTCAGCCTCTTGACTGTAGATAGTCCGACATCTCCTTGATAATCGATTCTGAAGCCTCGACCAGTCCTCCGACACCGTTGTTGATCATGTACCAATGGTTCTGGATGATGGTATGGATATTCGAATCATCAAGATATCTTCGAGTAATACGACTGACCATATTTTCGAATGCCTCTGCCTTCTCGTAATTGAGGTCATATTCGTATTGCACCGGGGTTCCGTCCTTAGATGTACCCGGATGCGTCCAGTCCAGCTTGACTGTGATCTCAAAACGGCAAAGTTCCCGGAATGCCTCGACATTGACCGGCAGGGTCCCGGTAAGCATGTTCTTCACCATACAGCTCATGGCAATCTCGGTCTGCACATCCTTGGAAAGCAGATAACTGACGAAGTTCCACGCCTCTTCCTTATAACTGCAGTACGAAGCAATACCCACTGAATAGTAGGCTTTGGCAGTATAACCGGTGTCGCTCGGCAACGGATATCCGCCCAGTTCTGCGTCAGAGTGAGTCATATAAGCGCCAGTAAACTGCTCGAGGTTACAGATCTCCGTAGGTGCAAAATACACATCGCCCCAGTACATGTCCGCCAGATCGAAATACGCCGACATGGTGCTATAGTACCCTTCCGTTCCTCCATTCGCTGTGATCGGGCGGTTTCCGGTCGGGGTGTCATCGGTATAGGTATAATCCGAATTTTCCATTTCCTGCATCAAAGCCAACAGTGACAATATATCGCCATGGGTGTAATTTACTGTCCCATTCTCGTAATCGACGCCTTGTGACAAGGTGTTGCTGATAAAAAGTTTCTCGATGACGCTTGGCGGCATAGGCGGACACGGAAGATTCTTGTTCCCCGCCTCATGGATCAGTGCAAGGATGTGGTTCAGGGTAACCGCGTTCGACTGGTCATAAAGTTCCTCATTCCTCATTATTCCCTGGATACTGAAGGTCAGAGGCAGCTGATAGAGCTTCCCGCCCGTGCAAAAAGCCTCGAACACATTGCTGAAGTATTCCATGCGATCGATGCCCCGGATACCGTCCAAATACGGGTTGAGGTCGATGAGGATCTCATTCTTATCGAAGATCGGGGAATCCGCGAAGCCAAACAGCATATCCGGTCCGACGCCGGAGAGCATCTGCTTATAAAGCTGGGAGACCACATCTTCTTTCTTCGTGACCAGGATCGGCTTCATGAAGTCGTAAGGTGAATCAAAATCCGAATAGTCACTGAGCTTGATCCAGGCCGTACTCTCGGGTCTGGCATTATAAGAAACGACAAACTGGGAGAACCCGCTGTTTGCCAGGTCGACCCCGCCCACCCAGATAGTTTTTTTGCCAACAGAAGGGTTCGAATCGGACTTGGTAAAATGGATCAGGACGGCTTCATTGTCGTCGATGGACGAGACTGTGGAAACATAGAGTTCGGCGTACTGGCGTTCTTCGTCTACCCGTTTCTCACCCTGACCGACGTCGATCTCCTTACTGTCATCCATGTCGGCCACGCTCAGGTCGGTGTAGTCCATCAGGGTGATGGGCTGGGCCATAGTGCCGTCGCGGACTACTTTTACATCGCCCTGGGTGATGAGACTTCGGTCAATATCCGTCTGGTTCCAGTCCAGGATCTGGCTGAATTCGCCGCTTTTCAGGCTCAGGCGGCCAAGCTTGTTCTTCGTCATGGCGTAGACACTTCCGGCGTTCTGGAAAACCTTCATGCCGACGAGGTTATGGGCATCTCTGTCTGCGACGGGGTCAGCTGGCGTGACAATGGCAGTAAGCCTGCAGCTGTAGTTGGCGCCCATACCGAGCATGGTGATCATCTGGGCGTAGTAAGTCCCATCTTCCTCGTACATGCCGATGCAGAGGTCGCCGTCCGGGAAATCCACCTGCTCCACATCCAGGCAGTCTTTGTCTACATAGAAAACGGAACTGGAAGTCACCACAATGAAAGAGCCGTCGTTCTGCACGGTCACGCCGACGATGTCGGAGCCCCAGGGATCGTGAAAAGCACTGTCCTGCAGTCTTTCTCCGCTGAGAGTGTATTTGCGCAGATGGATCGTGTGCTCGCCCAGCTCAGAGTCCGTAGCGTAGCACATGACGAGTTCATTGTCCCGGGTCATGCAGAAACTGGTATTCTGGAACTGCACGGCATATCCGGGCGGTTCGATCTTGCCGACCTGATTGCCGTCAAGGTCGAAAATGAAGTACCATCTGTTCATATCGTAGATCTGGGAGTTGGTTGTCTCGTCCGTCAGGCGATTGTAATAGTTTTCTTCTTCAAAAATGACATAATCTCCGACAAAGATCGGTGCGTAGGCCCATTTCAATTCAGAATCTGCGTTTTCGCCTTCCACATGGGTCTTAAGAGGGATCACCTCGGCCTGATAGAAAGGCTCCGGTTCCACCGGGGCCGGTGGTACCGTCTCGTTCGTCTGGGTCGTCGTGGTCTCCGTGAAGATGGAACTTTCTGATGTAGAGGTAGACTTGCTGGAAGCCACTTTGGCGCAGCCGACGGCCGACAGCATCATTGAAGCCGTCAGACTCATTCCCAGTATGCGCATTGTAGCCTTTTTCCAGTTCATTTTTCCCTCATATGCGGTCGATTCCTGCGCCGCGCGGATTCGTCTGTCTCCGCAGCCGCTTCTGTCGGTGTTGTCTTCGGAATTGCAGGCGGTGCAGGAGCTGCACGTAGACCATTCTCTTATATCCCACATTCTAATGCATAAACGATACAAAAAAGTGACAGAAATGAAATTGTATTGTATAATCAAACCGCCGGTAATCGTCTGATTCCGTAAACACCCATATATTGCAGATATCGCGGTTTGAATCTGACAGTGGTGTTTGTGGCGCAGATCCGGTCCCGGCGAGTAATTGTATCCCATTTCGGGAATAATAACAAAGGAGGGTTTGGTTATGAAAAAACAAACTCAGAAAACAAAAACTATTGCATTGATGGGCATTTTAAGTGCAGTCATCATCTTAATGTCTTTTACACCCATCGGTTATCTTCCTCTTGGAGCAATTGAAATTTCACTTCTCATGATTCCGGTTGCTGTCGGCGCGATCGCTCTCGGTCCGGTTGCCGGTGCTGTTCTTGGCGGACTTTTCGGTCTGACCAGCTTCATCCAGTGCTTCGGTACTTCCGTGTTCGGTTCTTTCCTGCTGAACATCAATCCGGTATTCACTTTCATCATGTGCTTCATCCCGCGTATCCTCGCCGGTTTCTGCACAGGACTTCTGGCTAAGTGCTTCCAGAAGCTGAAGGCGAAATTCCAGGGCGGCAAAGCTATTGCCACCGGTATTGTCGGATACGCTGTTACCGGACTTTGCGCAGCAGGCTTTAACACGCTGTTCTTTATGCTGTCACTCATCCTCATGTTCTGGAACAATGACGCATTCATCGGCGCAATGAAGGACGGCGGACTGCCGGTAAACAACCTTTTCAAGTTCTTCATTGCATTCGTAGGTATCAACTGTGTCTTCGAGCTCATCGCAACCTGCGTATTCACAGGTGCCATCGGTACCGCTCTGGACAAGGCCAAGCTTATCAGAAAGTTCGACGAGAAGGCTTCCAAGAAGGAAAATGCCTGATCCGGTCTGATTCGTCTTTCCCAGGAGGAGTTTCTATGGTACTTGCATTTGATATCGGAAACACACATATGCTTGTCGGCGGATTCGATCACGAGGCGATCCTTTTTACCGAGCTCATCTCGACGAACCGTACGGCAACGGATCTGGAGTATGCCACGTTGATCCGGGCTGCTCTGGCCTCCCACGAATTAAACGAGAATGTCATCGACGGAGCGATCATCTCATCTGTCGTCCCCACCGTAACCGCGACGATCAAGACGACGATCGAGCGTTTTTACCATATAGATCCCATCATCATCGGGCCCGGTGTGAAGTCGGGTCTGAAGATCCGGATCGACAATCCGGCCCAGCTCGGCAGCGACCTGGTAGTCTGCGCCGTAGCCGGCATCAAGGATTATCCGGTCCCGCAGATCAACATCTACATGGGTACCGCTACCACGATCTCCCTGATCGATGAGAACAAGAATTTCCTGGGCACCTCGATTGCCGCGGGCATGGGTGTATCTACCGAAGCCCTGGCGACCAGGACGTCCCAGCTGCCGTCTATCGCGGTGGAATCGCCGAAGAAGGTCATCGGCACCAACACCATCGACAGCATGCGCAGCGGGCTGGTTTTTTTCAATGCGTCGGCAATCGACGGCATGATCCAGCGAATCGAAGAAGAATACGGGAAACCCTGTACCATCGTGGCCACGGGAAGATATGCACCCAGCATCCTTCCCCACTGCAAGCGTAAGATCCTTCACGATCCGGACCTGATCATGAAGGGCCTGATGGAGATCTACAGGAAGAATATTTAATCAGCAACTTTCCCCACCTTAACCAATACATGGTTCACGCGCCATGGGAAAATGCCCCGAAGAAATTCGGGGTGTTTTTTTCTTATATTCCTGATATACTCATAAAGGCGTATTTTTTACGTTGTAGTTTTTGTAGTAATTGTAGAAGGAGTCATGAATATGCCTGTAACACAGTATCTTGAGAGAAATGCAGACCTTTATGGTAACGAAGTCGCCTTAGTGGAATTGAATCCTGAGCAGCAGGAAGTCGGTCGGATCACCTGGAAAGAATATGAGCTGATCCAGCCAACCAAGACCCAGGCTTACCGCCGTCAGATCACATGGAAAGTTTTCGACGAGAAGGCAAACCGTCTTGCCAATATGCTTCTTTCCCGAGGCATCAAGAAGGGCAACAAGATCGGCATCCTCATGATGAACTGTCTTGAGTGGCTCCCGATCTACTTCGGTATATTGAAGACCGGCGCTATCGCTGTTCCGCTGAATTTCCGTTATACTTCCGACGAGATCCTCTACTGCTCCAATCTGGCAGAGCTGGATATCCTCTTCTTCGGTCCGGAGTTCGTCAGCCGTATTGAGAACATCGAACCGGCACTTCACAAGAACCGTGCGCTGATTTTTGTCGGCGAACAGTGCCCGTCTTTTGCAGAAGATTATCGACTGATCACAGGTGACTATTCCAGTGATCGTCCGAATATCGATATCACAGATGATGATTATGGTGCCATCTACTTCAGTTCCGGTACGACCGGTTTCCCGAAGGCGATCCTGCACCGTCACAGAAGTCTGATGCATGCTGCCGCTGTTGAGCAGAAGCACCATTCCACTAACCGTGATGACTGTTTCCTCTGTATCCCGCCGCTTTACCACACCGGTGCCAAGATGCACTGGATGGGCAGCCTGGTTGCAGGTTCCCGTGCGGTACTGCTTCGTGGTACCAAGCCGAAGTACATTCTGGATGCGGTCTCTTCTGAGCACTGCACCATCGTATGGCTGCTGGTTCCGTGGGCCCAGGATATCCTGGATGCGCTGGATCGTGGTGATGTGAAGATCTCTGACTATCAGCTGGATCAGTGGAGACTGATGCACATTGGTGCCCAGCCGGTTCCGAAGTCTCTGATCAAGAGATGGCTGGCTTATTTCCCGAAGCACCAGTATGACACGAACTATGGTCTTTCCGAGTCTATCGGACCCGGTTGCGTTCACCTGGGTGTGGAGAATGTGGAGAAGGTCGGTGCCATCGGTATCCCGGGTTATGGCTGGGAGTGCAAGATCATTGACGAGAACGGCAATATCGTAAAGCAAGGTGAAGTCGGTGAGCTCTGTGTTAAGGGCGACGGCGTCATGGAGTGCTATTACAATAATCCGGAAGCTACTGCCGAGGTCCTGAAGGACGGCTGGCTGCTGACTGGTGATATGGGCCGCCAGGATGAGGATGGTTTCATCTATCTGGTAGACAGAAAGAAGGATGTTATCATCTCCGGTGGTGAGAACCTCTACCCTGTCGAGATCGAGGACTTCATCATGAAGAACGACAAGATCAAGGACGTTGCCGTTATCGGTCTTCCGGACAAGCGTCAGGGCGAGATTGCCGGCGCCATCATCGAGGTCAAGGAAGGCATGACGCTTACCGAGGAGGAAGTCAATGACTTCTGCCTTCAGATGCCACGTTACAAGAGACCGAGAAAGATCATTTTTGCTCCGGTACTGCGTAACGCCACCGGTAAGATCGAGAAGCCGAAGCTTCGTAAGATGTACGGTGAGGAATACCTCGTAGCGTACGAGAATCAGGATTGAGGCTGAGGTTCATCGGCGCGCCGGACACGCGATGCGACTGAGCGAGTGAAGTTTAATAGAGGCTAAATCGGGGCGACCCGGTTTAGCCTTTTTTGCGGTCGCACAAAGTCTGTCGGAACGGATCAGGATCGGCAATCTGGTCCTCTGGCAAGCCGGTCCCTGCTCCGATCTTCGCGAAATCTCAGCAGGATTAGTAGGAATCGGAGTCCGGGTCGCCTTTTGAAGTGGCGGCGTCAGCCTCTTCAGCACCATCAGCCCTGTCAGTCTCTTCAGTCCCTTGAGCCGCCTCGGCCCCTTCAGCACCCTCCACCAGTGCGCCGCGGGCTTTGAGCCGCTTGGTCTGGATGAAGTAGCCGATGATCACGACGGTGAGGGACAGGGCGATGCAGCTGTAGAAAGAGATGCCGCGGCTGACCAGCTCGAGGTTGGCCGGACTTTCGATGTCCGGAACCATAGAGAGACCGTTGATCAGGAGATAATCGGCCACGCCCATGCCGCCCGGGACCGGAAGGCTGTACACGCCCACCAGGACCAGTGCGGAACAACTGATGACCATAGGAAGATTCTCGGCACAACCGCCGAAAGCAAGATACACAAGGATCGTGGTACTCAGAAGCGAGAGTCTCTGCAGGAAGTTGAAGCAGAAAGCCTTGAACATGTCCAGCTTCTTCTCATTCACCAGACCCGCGCAGGACTTATACTGCTGGATGGCACGATCGACACGGTCCAGCAAAGCCTGCTTGTGGCGGATAATGCGGAGCTTGCCGCCCAGGGAGATGAACACAACGGCAATATTCTTGACCCACTTCTCTTTCTTAAGGATCAGCACGAAGAGCACGCTCAGACCCATAAGGAACACAAAACCCAACGTTACCAGTATTTTTGCCAGAGTATCCATATTCCAGAAGATCGAAGGACACAGGCAGAACCCGATGAGACCGATCACTACCAGCGAAATGGTGTACAGGAACATGTTGGCGACCAGGATGACCGCCGAATGGGCCACGGGGATGCCGTCACGGCTCATAAAGAAAGCACTGGCAGGCTGTCCGCCGGATGCAGACGGCGTGATGGCGGAGAAATAGATGTCCGCTGCGGAATAGAGAAATCCGTGGCTTCGGATCTTGGGACCGTCGTCGGAACGGGTCAGCGCATGGACCAGAACGTCAAGCGCCCAGCCCTCGCAGAGGATGTTCAAGAGCATACCAACACAAGCCGCGATCAGCCAGCCGACTTTCGCGTTCATCAAAGTGTCTTTGAGTAGTTGTAGTGAGTAACTCCCGCTGTGTGATACCACCGCCCAGATGCTGAGCACCATCAGCACCACGAAGAGTAACATCCATGGTATTTTCTTCTTGAACATTGCTGCTCCGTTCGGTTACGTATCAGTTGGTGTAGTTGTCAAAATAGCCCTGCACTAATACGACCGGGGTGCCCTTGTCGCCCGAGCCGGATGTCAGGTCGCAAAGAGAACCGATCAGATCCGTAAGCTGACGCGGCGTCGTACCCTCGCTGGCCATTTTGCCCACAAGGTTCGCGTCTTTCGCCTTGATGCTGTCGGAGATGGCCTTCTTCAGTTCTTCACCGGAAAGGCCTGCAAATTCGTTATCTGCAAGATACTTCAGTTTCAGTTCGTTCGGGGTACCGATCAGACCGTCGGTGAAAGCCGGAGAAACGACCGGATCGGCCAGTTCCCAGATCTTACCCTGCGGATCCTTGAAAGCGCCGTCGCCGTAGACCATAACTTCTACGTGCTTGCCGGTTCTCTCCAGGATATTCTGCTGTACCTTCAGTACCAGGTCTTTGCACTCTCTCGGGAAGAGCTTGACCTGATCTTCTGTAGCCTTGTTGGAGCCCAGAAGACCGTATTTCTCGTTACATCCGCTGCCATTGACCGGTGCGTTCATGATCTCATCGAGACCGAAAACACGCTCTGCGCCGGCGGCCAGCAGGATTCTCTTGGTTCTAACGCGTGTGTGGATATCGCAGTTGATGACGTTCTTGGTGTAATCCAGGATCGCCTTGGCCTGGTTGGCAAAAATGATCTCTACCTCGCAGCCCATCTCGCGGATCAAGTCGCCGTAGTAAGCCACATAGTCCACGCCTGTAAATTCATGTTTATTCTCGCCGAAAAGCTCTCTGTACTTCTCCAGTGTGAGTACGTCGCTGTACGGATTTACGCCGGCTTCGTCGATCTTGTCGAGGCTTACCAGGCAGTTACCAACTTCGTCGGAAGGATAGGAAAGCATCAGGACGATCTTCTTGCAGCCCTTGGCGATACCGCGCAGGCAGATGGCGAAACGGTTACGGCTCAGGATCGGGAAAATAACACCTACGGTCTCCCCGCCCAGCTTAGCCTTCACGTCGTCCGCGATGTCCTGAACGGAGCAGTAATTGCCCTGGGAACGAGCCACGATAGACTCAGTCATGGCAATGACATCTCTGTCCCGGAGAGCGAAACCCTCCACTTCTGCGGCCTCGATCACAGAATCCGTCACGATCTGCGAAAGATCGTCACCCTGTCTGATGATCGGACATCTGATACCTCTGGAAACGGTTCCAACTCTACGTTCTGCCATATGTATGACCTCCTATTTTCAATCGCGTCCCGCAAAAGGGCGCGTTAATCCACAACGTTACTATTATAATACTCTTCCGTATGACGGACAACGTATCACAGCACGTCTCAGGTTATTTTGTTACTTAATTGGGTTCTTCACGCCTTGGGAAAAACTCTTGTGCACGGGGCCTTCCGGGGCCGAAAAGTGCGGGCGCGGCGTTACTCTACCGTGACGCTCTTGGCGAGGTTTCTCGGCTTATCCACATCGAGACCCTTGGAGACGCTGATGTAGTATCCCAGGAGCTGCAGCGGGATGATGGCCAGGCTGCCTGCGAAGTGTTCGTCGATCTTCGGTACGTACACGGAGAAATTGACGTTATCTTCCACATCGTACTTACCATAGGACGTAACACCCATGAGGTACGCACCACGGCTCTTACACTCCAGCATGTTGCTCAGCGTTTTTTCATAAAGATCGCTCTGGGTCAGCACACCGATGACCAGGGTACCCTCTTCCACCAGGGAGATGGTGCCGTGCTTGAGCTCGCCGGCAGCATAACTCTCAGAATGGATATAGCTGATCTCCTTCATTTTCAGGGAGCCTTCCAGACAGATGGAGTAATCGATGCCACGACCGATAAAGAAGATATCATGGGCATTGGCATATTTTGCCGCGAACCACTGGATCCTCTCCTTATCCTCCAAAGTTTTGCTCATCTTGTCCGGGAGGGACAGGAGCTCATCGATCAGTTTCTCGTAGTTCTGAAGATCCGCGGTAATGCGGGCAAATTCCAGAGCCAGCATGAAGGTGCAGACCAGCTGACAGCTGTAGGCCTTGGTGGTGGCAACGGAGATCTCCGGACCGGCTACGGTGTACATGACATGATCGGCTTCTCTTGCAATGGAGCTGCCCACCACATTCACGATAGCCAGCGTACTCAGACCCTTATCTTTAGCCATACGAAGGGCCGCCAGGGAATCCGCCGTCTCACCGGACTGGGAGATAATGATCACCAGTGCTTTCGGGTCCAGCTTCGCCTTACTGTAACGGAACTCGGAGGCCAGTTCGACGCTGATGGGGATATCACAGAAATCCTCGAAAACGTACTTTGCTTCCATGCCTACGTGCCATGCGGAGCCGCAGGCTACGATATAGATGCGGGAGAAATCGGCGATCTTATCGACAAAATCACCCAGCTCGGAGAGGTCGATGGACTTCTTGTCGTCCTCGATCTTGATGTACTTATGCAGTGTGTCGTCCACGGCCTTCGGCTGCTCGTGGATCTCCTTCATCATGAAGTGCTCGAAGCCACCCTTCTGGGCCGCCTCGGCGTCCCAATCGATCTTGGTCAGTTCTTTTGCCACGGTATCACCGTCAAGGTTGTAGAAGGTGGCCTGACCGGCGGAAAGTTCTGCCATCTCGAGGTTGCCGACGTAGTATACGTTTCTGGTATACTTCAGGATCGCCGGTACGTCGGAAGCGAGGAAAGCCTCGTTCTCGTTGACGCCGATGATCATCGGGGAATCCTTACGGGCGACGAAGATCTTGCCCGGGAGGTCCTTGAACATCACGGCCAGAGCGTAGGAACCGCGTACACGGACGATGGTCTTGGCGATGGCGTCGATGGGTCCGTTCTTGTACTTCTTGTAGTAGTAATCCACCAGCTTGATCAGCACTTCCGTGTCGGTCTGGGAATAGAAATGGTAATCGTGGCGCTCCAGCTTGGCCTTGAGCTCCTGGAAGTTCTCGATGATGCCGTTATGGACACCGACGACTTCGGACTCGACTACGCCGGAACCGGCAAGGATATCGTTACCGGATACGTGTGGATGGGCGTTGAGCTGGCTCGGCGCACCGTGGGTAGCCCAGCGGGTGTGGCCGATACCGCAGGTGCCGTGGACCGCGCGACCCGCGTCTGTCCTCTCGATGAGGTTCTTGATCTTGCCCAAAGTCTTGATGACTTCTGCGTTCTTCTCCCCATCGCGGACGGCAATACCTGCCGAGTCATAGCCTCTGTATTCCAGCTTCGTCAGGCCCTCGATCAAGATCGGGGCAGCCTGTTCCGGTCCTACGTAACCAACGATTCCACACATAAGCGTTTCTCCTTATTTTCTCAGGATGATACTGTCTCGCTCCGCACCTACCGAAACGTAAGTGACTTTGCAGCCGATCTCCTTCTCAATGAATTCAACGTATTTTCTGGCGTTCTCCGGAAGTTCTTCCCACTTCTTGATGGAAGAGATGTCGCACTGCCAGCCGTCAAAATACTCGATCACCGGTTTTGCGTCTTTCAGTGCGACTGGGAACGGGAATTCGTCTGTCAGCTCGCCGTTGACTTCGTACTTGACGCATACCGGGATCTTGTCGAGGTAGCTCAGTACGTCCAGCTTCGTGATGGCGATCTCGGTTGCGGCCTGTACTTCAACACCGTATCTTGTAGCAACGATGTCCATGGCACCGACACGTCTCGGTCTGCCGGTCTTGGCGCCGTACTCGGCACCGGCTTCACGGAGCTTATCTGCTTCCGGTCCGAACATCTCGGAAACGAAAGGTCCTTCACCTACGCAGGTGGAGTATGCTTTTACCACGCCGATGACGTCATCGATCTTGGCACCCGGGAAACCGGATCCGATCGGTGCATAGCCGGCGGAAGTATTGGAAGAAGTGGTGTACGGGTGGATACCGTAATCCAGGTCACGCAGGGAGCCCAGCTGAGCCTCGAACATGATCTTCTTGCCTTCTTTATTTGCTTTCTTGAGGTAGGATCCGGTGTTGCAGACATAAGGACGGATCTTCTCGCCGTAGTCCTGGATCCACTGTTCCAGCATCTCTTCTGTGTACGGAGCGGCACCGTAAACCTTGGTCAGGGTCAGGTTCTTCCACTCCATCAGGTCCTTGAGGTGAGCGCGGAGCTCTTCCGGATAGTTCAGCTCGCCGGCCAGGATGGTCTTCTTCTGGTACTTATCGGAGTAGAACGGCGCGATACCCTGCTTGGTAGAACCGAACTTCTTGTCGGCAAGACGCTGCTCTTCGAGCTCATCGAGGTCTCTGTGCCACGGCAAAAGCAACGATGCTCTGTCGCTGATCTTGAGGTTGGCGGGGGAGATCTCCACTCCCTTCTCCATAACCTGGTTCATCTCGTTGAGGAGATTCTGCGGGTCTACCGCAACTCCGTTACCGAGGATATTGACTACGCCATCACGGAGGATGCCCGACGGCAGAAGGTGCAATGCGAATTTGCCCTTATCGTTGATAACAGTATGGCCGGCATTACCGCCACCCTGATATCTTACGACGATATCGTAATTCTCTGTCAGAAGGTCGACCATACGGCCCTTACCTTCGTCGC
The DNA here is from genome assembly GCA_001604185.1 of Clostridiales bacterium Firm_16. Classification (GTDB taxonomy): domain Bacteria; phylum Bacillota; class Clostridia; order Saccharofermentanales; family Saccharofermentanaceae; genus Scatonaster. Next base: position 43,193 of record LVAV01000109.1, on the reverse strand, counting down.
CCCAGTTGATTCCTACCACTGCACAGTTCGACATGGTGTGATCCCTCCAGATGTATTTTATGCTTTCTGTTTTTTGTTCCGGTTGGCGGCGGAGTCCTTATCGGTGCTTCCCGCTTCAACATCTTCTATTATAAGCGCTTGCCGTGGAATAATAAAATACATATAATATGAGTGTTATTATACGAAAAAGATATAGTAAAACTTCCCGCGGGTCCGGCAGGGCGACGGGGGAAGTAAGGGCGCCGCGGGCGCGCAGGTGGCGGGCCGGGGGTCCAAACGCCGGCCGACTGCGCAGACGCTCTGTAGCGGCGCCGCGCCCCGAGGGCATCGACGTCGTGCCGGGCGCCGCGCCCCGGTGAAAGGAGTCTTTCATGAATCTTCGTTCTCTTCAGTATTTCGTGGCCGTGGCTGAGGAACTCAACATTTCCCGCGCGGCGCAGCGGTTGAACATGAGCCAGCCGCCGCTCTCCAATCAAATGAAAAACTTAGAATACGAACTGAATACAGTTCTTTTCGTGCGAGGAAAGCGTCAGCTGGAGCTGACGGAATCCGGACGGCTTCTGTACCGCCGTGCCAAGGAGATCCTGGGTCTGACGGATAAGGCCGAGTCGGAGATCCTGTCCATGAGCCAGGGCATGTCGGGCACGATCTCGCTGGGGCTGGTGGAAGGTATGGCGCCGGATATCGCCGCGGAGTGGCTTGCGTCCTTCATTGAGGCGCACCCGCTGGTGCGATTCCGAATCTTCGACGGCAACAGCGACGACCTGGTAGAGAAAATGCGAAGCGGCATCATCAGTCTGGCCGTCATCACGGCCCCCTGCAACCAGTCGCTGCTGAACAGTTTCTCCGTCGGCAAGGAGCAGATCTGCGCCATCATGAGAAAGAAGCATCCCCTTGCGGGCGCGGCAAAAACGACGGTGAGTATTTCTGATCTTATCAACGAGCCGCTGATCGTGCCCAGCAGCCGCGCCATGATCGATACCATCTACAAGTGGTTTCGGGCCGAGAAAGCCGAGCCCAGGATCGTATGCGAGATGGACAGTTATCTGGATGCCGCCGCACTCGCCGGCAGAGGCGTCGGTATCAGTATTTTTCCAAAGACCGCATATATACCGAACCCATCCATCGTCTCCAAAGACCTTGCCGGCAAGGAGAAGCACGTCGAGTATCTTTTTGTCTGGCGGAAAGGGCATCCGCTCCCCACGATTGAGGAAGCTTTTATCGACTACGTGAAGGGCACTCTGAAATAGAAAAGCGCAATGTGATCGTCAATCTGTTGAACTTGTTTAAGTAATGTGATATAAACAAGTTACAGAGGTGACAAGAAGCAGGACAAATAACGATTTCGGCCAGGGATTCTACACCGGAGAGAGCTACGATCAGGCCATTTCTTTTGTTTCCGGATTCGAACGTTCTTCTTTGTATTTCATAGACTTCGATCCAAGTCGGCTCACCTGTAAAGAATACAAAGTGGATCAGGATTGGATGCTGACGATCGCCTATTATCGAGGAACGCTGGGTGCATACAGTGAACACCCATTGATTCGAAAGCTTATTTCTCAATCAAGGGCTTGCGATTACATAGTTGCCCCCATCGCGGACAACAGAATGTTCCGGATCATTGATTCATTTATATCCGGGGAAATCACCGATGAGCAGTGCAAACACTGTCTCGCTGCAACCAATCTTGGCAGCCAGTATATTTTCATCAGGGAAAAGGCTGTGAGAAATCTTACTCTTCTCGAGAAAACTTATATCTCAGCCAGCGAACGGAACCATTATCTCCATCTACGGGCAGATGATGCCAGACTTGGTGACGATAAGGTCAAGCTGGCTAAGATACAATACCGTGGCAAAGGCCACTACATAGACGAGATACTGAAGTAACAGTATAGTGAAAGGATAAACTATGAAGGCAAGGAAAATAGACAGAGATGGATTGCTCTTGTGCGACTTGCAGGGCGAAGCCTTTGAGCTGTCGCTTACCGCACAAGACACGAGCTCAGAGATCTTTATCCGAAGATTCATGCACAGCTCGGTCGCCAAGGAGCTGGATAACCTGCGGGCATTGCAGACTAATCTTCATGCCAGGGACATACTGGCGCGAATCGACGAAGAGTACGGTCGGTCTAGTTATGGTTCTATCAAGTATACTCCGAACGAGATTTTCTGGATCGGATATATCTACCGGTACTTCTCCTACACCTATAGCCTATCATCCCTTCAGGTATACAAGATGATCAAGCCTGGAGATCTGCGCAGCCTGTTTCTCCCTTACCACACGATGGATCCGGCGCAGGCAATCGATCGGATCCTCGAATCGGAAAAATATTATACTGACGAGGAGTCGGAACTCCATCGCCAGTATAAAATCTTTCGAGCGATCCGTATGGAAATGGCGGAGAAACGTGGTGAATACAAGACCGGCAAGTCTAATTGAAGCAGGTCACTTTTCCGTCCGTACCGGAACTCGTATGTCCGGCTGCTCATTCTGTGATCAATTCTCTTACTTCAACGCTCTTGACCTTACGTGACGAGAAGTAAGCACAGATATAGAAGCTTGCGCAGATCGCGATCACCGGGATCAAGACGGTAAACACACTGTATTTCTTGGTAAAATCCGTGATTCCGACTACCGAGAAGATCACCTTCAGCAGGGGTTCGCTCAGGAACAGAGCCAGTACACCTCCCGCTGCCGATCCGATCAGGGCAACGATGGAAAAACGCATGGCAAACTGTCTCCGGAGCTCACCGGCTGTGAATCCCATCGCTTTGCATACTCCGATATCTTTTCTCTCTTTGATGAAGCTTCTCTTACAGACCATCCCCACGATCACGGCGGAGAAGATAAACAATATCGCATAGATCGCATAGCTGAATGCATTCATGACCACGATGATGACATTCTTCACGATCGCCATCGTCCTGTTCTCTTCGTATTCCTTCGCGCGGAGCGAGTCACCATAGGCGGAATTCAGGTGAGAGATCACTTCATCTTTATTCCCTATATCTCCAAGAGAGATATACGCGACATCCACTTCGTGATGTCCCAGCCGCATCATGCCCGCCTCGGTCACGACCGCCATTTTGCCAAAATTGGAAACCGCATCAAAATATCCGGTAATGACATATTCTTCTGTACGCGTCGCGCTTGCGATCGTAATCGAATCTCCGATTTTTCTGTTGAGAGCCCGGGAAAGACCGGATGCAACCATGATTTCATTCTCATATTGTGCGGCCCGTCCTTTCAGAGGTCTGTAGACCGGTTCCTGAGAATGGAATGTCATTATGTTGATCAGTTCTCCGTCTATCTCCATCCGGAAATCCGTCTGGCTCTTAACCTGCGCATCCGCATCTATAGCACGGATCTCTTGCTCAAAATCCTCCAGTTTATCCAGTGAAAGTCCGCCGTAATTGGTAACCGCGATTTCGCCTTCCAGCTCCGGAAAAAGCGCCTTCGGCTTCATGCCTTGTGTCAGGACACTGGAAAAAATCAGGAAGAACACCATAAGCATGACGATCAGTGAAGTACCGACATAACTTCGCAAGGAGGAGATGATCTGACGCCAGGCGATCGATAATGTCAGCGGCTTGGGGCGGATCCTGGTTTTCAGGCGGTTTTCGAAATACACATCTTCGTGGCCGCCATTGATCGCCACAACCGGAGCGATCGCCGATACTTTTCTCGTGGCAAAAAGCACGAAGAAGAAACAGATCACGATCACGCCAAGGCATACAAGCCCGCATTTCCCGAAAGAGACACCCGTTTCGGAGACAATGCCGCTGATATTGGTCCAGGCACCGATCAGGAAATGCAATGCCGGGATCGAGATCAACAATCCTAATACCGCGCCGATCAGGAGGGCCAATGTATATTGGATCACATACACCATCCGGATATTCCAGCTTGTAAATCCCTGGGATTTCAGTATGCCCAGTTCGGTATATTCCATCTCTATGGAAGAATGGATACTGTTATTCATCGTGATCAGGATCACCAGAATGAGCATCGCGACAAAAACATAGACGAACTTGGAACCGATGGAAGAATACATGGCTCCGGCTTCCTTCAGATACTCCCCGGCGACGGCCGCATTGGCTGCCCGGATCAGTCCGGAGGTGGAAGACAGTTCTTTGCGAAGGTCATCTGCGGTCGCGCCTTCCTTGGCATAGATCTCGACCACATCCGTCAGGAACATGAGTTTTACGTTGGAATCCACATGATCCAGTTTCTCTTCTTTCAGGCGCGCAAAGTCATTCTCTGAAATCATGCAGCGGTTGTCCAGCGCTGTCGCGCCACCCAGAATGTGGTCTTCGAAGTATCCTTTCACCACGAAGTCTTCGTCCCAGCCATCGTGCGTGTGCAGCGTCACTTTGGATCCGATCTGAAACTCACTGAAAAGGTGCAGTTTATACGTCAGAAGGATCTCTCCATCCTGAATTGACGGATTGGAAACGAAGTCCTTCCCGTTCTCATCGAAGACATTATATACCGGGTCGAAAGGGATCAGTTCGATTTTCGTCTCAGATGCTTCCCCGTCCGAGCGGACCGAATCTGCCATCAGGATCGTCTCTTTCACGCGGGACCCGGCTGCAGAAGGAGCATTGCGGATGCTTTCCTTCATCTCGTCGGCAAAGGAATCGTGATTGATGTACACGATGAAATCGCCCATATCCGCATTCTCCCAGCGCTGTTTCTGGGCTTTTCCCAGCTGGTCGTTATTGCTGATCGTACCGGAGAAGGAGAATGTCAGAATGGCCATCAGAAGGATGATGCCCTTGAAGCTTCCTCTCCCCTGCTTCAGATTTCCACGAAGGAGTTTCAATATACTACGCATCGTTCCGCCTCCTTACCAGGAAAGAGAGGCCAGCCAGGCATTGACCTGCGTCTCACGGCTCTTCTCTTCTTCTTTCGTATAAGAAGGAAGGTCCAGATCGGAAACGATCTTTCCGTCCTCGATATAAAGGATCCGGCTGGCCCGGCACGCAGCTTTCGCATCGTGCGTGACCATCAGGATGCTCTGGCCCTTGCGGTTCAATTCGGTAAGAAGATCCAGCACTTCCGTTGTATTTCTTCGGTTTAGTGCGCCGGTCGGTTCATCGGCAAAAAGTAGCACCGGTTCGTTGATCACGGCTCTTGCGATCGCGCAGCGCTGCTGTTCGCCACCCGAACACTGCGACGGGAGGTGGGACCGGATGTGATCGATCCCCATCGTCTTCAGAAGTTCCATCGCGCGAGCGTCGATCGCTTTCGCATCCTTATGTGTATTCAGATATCCCGGGACCGTAATGTTCTCAAAGATCGAAAGTGTGCTTACCAGATGCATCTGCTGAAAAACGAATCCGAAATCACCATGACGCAAGAAAGCAAGCTGTTTCTCATTCATCTTCACGATGTTCTCGCCTTTATAAAGCACTTCGCCGGCCGTTGCCCGGTCCATGCCTGAAAGCGCGTATAACGTGGTGGATTTACCGGAACCGGACGCGCCCATAATAACGGTAAAATCACCTTCGTAAATATCTACGTCCATATTTTGAAGAATATGCACCTGCCCACCGTTATGAGCAAAACTCTTGCAAAGTCCTTTTGCCGAAAGAATCGTGTTTTTCATTGTGTCGAACTCCTTATCTCGCATCTTATGCTTCCAGTATAGAGTCCGAACTATTAAGAAAGACTTAAGAAACTGATCCGTCCTGAATTTCTTTCAGAGGAAGTTCCACGCGCACCTCGAGGCCATTTTCCACGTCGCGAAGCGAAACTTTTCCGTCTGACTGTTCGACAATATATTTCACGATATAAAGTCCCAGGCCTGCACCCGATTCAGAAGTCGTTGTCTTTCCGCGATAAAACTTCCCGAAAACAAAAGGCACTTCCTCATCCGGGATACCGGGACCATAATCCCGCACGATCAGCACAGCCGAACCATTCTCTTTCCGAACGGTCACATCGATCTTCGTTTTGGCATATTTACGGGCATTGCTCACCAGGTTTTCCAGCACCTGCGCCATGCGATTCTTGTCTGCGTATACGTAGAGTTCCTCGTCGGGTAAATGGCACTCGATGTCGTTATATTCTGCCTTCAGATCTTTGAGAACTTCCTCGGCAAAAGCACTGATCCCGAATCGTTCCGGAGACATTTTCAGATGCTGCAGTTCCGTAAGCGAGTGTGTCAGCATCTCTTCCGTGAAGTTCTTCACCTCATCACACTTTTTCAGGATCGTCTCCACATACCGGCGATGTTTCTCGGGATCCGCATCCATCCCCATGTCCAAAGCTTCGGCATATGCGCGGATCGTGGATACCGGCGTCTTAATATCGTGAGACAAAGAAGCGATAACTGTCTTATTATTCTCGACGGCTTCTTTCTCACGCGCACGTGATTTCTTGATCTCTTCACGCATGTTATCGAAAGCCCAGGTAAACTTGCCGAAATAGTTACCTCTCTCATATTCAAGAGGAATATCCAGATCGCCGCCGCCCACACGTTCGGCAAAATCGGAGAGTTTGCGGAACGGACGGATCACGGACACGTAGAAATAAATACTCACACCGAAAAGGAATACTATGCAGATCCCGCCCATCAGGAGGATCGCGTAATTAACCTGTTTCTCCTCTTTCTCGCGTATCTCTTTACGAAGTGACTCTGTCTTCGCTCTGGCCGTGTCACTGTTTCCCAGAGAGATCTCATTGGCGATTTCGTTCAGTTGCACTGCATACTGTTCGGTCCTGTCCTCTGTATTCCTGCTTTGAAAGAAGAAGAGTGCGGCAATACCCGCCAGAAGAAGTGCCAGAACGATCGTCACGGCGAATAGTTTCTTCATGCGTTATCCTCCAGCATATAGCCCATCCGCCAGATCGTCTTGATATACTTCGGATTCGCCGGATCCTCTTCCAGTTTTTCCCGAAGCCAGCGGATATGCACAGTAAGGGTCAGCGGTTCCACTTCGGAAAACGCGCCCCAGACATCCTGGAGGATCGTCTCCTTAGGAATTGCAGTATTCTTATTTCTCACAAGGTATAAAAGCAAATCGAATTCCCGGTTGGCCATCTTGACCGGCTTGCCGGCTTTCGTGACAGTACGGTCCGAAGGCTGGATCTTCACCTGACCGAAGGAGAGTTCTTCCTGATTTTCCTCCCCGTAAGCGCGGCGTAACAGCGCATTGACCCGGGACAGCAGTTCCTTCATCGAATAAGGTTTCTGAAGGAAATCATCGCCGCCGATATCGAATCCGGTGATCCGGTCATTCTCCGTCGTCCTGGCGCTGGCAAAGATCACCGGCACTTTGGACACATGACGCAATTCCTTACAGATCTCAAAGCCGCTTTGGTCCGGAAGGTTAATGTCCAGAAGAATGAGGTGGTAGTTCTTTTGCGTAAGAAGGGAAAAAGCTTCCTCGGCACTGCCGGCCTGGTCGGTCAGAAATCCACAGCCTGTCAGCATTTCGGATATAATGCCGGCAAGGTCTGCTTCGTCATCTACGATCAGGATCCGTTTCTTCTCCATAACTCTCCCCTCATTCCATCGACTTATTCTTCGTCAGAGAATTCGTCCCAGGTCCGTTCGTCTTCCTGGTAACCGCTCTTCATCTTGTAGCGGACGATGGCTTTGATGATCAGTCCGGACAGCAGGATCAGGAGAATGATCACCCATCCGAAGAGGATATTGGCTGTCAGGGAGTAGCCGTCGCTCTTACCATAGACACCGCCGGCACGGATGAGGTTGACCACATTCCACACGAAGAGTCCACCCAGTACCACTGGGGATATGACTTTGATGGAAGGAATCAGCCACCAGCCCGGCATCTTGAAGGACTTGGTGTTGCGGTTGATCTGCTCCAGGATCTTCGTGGTCTTGAAGAACCAGCCCGCCACGATCACCTCGAGGATACCTGTGAGGATCAAGGTGTAACTGTTGATGAAATAGTCTGCGATATCCAGCACCGCCAGACCTGCACCGGTTACAAAAATGAGGCTCAGCACACCCTCGATGATGCAGATCGTGAGCGTAGTTTTTTTCTTATTAAGGTGGAATTTATCCGAAAGTGCCGTGGAGATACCTTCCACGATGGAGAACAGGGAGTCGATGGCCAGCGTGATCAGGCAGAAATAGAAGATGAATGCGAAGATCATGTTGACGACACCGCTGTTGGAAAGCTTAACGATGGCCTGCGGATAAATAATGAAGGCTGTCGCGATACCGGATGCGGACATATTGTCCAGCATGCCGACGCCCGCCATAGTGGTGAACATTACGATACCTGCCAGGACACTGATGATCATGTCGGAGAAGGCAATGATAATGGAGTCCACCGCGATGTTGGCTTTGCTGTCGAGGAATGATCCGTATGCGAACATGATGGCCATAGATGTGGACAAGGAATAGAATACCTGTCCGATGGCATCGATCCAGAGATTGGAATCCGCCAGGGCGCTCCATTTCGGTATGAAAAGTTTGGCTACGCCGTCGAGGGCGCCGGGCATGGTGAATCCACGCACTGCCAGCACCAGAAGACAGATGACCGGAAGAGAGACAGTGTATTTGACGACTTTACCTACCGTCGTCGTACCGTTGCGGATGCAGAGATAGCAAAGTGCCCATGCGATCAGCAGGCAGATCAGTACCGGCCAGGCAATGGTCGTGTAGCCGGATGTGGTTCCGGTGGTCTTGATGGTCTCTGCCCAGAGGGAGCTTGCGGCCTGTGTGTCGCCGGTCATGCCCATGAACTTGAAGCTCATGAAGAACATCAGGATGACCCATGCAAAAACTGCGGCATAGTAGATGGAGATGCCGATACCGTTGGAGACGGCAAGCCAGCCGATGCCTTCGGCTTTTTTATTCAATGCGCGCATGGAACCCGGTGCACTCTGCTTCGTGTGTCTTGCCACGGAGATCTCCACCATAAGAAGCGGGATACCGATGACCAGCATCGCCAGAAGATATACGAAAAGGAATGCGCCTCCGCCGTATTTGGAAGCCAGTCCCGGGAAACGCCAGGCATTTCCGAGGCCGACGGCCGAACCGATGGCAGCCAGAATAAAGGTCGATCTCGATGACCACTTGTCACGCATGATTACTCACTCCCCCAACAAAAAGCTCATGGGTGTTTCAACGCCCATGAGCATTATAGCAGAAAAATCAAATGACTCTTCACACGGATTGGGGATTCTTGCGAATTCAGAAGCTTTCCCGCGCGGCGCGAGGCGGGCGATCACTCGATGGTGCCGCGCTCGATGCCGTACTGCTTGCAGATGCCGGTGAATTCCTTGGACTGTGCGAAGAAAGCAAGGATGCTGTGGCGGGTCTGGCGGCCGCCGGCGATCTCGCCGAGCCAGTAGTCGATCTCGTCGGCTGCAGGATCTCTGTCCATGAAGGTCGTATACAGTCTCAACAGATATTCCTTATCGCTTGTCTTATAACCGATGAACTCATCGCTCTCGAAGAAGAACTGGGCCGCCTCGGCACCGGTCTTCTCAAGATTTGTCAGAGCCAGAGCCCAATACTGCAGTCCGCCCTCTTCTGCGTCGCGCTTCAGACAGCAGGTGTACAGACGGGTTGCGAAGTTGATGGCATTCTTCGAAGGCTTCGTAGCCTTGTGATACCGGGCACCGGACTTTACGCCATAGGTGGCGCAGACATCACACCATTCGGTAGACTCAATGAAATCATTCACCACCTCGGCGCGAGTCTTCGCTCCGGAAGAGATGGCATCCACCCAGCCCTTCTTACCGGCAGCATCGGATTCACGATCGAAGAATGTGGCATATAGAGTCTCAACAAATTCATCCACTGAAAGTCCGCGCTTCATGAACTCATCTGCGTCTAGCAAGAAGAAGCGAGCGCAGTCGGCACCGGTCTTCCCTTCTTCTACTACCTGCTTGACCCAGAACTCCTTACCTTCCGGTTCAGAAGCACGGCCAAGGGCCACGGTATAAAGACGTTCAACGAAATCCTCGAAAGACGGATCTTCAGAAGTCGGCGGTTCAGGAAGCTTGTAACCCTTGAGGGCCACCTTGGTATCTAACGTAAAATATTCGTGCTCAACTCCATCCACTTTAGCCGTGCAATAGTAATAGTTAAACCCATCCTTCTTCTCCACGCCGTATTTGTTCAGGGCATCTACGATATCCTTGCACATTGAAATATCCAGGTTTCTTAACTCGTTTTCATGAAGCAGCAGGCTGTTCAGCTTCTTGTTATTGGCAAGGTTCAGTTCTCCAATCTTATTGTTGTACACATGCAGGATCTCAAGATTCGGAGCCCCCGAAACATCCAGTTTCCTTAGTTCATTGTAAGCCACATTCAAAAGACGAAATTCAGTCGCTTTGGCGGGAAGTTTCACGGAAGTAAGTTTGTTCCGCTCCGCTACCAAATACTCCAGCTTCGTGCAGGCACTCAGATCCAATTGGGTGAATTGGTTATCATCCATAAACACCCTTTGCAATTCCGGATTCTGAGAAAAGTCCATCTTGCTTAACTTATTGCTTGAAGCACTAACGCTGATCAGTTTCAAGCAACTCGTGATGTCAAGCTGAGTGAGAGCGTTTTCTTCAACCCTGATTTGTCTCAGCTCACCCAGTTTAGGCAGGTCAACGGAAGTAAGCTTGTTCTGCCAAAGATATGCATACTCAAGCTTGGTATTCTTGGACAGATCTATCGTTTTGAGTTTGCATTCTGTTGCCTCAATGTATCTCAGTTTCGTATTCTTGGTCAGATCCAGTTTCTCTATCGGATTCGATCCTACAGACAAATATTCAAGTTTCGTACAAGCTGAAACATCAATCTTGCTAATGTTATTTCCGCCTATACCCAGGTCTTCCAAATTCATCAAATAACTCACATTCAATTTGGTCAGTTTATTTGTCGCCAGTCCCAGATTCTGGAGTTTCTTAATCTTACCCAAATCCAATTCTTCGATCTGGTTATTGTTGGCGATCAGCCAACTCAGTTCACTCTGATTCCTGACATCCAATTTGCTAAGTTTGTTATATTCGCACCACAGAATATACAGCTTCTTGCAGTCTTTCAGATCCAGTTCCGCGATCTCGTTACGAGCACATTCGAAATAATATAGAGCATACGTTTTCGAAAGACTCAATTTCTGAATCTTGTTGTCGTTACAGTTCAGTTCTTTCAGCTCCTGACAGTTGTCAAGATTTAACTGCGTAAGCTGATTACCACAACAGTTGAAACTGACAAGTCCTTTGTTATTGCTTAGATCAAGGCTCTTGATATGGTTATTGGGCTGGCGAGGATTCAAATTCGTGCTTGTATCCCATTCGCTGTCACTGTGAATATAATCAAGGTTTCCGCAGTACAGATTCTTCAGCTCCTTGTTGTTCGATATCTTCAATTCGCTCAGATCGTTGACAGAGCATGTCAAGGTAACCAGCTTCGTATTGCCGGACACGTCCAGTGTCTTCAGATAGTTCTGGTCGCAGCTCAAGTACTCCAGATCCTTACAATTCTTCACAGACAAAGTCGTAAGCTTATTCGAAAAGCACTCCACGTCGTATAGATACTTATTGTTGCTGAGGTCCAGGGATGTCAGCTCGTTACAGGAGCAATCCAGAGTACCGATACTCTTGAAATACTCGATTCCTTTCAGGCTCGTGAGCCCGAATCCCGCCACATCGATCTCCAGAACCGCGTCGATTTCAGCAGGACTGAGTTTCTCGTTGCAGTCCGTATCGAAATTCAGTTGCACGTAAGAGCGGAAAATCTCATCGGGGAAGTTCTTCTCGTTGATGGCGATGTCCGCGGCCTCCGGTGCCGTAGCCGTATCATTTGCCAGCGCAGTTGCAGCGGGCACCGACAGAGCAGCTGTCATCAGACCCGCCAGTAGTACGATCGATTTTTTCATAGACGTTCCTCCATACCTGTTAACCTTGATGCGTAAATTGCGTCCCGCCGCGAGGTCCGGACGCGACGCACGTCCTACCTTCCATCTTACCCATGCACCCATGCAGATGCAAGGGACGCGCGCGAATTCGCCCCATCCTACGGCAAAAAAACCGGCACCTCTTTTGAGGTGCCGGTCCGAATCATTTCTTGGGTGTTGCGTTGACTACGGTACTGTAGTTACTGTAGTACTTCGTTCCGTTGATCTCCACATAGGCGCGCACCTTGAAGTAGTAGGTCGTGCCGGTGGTCAGACCCGGGCAGTCTCGGCTGGTGGTGGTCACGGTGCCGAGCTTGGAATAGGGTCCGTTGGCAGACGTCGCACGGTAGACCTCATAGCCCGTCGCGCCGGTGACTGCGTTCCAGGAGACCGTCACCTTCGTCGCCGAAGCAACAACTGCTTTCACATTGGTCGGTGCCGTCGGCTTCGGAACACAGCTTACGACAGCACTGTAATTACTGTAGACCTTCGTTCCGTTGACTTCCTTATACGCACGGACCTTGAAGTAATAGGTCGTGCCGGTGGTCAGACCCGGACAGTCTCGGCTGGTAGTGGTCACCGCGCCGAGTTTAGAGAAAGTTCCATCGGGCGAGGTCGAGCGATAGACCTCATAACCCGTGGCACCGGTCACTGCACTCCAGGCCACTCTCACCTTCGTCAGCGACACAACCGTAGCCTTCACATTGCCCGGCACTGCCGGCTTCGGAACACAACTTACGACAGCACTATAGTCGCCATACAACTTCGTTCCGTTCGTTTCCTTATACGCACGCACTTTGTAGTAATACGTGGTTCCCGTTGTCAGTCCCGTACTTACACGGCTGGTGGCAGTCACCGATCCAAGAGCTACAAATCCACTGTCTTTCTGGGTCGATCTCCACACCTGATAGCCGGTGGCTCCGCTCACTGCGCTCCAGGAAACATTTACGCTAGTCACCGAAGCCGAAACCGCCTTCACATTCGTAGGTTTTCCCGGCTTGACGACCGGAGTCGGCGTACTCTTCTTCGTCGGAGTCGGACTCGTTTTTCTGGTCGGTGACGGCGATACAGACGGAGAAACAGACGGAGCACGAGTCGGCGTCGGAAGAGCTCTTTCACTGACCACAGTACTGAGCGCACCATACACCTTTATACCGGACACGTTTTTGTACGCACGTACAGCAAAGTGATACTCCTTGCTGTGTCCCTGCAGGCCGGTGACCTCGACTTGCGTGGTCTCCTTAGAATTCACGGTCTTATAGATCTTCATGGTGGTCTCGGTCGAAAGACGGTAATACACGTCATATCCGTCTGCTTCGTCGTTCTTGAGCCAGAATACTTTCACAGACGAAGTCGTCAGGCCGCTCGCGCCGACGCCCTGGATGTTCAGGATCGTCTTCTGCGGGTTATAGATCACGTTACCGTGCGCCTGAGGAACGGCTTCGATGAAGTTGTAGGTACAGTCAGTATACCTAAGGCTCGGGCAATTACTGATCTTGATACTCTCGATGCTGTTGAAACTGCAATTCAGAGAAAGCAGGTTCGGACAATTATCGCAGTTCAGCCAGGAAAGTGCATTATTCGAACAATTCAGGGACTGAAGATCCGTCATGTACTCCGTGTACACCGCGCCCAGTTTATTATTTCTGCAATCCAATGTGCGCATCTTCGTGAAAGGCGTCATTGAAAGTGTCACCAGTTTATTATTCGAACAGTTCAGTTCGACGAGTTCCGTACTATTCTGGATCTTCAGGCTATTCAGGTTATTATCCTGGCAGTCCAGCCTCTCAAGTTTCGTACTGTCGCTGAGGTCCAGAACAGTCAACTGATTCGAACTGCAATTCATGCTGACCAGGCTCCGGCACCCTGCCACATTCAATGTGGTAAGCGCATTATTCTGGCAGCCCAACGATTCAAGCGCAGGATCCTGGCTCACATCCAGACTCTCCAGCTGAATATCCGAACAGTACAACGTGGTCAGTACCGGAAGATTTCTCGCCACCAGAGCGGTCATCGGGTTTTCCCTACAGTCGATGCTGACCAGCGCTTTGTTGGCGGAAAGATCCATCGTGGTAAGCAGATTTCCCCGGCAGTCCAACGTCTCCAGCTTCGTGTTATACGTCAGGTTCAGGCTCGTAAGCTTGTTGTCACGGCAATACAGTTCCTTCAGATTCGAATTCAATCTCAGATCCAGGCTCTCCAGATCCATCCCGATACAATAAAGCGTCTCCAGCTTCAGGCTGTCCTTCAAGACCAGACTCGTCATCGGTACATCACAGCAATCCAGCACTTTCAGGTTCGGAACACCGCTGAGGTCCAGATCCTTGATCGGATTACCCGAACAATTCAGATCATTCAGATTCGGGAAAAGCTCTATTCCCTCGAGGTTTTCGATTCCGCAGTTTCTGCATTTGATCTTTTCCACTGCATTCAATTCATCCTGGAAAAGAATTCCATCCGGGGTGGTATCGAGAGTACTTCTTACGAAGTCACGGAAGGCCGAATCCGGGAAATTCGTCTTATCGATACGGACAAAGTTTCCCGAGAGCTGTAACTGCGGATCGTAATACAGAACACAACCCGAGGGCACGGTGGGCTTCGAAGTAAGGAAATTCATCTTGCAGTCCACTTCGACCAGTCTCGTACATGCACTCAGATCCAGCGTAGTCAGACTGTTCGTATGACAAAACAGTTGATTCAGCATAACATTCTTACTGACATCCAGTTTCTTCAGACGGTTCATGGAACAATTCAGGTAAGCAAGCTTGGTATTCTTGCTGACATCCAACGTGGCGATCAGGTTATCGGCGAAATTCAACTGCTTGAGTCCCGTACAGTTGGATACATCGATGGAGGAAACTTCATTCCCTGCAAAATAAAGCTTGTCAAGATTCGTATTCGCGCTGACATCCAGTCCCGTCAGGCGGTTATTCTGGCAGTACAGTTCATAAAGCGCCGGCCAGGTCGTCGTATTCAGAGTCTTCAGTTTATTGTTCTGGCAATAAAGCTGACGTATATTGCTCTTGATGCTGAAGGTGATATCCGTCAGCTGGTTATCGAAGCAGTATAGATAGCTCAGTTTCTCATTCTTACTCAGATCCAGTGTCTTCAAGTTGTTCTGACTGCAGTTCAGATAGTTCATGGATGTGAAATATCCGATACCGGTAAGATCCGTGAGACCGAGCTCTTTGCAGTCCACGGTGGTGACAGCCTGGATCTCCGCATCGGACAGATATCCGTCCTTAGGATTCGTATCGTAATTCGTCTTTACAAACTCATAGAAGATCTCGTCCGGGAACGCGGTACGGTCGATGACCAGATACCCGCTCTGAACCTTCTTCTGCGGATCGTAGGTCAGCGTGCAGCCACTCGGGACAGCGGGCTTGGCCGTCAGATAATTCCGGCTGCAGTTCACCTTCTTCAGCGCCGTGCAGGAACTGAGGCCCACCGATCCAAGGCAGTTATCACTACAATCCAAAGAAACAAGAGTTTTTGCCGCAGCAAAAGTCGTCAAAACATTCGAATGGCAGTCCAGGGTCGCGAGATTCTTCATGGCGGTGGTATCCAGGCTGCTCAGCAGATTGTTGGAGCAGTCCAGGGACTTGAGGTCCGTGATCCTGATAGTCGCAGGATCGAGAGCCGTCAGATTCATGGAAGAGCAGTTCAGGGTCTCCAGCTTCGGGAATTTCGACAGCTCGCTCACCAGCTTCGCCGGATTGTGGGAGACGTCGATGGTCTTCACGCTGTAAAGACGGCTCGAGTAGATCCTGGTGATCTGGTTGTAGCTGCAGTCGACCTGCTCCAGATACGAACTGCCGTCCAGACTCAGACTCGTAAGATTGTTGTGCGAACAGTCCAGACTCTTGATCAGCGCATTGCCGAAGCCGGAAGTGTTCTCGCGCAGCTTGCAGGGCCAGGACAGACTCTCCAGTTCATTGTTGCTGCAGTCCAGGATCTCGATGTCGAAGATGCCCTTCAGGTTCAGCTCGGTCAACCGGTTATCGGAACAGTCCAGTTCTTTAAGCAGACTGAAATTGGAAATACCTTCCAGGGACTCGATCTGGCAGCCGGAGCAATCCATCTCCAGCACCTCGTCCAGCTCCACCTGCGAAAGCACGCCGTCCTTCGGATAGTTGTCGTACTGCTTCACGAATTCCCGGAAATTCTCGTCCGGGAAATTCGTCCCGTTGATGGCCACATCCCCTTCTGCGCGGACTTTTGCCTGCGTCGAAAGCGTACAGATCCCTAAGGTCGTTGCTGCTACGGCAACGACCGCCACACTGATGCCTAGATTTTTCATTTACTGATCTCCTTTAAAATCCGTATGATTCGTCTCGCGAAACGCTTTCTTTATCCTCTGTCGATGCCGTACTGACGATAGATCTTGGTAAACAATCTTGTCGCGGATTCGACGCGTTATTTCTTGGGTGTTGCGTTGACTACGGTACTGTAGTTACTGTAGTACTTCGTTCCGTTGATCTCCACATAGGCGCGGACCTTAAAGTAGTAGGTCGTGCCGGTGGTCAGACCCGGGCAGTCTCGGCTGGTGGTGGTCACGGTGCCGAGTTTGGAATAAGTTCCGCCGGCAGAAGTCGCACGGTAGACCTCGTATCCCGTCGCACCGGTGACTGCGTTCCAGGAGACCGTCACCTTCGTCGCCGAAGCAACAACTGCTTTCACATTGGTCGGCGCCGTCGGCTTCGGAACGCAGCTAACGACAGCACTGTAATTACTGTAGACCTTCGTTCCGTTCACTTCCTTATACGCACGGACCTTGAAGTAATAGGTCGTGCCGGTGGTCAGGCCCGGGCAGTCCCGGCTGGTAGTGGTCACCGATCCGAGCTTGGAGAAAGTTCCGTCGGGCGAGGTCGAGCGATAGACCTCATAACCCGTGGCACCGGTCACTGCACTCCAGGCCACTCTCACCTTCGTCAGCGATACAACCGTAGCCTTCACATTGCCCGGCACTGCCGGCTTCGGAACACAACTTACGACAGCACTATAGTCACCATAAAGCTTCGTTCCGTTCGTTTCCTTATACGCACGCACTTTGTAGTAATACGTGGTTCCCGTTGTCAGTCCCGTACTTACACGGCTGGTGGTGGTCACCGATCCGAGAGCTACAAATCCACTGTCTTTCTGGGTCGATCTCCACACCTGATAGCCGGCCGCTCCGCTCACTGCGCTCCAGGAAACATTTACGCTGGTAGCTGAAACCGAAACCGCCTTCACATTCGTAGGTTTTCCCGGCTTGACGACCGGCGTCGGCGTACTCTTCTTCGTCGGAGTCGGACTCGTCTTCTTGGTCGGAGTCTTCGTCGGAGTCTGCGACGGTTTCGGTGTATTCGTCGGGGTCGGGGTCTGTTCCATTGTTCTAGCGGAGAATTCAGCATAATCACCGTAAACGATTACATCAGACACGATAATATACGCACGTATCCTGTAGTAATATACAGTGTACGATTTCAGACCCGTATCGGTATATTGGTTGTCTGATGTCGTGGTGATAGTCTCATAATCGGAATTATAAGATGTGCGTCGCTGAATCTCATATCCTGCCACCTCGAAACCATCTGCTGATTCCGACTTGTCCCAGATGAGACCAAGCGAAGTTCCGCCATAGGCATTCACTTTTAAGCCAGTGACTTCAGGTCCTTTTTTCTGCGGATCAAATTCCAGCATACAGCCACTTGGTACTTTCGGCTTCTCCTGGATGTAATTGTTCTTGCAGCTGACAGAAGCAAGCTGCGTGCACTTGCTCAGGTCCAGATTGACCATCAGGTTATCGTCGCAGTTCAGTCCATACAAATATGTATTCTTACTCAGATCCAGTCCCGAAAGTCTGCAGCAGGAGCAATCCAGCCTAATAAGCTGTGTGTTCTTGCTTACATCGATGGTTGTAAGTCCCTTGTTATAAGCGACGTCCAGAGTGCCCAGGCTCAGGTTATTGCGTACATCGATGTACTTGAGTTTCGTGTTGCGGCACTCCAGGATGTTCAGATTCGGATTATTGCTCAGATCGATCTTCGAAATTCCGGTCTCGCTGAAATACAGGTATTGCAGTTTTTTGTTCGAAGAAACATCCAGATAATCGATATAACTACTGCCACAATTCAGGGTCAGAAGTGCGGTGTTCTTACTTGCATCCAGGCGGGTAAGTGCATTCCCGCTGCAGTCCAGCTTGCTAAGATACGCATTCTTGCTGACATCCAGC
The DNA here is from genome assembly GCA_001604185.1 of Clostridiales bacterium Firm_16. Lineage (GTDB taxonomy): Bacteria > Bacillota > Clostridia > Saccharofermentanales > Saccharofermentanaceae > Scatonaster. Next base: position 25,099 of record LVAV01000109.1, on the reverse strand, counting down.
TCTTTCAGAGCGTTACCGTGGCAATCCAGCTCCTCAAGCAAAGGAAACTCTCTGACGGAAAGGCTCTTGATCTTATTCTCTCCGCAGGAAAGCCCCCGCAGTTTGGTATGTTCACTGATACTCAGCTGGGTAAGCGCATTGTCCGTACAATCGAGTTCCTCCAGTCCCGTGTTGTTATGACCGAGATACAGATTCTGAATGTTGTTACTCTGGCAATACAGTTCCCTCAATTTCTTATTATCGCTCATATCCAGAATGTAGATTTTATTGTGACCACAGCTCAGGAGCTGCAGATTCGGGAAATATTCGATACCGTACAGAGACTCGATACCCCTTGATTGCACAAACATTTCAGTGACAGCATATCTCTCGTCCCAGGACAGAACGCCATCGCAAGGAGATTTATCCCATTTGCTCGACACGTAATCACGGAATGCCTGATCCGGGAAATGCTCTTTATCAATGGGAATGTTGTTGGTTTTCTGATCATCATATGCAAGTGTACAGCCCGTCGGGACAGTCGGTTTTGCTGTCAGAAGATTGTTTTGGCAGTTCACGTACTCAATATTCGGACAAGGACTCAGATCCAGCCTTGACAACAGATTGTCGTTACAATACAGTTTTTTCAGATTCGATGCGTTATACAGCAACAGCGCGGTCATCACGTTGTCGTGACAATCTATGAGCTCGATCTTCGGATTTAACTGGGTATCCAGAGAACTCAGTCTGTTGCTGTAGCAATACACTTGCCGAAGCTCCGGATTATTCGAGGTCCGAAGATTCGTCAATCCACAATAGACGCACTGCAGGACCTCAAGTTTCTCGCAGTTTTCGAGATTCAGGCTGTAAAGATTGACACTATAAATGGTCAGGTCTTGAAGCTCGGTATTATTCGTCAGATCAACTTCATGCAACCGCGGATGCGAGCCCATCTGAAGAACTCGCAGCTTGGTGTTTTTACTGACATCGAACTCCTCTAACATTTCGTTTTCGGAGACCCTGAGGTACTCAAGATTCGGCAGATAGCCGAAATTAACCTTCGTCAGGAGGTTATCGGTGGCGTCAATTGTGACCAGCTTCGTATTCTTCGACAGATCAAAGCTCTTCAGAAGGTTTCCACTACAATACAGAGATTTGACCTCAGTAAACCACTGCATACCCTCCAGGGAACGGATTCCCATTTTCGGACAGTTAACCATTTTTACATCGCTGATCTCATCCGGAGACAGGTACTCGTCGTGAGGATTTACATCGAAATGCTCCAAAACATAGGCGCGGAAATTTGCGTCCGGGAAATAGGTCTTCGTGACGGGTATATATCCGCTATAGCTTGCGGATTGCGGAGAATATCTTATGGTGCATCCGCTCGGAACAGACGGCTCGCTCGTCAGATAATTCGAGCTGCAGTCCACTTCAGTCAGATTCGTACAACTGCTCAGACTCAGTTTCGTCAGGCTGTTCAGCTGACAGTACAGTTTTTTCAAAGCGGTATGACCCGAAACATCCAGGGACACCAGACGGTTGTAGGAACAATTCAGGTACGTCAGGCTCATATTATCACTCAGATCAAGGAGAATTACCAGATTGTCTGCCAGCGAAAGGGACGTAAGCTTCGTATTTCTGGTTAAGTACAGGTCCCTAACCAGGTTGCCGGACAGATTCAGGTCCAGAAGATTGGGACACCTGCTGACCTCCAGACTGGTCAGTTCATTGTTATTACAATGCAGTTCTGTAAGCTTCGTACTCCCCTTGAGATCCAGGCTCGTCAGCTTGTTGTCCTGACAGTAGACCTGCTGAAGATTCACATTCTCGTTCAGCTTGATGCTCTCAAGTTGATTTTCAAAACAATACAGATACACAAGATCCGGGCACCGGCTCAGGTCCAGCGTCGTCAATTCATTACAGGAACAGTTGATGTACTGCAGTGAAGTGAAATACTCGATTCCCGTGAGGTCTTTGATATTCATATCTTTGCAGTTTACCGTCTTCGTGGCCGCGATTTCCTCCGCCGACAGTTTTCCGTCACTCGGATTGACATCGATTTTCGATTTTACGAAATTCCGGAATGCCTCGTCCGGGAAAAACTCTGCCGTCACGGGGATTTCTCCGTCCGCCAGTACCTGCTTCTGCCCCATTTGATTCGGGAAAAGTGAGATTGCCGCGGTTGCTGCAAATGCAACGGCCGCTGTAACTACCGGAGCGATCACCACGCCGGAAAGATTTTTTGCCTGATTCTTCATACTTCGCGCCTGCCTCCATCTGTCTGAGTTCTGTAGTCGCAAAGCTCGATCCCGTTCCCTGCGACTTGAAGTCGCGTGCCCCAAAACCTATTGAAACACTCTATTACAAAGATACCACGAATAGAAGGGGAATACATCGCTAAATCTAGTGATGTTCCGCTTTTTTTCGTGGTGGGTTGGGACGAAGTAGGCGGAAGGCGGAGCGTCCGAGGGCGGGGCCGGTGGCCCTACTCATCGATCACGAGTCCTGAGGACCTTACGTTCACGGCCAGCTCAACGCGGTTCTTGAAGCCCGTCTTCTGCAGGAGATTCTTGACATGGGAGCGGACGGTCCAGATGCTCATGTTCAGGGTCTCTGCGATCTCCTGGTCCGAATAGCCGAAGACCACTTTCCGCAGAACATCCAGTTCCCGCTGGGTGAAGTCGGTGCTGGAGGCAATACCGATGGTCAACACTGGAGTCGCTTCAGGATAGACGGTCTCGCCCGCCAGGACCTTCTCGATCACGGTCTCCAGAGCCAGCCCCTCCTGCTCCTTGTACCACATACCCTCTGCGCCGGCCTCCCGGCCCTTCTCGATATAGGACACCTCCGGCATACTGGTCACCAGAATGATCTTGATCCCGGGATGCGCTTTCTTGATGCGCCCGGCGGCCTCGATACCGTTGATACCGGCGGTCATGACAATGTCCATGATGATCAGGTCGATAGGCTTACTGTCGGCAAAATGGATTGCCATCTCGGCGGTGCCGATGGAGTCCACGATTTGGTACTCCGGATTCTGGGCCAGACTGCTCTGCAGGGCGATGCGCTGCATCTTCTGATCGTCCACGATTAAGATATTATGTGCCATTCTTTCTCTCCCCCAGTTCAATATGCAATGCGAAACGTGGTGTACTCTCGATGCTCATCTGCCCACCCTGGGCCTCGACTTTGCGGCGAAGATTTTTCAGGCCGCCCTTCTCCTCCACGGTCTCCTCCGGCGGACGCCCGTCGTTGGTGAAGGTATACACACAGGTCTTCTCGCGATGCGCGGTCTGAATATGCAAAGTCTTTCCTTCGGCATGTTTTACCATGTTTCCGATGCACACCGCCATAGCCTGGATCAAGATGTTCCGTGTCTCGTAGTCGGTAGGCAGCTCTTCGTCGATATCGATGGTCAGCCCGAGGGACTTCGCGCTGTTGAAAATATCGTCGTAGGCGTCCTGGGCGACAGACTGTTCGTTCTCTTCTACATAGGAGATATTCCGATTCCAAAGCGACAGGAATTCCCGCTTCTTCTCCTCGTCCGGATCCTCGATGTAGGCCTTGGCCGTGATCAGCGCCCGCCCCCAGTCATCGTGGAGACGGATCTTGGAATCCAGGATCTCTTTCTCGATATTCAAGGCATCGATCCTCTCGCCGATGACCTTCAAACGCATGCTTCGATGCCGCAGGCGCTCTTCTTTCTCTTCCAGATCCCGTACCAGGGAATACTCCTCCGTCACGTCCGCCGCCAGCACTTCGTACAGCTCCATGCCGTCGGTATGCACTTCCCGCCTCTGCCAGCTCCGCACTGTTCCGTCCGGGAGAATATGGATCGGCGTCTCCCCGCTATTGATACAAGTCCCGCGAAGCGTTTCACCCCCGGAAACCGCATCCCACAGGACACGCCCGTCCGTCAGATTCTTCCCGGAAAGTTCTCGCCAGATCTTCTCCATCATCACATTCTGGAGCTTGATGCGCCCGTCTTTGAAATAGTAGCAGACACCCGTGGAAAGCTGGTCCACCGACTCTTTGACCGAGCCGGGATGGATCCTTCTTCTGCGGGCGCGGAAATTAAATCCCAGCTGCAGGCCCAGCCCGAAAGTCAGGAGCACCAGCACCGCGATGGTAAAGCCCAGCACAAAACCGCCGGAAGTCAGCACGGCGCCCGTGTAGTTCAGCGCAATGATCAGGAACGAAAGAAGGATCGTAGCGATACTTCCCAGAAGCCGAGCGCAATTTCTCCGACGGCGGATCGCGTCGAAAAGACAGTCCACGAAGCCCATCATGAGGAGGACGGTCCACAGGAACAGCACGCCCCGCACAAGCATGAGCTCATCACTCAGATTCAACACCAGAGGTAAACGCGTCAGCATTGGATATACGTCACCCCCTCCTCCTGGTCGAGAGACACATCCAGCCCCTCGCCGAACTTCTCTTTCAGCCGGTCCACCGACAATTTCTCCAGCAGCCGGTCGGCCATGATTCTCATGCAAAAACTCTTGCCTCGTGAGACGTTGACCATTATGCTGCATTCCTCATCCAGAAGTTCCATGGAAACCGCGTGGAACACTTCATATTTGTGGATCAGTTCTTCGGCCGGCACTTCGCCCTTGCCGTTGAACATGACACTGCAGCGGGTCCGGGTCAGGGACACATAGTACATCGATTCCCGGAGCGCGTACTCCAGTTCATTCATACTGATCTGCGGCGCATTGTGTGCCAGGATCGACAGATTCCCGCGCCGCTTAATGAAGGCTCCCAGCACCGTCGCTTTGCGTGTATCGGAGAGTTCCTCCGGCCCGCCCTGCTCGATGGCGGAAAGAAGTTTCCGAAGACTGGTGATCTCGGGCCGCACGGAGTCGTAGAGCTCATCGTACAGATTCATCAACGAATCCATCTCCGCCTTTTTGCTGCTGGTCTCATTCTCCATCTCCAGAAGCTCGTTCTCATCCGCCAGTTCTTTTGTCACTTCCACGAGAGTCTGCCGGATCTCGTTGATCTTCGAGATATCGTCCTGCCACACCACTTTGCCGGCACGGATGGCCTGGGAATTGACCCGGAAATCCGGCTCATTCTCATGGGCACCGTAGTCCGCCGTGCGGTACACGATGCGGTCCAGGCTGTCAGCAATATACGCATCCAGACCCGAAGATTCGAAGAGCTTCCCGTAGTCCGAGTTAGTGGGGATCAGGCCGATCTGGATACAGCTTTCCCAGAATGCAACGAAGAGAAATTCGAAAGCCTCCTGCAGGTTATAAAGCTTGGAACCCAGCAGCTTCGGCGCGCCCCCGTTGATGTAATAAAGCGCGATCATACCGATACCGAACACCAGCACCAGCACGGGAATGAAAGCCAGTCGCCGGCTGGTGCTGAGACGGCATCGGTGAAAAAGGACGATAAACGCTGCGATGATGGAACTCAGGGAGAAGGCCACTATGGCAAAATACCCCGCCCCGAGTGTGTATTTGAGATGATCCGGATCGAGATCCTGGATCTTAAATACGAGGTTATGAAAAGAATTCGTCACCACGAAGACACAGAGCCCTGCACCGACAAGACGAAGAACCCTCGTCAGGACAAGAGTTTTTCGCGCATCATGGGCGCCCACCAGAAGAGCGATGTTCAGGGAACAAAGCGGCAGCAGCGTGATGGGCACGTAGTAGAGATACCACAAGTATTCATTGGGTTTGCGGAAAGATCCGAAGTAGTTCCATTTGCAGACACGGAGCATGAACAGGAGCACGATGGAAGCCGTGCCCACCAGGAAAAGCCGGCGAATGGTCTTGTCCATGACCCGCTCGCGTACGGAGAGATACCACGCTACGACGAAGCCCATGTAGGCGAAAGAGATAATGTCGTAGGTCCGGCCCGGTATGAAGGTGTTCACGAAATTGTACAGAAAGATCCCTGCAAAAATCAGAACGAACCTTACTATTCTTTTCCGATGTGTATTGCTGATCATACCCAACCTCGTGATACCATTCCGTAAACGATTGTACTACTTAACGGTTTCGAGCGCCACGTCTTGACGTTCCGAGTGCACGGCTCGCGCGCCACGTTTTACAGTCTCGCATACGTCCGATCAGGACTCCTTCTGCTTCTCCTTCAGCTTAGTGAAAGCATCGGTGACCTTCTTGTCTCCGCAGGCTTTGGCGGCTTCTTCCAGGGAATCGAACTTCTCCGGGCAAAGCGCCAGCACCGCCTTCATGGCCGGTTCTTTGGCCAGCCAGTTGGCATCCGGATCTGCGATGAGGTCCGCCATCACCTTTGTAAACTTGTCTGCGTTGAAGTACGTCGCCTTCTCGCGCCACTGATTGTCAGTCAGACCTTTTTCCGAAACAGTGTTGAAAGTAGAAACACCGCTCCAGGCCGGAACATCCTTGTTTCTCGGGGTCTTGGAATAGTAGTCGAGGGTCGCCTTATAGGCCGCTTCGGAAGTGGATTCGTGCATCGGGTAGTCCAGCCACAGTGTGGACAGACCACGTACCGCGTCGCCGTGAACTTTGGCGCGGGACTCGTCATTCAGGACCGCTACGATGGGTTCGATCACAGCTTCGTCGCGGAGCTTGCCGGCATTGGCCAGCGCGGTCTTCTGTACTTCGATCTCGGGATCGTTCATCATGGCGATGATCTTCTCCACCGTTCCGTCCACGCCTTTGGACCAGGAGTTACCGATAGCAATGGCCGCACGCACGCGGATGCGGGTATTCGAGTGATCAGCCATTTTGAAGATGAACTCTGCCACCTTCGGGTCGCTCTTCATCTCGTTCATCAGGCCGCAGGTCGCGCTATAAAGGCAATAGTCGTCCTTCTCTGTTTCCAGAACTTCCAGTGCTTTCTGCATGGATTTTTCATTCACGCCAAAAAGTCCCTGTAGGCTGGCGAGGCCGTATCCTCTTACCTGCGGGTATTCACTGTCCAGCAGTCGGTCCATAACTTTATCGATAGAGAGCTTCTTCACCAGCTTGATGGCTTCCTTCGTCGGAGAATTGGCCGCCATCTCCATCTTCTCGTAGTCGAGATCGACAAAGCGGTATGTCTCCAGGAGTTTGAAATACTCATCCTCTGTCAGGTTTTGTGGGTCTGCGATACCGCAGGCTGTCAGCAGGTCTTCCGGAGAGATGGCATCGTACTTCTCCTTCGTAAGTTCGCCCTGGGCGGCCGGGGTCGTTGTTTCTTCGGCGGATTCAGTCGTGGCATCCGTGCTTGCGTCGGCGGTCGCTTCTGACGTTGCGTCGGATGTCTCTTCCGATGAATCCTTCTGCGTTGCCTCCGTCGTTACTTTCGAAGTCTCCTTCGATGTCTCACCGGACTTGTCACAAGCCGCCATCGACGCCACCATAGCAAACATCAGCACACATGCAATGATCTTTCTCTTCATATTCTTCTCTCATTCCTTTCAAAATCAATTTGAACAAGAAGCACACAGATCTGTGTGCTTCGAGTAGAGAGTATCATAGGGAGAAAAATCGTACATCACTAGAAATAGTGAAATTGTGGTGCGTGTGTTTTGTTCTCTCACCGGGTCGTCTCAGTTCGAACCGCCGCCACCGCTGCCGCTCGAAGACTGACGATCACGGATCATATGCTGGAGAGCCACGAGGATCGCCACAACGATCGCCTCTTTGTCTGGCTGATAAATATCGATGCAGTACTTGTCATGGATCGAGAACATCTTCTGGCCGATGACGGCAACGATATCATCATACTCATCGTACAGTTCGAAGTTCAGTCCCAGCAGATTACCCTGAAGCTGCCAGCCCAGTCCCTCGATATTCGTAATGTCCTTCACAAGATGGAACAGTTCATTCGATAACTCGAAGGCAAAACCATCGGCCATGGTGATGAAATGTCTTTCATGAAAGGAAAACAACTTTCTCTCGATATGCGCAACAAAACGTCCGTTGCTGTCTGTGATATCCGTCTTGTCGTGAAGCGAAAGCGCCTTACTGCGAGACTGATACACGACATTCATGTTGTCGTCCATAATATCGATATGGTGATGGATCGTGAAAACTTTTGTCGATGTATAGAGCGAGTGCGCCGGTTCACGAAACTTCATGACATTGTTTACGTTCGGATCCGATCCCGCCTCGTGGAATCTGTGAACAGCTGAATGAGTGCCCATAAAAACTTCCTTTCCCGTTCCAATCGGAACTCCGAAACACTCTTCGGTTTCTACGCTCGATTATACCGAATCCTCGGAAAAGAAATATTGCCGGTTTGCCAAAATATGACTGGATATCCCGCACGCGTCCGAGGCAGGTTACGCAAGACAGCGATTCTATCACAGCTCGCAAATCTGAAACGCCGGACGCATATTCTCGATCTGTCCACGAGACAACCCATACTTCGCGGCAAGTTTCTTCCAATTTTCTCGAACGATGCGGATCATTTCATCTGATATTTTTTCTGCAGACTGCGCCTCGATTCCGAAACGCGGAGCAACAGAGACAGCAAGTTTAGCGGGCTTTCTTCACTGAAACTATCATAGACATATACACTGCTCTGTTCTAGCCATCAGTTCTTTCTCCTTCGTGCCCGCTTTCCAACTCGAAGTTCAAGATCTTGGATCTGTCTACCCATGACATCATCCTTCGCAACAAGAAGCAAGTCCTTATCCATGTTATTCAGAGCATGAAGAACTGCGGCATAAATACCCATAGCCACTGCCGGGTTCCCTGATTCGACCTTCCACAAGGATGCCCGACTGATGCCGGCACGTTCAGCAACAAGCTCCGCCGGGAGATTCCGTCTCAATCTCGCCAGCTTGATCTGCTCCCCCAATTGCATCAATACTTTCTCTGTATCCGGTAGAATATTGTACGCTGCTTTCTTCATGTTTTCTCCTCAAGAAAATCTAATTAACGTTTTCTATTGTATACACTAACGCGCTTAACGTCAACAATAGTAAACATTATCGTTCAAAAGAAGAACGCAAGCGAGGTTCCTTCACAGCGCCATCACGTAAATCTGGCACGGGTTCTCCTCGCCCCAGATCACCGGGATCACTTCCAACTCTTTGAAACCCACGCCGAGGTAGAAACGGTTAGTCCGGTCGTAATCCTCATAGTACCCCATCTGCACAGTCTTCACCTGCATGAAGGAATACCCCTCGCTCTTGGCGATCTCCTTCGCCAGCTCGAAAAGCTTCCTGCCGACGCCGTGGCGGTGGTACTCTTTCTTCACCCCCATAACCTCGATCCCCGTGGTATCCTTACCCGTCTCCTTCAGACACAGAAATCCCGCAGGCGTCTCGCCGTCCCAGGCCACCACCATGGTCTGCTCCGCGCTGCCCTTGATATACCCTTCCCGGGATTCCTCTACCTCGAACCACTCCAGCAAAGACTCCAGTATCTCGCGCGCGATCTTCGTCTTCTGCTCCGGATCTTTTACTAATTCAACTCTTATATCGTTACTCATTGTATCTTCCTTTCAATTTTACAGATTCTTGGTCGCTGCATATCTGCTCCAGCGCCCCGTCCCGGAAGAGGTACGCCTCGCCGTGCACCGTCGTCTCCCCCGTCTCATCAATCTCTATGTAGCTGCCATCGTTCAAAGCCAGGATTTCGTGGATCTTACTGTCCGGCATGGTAATGTCTTCCGTCAGACGAAGACCGTCCAGCGTCTCCTCCCGCAGGTACTGAAAATGCGGATAGATATTCACATCCGTCAGTCCCAGTCCGGGGATCCAGCGTTGGTAATTCGGATCAATGGCCTCTCCCTCCAGCTCCGGTCCGGCATACACCGTCTCCGCGCAGTTCATGGAACCCGCACTCAAAGCCATCAGGATCCCGTCGAAGGAACCCAGTTTCTCCTTCAATCCGATCTTCTTAAAGAACGCATTCTGCGTCGGCACATGGCCCCCAGTCAAGATCACCACATCCATCTCCCCGATACTGTCCACCAGGGATTCGGTCCGGTCGTCACACATCTTTATGCTCGAGAAACTCAGCCCGCTCATTTCCAGGGCTTCGTGAAAACAATCCAGCAGGGAATCGTTCTTTTCATAGTTGTCCGGCGAAGCACAGAACATGAGGACCTTCGCCCCCTTCGGCCACAACGCCCGAACCTTTTTGAGAAAACCGTTATCCGACAACAGCGGACACGCGATCCGCACGTCCTCGATCTTATATGACCCACCCAAAATACTGGTCAAAAATATATGCATTTCTGATTATCCTCCTCGCGCCCTGAGCGCGCATCATTCATATCGCAGTTCCCCCTCCGGTTGCGCCCCGCACGATCTTGTACTCATATGCACAATGCGCACACGTCCAAAGCCATTATACCATCTCACCCATGCAGTCGTTTCTACCACAGGTATAACCACCACCCTCGCAAGACAGCCTCATCTTAACAGACACGATATTCGGAGCCACACCAATCACACGCTACTTCTGCAGCCGGTTCAATCTCTCCACGATCTTCTCCATATTCTCCTTGTGATTCGGCATCCCCTTGCCGATCCCGGCCTTCTTCGGAATGAAGAACGAGAAGCTGGATCCGTTCTTGAACTGGATCTTAAACTTAACCATCCCCAGCAGGCCCTTCTTCGACTCGAACTTCGTCACATCAGTGAAAGCCTGCGCATGCCCGAATCCCAGCAAAGACACATCTTCAGTGACTTCCAGGGGTTCGAACTGTCCCTGCACCGCCGGTTTGAAATCCCAGAAATGCTTATAGTCCTCGCACTCGCTGAACAAGAGATAATTCTCGGTAATGCCGATATAGATATCGTGCGTCGCATACTTCACCCGGCTCACATCCAGCACGAAACACTGCGGGTCATCGCACCGCACCAGAACCTCCTGCCGCTGCGGCTTCGCATGCGAGAAACACTGACGCACGATCATCTCCGTTCCCACAGCCTTCACCGCCACCAGAAGCTTCTCCCCCTCCGGCACGTACATATTCAATCTTGTATTCATATTGTCTACGTCAAAAACACTGACCATACATTTCCCTCTCGTACTTTACAGCCCATACTTCGACCGCATATTCGCGATCACTTTATCCGCATCGATCGCTCGTCACGCTTCCCTCTCCGCTCTCACCTCGCGTCGCCCGCTCTTCTCGATCTGATAATACTTCCCGCTCGCCTCGTCGTACCCCAGGATCAGCAGTTTCCCGTGGTTATACACCGACCCGTCGATGAAGTAGTGGCTTTCGCCGTCGTAGAATACGTCGTGAAAAGCTCTATCGTGTGCGAGTCCGCTTGTACCGACGTGGCCCGCTATAATCGTCTTCAAGAACTTTCCGCAGGTAGCCGGGAACTTCCATAACAGCACTTCCTCGCCTGTCCCATAGTTCCAGTACTCCCCTGCTTCTTCATCCACACCGGCATGCACGAAGATCTGATCCTTCGTCTCATAGTAAAGCGGCAGGCCACGCAGCCATTTGATCAGGTCCCCTTTCTCCCGCATGAGAAGACGCACCGCCTCGGTATTCCCCGCAGCGAAATCCGCACTCTCTGCAAACTTCAGATATTTCTCGAAGACCTCGACCGGCAGGAATGTCCTATACGTATTGTACCTATATTCCCCATCAGTCTTCAACCAACTGTCGTACGCCAGCTCCGCTTCTTCCACAGAAAGCGGCCGCTCATATTCCGCGATCCACTCCAGGAACATCGCCTCGTGGTTCCCTTTGAGAACGATCACCTTCTCCGCACCGTACTCGCGCTGCAGTTCCCGGATCCGCTCCAGCACTGCGCAGGACTCATGTCCGTACCCGATGTAATCTCCCAACAGCACCAGCCGGTTCGTCCCGGACAAATCAATAAGCGCCAGATTTTCCTCCAGCGCCGCAAGACTTCCGTGTATATCACTCATGGCATAGATCATCTATGAAATTCCTCACTTCTCTTCAAAGCTCTCGATCACTTCACCGGTGATCACTTCTTCATATTGCTTTCCAGGATTGCCGTTCTCCATCTGCCCCCCCTATTTCCTGATCCAGTAATGGCAATGTTCATCTATATCCGTCAGCTCCGCGCCAAGCTTCTCACAGAGTTTCCTGCTGGCGATATTCTCCGGTTCATTCGTCATAAGTATATCACCGATACCAAACTCTGTGCGGGCCCGCTCGATGAGAAGTTTTGCCGTGGCAAAACCGACGCCACGCCCGCGATATTCCTTCGCCAGGGACAGTCCGATGTGTCCGCCCTTCTTTCGAAGAAAATCGTTCAATTCATGCTTGATGTTGGCAAGCCCGATGATCTTCTCTCCCAGCATGACCCAGTATGTCGTACAAGGCACGAAGCCTTCCGGCATATTCAATCCTTTGGCGGTATCTGCTTTCGCCTGTAACCACTTGGGAAAAGAACTTGCATCGATATCTTTTGGGGCCGGGGCCACCATGATGCCTTCTTCGTTCACGATATCCTTCAGGAAACGAAGCCCTTCCGGACCATCGTTCACCGTTACTTCCCTTAGCCATAGTTTCTGCATATCCATACTCATCTCTGCAACTCAAAACTGTCTTCTGCTACTAACCGCATGTTTCCGGTGTAGTAGGCCATGAGGGCATATTCCATTCTCTCGATATACCCGATATACACCTTCGGAAAGTTCTCGATCGTAAACAGATCTGCAGGATCGAAATGGAACAGGAAATACTTCAGTATCCTCTGGTAAGTATCCGTGAGATTTTTCGTCATCTCCGGCGTCTTCTCCTCTTCACACTCCACCAGCGCCACGATACTGTCGTACAGATCCCAGAACCCTTCTACGTCAAAAACACTCTTCTCATGAAGGTAGTAGATAAAGCTGCTCCCCTCCACCTTCGTGTTATCCATAATGATCTGCTTCGCTCGATTGATATCCATCTTCTTTCACCTTACAACCCGTGCTCTACTTGGTTCGGTCCTCCAGATTCTCCTTCAAGAAATCCTGTCTTAACAAGTAAAAACGAAAAACCTATACGCAAGTTCATATGGATTTATTATATCATTCCGGTACTAATACTAAATCAGTTCTGTCACCACATTAGAAGTTAACTCACATCATAAACTCAAATAGCGGTGATGACACCAGCTTATGAAACTGCTCGACATTTTTCAAAAGGTGCTCCAATTCTTCCTTCAGACTACTGAGCGATATCTCAAACAATTCCGTTTTCTTCTTACACAAAATCTTACCGTCAATCAAATCTAAAGTATATATATGAGTGTGTCGATTATTATGAAGATCACTTACCAGTTTGGGGGGCGTTTCCTCGTCAATCAAGTTAAATCCGCCCACTCCACGGAATTCTTCTATTATCTCTTGATCATACTCATCTATATGCTCTATCAAATTTCGTGCTTTTTTATCTGCTAGAATTGGAAAATCAGTTTCAGAAAAACGAAAAATATTACAATTGGCTCGTTTCCTAATTCTGAAAGATTCTTTCTTCTCTTTTCCCGTGATAATAAATCGATTGTTGATCTGTCCTATAGAATAAATTAAGTGATCAGTGTAATAGTGAAACATTCCTCCAGTTTGTCGATTCCGAGAATAGATGTAATCTCAGCAAGAATTCTATCAATATCGGCATTGAGACTTGCTCGTTTTTCCTGATACTGTCTGATCAGTTCATCAGGCGGAAGGATCTCCTCTTCTTCGTGAGGAAAGCCACACAAATCGATATTATAGTTTCTTCCGGCAATATCCTCGGCAGAATACTTCTTTGCCTTTTCAAATCCATCGATGGTAATTTCTTCACGACATTTCCACCAATCTATAGCAGGCTGAAAGTGTTCCAGTTTCATTGGTTTCGTCTTTGAGAAGTGCTTGTAGCCGTCTGGCATATCCAAACGATAGAACCAAGTTCCTTTTGTAGGCGTTCCAGCATCAAAGAAAAGAATGTTTGTGGTAATACTCGTGTACGGAGAGAAAACACTGTGAGGCATACGCACAATCGTATGCAAGTTAAATTCGGACAGCAACTTCTTTTTGATAGCTACTTTAGCATTATCTGTTCCGAACAGGAAACCATCAGGAAGAATAACTGCTGCACGACCAGTTTTCTTCAATCTATACATGATAACCGACATAAAGAGATCCGCTGTTTCACTACTTGCAAGATCTGCTGGGAAATGATTCTTTACTTCATTTTTCTCGTTTCCACCATAAGGAGGATTCATGAGAATAACATCAAACTGATCATCCTCGGTATAATCAAGAACATCCTTTAACAGTGAGTTATCGTGATATACTCGCGGGATATCAATATCGTGAAGAAGCATGTTCGTGATACAAAGCATATATGGGAATTGTTTCTTCTCGATACCATAGATTGAGTTGTTTAATTCTTCTGTGTCGTCAGCAGTCTTGACCTGTTTGTCTAATTCTTTCAACCAGCTTGTAAGAAATCCGCCAGTACCGCAGGCAAAGTCGGCAACATGCTCACCAATCTTCGGTTGAATCATCAACGCCATAAAATCTGTGACCGCACGAGGCGTGTAGAATTCACCAGCTGAACCAGCACTTTGGAGTTCCCTTAAGATGCTCTCGTAAATGTCTCCAAACGCATGGCTTTCGCCGTAATCTTGGAGATCGAGTTCATCGATTACGTTGATTACCTGACGAAGTAACACACCATCCTTCATGTACTGATTCGCATCCTCAAAGGTTGTCTTCACAATCGACTTTTTAATCGGAGTATCCATGGTTACTTCCAAATTCTTTAGCGTAGGAAAGAGCGTGTTGTTGACGAAATCAAGTAACGTATCTCCAGTCATAGCAGCTCCGGATTTATCATCGGTTGCCCAATTGCTCCATCGACAATTCTCCGGAATGATCGATTCATAATCATCATCTAGTAACCAGTTCTGTTCTTTGGAATCGTATACTTTCAAAAACAGCATCCACGCTATCTGTTCAATTCGCTGTGCATCACCGTTGATACCTGCGTCATTACGCATTATGTCTCTTATTCTCTTCACAAATGTTGAAAGATTACTCATTACGCTACCTCATATAATGCATTTTCTAATGATTGTATTGCCTGCAAATACCCTTCTTTGCCTCCAAAAAAACTGATTATCTTTGCAGGGCTACCAAATTGCTTGAGCGAGTCCAATTTGAGAACGTTCAAGCTTTCTATCTGATATACTCCGATATCTTTATATTTCTCTATCAAGGCCTCCATGACCGCTCTGGCCTCACCACTGTACTGGATTAAGAAATCCATCTTCTTCACGCCCTCAGCTCGCTCCTTGCGAGTAAGTGGTCGCTTGTCAAAAGCAAGATGACAGATAAAATCAAAATCATCCACGTCAGACATGCCCTGATCTTGTTTCAGTATTGCAAGATCAATTCCTCTCTCCAAGAAGAGTTCCTGGATGCGCTTCTTCTTTTGTTCAGCACTCCACGTCTTAATGAAGTTCTCAAGAGAAGCAAACTCTCCGGTAATGCTTGTCTTTGTGTAATCAACTATATTCTCTTGGCGGAGAAGTCGTCCATTCGCATCATATACCGAAACTGTCTTATTGATTATCCGGACTTCGCAGCCATTTGCATCCACATATGGTTTTTTCTTATCTTCCCCCGGCCCAGGTGGGTCATGAGGATAATCCGGTGGCGTAACAGGTTCTGTAGGTCCGTTTTGCGGATTATAGTCATCATCCTGTTTTACTTCGCCATCCCAGTCCGGATCAGCAAACAATCTGGATACTCCTCTGAAGTCCATAATGGTAAAGTGAGTCTTGCCTTCTTTCTCTCGCAGACGTGTTCCACGACCGATAATCTGCTTAAATTCAGTCATTGAATTGATCATCTGATCAAGAACAATCAGCTTCGTCATTTTGCAATCAGCGCCAGTGGTAAGAAGCTTTGATGTAGTTGCGATAACAGGGTATGGCGAAGCAACAGAAATAAAATAGTCCAGCTTGCTCTTACCATATGTATCACTTCCGGTAATACGAACAACATAGTCCGGATTCTTTTGCATCATGTCGCTGTTGAAATTTGCTAATGCAATTCGCATCCGTTCCGCATGTTCCTCTGTGGCGCAAAAAACGATAGTTTTTGCCATACGATCCGTGCTGATGAGGTAATTTGTAATCTCAAGAGCAACCTGATTGATACGATCTTCAATGACAATGTTGTAGTCATAGTCACTATTGTTATAGATTCTATCCTCAATCTCATTGCCGTATATATCTAACTGGCCCTTGTATGGCCGCCAGCCATCTGCTATATCTGTTACCACATTGATCACGCGGAAAGGTGCTAAGAACCCGTCTTCAATTCCTTCGCGAAGACTATATGTGTATATCGGATCACCAAAATAGTCAATATTTGAGATGTACTTTGTTTCTTTGGGTGTTGCTGTCATACCAATCTGAGTTGCTGAAGAAAAATACTCCAGAATCTTCCGCCAATTGCTATCTTTCTTTGCAGATCCTCTATGGCACTCGTCAACAATAATCAGATCAAAGAAGTCTGGCTGGAATAGTTCAGGCAGACGAGATACAGCTTCATCATCCTGAGCATCATCCTCATTTTCAGAATCTCCGGCAAGTTGGTGATAGAGCGAGAAATATACTTCGTAAGAAGTGATGGTCGAAGGATCATCTTTTGCATAGTTAATCTTGTGAATCGTTTTCTCAAGCGGAGCAAAATCCTGTTGAATGGATTGATCAACAAGTATATTCCTGTCCGCAAGGTAAAGAATCTTTCTCTTGATTCCGGCCTTTAAGAGTCGGTATACAATTTGGAAAGCGGTATACGTCTTTCCTGTTCCCGTAGCCATAACCAGCAACAAACGATCTTGTCCGCGTGCAATAGCGTCAACAGTTCGATTGATTGCTATCCTCTGATAATAGCGTGGAGGATATGTTTTCTGAGAAGAATAGTAAGCCTGCTGAATAACACTTGTTTCTTCAGGAGTCATTCCCTGACCGCCGTTTGATTCATTGACATACCGCTTGTACAGTTCGTCATAAGTGGGAAATGCATCAAGAGGGATCTCGCGTTCGATTCCTGTAAACTTGTCAAACTCCATGAACGCATCACCATTTGAACTATAGGCGAAGGGGACATCCAACATCTGAGCATATGTCTTTGCCTGCTGCATGCCGTATGACACAGAATGATTATTGTCCTTGGCTTCAACGATTGCTATAGGGTTATTGGCATTTATATAGAGAATATAATCGGCTTTCTTAGGTGTCTCTCTTGACACAAGATTTCCGCGCAAGTTGATCTTGCCATCGGTAAACTTAACTTTCGTCTCCATAGTAATTTTGTTCTGCCATCCCTTGCTCACAAGGGCAGGAGTGATGTAGTTAAGTTTGATGTCTTCTTCAGTCATCTGTTTCTTTGGGATCAAAGTATCCATCTGCACACTCCTTTAACTTCGTATAGTACATTATTATCAGAACATCTATATTATAGTACAAACGTATGAAATTCCTTTAGATAATAACCCACAATTTACTATATCTACACACGAACGACTCAATTTCGTCAAGTTATTTAGTTTCACCGCTTCCTTTCCACGTCTTTATAAGCTTAATAGCTTCTCCTTCGGTAACATGATCTACCTCATTTTTCTTATAATTCAGCACAAATGAAGCTAGTTTAATCTGCTCCTGGACATTGAACTCGTCGATTCTGTTTTTATCAAATGATTGTACCAAATTATAGATTTCTTCGTCAGATAAGTATTCTGAATAATTTTGCGAATAAAAAGTCCACCCAGTTCCATTGGTACCTGTCCACCTTCCAGCAGCGCCGCATACAAATCTTAGCTTGTTAAAATCATCCTCAAACAACCTACTTAAGTAGTTTTCAGCTGATTCTTTATCAATGCTTTTCCATAAGAAGAAGGAATGATGAAACCCTTCATCTTTCAATAGATTTTCAGATTTAGAAATCTCAATTATTTTCTGAAGATATAGTTTTTCCAATGATTCCAACTGTTCCAAATCAATTATCTGTCCATCTTTGTCCTCTGTGTTGCTTCCTAGGCGAGCCCATGCAGATTCGATTTGACATAGTTCTTGAGCCAAAGACCCTAACCCAAGCACATTGCATTTGTTTATACTAGTCAAATAAAGATCATATACGTCATCTTTTGATTGCATTCTTTTCATTATTCCCTTCACACAAAAAGTAGCTATGCTATCTGCCGATAGCGGAAAAATGCTTTGTTGCTTCGTTCCTACAAACTGATTCCGCACACTGATCAATACCGAAGCAACTACGCCAAGACGCTCGTCGGGAATCTTATCAATCATCGCTCGAACCTCCTCAAGAAAATAAACGATATTTCCTTGACTATTGATTTCCAATACAGCTTTAGTCAATTCATTTTCAGATAGCGAAAACAAACACTTGTTGATAACCTCCCGCGAGACCTTCACAGACTCCAAATCCAAAGCAAAATATAAGTCAAATTTTTCCTCATGCGCTGCTCTCATAGAGCTCCTGATATCTGACGATGAATTATAGTCATTGATACTCTTTCCAACATCACTAGAAAAAACCGGGAAGATAGCAGATATACAATTAATAGCCTTAGTTGGTTCGACTCCTATTCTTTTGAAAGCTTCCTCGTAAGAAGCTTTAATTTCTTCTGATTTCATTCGATTCTTTAAGAGTCCGTGGAATAATCCACCACAAACAGATTCCTTATTATCTGCTATCCATCTATATAAGTCAGGTTCAAGAACTTCAATTGTAGCAAGACTAATCAAATCTTCAAATGCAGTTTCTCGATATAACATATGATATTTGAATTGAAACGTATTGATTACGCGGTTAACATCTCTTAATGTACATAGATAAGGTTCAATACAGTCGTTAAATACTTTATTCCAATATTGCTGATCAAGGACAAATTCTTGCGGTGTTGATTTAACAATCGAGTCTAATTTTGCAAAAAAGATATCATGAAGTTTCGATTTTCTTAATTCCGGAATTTCAAACGGAATCTGTATAATCTTTTCAAGATATTCGTTGCCATCGATATTATGCACATCAGATAGAGCTACTTTTACTATCTCTCGATCCATTAGCAAAACATATATGACATTGGGTAAATCTCCAACTTGCTTAACCAATTGAAAAACATCCCTGATTTGAGAATTTGATAGACGATCAATATCATCAATCAAAACTATAATTTTTTGATTTAATTCAGAAAGCGCTTTTTCAAGTGATTCTCTAGATGAATTCAAGTCAACTGATTTATTCAATACATCTCCACCAACGTGAGCCGTTGTTTTTAGTATAGGAGCGAGAGCTACACCAACAAGGGGAACAAGAGATGCAACATCAAATACTCCCGAATAGTCTTGGAGTGCCTTGCCAACTTTTTTCTTCAGGTCCGATTTTTCGCCATTTTCAATTCTAACCATTAGAGAGGAAAAAAACTGGCTAATAAGATTATCTTGGCTAGAATAATTCCAAGGCGCGAATCTAACAATCATTGTTTCTTTTCCATCACTTACGGAAAGTGACTCCACGGTTTGCAATGCCATGTTGGCAACAGAAGTTTTTCCTGTCCCCCATTTGCCATAAAGTCCGATTACTAAGCTTTCATTACCGCTATACTCATAAATCGCTTTTCCAAGTTGTTCTGAAAAAGAGGAACGTCCAAGCAAATCATCCTCTTTACGTTCTATCGGTCGATCAGTGTTGTACAACATACCACAATTTCTCCACTAAACTGCATTCTTCATCGCGTTAAAACCTTCCTGAGCGTCTCTGAAGTTTCATTTGACAATGGTTTCCAGATTTGCTTTTATGCGCCCCTGTTGATTTCCCACGAACTTCAACACATTCATTATACCATCGACAGCTATATTCCATTGCCGTGTTGTCTGACAGTTAGCAAACATAGAACTTACCACTTAAGTTTTCGAACCGCCTCGGGATGAAAAGGGGCTTATTACTAATAAACCATATCAGTTTTTCATTCTTGTATCTTTTGCTTGATGAGATTGTATAGCTCGATCCGTAGATATCCCCGCCCTTTCCGCCGTTTTTGGTCGTACAGACCAGAGGCTTTACGACCGACCAAAATCAAAACAGTACATGGGTCAGACGCCTGCGGCGAGGGGATTAGCTGGGATTTTGTCCCGATTTTCAACAATGTAGAGGGGTATAAAACACCCCGGATCCAAGGTCGGGTCCGGGGACGTGTGTCGCTGTGTTTGCAGCGTTTTGCGGATTTTTGCCGCGTTTTGCCTTTTTATGTGCTGGTCGTAAAATGTTTTCATTGTTGACCAAATCGTGCACTACTAAACTTAAAAGACCATGATGCTCAAGTAGCTCTGCGGACTGCGTTTGCGGGTTCGTGTTTTCTCGCTGGTCGTAAAAATCTGTACGACCAGTACCGTAAAATACGGTCATTTTTGGTCACTGATCGGTCGTCAGTCGTACAGTTTTTTACATAAAGAATGTAGTATTTCCAGTGTTTAGGGCTTGTCGATGGACTTCATTGTCGTGAATACAAATCTTGTAAACTTAGACTGAAGTAACCTGTCCTTTCACGATAATTGCTATTTGTATACAGCAAGTCGAACGGCCACCAGGTTTCCCTGGTGGCCGTTCTCTTAGGTTGGATTTATGAGAACCGTTTCCGGTTGTTATCAGTACTTCACGAGGTTCAGTTTCAACGCGAGCTGGGTTGAGCTGCCGGTGGAGAGGCTGTGGGTGAAGACGACTTCGAGTTCGTCTACGTAGCTTTCGACATTCAGCTTGATGGTCTGTGCCGAACCGAGGGTGATCTGCTGCTGGGCATAGGTCTTACCTGTGCTCTTCTCTTTTACGGTTACCGTGATGGTCTTACCGGAATAAGAGGAAGCAGCTGGAACAGTCAGTTCTGCAAAAGTTACATAACCGTATGGCTTTGCTGTGAAGGACTTGCCGGATACCACGTAGTTGTTGGCATCGAGTTTCACAGTCTGACGGCAGTAATTGAGGCCACCGATAGTATGTCTAAAAGGCATCCCCGTATCGTTCTTTTTCATAAAGAAATCGAACTCATTATCGATGATGACACGGATGTTGTTAAAATCCGAATGGGCGTTGGTCACGTTCGAATCGTTTACGAGAGTATCGACATTCAGATCTTTGCATCCGCAGAACTGGACACGTGGCCGGACACCCCTGTCTGACTCGACGTATCCCGAGAAGCGGACCTTGCCGCAGCCGGTGCAATTGGTAAACTTGATCTCACACGCGCCGTTGATCAACAGGAACTTCTTACAGTCATAAGAGGTGGTTCCGAGATTGCAGCCGTCGAACCGCACCACCGGCGCACCCTGCGTTACTGCAGTTGTTTTTACACATGTGCTGTTGGCATTAATACCGAATTTTACACCATTACAGATCAGTTGCGGCGAGTTGCCCGGACCGGCAGTACCTCTTCTCACATCGGTGTTGTAATCGAAGAAGAATGCGTTTCCGGATTTCGGTATGACCGAGCCACCGGACAGGGTGACCGCTACACCTGTGACGTAATAGAATGCGTCTCCGGTGAAGTTCGTGATGTCGGTGTTGATGAATCTCCAGTTCACCGCCTGGGAATCATCCAGCACGAATAACTGACAGGGCACAGAGCTGGTTCCGCAATCGGTGACCTTGCAATCCGCGAATGTGAATTCAGAAAGCATGACGGTGGATGTGATCGAATACATTACGCTTTTCCAGTTTGTGAACGCACACGAGAGGAACTGCATTCTCTGGGTGCCGTCCCGATTTTTCCCCTCCGCGTCTTTGTTCGTCATCTTGAGGGTCATGAAGATATTGTTGTTATTTCCGACGAAAGTGATGTTCCGGAATGTCGTGAATCCGAAGGGTGTGGAAGTATTGGACTGGTTTTTCACTTCACTGTCGAAAAGAACTCCGTTACTTACGAACTTGATGATCGTGTTGTCCCTGCCGGCACCGGTGACTTCGAAAGCGCAGTATCTTAAGCCCAGAGACTCGTCGATGATGCTTCCCGTGATCTTGTAGACACCACCCGGAATGTAGATGGCTTTGGCCTGCTTCCAGGACTGGGAGATCGTGTCATAATCGGCCGCAGCCTTAAACATCTTTCTAAAAGCACTTGTGCAGTCTGTGGATCCGTCGGCAACGGCGCCGAAATCCTGTGGTTTCAGAGAACCGGCTCGGCTGGTCTCCGGGTTGGAATCTGTTTCCACGGAGGTGTAACTGCGTTCCGGATAACTGAGGTTCGGTGCAGGAACGGTATCGGCTACCGGATTCTTGGATTTAACAAGTTGCAGATTCATCTTGATGCTCACCGGTTGCGCTGTCGAGAAGCTCTGCTGCAAAACCACTTCCATTGCATCCACATCTTTGTTGATGTCGAACTTATATGTCTTGCCGGCACCGAGAGTAACTGCCTGCTCCGCGATCTTCTGACCCGAGTTCTTATCCTTTAGAGTCACGTTCACGGTCTTACCTTTGTATGTTGTATTCTCCGCTACCGTCAATTCTGCATAACGGACGTAACCATAGGGTATGGCTGAATAAGAATGAGCGGTCGAATAAACGAAATCGAAGTCATCGAGTTTCACGACATGGCGGCATTCTTTCAGTCCGGTCGCGTTGTGAAGATATGGCGGCACAGAGCCTGAATTGTTCTTCAGATAGAAATCGTAATTATCGTCGATCGTGACACGAACGCAGTTCGAATCCGAAGACGGGTTCGTTACCTTGGCTCTCGTCACCACATCGTAGGCGGTCACATCTATGCAGTTATAGAGTCGAACTCGCGGTTTCAGCGCACTGCTTGAAGTGATATTGCTGGTAATCGTGAGCTTACTGGCATCCGTGCAGTCCTGGAAAATAATGTCTCCGGCACCGTTCATGATCAGGACGTTCGGGGAGGAATTGGATATCGTCTCCACTTCTGCGTTTCTGAAATAAGCGATCGGATAGCCCTGCGAAATGCTGGTCGTCTTTACGCAGCTGGAAGTATTTCGGATCTCGAATCGGGCATTCTCACAGATCAGGTGCGGGGTCGTTTTGGAACCGGCACTGATGTTTCTGGAGGAATCCGTAAAATCGAAGTTGAATACATTTCCGGTAAGCGGAATGATGGAACCGCCGGTCATGTGAACGATGGCGCCGCTTCTATAGTAGAAGCAGTCTCCGTGGAAACTCTCGATATCTGTATACCAGCAATTCACTTTCAGGACTTTCTTATCGTCCAGTACGAAAATCTTACAGTTGTTGGAAGTCGTTCCGCAACCTGCGACCTTGCAGTAGTCAAAGTCGATCTCCGAGATCATGCCCACTGATTTCTCCGAGTAGAGGATATTTTTCCAGGAAGAGAAACCACAGGAGACGAAACGGATCTTCTGCAATTCGGCTTTCTTGATGGTACTGGTCAGATCTTTTTCGGTAAGTCTCAGGAAGGTATTGTTCTTATTTCCGATGAATCCGATATCACTGAATGTGGTCAGTACGAAGGGCGAGCAGGCGCTGGCATCGAACAGAGAACCGTCTTTGTCGAAGGTAATGCGGGTACTCTCTCTTCCGGAACCGTAGATCTCAAAAACGCAGTTACTGATATTCATGGACGCATCGATGATGCTGCCATGGACACGGTAATATCCGCTGGGGATATAGATGGGCTTCGCGCGGCGGATGCCGTTAGAAACGGTTCCGGCATCGTAAGCGGCCTTGAAAAGATTGCGGAATGTCTGGGTGCAGTCGGTACTTCCGTTACCGATCTCCGCGTATTTGGCAGGTGTCAACGCGCCGGGGATCTTGTTTCCGGTGTTGGTCTGTGTCTTGACCGCTACGGACACGGTCTCGGTCTTACCGGAATAGGACACCGTGATCTTGGTGTTACCTTCCTTGATTCCCGCAACAGAACCGTCCGGATACACGGCGGCAATGCCGGTGTTCGCGGAGGTGAAAGTGGCACCGGTCACGGTAACTTCTTTGCCGTTACTGATGAATCGGATGTCGCCAAAAGTTCCCTTCATGATCTCCAGTGTGGTGGATTTCAGTGTGGCCGGGATTGGTGTCGGCGTCGGAGTGTTTGTCGGCGTATTGGTCGGCTTCTTCGTCGGGGTTGGTGTCGGGGTGGCAGGGGCCTTCGGCACGACGCTGACCGGTGAACTGAATGCGGTATAGACATTCTCACCGTTCACAACTTTATAGGCTCTGACCTTAAAGTAGTATCTCGTTCCGGTTGTCAGGCCGGGGCAGTCTCTGTAAGCCGTGGTGACGGCGCCGCACTTCGAGAAAGTGCCGGTGGAAGATGTGCTTCTGAAGACTTCGTAGCCATCGGCTCCGGACTGTGCTGTCCAGGACAGTCGGATCTTCGTGGCAGTAAGGACCTGCGCCTTCACATTTTTCGGGGCGGTACCTTTCGACATGATGCTGACAGGACCACTGTAGCTTCCGTAGACCGTCTTACCGTTGACTTCTTTGTAGGCACGCACTTTGAAGTAGTAGGTGGTCCAGATCGCAAGGCCCGGGCAGTCTCTGTTGGTTGTGGTGACTGCTCCGCACTTCGAATACGTTCCACTTGAAGAGGTGCTTCTATAGACCTCATAGCCTGTGGCGCCGGACACGACACTCCAGGAAATATTAGCCTTCGTCGCCGTGACGAGTGTCGCTTTCAGATTTGACGGTTTCGCCGGTGTCGGAACAGCCGTCGTGGTAACGTTCGGCTTCTTAGTCGGTGTATTCGTCGCCTTCTTGGTAGGTGTGTTTGTCACCTTCTTCGTCGGAGTGTTTGTCGGTTTCTTGGTTGGCGTGGGGGTGACTCCCGAACTGAAAGTCGCTTTCAGTTGTCCGCTGTATTTGCCTGTCGAATCCGTGATCAGACATCCGATCGATTTTCCCACGTCGGCCTGTCTGACCACATAGGTTTTTCCGTAGTAACCATTCGCCGTGCCGCTGGTGGTCCAGGAGCACTTCAGATTGGCATCTGCGCAATTGCAGTCTGTAACTGCGACGCTTAACTGCTGACCTACGATCGTCTTACCGCTCTTGGTCACAGTGCCCTTGATTGTCGGCTGTTTGGTTGGTGTCGGCGCACTTGCGTATTCCATCGCCGACGTGTTGATAGGTTCGATGCTTGCTGCACTGACTTCTTCTGTGATCAGATCAGGCATGACGATCGGTAATGCCGTGATCATGATAAGCAC
>LVAV01000108.1:1394-50674 GCA_001604185.1 Clostridiales bacterium Firm_16 | reverse complement strand
GGTGGTTTTTTGTTTCGCACGCTTCCTTCCTCGCGTGCTCAACGGAGTCACGACTCCACAACCAAAAAAGAGCTCCGGGATCGAAATCCCGAAGCTCTTTGAAAGACTGATTTATCTACTTAAGATCGAATTACTCGATGATTGTAGCAACAGTACCAGCACCAACTGTACGACCACCCTCACGGATAGCGAACTTGAGGCCCTGCTCCATAGCGATAGGAGTGATGAGCTCAACAGTGATGGTTACGTGGTCACCAGGCATGCACATTTCTGTGCCTTCCGGAAGGTGAGCAACACCGGTAACGTCTGTTGTTCTGAAGTAGAACTGCGGACGATAGCCGTTGAAGAAAGGCTTATGACGGCCACCTTCTTCGTGTGTCAGAACGTAAACTTGACCTGTGAACTTTGTGTGAGGTGTGATGGAACCCGGCTTAGCGAGAACCTGACCACGCTCAACCTCTTTACGGTCGATACCACGGAGGAGAGCACCGATGTTATCACCAGCCTCAGCCTGATCGAGGAGCTTGTGGAACATCTCAACACCTGTAACAGTTGTGCTCTTCGGCTCATCCTGGAGACCAACGATCTCAGCTGCGTCACCAACCTTAACGATACCACGCTCGAGACGGCCTGTAGCAACAGTACCACGACCTGTGATCGTGAATACGTCCTCAACCGGCATAAGGAACGGGAGGTCTGTCGGACGAGCAGGTGTAGCGATGAACTCGTCTACAGCCTTCATGAGCTCGAGGATCGGAGCATATTCCGGAGCGTTCGGGTCTGTAGAAGTAGACTCGATAGCCTGGAGAGCAGAACCACGGATGATCGGTGTGTCGTCGCCCGGGAACTCGTACTGGTTGAGGAGGTCACGGATGTCCATCTCAACGAGCTCGAGGAGCTCTTCATCGTCAACCTGGTCGCACTTGTTCATGAATACTACGATGTACGGAACGCCTACCTGACGAGCGAGCAGGATGTGCTCACGTGTCTGCGGCATCGGACCATCAGAAGCGGAAACTACGAGGATAGCACCGTCCATCTGAGCAGCACCAGTGATCATGTTCTTAATATAGTCGGCGTGGCCGGGGCAGTCAACGTGAGCGTAGTGACGAGCGTCTGTCTCGTACTCAACGTGAGCTGTGTTGATCGTGATACCACGAGCTCTCTCTTCCGGAGCCTTATCGATGTTGCCGTACTCCTCGTACTGAGCCTTACCCTGGAAGGAAAGAACCTTCGTGATAGCAGCTGTCAGAGAAGTCTTGCCGTGGTCAACGTGACCAATGGTACCGATGTTAACGTGCGGCTTTGTTCTTTCAAATTTTGCCTTTGCCATTTAAAATTTCCTCCTTATTCAGCATGTCTGCTGATAATTTTTCATTGATTCGCTTCCGAGCGTCAGATACATCTATTTTACTATGTTTTTCAATAATCGCAAGATGCAAATAACAAGAAGCGTTGTTTTCTCTCAAAAATTACTTCTTGAGAATGGATTCCATAATGTTCTTCGGTGTTTCAGCGAAGTGACCGATCTGCATTACGAAGGTACCACGACCCTGTGTTGTAGAACGGAGAGCTGTAGCATAACCGAACATGTTGGAAAGCGGTACTTCTGCCTGGATCTTCTGGGTTCCGTTCAAGCCCTCGATTCCCTTGACAACACCACGGCGAGCATTCAAGCCACCGATAACGTCGCCCATGTAATCATCCGGAACTTCAACATCGACTCTCATGATAGGCTCGAGAAGAACAGGATCTGCCTTCTTCATACCTTCCTTGAAGCCCATGGAACCAGCGATCTTAAATGCCATTTCAGAGGAGTCAACATCGTGGTAGGAACCGTCTACGACAGTAACCTTAACGTCAACTACCGGATAGCCGCCGAGCACACCGCTCTGCATAGCTTCCTGAACACCGGCATCGATAGGTGCGATAAATTCCTTCGGAATGGAACCACCAACGGTAGCATTCACGAACTCATAACCGGCACCCGGCTCACGAGGCTCGATCTCGAGGATACAGTGACCATACTGACCATGACCACCGGACTGACGTACGAAACGGCCTTCGCTTCTGACTGCTTTTCTGATTGTCTCCTTGTAGGAAACCTGCGGAGCACCAACATTTGCTTCTACCTTAAACTCACGGAAGAGACGGTCAACGATGATGTCGAGGTGAAGCTCACCCATACCGGCAATAATCGTTTGTCCTGTTTCCTGGTTGGTAAATGTACGGAATGTCGGGTCTTCTTCAGCAAGCTTCTGGAGAGCTACGATCATCTTCTCCTGGGAAGCACGGGACTTCGGCTCGATAGCAACTTCGATAACCGGCTCCGGGAACTCCATGGATTCGAGAATGATCGGTGCATCCTCAGTGCAAAGCGTATCACCTGTTGTTGTATCCTTCAGACCAACTGCAGCCGCGATATCACCGGAGAATACCTCTGTGATTTCCTTACGGTCATTAGCGTGCATCTGGAGAATACGTCCGATACGCTCCTTCTTGCCCTTTGTGGCGTTGGAAACATAGGAACCTGCTTCCAGAACACCGGAATAAACACGGAAGAAGCAGAGCTTACCAACGAACGGGTCGGTCATGATCTTGAATGCGAGAGCAGCGAACGGGCCTTCATCAGAAGCCGGGCGCTCTTCCTCTTCTTCAGTGTCAGGGTTGATACCCTTGATAGCCGGGATATCCAGCGGAGATGGCATGTAATCTACGATTGCATCCAGCATCATCTGAACACCCTTGTTTCTTAAAGACGTACCGCAGATAACCGGAATCATCTTACAGGAACATGTAGCCTTACGCAGAGCGGCCTTGAGCTCGTCGATAGAGATCTCTTCGCCCTCGAGGAACTTCATGGTGAGCTCCTCATCTGTCTCAGCGATAGCCTCGACCATTTCCTCACGCTTCTGGTTTACGAACTCGACCATATCAGCCGGAACCTCACGGTCCTCGTACTTCATACCGTCTTCACTTACATAAACCTCTGCACGGAGTGTCATCAGGTCGATGATTCCTTCGAAGTTGTCTTCCTTACCGATCGGGATCTGGATAGCAACAGCGTTGCTCTTCAGACGATCCTTGATCATGTCGATTACATGGAAGAAATCCGCACCCAGGATATCCATCTTGTTGACGTATACCATACGCGGAACGCCGTAATGCTCAGCCTGTCTCCAGACTGTCTCGGTCTGAGGTTCTACACCGCCTCTGGCAGACATAACTGTTACTGCACCGTCGAGGACACGCAAGGAGCGCTCAACCTCTACAGTAAAGTCAACGTGGCCAGGAGTATCGATGATGTTGATACGATGTCCCTTCCACGGAGCAGTGGTTGCAGCAGATGTGATCGTGATACCACGCTCCTGCTCCTGAACCATCCAGTCCATTGTAGCGGCACCTTCGTGAACCTCACCCATCTTACGGTTGATACCCGTGTAGTAGAGGATTCTTTCAGTAGTCGTTGTCTTACCCGCGTCGATGTGAGCCATGATACCGATATTTCGTGTGTTTTCGAGTGAATACTCTCTCTTATTCATCGTTTCAATGCTCCTTCATCAATTACCATCTGTAATGTGCAAAAGCGCGGTTAGCTTCTGCCATCTTGTGCATTTCTTCTTTCTTCTTAAATGCACCGCCTGTGCTGTTAGATGCATCGATCAGCTCGTTAGCCAGACGATCGCTCATTGTACGCTCGGATCTCTCTCTAGCGTATCTTACGAGCCAACGCAGACCCAGAGTCTGACGACGTGCAGGACGTACTTCCATCGGAACCTGGTAGTTAGCACCACCAACACGTCTTGCTTTAACTTCCAACATAGGCATAACATTCTCAAGAGCCGCATTAAATACTTCCATCGGCTCCTTGCCTGTGCGCTCTTTGATCAGGTCAAAAGCGTCATAGCAAATTCTCTGTGCAACACCCTTCTTACCGTCTAACATGATGTTGTTGATCAGCTTGGATACTTTAACATCGTTGTAAAGCGGATCCGGGAGCACTTCTCTAACTGGGACATTGCCTTTTCTTGGCACTAGTCTTCCCTCCTTTTCATGATATTCAGCAGTTAACTGAAACCATAGGTACTCACGTAAAAATCTAGTTCTTTTGGACCGTGTCAGCGCCAGTAAACATGTCCCCGAAAGAGCGGCTCCTTCGGGAAGAGCTTTTCCCAAAGGGCTTTTCTTATATAGACAGTGTACTGATCACTTAATCTGTCCAACCGCAGGATCACAAGAATTACTTCTTGACCTTAGCGGCCTTCGGCTTCTTCGCACCGTACTTGGAACGGCCCTGCATACGGTTAGCTACACCGGCAGTATCCAATGTACCGCGGACAATGTGATAACGGACACCAGGAAGGTCCTTAACACGGCCGCCACGGATCAATACTACGGAGTGCTCCTGCAAGTTGTGTCCCACACCCGGGATATATGCAGTTACTTCGTAAGCGTTTGTAAGACGTACTCTGGCAACCTTTCTCAAAGCAGAGTTCGGCTTCTTAGGAGTTACGGTCTTAACAACTGTGCAAACACCACGCTTTTGCGGGGAAGAAACGTCTGTCTCCTGCTTGCGCAAGGTATTCAGTCCACTCTGAAGAGCCTTAGAAGAAGACTTGTAGATCTTCGAAGTTCTTCCGGACTTTACCAATTGGTTGAACGTAGGCATCAATACATCTCCTTTCGTAATACTTATTTCTCGGCAAAACGGCGCAAAAAGAAAACCCCGTTTTGTCGGGCAATTTAGTATAGCACCGTATTTTTGCATTGTAAACAGGGAATTTGAAAAACTTTTCCCGAATCGGGCCGTCGGCGCCGCGTGTCTCTGCCGGAATCCGAGCAGGTGCCACGCAACAGTTCTTCTCAGAGCTCGTCGATCAGGTCAGTAAAAAAGATGATATAAGCCAGGATCATTCCCCAGATCACCAGCAGTACGAATGACGTAATTGCCAGAGTTTTGGCCGTTTTCGCGGACTGCTCCGGATTTTTGTCCTTGCCCTTTATGACCTTGTTCATCTTAGTATAGGCGCAAAGACCCAATATGAACGAGATCAGGTTCGATACACAGCAGCAGACCAGGCACGCAGAGTTGAGTACCAAAGCGAACTTGCTCAGCATGTAGGTTCCGTTGTATTTCTTGGAATCGTAGGGTTCCACACCTTCGGGAATCTCGGAGGGGTTGACCTGCGAACTCTGGACCAGAGCCAGTCCCTTATTTCCCAGGTATACCGATTCTCCCGCCGCCTTCGCCGAGTACAGGATCTTGCGTCCGTTCTCGTCACGAAGATTTTCATTGCCGGAGAACTCGATGTTCTTCTTTTTTTGCTTTTCCGAGGTTTTGGCTTTAGCCTCATCTGAAGGGTTCTCGTGAGTTTCTGCGTTTGTCGCGGGGGCGGCAGATTCACTTGATCCATCCGCAAAAATACCCGGCATCACTGTGCCGGCCACCTCTGGTCCCGTCGAGCCGGTCTGCGCTTCGCTTGTCTCAGTCGGAGTTTCGCTTGTCCATGTCGCATTCTCGCCGGTCACATCCGGTTCACTCGAACCACTATCCGAGAAATCCAGCTTATCGGCAGCAAAAGGCGCGCCGCACTGCTCGCAGCTATCTCCGGATTCTTGTTGATGTTGGCAGAAACGACAGATCTTCAAAGCGCACCCTCCTTGTCTAAAGGAATTGTAACACACGACAGGTAACTTTTCACTCGTGGAAATTCACTTGTTTTCACCTTCTCTTCTGGAGAGGTGACTAAATCTCGAGCGGTTGCAGTTTAGTCTCCAGCTCGCCTCGGAGAATGGGGACTAAATCCCGGGTAGTGGCGATCTAGTCCCCAGCCAAGCCTGGAAAATGGGGACTAAATCCCGAGTAGTGGCGATCTAGTCCCCAGCCAAGCCTGGAAAATGGGGACTAAATCCCGGGTAGTGGCGATCTAGTCCCCAGCCGAGCCTGGAAAATGGGGACTAAATCCGGAGCACTGACAGTTTAGTCAGCTGCAACTCTCGCGGCCACACCCTCGCACCTCCGGCAGCCTGTCTCCTCGTCCCGCAACCCTGACAGAAAAAGGACTGCCCGTCAGGACAGTCCTCTTTCTTCATTCGTCGATATATGAAACTCCACTCATTCCACGGTACCCCTTCCGCAGAACGAAGGAAAATCAAGCATTTTCACGCCCCGCATGCCCGGCTCGCAACCTCGGCGCAACCTCACTCGATCGTCAGACGATGGTGTACTTTCTTACCCTTTCTCAGGAAAGCCTCACCGTTGGTGAAATCCTTCTCGGTCAGCATGTAGTACACATCCTCGATAGCCACATCGTTGAGGTAGATACCCTTCTGCTGGATCATGCGGCGAGCCTCACCCTTAGAAGGAGTCAGCTTCGTCTCGCAAAGGAGATCCAGGAGAGACAGTCCGTCACCGGCCAGACGATCCGCAGCAATAGCAGTCGTTGCCATATCATCAGAACGTCCGCCCTTCTCGAAAAGGTCTTCCGCCTGCTTCTTTACAGCCAGAGCCGTCTCTTCGCCATGCACGATCTTGGTCACTTCGAAAGCCAGTCTCTTCTTCGCCTCGTTGATCGCGGCATCCGTCAGCTTCGCATATTCGTCGATCTCCTCAAGAGATACGAAAGTCAGAAGCTTCAGGCACTTGATAACATCCGCATCCTCAACGTTTCTCCAGTACTGGTAGAAATCGAAAGGTGTGGTCTTGTTCGGATCGAGCCATACAGCGCCCTTCGCAGTCTTACCCATCTTCTTACCTTCACTGTTGGTCAGAAGCGTGAATGTCAGACCGAAAGCCTCGCCCTGCTCCTTACGACGGATCAGCTCAACACCACCGAGGATGTTGGACCACTGGTCGTCACCGCCCAGCTCCAGCTGGCAGTTGTACTTCTGGTACAGGTACAGGAAGTCGTAGCTCTGCAGCAGCATGTAGTTAAACTCCAGGAAAGAAAGACCTCTCTCCAGACGCTGCTTGTAGCACTCGAAGGTCAGCATACGGTTTACAGAGAAATGCGGTCCCACATCTCTCAAGAACTCAATGTAGTTCAGCGGCAGCAGCCAGTCACCGTTATTCACGATCAGAGCTTTTCCATCGGAAAAATCAACGACCTTGCCCATCTGCTTCTTGAAGCACTCGACGTTATGGTCGATGGTCTCACGTGTCAGCATCTGACGCATATCAGAACGGCCTGTCGGGTCGCCGATCATGCCGGTACCGCCACCCATCAGGGCGATCGGACGGTGTCCTGCTTTCTGCATGTGGCTCATGACCATCATCTGGACGAAATGTCCTACATGCAGACTGTCTGCAGTCGGGTCAAAGCCTATATAGAAGGTGACACCCGGCTTGCTTAACAGATTGTAGATTTCTTCACGATGCGTCGTCTGGGCTACATAACCACGTGCCTCCAACACATCAAATACATTTTGGTACGTTTCTTCGGACATCATTATTTCCTCCTATATATAATATTTCCTGCGCTAGGGGCGCAAGCGTTGCTATTCTACTTCTAAACCATGGCAAAAGTCAACCTACCGGAAATATAAAAGCGGACCCGTCCGAGCCCGCTTTAAGTGGTTTTGTAAGTTTTGAGGAAGGGCTTTCGCCCCCTTCCGCTGCAAAAACTCTTGTCTTATCTGCTTCTCTTTCCGTAGGAGATCAGTCGGAGCAACGTAAGGATCGCCGAAGCTGCCGCCGCAACATACGTCATCGCCGCCGCACCCAGGACCTTGCGGGCACCGGACAGTTCCTCACTTGCCAGCAGGCCGTCCTTCTGCAGGATCTTCAGGGCCCGGCTGGAAGCATTGAACTCTACCGGAAGAGTTACCAGATAGAACAGAACCGCCAGCGAGAACATCGCGATTCCGATATAGAAGATCACTTCACCGGCACCACCCTGGGTTCCGGAATAATCGAGATATCCCATCATGATCAGACCGATCATCGCCACATACACGCCGAAACGAGAACCGATGTTGGCACCCGGAACCAGAGCCGAACGGATCTTGTTCGGGAAATAACCCACGTGATGCTGGATCGCGTGGCCGCACTCGTGCGCCGCAACGCCGATGGCCGCAATGGAATTGCTGTTATAGACGGAATCCGAAAGATTCAAAGTCATATCCTTCGGGTTGAAGTTATCTGTGAGATTACCGGCAATGTGGTTGATCGTTACAGAACTGCCCACACCATAGGCATTCAGGATATACTGCGCTGCCTGGGCACCGGTCATACCGTTGGCCGCCATCTTCTTACTATACTTTTTGAAAGTATGCTTGCAGTTCGCGCTGACGATCAGGCTTACGACCATCATTACGATCATAAGAATGAATCCACCATAATAAATCATGTCCCAAAAAGGCATATCCTTCACATCCTTTCGATTCAGACAGTTCCTCCCGCAAGATGCAGGAAGACTCTCTTTCCAGACTTATAGATTATTATACCATGCCCGAAAAGAGTGGGAAACAAAAAGCGGGCCGCGCATCGCGCAGCCCGTATGTTTTCCTTATTCAGACGCACCCTCACCGGCGCTGCCCGTTCACTTAGTATCTCGCGATACCGTAGTCTTTGCAGAGCTTCTCGAACTCTTTACTGCCGGCGAAGTGATCCAGCACTTCCGAACGGGTGGTGCCCTTCTTCATGCAGTTGAGCCAGTACACCATACCGGTCTGATCCGATTCACGGCCCATATAGGCACGATAAACACGAGAGATAAACTCCTCATCTGAAAGTTCTTTTGACACGAATTCTTCTGACATGAAGAAGAACTTCATGACTCCGGAACCCGAATCTTCGAAATTCGTAAGCTTCAGACTCCAGTAGGAAAGACCGCCGTTTTCCGGTTCTCTCTGGAGACAGTCGTCATAGATGCGGGAGGCAAAACGCACCGCACTCTGGGATGGTACCGTAGCCTTGAACACTTCGGCGCCGGAACGTACACCATAGACCGCGCAGAGGTTGCACCACTCTTTGGACTCAATGAAGCCGTTCACAATGGTGTTCCGGCTTGCACCCTTATCCAGTTCTTCCATCCAGAAAGCTTTGCCGGCCGGATCGGACTCACGGTTGAAGAATGTACGGTACAGTACATCGATGAACTCCTCGTCCTCCAGCCCGCGGCTGGCAAATTCGCCGGCATCGATCAGGAAATACCGGGCACAGTCGGCACCGCTGTATCCCTCATCGCGTACTCGCTTCATCCAGAAGGTTTTGCCGGATTCATCGGAAGCACGGCCCAAAGCCACTACATACAGTCTCTCGATGAAATCCGAGAAAGACGTACCGGACAACTGCGGCTCCGTCGCCTTGTCGTAGTAGAAGCGGGTGGTCTTATTCTCATAACTATAGATCTCATAATCGTCTTCAATCTTGGCCTGCTTGTCCGAAGACTTCATCAGCTTGGCGATCTTCGTGCTGGATCCCACCTGCAGGTCCGTGATCTTATTCCCATAGCACTTCAGATTAGCAAGGTCACTGCTTCGGCTGACATTCAGAGATGTCAGGGCATTATCGAAGCACTGCAGGTCCAGAAGGCCCAGTGCCATGCTCACGTCCAGCGCCTTGATCTTGTTATGCTGGCAGGACAGATACTGAAGCCCCGT
The DNA here is from genome assembly GCA_001604185.1 of Clostridiales bacterium Firm_16. Classification (GTDB taxonomy): domain Bacteria; phylum Bacillota; class Clostridia; order Saccharofermentanales; family Saccharofermentanaceae; genus Scatonaster. The sequence continues at coordinate 41,071 of LVAV01000108.1, read as the reverse complement.
GTTACGGCTTACATCCAGTTCCGTGAGCTGGTTGTTTCCGCAGTAAAGGATCGTAAGTCCCGTGTTGGCAGTCACATCCAGTTTCGTCAGCTGATTCTCCTGGCAGTACAGGAAACGAAGCTTCCTGTTGGCACGCAGATCCAACGTCCGGATCTGGTTCTTCGCACACTTCAGCATGGCAAGAGATGTGAAATACTCGATACCCGTAAGGTCCGTGATCTCTTTTTCATCCACCTCGATCTCGCCCACCTGGTCCAGTTCACTCTGGTACAGTTTGCCATCTTTATTCAGATCGAAGATCTTCACATATTCCAGGAAAGCCGGGTCTGGGAAGATCGTCTCATCCAGCGGGATAAAGCCCTGCGGCTGGATCAACTCCTGTCTTTCCTCAAGAGCGTGCTCTTCTTGTGCTGCCAAGGCTCCCGTTGCCGGGATGACCAGGGTTCCCCACGTCAAACTCATCGTTGCTGCCAGAGTGGCAGCCTGCACACGCTTATTCATCTTGCACCTGCTTTCCCAGATTAATCATCTTTTACCACCTCATTATAGCACGCAACCCCTGCTCTGACTGCGTTTCAAAATGACACTTCTGTAATATAGGAGGAAAAAGGAGCATAAAAAAGACGGCTTCCGGAGAAGCCGTCTTCTGATTTGTTGATTCTTGATCTGTATCGTTCAGATCCGATCCGTAACAATTACATGTTACCGCGATCGATACCGTACTTAGCGCAGATCTTTGTGAACTCTTCGCACTCACCGAAGAACTTCAGAACCTGATCACGGGACTGCTTGCCACTCTTGATCTGGCCAGCCCAGTAAGTAACTTCGTCAGCAGCCGGAGATCTGCCCATGCATGTAGCATAGAGTCTCTTTACATATTCTTCCGGTGTGGTCTTCAGATCCTTGAACTCCTTACATGTGAAGAATTCCTTCAGAGCGGAGCAACCTGTCTGTTCGAGGTTGGTCAGAGCCAAGCTCCAGTACTTAACGCCGGCTGCATCAGCTTTACGCTTGAGGCATGCGGTGTAGAGTCTTGTAGCGAACTCCTTGGACTTCGGAGATGCGATGGTAGCCTTGTGGTACTTCGCACCGGACTTAACGCTGTACTTAGCGCAGATGTTGCACCACTCAGTGGACTCGATGAAGTCATTTACAACTTCTGCACGGGTCTTCTTACCGCTCTTGATTGCATCGACCCAACCCTTCTTACCGGCAGCATCAGACTTACGGTCGAAGAATGTCTTATAAAGTGTCTCAACGAATGCATCAACGGAGAGACCACGCTTCATGAACTCAGGAGCCTCGAGGAGGAAGTAACGAGCGCAATCAGCACCAGTACGCTTACCGCTCTGAACCTCGTTGGTCCAGTACTTCTTTCCTTCCGGTTCAGACTTACGATTCAGAGCACATGTGTAAAGACGCTCTACGAAATCGCTGAACTGAGGAGTCTTAGTAGGTGTAGCAGCCTTCTTAGTAGGTGTAATTGTTGTCTTCTTCGTCGGAGACGGGGTAGAAGCCTTAGGTGTAGCTGTCGGCAGCTTAGCCGGAGTTACGAGAGTTGTGTACTTATCATAGTACAGACCATAGATACCATATTCACCGTTGCCATCCTTCTGATAGAAGTAATAGCTGCCGGAATCCTGACGCTTCTGAGTCTTAACAGCCTCAGCAACACTTCTGTTCTTAGTGATGTTGAGCTTATCGATCTCATTGTTGTAGCAGGAGAGGATCTCCAGCTTCAGGTTCTTAGTAACATTCAGAGCACTCAGATCGTTGTTGTTGCAGGAGAGATAAACCAGATTGGTGTTATTAGCAACATTCAGGGAAGAAATGCCGTTACCTGCGCAATTGAGGTACTTCAGCTTTGTATTCTTCGAAACGTTGAGAGCAGAGAGATAGTTCTTGGTGACGTAGAGCTCTGTCAAAGCAGTGTTCTTAGTAACATCCAGAGAACTGAGGTAGTTGTTGGTAAGATCAATATATGTGAGCTTTGTGCACTTGGACAGGTTCAAAGAAGAGAACTTGTTGGATGTAGCAACCAGCTTGGTCAGGTTCACGTTCTTAGTAAGATCGAGATCTCTGAGGTTGAGCAGGCTGATGTCCAGGATTCTCAGCTTCGGGCAACCGGAAACATCGAGGGACTTCAGGTGACCGAAGTACAGGTACAGTTCTTCCAGATTCTTACATCCATCGAGGATCAGGTAACCGTTTGTACCATCGTAAATGCTGACAGAATTGTTTCTGACAGTCTTCAGAGCTGTACAGTTGGTCAGGTCGCAGTATACCAGGAAGAAGCTATCCGAGAAGTTAACGGATGTCAAGTTCTTGTGGTTGCTGAGGTCGATCTCCTCCAGATATGTCTGTCTGGCAGTTACAGAAGTCAGAGCCATGTTCTTGGAAAGATCCATGGACTCGATGTTACACATCGAGCAGTTCAGTGTCTTCAGCTTTGTGTTCTTAGCCGGAACAAACTTCGTGATATCCGGGTTACGGGAGCAGTCCAGAGTCTCCAGGTTTACGTTCTTCGAGATATCGAAGGAACCGCTTGTAGAGGAACTCAGTTTGTTACCTGCGCACTTCAGGGTCTTCAGAGCTGTAAAGTGCTCGATACCCTTCAGCTTGGCAACTCCGAGTTCGTCAACTACGATGCTGGTAACAGCAGAGCACTCGGCAGACGAGAGTGATCCGTTGTTGTTCTTGTCGAACTTCTTCACGTAATCTCTGAACTTTGCGTCCGGGAAATTCGTGGAATTGATAGCGACATCCGCGTTCGCATCCACGGTAGGAGTTGCAGAATCGATCGTTTCTTCTTCCATTTGCACATAGTCCTGGGACAGGCTGTCAGCGAATACAGCCGGAGCAGAAAGCACACCAGATGAACTCAGGATCATGCTTCCCATCAGGGCAAGTGCAGCAAATTGTTTCTTTCTTGCCATATATCTTCTCCTTTTTCATATATAATGAACATAAATATATCTGCAGAATGAATTATATCACGCAACCTTGACAAAAGCACGTACAACATTCGATTTTTTTGTGTTTTTTCACAAAAATCCCGAAAATCGTCGAAATCTGACGATTTTCTCAGTACGGATACGTGCCGTTTGCCTTCCTCTTATCCCTTTCCTTGGCCAATTCGTTGATATTATCCATTTCCACACTGCTTAAGTAATGTTCCTGACCGTATCTGTCCCACTCGTCCGCCGGGATCTTTTCCTTATACCAGCTGAACTGTCGGTAATACGTCAAGACGCTCTCGTTACGGAAGATATATCCGTGACGCGCCCAGATCTCGTTGATCGCCGCACGCAGATCCTCATGGCTCAGTCCCGGGATCAGCTTCGTGTCGATCTTCTTCTTATCGCTCTCGGGGAAGACCATGCCGTTGCTCTTAGAGACCGGCAGCTCCTCGATCTTCGCCTTATCCACCTTGTTCTCGATAACAGAATACTTGGCTTTATTCTTAGTTACCAGCGCGTTATAGACCTTCTCAACGGAACTGTAGCCCTTGAGCTTAAACTGCTTCTCGAAGTCCACCGACGCCTTAGGCTGAACATTATTGTCCAGGTCCACGGTGCCATCCGCCTGGATGTCCTGGAAACCGCAGTACCAGAAATACTCTCTGGTTTTTTCGCTTCCGCCGATCTCCTGATCGAAGATCACCTGGTAGACCACGAAGAGTCCGTTTTCTCCTTCAAAAGCTCCCGCATCGGTTTTGTCTTTGGGTACCAGGAAGTAGTACCCCAGATAGTTGATCTTCTTGAGGGCCACACTCTTCGGGAACGTCTTCACTTCCTGATTATGGAAGAGGCTCTCACTGTACTGACGGAACTTGCCCAGCATCACCTGGTCGATCTTCTTCGGGTCCTTCAGCATGGTGTCCTCAACCGGCTCCGTGCTCGGCTCGGTCGTTTCGCTGGTTTCAGTAGGAGCGGAAGAATCATCCGTGATATTGCTCGAGTCCCCGGTATCCACCGTTCCCGACTCGTCATTCTCATCTGTATCAGAAGCATCTGGCTCGTCCGTCGGAGTCTGGACTGCCGTGGTTGTCCTTGTGCTGCGGGTCTCCTTGGAGTCTCCGCCCTTATCCCAGAAAAAGATGAAGAATACGATCGCGCCCACCAGGATCAGGTCCAGGACCACGATCAAGGTGATCTTCAAGCCACGAGGCATTCCCGATCTCTCCGGCTTCGGCGGGAACCACACGTCCGAATCCTCCGCCATCTCCGCTGGCGCATTCTGTGGTGCCTGAGGATAGGAAGCATTCGGCTGAGCATACGGCGCCCCTGACGGAGCCTGCTGTACTCCCGGTCTTGTTCCATAGGAATTAGCCGGTACGACAAAAGGACTGCCGCTTTGTTGCGGAGCCTGACTTTGCATCGGCTGGGCCGGCTGTTGTGCCGGCTGCGGGAAATCCAGCGGTCCCTGCTGGTTCGGCTGGCCCTGGTTGGCCGGCTGGAACTGCGAACTCTGCTGAGCAGGCTGATACTGCGTCCCCTGCCGGGACTGCGGTGCCTGCTGGTTAAATTGCACATTCTGTGGCTCCTGACGGGATGTCACACCAAAAATCTCAACGGGCATCCCACAATACGGACACACATTGATCTTCGGCCCCAGTTCTTTGCCACAATACTTGCAGAACATAAAAATGATATCTCCTTCAAACAACACGGTCCGGTGTCTAAAAGCTTAACGGAAAGCGCAACAACCCCCACCCAACCATGGCTTTACAGAGACATTATACCACGTAATGAAAATCGTTCTGTGACCATATATTCACAATCCGCTGATACTACAGCTATCTACGTTTGCGGACAGAATAGTCCTAACATCCACCCTTAATTTGGTCAAAGCACTCTCAAGGAACTCGTCCCCGCGCTCCACAGCAATGAGCATATGCGCACATCTTTGTCATGTTAAATAATTAAGCCCCGACTAATCAAAGCCGGGGCAGGTCTCTTAGATAGAACCGATTTCCCATGACACAGTTACCAAGGAGGTGGGCAAGCAACTCTGTTCCAATCGGTCGTTATCTGATCCGTATCAGACGGTACGGGGGAGCTATCGCTTATGTGCGATAGCCCTTAAAACTTCCGTCCGCACCATATCTTCGTCCATCCGAAGTAGTATAGCCTTTATAACTTCCATCCCTGCTGTAGTGATTAGTAACACCACCAAAGGATTTCGAACTATACCCCTTGTAGCTGCCGTCTCTACCATAGTGGTTGGTACATCCTCCGAAAGATCTGGAACTATATCCCCTATAGCTTCCATCACTTCCATAGTGATTAACAATTCCGCCAAAGCTCTTAGAGCTGTATCCAGTGTACTTTCCTGTGCTGCTGTAATAATTTGCCATAATCGAATCCTCCTGAAAATTTTGTTTGATTATATTTTAGCCTCTGTAGTTTCATCGTTTTTTAGGGGGTACATTTTTCTTAAAAACTGACTGGTTTGTGAATCAATCAGTGGTCCTACAGTCCCTGATCGGACTTGACCGGATCATCTTCATCCGCTCAGGGACCTGGACGCTATCGCTTATTACTAAGCTTATATATATGCTCTCATGATGGCTCGAAGAGCAATATCCTCACCTGTCGGATCATAGATCAAAGGATTCATACCGATAACCGTCCATGTGAATCCATTGTCTCCCCAATCTTCACACAGCTGAATCATGTTGTATCCAGCTACGTCAATATACAGATTCGTTCTGACAGTATCAGAAGATCTGAAAGTAATCTCCACTCCATTCAGGTATACAGTTTTGTCTTCGCCTTTTGTAGCAAGAAGAGCAAAGCTGTACATTTGTACCATTCGGAATATCACCGGAATTACCGGAAACATCCATGATCCACGCTGGATCGATAGTACTACTAAGGATATATCTACCGTTTCCGATTGGCTGGGAAGGCTTGTAAGGAATGAACATCCAAGACTGGGCATGGGTGTCATTTCCTTCCCACTGCTGTATATTCCTGCGCTGTTCCAGCAGACCGCCAGAAACATCTACAGAATAACTACTGCACTCTGCCTGGATCCGATATCCGGAATTCGTTCCTGTATTTTTCGAGATTGCCCATCTCTGCGTCAATCGGAAGGCCGAATACATCTGGAGATTGCTTCCTCTCTCGAGATACTTGCCATTACCTCCTGTACCAGTTACGTCAAGATACATGTACGTATCTTTCTGTCTGATTGAATAGAACCCATTCGAATACTCGATTGTCCAGACGTCGCAATCTATGTTATTGTTCGCCTCATTCGATGCATCTATGTTCCATAATTGAACATTAGTGTTATCGGCTGCCGGAACATCATATCCTTGCGGATCTAAATACCAGAGCACATTCTTATCAGTAGATCCGGTGTTAGCAATAATATAATCTCCATCCGGAAGCACACGATCATATCCGGAATTCATTCGAGAACCCCGAGGCGTCGGTGCCGGAGTTGGTGTCGGAGCAGAAACGATATCCTTAATATGGATATACTGAAACTTGCTTTTATCAACAGTACGTGAGTAGAAGCATCCAGGATGATTCCAGTCCCAATTGAAATTGTACTCCTCAATCGTAACGTTGTTCCCGTTAACTGCCTTAACCCAGGCAACATGTCCCCAAGTTCCTTCCGAACTCCATGCTACGCTTCCCACTGCCGGATTCCCGTTGACAGCGATACCCAGGCTGGTTGCAACACCACCCCACTGCTTAGCATTACCCCAGCGAGTCACGCCGCCATATTGGTTGGTGAAATAGACACCGTTGCGGCTATTAAGGCACCAAGCAACAAACGATGTGCATTCTCTATTATAGAAATTCCACTCGTCCGTAATCGAATCGATCGGTGCATTCTTGTACTTCGCCGGATAATCGTCTCCCGTCGCATAGAAAGGACTAATGTTTCCTGCAGCAGTAGTAGAGTCTTCAGTTGTATTGGTATAGTTCTTCTCTTCTGTAAGCACTTCATTATCAAAGGCAACGACCGTCTTCTGTTTTTCCATTGCCAACGGAAATACGACGGCGGAAATCGCCATCAGCATTGAAAGACTTACAGAAATCAAATTGATTTTTCTCTTCATAAAAATACTCCTTATTAATTCATAGCGAATTACTGTGAATTGAGATGACTTGCTACCGTATGATTTCGGCAGCCCTGAAAGTTTTCTGTGAAACCTGATTAATCAAATGCCATGTTCTTGTCCTCCTATGTGGTTTAGTTTCTTTTATTGTATTTGGCTTTTTGTACTGCATTCTCAGGGGGTAGTTTTATGCCTCTGAACTCAAAGTCAATTACTCTCTCTATTAACAGCGTACAACCTCGTTCCCTCGAGATTCTCAGGGGGTATTAGTCTCTAAAATAGGTCGTACTGTGCTAAAATACCTTAGGGAATCATGGATCCTGCAACTGCTCCATGAGCACTTGCAAAACTTTTTCAAAATCGTGTGTCACATTTTCTGACCCCCGGCTGTATATAGGGTGAAAGGGCAAAGAGCCCGGACGAAAATAACTTACGATTACGAAAAGAGGAAACGAAAATGAAAAAGTTAGTAGCAGTTTTAATGACAGTCGCAGTGGTAGCCGCAATGACAGGTTGTAAGAAAACCAATGAGACCATGAAGGTAAGCACAACGGCAGCAACAACGGTCGAGACCGTCGCCGATAAGAAAACAGATAACCTTAAGATCGAACAGCTTAAGGTCATCAAGAGAACGGAGGATCCGAACATGTTAGGCCAGGTAGGCGGATGGGATGGAAACATCGAGAACATCGATATCGAGAAGAACGCAGAAGCGAAGGCCGCTTTGGCAAAAGCAACCGCCGAGCTTACCGGTATGGACTTCGAGGGAATCTACCTTCTCGGCAAGCAGATCGTCTCCGGTACCAACTATTGCTTTCTCTGCAGAGGCACCGCAACTGTTCCGAACGCAATCCCGGGCTACTATCTCGTATACGTTTACGAAGACCTGAGCAAGAATGCATCCGTCCTGAAGATCGACCCGCTTCTCGAAGTTCCGGAAGCCAACCTCAGCGGCGGCTGGGGCGTCAACACCGGCGACGTTGCTTTTGACAAGAATGCAGACGTTAAGGCTGCCTATGAAAAAGCACTTCAGAGTATGGTCATGACCGGTGGCGAGATCGAGCCTGTCGCATATCTCGGAAACCAGGTCGTTGCAGGTATGAATTACCTGCTGCTCTGCCGCGTGAAGGCAGTTGTGGAAGATCCGTCGACCGAACTGGTCCTCGTTACCGTCTATGCTGACCTCGATGGCAATGCGACGATCACAACTCAGGATGTCAACTGGAATCCGCAGTACCCGGACGGCGAACCGGCCGCTTCCGAGGAATGGGCAGCAGATAACTGATCACAACTCAGGAGAAGAACATGGAACTACGTTTAAGCCAAGTGGGCAAGAGCTTTTACATAGAAAAACTGCAGGCAGGTCAAAGCACCTGTCTGCAGCTCGGTTCTGCCCGCCGTTTCTTCTCCTCGCTCCGCTCGATCATTCATTTCTTCTTGCAGAAGTCTGGCATCCGGGCGGTTCCGAAAGCCTCGGAGGAAGAGGCCCGGACTGCACCGAACAACACCGATCAGCAGGACATCTATCTTCGCGGCATCCTGGACAAGCACGGCAACCGCATCCTGCGACTGGCCTATTCCTATGTGCACAACATGGAAGACAGCGAGGAGATCCTGCAGGATGTGCTTCTTAAGCTGATCAGCCAGGCGCCGGAATTCGAAAGTGCCGAGCACGAGAAAGCCTGGATCCTCCGGGTCACGGCGAACCTGAGCAAGAACCGTATCGAATATAATAAACTCCGCGACACTGATGAGCTGAACGAAGAACTCGTCGCCGACCAGAAAGAAGATCTTTCCTACATCTGGGAGGCAGTCAAATCGTTACCGGAGAGTTATCGTGAGGTCATCCACCTCTTCTACGAAGAAGGTTATCAGACTGACGAGATCGCCAGGATCCTGGGGGAAAGCGGCGCCAACATCCGCACTCGACTCAAGCGGGCAAGAGCGAAACTGAAGGAGATTTTAAGAGAGGAGTACGATTTCGATGAGTAAGTATAAAAGAATCATGGAAAATATTGAACTTACAGACGAGATGCGTGAACGCGTCCTTAGAAACGTGAAAGCCGCGGCTTCTGATCCTGCGTCTAAAGCCTCTTCCGAGATCAAAGCGAAATCACCCATTACTCCGGTTCCGGCCAAGAAAGCCAGTCAGACACGACTCATGCACATTATCGGCTATGCCGCAGCTGTTCTTCTGATCTCAACCGGAATCTTCTTCGCATGGAGAAGTGCACAGAAAGGCAGAGCCGTGCCGACTACCTCAGACACCGGCAACATCGCCATGGGAACAGACAGTTCCGGTCTGTCGGGGGATCCCTCCGCCCCGCTTAGTTGTGAAGATATCTCCGGAATTAATCAGGCCTTCGGACTTGCGCTGTCTGATATCAGCAAACTCCCATTCACCCCGGTGCAGAAAACCTACTCTGCTTACGGTAACGTCGCTGAGATCGTCTACACAGGCACTGAAGAGAACGAATGCATCTGGCGCATAAGTCCAGATGCATCCGAGATCACTGCTATTGCAGAAAACTTCTCCACTGTCAAAACGATAAAAACGGATGACGGAACTTCCGTCGATCTTTATGGCTATGACAGCTCCTTCGTATTGGCCACATGGTTTGACGGAGCCAACTATCACTCGATCCAGTTCTTTTCCGCCACTTCGGAAGATACGTTCAAGGCTATCGCACAAGAGATCCGAAGTATGGCGTAACCCGGTTCGAAAAAGAATCGTTCTATCAACAAGTCAGATTTGCGGTAAAATATTACTATGGTTAGGAGGATGCGGTACACAGATTACTCTTTTTCGATTTAATGATCTGTATATGTCTCTTTTTGTCGACTGAAAACCAGGTTATACATATGAGGGGGATCATATGAGAACTATCTTTGTATCAAGCACATTTAAAGACATGCAGGCTGAGCGGGATGCTATTCGAGATATCGTCGCACCGGGGATCAACGAAAAAGCATATCAACACGGGGACCGGATCGATTTCTGTGATCTTCGTTGGGGCGTTAATACACAGGAAATGGATAGTGATAGCAGCGCCAAAAGAGTCCTCGATGTTTGTTTTCACGAAATAGATCGCAGCAGTCCCCCAATGATAATCTTTCTTGGCGATCGATACGGATGGATTCCGGATAGTGCAATCGTTTCTGAAACCGAAGTCTATCAAGAACTTCAACTGGAAGCTTTGGAGAAGAGCGTCACTGCTTTAGAGATCGAATATGGCACCATACTCAGGAAACGAAAAGCCTTTGTATATATGCGTCGCATTATCGGCGATAACATACCAAGTATATATCTGGTAGAAAGCGACAGAAACCGAGCTCGTCTAGACGCGTTAAAAGCAAGGATCAAGGAACTGCCGAACTGTGTTGTAACATTCTATGATCTCCACATCAATGTCGGTGTAATAGATAAAGAAGACATTGTCAGTTTATCCGATAAAATAATCAGAGATCTCGAGTCGGCATGCTCTTCCTACTGGGCGGAGTATGACAATCTGTCCCCCTTTGATCGAGAGATCAGCCATCAGTGGCTAAAGATACAAGTTATGCTGAAAATGCAGCGCTAATATGTAGAGAGTACAGCTTTTCAGATGATGGTGTATGGCTTGATGAGTTCCTTGATTATTCTTCTGACAAACAGTGGCACACAGAAATGCTGTGGTTTTTTTCGGATTATCTGTCAGAGGCATATAAACGACAATTATCTTTATAAAACCACATGCGCATAAATAACGCCCTCTGACTTGCCGTAAATCAGAGGGCTCTCAGGTTACGCGTTATCGCGCGTTACACATGATTACAGGAACTTATGCCTTCGGTGTCGCACTGACAACCGAACTGTAAGAACTGTAGTACTTCGTTCCGTTTACCGTTACATAGGCGCGGACCTTGAAGTAATAGGTCTTACCGGTGGTCAGTCCCGGACACTTTCTGGTGGTCTCCGTCAGGCTTCCCAGCTTGACGTAGGTACCGTTGGAGGTCTCGCATCTCCATACCTCGTAACCTGTTGCACCGGTGACTTTGTTCCAGGAAACCGTTACGGCCGTTGCCGAAGAGACGGCGGCCTTCACGCCGGATGGCGTCGCCAGTTTCGGATTCGCGCTGACAATGTCGCTGTAGGCACCGTAGTATCTCGTACCATTCACTTCGTTGAAAGCACGAACCTTATAGTAATAAGTCTTGTTCGGTGTCAGACCGGTGCTGACTTTGCTGTTGGTTGTGTAGGATCCCAGTGCGGTAAAAGAACCGGTGGCGGATTCGCCTCTCCACACCTGATATCCTGTAGCACCTTGTACGGTATCCCACGTAACCTTGATGCTGGTACCGGATGCCGATACGGCCTTGACGTTCGCCGTCTTCGCCACCTTCGTCGGGGAGCTGACGACAGAACTGTAGGAACCGAAATACTTCGTTCCGTTCACCAGTTTATAGGCGCGGACTTTATAGTAATACGTGGTGCCCGCCGTAAGGCCGGTGCTGACTTTGCTGGTGGTGGTGTAAGATCCTAACGCGGTAAAAGAACCGGTGGCGGATGTGCCTCTCCACACCTGATAGCCCGAGGCTCCACTTACTGCATCCCAGGTGATCGTGATGCTGGTAGTGGAAGTCGGAAGAGCCTGCACATTCTTCGGTGCCGCCGGCTTCTGGACAGGTGTCGGTGTGGTGGTCGGTTTTTTTGTAGGCGTATTCGTCGGCCTCTTTGTCGGCGTCGGCGTATTGCCTACCACACTCTTTAACTTATTGGAAATGGTGCGGCCGGCAGAAGATTTCGGCTCCGAGTTCACCGAGTAATACAGAATCTTGTCATCCACTTTGAAACCGTATATGTTCACGCCACTGGAAGCGTTGACTCCAGGAAGGTTGGCGGAAGAATACATGGTCATTGCAGGATTGGAAAGATTGCTGAGGTCCATATACAGGATCTCGCTGCTGCTATTGAAGATCAGGTACTTTCCGAAGAGCTGAGGACGGCTGAAGCAACCGATCCAGTAACCACCATTTGAAGTGTTCCAATTCGACGAGAATGTATAGAAGACTGTACCCAGAGAATTCATCGGGTCAGTCGTATATCTCAGTGTGCATTTTCCGGAATCGTAATAAGGGAAAAACCACTTCCCGTTATAGTAGTTAATGCGGCTGCTCACGGTGACCCACTTCGCGTTAGCAAAACGAGTGGAGGTAAGTTTTGACGCGTCAAAATTATCCGACGGCGTGTGTACGCTGCCACCGGTCTGCGTGGAACGATTCTGCATCGTGTTGTTATCCACCAGGAAATAATAGTGGTTCACACGGCCCAGGATATCGTATACCGGGTCATCCCAGGTCACGTCCAGGTTGTAGTACTGGCCATCGATCTTGACTACGTTCCAGGCATGGTTGAGGGATTTACTGGAAACCACATAACACTCGATACCGCAGAGGGACATCAGGATATGATAGGCCTCGGCATAGCCCTGGCACACGGCTTCCCGCAGGACCAGCGCGCCATACGCGTTGTAATCTTCAGCCACAAGGGTGTCGCTGAGGTAACGGTCGTAGGAATACGCCACATGATTGGCCAGCCAGTCATGCAGTACCAGTGCTTTCTGGTAATCAGACATGCCGGACTTGACGTGGGTCATTGCCTCGTAGCAGATCAGATCGATCTCCTCAAGTCGTCTCATGGCCGCAGCCTTCTCGGTGGAGTAGAGGAACTTGAACACCGCGATCTTCTTGCCACTGTAATAGATACTGGTCGAAGTTAAATAGAAGTACTTCGGATTCATGTCCGACCAGAGCTTGATGTCGGACCGGATCGCAGTAATATCGTCCATGCTCAGGTTGTAAGAAGATACATCCAGTTCTGCTTCAAAAGCACTGACCGCATTCTCGATCTCTTTCAGCAAGGCAGACGGCAGTATCTCATACTGCATATTGACGGCTTGCGGATGACTTAGATCCCTGCGGTCGGTCTTCTCTACGACACCGGCCAGATTGACACCGTCTTGATCGGAATCCTTCAGATAATCTTCCACGCTCCGGTCATCCGCCAGAACCGTGCTGTTCTGAAGCTGTGGAAGGAAAGCCGTGGATGTCAGGAGTGTACTCAGACAAACAACGGAAGCCAGTAACTTCTTAAATCTCATAGAAAACCACCCCTCTGTCTATACCTGTCCGCAATGCGGATCTCTGCTCATCTTTATCTGCTGTCTGTATCTTCTTTTATCCTGGTATCGAATTGTTTTCTTATGCCTTCGGAACGGCGCTGACGACAGAACTGTAGTTGCTGTAGACTTTCTTGCCGTTGACCGTGGTGAATGCACGGACCTTGAAGTAATAGGTCTTACCTGTCTTCAGTCCCGGGCACTTTCTGCTGGTGGTGCTGACCTCGCCAAGCTTGGAGTAGGTGCCGCTTGCCGATTCTGCACGATAGACTTCATATCCGGAAGCGCCGGCTACCTTGTTCCAGGACACCGTTACTGCGGTTGAAGAGGATACAGAGGCCTTCACATTCGTCGGAGCGACAGGCTTCGGAACGGCGCTGACCACCGTGCTGTAGTCGCCGAAGAGCTTCTTGCCGCTGACTTCCTTATAGGCACGGACTTTGTAGTAGTAGGTCGTGCCGGTAGTAAGACCGGTGCTCAGCTTGCTGGTAGTTGTATAGGATCCCAGAGCGGTAAAAGAACCGGTGGCGGATGTGCTTCTCCATACCTGATAGCCGGTGGCGCCGGCAACAGCACTCCAAGAGATGTTGATGCTGGTGGCCGATGCGGAAGCAGCCTTCAGGTTGGTAGGCTTAGACACCTTCGGTGTTGCGCTGACAACTGCGCTGTAATCACCATAGGTGCGCTTGCCGTTCACTTCCTTATAGGCACGGACTTTGTAGTAGTAGGTCGTACCTGTGGTCAGACCTGTACTTACCTTGCTGGTATCTGTGTAGGATCCCAGAGCGGTGTAGGAACCGTTGGAAGCGGTGGCGCGGCATACCTGGTAGCCTGTGGCGCCGGAGACGGCGTTCCAGGTGATCTTGATGCTGGTAGCCGAAGCGGAAACGGCCTTCACATTCGTCGGCTTAGCCGGCTTCGGGACCGGAGTCGGCGTATTAGTCGGGGTCGGGTCTTTTTTCAGCGTATTCTTCAGAGAACGGATCGTCGACCAGGCAGGCTCGTTGTTGACCGTGTAGTAAAGGTTCTTTCCATCGACCTTCAGACCGTAGATCAACTGGTAGTTCGAGGTGCTTACGCCCGGGATCGCACTGGCGGCATACATCGTCACCGGTGCCTTGCTCAGATCCTTCAGATCCAGATACAGGATCTCGGAAGTGGTGTTGAAGATCAGGTAGTTCTCGAATACCTGCGGGCGGCTGAAGCAGCCCTGCCAGTACGAAGTTGATGTATTCATCCACTTAGACGGGAAATTATAGACCGTCGTTCCTAAGGAAGAGGACGGATCCGTGGAACTGCAAAGAATGGGCTTGCTGTTTTCGAAGGTTGTGAAATACCACTTGCCACTATAGTAGTTGATCATGCTCTTGACGTTGAGCCACTTCGAATTGGCAAAACGTTTGGACGTCAGCAGATCTGCATCGAAATTCTCCGGCGGGAGATGCTCGTTGCCGTTGGTCAGTTCTTTACGTTTCAACATCGTTTCGTTATCCACGAGGAAATAGTAGTGGTTCACAGCGCCGGGCAGATCCGGGTCGTCCCAGGTCACGTCCAGGTTATAGTACTCACCATCGATCTTGATGACGTTCCATTCGTGAAGAATACTTACATTCGATGCGCAATAGCATTCCAGACCGGCTCGGGTCATTATGACTTGAAATGCTTCAGCATAACCTTCACAGACACATTCCTTCAGTACCAGAGCGCCATAGCAGTTGAAGTCTTCCTCTGTGTTTGCGTTATTCTCCAGACGCTCTGTCGCATAGGTTATACGGTTCGCCAGCCAGTCATGGATCACCAGCGCTTTCTGGTAATCAGACATGCCGGACTTGATCTCCTTTAAAGCCAGATTTACAACGGAGTTAACCTGCTTAACCTGCTGCAAATAATCCTCTTTGCTGTAATCGGAGAAATACACAAATTCAAACCGGGTGATACGGCCATCCATATCTCCACCCTGACGGTAATATACTCTCGTTGAGTAATAGAAGTAGAACTCCTGATGCAGATTGGCGAAACGTCTCAGATCGTCGGAGATATCGTCCCATTTGCTATTGTAGTCCAGGTTATAGTCCCACATGTCCAGGTTCGTTTCCAGGTTGCTCATGCAGTCTTCTATCTTGCTGAGGATCTCCGGCGTCAACACCTTGTACTCCAGTGGAGGCGGATTCAGACCCTGGGTGCGGTAATCTCCGGACTTGGGCATGCCTTCGGTACTGTCATGTCCCTCTCCTTCCCTGTCTGCCGCAACAGAAGAGACATTCTTCTCCGTCTCGTCCGCCAAAACGATCCGGTCCTTCCCTCCCGGAAGGAAAACCAAAGATGTCACCAGTGTACTGGCACAAATCACAGAAGCCAAAAGTCTTGAAATACGCATACAACCCCACCTTTCCTATTTCAATCCGGTCCGTCGTCTTTCCGGGCCGGGGCTCTGATATGACCACTATTCAGTTTTATGCCGCGGCCCGCCCTCAGGCGATGGTTCCGCGCTCGATGCCATACTCCTTGCAGATGTCGGTGAACTCCGGAGACTGAGAGAACCACGCCAGGACCGCGTGTCGGGACTTGCCGTTTCTCATCTCACCGATCCAGTAATCGATTCCGCCTTCTTCCGGATTTCTTCCCATGAAGGTCCGGTACAGTCGGGTAATGTATTCCCAGTCCGAAGTATCCAGTCCGAGGAATTCCTCGGATTCGAAGAACAGTGCCGCTGCGTTGGCGCCGGTCTTCTCGAGGTTCGTCAGTGCCAGGCTCCAGTAAAGGAGTCCGTCGTCTTCCGGATCACGGTTGAGGCAGCAGGAATAAAGACGTGCCGCAAAGTACCGTGCATTGTTCGAAGCTTTGGAAGCTTTATAGTATTTTGATCCGGATTTCACTCCGTAGGTCGCGCAGACATCGCACCACTCTGTGGACTCGATGAAGTATTCCACGACCTGGGAACGCGGGGTTCCGTTAGCCAGTTCCTGGAGATAGAAGGCTTTGCCCTCCGGTTCGGAGGCACGGTCGAAGAAGGTCTGGTACAACGTCTCTACGAAGGCATCGGCACCCAGACCGCGCTTCATGAATTCCGGTGCGTCCAGCAGGAAGAATCGGGCACAGTCTGCGCCGGTGGCACCTTCATCTACCACGCGCTTCACCCAGTAGTTCTTCCCTTCTTTCTCGGAATTGCGTCCCAGCGCCACGGTATAGAGTCGCTCGACAAAATCTTCGAAGTTGGCGTCTCCTTCGGGGTTCGTGATGGGTGTCGGCATCGGTGCGAAAGTCGGTGTCGGTGTCGGATCCCCTGTCGGTTCGGGAGGAGTCGGTGTCACGGCTTCTGTCGGAGTCGGCTTGAAATCGCCGTTCTTAAGAAGATTCGTCAGGATCCTCTTCTCGGACCGGGTCGAAGGATTGTTGCCTACGGTATAGAACAGGTAGTTTCCCTGAACCTTGAATCCGTAGATATCCACCAGGGCGCCGTGGTCCACACCCGGAACGTCCGTCTCGCCATACATCGTATAAGTGGTTTTGCCCTCGTCGTCCAGATCCATAAACATCACGTTACGGTTCGTGTTGAAGATCAGGTAATGGTTATAAAGATGCGGGCGGCTGTATGTGCCTACCCAGAATCCGCCTTCGTCTGACGTCGGCCAGGAGCCCAGATCCGTGCCATAGTCGAACACCGCGGTTCCCGGGGCGGCGAGGATGTCGGATGTAGTGAGGATCTTCGTGGTGCGCTCGTCGCGGAAGAACATGCTGTAATACCAGTTGCCCTGGTAGTAAGAGACCGGTGAGGTGACGTCCACCCACTGACCCTTCGCATAACGCGTGTAGACCAGTTTTGAAGCGTCAAAATTCTCCGCGGGCTGGTGGCGGTTGCTCTCGGGGCTTCTCTGGTAGAGGGTATTGTTATCTACCAGCAGATATTTGTGGTACACCTGACCCAGCTGATCCTGTACCGGATCGTCCCAGGTCACGTCTACGTTGAAGTACTCTGATCCCAGGCGGACCACGTTCCAGGCGTGGTTCATGGAATCGTTATATACGTAGTAGCTCTCGATGCCGCACTGGCGCATCAGGAGTATGAAAGACTTGGTATATCCTTCGCATACGGCTTCTTTCTTGACCAGTGCGCCGTAGCAGGTGTAGTCGTCGTCGTTGTTGCTGCCGTTGACCGCGCGAGAGTAGGCATACTCCACGTTATCCGCCAGCCAGTCGTGCAGTACCAGGACCTTCTGGTAGTCCGACATGCCGGACGTCACGTGGGTCATGGCTTCTCCCACCACCGTCTCGATCTGGCGGGTCCGGCTCTGGGCTTCGCTTCTACTGCAGCTGTATGTGAAAAGCAGTTTGGTTGCGATCTTGCCGTCTGTGGAAGTGGAGGTCTCCTTGATGTAGAAAAGCATCGGTTCGCTCTTCTTGCACAGGTTCAGGTCAGCCCAGTAGATCTTGCGCTGGGCGTCCGTCTCGATGGGGATCTGATATTCCGAAATATCTACTTCCAGGGCAAAAGCTTTGGCCGCGGTGACTATGCGGCTGACGCATTCCCGGGGCATGATCTTGTATCCGATGGAAATATCCTGGGCCCAGGCTTTCTCGTCCTGGTCCTTGAACGTCTCGACATAGTCCCGGACCGTGGGATCCGAGTCTGTCTCTTCCGATCTCGCCGCTCCCGCAGCCGAAGCGGCCGACGCGGCATAGGACTCCGCGGACAGCGTCTTAGTGGGTATGGTAAGGGTCATACTGAACAGAAGCCCAAGACTGAGCGCCCCTGCCAGATATCTGCGAATACGCGCGGACAACATCAAAATACCTCCTGCTCACCCCTTTATAACACCTTTTATTATCTAACACAGAAGGCGTTTCGTCCAGAAAATGTTGGGATAAGTTGTGGAATTTCTGTGGCCGGACGGGCCTGTAGGTCGGATCTGCAACAGCAGGTTTTTCGTCGTATATAGTCCACGTCCGGGGTCCGGCCAGGCAGTCGCTCGGCTGAGCAGCATCCGACGAGAATTCAGTTTTAGCGGTTTTCGTCCTACGGTTATTCCAGAAATATAGGACAGTTCTAAGTATTTTAGAGGATCTGTCGTATAAAATACTAAAGTATATAGGACGGATTTGTACTCAACCATAGAAACAGTCTGATAAAATCGCGAAAACCGTAGGACGGATCCGAAGCTAACGGAATTTCTGTCGTATCGATGCGAATCCACGGGCGCGCCTCAGCCGAGCGCGAGGTGTGCGGGCCCTATTCTTGCTGCGAATCCAGCAGTGACGTCCCCCTCTATACGACAAAAAGGACCGCCCCACGTTCGTGGAGCGGTCCTCTCATGTTCCATTTCTCTCAACCCGGACATTTGTGCCCGAGTCATCTCGCGCGCATTACGCGTTGCAGATCACGGAGAAGTCCTGAGCCTTCAGGGAAGCACCACCGACGAGACCGCCGTTGATGTCAGCCTGAGCAAAGAGGCCTGCAGCATTACCTGCGTTGCAGGATCCGCCATACTGGATGGTCATAGCAGCAGCGCACTTCTCGCAGTACAGCTCAGCGATGATGCCACGGATGAACTTGCAGACTTCCTCAGCCTGCTCATCTGTAGCAGTCTTACCTGTTCCGATAGCCCAGATCGGCTCATAAGCGATTGTGATCTGGCAGAGCTTCTCAGCCGGGATATCCTTGAAAGCAGCAACGATCTGACCCTTGATCCAGTCGAAGGTCTCGCCTGCCTCACGCTGAGCCAGAGACTCACCGCAGCAGATGATCGGCTTCACGCCGTACTTCAGAAGAGCCAGAGCCTTCTTGTTAACTGTCTCGTCTGTCTCAGCGTTGTACTCACGACGCTCGGAGTGACCGATGATGCAGTATGTAACGCCCATCTTAGCCAGCCACAGCGGGGAGATCTCGCCTGTGAAAGCACCCTTCTCTTCGAAGTGGCAGTTCTGAGCCGCGATCTTGATGTTTGTATAAGCTGTAGCCTCAACAGCAGCAGCCAGAGCCGTAGCCGGAACACCCAGAGCGATCTTGGATGTAGCATCCTTAACCAGCGGCTTCAGTTCTTCGATAAGCTTAACAGCATCCGCCGGGATACCGCAGTTCATCTTCCAGTTACCAGCAGCAAAAGTTCTGCCGATCTCTTTATCGTTCAGGCAGTCAATACCCGGGAGAACCTTACCTTCGATGAACTCGAGGGAAGCACCACCACCTGTGGAGATGTGTGTTACCTTGTCAGCATAGCCCAGCTTCTCGATAGCAGCAGCGGAGTCACCACCACCGATGATGGAGATAGCTTCGGACTCAGCAATAGCCTGAGCCAGAGCCTTAGTACCAACAGCAAACTTCTCGAACTCGAATACGCCTGCAGGACCATTCCAGATAACGGTCTTAGCAGCCTTGATCTCAGCAGAGAACTTCTCGATGGTCTTCGGTCCGATATCCAGGCCTTCCCAACCATCCGGAATCTCCATTGTAGGAACGATCTGGCTGTTAGCATCTGCAGCGAAGTTATCAGCAACAACTGTATCCTCCGGGAGCAGCAGCTTCACGCCCTTCTCCTGAGCCTTAGCCAGAAGATCCTTAGCGAGGTCTACCTTATCAGCCTCGAAGAGGGAGTTACCGATCGTACCGCCCTGAGCAGCGATAAATGTGTAAGCCATACCACCACCGATGATGATCGTATCAGCCTTATCCATCAGGTTCGTGATTACGCCGATCTTATCGGAAACCTTAGCACCACCGAGGATAGCTACGAACGGACGAGCCGGGTTAGCCAGAGCACCACCGATGAACTTGATCTCTTTCTCGATCAGGTAACCGGAAGCAGACGGCAGGAAGTTAGCAAGACCAGCTGTAGAAGCGTGAGCACGGTGAGCTGTACCGAAAGCATCGTTTACATAAAGATCAGCCATGGAAGCAAGCTCAGCTGCGAACTTCGGATCGTTCTTTGTCTCTTCCTTATGGAAGCGAACGTTCTCGAGCATGAGGATCTCGCCCTCTTTCAGAGCAGCAGCCTTAGCCTTAGCGTCTTCGCCGATTACATCAGCAGCCAGAGTTACCGGCTTACCGATCAACTCAGCCAGACGATCAGCAGCAGGCTTCATGGAGAATGCCGGCTCCGGTCCATTCTTCGGGCGACCCAGGTGGGAAACCAGGATTACCTTCGCGTTATTATCTACGAGATATTTGATCGTCGGGAGAGCTCCCTTGATTCTCTTATCGTCGGTGATTTCACCAGTTTTCTTGTCGAGCGGTACGTTAAAGTCCACACGAACGATTACTCTCTTGCCGGAAACGTTCAAGTCTTCGACATTCTTCTTCTGAACCATTGCCATAATGTTCACACTCCTTAATGAAATTACTTGTTGTCCAAGCCTTAACTATTATACAAAGAATTATGGAGTGTTTCAATTAGAAAAATAGTTTCTCAGTCGATCGCCACAGGTTCTTTTTCTGCGTCTTGCGGCTTGACGATCTCGACATCCGTCATGGAATCCACCTGACCGTCTGTCGTTGCAAATACGAAAGTGTATTTTCCGGAAGGCATATCCGCCGGGAGCTGTCCCTGCATCCAGTATGTGTGGATCGTGTCGAAGTCCTGGTTCACGATCGGACGGCAGTCAGAACCGGTGATCGTGGCATAGGCATCCTGCTTATTCCAGGCATAATCTTCGTTATATGCAAAAACATACAGTACCATCTCATCCGGGGCATCTGCATCCCGGTCTTCCCGAATGATCGGCTCGACAGTAAGCTCCGAGCCGCTGACAAGCTGAGAATACAGCATCCAGTTGATCACGGTGTAAGCAGAACGGATCTCCGAAATCACCGGTTTCTTCGCATCTTTGGAAGTCATCAGGCCTCTCTCGCTCACTTTTGTTGTGTCAGGATTGCCGAAAAGATCCGGCTCACTCGGATTCTGCGCGGCTACATTGGTCATGCTGCCCTGGGAAACCGGGACCTTCTTCACCTTCGGATCGTTCTTCTTGCATCCGCACATTGCCATAGTCATCGTCAGTACCATTGCTGCTGCCATCAATCTCTTTTTCATTTTCGTATCTCCTCTACGTCTTCTTTCTCGTTCGGGAGCCGCCCTGCCCCCTTCGGAATATAAGACGAAGCCACCGCAGATTCTGTTGCAAAAAATTGCTGCTCCCCTCGTTTTTGCCGCGGCAAAAGAACTACCGTGAGCCTCATTTTTGCCACAGTAGGTGTGAAGCGCCCCAAAAATTTTTTCGCAAAAAGTGAAACCACCTGCGTCTGAAATGTACTATTATAAGTGAACGGCCGTTTAGAATGAATTATGAGGTGAGACGATTGAACGAAGCAAAGGCGCTGGCTTTACTTAAGTCAGGCAGTCAGGAGGCACTGGAATGGTTTATCGACAAATACAGTGCTTATGTAGGGACCGTAGTGAACAGCATCCTTAAGAATTCCATGAGCCAGGCTGACGTCGAGGAAGTGACGTCGGATGTGTTCGTGACATTATGGAGATCTGCGGAGAAACTCTACCCCCTGAACCTGAAGGGGTATTTGAGCCGCGTGGCTCGCAGCCTTTCCATGCAGAAATTGCGGGAGCGGTCGCAGGAGCTGCCTTTGGACGAGGACATTCTTATCCTGGATGACGACTCAGCTTTCGACAGACTGGAACAGAAGGAACAGGACGCGCTCGTGCGGAACGCCGTCTACTCGATGCCCCAACCGGACAAAGAGATTTTTCTTAGGTTCTACTACTACTGTCAGAGCGTATCCACTATCGCGAAACAAATGCAGATGAACCCGTCCACGATCAAGACCAGATTACGGCGCGGACGTGAACGACTCCGTCAACATCTCAACAGTATCAATGAATCGACAGGGGGCGACCTGAATGAAAATAAATATTCATGACCTTATGGACAATATCGAAGACTCTTCCGTGCAGCTGGAAGCAACTGACGTCGTCTCCTCGACGAAGATCAAGGAGTTGACAAAAATGAAACTGAATATGACTACAAACAACCATCGCAGATCCAAGAAGATCCTTGTGGCAGCCGTTGCGGCATCTCTTGTGGCGGCACTGGGCATCGGCGCGTATGCGGCTTTCGGCGGGAGCGTGAAGGACCTGATTATCCAGAAGGAAACCATCACGCAGACTGTCTATGACAACAACGGCAATCCGCAGGAGTCGGCCC
Source organism: Clostridiales bacterium Firm_16 (assembly GCA_001604185.1). Taxonomy (GTDB): domain Bacteria; phylum Bacillota; class Clostridia; order Saccharofermentanales; family Saccharofermentanaceae; genus Scatonaster. The sequence goes on along the minus strand of LVAV01000108.1, from coordinate 18,685 downwards.
GGAGTATCGAAGTGATCTCTCTGCAGGGTCTCGCGGACAGCCCGGAGTACAAGGCAGCGAAGGAATGGATGGATTTTACAGAGAGCTATGACCAGGACAGAGCCATTCTCGATGCGGTGGGCAACAGTGCGACCCAGTGGGATGAGAAGTACGGTGAATACCTGGTCTACTCCCAGGAGATGGCGGACAAAGTGGATGAGATCACCGCTAAGTACGGTCTGACTTTGCACCAGAATCTCAAGCTTGCCAAGCAGCAGGATCTCGAGGCGAAGTTCGGCAAGATCATGACGGATACCACCTACAGTGGCTACTACTACGACGACGGTACCTTCCGCATGGATGGTGAATTCGGGAAGTACGATTTCCAGTTCAGCCGCAACATGAAGGGTGTCTTCGACGACGTCTGCCTGAACATCGAAAACAGCGACAGATACGAAGAGTGGGCTTTTGAGACATCCGGCGGTAAGACCGTGGTTCTCGCTCTTAGTAAGGAGAAAGCTCTTATCCTCGCGGATCTTGAAGGCAGCTTTGTTTCCGTCAATGTTCTGCTGGACCTGGACAGTGACGACGTGAAGACAATGACCCGAGAGGATCTGGAAAACATGGCCAACCACATCGATTTCTCGATCCTGTGAGGGTGAGCCGCCGCGGGCGAACGTCCGATGCCGGTTCGGGGCGCGCCTGGTTGTGAGCGTGCCTGGTTGTGAGCGTGCCTGACGCCAGTGTCGCGCGATGAGTTCGTCTGCTCAGCGTCACGAGCGCGATTGGCCGCGGATTTTGAAAAAGAAAGAATCAGAAGAAACCTGCCGACAGACATCAACAGTTTGTTGGCAGGTTTTCTTTATCGCTATTGTGGCGCCAGATCGCGATCCCGCCGCACGTCCCCACCTTCACGGTCTGAATGGGGACTAAATCCCGAGTAGTGGCAATCTAGTCCCCCGCAAAGCTCGGAAAATGGGGACTAAATCCCGAGTAGTGGCAATCTAGTCCCCAGCGGAGCTCGGAAAATGGGGACTAAATCCCGAGTAGTGGCAATCCAGTCCCCCGCGGAGCTTGGAAAATGGGGACTAAATCCCGAGTAGTGGCAATCTAGTCCCCAGCGAAGCTTGGGAAATGGGGACTAAATCCCGAGTAGTGGCGATCTAGTCCCCAGCAAGGCTCGGAAAATGGGGACTAAATCAGGGGTAGCCGGGATTTAGTCCCCGCACCTCGCGCGTGCTATAATGGGAAACAAAATCCGAGAAAGGAAGGGACACGCATGGGCACATCCGGAACGCCGGTCTTCGCGCCGGATTATTATCGAGATTTCCACTGCATCGCCGACCGCTGCCGCCACAGTTGCTGCATCGGCTGGGAGATCGACATCGACGACCCATCCCTTCAGCGCTTCCGGGCCGTGGACGGACCCCTGGGCGAGAAACTTCACGCCAACATCGACCTGTCCCCCACCCCGCACTTCACGCTTCTCGGCGAAGCCGAGCGCTGCCCCTTTCTCAACGAGAAAAACCTGTGCGAATTGATCCTGGGACTGGGCGAGGACTCCCTCTGCGACATCTGCCGCGACCACCCGAGGTTCCGGAACTTCTACTCCGACCGCATCGAGATCGGCCTGGGTCTCTGCTGCGAAGAGGCTGCCCGCCTTCTCCTGCTTCAAAAACACCCGATCCAGATCGTCGAGCTGGGCCGCGATGGAGGGGCCGTCGACGCGTCGTGCGCAACCTCATCCGACGCGAGTGCTTCCGCCACCGCGAAGTGCGCTGACGTTCAGGTAGCGAGTACGGGGGCCGACACCATCATGACCGCCACCGAGCAGGCCTTCTTCACCTGGCGCTCGTACCTTTTCGACATCGTCTTCGACCCGCACCTTACCCGTTCCGAAAAATGGTTGAAACTCAAAGGAAGCGAGGCGCCTCTTTTCACCTCCGCTGACTTGGTTGATTTCGGCACATTCCTCATGACCCTCGAGCGCCTCGATCCTTCCTGGGATCTGGAACTCCAGAGGCTTCAAAGACCTGTTACAGATACTGAAATATCTACTTTCGAAACTTTCATGGAATCCACAGGCCGGCAGACAGAATACGACGTTTTGCTGTGGTATTTTCTCTTCCGCCACCTGCCCGACGGGCAGGCTTACGACACATCGGAAGAGGAAGTTTCCTCCTTCGATCCATATGCGGATCCGGCACAAGACTCGGCACAAGATTCAGCACAGGATCCGGCACAAGACCCGGAACTTCACATCCGTGTTCTCTTCGCCATCGCCGGCGTCACCACGCTTCTCTACCTCGGCGCCGCCCACTACCGCGAGACCGGGAACTTCACTCTGGACGACCAGGTGGAACTGGTCCGCATGTACTCCTCCGAGATCGAATACTCGGACGAAAATGTGGAAAAGATCCTAGATTATCTGGATTCGAAAATGTAGAAATCACCGGTCCTTATCCGGCATCTGCTTCATGACCCTCAGAATGCTGTAGATCTCGTAGATCCGCTGGCGGTTCTCCGGCACGAAACGGTTAACCTGCCCGTTGCTCTCGAACAGCTCGAAATACAGACCAAAATCGTAGAGGAAACCTTTCATGTTCTTGATGGGGAAAGTCTTCGTCACCGGCTTCAACGGAAGATCCGAGGACACGTCGCCGCCCTGCAACCAGCGGCTCTTCTCTGTTTCGAAAGCCTCGGCGCGGCCACGATGCTCACGGATAGGCTTATCCTTCTTATACACGATCCCCTCTTCCGGCGCGCAGGCCCGGCCCTCGAAAGTCACGACTCCGTCGCGGAGCGTGATGGTACCAAAGCCCACTTTGGCATGCTGGTATTCGCCCAGTGGCTGCAGCAGTTCCACCTTCTCGGTGAGGCAGTAGTCCGGACGGGCGGCCTCGCGCTCGTAGATCGTCTGCTCCCATTCCACCCACCGGTTCAGGTCCGAAAAGCACTTATCCTCGCTTGTGGCGGGGCTGAAAAATCCATATTTATCCATGATGACGCGGTTCCCGCACTTCTTGCAATAAAGCGCAGTCCCGTCGGTCGCGGTGCTGTTGATGCTCTCGCAGCGCGGACAGATATTCGCCACATTCTGCACACCCTTGGCCGGAGCTTTTGACTTAAAAACCTGCGGATGCTCGCGGAAATACTCGTACTCGTTGTACTCCATGTGCTCGAGCATGGACCGGTGGATCTCCTCCACAGTCATGTTCGCGACCTCCTCGGACGTGATGACCCCCACGTACTCCGCGGTGATTTTTCCTCTGCGAAAAGAACTTTCGCTCCATCTTGGCCAGGTCATGTAGGCGCCGTGTGTGCGGAGAAAACATACCCCCGCACCGGTCTTCTTGATGAGGTTCGCAAGAGCATTGTCGAAAGGTATAGAGTGGCCGGCGACCATTCTCGTTGCCTCGGGAAAAATACCCAGCACGCCGCCGCGGTTCATGACGCGCATCATGGCGCGGACCGTGCGCATGTCGTTGCGGAACTGGGTCTTCGGGATGCAGCCGCCTTTGGTGATGATGTGGCCGAAGATCTTGTTGCGGAAAAGGAAGTTGCCGGCAACGAAATTCACCGGCCGGCCGTAGACCGTCATGCCCAGAAGGATCGGGTCGATATACGACGGGTGGTTGCCTACGATCACCAGCGGGCCCTTCATGTTTTTGATGGTCTTGTCCGTGCGGATCTTCGCGCCGAAAGCCAGACGCGCCAGGTTCAGGACGATCCAGGAACCGAAAACTTTGTACCAGAAGAAACTCGGCTCGCAGCCGTAGTCCTTCGGCTTGGAGCTGCCGTCCTTCGGCTTGCGGGCGTCGCGCTGCGTCTTAGTGGAGCCGGCCTCGGGCTTGATTGGGCTGCCCTGCGGTTCGCGATTACCGGCCTCGGGCTTGCGAAGGTCGTCCCCCGCACCATTTGGTACAGCGCCCTCACACTTTTTCAGTTCTTTTGCCGCGGTATCGGCACCCTTTTCGCCCACTTTAAAGCCCCTTTGCAAAATTTTATGTCGTAATTTTGGCAAAAAATCTTCTATTTGACATAAATTGATAACATATATCTCGTATTATACATAAAGTGCCATACCTCGCAAGGCAAAGCTTTTTGACTTTGACGGGTCGCGCGGCGCATCCGGACCGGCCTCAGCCGGCGTGAAGCGCATCTGGCCGCGACGCAAAAGCATGGCACACGAAAGGAAGATTCGATCATGGCGAAAACCTGTTTCTATTGCGGACGAGAACTGACACCGGGGGAGCGTTGCAACTGCCACGGTTCGGCTACGCGCGTCAACACGCAGGGTACCTCCGCCACCGGTGCATCCGCTGCTTCAGGGGCCGGCGCCTCGGGCTCCACGTCAAGTTCCGGCACTTCCGGTTATGGCACATCGGCTTCCGGTGCTTCTTCGAGCTCCTCGACATACGGCACTTCCGGTGCGAACGCAGGTTCCGCGTCCCAGTCCGGCTCAGGCTCTTCCGCCACCGGCCGCGCTGAGCGCAAACAGAAGAAACAGAAAGAGAAGCAGGTCTGGAACCAAGACAAAAAACAGAGCCTCACTTTTTCCGCGTTCATTACTAAAGTCCGCTCGATCTTCCCGTCACTTTCGAAACTTCTCCGGCCGATCCTGGCCTACGTCTGGCATCCGGTCACGACGATCCAGAACCGTCCTCAGGTGGTGCCGGTCCTGAAAATGCTCATCGTCAACAGCCTTTTTGCGCTTCTGACTTCGGTGATGGTGGTTTTCACCTCCCACACTGACTCGCCCTTCCTCGGCATGCTGATCTCCCTTGTCTTCGGCCGCGCGGACCTCATCGCCGAACACCCGATGCTGTCCATGATCGGCTTCTCCGTGATCCTTGGGATCTGCGTGCTGATCCTCGCCGCCTGCTTCACTTTCACTTCGAGACTGGTGAACCGCAAGCTGTCGTTCCTGCGAGCGCTGGACACGGTGTCCATGTCCTCGATCTACATGTGCTTCGCCGACGTGCTGATCTTCATCTCCGTGCTGCTCGGCTCCCGCGGCGCCGTCACCCTGATGTTCGTGGCCTTCGTCCTCATGGGCATCGCCCACTTCGTTTCCATCAAGCAGGACCTGGCCCTCTCCGACAACGCCACCTTCAACATGCTTGCCATCAGCTACCTCGAGTTCTACGTCCTGGCCCAGCTCGCCGTGAACATCATTCTCCGCGTCATGTCTTTGTTCCAGAGATAAGTTTCAAGTTCCCGCGCACCAGCCGGGAGGCATGCGTTTCTGCGCCCGCCCGACGGGCCTGATTCTGCCCAAACCGCGATTTCTGCATCAAAGTAGATCCGAGTGTAGAATTCCAGGGGTAAATTCTGCGTCACCCTCGTTTTTTGCATCAACGCAGATCCGAGTGTAGAATTCCAGGCCTAAATTCTGCGTTACCCTCACTTTCTGCACTAACGTAGATCCAACCGTAGAATTCCAAGCCCTTGTTCTGCGTCCCGTCCTATTTCATCCACCAATGCAGACCACCTCGTAGAACAATCGGCCCTTGTTCTGCGTCCCGTCCTATTTCATCCACCAATGCAGAACACCTCGTAGAACAATCGGCCCCTGTTCTGCATCCCGTCCTATTTCATCCACCAATGCAGAACACCTCGCAGAACAACAAGGTATCGCTCCGCGTGACGAACTCCCCGCCCCCTCGCAGATCCCCTTGTAGCCCCCATTCCAGCCCCTCCGCCAAAATATTCCTTTGAAATTCAAAAAAATCATGTATCCGTGACTAATTCGTCACCACAAGCGCCATACCGTGAATTATACTGAAGTCAACAACGGGGGATTCGGCTACGGCTAGATGTGGCTTAGGAGGACTTGACTTATGTCGAGGATGGTAAGAAAAATGACAAGAAGTGCGTCGATCGATTCTGCAAGCATGACGCACGCAACAATTCTTTCCCCTAGTTTACCGGCGCTTGCGTCGGCAAAAACTCTCACCGCGTGTTCGTCCACTCCCACGAGTGTGTCGGCTCCATCGCATGCCCAACGACTGTCCACTCCCACGAGTGTGTCGGCTCCATCGCATGCCCAACGACTGTCCACTCCCACGAGCGTGTCAACTTCGTTGCGCACCCAACGCATGAGCATGCTCGCCGCCCAGACCCGCTGACCACGTATTTCCAACAGGTACCAACCTTCCCGACCCCCGAGGGAAGCACGATACATAACCAACCAAACCCATTCAAAGAAGAATAAGAATGAGATTTAATAAGCCCCTGTGCTTAAGAAAGTTGAGGAACGATTATGAAAAGATTCAGAAAAACACTCGCAGCATGTATTGCCGTAACCACAGCGATTTCGCTGTTCACCGCGACCGGTTGTTCGACGAAGGAGACCTCCTCCACCACATCCGCAACAACCAGCGCCACCACTTCGGTCACCACCGAGGCGACCACCACGACGGAGGCCCCCACGGAGACGACCACGGAAGCAACCGAAGCAACCACCGAATCCACCACGGAAGCAACAGAAGCGACCACTGAGTCCACCACCGCTCCCACCGAAAGCCAGAAGCACGTTTTCGAGTTTACGAAAGGCAACTACCCGACACTGGACGGCTCCACTTCCACTAAGCCTATGGCCACAGCCATCACATCCGTTCTCCTCGGCATCCCGAGAGAAGAAGCCGACAAGATGCTGACCTTCCACAAGACCACCGAGTCCTTCCGCTACCTCATGCGCGACGAGGCCAAGCTCCTCATCTGCGCCCAGCCGGCCGACTCAGTCATCGAAATGATGAAAGAAGAAAACTACGAATACGATATGGAAGCATTTGCCTCCGAAGCACTAGTCTTCGTCGTGAACGCCTCCAACCCCATCGAATCCCTGACCACCGAACAGATCCAGAAGATCTACACCGGCGAGATCACCAACTGGAAAGAACTCGGCGGCGAAGACAGAAAGATCGTCCCGATCCAGAGAAATAAGGAAGCCGGTTCCCAGGTCATGATGGAGAAGATCGTCATGAAAGACCTGAAGATGATGGAAGCTCCAAAAGAGCTGGTCGTCGGGGATATGGGTGGTCTCATCGAGGCCGTGAAGTCCTTCGATAATTCCGCCGACGCCATCGGTTACACACCTTACTACTACGCCACCAACATGAAGATGGCCGACGGCCTGAAGATCATCAAGGTCGACAACGTCAACCCCGAGAAGACCACCATCCAGAAGGGCGAATATCCTTTCCGCACCTCCTACTTCGTGGTCATCAACAAGAACGCTAAGGAAGACAGCCCGGAGCGCATCCTGTACAACTGGATCCTGGGCGCAGACGGACAGAAACTCGCCGAGATGGAAGGTTATGTCCCGGTAAAATAACTCGCGCCGTTCCTGCGCGCCGTGCTTGTGTGGACCCTCGCGGCCCCGCCGCGGCAAGGCGCGCCCCGCGTCACCGGTCCCCGCTTCTCCGAACAAATTCGGACCCGCGCCGGCCTCCCCGCGGCTCGCATCTCATATCCCTCGGCGGCGATATAACCCGCCCCCTCCCTGAAAGGAGTTCCTTATGAAAAAGTGTGTCATCTCCCTTGCTCTGGTCCTGGCTATCGCCACCGGTCTTACTGCCTGCAATACCGGAGCAGCTGAATCCTCCGGCGCAAGTTCCGCCTCCGCCACCAAAGCCACTTCCATCACGACATCTGAACCCGACACGACCCCGGATCCCACTACAGCCACATCGGCTACTGAATCCGAATCAGACAAAGATACCGATACCGGATCTTCGGACGAAACCACTGAAGATCCTGCCTCCTTTACTGAATCGGAACCGCCATACTCCGATTCCAAGGCAGATCCGACCGGGCCGGAAGACACTTCCGGTTCCGGTCCGGATACCGGCGCCACCGACTCCTCAAGCGATGGCAGCACCGACCCCTCCACTCCCTCAGATGACGGTTCCGGCGACGACGGCTCCGCTGTCAAAGTCCACTGGGATGTCTACGAAGAAAGCAAGCCACTGGTCCCGGTCGTCCACCGCCTTCGCGAAGAACGGATCGATGACTTCATTCCCTCTTCCGACTATGGTCAAGTCATGCCATTCTGCGCCTCCCACGGAGAGAAGCAATACGAAGACGATGTTGAATATTCAGAAAGATTCGGATTCATCGATGCCAAGGGCCGCCTGATCTGCGACGGAGTCTTCTGTAGCTACACCGTCCTGGAAAAAGGATATATTGTAAATAAGACCGTACCCTCCACTTCCGGCGGAACAGAAAATTGGTGTTCAGGCTATATTTCCAAAGACGGATCGTTTTATACCGGAACACTCTATGACGACACCAGTGTAGATGATGACGACCTGTATCTGATCCGCTACGCCTCCGACACTCTGACCTACAAAGTCCTGAACATGACTTCCGGCAAGCTCTCCGAGGAGCGCACCCTGAAGATCAACGGCATCCGCGAATCGCGTGAATCGGAAGAATATTTCTATTACGACTACATAAAGATCGTAGAAAACAGATACATTATCTGTGTCGGAGAATCGCTGACCGTCTCCGGAGTCTGTGACGGCATGACCGGAAAGATGGTCGATTTCCCGATCGATAAAGAAGATTGGCATCGCGCCACGCTTTACGAAAACACCTTGTATGACTACCGATACGACTTTGATGATGATTCCAAAACTTCAGGATTCCTCTACGCGGCCTCCGGCGAGCTTCTCTACGAACCCAAGGTAGTTGACCGTGTTTCGGAAAACAGTATTCTCGTCGTCCTGCCGGACAGTCTCGTCATGCTGGACAAGAACGGGAAGCTCTTATCCACGATCCCGACCAACAGCATCGCACCCTTCGAGGAAATCCGAAACTCAAATAACTATCTCCTTTTCTGCACCAAGGAAGGCCTGCAGATCTACGATACGGAATTCAAATATCTCCGCACGATCTCGGAAGTGAAGACCACCAATTACGCGCTCATCTACGACTACCATAATCTCAAAGCCGACAGTTATGTCCGTCCTTATGACATCGACGGAAACTATTTCCCATTCATCATCAATATCCGGACCGGTGAGAAAATTGACATCGGCGATGCATTTGATTGCAGTATCGTTTCAGGCACCTCCAATCTCATGCTTGAATTCGGGACCGGCTATGACAAGCGTTCCTTCAAGATCATAGGAGCGAAAGACGGATCCGTCTTATACGAAGGCGAGATGCCCAGTTCATCGTATACTGATTATCTCTTTGATGAAGCAAAATCTCTCTCTTATATGTTTATCATCGATTATGATAAACATACAACCCAGATCCTCGACATGTCGTCCATGCAGCTCATGTTCGACGGAGAGATTCCATCCGGCTTCTATTATATCAACGGAGTCTATGACGGAGCCGTCCTCTGCTCGAATTCTAAAAAAGAAACCTGCCTGATCGACCGCGACGGCAAGATCGCATTTCTCTATTACCCCATGACATTCGAAGACTAAGAAGGTGACCCTATGAGAAGAACCCACCTCGTTCCGCTCTTTCTTTCCGGCATGCTGGTACTTTCATCCTGCCAGTCTTTCAGCGGCAAAAACTCTGGCTCCGTTTCTTCTGATGTTTCCGTTGGGTCACCCTCTGTCACCACGAACGGATCCACGGCTATTTCCGGCGCAGAAGATTCAAGAAGCGCCGACCATCCCGGAGCCGGCACGATCGATTCCACCCTCACCTCTTATGAAGGCACCGGGGCTTCGAGTGACGGCAGCGCTTCCGGGCCGATCACCGACGTCAAAGTTAACTGGGATATCTATGAACCGGCCGACGTGGAGGAGAATGTCTACACACGGCTTTCCGACACGTCCATGACCGACTTCATCCCCTCCGGCGATTACGGCGAGCTGATCCCCTATTACGCACGCCATATGCTGGTACTGGACGGCATCGACGCCGATTACGAAGGCACAAATCCCGTCGGATTTTTTAACGAAGAAGGCGTCCTCATCTGCGACCCGATCTTCGATATTTTTGAGCGCCTGCCCAACGGAGATTATCTGGTCGGCAAGTTCAGAGACGCACGCGCGCAGCTCCTTTTTGACGAGGACGAAGATAACTACGACGCGGACGAGTTCGATGACGCCCATTCCCATCGCCTATCCTACCTGTACCGATACGGTATCCTTGCCCACGACGGATCCTCCTATACCGGATTGATCTACGACGGGTATGCCAAGAACAGTCTGGACCCCAATTCGGACTTGATCTATCTATACACTTTCGAGGAGAAAACCACCCGGGTCACACCCTACCGCTGTTCTGAGCGAAAGACCGAAGACCCGTTCCGGCTGTCCTTCACTCCCGATTCGTACATGATCCTCACCCGGCTGAACAGCAAAACAATCGCTGTCTCCTCTAGACACGGTGAGTTTGGTATAGAAGATACCTTCCGCTTCGACGGAAGTCATCCGAAGATGGACCTTCCTGAAAAGGTTCACCTGTGCCGTGTTTTCGGAACGTCATATCTCTACCACGCCTCCGAAGAGGGAAAGAATTCCGAAGAAGAATTCTGGAATATCTACAGCTTCAATGACAACAAGCGCCTGCCTCACGGGTACTCCACTTTCTGTCACATCACCGCCGACCGGCTGCTCATGATCCGTACCGACGGATATGACATCGTTGATGGCAACGGGCACATCACCGCGACACTGGATAACTCCGAACACAAGTGGACTCAGGTATCCGCGTACGAAGGTTACGTCATCGGGCTCAAGGACGATGCGCTGGTGATCATGGACGAGAAGTTCAAGGAGATCAAGACCTTTGCGAACTGCTCCGCACCTTCCTTCGTTCTACAGGAACACATGTACACCGAGCCGGAAGAACGCCGTTTCTACGGAGAAGGAGGCATCATCGCCGGCATCCCGCGCCGAGGCCTGGAACCAATCATCCGCTACACATCTTCCGGAGAGGAATATCTTTACAACATCGCCACCGGCGCGACATATGACTGCGGAGCGCACACTGTTTTCTACCAGTGCACACCGGGATATATCGTCTGCCATGAGTACACTTCATCCGAGAGTGAGTTCTACAACGATTCATGGAATCCCATCGGAGCATACACGATCCTCGATGCGAAGGACATGCATGTCATTTACAAAGGCGAAGATCTTAAGCAGGTCCTTTCGGATTCTGTCACCGGCAAAACATACCTGTTTCACTACAGAAGAAACGAGACGTCCGGTCTGCATTCATCCCTGACTGATCTGGAAACTGGCAAGACGGTCTGGGAGACGAAAGACGAGTCCTCCACTCCTGTAACCATTCTTCCGCTTCAAGTCGTGAACGGGCGCTTCTGCTACGACGTGTATTCCTACGAATACGAACTGTCCTATGAAGATGATCACAACACCGTAAGCGACCTCCACGCAACCGTCATGCAAGACAAAGACGAACAAGTGCTTTTCCGGTATAAAACTTTGCACCTGGAAGACGACTGACCACTGCACGGGACCTCTCCGCCCGCGATACTCGCCTGTGAAGGCAACTAATAGAAAGGTGACCCACCATGAAAAAGTTCCGCAGATCCATCGCATTATTCTTGTCTTTGACCGTCGTAGCGGCTATGTTCTGCTCCGCCGGATGTGGCAAAAATGACCCGAACGGGAGTGCTTCTTCGAGCATTTCTTCTTCCGCTTCCTCAGCGGGAGATTCCTCAGCGTCCGCTTCGGAAAGCGCCTCGGGAGATGCGACCGGGGCCACCTCCGACAGCACTGCCGCTACCTCCGATACAGACAGCAGCACCGGCGAGACCTCCGGCACCACCACTTCCGAGCCGTCGGAGACCACCGCTCCGGACGACGGATCTTCCTCCGGTGTCCGGGTCCACTGGGATTCCTACGAACCCACCACGCCCAAACTGCCGGACCCCGTCGTGAACTGGTACTACGGTGAACCCAAAGACGACTTTATCCCGGCGAAGGACTACGGAAAGATCTATTTCTATAGTGGTTTTGTTTCCAACCCCTTCTCAGAAGCCCGCATGGACTCCCTCGGCTGCATCGATCAGAACGGCCGCGTCATCTGCTCGCCTTTTGTAAACGGATATTATGATAACGATCTCGGAGGTTATTATCTGATTCGTCATGTCAATGTTGATGACTTAGATAAAAACAAGTATAACCTGATCTACCAGAAAATCGGTTATCTGTCCAAAGACGGGTCGGTGTATTCCGGTGTGAACTATGACGATAAGTACACCGTTGGTGAAGTGATCCATTTCGTCACCTTTACCGACAAAGGCCTTCGCACCGTACCTTTCGACAGAGAGACCGGCCTGACCGGAGATCCGATCGACCTGGTTTTCGATTACAGTAAGATCCCTCAAAACATGAGTCTCGACCATATCACGATGGACCGTTATCTCGTTTTTGAGACCAATACGGATGTTGATTATGAAGACGAAAGAGAGATGGCAAGGTACATCGTCGACGGTAAGACCGGTAAGGTCATTTCGACCGCGGGAAACCAGTATATCGTAGGCGACAAACTTCTCAAGGAAGAGGTCGCTAAGCAAGAGGTCACTGAGGAAGGCGACGATTGGAGTATGAGAACGACCTACAAATACACTCTTTCGGATCTTAACGGTAATAGTATCTGGAAGAAAGACTACCAAAGCTTCAGAATCATCGGCGAGGACCGGATCCTTTTCGGCACCGGATCCGGCTGGGAACTGCTGGATCTCGAAGGCAATCTCATCGGCTCATTGCGGAAAGGAGATCAATATATCGGCGGCAACAGTACCTATCTATATGTCGAAGAATGGTACGGCAAGATCCGTCTCCACGTCACCGTCTCCACGGAAGAGTATGAACACTGGAAAGATCTCACTTTCGACAAGGACCTCCACCTGATCGACACCAAGGAACAGAAGAAAAGCCGACTGCTTTTCGATACAATCCGAGTATCCGAGAGCATGAACGAGAATTTCGAAACCGTGACCGAACTTGAGAATACGAAGACCGGCAAAACCATTTCTTACACGGATTATGTCCAGGTGAATACGGTGGGCAGCTACGTGGTGGTGACCATCACGAAGCAAGATGGAGATTTTTATACCTATGTCAGTCAGTTCATGGATCCTTCCGACTTCCGCGTCGTGAAAGAGGTGGAAGGAAACTTGGATACCTACTCGCTTTACGATAACATCATCCTCATCACACAAGGCAACGCATTCCAGCTTCTGGATGCGAAAGATCTTCACGTGCTTGTGGAGAGAGAAGGCAAGCCCAGAGTGACTACTGTTTACGGCATGAGAAACTCCGATTCAGAGGAAGCGGAGAAATACTATGTAGAAATCTATAAAGAGACATTTACCGACTATTCCTGGAAATCGGAACTGCTGGATATTCTGGATCCCTCCACGGGAAAAAGTATCTTCACCACGCCGCTGCCGGACGAACTGCGTTCTCTGATCTCAGGCGTCACGGAGATCATCGGCGACAAGCTCTTCATCAGAGACGATAACTTCAACCTGATGATCGAGATAAACGGCAACATCCTCTTCTTCCAGAGAGTGTTCCGCAACGACGCAGAACACTACACAGACGACTCCGTCTGGGATGGCGAAGCGGATAATCCATGAGAAAAGACGTCACCGCTTTCAGGATAAAAGAGGCGAGCTTTTAAACGCATAAAAACGCTCTTCATGTCACATCGCCCCCTTCACCATCACTTTGTTCTTCAACAATTATACGATCTACAAATTCATACTCAATCGGATAATCTTTCAAGTGTTCTTTTACCTCAGGAAGATGCTCCCGGTTTTCCTCCAACATGACTACCATTATGCAGTTTTTAACATCATTACCACGAGTGCTGGCAATATAATGAATCCAATGGTCCTTATCATCTTTGTGATCTAGGTATGTTTGATACAGAACTTCTCGCTGGATTCGGTCTAATTCTTCCCGCGAATAAACCTTTTTCTTCTTTGGAAATACACCAGAAACATACAGACAGAGAAACACTACAATAATACTTACTAGAAATAGAATTATCAAAAGCCGCTTTTTCATAACTCTTCACCTCATAAGTCATGTCATGAAATCGTCTTCACTATCTATTACGTCTAACTCTGTAATAATTTTATCACGCTATATACCTGTTTGCACAGAAAATCGCCAGTTGTGTTGAGTCGCGTTTCCGCAGGGCATAGCCCGAGGACCTGGCGACGAAGCATAACTGGCGATTATTATGTCAAAGTAGGTTCAGAGTAGGTTCACACCATGAGCCGCGGCTTCTTCGACTACATCGTCCGGCCATACAGAGGACTGGACTTCGCCGATGTGTGCGCGCTGCAGGAAGAACATGCAGATACGGGACTGACCGATACCACCACCGATGGTGTACGGCAGTGTGCAGTCCAGCACACCCTTCTGGAACGGGAGCTCGGCTCTCTCTTCACAGCCTGCGATCTTCAGCTGGCTGGCCATGGAATTCTCATCAACACGGATACCCATGGAAGACAACTCCAGGGAACCACCCAGTACAGGATAGTATACGAGGATATCGCCGTTGAGGCTCCAGTCATCGTAGTCAGGAGCACGGCCGTCATGCGGTTTTCCGGATTTCAAAGCGCCGCCGATCTGCATAAGGAACACGGCACCGTACTGCTTCGTGATGAGGTTCTCTCTCTCCTTCGGAGTTTGGTCCGGATACATATCTTCCAGTTCCTGTGTCGTGATGAAATGAATCTCGTTCGGCAGGAAAGGATCCATGAAGTGATACTTACCGCAGATGTAATACTCGGTCTGCTTGATGGCCATGTAGATACGGAACACCGTCTCTTTCAGAGTATCGATGTTTCTCTGTTCTTTCGTGATGACCTTCTCCCAGTCCCACTGGTCTACGTAGATGGAATGCAGGTTATCGGTATCTTCATCACGACGGATAGCTGTCATATCTGTATAGAGGCCCTCGCCCGGATTGAATCCGTATTTGCTCAGCGCCATTCTCTTCCATTTTGCCAGAGAGTGAACGATCTCTACTGTTTTCTCGTCCTGCTCCTTGATTCCGAAAGCAACCGGTCTCTCTACACCGTTGAGGTTGTCATTGAGTCCCGACTCCGGCTTTACAAAAAGCGGTGCAGACACACGTGTCAGGTTCAGCGCATCGGCCAGCGCCCGCTCGAAATAATCTTTCACTTCCTTGATCGCAACTTCTGTTTCACGAATCGTTTGCGGGCTCTTGTACCCGTCCGGAATAAAAATCGTACCCATTTTCAACACTCCTTTTTACTGATCATTTTCTATATTGTTGCCGCCGGCAGGCGGCGTGTCCTGCTGTTCTTCACCCTGCCCCGCCAGCGAAAGGATCGCACCCATCGGGGCAAGAGTTTTTGCCATATCAGAGATCGCAGTTATTTACTGTTCTCGGGAACGGGATGACGTCGCGGATGTTGCTGACACCGGTCATGTACATGACGCAACGCTCGAAGCCGAGGCCGAAACCTGCGTGGCGGGCGGAACCGAACTTACGAAGATCCATGTAGAATCCGTAGTCTTCCGGCTTCATGCCCAGTTCGGTGATGCGGGCGGCCAGCTTGTCGTAGTCGTCTTCACGCTGGGAACCGCCGATGATCTCGCCGATACCCGGTACCAGACAGTCCATCGCGGCCACGGTCTTGCCATCCTCGTTGAGCTTCATGTAGAAGGCCTTGATCTCCTTCGGATAATCCGTTACGAAGACCGGCTTCTTGAAAACTTCTTCTGTCAGGTAACGCTCGTGCTCGGTCTGCAGATCGCAGCCCCAGGATACCTTGTAATCGAACTTGTCGTTGTTCTTCTCGAGGATCTCGATGGCCTCGGTGTAGGTCACGTGACCGAAGTCAGAACTTGCAACATGCTGCAGTCTCTCGATCAGTCCTTTGTCTACGAAATCGTTGAAGAACTTCATCTCTTCCGGTGCGTTCTCCAGTACGTAGTTGATGATGTACTTGATCATGGACTCCGCAAGGATCATGTCGTCTTTGAGGTCGGCAAAAGCGATCTCAGGTTCGATCATCCAGAACTCGGCGGCATGGCGGGTGGTGTTACTGTTCTCGGCACGGAAAGTCGGTCCGAAGGTGTAGATGTTTTTGAATGCCATGGCGAAAGTCTCGCCATTGAGCTGTCCGCTTACCGTGAGGTTGGTGGGTTTGTTGAAGAAGTCCTTGCTGTAGTCGATGGAACCGTCTTCGTTCTTCGGCGGGTTTGCCAGATCCAGTGTGGTTACCTGGAACATCTCGCCGGCACCTTCGCAGTCAGATCCGGTGATCAACGGTGTATGTACATATACAAAATCTCTTTCCTGGAAGAACTTGTGGATGGCGTATGCGCAGAGGCTTCGTACTCTGAATACGGCCTGGAACAGGTTTGTTCTCGGACGCAGATGTGTGATGGTGCGGAGATACTCGATGCTGTGGCGCTTCTTCTGCAGCGGATAATCCGGAGTGGAATCGCCTTCCAGAATAACTTCGGTTGCCTGGATCTCGAAAGGCTGCTTAGCTTCCGGAGTCGCTACCAGTGTTCCCTTAACGATGAGTGCTGCACCTACGTTGGTCTTGCTGATCTTGTCGAAGTTCGGCAATGCGTCGTGATACACGATCTGAATCGGCTCGAAGAATGTACCGTCGTGCAGTACGATAAAACCGAAGGTCTTGGAATCTCTGACACTTCTTACCCAGCCGCCGACCGTGACTTCTTTACCAATGTACTGGTCTTTGTTACGGAAGATCTCTCTTACTTCTAAAATGTCCATCTTGTTTCTCCTTTATCTTTTGTTTTCCTTTGTTCTGCCGGAGCTGTCCGTCCGGCTTTCTTTCCGGCGGTTACGCGCCGCCCGCTTTGTTCTGCCGGAACTCTATATCCGGCTTTCTTTCCGGCGGGCGTTGCCGTCCGTCTTTATGCGCCCGGGTCCCCCCGGCCGCGGCCTCCACGTTCGGTGCAAGAGTTTTTCAGGAAAACAAAAACGCCCTGAAACAACTTCTGCTTCAGGACGATTGATTCATCGCGGTACCACCTGATTTGCTGTAATTACTACAGCCACCTCATCGGGTTCTATCAAACCCTGCCGACTCACGTACGGCCTACGGCATCCACTACTCTGCTTCCGCATGTTCGGGAAACGTCCCGCCACCATTGGCATTTCATTTCGCAGCTCGGAAGTGTTATTCACCTGCATTCATTCTATGGGGCTCACACCATCCCCCACTCGCTGGAAGCGATAAAACAGGCTACTTCTCTTCGTCATCGCTTTTCGTATTCAATTTGAGGTAAGATTACTCTGTCGAAAATCATTTGTCAAGTGGGTTTTTCCAATGGGGCGGC
>LVAV01000108.1:0-1360 GCA_001604185.1 Clostridiales bacterium Firm_16 | reverse complement strand
ATAATTCTCTTCTATTCTTCTCCCGGCGCGGGATAGCAGGATATCATACCTGTCCGGATACTGTTTACAAGATTTTCTGACATGGTACAATTTTACTTAACGAACCGTTCCAAAAGGGAACACCAAACACTGTAGAATGTGCCGATGGAACAGGCACAAGGAGGGTATTTTTATGTCAAGCAACAGTGATCCGAACATTCCAACCGTCGCGACCGAAGCTCCGGTCAAGAAGAAATCAGGAACAGGCTCCAAGATTTTTTCTGTAATCATCATTCTCGCCGCTCTCGCTTTCGGCGGCTATTATCTGGCAACTAACTATCTTTTCGCTGCCAAGCATTCCATCACCATCGAAGACCATAAGATCACTACCGGCACCACCGGCCAGGACATCCTGGATATGGGTCTTGTTCTCTGTGATGTAAACGGAAAAGTTGCAGATGTCATGGGTACAACACTCAGACAGAAGGCAATCTATGGTTCTTCTTACTTTATCGGTGTTCCGGACTCCACAGGCAAATATGCCAAGTGCTCCGGCGTAGCAGTTGTTTTCGGAAACTTCCGTTCCGCCAATTACTCTTTCGCAAAGTGTGAACTTTACAGCATCGAGTACTCTCCGAAATTCCATGATGACGGAGTCAAAGTTCTGGTCGACGACGTAGATATGAGAGATGCAGACTTGGCAAAGTGGACCGATTTTCTCAAGGAGAAGGGCTACAAGTATTCCCAGCAAGAACTGGACGATCTCAAGAGCGGTAAATCCACATATGAGCTTTTCACACAGGCGAAGCTGAGTTATTCCGTAAGCACAGACAAAACCGGCGGCACGACCTCCTTCGGTTCACTGAAGATCCAGAGAGACGTAAAGGTAAACTACAACTTCAATAAGTAAGCTGCGGGGTTGCGGATTTCGATTATGTGGCTGCCCGCCGCGGCAAGGCCGCATATCGACAACAAAAAATTATCAGAGGGGGATCTTCGGATCCCCTTCTTTTTCTGTCTGAATCTGACTACTGCGGGACCGATGGGGACTAAATCCCGAGTAGTGCTAATTTAGTCCCCAGCAACGCTTGGAAAATGGGGACTAAACCCCGGGTAGTGGCGATTTAGTCCCCAGCGAAGCTCGATAAATGGGGACTAAACCCCGAGTAGTGGCAATCTAGTCCCCAACAGAGCTCGGAAAATGGGGACTAAATCCCGGGTAGTGGCAATCTAGTCCCCAGCAGAGCTCGGAAAATGGGGACTAAATCCCGAGTAGTGCTAATTTAGTCCCCAGCGCAGCTCGGAAAATGGGGACTAAACGGTCAAGTCCATATTAGTGTGTAAATTCATAATCCTGCATAATGTAAGTTGTTAAGCTACT
>LVAV01000107.1 GCA_001604185.1 Clostridiales bacterium Firm_16 | reverse complement strand
CTCAATCAGTTTTCTATAATGTTTGAAGAAAGAGTAAAACTATAGAAAATCATTTACACAAAACTATTGACAGGCCCATCGCAATTGCAGAAGCTGGTGATGACCCCTGTCGATATCGTGATCACTGACATAAACATGCCGTTCATCAACGGGCTCGAACTCACCAAAAGATTACGAATCGATTTTCCGGACATCTTTGTCATCATCATTACAGGCTTTGAAACTTTCGCATATGCAAAAGAAGCGCTCAAACTTGGCGTTTTCGATTATCTGCTGAAGCCAATCAAACAGCAGGAAATACAGGACTGCGTACGTCGCGCCATCGATACGCGGGTCTTGCAAAGGGAATCACAGAGCAAGTTCCTTTTGAGCATTGAATTACTTAGGCAAGAACTGCTCGAGAAAAACTTTGAGAATCCGATGGACAAGTCGGACCTAGCGCGACGTCTGCAGGAACTGGGATTATCCCCATTGCAAGGTCCTTGCAAGGCGGTATCCATCCGGATTGAGAATTACGAAAACATCTATGCTCTGCCTCAGGATTCGGAACGTTGCAGCTACGATGTAAAAGAACTCGCAGAACGGATGCTCGGGCAAAATGGGTATATCTGGAAGTACGGAGGCGAATATCTTCATGCGATCGTCTCCGCACCGATTGGTATTCCGGTGATATTGGAAATCCAGAAACAGGCGAAAGCGCTCCATGATGTCTCTCTCGTCATTTCTATCGGAATGGAAGTCCCTTCAATGGAACAAATCCACTCATCCGCAGTGCAGGCATGGGAACTTCAGAAACGGTACGGTATTTTGAGTCATGATTGTATCATAGACAGCTCCACACCCGCAATCATCCAGATCGCCACGGAAGATATCAGCGAATATGAGCAGACACTCTATCGCAACCTGTACGAAGGAAATGCTGATGAATGTTATATCCTTCTCGATACGATCCTCGATGGAATATCGATCGAAGAGAAGAAGACCGAAATCATGAGATTGCTGTTTCATTTCTCGGATATTGTATCAAAAATGGAATCCCAGCATATCATCACTTCCGCTTCGCTTGACTTCGACTCCAGTGTTGAACGGATCATGCATGAAAAGCATACAGGTGGACAATGCGCAATATTGAAATCTGTCGTTGCCAACATCTGCCAAGAACTTATCCAGACAGGGACGAATGATTCTCTCAATCGCAAGTTGCTGAACTACATCGAAGAAAACTATACGAACTCCCAATTATCCCTGACGATGCTTGGAGATAATTTTCAAATGTCGCCCGCATATCTCTGTTCCATTTTCAAGCGCATGAACAAACAGACGTTCTCAGAGTATCTAACGAACCGTAGAATGGAACAAGCATGCAGATTGCTCCGCCAAACAAATTTGAAAAGCTATGAAGTATGCAGTGCGGTAGGGATCACGAACGCGCAATATTTTTGCGCTCGCTTCAAGAAATACTACGGCATCACGCCCAAGGAATATCGCAATAAAGCGATTCCTGAACAATAAAAAAGCATCATCGGAAAATTCGTGAGAACAAAACAGGAACGAACTGCCGCCCTCACGGGAAGCAAGTCTGCGATCATGTTTGGATAGCGCCTTTTCTGAGGGATGAAGTCTACTTTTGCATCCGAAGAATGCTTCAATAGACATGAATGCCAACAGATTCTTGTACGGAGTCAGACAAAAAACGATCCGGAAACGGACGAATGCCTCGATTCCCGGATCGTATGGAGTGTCATGGTAACTGCCGGCATGCATCGATGCCGACAAAAAATCAGCGAAGTCCGAACCGTTCGACGAATGCCTCGGCATTTTGGATCGAACCGCCGGCGGCTCCTTTGACGATGTTGTTGACCAACAGGACGAACCCGATTCTGCCATTCTTCTTCTTGACCCGTCCGGTGTAGACAACCATCCCCTTGGGATTTCCCCAGAACGCATACTTGGGCTGGGGGAACGTATCTTCCGCACTATACACAACCGGCAGTTCGGGAGTCGACGGCAACTCGGTGACGACTTTGAAATCGGCCCACGCCTGAATGATATCCTCAACGTTCACATCCTGCTCAAGGTCAAGCCATACCGTTTCCAGATGACCGAACATGACCGGTACGCGGACCGTATATGCATATACATCAGGATTGATCGACAGAATCTTCTTGATCTCCTTCTCGATCTTCTCCTCCTCGCCTTTGATGAACGGGATGCAGTTGTCGGTGATGTCAAAGGAAGAGAGCCCCGGATACCCGGCGCCACTGACCGACTGGTAGGAGTTGACCGAAATTGTCTTGATCCCGAATTGACGTAGCGGGGCGAGCGCCATCGCCAGGCCAGTAGTGACGCAGTTGGCGTTGGTGACGACGCATCCGGTCTGCGGGTACCCCTGGTTGCGAACCAAGTCAAGCTGGTCGAGATTGGTCTCGGGAATCAGGATAGGGACGTCGGAATCATAACGCATCGCAGCAGCGTTGGAAAACACGCAGAATCCATTGGCCCGAAGCTGGGGCTCGGCTTCAGAAGCGACGGCGGCGGGAAGCGCTGAGAATACGATCTTTACGCCGGCGTCCTTCATAGCCTCGAAGTTGAATTCCCGGACATCAAGGTCACGGATGTTCTCGGGCATTTCGAACGGGAGCACCCAATGAACCGTAGACGCATATTTCTGCCCCACACGAGCGGCGGAAGCCGTAACATAGCTGACCTCGAACCATGGATGGTCCGCGAGCATCCACATGAATACCTGGCCGACAGCCCCGGTAGCACCGATTACAGACACCTTGATCTTCTTGCCCATAGTACAAACTCCCCGTATAATGATGTCCATCCACGCCGCGGGTTCCGACGGCGAAATGATGTACCTCGATCACGCCACGACCCCGTGGTGCAAGGTACAGTAGCTCTTTTCTGCCGTCTAGAGCAAGTGGTTTGGCAACAATTTGTTATAATTTTTATAATAATGTCACTATAATAACATTTTGTTCAATATCTTGAACGTTCTCCTTCGCACAAAGCATTTTTCTTCGTAGAAAAGGACCGAATCATGTGTTTCTTGTAAATTTATCGCATCGGGTCTTCCGCGGGCTAGACAGACATCCCTATGAATGATAGATATGAGACAGTGAATTTGACTAGGAATAAAAAAGTGTCAAGAAAGATGCCACCAGCAATGAGATTCCTCCTTCTCCCCTTTTACGGCACCTATCTCAAACGGCATTATCACATCGAATATGATGGAATGGATGCCGTACAACGGATCGTCGGTCCAAGTCTCGTCCTATCGAACCACGTCCACACGTTGGATTCGTTCATGATTTCGGCCGGCTACCCGTATCACATCAGATGGGTCGCCGGCGCATATCTGTTCAAGAATCCGTTCGTCGGCTACCTGCTGACGAAATGGGTCCATGGAATTCCGAAACAGCAAGGACGGTCCGACTTGCAGACGATCCGCAGCATCTCTTCGGCGCTGAAACAGGGAGACACCGTCGGCATCTTCCCTGAAGGAACCAGAACCTGGGACGGCGACACCCTCGACATCGGACAGGCAACGGCGAAGCTCATCAAGCTCTTCAAGGTACCGGTGGTTTTCCTCCATCTGGAAGGAGGATATGCTCTCAAACCGCGATGGACCGACCATGACCGCAAAGGAGCCGTCCGTATCAAGGTGGTGTCGGTACTCACCGCCGAAGAAATCGAACGACTGAAGATATCCGAACTGACGGAAACGGTATCCAGACTCCTCTTTTTTTCGCAAGATGCATGGCAGAGAAAGAAAAATGTCCCGTTCCCCAGCAAGAACCAGGCGCAAGGACTGCAACGGCTGCTGTATCTGTGCCCCTGCTGCGGCGGAAGATCGACGCTGGCTACGTCGGGATCCGAAATCCGATGCACCTCATGCGGTGCATTGGCGAACATGGATCCGTTCGACAGGCTCCATTCCGGGCCGTTCGAAGAGTCGGGAGGCAAGTTTTTCACGTTCAAGACAGTCAAGGAATGGCATGATTGGGAACAGAAGAAGCTTGCCGACATCATGGAACAGGCGACGGAGAAAGAAACATTATTCCCCGAAGATCAGGGAAAATTTTTCCAGAAGGGACACAGAAACGGTTTCAGAACAATCAGCAAGGACTTTACTGTCCGCATGACAAAAACGACCATGTCGGTCGTCTGTGACAAACCGACGGCGGACGGAACGACCAGATACGATTTCGCATTCTCGGACATCCAGTCGATGATCATCTGTGCGAAACAGACGTTGGAATTCTTCATCGACGACACGCTATTCAGAATCAGACTGATTCCCGAAGCAAGTTCGCTCAAGTATCAGGAAACATATTTCGCGGTACGCTCTCGATCAGCACGATCCATACTGGAAGGCGAAGCGCACGGGGCGGCATTCAGGAAGTCTTGACTGGACCATAGTCACTCGAATTTCCTAGCACAGGAGTACATCATGGACTGGGGATACATCATCCATTTCGGAATCATTTCGACGGCGCTGCTTGCCGGCGCCCTGCTTCGCGCAAGAGTCGGATTCCTGCAGAAATATCTCATACCTGCATCGATCATCGCAGGATTCTTTCTGCTTGGCTTCTACAACTATGTCGGCCCCAACTTCGGACTAACCTCCGATTTTCTCGGAGACCTTGTCTATCATCTGCTCAACATTTCGTTCATAGCGATGATGCTCCGCATCCCCGACCCCGAACAGCGACGGGATAAAATCAGCAGCCGAAGGACGCTAGGAGAGAATACGATCGCGCTCCTTGGCCAATATGGCTTGCAATGTACGATCGGGCTGCTGGTCACCGCGGCGTTGATCGCCACGGTCCTGCCGGATCTGTTTCCTGCGATCGGGTTCACGCTGCCTCTCGGATTCGAACTGGGGCCGGGACAGGCATATTCGATCGCATCGGCATGGGAGCCCATGGGTTTTGTCGGAGGAACTTCGGTAGGATTGGCGATGGCCGCCATCGGCTTTCTGGTCGGGAGCGTCGGCGGCGTCATCCTGATCAACACGGGCATCAGGCGAGGATGGGTCGGAGAAGAACAATTACATCCTAAATTCCCGAAATAATTATCACTAGGTTTCAAATAATTCATCCTATTTATTCAACTTAAGGCTGTTTTAGGCTTGCTTTTCCGCTCATATATCGTTATAATTATCACGAGGTATGAGCCATGGCACATCGAGTCGAGCTTCTGAACTCAAATTCCCGACCCAATTATAACTAGGTCTCGTCCTCTTCCTGTTCGCTATCATCTTC
>LVAV01000106.1 GCA_001604185.1 Clostridiales bacterium Firm_16 | reverse complement strand
CTTTTGATGAACTCCTGAGGTTCATTGAACTTTGAGGTTTACTTTTTCTGGAAGTTAACAGTCAATATTATTACTATTTTTTTCAGTTTTACTTCAACAATATCAACAGAAAAGCAATTTAATGTGATTTTAGTTATAATATATTGTACAAATTGTCAATTAATGCAGAATAATACAGCGAAATGTAATGAATGAATATTTGAAACAACGGAACGGAATATTGTTCGCAGGTCAGAAACGAAGACGGCGAAAGATCAGACTTCCCCTTCGGTCTCTTCCAGTTGCTTGAGGTACTTGTACAAAGTCGGCTGTGCCATATGCAGCAATTCGCAGACCTTCGGAACAGCCTGCTTGACCTTGAACACCCCCCTGCGGCGAAGCCGTGACAGGATGGTCATCTTCGCCTGCTTACCGCCGTACCGATAGACATCGGCATGCTTCACTTCCTCGAGGATGATATCGGTCACCATGGCTTCGATATCCTCAATTTGGTTCTGAATAGGTTCTCGAACTGGTGCGGTCTCAATATCGAACAGAAACCGAGTCGCTTCATGGAACCGGGATAGTTCGGAAAGATCCTGATTGACGCAGATGACATACCGCAGTTCGTTTTCCTGGCGGACCATCAGGTTGCTGGTGCGCTGCAACGAACCTTCCTCATACCGTGTCATGAGGCCGATGATCCTGTCGCTCCCTGCCTTCCCGCACTTCTCATCAAGCATCCGCAGGACAGGAATCGCATTCTTTTCCCCGACCTTGCGTCCTGAAATCGGGTTCTCGCTGATCCACAGGATCGCTCCTGTACGAGCATCGTGAAGCACTACTTCGGACTTCGGCCCCAGCACCTCGCTGAGAAATCTGCAGTACGGAACGAGCAGATCCTTGGTAATGGTCGTCGTATCGGCCTTCGATGAGGCAACCGAATCGCTTGCTGTGGTCATGGATGCCATTATACGTACTGAATCGGATGATGACAAGAAAGATGCAAGGGGATGCAGGAATCAGGCGGACGGAAAGCTTCACGTTTCAGAAACAACCCGTCCTTCACTTCCGAAATTCGGATCGATAACGGGATACCCGGTGATCACCTGCGCCTCGGCCTTCATCGAGAGCATTCGCTCGCGAACCATCGATATGAGTTCCTTTCGTTCGTTCCGCGTCATGCCGGCAGTTTCGATCGGCGACGAAAACTCCAATCGGATACGGACGCCGGGCTCGATATACAGCCTGCCGGGTGGCATCGCGATCTGGGTGCCGTACAGGCACATGGGAATGATCGGAGCTTTCGCCAGCAACGCAGAAGAAAGTCCCCCTCGTTTAAACAGAGCCAACCCCTCCCCTTGATGGATATACCCCTCAGGAAACAGCAATAGGCTCGTTCCGTTAGCAAGCCGGGCTGTCATGGATTTCAGTGCCGCCAGTTCTGCGACACCGTCTCCCTGCTTCACATATACGGAACCGCTATGCTTCGTCCAGAAATGGAACACAGGAATGGTTTCGAAAATCTGATTCGCAACGAACGCGAAATGTTCCGGAATAACCGTAGCTAGCACAGGAATATCCATCGGAGACATATGGTTGCAGACAAACAAGCACGCACGGTCGTGAGGAATGAGATCTTTGCCGATGACTTCCAGCCGGGAATCGACTAGATTGCAGATCGACCTTCCCCATTTGCGGAGTTTCCGCGAAGCAAACCAACGGCGAGCTCTTTTCGTCGGCATCAGCCAAAGCATGGGCACGCTTCGGACAGTCCCCAGGCTGCGCAGCAACACCTTGGGCAACAGATTGTGGACATCCTCCTTGCGGGCCGCCTGCAGCAGAGAGATCCACGGCTGTCGCTTCGACGAAACGATCTCTTCATACCGGGCTTCGTTTGTTTCGTTGTATTCCATAGCAATACCCCAAGAATACCGAGACATGAGGAAAAACGCAACGCTACAAAAGCCGCACGGAATTCCTGATTTCAATCTCGCAGATTCCCTGATTGCAACAGATTCCGCGAGCAATCTTTTTCTTCCTTCCGGTGGAACAAATCAAGCCGGCGAAACCGGCACATTGACAAACAACCGAGCTTTCAGTACCCTTTCTCAAAAGCTACGACATCCGAACAGGACGGGAACTTCACCGATGAAAAACTAAGACGACGACAGAAGAACAGGGAAAGGCCGGACCGGGCGTGGCTCGCAGGAACCTTTCCGCATGGGCGAATCGTCGTGGTTTTCTTTTCCAGCTCTTCCATCAGCTGAGACCACCCAAGAGTTTCCATCATGATTACCATCGAATCCCTATCCTTTTCATACCCGGATTCATTCCGAACCGTATTCGATCGCATCAGCGCTTCGTTTCTTTCTGGCTGGACTGCCATCATCGGTCCCAACGGAAGCGGGAAAACGACATTGCT
Source organism: Clostridiales bacterium Firm_16 (assembly GCA_001604185.1). Taxonomy (GTDB): domain Bacteria; phylum Bacillota; class Clostridia; order Saccharofermentanales; family Saccharofermentanaceae; genus Scatonaster. The sequence goes on along the minus strand of LVAV01000106.1, from coordinate 6,783 downwards.
CAGGCTCATCGCCGGCAAGCTGACACCGGAAGAGGGAAAAATCCAACTCGATGGACAACTGAGCTATTGTCCCCAGGACCAAGAAGAGATGCCGACATTCTTCTCGGATCCCGATATCATGAACCGCTCGGAAACCTTCGCACTCATGAGCCGACTTGGAATCAACGACGACTGGCCGTTCAGATGGGGGACCCTCAGTGGCGGGGAAAAGAAGAAATGTCAGATCGCGGACGCATTGCTCCGACAGCCCCAGGCATTGCTTCTCGACGAACCGGCGAACCACATCGACGCTTCTACGATCCGGCTTTTATCCGAAGAATTGAAACGCTACAGCGGCATCGGCATCGTAGTTTCACATGATCTCGCCTTTCTCGATGCGCTATGCACACGAACGATTCTGCTGACTCCGACAGACAACGGCTCACGAATCAGATCGATTCCCATCTCGCCTCGGGAAGCATTGGAAGAAGAGCGGTCGGCCACACAGGCGATGCTAGATTCCAAACGGAACTTGAACAGGGAGATCGAATCGTTGTCCGCCGTACAACGGCAAAAGCAACGGGATATCGTTCAAGACAGAAAGAGGCTCTCCAAAGCCGACGTATCGAGCAAAGACAAATCGACGAAAGCAAAGATCGATGCGGCAAGGCTCACTGGAAAGGATCGGAAAGCAGGGGACGCAGTCTCCCGCATTGCAAGTCGGCTGGAACAGATGCGAAGCGATCTCGACGACCTTGGCTCCGTATCGGGAAAACGCAAAACGGGGGCGGGATTGCAAGGGACATGCGAGCGACGGGCCAATATCCTCAGCATAGCCTCCGGCACGACGGAACTGCTTGACGGAGTTTTCCGACTTGTCCACCCCGATCTCACGATCTCACCTACCTCGCGCATCGCGATCACGGGTGACAACGGCGCAGGAAAATCCTCTTTCATGGACTTCCTCTCTAGAAGTCTGTCAATACCATCGGACCGGCTCTGGCTCGGCAGGCAGGAACTATCCACGGATGAGAGAAGAAACGTCAAGCTGCAAATCGATGCTTTGGACAATGCGCAATTGGGAAGCGTTCTGTCCGTCGTCTATCGTCTCGGCTCCGAACCTACTGCCATGATGTCGACAAAGATACCTAGTCCAGGAGAAACCCGAAAGCTTCTGTTCGGACTTGCGATGCTGCGACAGGTCTCAGTGATCCTTCTGGACGAACCTACCAACCATCTGGACATTCAGTCCATCCAAGCATGGGGCGATGCGTTCGCCGAATTTGCCGGTGCGGCTATCGTGATTACCCACGACAGAGCGTTCATCGAACGTTTCGCAGAGGAAATCTGGCACATCACCAGGCACGGAGACACAGCATCGCTGGAGGTTTCATCGCTCCATACGCCAACGTCTTAAGGTATTCTTCAACACAAGACTATCTTCAGACTCGAAAAGATATATGTGCCTCGTGGAGGAACAAACCGACTGCCAATAATTGTCAGATCATGGAGAGCCTCACAAAGGCATTTGAAATGGACCGATATGACTTGCCCTATTGTACCGTCCACGATCAATTCCAGAAATTTTACATGATGCAGGGAATATCGGCAATTGAAAGTCACATCTACAGAACCGGGGTAAGGCTGGAAGGAGAGATCGCCCTCTCCTTCCAGCTCGCGAGACCAATAGAACAGCAAATGAAAAAGCGATTATTCGTCCAGGACCTCTTGCATCTGTTTCTTCATTTCAGCGGCAACCTGACTAGGTGTCAAGGATGCGTTGACGGCGATATAATCCATCAAGTCACTGAAGATGACATTGACCTGCTGGAATCTATTCGAAGTCTCATCCGTCGCCATTTTCTCATCTATCGTTGAAATGATGTTCGAAAATACTGCCATTTCCGGTGCAAAAGACTGGTAATCCAGACCTTCGTTGATGAGGCTTTGTCGAACAGGAAGGAAATTACCTGTCTCACAGAAAAGCTTCATGTTTTCCGGATTAGTCAGATAATCAATGAAAATTGCCGCAGCTTTTGGGTATTTCGTATTCTTATATGCGAACAACCCGTTTCCGCCCATGTCTGATGTCGTCTTTCCATTGACCTGCGGCATATAAGTGACGCCCCAGTTGCCCGGCATATTCTCCTCCATGTATGAACAATGCCATGAACCAGCAAATACGAAAGCAAGTTTTTTTGCGACGAAAAGCATGTTGTTCTGCGCAGTCTGGGTAAAAGGAGTATTAGCGACCAAGTTCTCAGCTCTCAAATCGGCATACAGCTGGAGCGCTTCGAGCGCTTTCGGTTCATCGATAGTGATTCTCGTCCCATCTTCGTTGAAAAGCGTCCCCCCATTCATGTATACGAAGGGTAGATATCTGTATCCACTACGATTTTCCCAAATACCCGCGAAGGTATAGTTGAGATTATTATCCCGTTTAAGAATCCGTGAATATTCCTTCAACTCATCCCAACTCCATCCGTCATCGGCATTCTGAGGAATTCTTATGTTCGACTTTTCAAACATGTCCTTGTTATAGAACAACGCAATGGTGTCGGTATGGTGCGGCATGCCGACGAGTTTTCCATTGCTCGTGAGAGCCTGTCGGTAAGCAGGTACCAAATCATCGACAGAAACCTTTGAAATATACGGGGTGATGTCAAGCATAAGATTCGCTTCCTTGAATTTTCCCAAACGCTGATAAGTATAGCGCATGACATCCGGCCATTGGTTACCAGCGATCATCGTATCAAGCTGCTGGACATAAGAAGAGGATGGGAACGCCTCCACCTTCAGTTCTATTTCTGGATGGTCCTTCCTGAATTTCTCCAAGACAACGTTCCAGGCGGCTTCATCGGACGGAGAGCCATTCCAGTGGACGAACTTGATAACCGCCCCCTTTTCCGCGACCAGCCCGCCTGCAATCTGTTCGGTTGCAACCGCAGCAGTCTGATCTTCTCTTTTTCCTTGTCCAAACACCATGCCGATACATAAGCATAGCATCACAACGACAAAAACACCTCTCTTCATATGGAACCTCCTAATAACAATTCACCCTATACTTACGATAGGTGATTGTTTTTTAATGATGTAATTCCGGGACAGAGGACCACATATGGTGTAAGTCTTTGAACTTCAAAGGGAGTCTGTCCTCGGTCCCGAATTTCCCTATTGATTGATTAGGCCTTCGAGTCTCTTTCAAACGGGAGACTCCTTAATTACAAACGGCATACGATGATGATCGTTTTCATTTCCTTTTCTCAGACATGTCTTTACTTATCCCTTAATACCGCTTGATACGACTCCTTGAATGAATTGTTTCTGGAAGATGAAAAAAACCACGACAACCGGCAATATTGCGATAAGCGAAGCACCCATCAGAGTATTCCAGTTGATGTACTGTGTCGCATTCAACATGGACAAACCGATCTGGACCGTATACATCGAGCTGTCCGACAGCAAGATCAGAGGCCACTGGAAATCATTCCATCTCCACATGAAAGTAAAAATCACGAGGACGCTGATCAAAGACTTGACGTTCGGTACAATGACACAACGAAAAATGGTAAACTCCGAAGCACCGTCAAGACGTGAAGCTTCGATTAAATCGTCGGGAATTTCCGATATGAACTGCCGGGAGAGAAAAATACCGAAGGCCTCGGCACATGGTGGCAGAATCAACCCTGCATAGGTATTCAGCAGTCTGAGGCGCGAGACGATGATATAGTTCGGAATCATCGTCGCTTGAATAGGAACCATCAAGGTGCTCAGCACGATCATGAAAAATATTTCTTTTCCTTTGAATGAATATTTGGCGAATGCGAAACCTGCGAGAAGATTGATTGCCACAGTAATCGTCGTTGCGACCAATGAGACTATCGTACTGTTTTTGAAAAAGATGTCGAATCGCTGCGAGGACAGCGCCTCGATGAAGTTCTCCAAATGGATTTCGCTTGGCCAAAGTCGTGGAGGAAATGCGAAAATCTCTCCTGTTGGTTTTACGGCTGTAACGAACATCCAATAAAACGGGAAGAAGAAACACATGCATACAACAATGATGAACAAATATTTCAGAAAACCGATCGGTAACGACATCACGTTCCATGATTGATTTTTTTTAATTATAGTTTCTTGCATATGTCCTATTTCTCCCTATTTCTGATTTCTCAGTCTGATGACAGTGAAAACCATCATGATAAGGAGCAAAACTACACTTGCAGCCGATGCTACTCCATACTGGTTTCGACCGAAGGCCATATCGTATATGTAAACGACGAGAGTCTTCGTCGAATTCAACGGGCCTCCCTTCGTCATGACATAAATCAGGTCAAACGAACGGAACGAATAGATGACTGCCGTAATGAAAATGAAGATATGCGACGACTTCAAAAGTGGTAATGTTATGTACCAGAGTTTTTGGACCTTGCTCGCTCCATCTACAATCGCTGCTTCGTAATATGTGGTCGGAATCGACTGGAGTCCTGCAAGATAGATCACCATATTATATCCAATCCGCGACCATAAAGTGGCGGTGACGACCATGAAAATGGCGTATCTGACATCGTTCGTCCAATCTACGGGAGATGCACCTATATCGGTGAGAAGATAATTGATCAGACCTATCTGGGGATTGAAGAGCCAGATAAAGATCATGCCAGCCGCGACATTCGAGACAACAGAAGGGAGATAGAGAACGGTACGGTACACACCCTTGAATCTCAAGTTCTGGTTGAGAAAAATCGCAAAGGCTAGAGCCATCACCACAAGCAACGGAACAGTCATCAAAGAGAATCTGAAGGTGTTCCAAACAGATTGTAGGAAAACAGAATCCGTGAAGAGCTTCGTATAGTTTTTCAGACCGATGAAAACGGGCGACCCCAAGCCATTCCATCGAGTGAAACTATAACAGAACGACATCAGCAATGGAACAATCATAAAGACCAGAAACAATACCATGTTCGGCAGAATAAATAGGTACGGAACCGTTTTCTTGTCATTCCACCACGGATACTGACGATTCTTTTTTCCCATATGCCCACTCCCTCGTTCACCCGATCGCATTCTCTCTCCTATTGATAGATACTCAGGAAATCGCCATGAGCATCTATCAATTCATCACACATACTGACAATATCATCGATGGACAATTCTGCAGCCGTATGAGGATCAAGCATAGCTGCCATATAAATATCCTCGCGTTTTCTGGTCACAGCCGCCTTGATGGTCAACAGCTGGGGATTGATATTTGTGATATTCAGCGCAGCCAATTGTTCGGGCAGACGTCCTACATGGACTGGATGAATACCCGTTCCATCAGCGATGCAAGAAACTTCTACGCACGCATCCGCAGGAAGATTGTCAATAAGCCCAGTGTTGAGGACGTTCCCTCCGAAAACATAGGGACGTCCGGTGAGGACGGCTTCCATGATATGGGTCGCATATTCACGGGATCGTTCATGAGTCGCCATGCCATTCTTGATAATATCCGCTTTCTCTCTCCCCCAATCCTTAATTTGTCTCTGACAACGCCGGATATACTCATTGAGCGGAATATTATATTGGTCTATCAGTTGAGGATATCTACTTTTGATGAACCAAGGGTTATATTCGGCATTATGTTCGCTTGATTCAGTACAATAATACCCAAGTCTTCGGATATATTCATATCTTACCATATCGCCATGCTTTTCCGTCGCGTTTTTTTCCGCAGCTCTCAAACGTATTTCTGGATACAGATCCTTTCCTTCCTTGTCATAAATTTCCAAGAGCCATGCCATGTGGTTGATTCCTGCGATTTTCTCCTTGCGTCCTTCGAGTTTATCTTCCATTCCAAGTGCGGTTAAGAGTTTTTTCGAACATACCTGCACACTATGGCACAGCCCGATCGTCCGAATGTTCGTATAGCGTTGCATGAAGCCCGTCAAGATCGCCATCGGATTCGTATAGTTCAAGAACAATGCATGAGGACAGACAGACTCCATATCCTCAGCGAAAGCTTGGAGAACGGGTATCGTTCTGAGGCCTCTCATGATTCCACCGATTCCCAAAGTATCTGCAATTGTCTGCCGCAAGCCATATTTCTCGGGAATTTCAAAATCCGTACTTGTTCCCGGAATATAACCACCGACTTGAATGGCATTCACAACGAAATCCGCCCCTCGAAGCGCCTCCTGCCTGTTCTTCTCCCCTAGATATGTACGTATCCGCGCCCGTCCATCATTGAGAGTATTGTTCATGGCGGAAAGAATAATTCGGGATTCCTCCAATCTGACACCATCGATGTCATAGAGTGCGATCTCTGCATCTTTCAGAACATTCGTGCAAAAGCTATCTCCGATAATATTACGAACGAAAATCGTGCTACCCGCCCCCATGAATGCTATTTTTATCATGCAAATGCTCCTCCATAAGCTATGCAAAACTGCTTTTCGGAAAACCCATCGTACCACCCGCTATGGACACTATAAGTGTATCAAGAATCGGCAAGCATTGCATTTTGTTTTCTATTAATGTCATTATGTTGCATATATTGCATAAATAGTGCATAGTTGAGACAACAAAAGGATGTATACATGCGAGACGATGAAATTTCCTGTTTTGAAACTACACCGGTTGTCAATCGGTTGACAGTCAATCAATGCGGACGGCAGGCCTGCACGGAAGGCTACAGCTTCGGGCCAGCAGCAAGAACCCATTATCTCATTCATTTTGTGCTTGCGGGGAAAGGGTATTATATCTGTGAGCCTCTTGCAAAATAGCAAAAGCTTGGTAATTTCTCCTATCCCAAGCACTCGGGAGAGC
>LVAV01000105.1 GCA_001604185.1 Clostridiales bacterium Firm_16 | reverse complement strand
CTGGCGTTGTACAAAATGTAGTACAAACATGCTGTAGCGGCAGCGATGTTATTCATTCCTTTCAATGGAATTGACCTGAATAGAATGGTCTAACAACACCGCTATTCGTGTAGTACAATAATTATTGCCAATTTATCTTTTATTATTTACATTCATTGCGTATTGCAGTATAATCTGTAGTACAATGTTTGTAAGAAAAAGCAAAGTAAACCAGAACGGTAAGTCCTACACCTATCTCCAGCTCGTCCACAACCGACGGGATCCTTCGGGAAAGGTGAAGACGGATGTCATTCTTAAACTCGGACGTGAGGATCTTATCTCTTCTTCTTTTGTCTCCGATATGGTTGAGGCGTTGACTCCCTATACCGATAGGATTGCAACGACTTATGATTCGGAATTCCAGTTCCTTCGTTCACGCGAAGTCGGCCTCGTGTGGTTCCTCAATGAACTGTGGCACCATCTCGGTATGGGAAAGGCAATCTCTTCCCTTGTGGAAGACAGAAAGTTCCGAAACCCTGTCGAGCGGATGATCTTTGCCATGGTAGCAGCTCGTATCGTCTCACCCGGTTCCAAACTCTCCATCGAGCATTGGGTAGAGAGAAAAGTTCTTGTACCCGGGCTCAAGAACGTAGATGTACACAATCTCTACCGGGCGATGGACCTTCTGGTCGAGTCGGATGAACAGGTACAGCATGCAGTGTTCACTTCCGTTGCAAAGGAAGCCAAGCTTGAACTCGACCTGGTATTTTTGGATACCACGAACACGTACTTCGAATGCGATGTTGATGAGAGTCCATCAGGACTGCTAAAGAGGGGAAGGAGCAAGGACAATCATCCGGAACTTCCTCTCGTCTCCATAGCGTTTGCTGTCACGAAACAGGGTATTCCCATCAGATGTTGGACCTTCCCCGGCAATACCAGCGACCAGAAGATCGTCGACCAGGTGAAAAGTGACCTTGGTCAGTGGAACCTGGGCAAGGTCATCCTGGTGGGCGATGCCGGATTCAACAGTGCTGAGAATCGTAAGGTCCTCCTAAGAGAATGTGGTGACTTCATTCTCGGCGAGAAGCTCCGTACTGGTTCTGAAGGTGCCGCTGTTGAAGCGCTACATCGAAAAGGACGTTACCGTACCCTCGATAACGGCCTACAGATAAAGAACGTGGTCATGGATGAGGGCCTGGCAACTGAGAGAAGATTTGTCATCGTGAAGAATCCTGATGCTGAAAAACGTGATCGTCTCGTTCGTGACAGTATCGTTGATGAAACAAAACACAGGCTTGAAAAGCTTTCCCAGCTGAAAGGAAAGGATCACACAAAAGCCGCCTGTTCTCTTCGTTCCCATGGGACCTTCGGCCGATACATCATCCAGACGAAGGGTGGAGTGCTCAAGATAGATAAAGCGAAGATAGCATCCGAGGAACTCCTTGATGGGAAGTTTCTGGTGAGCACCTCCAACATGAACCTCGATGCTGCCGATGTTGCCATGGGGTACAAGCAGCTGTTCGAGATTGAAAGAGTATTCCGGGACATGAAGAATGTGCTTGAGATCCGGCCTGTGTACCACAGGCTGGATGACCGCATCCGCTCGCATATCCTCATCTGCTGGATGGCCATGGTACTGGTTCGCTATGCTGAAGAGAAAACAGGATTGACCTGGTTCTCGATCAATCGAACACTCGACGATATTACCGCAGGACTGATTGAGACCAAGAGCTCCACGCTCTGGTACACCTCTCAGATCTCTGATGAAGCTAAGTACCTGTTCTCAAAGCTCTCGCTGAAGCTTCCCAGCAAGGTCTTGGAAGTCGATTTAGAGGTGTAGTACAAACTGATTTCGGGAAAGGCTGATCTAATTCCTTTTAAAGAATGAATTAGATCAGCTCGCTTGTACTACGAACTGTACAACGCCAG
>LVAV01000104.1 GCA_001604185.1 Clostridiales bacterium Firm_16 | reverse complement strand
AATTGTCTCTCCCCCTGCAGCCAATCATGTAGAGCTACCCACTACAAACAGCGAAAGGCCGTTTTTGACTTGCCTTACGCGGCAGGTCGGTCGGCTACGATGAATCCCGTAGCGGTGCGTGTCACTTTGGAGATAATGCTTCCCCGCGTGACGGTGAATGAACCACCAACGGGGATGTTGAAGCGGTAGGCCATTTTATGGGGGCCTTCGGTCTCAACATCGCCGGTCTCGTCGTTTGCCTTACACAGCAGGTGGTTCTTGCTGCTTCGGACTTCTCTCAGGTCACTATCGATAACGGCGTCCTCCTTTCTGATAGACTGTTCCCGTTTGGTAACAGTCCGATCAAAAAATATAGGCGCAGTGGCCCTATCCAGATCTTGCGTTCCCATTCGGTAACAACCACATTATAGCACGCCTGTTACCCATTGTCAATTTATTTGAGAAAAGTGTTGCTTTTTGGTAGCGGACGTGGTATTATATGACCAGGAGGAGGTGCGACACATGAGCTTAGGTGAGTACATTGCTGCAAAGCGCAAGGAAAAAGGATGGTCTCAAAGGGATCTCGCCACCGCTTCCAATATTAGTAACGCGGAGATTTCTCGGTTGGAATCCGGGAAAAGGAAAGAACCGTCTCCCAGCGTTCTTAAGGAGATAGCCAAGGCATTAGGAGTACCCTTTGAAGAGCTGCTGCAGGCAGCCGGAATCCTCGACGATTACTATATCGAGAAGGGCCGGGAGTTTGTTGCGGCGAGGAGCGATCAACCGATCCCCGATGACCTGACAGAGGAGGAGCTGGCTGAAGTCAAGAAATTCATCGACTACATCATCAGCAAGAGGAAATGAAAAAAGAGCCAATTGCAATCCGGCAACACGAAACGCAGTTGGCTCTTTTCGTTATACGCTTTTATCTGATCGTGATTCTGATTGGCTGGACTTGTGTATACCGTCCAGCGGATTCTCTGACAATTTCTGAGTACAGATTGCCAGCGGTGGTAAGATCCTCAACGGTTATTACGAGAGAATACGGGATCTCCTCATCATCTTCAATGCCCCACCGAGTGAACAGCTCCAGCCATACTTCCCAGCTGCCGGAATCGAAACTCGAGAACTCATTACTGAAGTGATAGCAGGTATCCCACTTGTTCCGGTTATCGCTGACCGAAGGATTATCCACAACATTCTTACCGTTTGCATTCAGTCTGTGAATGGATGCAGAAATGTAAGCTGCGGAATACTCGCTTCCTTTTGTTCTGTCGACTGGAGGCTGAGCAATGCAGGTGACAGTTACGCGGAGTTTCTTTTCGCCGCGCTTAACCTTAAGATCAGCAATAGCAGACGGAATGTGGAATTTGACACGTTTCTTCGTCAGTCGATTCATGGTGCCGCTGTTCAGGAAGGAAACGCGGTCTTCAGATGAATGCATGCTGACCTCTGGAGAAGATAGGCCCCTGCCGTATAAATTACCGGCGAGATCAATTTCATCTTGCTGAATATCGGTCCTGTCATACGGAGGGACAACACCGTTATAGAGGAGTGCCTGAGCCAGCCCGACATCGTTATTGGGAACGACGGTCAGTGTCTGAGCGAGATCCCCGGCTACGGTCGGAGCAGTAAAGCTCGTTCCAGCAGGAGCGCAGAATCCTGTCTTTGACAGACACAGCGCATAGGGGTCTGGGGGAACAAATCCATTCTTGAATTGGGTAGCACCATAAGACACCAGGTCAGGCTTATAGAATCCAGAAAAGCCGGGGCCACGGCGGGAGTAAGGCGCAATGTCATTGACTTTGCTAAGACTGCCAGGATGGTCAACACCCACAATTGCACCAACGGCGATGCCAAGCATCGCGTCAGCCGGAGAGGCAATTCTCGATTCGTCATCGGAAATAATGTCCTTGAGAGTGTCCTGTGTTTTATACAATTCATGATTTCCGGCTGAGATTACAAAACGGACGCCATATTTCCTGCTCAGTAAATCGAACTCGCATCCGAGAATACTCATTTCGTCGCCTTCGATATAGGTCCTTGCGTTATAGGAAAAGTTGAATATCTTCGCTACATCAGAGAAGGCCTCTACGGCTTCCCGGACGCGCTTCAGCATGATATCCTCTGGAACATTGTTTGAATCAGCGATCTGGGCGTCAATAATCCTTGCCCTTGGCGTGAGATAATCATCCGCCATGTGCATGCCTACATAACCAAAGGCCACTCTGCTGGCAACCGGTGTTCCGTGGTTGCCGAAAGCAGCATTCTTTACGCAGCCGGATGCCTGCCAGTGAATTGGTACTACAGCTTCCAGACCGGAAGGTAACGATACACCGTCGTCCAAAACTACAACGGCTGGCAGAGCGGTCATGTCGACATTTGCATCTAATTTCAGCCCGTCTGTAATCGGAGAGACATCACTCGGTTGGTAGCCATGAAAGAAGACGGTTTTCTCCACCCAGTAGACACGGGGATCTTCGGCGATTTCGTTAAGCCCACCGGGAGACATGCTGGCACGGATGATCGCGGTGCCGTCTGTCAACTGATATGGATCACCCTGAAGGGTACCATTCTTTTTCTGAATCCTCTCAGTGATGTTGGCCTGCGCTCGCTGTTGTACGTCTGGGGCCATATCGGGCAGGAGCATGATCTGCACGTCAACGGAGACAGCATCCGGGTTTTCTCTTATATACCGAAGGATAGAGGATGCTTTTTTATCTTCAGCAGTGAACGGCTCAAATCCTTGAATGTACTGAAAGTCCTTCTTGGTACCTTTCTCACGATATCTGGATACACGGCCTTGTAGGTTGCCAAATACATCACGTGGTGCGGAGACAATAGCATGCCGACCATCTTTCACAGCATTGATGGTTAGGCCTTCGTTTTCAATAAAGTCCTTCTGTGTTGCAAAATCTTCCTTATCCTGCAGGATGATTTTAAAAGTGACCAGGTCCTGTTCATCGAGGGAATCAGAAGACTGCAGGTGTTGGAAAAAATCCACGATGCTTTGCAGTCCTTGGGAGAGCTTCTGACCGTGTTCTGTATGAACGAGATCATATTGATTGCTGCGGCCTGTAGGAGTTTTTTCGACGCTGTCGATCTCATCCTCTGGAATCCACAGATGATATCTTGTTTCTGCCATCAGACTTCACCTCGAAACTTCTTAACCTGATATTCTAACGTGCTGTGGGAGATGCCCAGTGCGGACGCAGCCGCCCTCAAGGATACACCTCGATCCAGCATGTCACAGATGACCTTCATGGATTCGTCGTTATTATCGGAGTATTTGGTTTTTTGCTGTATCAGGATCGCTGTCACATCTGCAGTTTTCAGGCTGCCGTCCAGCAGATATTTCTTTGCGGCGGCCAGCATGAGCTCTTCAATCAGAGCACCACTCATTCCTTCAGTCACCTTGGCTATCGTGCTGACATCGATTTTCGCCTTGATGCCATATTTCGTGAGCCCATTCTGGATTAATGCTTTTCTTTGTTCCACAGCAGGCAGATCAAGAGTGATTGTAAAATTGAAGCGTCTCCAGATAGCTGGATCGAGAAGGTGCTCATGGTTTGTGGCTGCAATGAGGATAACATTACTCGGAAGGTTGTCGAAGTTCTGCAAGAGGGTGGTTACCACGCGCTTCAGTTCTCCTAATTCATTGGTGTCATCCCGCTTCTTTGCAATCGCATCAAATTCATCCAAGAATAGGATGATCCGCTGGTTCTTTACGGAATCAAAAACCTTGCGGAGGTTTGTACTGGTCTGGCCAAGATATGAAGAGACAAGACCATCAAGCCTGACGTATGCGATCGGTAGCTTCAGAGCATTACCGATGGCGTATGCCGTCATCGTTTTGCCACATCCGGGAGGGCCACAGAGCAACAGCCTGTTGGATACAGGGATGTTGTGCTTTTTGAGATTGGCAGCGTTATTCTGCTCGTCCACAAATTGCTGGATGATGGTTTTCTGGTTGCCCGGAAGGACAACTTCGTCAAGAGAAGTCTCGGAGTAAACAATTTCGTACAGCTCAAGAAGACTGTCTTTGTCTCTCGGCGCGACAGTCTGGGATGCCGATGAAAAGAATACGGCTGAGCTTCCGACTGCATGATCGGATACCGGACCTTCTGTTTTCTTCTTCTGTTCATATGCTTTCCGAAAGCGCGTAGCAGTAGGCATGTTGCCTTTCTTCTCCTCATCTTTGATGAGCGTATTCAGGGCTTCGGAAAACTGCTGCTCGTTGCCGCTGCAGTGGGCTACGATCAAGTTTTCAACTAATTCTGCCTTCATAGGGGTTCACTTCCATTCGCCTAATTTCGTACACTAACGTACAATACGGGCATATTATAGCCGAAATAGGCCGTTTTGTCAATGGGATTTTCGTACACTTTCGTACAGCACAGAGCTTTTAACAATGGCGCCTCCGTTCCGGAGTCGGACGTTTTAGAGCTGAAACCCAAGATTCGTGGCATCTTGTTTGCAAATTACAACATATCACGAAGAAATCCTGTCATCGCATGAATAAATCTTGTAAAATGGCGTTTCGCGTGATATACTGATACGGTCAGGCGTGTTTGCCACGTAGAGGTTAACTTGACAGTGAAAATGGAGGTTGGGAAATGGCCATCAGTTACAAGAAATTGTGGAAGCTGTTAATCGATAAAGACATGAAGAAAAAAGATCTCCAGAAGGCTGCTGGCATCAGTGCAGCTTCTATCACCAAGCTCGGAAAAAATGAAAATGTAAATACCGAGATTATTGAAAAGATCTGTGTCGCTTTGCAATGCGATGTCAGCGACATTATGGAAATGGTCGAAGAGAACTAAGGTCATCAGCTATTGCGGGATGGCCTTGTTCCCTTTGTGAGAGACCGTTTCAAATTGGAGGAATATAAATGCTTGAGAAAGATAAAATCGCCTTGCGCGATGCCAGCCCATATAATGCCGCCATCACTCGTGAACAGTTCCTGTTCTATGAAATGCGCACTACGGCAAAGCTGGTCTGCGAGGGCCTAAGCAAAGAAGAAGTTACTGAGAGGATCGTCAAAGAGAACCTTTTCCAATATCCTACAGAGAAGTCTGTCAGGAAGATGGCTTATGCCTGCCTTCGTCGGCTTGACGCGTTGGAGGACACTTCACTGGTACAGGCGATGGCCAACCAGCCCAGTGACGTATCCAAGCAGATCTGCCTCTATGCCATGATGAAGCAGTACCGGCTGGTTTGGGATTTTATGATCACGGTTGTTGGATCAAAGTACAGAAATTTGGACACCTCTTTTAGTAAAGTAGACTTGAACACCTATATCCTTCGGCTTCAGGAGCAGGATGATTGGGTTGCGACTTGGAGCGACAGCACGGTGACGAAGGTGAAGCAGGTGCTGGCGAAGATCCTCGTGGAAAACGAGTATCTGGATAGCCTGACTGCGGATCACCTGAATCCAGTGCTGATTTGTGGCGTGCTTGAAAATGCCATCCGCAGCAACGGGGATGATATTGCACTGCCTGCGTTTAATTGTTTTGTGTAAGGAGGGATCGGTGAATGAGCAACATCAAAGAACGATTGGATCAGCTTCGTGAGCTGATTCAGGAACCGGACTTCCTTGCAGGTAAAGGCCTCAGCAATGAGGTGAATATCCGGATCTTCTGTTACGACGCAGAAGAAGAAATGACTGTCCAGCACTTTGTGGAGCAGATCCGAACGGACCAGTCTCTGGATTGCCGTCTGATCGAATGTAATCTGTATAAGACCTTTCTGTCTATCTGTGACGATCTGGACATCACAGATGCGATCCCGGACATGGAGGAATCGGACGGCGGGATTTTTCTGTTGGAGCAGCTCCACTCCGCTATCGGCGAAGGCGAGTACATTGAAAAGATACAGTATTCTCCGCATGAAAAAGGAGATGTGCTGATGCTGACCGGCGTCGGAGATGTGTTCCCGTTCATGCGAGTGCATACCTTGTTGGAGGCCCTGCAGCCGTATTTCTCGGATATTCCGATTTTGGTCTTGTATCCGGGTGAGTTCGACGGCCACCATCTGAAATTGTTTAACAGACTACAGCCGAACGACTACTACAGGGCGTTCAACATTATCTGAGGAGGATTTGGCTATGTTGATTCGTGACATGTTTGCCGAGGACATCAATCGTCCTATTAATGGTGTTATCAAAGTTGATCAGGACAGTGCTGATGTCATCGAGCAGGAAGTACGGGAATACGTCATTACCAAAGAGCTGAAGAAGCACTTTATCAGTTTCTTTGATTATTACAGCGAGGCGTTTGATAAGCCGACTGATGATATCGGTGTCTGGATCTCTGGCTTCTTCGGAAGTGGTAAATCTCACTTCCTGAAAATGCTGTCTTACATTCTGGAAAACAGGGATATTGGCGGGATCTCCACGGTTGAGATGTTCCGTAAGAAGTTCGCGGACGATCCGGCGACCTTCATGCTGATTGATCGGTCCACCAGAAGCAAGACAGAGACTATCCTCTTCAATATCGATATTGAAGGTTCCATCAACAAGGACAAGACTGCTGTGCTGCGTGTCTTTGCCAAGATGTTCTACACCCATCTTGGATTCTATGGCGAGAATCTGAAGGTCGCCATGCTGGAGCAGTATATTGACCAGCTCGGTAAGACTGAGGAGTTTCGGCGCGTCTTCGAGGCGAAGAAAGGCAAGAGCTGGGTGGACCAGCGGAAGGCCTTCGCATTTAATGGCAAGTTCATCATCCCGGCGCTGATGGAAGTGCTTGATATGACTGAGGAGGATGCCAAGCGCTGGTTCAATGACAAGACTGCCGTGGAGTTCTCCATTGCGCAGCTGGTCGAGGACATCAAGGCCTATGTAAACAGCAAGCCACGTGATTTCAGGCTTCTGTTCATGATCGACGAGGTCGGCCAGTACGTTGGCACTGACACAGACATGCTCTTGAACCTGCAGTCCCTGACTGAGAAGATCGGCAGCGAGTGCGGCGGCAAGGTCTGGGTGATGTGTACCGGTCAGGAAGCCATCGACGAGATCATCAAAGTCCGTGCTGATGAGTTTTCCCGAATTCAGGCCCGCTTCAAGACCAGGCTGTCCCTGTCCTCCTCCTCTGTGGATGAGGTCATCCAGAAGCGTATCCTGAAGAAAAAGCCGGAAGTCGAGATCAAGCTGGAAGGACTATACCACGAGAATGACTCCGTGCTGCGTAACCTGTTCAGCTTTACGGATTCCATTCTGGATATCAAGGGCTACGGCGGGCCGACCGAGTTCGCGGTGAACTTCCCGTTCGTGCCATATCAGTTCATCATCATGCAGAAGGTCTTTGCCGAAATTCGGAAACACGGTAATTCCGGCAAGCATCTGTCCGGTGGTGAGCGTTCCATGCTGTCCGGATTCCAAGAGGCTACCCAGAAGATTCAGGAGCAGGACGAGTACGCGTTGGTTCCGTTCTTCCGATTCTATGATACCGTCCATACTTTCCTTGACAGCTCCATCCGGCGTGTGATCGAGCGCTGCCAGAAGGCTGCGGATAATGGTGCTGGTATCGAGGCGCAGGACGTGGATATCCTAAAACTCCTGTACCTCATCCGTTACGTGGATGATATTCCAGCAAACGTTGATAACATCGTCATTCTGATGGCCGATGATATCCGTTCCGATAAGATCATTCTGCGCGAGAAAGCCAGAGAGTCACTGAACCGTCTGATGAGCCAGAACTATATTGGGCGGACCGGTGATACTTATAACTTCCTGACCGATGAGGAACAGGACATCGCCCGTGAAATCAAAAATACCAACGTAGATACCGCAGCCATCGTGGAGCGCATCTCCCAGATGATCTTTGCGGATATCTATACCACGAAGAAATACCGCTACGGCAAGTACGACTTTGATTTCGACAAGATGGTGGACGGCACCACCTCCGGCAGCGTGACCGGTGGTATGAAACTCCGCTTCCTGACAGTTGCTACGGATGCCGTGGAAAAGAGCGAGCTACGCCTGATGACGGAGTCCAAGGGACAGGCCATTGTTGTATTGTCCGATTCTCCGTATTACGAATCACTGGAAAGCGCCATGAAGATCCGTAAGTACGTGAAACAGCGGAATGTGGCCCAGCTTCCGAAATCCATGCAGGATATCATCCGCGACCAGCAGGATGAGGCGAGTCGTTATGAAGTCGCTTCGATGGAGGAACTGAAAAAGGCAATCGAAAAAGCTGCCTTCTATGTAGATGGTGAGCATGTGGAGATCAAGAGCGGTGATGCCAAGTCCCGCATCGATCAGGCGCTGGAATACCTTGTGACACACGTTTACAGTGATCTGGGCCTCATTGAGAAGAACGCGGAGACCGATGCTGACATCGTGGCCATCCTGACTGGAGCAGAGACGATGCTTCCGGGAACCGAGCCCAACCGGGATGCGGCTGCGAAGGTCGAGGAATACCTGATCGTGCAGGATCGCACCAAGCTGCCGACTTCTATGTTCGATGTGCAGAGCCGGTATCAAGGTATTCCTTATGGCTGGCGCGAGATTGACGTCGCGGCAGTAGTGGCTTTGCTAATCGCCCAGCAGAAGGTCACGATCAAATACGGCGGAGCAACTATCCAGCCGACCGATCCCAAGCTACCGGATATGCTGCGCAAGCGCACAGAGATCGGAAAGACCAGCATCTCCAAGCGGCAGGTCGTGACAGCAGTCAAGATGAAACAGGTCAGAGAGCTTCTCCGGGAATACTTCGATGTGATGGATGTTCCAGATGACGAAGACGGTCTGGTCGCTTTCATCGTGAAGAAGTTTGAAGAACAGAAAGCGCACTATGAGGCGCTGGATGAAAGATATAATACGGGCCGGAAGTA
Source organism: Clostridiales bacterium Firm_16 (assembly GCA_001604185.1). Classification (GTDB taxonomy): domain Bacteria; phylum Bacillota; class Clostridia; order Saccharofermentanales; family Saccharofermentanaceae; genus Scatonaster. Next base: position 9,019 of record LVAV01000104.1, on the reverse strand, counting down.
CCCGGATCGCGGCAAGGTGCAGCAGGCTATCCAGCTGATGACAGATATCCTGTCCCAGAAGAAGGATAACATTGCCTTGATTGACCGCGTGCTAAAGCGTGAAGATGCCCTGTTCGACAGCAAGGAAGCGCTGCAGGAAGTCGAGGACTTCTTCAAGACCAAGGTGCAGATCTTTGATGCTGCCGCTCAGATGGAACAGGATCTGAGGAACGAGCTGGATTACCTCTCTCACGAGCCGGATGCCAATGCCGCGCTGAATAAGATCCGTCTGATGGTTGTGGTACAAGGTGGATTCAGCTATAAGAAGATCCCGGAACTGAACGACCTGATGGCTACGGTCCGTGAAGGCCATGACCGGCTTCTTGCCGCCAAACGTGAGGAAGTTGGCGATATCGTGACGCAGTGCATGGGTGCCATTCATCAGGCTGCCAGAGATGATCTCAAGGCAAAGGATATTGTCCTCAAGGCTGACGAGTATTATTCCCAGAAGCGTCAGCAGGTCAAGGAGCTCCAGAGCCTTGCGTTGCTTGACGGCCTGATCCCGCCGATGCTGCAGTACAAGGATACAACCGTGGATCGCCTTGAGCTGTTGTTCACTCCTCCGGCTCCGCCGAAGCCTCCGGTGAATATGGTCCGTGAAGGAGGCGGTGGTTATGGACCGTCCTCCACAACACCTCCTCAGCCAAAGAAGATCATCAAGCCGTACAACCGGCAGGTCATCTTCCCGGCAAAGCGTCTGGAGAGTGAATCTGACATTGATACCTACGTGGAGAAGATTCGTGACCAACTGAAACAGCTGTTGAAGAACTGTGACGGTATCCAGCTCAAGTAAGGAGATTAGTATGGATAAGAATGTAATTAAAAAATTCGCTGTCTGGGCACGGCGGGAGCTGATCTCCCGAGTGAGCCAAAGAGCTGCCCAATATGAAATAACCGCTGACGGTTATGGTGATCAAAATGCTGCCAGCGTACATGGCCGTATCCTCTCTGTGGACGAGAAAAAGCAACGCTCTGCTTTAATTGCGCAGATCAGAGAAAAAGGCTATGAGCAGGTCATGGAGGAAATCGCTTATACCTGGTTCAACCGTTTCTCCGCCCTGCGTTTCATGGAAGTCAACGGTTATCTGCCTACCCGTGTCCGTGTGTTCACGGATGATGAGAACAACTTCAAGCCGCAGATCCTGACCGAGGCCATTAACATGGAGCTTGACGGCCTCGATATGCAGAAGGTATACGACCTGAAGAATGCCAACGATGATGATACGCTGTTCAAGTACATGATCATCGTTCAGTGCAATGCACTGTCCAAAATCCTGCCGGGGATGTTCCAGCGAATCTCTGATTACACTGAGCTTCTATTCCCGGACAATCTTCTCCGGGACGGCAGCGTCGTGGAGCAGATGATCGCCATGATCCCGCAGGAGGACTGGACGGATCAGGTGCAGATCATCGGCTGGCTGTATCAGTACTACAATTCTGAGCCGAAAGATCAGGTTTTCGCCAACCTGAAAAAGAACATCAAGATTTCCAAGGAGAACATCCCTGCGGCGACTCAGCTGTTTACTCCTGACTGGATCGTCCGATACATGGTGGAGAACTCCCTCGGTCGGCTTTGGCTGGAGGGACATCCGAATGATACCCTGAAGGCAGGATGGAAATACTATCTGGATGAAGCGGAACAGGAACCGGAAGTACAGGCTCAGCTTGCGGAGATACGAAAGGAATATGCTGCTCTGAAACCGGAGGATATCGTTGCTATCGATCCTTGTCAAGGCAGTGGTCATATTTTGGCTTATATGTTCGACGTTCTGGTTCAGATCTATGAGGCCTACGGTTACTCGGCACGTGAGGCGGCAGCCAGCATCGTTGAACATAATATCTGGGGCCTCGATATTGATGAGCGAGCTACTCAGTTGGCTTACTTCTCCGTCATGATGAAGGCACGACAATATGACCGGCGTTTCTTCAGCCGTGGAATCCAACCACATGTCTATGCCATTCTGGAGAGCAATAACCTCGATCCGCATTGCATTGAGTATTTCGTGAGCGGCAGAAAAGAACTGAAATCCGCAATGGAAACACTTATAAAAGAACTGCATGACGCCAAAGAGTATGGCTCTATCCTGAAAGTAACGCAAGTAGATTTCCTTGCTCTCTACTCACGCTTTGAAGAGATCCGGAATGAAGCTGTACCTGACCTCTATAGTTATTATGCGATAGATACGTTGCTGCCGTTTGTGCAGATGGCTCAGACAATAGCGCAAAAATATGATGCTGTTGTTACGAATCCACCGTACATGGGCAGTAGCGGAATGAGTGCAAAACTAACTGCACTTGTGAAGAAAGAGTATAAGGATAGTAAAACGGATATGTTTTCCGTTTTCTTTGAACGCTGTTCTGTAATGACGAAGAGGAATCGTTTTTATGGAATGATCGTTCAGCCTTCTATTCTTTCGTTAACTTCTTTTTCAACACTGAGAAGAAATAAACTAACCCATGAGAATATCATTAATCTTCTCCATATGGGGAGGGGTATTTTTGGCATTGATTTCGGGTCAACTGCATATGTGTTCAGGAAGAAGCATGTTGACAACTATACTGCTCAATTCATGCGACTCCATCAACGCACATTTCAATATATCGAACCAGAAGACATTGAAATGCTGTACCTAAACGCCTCTAATCGACCTGACTACAGATACGATTTCACCCAGTATGCGACGGAGATTGGAATCAAGGATCAGGTTATCGATGATCCGCTTAATATGCTGCAAATCCGTTTTTCGGCAAAACAGGATGAGTTTATTAATGTTCCAAATTCCCCATTTACTGCCTATGCCCTAAGTGAGAATGTGTTGCAGCTCTTCAAATACGATCCCATTGTTGACACAGTTGCATTTAAGGAGGGCCTTACCACAGCAAACAATGATTTGTTTTTACGTAAGTGGTACGAAGTACAATTCGACAAGATTGTAATGGAAGGAGATTTTAACAAAGGTAATATCTGGGCTCCATATAACAAAGGCGGAGCATATCGTATGTGGTATGGGAACCATGAATACGTTGTTGACTGGTCATATTCTGGAAAGAAAATAATGGATTATCCGGGGGCGTCTTTTAGAAACGCAGCGTTCCAAATGAAAGCTGGCGGTACTTTCTCTGCAATAAGCGCAGGTAGGTTTTCCGCACGTTTATCGGATAAACCGTTCGCATTTGACAGCAAAGGAACGATGTTTTTCTCTAATGCTCGTTTAGAGCCCGTTGTTGCTTACATGAATTCTAATCTTTTTAATGAGTTGCTCAAAATCGTATGTCCGACAATGGATTTCCGATTTGGAACCATTCAGCAACTTCCACTACTACCTTATGAGTATGATTGTTCTCAAGAAATAGAGTTGGCAAGACAAGACTGGGATGAAAGCGAGCTTTCATGGAATTTTACGAAGCACCCCATGATAATAGGAGTAGGGCTTATATCAGAAGCCTATGAGATATGGGAAAACAGTATGCTTGCCCGTATTAAAGAAATGCGAGCATTAATGGAGAGCTATAATAAAGGCCTTCTTTCAAAGTTTGAATTGGCAGAGGAATTCTCATATTTGGTTCCTGACAAAGACATATCTTTACGGATGCCTGATCAAAAAGAGGATATCAAAACGTTTATCTCATATGCCGTTGGATGTATGTTTGGTCGCTATTCCTTGGATATACCAGGTCTTGTGTATGCAGGAGGTACATGGGAGACTTCAAAATACTCATTATTTATGCCTGATAAAGATGCCATCATTCCAATCTGCGATGATGAATATTTTGAGGATGATGTTGTGGGCCGTTTTGTCAGGTTTGTTGAAGCTGTCTATGGGAAGGATACTCTTGAGGAAAACCTCCGGTTCATCGCTGATGCCCTTGGAGGAAAAGGCTCCTCCCGCGAGGTCATCCGAAATTACTTCCTTAATGATTTCTACGCAGATCACCTGAAGGTGTATCAGAAGCGTCCGATTTATTGGCTTTTTGACAGCGGCAAAAAGAATGGTTTCAAATGCCTGATCTATATGCACCGTTATCAGCCAGATACTATCGCACGCATCCGCACGGACTATGTTCACGAGCAGCAGTCTCGATATCGCACGGCCATTGCTGATCTGGAGAGCCGCATTGCCAATGCGGGAACCAGTGAGCGTGTGAAGTTGACAAAACGGCTCGATGGCATCCGTGGACAGGCTGAGGAGCTTCGGGTATACGAAGAAAAAATCCACCATCTGGCTGATCAGATGATCCGAATCGATCTGGATGATGGCGTGAAAGTGAACTACGAAAAGTTCCAAGACGTACTCGCAAAACTCAAGTAAGGAGGTGGCGGCATGGCCGGTATAGATTTGAATGCAGTGCAGCAGGACTTAGTGCGTCGTTTTGCCGCACCGCTGCCGGAATTCTATAAGCGCCGGATCATCTTCTGGTATGACGAAGATCGGGAGTTTGAAGATCAGCTGGAGGATATGGAGCTGGGTGGTGTAAAGATTGTTGCGCTCACCGGCAACAATACCTTTGCTGTGAAAAAGCTCCTTTGTGAAGACGACACGGCATCCAATTACCTTGTGTACGATCCACGTTCTTTCACAAAGGACGATGACAATTGGCTCATCAATGTGCAGATCTACAGTGAGGAGTTCCGTGCTGACCTGAATTCCATCTGGATGGATGAGATGGGCCTGCCTGCCACACCGATCATCCGTAATCAGGTAAAGAACTACCGGAAGTTCTTCCGGGCAAAGGATCGCCGGGAAGCGGTGAAGAAACTCAGTAGCCACATCTCCACAGCAGCGCAGATGCATCTTGCGGTGATGTCTGCTCTCTGCGGAAATAGCGATATCAATCCGAGCCATATCATTAAGGCCGTGGTACATGCCGGACTGGATCTGGATACCAATAGTATCTACCAGAGCTTCGTGACCTATGGCGCGGAGAAGCCCTTCTGGGTCATGGTGGCGCAGGCGACCGGATACAGCGAAGGTGACGATGTGAATCTTGGAAGGATGACAATCCACATGCTTCTGACGGCGGCTACCCGGACGATGCACTTGGATCATCTGGCGGGACTGGACGCCTTTATCTCTACACCGCATCAGGCCTATTGCTACGACTTCGTTTCCGACTGGCTGCACAGCGAGGATAGCGTTCAGCTTTATGAAGTGGCCCGGTATGTGGAGGATGAAGCTCGGCTTCCGCAACGGTTCTCCCAGATGGCTGTTGAGGATCTGGTGGATACCGAGGTGTTCCCGTGTATTAACGAATGCATCCTGACAGCGCTGATGAAAGAAATCAGCGACCACATCATTCAGGTGGACACCATCAAGGCGACCGTTGAGAAACGCCGGACTATGGTTTGGTACGACAGCGTATCCAGTTATTATGAGGGGCTGCTGCAGGTGGCCAACATGCAGGCGTTCTTCTTGGAGCACTCTGCAGGATTCCATACTGTTGAGCCGCACAAGATCTGGAAAGAATATGCTACGGACTATTATCGGATGGACGGCTACTACCGGCAGTTCCATCTGTGCTTCCAGCGCTGCCTGAAGGTTTCCAATTCGCTGTTGGACGACCTGTTCAAGCATGTGGTGGAGAAGGTCGAAGGCCTGTACTCTCACTGGTTCCTCGGGCAGCTTGGCCAGAACTGGTCAGATGCGGCGGCAGAGAATCTGGAGCAGTATGGCCGGATTCTGGAAGTGCCACAGCAGGTAGATTTCTACAGAACTAAGGTTAAGACAAACGATAACCGTGTCTTTGTGATTATATCCGATGCATTCCGCTATGAGGTAGCAGCCGAGCTTTCCGAGCAACTGCGCCGAGAAACGCAGAGCAAGGTGACACTGAACAGCGCCTGCGGCATCTTCCCGACCGTGACCAAGTTTGGTATGGCGGCCCTGCTTCCATTCAAAAAGCTGGAAGTTGTGGAGCGCACAAACGGGCTGCTCGCCATCACAGCTGATGGACAGTCTACGGATGCAGTATATCGAGATAAGGTCCTGAAGGGTGCGAATGCTGCCAGCGTTGCCCTTAAGTATGACAATATTATCGGCATGAAGCGTGCGGAGCGTGCTGCACTGGTGAAAGGCATGGAAGTGGTCTATATTTACCACGACAAGGTGGATGAGGCCAGCCATACTTCCGACAGCGCTGTGTTCCCAGCATGTGAAGATGCCATCGTTGAGATCAAGAACTTGGTGCGTATCATCGTTAACGAATTCGGCGGCACCAACATTCTGATTACGGCGGACCACGGGTTCCTGTATACCTACAGCCCGCTCACTGAGGATGGCAAGGTTGATAAGACCACGCCGAGCGATCAAGATGTGGAAATCGACCGTCGTTATCTGATCACCCGCGCCGGAGCAAAGCCGGACTTCCTGTTACCGGTCAAATTCATCGGTACGGATGCAGGCTACGAGGCGTGGGCACCGAGGGAGAACGTCCGAATCAAGAAGAAAGGCGGCGGTCTGAATTTCGTGCATGGCGGTATCAGTTTGCAGGAGATGGTCGTTCCGGTAGTCGAGTATCAGTTCTTGCGGTCATCCTCAAAGGCTTATCAGCGGAACAAGGATAAGATCGACACTAAACCTGTCACAGTGAGCCTTCTGTCTGCTGGCCGTAAGATCAGTAATATGATCTTCTCGCTCAATTTCTACCAGAAAGAAGCAGTAGGCGGCAACCGGGAGGCAGTAACTTATCTGCTGTACTTCACGGATGTCAACGGCCAGAAGATCAGCGATACACAGAAAATCATCGCAGACAAGACCAGTGAGAATGCGCAGGAGCGCACTTTCCGCTGCAGCTTCAATCTGCGGTCACAGAAATACAGCAATCTGGACAGCTACTATCTCATTATCGCGGATGAAAGCGGATTACAACTGCCAGTGAAAGAGGAGTTCCAGATCGATATCGCGTTTGCGGTCGACGAGTTCAACTTCTTCTAAGGGGAATCAGGAGGAATCGACAATGGATGAATATCTGTCGGGTGAAAGCACTCGTGAAATTATCAAGGGCAAGCTCCGCGAGCATTTTGATGGGAAGATTGTCCGAAAAGACCTGACAAAGAAGATCAAGGAAGGTGCCAATGTACCCGTCTATGTCCTTGAATTCCTGCTGGGGCAGTATTGCAGCTCCGATGATGAAGAGGTCATTGAAAAAGGGGTCGAGAACGTCAAGCGTATTCTGGCGGATAACTTTGTGCGTCCGGATGAGGCTCAGAAGATTCTTTCTGTACTTCGTTCCCGTGGCAGCTACACTGTCATCGACAAGATCACGGTGAGCCTGAACATTAAGCGGGATGTGTATGAGGCAGAGTTCTCCAACTTAGGCCTAAAGACGGTGCCGATCTCTGACGAGTACCCGGAGAAATATGATCGGCTGCTCTGTGGTGGCATTTGGTGCATTGTCCAGCTGGACTATGAGTACATCGAAGAGGACAAGAAGAACGGGAATCCCATCCAGATCCGGAAACTCACTCCGATCCAGATGCCCCATGTGGATATCAACGAACTGAAGGAAGGTCGGAAGTCTTTCACCAAGGAAGAGTGGATGGATGTTCTACTTCGCTCCATCGGCATGGAGCCGGACACTCTCACCGAGCGTGAAAAGTGGCTGCTACTTCTTCGTATGGTTCCGCTGGTAGAAAACAACTTTAACCTCTGTGAGCTCGGGCCGAGAAGCACTGGCAAGAGCCACCTGTTCAAAGAGATCTCTCCCAACAGTATCCTCGTCTCTGGTGGCCAGACAACAGTGGCGAATCTTTTCTACAACATGGCCCGGAAGACAGTTGGCCTTGTCGGCCTGTGGGACTGTGTCGCCTTCGACGAAGTGGCCGGGATCAATTTTAAAGATAAAGATGGTATCCAGATCATGAAGGACTATATGGCTTCCGGTTCCTTTGCCCGTGGCAAGGAGGAAAAGGCTGCCAGCGCGTCGATGGTATTTGTCGGTAACATCAATCAAAGTGTGGATGTTCTCCTGAAGACCAGCAGTCTTTTTGATCCGTTCCCTCCGGAGATGGGAACCGATACAGCCTTCCTTGACCGCATGCATTGCTATATCCCCGGCTGGGAGATTCCGAAGTTCCGTCCGGAGCACTTCACCGATGACTACGGCTTTATCACAGACTACCTTGCTGAGTTTATCCGGGAGCTGCGGAAGGAACAGTACGGCGATGCGCTGGATCACTTCTATCATCTTGGAAAGAACCTGAATCAGCGCGATACCATCGCTGTCAGGAAGATGGTCGGCGGCCTCATCAAACTGCTGTATCCGGACGGTGAATACACCAAGGAACAGCTGGAAGAAATTCTGAAGCTGGCGTTGGAGATGCGTCGCCGTGTCAAGGAGCAACTGAAGAAGCTGGGCGGCATGGAATTCTACGATGTCAACTTCTCCTACATAGATAACGAGAGTTTTGAGGAGCATTTTGTTTCCGTCCCGGAGCAAGGCGGCGGCAAGCTGATCCCGGAGGGACTCTGCAATCCTGGTCAGGTATATACCATTGGTCACGGCAAATCCGGCATGATCGGCGTGTTCCGGCTGGAGAGCCAGATGCTCCCCGGCAACGGCAAGTTCGAACGGACCGGAATCGGCACGGATAGGGATGCCCGCGAATCCTCCAACACCGCCTTCAACTTCCTGAAAGCCAATGGAAACCGAATCAGCGGGTCCATCAGCACGACCACAAAGGACTATATTATCAACTATCAGGATCTGCAGGGCATCGGGATGACCGGCAAGCTGGCGCTTCCCACGCTGATTGCTCTGTGCTCCATCGCCCTGAACAAGCCGACGCTGAGCAGCCTCGCAGTACTGGGTGAAATTAGTATCAGCGGTACGATGATCAAGGTCGAGGAGCTGGCCAATGCACTTCAGGTGTGCCTTGACAGCGGAGCCAAGAAGGTGCTTCTGCCGATTACGTCGGCGGCATGTCTACAACGCGCCTAACGGGTAATCAAACCACTTCCGATGGGATAACTAGACCGGCAAC
>LVAV01000103.1 GCA_001604185.1 Clostridiales bacterium Firm_16 | reverse complement strand
TATTTATGAGAAACTAGGTTTCAGCCCGCCGTCCTCGTTATGAGTCGCGGGAATCCAGGATGACACGGGAATCACCCAAATGAGCGCAAGACCCATCCTCCAATCATATGCAAGGATGCCGACCGCGACTACTAAGGTGGAGATGACGGCTCCCCAGAACGTCGGCACGGCATGGGAGAACGTATGCTCGAGTGCCGTACAGTCACTCATGATCGTACTCGTCAGATCGGAAAGATCTTTCTTTCCGAAAAAGGAGAGGGGAAGCCTTCTTAGTTTTTCCGCAAGATTGATTCTCCTGTTTCCACTCTCATCATACGTCGTGTTGTACAGATATTTGTATTGGATGAAATGGGCCAGGAACATTGCCGCAAGTGTAACGATGATCCCGATGAGATAGAACGTGAAGTCTGGATGGATCTGCTGACCGTACAGGCCGGGCAGAACCTCCCTGAGGAAAAGAAAAATCAAGGAAATCGGCAGAAACAGCGTGAAATTGAAAATGGCCGACCAGACGATGCCTTTTACCAGATCCTTCGCCCCTTGATGCGTCAAGCTGAACTTGTTTTCGAGATAGGTATACACGTCAGGCCTCCTTCGCGACTTTCCAGCTGAGGGATGTGGTGAATTCCTCATAGAGCCGCGCATATTCTTGTTTCTTCCGCATCAGTTCGTCGTGGGTTCCCGATTCGACGAGTCTTCCATGGTCGAGGACGAATATCCTATCCGCATGCTTCACCGAAGACAGGCGATGGGCGATCATCAGGACAGTCTTTCCTGTGACAAGCCGTTCGAACGCTTTCTGTATCCTGGCTTCGTTCTCCGGATCGGCGAACGCCGTAGCTTCGTCGAGGATGACGATCGGAGCGTCCTTCAAAATGGCCCGGGCCAGCGCAAGCCGCTGCATCTCGCCTCCTGACAAATATGTTCCTTTCGTTCCGAGCGTCGTATCGACTCCCGCCGGAAGATTCGCGATGATGTCGTCGCATTGCGCCGCGGAAAGCGCTGCTTGTAGCTCATGTTCCGTCGCATCTGGCTTTGCCATCAGCAAATTCTCCCGGATCGTCGTCTTGAACAGACGGTTGTCCTGGAATACGAAGGATATCCGGTCGAGCAAGGTCTTTTCATCCATATCCTTCAAATCGATTCCTCCGATCGTGATGCGACCGGAATCTGGATCCCAGAATCTGGGTATCATCGTCGCCACCGTGGTCTTTCCGCTGCCGGAGGCCCCTACGAGAGCGTAGGTATGGCCGGCTTCCAGGTCCAGCGAGACATCGACGAGCGCTTTGTCCGTCGTCCCCGGATAGGCGAACGTGACATGTTCGAAGCGGATCGACGTGTCCCGGGGGGTGAGCGGCTTGCGGGGTTGGGACAACGGCTTGCAGTCCGTCAGCTGGTCGAATTTCGTCAGTACCATCTGTACCTGCTGGATGCTTTCCGATGCATACATGATCTTGTTCATCATGACTGCGCATACAGGAGTAAAGAGAATATAGAATACGATATCCAATAGCTTGGAAGAGAAATCGACTCCGTTGCGCAGCATCAGGATCCCGACAGGAATCAGGAGCGCAAAGAAACCGTTGATCGATACGGAAAAGATCGTATACGGAATTCTGAAGCTATGGGAATACTCTGTAGCCCATTTCCCGTACGATGCGATCGCTTCATGGAAATCCTTGAAGGAATAGACGGTCTGCTGGAAGGTCTTGACCACAGGAATCCCTCTGACATATTCGACCGCCGAACTGCTCATCCGTTCCAGACACGCTTGGTATCGGATCATGCTCTTCGCATTGTCTCCGCCTGTCATCCGGCCGAGGATCAGGAACGCCAGGGCGAACGGGACCAGGCAGAGGAGTCCGAGTTTCCAGTCGAATATGGCGAGAAACACAAGGACCGCTATCGGCGTCGTCAACGCCCCCACCATGTCGGGGAGATTATGGGCCAGCAGCGTTTCCGTCATGTCCACGTTGTCATCGATCTGTTTCCGAAGCCTTCCCGTGTCCTTTCCCTCGAAATATCCGAGCGGGAAGTCCATGATCGCATGCATCGCTTTGCTTTTCATGTTGCGAGAAACGCGGAACGCGCTCAGATGCGTACACATCAGCGCACCGAAATAGAGAAGGATGCTCAGAATCGTCAGAGCGAGCGCCCAAAGCCCGTACCCGACGATTCCCTGTGCCCCGGATATCTCCGGTACTGCGGCGAATAGCAATCTGACGCACAACCATATGAAAATGTAGGGCAGCAACCCGGCGATCGCGCTGAGACCTGACAACAGGCAGCCCAGATAGGACAGATACCTGTAGGATCCCGCGAACCCGAACAAACGAGTTAATGAAATATTGTTCTTGCTCATATCTCCCTCTGTGAAAAGTTTTGACCGAAGTATAGGAATGCTCGATGCGAAGCCGCTACTCCATGCGGACGGGAATCCGATCCGATCGGGCGGCATTCCGTACATTCAGGGCATCGTTCTGCGGAAGTTCGAACGGGACGACTTCCGAACCCAGAAACATCTGCTTCTGATATTCCAGCGGTGCTTTTCCCGTCTCCGTCCGGAAAACAGCGGCGAACTTGCTCGGGTTCTCATATCCGACGGACAGGGCCACTTCCAGCACGGACATCTCCCCCGCGGAGAGCCTCCCTGCGGCGACATGCATTCTGTATGTTCGAAGATAGCTTCCGATGCTGGTGCCATAGAGGCTCTTGAATCCTGTCTTGATCGAAGTTTCCGAGAGAGAGAACTGTTGCGAAAGCTGTCTGACGGTGATGTGTCTGTCGATATGCTCCGTGATATATTCCTGGATACGTTTGATTTTCTGCACATGCTTGCGCTGGATATTCGGACTCCTGAGCTGGAACAACGTGTCTTCGCATGCGTGGTAGATGAAATAGAACAGTTCCAGCACTTTGATTTTGAGATATGTCTGTCGATACGCATCCTGTATCTCATAGATTTCGGAAAAAATGTGCTCGATCCGTTCCGTCGCCCGAAAAAGGAACGGTGCATCGTCGAGGCGCAGAATGCGCGGAAGTTTGTCCAGGTCGATGCCGAGTTCGGTCAATTGCCGTCTGAGTTTCTTTTCGACCTTGGGAAGATCTACCAGAACGGATATCCCATGGTAGTAGCCGAACGGGAAACTCGGATGCTGCGGACATAGACTCCGTCTGTGGACGCTGAGATCTCCTTTGCCGATATAGCATATGCGTCCGTCCGGGAGTTGGCATTCGTATCTCCCTTCTCTGCAATGATTGATTTCGATCAGATCCTCATGGGGCTGGCTGTCGCACATGGCCCATTTCATCGCAAATTCGTTGTAACAGAGCATGATTCCGGGAAACACCTTGTAGCTGGTCATATACCCCGCTTCGCTTTGGCCGTTCAGAAAACGGTAGACCGTGCAGGAGCCTTTCTGTCCGATGACGCTCACAGAGGCCTCAAGTCTACGAACTTCCTCGGCCGTCGGCTTTCGCACGGTTTGCGAGGTTTCCGCATCGAACGACGAACCGAATACCTGTCGAGGATAGCGTGGAGCGAAAAGAGAAGCCGGCTGCTGGCATCTGTTAATTTCAGCTAACATATCATGTATCAATTCCTTCCCGATTATGCCGGTTGTTATTGCGAGTGCCGTCTTGAGGTTTTTGGAGCTATTTTGTTCGATATATGTAAGTTACATGAAAACGGCATGCCTGAACTTATCAAGTAGCAAACAAGTTTCGTATCGCTAATATTTTACTGGTGAAACAGATGTATTGCAATACCATGGGCTTTATCCGTCTGTTTGCGTACCTGTCGGAACAAAAAGCGAGAGCCGGCATCGCTGCCGGCTCCGGTGCAAGAAAGTGGATCCCTCCACCGATTATTGTTACCCCCGAGGGAATCGTACGGTTTTGAATCAGACTGCCATCACGTTGAAGACCAGCTTCTGCCCGGCTTCCGCGACGACTTTCCCGTCTTCGACTTCGACCTGTCTCCCGAACTGGTCGTGCACCGAAACTTGGAACGCATCGTTGTTCGCCGCGATCGACAGCTGTCCGTTGTCGGCGTCGGCATAAAAGGAAGCTTGAGGAGCCACGACAGCCCGCAGTCTCAAGACAGTGACGTTGGAATCGGAAGCGGCGAATGCGAGAGAAGCGACCAGGACCAGCAATGCCAGAACCAGAACTTTTTTCAGATTGTTATGTATGTTGTATAGGTTGTTCCTATTCATATTGTCCTTCTTCATCAAACATCTTACTGTTTGATATAAGTAATATACTTTGAACAAATGTATGAAGTCAATATGAATATGTATATTAATTATTATAATATAATGAGTTATCAAATGTCAGAAGTAGTAGCTTTCTTTGTACGACTTCTTACATCTAACATATTCTTCGTACATGTTTGCCGAAGTCTCAGTCGCTATGCCGGGGACATCTGACAAGGAATAACCCCGGTTTTTCCTTGGAGTTTTGTACTTCAGGTCGTGACAAGGTTGTTTTTAGGTACCCATGGCGATATGACAGTTGCCCGCTTGTGACATTGGACAGTCTCATGGTGGACGGAATTTGGTTAATCCGGCCACTTTCACCAGTGGAATCCGGAAATTTCTCATCAGCTAAATCCGCAT
>LVAV01000102.1 GCA_001604185.1 Clostridiales bacterium Firm_16 | reverse complement strand
AGTACTGCCGGTACGACCTTGTGGATGTGACGATGGCACGAACGTTATGGCCGAGCAAAAGGAGTCAACATGAAAGTTCTGGTATTAGGCTCAGGAGCGAAAGACCATGCCGTCACATGGTGGTTTTCCCAAAGCAGACTGATAGACGGACTGTTCGTCGCTCCAGGGAACGTGGGGACGGAACAGATCGCGAAGAATCTCCCGACGGTCAATCCGTCTTCCCCTGAAGAAGTGTACCGGACTTGTCTGGATAACGATATCAACTTCGTGTTCGTCGGCACGGAAGCTCCGTTGTTCACGGGAGTGATCGATTATCTCAATGAACGCGGAATTCTGACGTTCGGAGCCCCGGGAAGAGCGCTGAAACTGGAGGGGGATCGGTGCTTCGCAAGGTCGTTCACCGACAGGCACAATATTCCGACGCCGGTGCACCATCTGTTCTCAGATGAAGATTCGCTGGCCGCGTTCCTCAGACGGCATCCGGAAGAACGGTTCATCCTCAAGACGAATGCGCTCGCTCCAAGCCGAGTGATGGTCGACTCGTCGGATTTCGACGTACTGATGAATTTCGCACGGAATCTGATGCCTCGGGATTCAATATTGCTGGAGGAACATCTGTCGGGGATTCCTGTCACGATTACGGTACTGGTCGACAACAAAGGGTACATGGCGCTGCCGAGCTGTTCGGACTACATGAAGGCGGAAGAGGGAGAGGAAGGACTTCCGACGGGAGGCATGGGATCGATATCCCCGGTACCGCTGACCCCGCAATATCGCCAGCAGATCGTCGACTCCATCATTGAACCGACGCTGTACGGACTGAAGGTCGAACGGATGGCCTATAAGGGGGTTCTCACGTTCAGTCTGATTATGACCAAGGAGGGCCCGGTGCTGGTCGACTACCATGTCAGGTTCAACGACCCCGCGGCGCAAGCGATCATTCCGTTGATCAAAAGCGACATCATAGAAATCCTTGAAGCGATGAACAACGATACGTTGGGCGATTTCAGGCTCGACATTTCGAACCAATCGGCGGTCGCAGTCGTCATAGCCAGCAAAGGCTATCCGGAAAAACCGCAGGTAGGGAAAGAAGTCCAGCCGATACAAAGCGCATTGAAGGACAACATCTTCCTGATGACACCGCTCCTGTTCTTTGGAGCCGTATCGCATATCGATGACAGGATCATTACAAGCGGCGGACGCTGCATGACGGTGGTAGGCATGGGAGCGAACATTCTGGAAGCGAACCAGAAAGCGTACGAAGCCGTGGAGCAGATTCATTTCGACGGCGCATGGTACAGAAAGGACATCGGGAACAAGTTCTTCGAAAACTGACCAGTGCTTTGGTTGTTCTGAATAGATACGACCCGACGAGCATCGGTACGAAACCACCCCTCCAGAAGTCTATGAGGACTTTTGAGGGGTGTATTCGTTTCCTTCTTTCCACTAGAGCGTATATGTCAGGCCGAATGTCAACTTCATGGCGGGCCGAAACGGAGCACCCGCAATGTTTCCAGGGTTCCATATGTTGGCGAAATCCAGCCGGCCAAAGACCTTGAGTCCTAACAGAATCGTATAGCCGCCACCACAAGCGGAGAGACGACAAAAAGACATAAAAAAATCAAGACAGTGAAGTTGATTGCACGCTGCGACATCATTTCCTCCTACAGCCCTGTGTTGTTTTTGGAAGAATAATATCAAATATTCACAGGCAATGCACCAAATTACAACACAATCCCCATCCCGATGGTAAATTGCAGATCGGAAGCTTCCCCGCTAAAACTATTCGTCGAACGCGTATAGACTCTCCTGCCGATCCAGTCGAGGCGGGACCATATCGATATGTCGAGCCACGACACAAAGTGCGGTACTTCATATTTTCCGGCAAGGCTTGCCACAAGCGTTTCGGTGATGGCATCGCCGGACGGAGTTGCTCCGGCATAATTGGGGACACCGGAATTGTCCGTTGGATTTCCGTTCGAATCCACATGATGCGGCGTAAAGATATCCATCTCTCCATGCCGTTGGCCTTGCAAGGAGAAAGCTATTTCTCCATAGGAAGGCATCCGGTAGGAGATGTTCCATTGAAGCACCTGCGCGTCTCCTCCATAGGGGAAGCCGATATAGTCGAGATTCAGCACGAAACTTTTCCCTAGCGTAAAACTCTTCTGGAACATCAGGAAATCCACACCATCACGGCGGTAGAGGCACGGCGTCGTATAGGCATACTCCAGCGACGTGGTCAGAATGCCGGGACCGACAGCATGGGAATACTCGAATCCACCCAGCACTCCCCATGCGTCGGACTGGACGGCGGCCTCGTTCGGAGCTCTTGCCTGGTCCAAGACAAACTGCCCATAGAGATTCAGCCCTCGGTAGAGCATGATGTCCAGTTCCGCATGGGCGATGGCATTGAACATCGAGCGGTTGTTCAGGTTGTGGAAGATGAACGCAGGATTCAGATAGCGGAGATTCACCGTATCAGCTTGATACATGACGTTTTCCGATACGGAGAATGTCAGCCATGACCATGGACGGAATTCAAGACGATGCGCCATCAAAATACGGGACGACTTAGTAGGTGATTCTGAGTTCTTCGGATTTGTATCGAAGAACACATTCAACCACTCGTACTTAAAATGATCGGAGAATGCGGCGAATCGAAAGAAGTCATGGTAGTCCACATGGTCGTCGATAATGAAGTTGCCGATATGGGAATTGCCCCAGTCGACCCGATCCCGTGCAACCGACACGTTCCAGAACGTACCGCCCAGCGAAAAGATGGCGCGTTTAGGCCATTCAAAGTCGAATTCCGCAGACCTTGGCGGAATGTTCCAACCGCTGGAACGACCGTAGAGCGTAGATTCCGAGACAAACCACGCATTGCCAGCATCTGTTTCTGAAATAAGAGCCCCGACACCCTGTCCTCCTGTAAAAGTGCTCAACTTTTCGAAACCATCGTCAGGATTCGTCCGTCCGTAACCGTACTGCAGGTCGGCATACGTATAGAACATATCCTTAACGCTGAAATCCAGTTGCAACTTCGCAACCGGCTTCCGTTGCTCGAACCCGTATATCCAGTCGGGTTCCGTATTGAACTCAGTGCCATTGGTGTGGGAGTAATACTCGATATTCGCCTCCAGAGCCGCGCCCAGACCAAAGGTATCCGCGAAGTTCCAGCGAAGCCCGGGTTCCACCGCATTCGCGATCTTTTCGTACAATGTCTTCGATACACCGCGTAGCGCGAATGTGTCGATACGATCAAGAATCACCGAAGCCTCACCTTTCGACCAAGGTCTTGCGTTCGAGGGGGTTCCCATGTCCATGATCGCATAGAGTTCGTCCATATCCTGATATACGGAAGATGAAAGCGGAATCATTTCCGAATACGGGCCGGAAGCGAAAAGCATGGAACCGGCGAGCATTACCAGGAACAGGACGAACAACGTTTTCTTGCACATAGGCCACCTCATTTCAGGCCTTACCCCATCAGGAGCGGGCCGAATTGATTCTAGAGATTTTGTCGCATCGCGATCAGATGGAATACGTCAGCCCGAGCGTCAGCTGCATATCCATCACAGATGCCGCCGTACTGATGTTGCCGGGATTCCAGATGTTGATCAGATCCAGTTGTCCGAACACATCGAAACCCGGCATGACCGTATAGCCTCCGTTCACGCCTGTAACCAACGTATATGAGATGGCGTTGCGAGTAGTCTGCGCAGTCGGATCCTTGTGGTTATCCGAATTGTGGCCCGTCGTAGGAGTGGAGACGTTGGTATCAGGATCGACCTCAGTCCAGCAGGTCCACTTGTCGTGGGTTCCGTGGGCCATGAAGAACACGTTGCCCTCCACATGCCATTTGCCGAAGACCTTGTAGCCTGCATTGAGGTTGCCGACGATCGCATCGCCGCCGTACTTGTAGCCGAGGAATTCCTCGTCGTAGTACGTCCCTGCTTCGGAATAGTTCCGGACGGCGACTACCCAGTTTATGCCATACTCCCCTTGTGACTGCTCATAGTCGGAACCGTTATCTTCTCTTCCTCGGTCCCGCAGATACAGATATGGATCGGTCATCGCTCCTTCCAAGGAACCGTAGTACATGCCGGCACCTAACGCCCCGGATGTCTTTACCCCCAGCATATAGCCGAACCCGTTCGGCAACGCCCCGGCATCCTTGCCGGGCACAGGTTCTCCCGGAAGGTTGAACTCGTCAATGACCAACTGCCCATATACGTTCAATCGTTCAATGGGGGTATAATCCAGCTCCAAGGAAAGTATTGAATTGGAATTGCTCCGGATATAGTAATCATGATAGATCATGACAGGATTCAGAACTTGCAAATCGATGAAGTTCGTAGACGACTGATACATAATCGCCTCAGTCAATGCGAAATTGACTTTGTCACGGAACATCCTCCATTCCAGGCGGTGAGACATGAACATGTTGATTCCATCCAATACGCTCTTTTGTCCATGAGGAGATATCCCCCAATCGGCAGGAGTACCGGAAGCATAGTTCTTTGGATGGGGAAAGAACGACGTGACGAACGTATACTTGAACGAATCGAAATACGTCGTGAACCTTGCCATATTATGGTACAGCAGGTTGTCGCCCACAACGAAGTTGCCAGTAACTCCCGGCCCCCAACTCATCCGATCCCTTCCGACTTGCATACTCCAGTGGTTACCACCCGCCGAAGCAAACGCCCGATAGGGCATATTGAAGTTCAAGTAACTGATGACAAACTGCGGTGGATTCTGGAATCCCAGGATATTTGTATTGAACACAGTCTCTCCGAAGTCCAGCCATCCCTTGTCCGTTCGTTTCGTATGGTAATAGTTGCCGATTGTCAATTCGCCATAACCGTAGAAGCTATCTACCGGCCAGGTTTCCAACGAAAGCTTGAGCATCGGCTTATGGTTAATCGCCGCATAGTTCCAGTTGAACCGACCACGAAACAGTTCTGAATCAGTATTGGTATGTGTATAGGTCTCAAGGGCCGCCTCAAAGCCCCACTTCAGCCCAATACCTTCGGACGGGCGATTTGGGACAATACCCAATTGCGATGCGACATAGTCGTATGTGGGCAGGGCTCCCTCCGGCAATAAATCACGATCAATCTTTGCCAGCATCCGATCCAATTCATCGGCGCTCCACGGACCGGTCGTAGACGGCAAGGCATGCCCTTGCATTATGTACAAACAGGTCATTGCCTCGTATAAATCGGAATCGACTGAGTATATTTTTTGTCGACTGTCAAATCCATCCGTAGCGAATGTCATGGATCCGACAATACAAAAACCACAAACGAACACAATACATTCAATAATACGGAATTTCATGCTCCCCCCTTGTAGACATTGAAGATAATATCACACATTCCATGGTTCCGCAGCGTAGTTGGTCAAAAAACGAATGTAAGTCCTTTTCGGGGCTACTTTT
>LVAV01000101.1 GCA_001604185.1 Clostridiales bacterium Firm_16 | reverse complement strand
GGCTGCGCGGTTGACGCACATTTCCCACGCTGATTCCGATCAGCACGGGAAATATGCAATCGGCATGATCCTCATGCCCGTCAACCGCGTTTGCAAACCTGCCACCGGCAGCTTTGCCGGGGTATGGATGCCTGTGGGCATCCAGTCACTTCTCTTTTTCGAAAGAGAAGCAGAAAAGAGGCTCCGAGGAGCCGGAAAGGAGGAACAAATATGGCGATTTACCATAACGCTGTCAAGGTCACCAGCCGTGGTACGGGAGAGTCCGCTTGCGCGTCATCTGCTTATATCAGCTGCTCTGTGCTGTATAACGACTATGACGGTATCCGGCATGATTATACCGGCAAAAGCGGTCTTGTCTGGGAGCAGATCTTCCTGCCGCCCATGGCACCCGCCGAATGGCAGAACCGGGAAACGCTGTGGAATGCTGTCGAAGCAGCGGAAAAATCGAAAGACAGCCGCCTAAGTCGGATGCATATTGTAGCGCTGCCGCTTGAACTAACGAAAGAAGAATGGATTCCGCTTGTGACGGAGTACATCCAGACGCAGTTCGTATCGGACGGCATGTGCGTGGATGTGGCGATTCATGATGAGGACGGTCACAATCCTCATGCGCATATTATCACAACAGTCCGCCCTCTGAATCAGGATGGAACCTGGCAGAACAAGACGGAAAAGGAGTACATCTGCGTCCGAAATGGAGAAGAGCGCGGATTCACTGCCGCGGAATTTAAGGAAGCCCGGAATGACGGATGGGAGAAGCTGTATCCTTATCTGGTCGGGAAGAAGAAAGTATACATGCCGGCATCCGAAGGCGAAGCCCATGGATACGAACGGGCCAGCAAATATCCAAAGAGTACGAAATACGGAAGGCAGAATCCCATTGCGGCCAGATGGAACAGTGAAACGCAGCTGGAACAGTGGCGAATCGCCTGGGAGAATATATCAAACAAACTTCTGGAACATGCCGGAAGTGAAGAACGGATTGATCACCGGAGCCATACCGAACGGGGCATTGACGAACAGCCTACCATTCATGAAGGGCCTGCTGCCCGGATGATTGAGAAAAAAGGCGGATTCTCTGATCGCTGTGAACTGAACAGGCAGATCAAAAAGGATAATGAAGAAATCCGTTACTGGAAATCTGTGATTGAAAAGCTGAAACAGATTCCCGTTGCGGTTGTGGATACAATCAAGGATCTGGCATACAAGATTGAAGAAAAGCGTCAGGAGATTATTACGGGCTATTATCTTCTGGCGCATAATGATGAGACAATGGAAAGTGCCGCGCAATACGTTGCGAAGATGGAGCCGCTTCTGTCCGATTATATGGAAAACCATGACAAGTTCGTATCCGCACGCAAGGACAGAAAGGATCTGGTTCGGGAATATGACTCCCTGTCGCCCATACATATTCTGAAGCGGAAAGAGCTTTCACAGCAGATTGACGCTTTGGACACCCGGATCGCGAAGCTGAAAAAGAAAGATGCCCGCATTCTCAAGACCTGCGGCAAGGCGAATCACCGAGAAATGCTGGCTTTACAGGAATATGTTGTTAAAACCAAAACTGCTGTACAGAATCATCCAGCGACGAAAGCCAGGCAGGAATCGATTATCGGCAGGGCAATCACCGCTTTGAAGGATCTGTTCATTCGGGCAATCTCCTATGATCCCATTGCTTTGATGACGGAACGGAAAGCTGTCCGGGCTGATATCGAACTCAAGGGAACCGAAACAATTGAAAAGACCATCGGCAAGAAACACAGCTTCAGGATTTACCTGCGGAGCAAAGAAAAAGCGGATGAGATCGTTGACGGCGTCGAGCGTGAACAGAAGGAACAGAAATCTCGCGGAAAAGAAAAGCCTTTCCACACAAAGGATACGGAAAGAATTGCTTAATAGCTTCTTGATACGGTTATTCTTCTTATGCAGCAAAGAAAACGAACTAAGCCGTCGTCTTATTTGATGGATGCTTCTGATCTTGTTTGATCCGGAATCTCTGTGATAGACTCGTATCCGGATATCAGCTGAAAAGAGGTATGAACGTTCATGCAGCCAATCCCTCCTCTGATCTTTTCCCAGGCCACCGTTTTTCTACCAGCTATTTTGCTGACAACGGTAAGCGATGCCGACCGGGAATTTTTGACGCAAATCTATTTGGATTACCGGAATCTGATATACAGAGTAGCGCTCACGTTCTTTCCGGATAACCACTGTGAAGCAGAAGACGCATTCAGCAATACACTCGAGAAGCTTTGTAAGCGACCGGAACTGCTTCGTTCAATAGCGGACGCACAGAAAGCATCCTATATTGCCGTGATCACCGCCAATACCTGCAAGGATATTCTCCGGCGAAAAAAACGCAGTGTCTATGCATACAGCCTTGAGGACGGTTCCATGGACTGGGCTGCAGATCCAACCGATCCTTATGAAAACCTGTTTGAACACGGTACCATGGAAGAAGTCCTGGACGCATGGCAAACCCTGACAGACAAAGACCGTGATATCATCCGGATGCGTTATGCAGAAGAAAAGACTGTCCCGGAAATGGCTGCTTTGCTTGATGTCAGGGAATCAACGATCTATTCCGCTCTCTTTCGGGCAAGAAAGCATCTGACGGAGCATCTGAAGAAGGAGAAGAACCATCATGAAGAATAACACGGCCGCAATCGACCCCTGGGAACAATCCTGGGAACTCTTCGGCACTTTTCTGCGGGATGATGAATCAAAGCGGTTGCTTTCCGCTGCATCCGATCCTCTTTCTGAAGCGGACAAGGCTTATATGGATTCGTTTTTCCGTGAAAAAGAGGCTGTCCATCTCCAGATGATCGGAAAAACAGTCGCCCGCGAAGCTCGGGCCCGTCTGCTGAAAACCACCCTGCCGAAGGCACTCCGTATCGCTGCTGTCTTTATTGCGGCCCTGGCTGTTTCGGTCGGCATTGCCCTGGCAGCCATCCCGGAATTCAGGGAATATGTCGGGAAACTGTTTGCAACCACAACCCAGCAGTACACGGAGCTCAAAATGATACCCGAAACCATGGAAGGCAATCCGGTATCTGTAGTTCCCGAATCTTTACCGGCACAGGAAAACAACACACAAACCCAGCCCTCGGCAGCATCCG
>LVAV01000100.1 GCA_001604185.1 Clostridiales bacterium Firm_16 | reverse complement strand
TCGTCCTTCTCCGAACGGAAAACTTCGTAGGCATCGGCGCCTTCGGCTTCGTTCCAGGAGAGGGTCACACCCTTTTCGTTACGCGAATCAAGTTTGAGTCCTTTGACCTGTGGAACATATTTCTGAGGCTCAAAGAGGTCCTCGTCTTCGCAGGAATATGTCGGTTTCTCGGCGAACATGTTGAAACGCAGATCAACAAAGATCAGGTTTTTGTTATTGCTCAGATCCAGTTTGGAAAGGAGATTGTCGGAGAGATCCAGGCTCTGGAGTTCCGGGAAGCCCGTAAGATCCATCTCGGTAAGGCCCATGCCGGCCATTTCAAGCACGCGCAGATGGTTCTGCTTACTCAGATCAAGGACCTTGATCTTGGTGTAACCGCAGAGCAGGGCTGTGAGATCTTTGTTCGACAGATCCAGAGACTCAAGACTTGTTCTGTTACAGTTGATGTAAAAGATGTCCCGGTTCTGCGACATGTTCAGTTTCGCCAGTTTCGTGTTTAAGGAACAGTCGATTTCCTGAAGTTCCGGACACGGTGTCAGATCCAGTTCACTGATCTTCGTTGCCGCGCAATGGACAATCATCAGATGAGGGTTATGACTCAGGTCAAGATCGTAGATCGGATTAATACTGCAATCAAGAAGACGAAGCTGCGGACATTCCGACAGGTTCAGTTCCTGGATCTGATTTCCATTTACGTCCAATTCGTTGAGGATGGGCTTGTTGCTCAGATCGATGCTGGTCAAGCCACTGCCGGTGATATAAAGAACATTCAAGAATTCATTATGGCTGAGATCGATGTTCTCGATCTTCGTATAGATACAGGAAAGACTGGTAAGTTCGGGATTCTTGGTCACATCAAGGACGGAAACATCTGTGCTATCCAAAGCCAGGTGCTCCAGTTTCGGATTCGCGCTTACATCCAGTGTCTTGATCTTCGTTTCGGAAAGGTCCAGAGACTCCAGATTCGGACACTGACTCAGATCGATCTTGGTGACGGCACTCTGATTCAGATACACAGTATTAAGTGCCGGGTTGTTTCCGAACTTCACTTCGCTCAAATTCTCGCAGTGCATCATTTCGACGGAACTCAGACGGGTATTGGCGGAAAAATCTATTCTCTTGATCGAAAGGTTATTCAAGAGTACGTTGTCCAAAGCCTTGTTCTTGGAAAGATTGATGCTTTCCAGATTGGCGTTGCAAATCATCACACTCTTCAGATTCGGGCAATTGCTCAGATTGACCGTCTTCAGAGCACCTCTTTCGCCGCTACTATAATCTGTGGCATCAAAGTCGAGATTCAACAGTGAATCCATGGCCCCCAGGGCAAGGTTTTCGATCATGGTGCCGTTGATGGAAAGGTTTTTCAGGTTGGTAAAGTGCTCAATACCCGTAATGCTCTTGACCCCTGCGGTTCGATCGTCTTCCAGCATACCCATCACGATCGTATCCACTCTTCCGGTTTCTACTGTAGAGAGCTTCTTATCGTGGTCCATGTCGAATCTGTTCGAGACGAACATACGGAAAGGCGTATCCGGGAAAGTTTTCTCATCGATATTGCAGACGATCTCTCCGTGCGGTGCTTTCTCGAGTTTAGTCGTCTTGTCGAAGGAAATGCCAATATAGATTTCTTCCCAGGACTCTTCGTCGAACTCTTCGTGATAGAAACTGTAGTATGTTCCATGATCCTCCAGTTCCGACTCTTTATAGTAATCTGCAATGAACGTATTTCCGATATCCAGAGTCTCGAGCTTATTTCCGTGTACCGTAAGCACATGGAGCTGGTACATATGGTCCAGATCCAGGGATGTCAGGGAATTGTTCTCGCAGTGCAGTTCGACCAGGCCGGCGCTGTTACTCAAATCAAGGGAGGTGACCTTGTTTCCGGCGATCCCGAGGTAGTTCAGTTTCGGGTTATGGCTTATATCCAGCGAGGAGAGGTTGTTGTGTTCACATTGCAAATTCTCGATTCTTTCCAGGCTGCTGATATCCAGGGAAGTAAGCTTATTGTACCCGCAGTTCAGCGTCACAAGTCTTTCCTGCCGGCTCAGATCCAGTTCGGATAACTGATTGATATCGCATAACAGGTCAATCAGTCTCGGGTTGGTACTGACATCCAGGGAAGTCAGTTTATTACAGCTGACGTAGAGAGTATCCAACGCGTCACATCCTTTCACGTTAATGGATGTGAGGTATCCGCGCGCAGTGCGGTTATTCTCCTCGTCTTCGTCATAATTACCCACGCATTCAATCGTGGAAAGGACTTTGTGATTCGAGCAATCCAGCGTCTTAATCTTGTTATAAGAACAGGCCAAATATGTAAGATCCGGATTGTGGCTGAGATCCAGTTTCGTCAGCTGGTTACTCTCGCAGGATAAACCATTGAGCTTCGTATTCTTGCTGATGTCCAGTTCTGTGAGTTTATTGTAAGAGCAGTACAGGCTGAAAACATCCGGGAAGTATTCGATTCCTTTGAGGGATTGAATGCCCATGTTCTCGCACTCGATCCACATAACGCTGCTTCGTTCCGCATCAGACAAAGAACCATTGTTATCCTTGTCGAATGCCTTCACGACTTCCCGGAATTGGGCATCCGGAAAATGAGCTGCGTCGATGGCGATCGCTGCCTGCGGGTCGTTGTCTCCTTCCGCTGCTTTATCCGCCCAAACGGCCTGAGTAGCCATTCCGCCGGAAAACGACGCGACCATAGTAAGGCTCACGATTCCGGAGCCGATTTTTCGTAGTTTCATAAGCAACCTCCTAATATCTATTCCTCTTCAAGTCCTATTTTTCATCTTATGCAAGCAACTATGGGAATGCAAGGAATTTTGACTTTTGTGACTAAACTGTTAGTTTCGTTTGGGGTGGGGACACCGAGGGCGTTCTATTCTTCTCTCGAATGCAACGAAAAAGGCGCCTAAACCGGGATTCCCGATCTAGGCGTCTGTTCGTGTTTATATCTTGTTTGAGGGCGGGCGATTCAGGCGATGGTGCCACGGTCGATGCCGTACTGCTTGCAGATGCCGGTGAATTCTTCGGACTGAGCGAAGAAGGCAAGGATGCTGTGGCGATCCTGTCTTCCACCTGCGATCTCACCGAGCCAGTAGTTGACTTCACTGTCTGCCGGTTCACGATCCATGAAGGTCGTGTACAGTCTGAGGAGATATTCCTTATCTGTGGTATTGAAGCCCTTAAACTCATCGCTCTCGAAGAAGAACTGGGCTGCAGAGGCACCGGTCTGCTCCAGGTTCGTCAGCGCCAGGGACCAGTACTTCAGTCCACCGTCTTCTGCATCACGCTTGAGGCAGCAGGTGTACAGGCGGGTTGCGAAGTTGATGGCATTCTTGGATGCCTTAGTTGCCTTGTGGTACTGCGCACCGGACTTGACTCCATAGGTAGCGCAGACGTCACACCATTCGGTAGACTCAATGAAATCATTGACGACCTCGGCACGAGTCTTCGCGCCGGAGGAGATCGCATCTACCCAGCCCTTCTTACCTTCTGCATCGGATTCACGATCGAAGAAGGTCTTGTAGAGAGTCTCAACGAAATCTTCGGTGGAAAGGTTTCTGTTCATAAACTCAGGAGCATCCAGGAGGAAGAAACGTGCGCAGTCGGCACCGGTCTTTCCTTCTTCGACGACCTGCTTGACCCAGAAGGCCTTACCTTCCGCATCGGATTCACGGCCGAGGGCCACGGTGTAGAGGCGCTCGACGAAATCCTCGAATGTCGGATCCTCAGACGGCGGCGGAGTAACGGTGGCGGCTTCGACCTTCAGCTTGTCACTGGGTTCACCGTACCAGAAACCGAGTTTGTATTCCGTTTCGAGATCTTTGTAGGCGCGGATAGAGTAGTAATATTCCTTGCCGGCCTCGGCGGTCTCGTCCTTGAAAGTAAGACCTGCAAGGGTCCCAATGCTTCCGAAATTGGTATCGTCTTTCTCGCTACGGAGGACCTCGTAGGCATCGGCACCGACGACTTCGTTCCAGGAGATAGTTACGGACTTATCGTCGCGGGAATCAAGCTTGAGGCCTTTGACCTGTGGAACATATTTCTGAGGCTCAAAGAATTCATCGCCCCAACATTTATATTTCGGTTTTCTGTCGAACATATTGAAACGCAGATCGATATACATCATTTCCAGGTTCTTATTCAGGTCAAGCTTGGAAAGGAGATTGTCGTGAAGGTCCAGGGCCACGAGTTCCGGGAAATCTTTCAGATCCAGCTGTGTCAGGCCCATTCCGTAAAGAACCAGACCCGCCAGATTTGTCTGCTTGCTCAGATCCAGATCCTTGATCTTGGTTCCGCCGCAGGCCAGGTACTGAAGATTCTGGTTCGACAGATCCAAGGTCTCCAGAGAGGTTTCACAGCAATCCAGACTTCTGAGCTGGTTTTTACTAATGTTCAGTTCCACCAGGTTCGGATTGTCGTTGCATTCGAGCTCCTCCAGATACGGGCAAGGAGAGCAGTCCAGTTTACTGATCTTAGTCTTTGCGCAGTTTAATGCCATCATCTTCGGATTCTTACTCAGGTCAAGTTCTTTCAGCGCAAGGTCCTCACAGTGCAAATTTTCCATTTCCGGGCATCCCGACAGATCAAGCTTCGTGAGTGAAGTAAGAGATACTTCCAGTATCCTGAGATGAGAGTTGTTGCTCAGGTCAAGTTCTTTGATGGCGGTTCCTCCGCATGAAAGAGATTCAAGCTTGGAATTCTTACTTGTATCAAGACCGGTGATTCCCGCATAATTCAGGTTCAGGCCTTCCAGGTTCGTATTCGAACTTATATCCAGGCTCTTGATAGGCGTCTCGTAGCAATCCAGGTTGGTCAAATTCGGGCACTGACTTACATCCAGTTTGCTGACTGCGGACTCATTCAGGCTCACATTCTCAAGGTTCTCATTCTTTCCAAACTTCACTTCTCTGCATACATCGCAATATACAATGCTGACATCACGAAGGTTGGTATGGGCAGAGAGATCCAATGACTTGAGTGCAAGATTTTCAAAATACAGTGATCTCAGCGATCCGGTCTTTGGCAAGGCGACGCTTGTCAGTCCGGCATGATAGATATCCAAAGTGGACAGGTTCGGACACTGACTCAGATCCAGTTTCTTCAGCGATCCTCTTTCTTCATCAAGACTTGCGCCGTTGTAGACAAATTCTGTCAGTGAATCCATCTTAGGAAGCGTAAGGCTTTCGATCTGGGTTCCGAAGATCGTCAGCCTCCACATGTAAGAGAAGTTCTCAATACCTTGGAGACTCTGAATTCCTTCTGAACGGTCACCTTCTTCATCGCCGATGACAAGAGTCCTTACCTTGGAAATCTCACTCTTGGACAGTTGTTTGTCGTGATTCAGATCGTACTTCTGGGAGACGAAAAGGCGGAAAGCCATATCGGGGAAGGTCTTCTCATCGATCTTGCAGACGATTTCGTCTGAACGCTTGGTATTGAGCTTGACATTCTTATCGAAAGACAGCAGACAGAATGATTCATCCCATTCTTCCTCGTCCTGGTATTCGCAATAGAAATAGTAGTAGGTACCCTTGTCCTGCCGCTCTGACTCTTTATAATAATCTGCGATAATCGTGTTACTGATATCCAGAGACTCCAGTTTATTGTCGTGGGCTTCCAGTGCATACAGGTCACACGCTTTCGAAAGATCCAGAGACGTCAAACTGTTGGAAGAGCATCGGAGTTCCCGCAGAAACTGGTTATTGCTCAGATCGATCGATGAGATATTATTTCCGGCGAATTCCAGATATCCCAGATTCTTATTGTTGCTGACATCCAGAGTGGTCAGGTTATTGTCTCCGCAGCCCAGTTGAGATAAAGATGCCATGTGACTCACGTCCAGTTCCGTCAGCTGGTTATTCATACAGAAAAGGGAGATGAGACGTGAATTGGTACTGAGATCCAACGAGGTCAGTTTGTTGTCACAGACAGCAAGGTTGTTCAATCTGGTACAGCCTTTGACGTTAAGAGAAGTAAGGGTTCCTTTGCTTTTTTCGTCTTCTTCATTCAACACGCCATTACAACTCAGTTGTTCCAGGTTCGTATTCTTCGAACAATCCAGAGCCTGGATCTTATTGTATGAACAACTCAGATCCGTAAGTTTCGGGTTATGGCTGATATCTAACTTGGTCAGTTTGTTACTATCGCAGTCCAAAGTCTGGAGTTCCGGGTTCTTGCTGACATCCAGTTCTTCGATTTCATTGACCGAGCAGTATAGTTGCCGCATATTCGGAAAATACTCGATTCCCTTGAGGGAACGAACCCCCAGCTCCGATACATGTACCCAATCTACTTCAGCTCGTTCGGCCTCTGACAAGACGCCATTCTCATCCAGGTCAAACTGCTTCACGTCTTCCCGAAATTTCTCATCCGGAAAGTGAGCCGCGTCAATGGCGATCGCCGCAGCCGGGTCATTGTCTCCCTTCTCTGCGTTATCCGCCCAAACGGCCTGGGTAGCCATTCCTCCGGACAAAGACGCAACCATAGTAAGGCTCACGATCCCGGAGCCGATTTTACGTAGTTTCATAATAATCCTCCTAGTATTTCCTCTTCTTAGTCTTGTTCTCTATCTTAAGCAAGTGACTATCGGAAAGCAAGGAGTTCTGTCTTATGTGACTAAAATGTTAGTGACTTTGCGCAACGCGCCCGGCGGGGCGCCGTGAGCGGGAGCAGTTGGCTCGAAGGCCTGGGAGCGCGGGTCAAGCGATCTCGCCGCGGTCGATGCCGTACTCCTTGCAGATGCCGGTGAATTCTTCGGACTGGGCAAAGAAAGCGAGGATGCTGTGGCGGGTCTGGCGGCCGTCTGCGATCTCACCGAGCCAGTAATTGACTTCGCTTTCTGCGGGCTCTCTGTCCATAAAGGTTGTATACAATCTTGTGAGGTATTCATTAGCTGTGGTCTTAAATCCGATGAACTCATCGCTCTCGAAGAAGAACTGGGCCGCTTCGGCGCCGGTCTTCTCTTGGTTCGTCAGAGCCAGGGACCAGTACTGCAGTCCGCCTTCCTCTGCATCACGCTTGAGACAGCATGTGTACAGACGAGTGGCGAAGTTAATGGCATTCTTCGAAGCTTTGGTTGCCTTATGGTACTTCGCACCGGACTTGACGCCATAGGTGGCACAGACATCACACCATTCGGTAGACTCAATGAAATCGTTCACTACCTCGGCGCGAGTCTTTCTGCCAGAAGAGATGGCATCTACCCAGCCCTTCTTTCCTTCTGCGTCGGATTCGCGGTCGAAGAAGGTCTTATAAAGGGTCTCTACGAAATCTTCTGTCGAAAGTTTTCTATCCATGAATTCAGGTGCGTCCAGGAGGAAGAATCGTGCGCAGTCGGCACCGGTCTTGCCTTCTTCCACAACCTGCTTGATCCAGAACTCCTTACCTTCCGGTTCGGAGGCACGACCGAGGGCCACAGTGTAGAGGCGCTCGACAAAATCTTCGAAAGTCGGGTCTTCTGCCGGCGGAGTCGGTGTCGGATCCGGGTCAGGGGTTGGATCCGGCTCAGGTGTCGGAGTCGGATCCGTGGTCGGAAGATCGTAGCCCTTGAGATCTACGCCGACATTAACGGAGAAGAAGAATTCATCTGAACCATCTTCATAGTGAATAATGCCGATGTAACAGTCTTCGTTATCACTCAGCGTCACACCGTACTTCTCCAGGCGCTCCTTGATTGTCATACAGCGCGTGATATCCAGTTCTTTGAAAGGATTTCCATCGGTGATCAGGTCTTCCAGCAGAGGATTTTTTGTCACATCCAGCTTGGAGAAATCATTGTTTTGTACATTCAGCACTTTTAGATTGGGACAAGCGGAAAGGTCTAATTCCTTCATCTTGTTATCTTGAATAGTGAGTTGCTCCAGCATTGCGTCGCGATCCGGAAGCGTTAGAGTGGTGAGTTGGTTTGCACCTGCACACAAGCTGCGAAGGTTGGGACATTCATGAACATCGATTTCCGTCAGTTTATTGCTTGTAAGGTCCAAACCCTTCAATCTTACATTCTTTCCGATCGTAATACTCGTAAACTCATTCCACCCCAACTGAAGTCCTTCCAGCTTTATATTTCTGGAAATATCGAGGGTGCTCAGCTTATTAGAATCTGCATCAAGGATCACGAGATTCAGGCAATCATGTATATCAAGCTTCTTGAGATTATTATTTGAACAATAGATGGTGTTCAAATTGTCGTTTCCGGAAAGCTTCAGTTCCTCAAGGCCACATTGCATGCAGTACAGATCTGTCAGACTCTTACTACCGGAAACATCCAGTTTCTTTATTGGATTGCTATTACAATACAGCTCGCTGATATTCATCAGACCGGAAATGTCCACTTCGGTGAGCTTATTTTCCTCTATATTTAATGTTTCGAGAGCAGGGAGCATACTGATATCGATCTGGGTCAGATCATTCATAGTCAGAGCGACAGACTGCAGGCTATCCAATCCCTTACCAAAATTCATATCAGTAATCTGGTTATCGTAGAGATCTAACACCTCCAGGTTCGGACAGTTGCTGACTTTCATAGATTTGAGATCGTTTTCTTCACAATACACAAGTGTGAGTGCTGCACTTTCGGGCAATTCCAGTTGAGTGAGGTTATTTCTGTTACAGAAGAGATATTGGAGGAAAGGAAAGCCGGTAAGGTTAAGGCTGGTCAAATCGTTATCATCACAGGAGATCGACTCGATGATTGAGCAGCCACTGAAATCAACATCTTTCAGTTTGTTTCCTTCGCAACTAATGTCGAGCAGATATGGTTTATTGCCTAAGACCAGGTTGGAGATATGGTTGTTGACTGATGTGTCTCCATCCACTCTTTCCGAACCAGAATGGTAGTAATCGTAAGAACCGCAGATTAAATCAATCAGCATTTCATTCTTAGAAAGATCCAGTTCAGAAAGATCGTTGAAGGAACAACTGAATTGCCGCAATTTCGGCATATTGGAAAGATCCAGTTTCTGAAGATAATTCTGATCACAGTAGAAATTCTTCATTCCCACACATTTACTTATATCCAGCTTCGAGATTTTATTAATGGAACACTCCAGAGTTTCAAGAAGTATGTTCTTGCTCAGATCCAGTTCTGTAAGAGCATTGTTTTCGCAATCCAATTTTGTCAGGTTCGTCAGATATTCGATGCCTTTGAGGGTCGTGATCCCCTTTCCTTGAAGGTTTATTTCTCGGATGTTATTGATTTCTGATGCGCTGAGTTTCTTGTTGCGATTCAGATCGTAATCGGTCAGGAGCAGCGAACGGAACTCGGGATCCGGGAAATTCTTCTCGTCGATAGAGATCTCATCTGCAAAGAGTTCTTCTGCGCGAAGAATGGCCAGTGGCTGCGACAGTGTAGGTAACGCGATAGCGGACGCCAGAAGCAGGCCCGCCCAGGCATGCAATCTTTCTCTCATGGTTTTCTCCTTCTTCTATTCAAGCAATTACCCCAATGCCAAGTTTTATCTTAATCATGGGAAGCTGAAAATGCAAGTTTTTCTGACATTTTCTGTGTGGATCAGCTTGGTGCGGAAGGCGGGGTAGGGACATTCTTGTCGTATCTTGAAACAAGTAAACAAGACGCCTAAACCGGGAGTCCCGATCTAGGCGCCTCTTCTTGTTTATTTCTTATTTGAGCGTCGAGCGCTCAAGCGGAGCGAATCACTCGATGGTGCCGCGGTCGATGCCGTACTGCTTGCAGATACCGGTGAATTCTTCGGACTGGGCAAAAAAGGCAAGGATGCTGTGGCGGGTCTGTCTGCCGCCGGCGATCTCGCCGAGCCAGTAGTCGACTTCGCTCTGGACAGGTTCTCTGTCCATGAAAGTCGTGTAGAGTCTCAGGAGGTATTCTTTATCGGTTGTCTTGAAGCCGATGAACTCGTCGCTCTCGAAGAAGAACTGCGCTGCTTCGGCACCGGTCTTCTCCAGGTTGGTCAGAGCCAGGGACCAATACTGCAGTCCGCCTTCTTCTGCATCACGCTTGAGGCAGCAGGTGTACAGGCGGGTGGCGAAGTTGATGGCATTCTTGGATGCCTTGGTAGCCTTGTGGTACTGGGCACCGGACTTGACGCCGTAAGTTGCGCAGACATCGCACCATTCTGTGGACTCGATGAAATCGTTAACGACCTCGGCACGGGTCTTCGCGCCGGAAGAAATGGCATCTACCCAGCCCTTCTTACCAGCCGCGTCGGACTCACGGTCGAAGAATGTCGCATAGAGAGTCTCGACGAAATCGTCAACAGAGAGGTTACGCTTCATGAACTCGTCTGCATCCAGAAGGAAGAAGCGAGCGCAATCTGCACCGGTCTTGCCTTCTTCGACTACCTGCTTGACCCAGAAAGCCTTACCTTCCGGCTCGGATGCGCGGCCAAGAGCCACGGTGTAGAGACGTTCTACAAAATCTTCGAAGGTCGGGTCTTCTGCCGGCGGAGTCGGTGTCGGGTTCGGATTGGTCGGCTTCGGGAGCTTATAGCCCTTGAGGTCTACATCCGTATCAATAGAGAAGAAAAGACACTCTTCTTCATCTCTACTGTAGAAGATGTTATAGTCTGTATCCTCTTGAATACCGAACTCCTTGATGCGGGCGATCAGGTCTTCACATTTCGTGATATCCAGTTCCGTGATGTCATTTTCGGAAACCATCAGGATGCTGATATCGGTATTCTTGGATACATCCAGCTTCTTAAGTTTATTTCTGTATACTTCCAGTCTCACAAGGCTGGTGTACTCGTGAACATCCAGTTCCTCGATTTCGTTGTCGGAGATCATGAGGGCCGTCAGGGTTGCTTTCTCTGTCGGAAGCGTGACACTCTTGAAATTGTTTCTGGACAGATCCACCGTTTCCAGAGCGGCATTCTTACTCAGATCGATAGAGCTCAGCTGGTTGGAATCGATTCCAAGATAAGACAGTTCCAAATTCTTACTTACATCGATCTTGGTGATCTTGTTGTTAGAAGCAGATACAGTCTTCAGTTTCGGATTCTTGCTGATATCGAGGCTGCTTAACTCATTTTCGCTGATGATCAGGTACTCCATTTTCGGGCACTTGCTGACATCGATTTTCGTCAACTTGTTTTGCCATGCAAAAATCGTGTTCAGCTTCGTGTTTTTCGTAACATCCAAGGACGTAAGGTTGCACTCTTCACAGGCGAGCGTTGTAAGGTTGATGCATTTGGACAGATCCAGTTTCGAAATAGGGTTTTTGCTGCATGAGAAAGATTGCAGACTACCTTGCTTGGAAAGATCGATCTCACTGAGTTTATTGTCATCCAGAGACAAATACTCAACATCGGTGAGCTTGCTGAGGTCGATCTTGGTCAGTTTATTCTCGTATGCGTTCAGCGAAGTGATCGTCTTCACAGATCCTAACTTGATCTCTGTCAATTCGTTCATATAGCAGTTCAGATCCGTCAACGATTCACAGTCACTAAGGTCCAGTGTCTTCAGTTTATTCTCGCCACATACCAGGTACTCCAGCGCAGAACAACCCTTCACACTCAATTTCGTCAAAGCATTCTCCGGACAATTGAGGGCGTATAGTTTCGGGCAGTTGGTGACATCCAGTGACGTCAAGGCGCAGTTATTGCACTGTACTACATAGAGTTTCTTGCTGTTACTGAGATCCAGCTGTTTTATCCCGATTCCGTCACAGGCTAATGTGGTAAGGGACTTGTTATTCTTCAGGTCCAGTTTCGTAATGTGGTTATTGATCTCGCGGGGCTCTTCCTCGCTCATTCCTATGCCGTCACCCATATGCATCCAGTCGGTCACACCACACATAAGGAAATCCAGTTCCGGATTATGGCTGACATCCAGTTCCGACAGATCGTTGACCGCGCACGTGAATGTGTAAAGATGATCCATGTGCGAAACATCCAGTTCTTTGAGATAGTTCTGGTCACAGATCAGAACACTCAGAGGACAGTTGCTGACATCAAGTTTCGTCAGTTCGTTGATAGAACAGTCCAGATAGCTCAGGTAATCATTCTTGGACAGATCCAGTTCCTTGAGATTGTTCTGTTGGCAGTCCAGTGTGACGAGATGTCTCAGATGCTCAATACCCTTGAGAGTGGTAATTCCCATATCCGGAATACTCAGGTCCCAAGCGACCTCGATCTCAGCCTGGCTCAATTTCTGGTTCTTGTCTTTGTCGAAAAGACTCTTTACCATGTTTCGGAATTGCTTGTCCGGGAAATTCGTCTCGTCAATGGCGACTTCGTCTTCTGCTGCGCGGATCGTCGATGCTGTTCCCTTGACCGAGACAGGAATCACGATTGCACAGGCCATCAACAGAGCAGTCAATGTTCGTATTGATCTCTTCATTTTTGCGTCTCCTTCTGTCAAAAATATATGCGTTATTTCCATTCTACTATAGAAATCCCGGGTTGTGTGAATGAATTGTTCTAGAGCGTGAGACCAGATCACAGTCGGTAAGCCGGTCTTCTCCGAAGCGTTTCTTATGTAGAAACACTCCCGCCGATCTTTTCGATCGACGGGAGTGCCGTGTGCGGTGTGGGTGTGGAGCGGATCAGGCAATCTCACCGCGGTCGATGCCGTACTGCTTGCAGATGCCGGTAAATTCCGGAGACTGGGCAAAGAAAGCCAGTACGCTGTGGCGGGTCTGCTTACCGGTATGGATCTCGCCGATCCAGTAGTCGAGCTCTTCGACTGCCGGCATTCTGTCCATGAAGGTCAGATATAGTCTGGTGAGGTAATCATCCACGGTCGTATTCAGTCCGACAAACTCATCGCCCTCGAAGAAGAACTGGGCTGCCTGGGCGCCGGTCTGTTCCAGGTTGGTCAATGCCAGTGCCCAGTATCTGAGACCGTCTGCTTCTGCAGGTCTCTTCAGGCAGCTGGTGTAAAGACGGGTCGCAAATTCAGTGGCATTTCTGGATGCTTTGGTCGCCTTATGGTATTTCGCGCCGGACTTGACGCCGTAGGAAGCGCAGACATCGCACCACTCGGTAGACTCGATGAAGTCATTGACGACTTCGGCACGGGACTTCGCGCCGGAACGGATGGCGTCTACCCATCCCTTCTTGCCGGCCTCATCCGACTGACGGTCGAAGAAGGTCGCATACAGCGTCTCGACGAAATCCTCCACAGAGAGATTTCTCTTCATGAATTCATCGGCATCCAGGAGGAA
Organism: Clostridiales bacterium Firm_16; assembly: GCA_001604185.1. GTDB lineage: Bacteria > Bacillota > Clostridia > Saccharofermentanales > Saccharofermentanaceae > Scatonaster. The sequence continues at coordinate 47,778 of LVAV01000100.1, read as the reverse complement.
GAAACGAGCGCAGTCTGCACCGGTCTTTCCTTCTACTACTACCTGATTGACCCAGAATTCTTTGCCTTCCGGCTCCGATGCACGACCAAGTGCTACGGTATAAAGGCGCTCGACAAAGTCCTCGAAAGAGCCATCGCCCTTCGCATCGCCTGCAACTTTTAAGACCTCGGTAAAATCACCATATGTTGTTTCGTTATTTTCATCCGAGTATACCGCTCTGACCTTATAGTAATAGTCGACACTCTGACGGGTCTTATCGTCCGTGAAATCATCTTCGTAACATGTATCGAGGATCTCGAATTCGGATTCCGGAGCGTTCGATCTCCAGATCTCCAGTCCTATGATGTAGAAATTCTCTTCCAGATACTCTTTATAGCTCCGCCAGCTGAGGCTGATGGAATTGTCTGTACGAGAATCCAGTTTGAGATCGGTTACCTGCAGATGCATTCTCTGGGGCAGGTAGTAAAGATATCCCTCATCTGCGATCTTCGGCTTCTCAGTCATATCGTTCAGGCTCACATTTAATAAGGTCCACATTCTCTGATGCGAAGTATCGAGTTCTGTCAGATGATTCTTGGAAGCATCCATTTGACAAAGATTCGGATTGTGGCTGAGATCCAGCTTCGTTAATTCATTGCCTTTACATTCGATAATTTCAATATTCGGGCAATTGCTTACATCAAGATTTGTCAGTTTGTTGTAATTGCAGTTCAACCATCGCAGATTGGGGCATCCGGAAAGATCCAGCGATTCCAGCGGATTCTTCGAACATACGATATTCTCCAGATTCTTCATTCCCTTCAGATCCAGAGATTTCAGATTATTCGACGGGCACATGAGCCACATCAGTTGTGAGCATCCGCTGACATCGATCGTCTCCAGACCCATCTCACCACATTCGAGTACAGTCAGCTTCTTAAGCGCGGAGAAATCCATGTTCTTGAAAGACGTTCCGTTGACATTTAAGTAATTCAGGTTAGCCAGATCCTTGAGATCCAGGTTCTGGATCTTCGTATGACTTACATCCAGTTCAATAAGATTCGGGCAGTGACTCAGATCGATCTCTTTTAGCGATGTCGCGCCACAATAAAGACGCGCGAGTTTCGGGTTGTTCGAAACATCCAGAGATTCGATCGGGTTGATGCTGCATGTCAAGGTATCCAGTTCCGGATTCTTACTTACATCCAGTTTCTTAATATTGCAATTCGTACAGGTCAATGTGTTCAGGTTCGGGTTTTTGCTGACGTCCACTTTGAACTGTGGCATTTCACTGCAGTAGAGACTTGCCAGGGCGGTATTCTTACTCAGATCAATGGAAGTCAGCTTGGGCAATTGACTTAAGTACAGCGCGACCAGGTTCTGGCAGGGCGAGACATCCAGTTCCTGGAATTGAGCATAATAAATGTCCAGCGTTATCAGTTGCGTATTGTGCGACAGATCCAGAGTTTTTAAACTTCCCTTCTCCGCACCGATTCCCAGGGTCATGAGTTTGGTATTTGCGCTGAGATCGAGACTGTTCAGTGGAACATTCAAGCAGGAAAGCTGCTCCAGCTCCGTATTCTTCGAAAGATCGATCTTGCTGAAGGTATTCCCCGCGATACGCAACGTCTGGAGCTTGGTATTATGGGTAAGATCCAGACTCTTCATATTACAGGACTCACAATCCAAGTCTTCCAGTTCCGTATTCTTCGAAAGATCCAGTCCGGCCGTACTCAGATCACATTGATTACACATGAGTGACTTCAGGGATGTAAAGTACTCGATACCTTTCATGCTTTGTAACGGGGTACACTGCACGTCGATATCCGTAACCTTTTTCAATTCCGATTCTGAGAATTTACCGTTTCCGTCCGTATCGAACTGCCGGACATATTCTCGGAAAATTTCGTCCGGAAAATGATTCTGATCGATCGTTACTTCACCGGATCCTTCTGCCCGGACTTTCGTTCCGATCACTTTGCCTGTTGCCGGAACGGCAAGGACAGATGCGGTGATCAGGCCGGATAAAGCTAATACTGTCTTTTTCATGAAAATCCTCCTCCATAAGATTTCAGTTCTGACTGTGTTCGATGTCTTACTGTTTTCAGCACCGCCCACGTTTGATTCCAAAAGTTTTCAGATCTGGCCACGTTCGATACCATACTGCTTGCAGATTCCGGTGAATTCCTCGGACTGTGCGAAGAAAGCAAGAATGCTGTGGCGGTTCTGTCTGCCGGCATTGATCTCGCCGATCCAGAAAGCGACTTCATCTGCTGCCGGTGCTCTGTCCATGAAGGTCTGATAGAGCCTGGTGAGGTATTCCTCATTAGAAGTATTCAATCCGACAAACTCATCGCCTTCGAAGAAGAACTGTGCGGCCTGGGCACCGGTCTGCTCCAGGTTGGTCAGAGCCAGTGACCAGTATCTGAGGCCGTCTGCTTCTGCCGCTCTCTTGAGGCAGCAGGTATAAAGACGGGTAGCAAAGTTCTTCGCATTTTCAGATGCTTTGGTTGCCTTATGGTACTTCGCACCGGATTTGACGCCGTAGGTAGCGCAGACGTCACACCATTCGGTAGACTCAATGAAATCATTTACGACCTCGGCGCGAGTCTTCGCGCCGGAAGAGATGGCATCTACCCAGCCTTTCTTACCGGCTTCGTCGGATGCGCGGTCGAAGAATGTCGCATACAAAGTCTCGACGAAATCCTGAACGGAAAGATTTCTCTTCATGAATTCATCGGCATCCAGGAGGAAGAAACGTGCGCAGTCGGCGCCGGTCTTTCCTTCTTCGACGACCTGCTTGACCCAGAACGCCTTACCTTCCGGTTCCGATGCACGGCCCAGAGCCACGGTGTAGAGCCGCTCTACAAAGTCCTCGAAAGAAACGCTGCCATTCGCATCACTTTCTACTTTCAATACCTTACTGAATTCACCGGCTATCAAATCGACCCCGTAATCGGAAAGCGTTGCCCGTACTTTATAGTAATAGGTGACACTCTGACGCGCTTTACGATCCTCAAAGGTGTTCTGATACGTCGCTTCGTCGATCTGTGTGAAGCCGGAATCGGGATTCTCAGATCTCCAGACTTCGAATTCGATAGTAATACCTTCTTCATACAGCATTTCGCTATAGCTATCCCAATCGATGACGATGGTATTATCTTTGCGGCTGGCTAATCTGAGGTCCAGGATCTGCATGTGCGCTTTCTGCGGCAGGTAAATGATATACGTATTGCTTGGAACCGCAGGCATCTCGCTCAGGTTATTCATGGCGACATTCATATTGTACCAGTTTTTCTGATGCGTGAGATCGAGTTCTGTCAGATTGTTGTAGAATACGTTCATCTGGCCCAGATTCGCGTTATGGCTCACATCCAGTTTCTCTATGGCATTATACGGACAATCGAGATTGAAGAGATACTTGAGGCTGCTTACATCCAGGCTCTTCAGCTTATTGTATCCACAGTTGAGCCACTCCAGCGCAACGCAGTCGGAAAGATTCAGTTCCTCCAGTTGATTCTCCTGACAATCCAGTTGTCGAATTTTTTTGCAGCCACTGAGATTCAAGGTTTTCAGTCTATTCTCATTGCAGTAGACAGTGGTCAGTTTGGGACACTTACTCAGATCAAGACTCTCCAGATTCATGACACTGCAATCCAACATTTCGAGTGCAGGATATTTCTCCAACTCCAGATCCTTGATCTGCGATCCACTCAGATACAGTCCGGAGATTTTCTCCGGGTTCGGAACATCCAGTTTCCGGATCTTTGTATTCGTTATGCAGATATCGTTCAGTTCCGTGCAGTGACTCAGATCCAGTTCGGTCAGTTCTGTATTTCCGCAATCCAGAGAGACAAGCTTCGTATTATTGGAAAGATCCAGGGACCGGATCGGGTTGTTCCAAACATTAAGCATCTCCAGTTTAGTGTTCTTACTCAGGTCAATACTCGTGATACCACAGTCCGAGCAGATAACACACGTCAGTCCGGGATTCTTGCTGAAGTCCGGTTTAATCCTTGTTATTCCCATCAGGCAGAAGCTCTCCAGCTTCTGGTTCTGGCTGATGTCGACGGACGTCAGTTTCTCCATGTCACTGAGGGTCAGGTCAGCAAGATCCTGACACATCGAGAAATCCAGTTTCGAAATCTTGGACTGGCCTACATAAAGACTTATCAGTCTTTTATTATTCGAAAGGTCCAGTGATTGTATTGCTTCATCGCTGACACCTAAAGTCTGCAGTTTCGTGTTGCTGCTGATGTCGAGTTCTTCAAGGTTCGTGTTGTATATGTTAAGCCAGATCAGTTCCTTATTATGAGACAGATCAAGACTTTTTAATTCATTATTCTCAAGTTGAAGAGATTGGAGTTTCGTATTTTTGCTTATGTCGAGCTTCTTGATCCAGCAAGAACAACATGTCAGTTCCACCAACGCTGTGTTTCTGCTTATATCCAGGCCGGATTCGGACAAGTTGGCATTGGAACAGTCAAGTTCCTTCAGAGATGTGAAGTACTCGACTCCCTTAAGGTTACTGATCTGGTATTGCTGCGTGTTGATCACAGTTACCTTCTTCAACTCATCCTGCGAGAAACTACCGTTGCCGTCCTTGTCGAACAGTCGGACATATTCCCGGAATTGTTCGTCCGGAAAATGATTCTTATCGATCGTCACTTCACCTTCCCCTGCCGCAAGGACCTGCGGTGCGATCGCCTTGCCCGTTACCGGAATGGCAAGAGCAGATGCTGCAAGAAGACCGGATAAAATTAATACTGTTTTTTTCATAATCAACCTCCCAAAAACGTCGCTCAGATCTGGCCACGCTCGATACCATATTGTTTACAGATCTTTGTGAATTCTTCGGACTGGGCGAAGAAGGCGAGAATGCTATGGCGGGATTGTCTGCCGCCGGCGATCTCTCCTGTCCAGTAGGCCACTTCGTTGCCTCCCGGATTTCTTCCCATGAATGTAGTGTACAGTCGGGTGATATATTCCTGATCGGTGGTATTGAATCCCACAAATTCCTCCGACTCGAAGAATTCTTTTGCCGCTGCGGCACCGGTCTGTTCCAGATTGGTCAGTGCCAGAGCCCAGTACCGGAGTCCGTCTGCTTCTGCGTCACGCTTCAGGCAGCAAGTGTAAAGTCTGGTCGCGAAGTTCTTCGCATTCTCCGATGGTTTAGTTGCCTTATGGTACTGCGCACCGGACTTCACTCCGAAGGAGGCACAGACATTGCACCACTCCGTGGACTCGATAAAATCGTTCACTACGTCTTTACGGCTCTTCGCGCCGGAACGGATGGCATCGACCCAGCCTTTCTTACCGGCCTCATCGGAGACACGGTCGAAGAAAGTATCGTACAGGATCTCGACAAAGTCATCTACCGAAAGATTCCGTCCGAGGAACTCATCGGATCCGAGAAGGAAGAACCGTGCACAGTCGGCACCGCTGGCTCCTTCTTCCACGACTCTTCTGACCCAGTATGCTTTACCTTCCGGATCGGATTCACGATCCAGGGCTACGGTATAAAGTCTCTCGACGAAGCTCTCGAAACCCGGGTTTTCCGGGTCCTTCGGCGCATCGACGGAGCCACGGGGATCAACTTTCAGAATAGAACTGAATTCGCCGTAGAACTTACCGGAATATTCCTTCATGGTCCGGTAACCCTTGACCTTGTAATAGTATGTTTTGTTTGGAAGAGCGGTAGTATCTTCGTACATAAGGTCAACTGCTTCACCTATACATGTGTATTTTCCGTTCTCGGATTCTGAACGATATACCTCGAAAGCCTCCGCTTCCTTGACATCGTTCCAGGACAGTCTGATCGGAAGAAGATCGGACGGCTCTGCCTTGAGACCTTCTACCGGTCCCACATACTTCTGAGGTTCGAAATCCAGGCCTCTCTCCGGCGCGCCTTTCGGATGCTCCTTCATGTAGTTGAACCGCACATCCAGCCAGAACAGGTCTTTACAATCGGTAACGTCCAGTTCCGTGAGAAGATTCATGTTCACGTTACAGTACTCAAGCTTGGTATTCTTACTCAGATCCAGTTCTTTGATATTATTGGCGAAAGCAACCAGATCAGTAAGATTCGTCTGTCCTGTAAGGTCCAGTTCATCCAGACCACAGGCGATACAATGCAGCTCCTTCAGATTCACTTGACTCAGATCCAGTTTCTTAAGCGGAGCTTCATCACAATTCATGATTCTCAGATGCATATCATCACCGAAAACGATCTCTGAAACCTTCGTGTATGCACAATGCAGAAAGTCCAGTCCCGGGTTATGACTCACATCGACTTTCGTGAGATCCGCGTTGTCCGTTAAGCTCAGCTCCAACAACATAGGGCAAGAACTCGTATCGATTTCACTGAGTCGATTAAAGCCACAGTACAGCTTGCTGAGATATTTATTCCGGGACACATCGAGTTCGGCGAGCTCATTACCAGAACAATCGAGATCAAAAAGATCCGGAAGCATACTGACATCCAGCACCTTTAAGCCATTGGCATTACAATGCAGTTCAAATAAGCTCGTATTCTTGCTCACGTCCAGTTTACGGAGCGCATTATCCTCGCAGTACAGTCTTTCAACGGACGTGAAATATTCGATGCCGTCCAGTTTCAGGATATTCATTTTCGGACAGTTTATCTCATAAACGACATCCAGTTCCTGTCGGGAAAAACTACCGTTCTTATCTTTATCGAATTGCTTCACATACTCCCGGAAAACCGCGTCCGGGAAATGCTTCTCATCGATGGCGATCTCGGTCTGTTCCGACCCATCGTCTCCGCTTTCGGCCATAATTGTTCCGGATACTGTCCCGATAGCCAGGGGCACCGTCATTGCAGCCAACAATAGTCTAAGTTTCTTCATGCTGTTCCTCCTTGATCAAACAATATGTTTTTTAAGGAGTATCTCCCCCCAGAGACTCCGAGATTACCCATTGTCAGAATTGTGGTTACACGATCCTCAACATCCGAGTCTATAGTAAAGCATGCATGTGTCCTTCGTATGTCCTATTCCAAAATTCGGTTCAGATAGTACCGCGCTCGATACCGTACTTCTTACAGATCCCTGTGAATTCCTGTGACTGCACAAAGAATGCCAGGATACTCTTTCTTGTCTGTCTGCCGCCGTTGATCTCACCGATCCAGAAGCGGATCTCTTCTGAAGAAGGAGTTCTGTCCATAAAGGTGGTATAAAGTCTCGTCAGATACTCCTCGTTCGAAGTATTCAGACCGACGAACTCGTCTCCTTCGAAGAAGAACTGAGCCGCCTGAGCACCGGTCTTCTCCAGGTTAGTCAGCGCCAGCGCCCAGTAACGAAGTCCGTCTTGTTCCGGATCACGCTTGAGGCAGCATGTATAGAGGCGGGTCGCGAATTTCTCGGCATTGACCGAAGGACGGGTCGCCTTATGGTACAGCGCACCGGACTTGACGCCATAGGATGCGCAGACATCACACCATTCGGTGGACTCGATAAAATCGTTTACGACTTCGACGCGGGTCTTCGCACCGGAACGGATCGCATTGACCCAGCCGGCCTTACCTGCTGCATCAGAAGCGCGGTCGAAGAAAGTAGCATAAAGTGTCTCCACGAAGTCCTCGACAGAGAGGTTTCTCTTCATGAACTCATCGGCATCCAGCAGGAAGAAACGGGCACAGTCAGCACCGGTCTTTCCCTGTTCTACGACCTGTTCGGTCCAGAATTTCTTACCCTCCGGATCGGACTGTCTGTTCAGGGCTACCGTGTAAAGACGCTCGACGAAATCCTCGAAGGAACCGCCGCTTTGCTCTTTCGCATCTACTTTCAATACGGAACTGAATTCGCCGAATACAGAATCCTTGTCCGCGTAATACTCTGGTTTGTATGCATATCTGACTTTGTAATAGTACGTGACGCCTTCTTTGGCCATATCGTCAATATAGGTGTTCTCTTCATTATATGAATCACCCACCAGGCTGAATCCGTCATCGGAAGAGGTAGATCTCCATACCTCGAAGCAGGAGGACTCGTCATCCTCAGAAAGCTTGTTCCAGGCGATGGTGACAGAATTCTTCGTTCTGGATTCCAGATGCAGGTTCTTGATACTCAGCTGGTTCCGCTGCGGGAAAAATGCCAGATCCGCATCGGCCGGGACGCTTGGTCTGGCTGCGATGTGGTTCAGCACAACCGACGCATACGAAAGATCGGAATTATTCTTGAAGCTGATGGATGTCAACTCATTGGCATCCGCTTCGAATTTCTTAAGATAAGTGAGCATGCTGAGATCCAGGCTCTTGATGTGGTTGAAGGAACACTTCACAGTCTCAAGTGCAGGCTGGTTCAATTTCAGTTCCGAAAGATCGTTACCGGAACAATCGATATAAGAAAGAAGATCGTTGGCGGAAAGATCCAGGGTCTTCAGATTGTTATCGTAGCAATCGAAATACTGCAGCCGGGAATTATTACTGATGTCGAGGGACTCCAGTTTATTGCCGGAACAGAAGAGATTCTCCAGTTTCACACAGGCATGAAGATCCAGTTCTTCTATCGATGAGTCGGTGCAGATCAGGACCTTCAGGTTCGGAATCTGGGCGAAATCGATCTTAGGTGCATTCAGGTTCTCGAAGGAAAGTTCCGTGAGATTCTGGCAGCCTGTGAAGTCAAATTCCGTGATCTTCGTTCTCGAGCACATCAGACTGTCCAGGCTGCTGTTACCGGACAGATCGATCTTCGTCATGGCATTGTCCGAGATGGAAAGCGATTCCAGCTTCGGATTCCGGCCAATGTCCAGTTCCGTCAGGCCGCAGCCGTTACAGGACAGGTGTCTCAGTTCCGAAAGCTGTCTGACATCCAGTTTCTTGATCGGATTATCTCCGCACAGAAGTGATTCGAGCTTGGTGTTATGGCTGACATCCAGGCTGCTGAGATTGGGATTGCCGAGGCAGTACAGATCGACCAGATCCGGGCAATTACTGATATCCAGATTCCGGATCTTCGTGTCTAAGCATGAAAGTTCCGTAAGCTTGGTATTCTTGGACAGATCCAGTACCGAGATGCCGCTTCGTTCGATCTGCAGTTCGGTCAGATTCGGGTTATGACTTACATCCAGAGCCGTGATACCTTCGTTGATCCTCAGATCCAGGATCTCCAGCTTCGTACATGTATGGACGTCCAGTTCTTTGAGAGAATTCTGACGGCAATCCAGCTTCGTCAGTTCCGTGAAGTACTCCACGCCCTTGACCGAGCTGATGCCCATCATGGCGCAATCCAGGGTCTTGACCTGGCTCAGCTCGTATGAGGAAAGTATGCCGTCTTTATCGATATCGAAATTGCTGACACATCCGCGGAAGACCTCGTCCGGGAAATGCGAGGCGTCGATCGCCACGTCTCCGCTTGCGGCCGAGACTGTCCTTGTATCTAAAGTAAAGCCTGCCAACGGCGCCGCTAACGCGGACGCCGTCGCCAGGCAAACTAATGCTCTGATTGTGTGTTTCATTTGAGTTCCTCCAGTGTTCTAACCATAATGTTATGAAACGGAGTCCCCCAATAACTCCTGATTCCCGTTTGTAAGAAGATCAGATCTCGCCACGCTCGATACCGTACTGCTTGCAGATCTTCGTAAATTCCGGAGACTGTGCGAAGAAGGAAAGGATGCTCTTTCTTGTCTGTCTGCCGGCATTGATCTCACCGATCCAGAAGTCGATCTCACTTGCTGCCGGTTCACGATCCATAAAGGTCGTATACAGTCTCATGAGGTATTCCTTATCGGTGGTATTGAATCCTACAAATTCCTGCGACTCGAAGAATTCTCTTGCTGCAGCCGCACCGGTCTGCTCCAGATTCGTCAGTGCCAGTGACCAGTACTTCAGTCCGCCTGCTTCCGCTTCACGCTTCAGGCAGCATGTATAAAGACGGGTCGCGAAGTTAATGGCGTTCTTGGATGCCTTGGTCGCCTTATGGTACTTGGCTCCGGACTTAACACCATAGGTAGCGCATACGTTGCACCATTCGGTGGATTCGATAAAGTCATTGACGACTTCCGTGCGGCTCTTGATACCATTCTCGATGGCATCGACCCAGCCCTTCTTACCGGCTGCATCCGATTCACGGTCGAAGAAAGTCTTATAAAGTGTTTCAACGAAATCTTCGGTAGAGAGATTTCTCTTCATGAACTCATCTGCATCCAGGAGGAAGAAGCGGGCACAGTCCGCGCCGGTCTTACCTTCTTCTACTACCTGCTTGATCCAGAAAGCTTTACCTTCCGGCTCGGAAGCACGGTTCAGGGCAACGGTATAAAGACGCTCGACAAAATCTTCGAATGTCGGATCTTTTTCCGGAGTCGGAGTCGGCTTTTGGACACCCGCTGCCACTTCGATCGTCTCTGACGGTTCGGTGTACCAGTAACCTATTCCATACTCTTCATTGAGATCGCGGACACCGACGATATAGTAATAATATGCTGTGTTGCTCTCGATGCCTTCATCCTTGAAACTGTTCATGTAGGATCTTGTGAGCATTCTGAATTCTCCATCGGGATCCTCACTTCTGTAGATCTCATAGAAATCGGCCTCACCGACATCGTCTGCTTTATCCCAGGCCAGATTGACGGCAGTTTTGGTACGGGACTCCAGATGGAAATTCTTGATCGGGGCAACATATTTCTGCGGTGTGAAGTATTCGTCTCCTGTACAGGTGTACTGCGGTTTCTCTTTGAAAAGATTGAATCGGAGATCGACATGTTCCAGATTCTTATGCTTGCTCAGGTCAAGATCGGAAAGCTGATTGTCCTGCAGTTCCAGCCAGGTAAGTTTCGTATTTCTGGACAGATCGAGCTTGGCAAGGTTCATGCTGTAGAGGAACAATTCCTTCAGATTCGACTGCGTACTCAGATCCAGTGCCTGCAGGTTATTCCCTGCCAGGTTCAGTCGGGTAAGATTGACTGAACTGAGATCCAGTGTCTTAATGCCGGTAACCTCACATTCCAATGTCTGCAGCTTCGTATTCTTACTGATATCCAGTTTACGAATGTCCGGGTTTCCTGAACAATTCAGTTCTGTCAGTTTCGTATTCGCAGACACATCCAGAGCCTTCAACTGGTTCGATGAGCAGATCAGAGTCGTCAGTTTCGTGTTCTTGCTCACATCCAGTCTCGTGATACGGTTCCAATCACAGTTGAGATAGTCCAGCTCCGGATTATTCGTCACATCCAGTTCCGTCAGTGCGCCATAAATCGCATCTATTCTCGTTAGTTTACTGTTATTTGACAGGTCGATCTTCTCGATATTAGTAACAGAAATCCCCAGGCTTTGCAGCATCGGATTGTGGCTCAGATCCAGGTCCGTGATCATGTTGAATCCGCAGTCAAGCCACTCAAGAGCCCTGTTCTTACTTACATCCAGTGCTGTAAGCTGGGCAGCGTAACATTGAAGGGTTGAAAGATTCGTATTGTTGCTCAGATCCAGACTCTTGATTCCGGACCAGCCACAATACAGGTCACTTAGCTTCGTATTATGGGAAAGATCCAGGGACGTCAATTTCTTACAACCATCCACACTCAACCTCTCAAGCTCCGTATTCTTACTCAGATCAAGATCCTTGATCACGTTGCACCAAAGCTCTATATAAATCAGGTTCGGGCATTCGCTGACATCCAGTTTTGCCAGTTTTCCAAGCGTTTGCCCTTCATCGTCTTCTGTACCCCTACAGGTAAAATACTCCAGTCTCTCTTTCTTTCCAAGATCGATCTCCGTGATATTCGTGGATTCGATATGGATCGACTCCAGACGATCAAGGTATTCGATACCTTTAACGGATTTCACTACAATTCCTTCCTCTTCGCTCAAGCTGATATACGTGATCTGGTTTACTTCACGACGGGAAAGAGCCTTGTCTTTATTCGTGTCAAACTGGGAAAGATAGTTACGGAAACTGTCGTCCGGGAAAGTCTTCTTGTCAAGATCACATACGATATCATCCAGGGCGAATCCTCGCACCGCAGTCGTCTTATCATAAGTGAATTGATAATAGGAACCATCTGGACCATATGGACCATTAAACCTGTAATAGGTTCCGCAATCCTCCGCAAGTGACTGATCAAAAACTTCGCCGATTTTCGTGGCGCGGATATCCAGTATATCGATCTGGTTGCCACAGGTTCCTAAACCGGTCAAATATGGATTGTTCGATATATCCAAAGATTTCAGTCCATTCCCTTCTACCCAGAGTGATTCCAGAGCAGTACAGTTACTGATATCAATTGAAGAAACCTCGCTGAAGCTAAAGTCCAGAGAAGATAACTTCAAGTTTTTGCTGACATCCAGCGAGGAGATCAGATTATTACCGCACAGAAGCACATCCAGGTCCTTCAGATGGCTGACATTCAGACTGGAAATACGGTTATGGTGACAGCTGAGTGCACGAAGTTTCGTACAATTGCTGATATCGATCTTTGACAGCTGGTTACCGGATATATCAATGCTCATTATGTCCTTACATCCGCTTATGTCGAGAGAGAGAAGTGTTCCTTCTACACGATCTGTCTTACCGGACTCTCCAATAACAACGATCTCTCCCACACAATATAGATCATCCAACTTCGTGTTCTTGGAAAGATCCAATGTCTTGATCCGATTATATGCACATGACAATTTCTTCAGATTCGTATTCTTACTGACATCCAAAGCCTCGATCCTGTTAAGAGAACAAGATAATCTCTCCAGGGACGTGAAATACTCGATTCCCTGAACAGACGCGATATCCATCTCGGAACAACTGATTTCGGTGACCGCTTTCAGTTCGTCGCTCGACAAAGTTCCGTTCTTATCCGAGTCGAACTGCGTAACATAAGTACGGAAAACCGAGTCCGGGAAATTCTTCTCATTGATAGTCACACTAGCCAATGCAGTGTTTCCGTCCTCCGGGATCTCTTCTTTCTCGGCCCGAAGACCTGCGGAAAACACTCCACACGCCATAGGAACGGCGACGGCTGCACTCAGGATAATAGGAAAATAGAATTTTTTCATAACCAAACCTCCATTATCTAAAACCTTCTTCCCATCCTCAATCTTACAGGTGGGCAGGCAGAAATGCAAGGTTTTTTGACTTTCGTGACTAAAGTGTCACGACCGCTCGGTGTGGTGTTCGTTGCATAGTGACCCCCGGGCTTCGATCATGGTGGCGGAGTGCGTAACTGCGGTCGGAGCGGGCATCAAAGCAGTTTCAAGATCTTACAGTTCGGGATTCCTTCGGCCCAGAACTGAGACACATCCCGTTTCTTGATCTGGCATGTAATGGCGGAATTCAGGGCACCGTGTGCCACGATCAGGACGTCCTTCCCTGCGGCCAGGTCCGGCTCCACCACTTCTCGGATGAATTCTCCTGTCCTGCGGAAAACCTCTTGCAGGCTTTCTCCTCCTTCGACAGGAGTCGTGTAGGCTTCAGGATGCCAGAAGAGAACATTTACCGGGCAGTCCGGATGGTCGAAAGAATTCGCGAATCCTTCGTAGACACCGAATCCCATCTCCTTCAGACGATCGTCGAAGATCAGCGGGATATCCCGATTGGAAAGAAAGATCTCCGCGGTCTCCCGGGCTCTGATCAGTGGCGAGCAGTAGCATACATCGATATTGAGGTCTTTATACTCCTCCGCCGCATCACGAGCCATCTGCCGGCCTTCGTCATTCAGGGGGATATCGGTACATCCCTGCAGTCTATGTTGGTCATTCCAGTCTGTGCGCCCGTGGCGCATGATATAAAGCATCGCTCGTCCTCCGTAGGATCAGATTATCGGCGCAGCCGCCCGCTTTCCGTGGCGTTCGGGCCCGCCGCATGGGGCGTGGGTATCAGGTCATTCTCCACTTCTTCAGGATCTCCGGGAACACGGCCCGCAGAATCTTCTCGATCTGTTTGGCGGTCTCCTGGTACACCTGATAGTCATATCCATATGGATCCGTGACCTCTCCGTCGATCTCCGGGATAAAGAAATCGTCCAGCAGTTCTTTGAAGGAGAAAATACGGTCACTCATCTCCGGATACTTGAACCGCAGATACCGCGAGTGGTCGTCGGTCACGCAGACCACCAGGTCCTGCTGCAGCATGATCCGGTCACTGACCGGCGTGGATGTCTCCTGGGAGATGTCCTCGTCATATTCGTAATCCGCGATCTCCACCGAGTAGCGGGTATATTCACGTCCGCGGCTCGCACCGGCACCGGCCGATGTGAACTCCACCTCCGCCGGGATCTGCGGGTGATCCATCATGTAGTGGGGCTCTTCTTTCCAGATATGTCTGGCAATGGCCTCCGCCAGCGGGCTTCGGCAGGTGTTGCCCGTGCAGACGAACAGCATCTTTCGGAAACTGGGGTACACATCCTTCTTCTCATGCTTCTCCGAGGCGGCCTTTTTGAGACGGTTCATATAGGCCTCGCCCAGGCCCTCCTCCGGAAACGCCGGAGCGAAGATCACCGCCGCCTTCTCCTCGTCCAGAAGCCGCAGTCCGTCGAAAAGATGGTGGGACGCTTCTTCGACGTTGTCGAAGGTACCGTAGTTATAGAACCGGATCTGATCCAGCTTATCGGCGAAAAGCACTCGCACCTCGTGTTCGATGGGCTCGCCAAGGAACAGACCCACCGGGGTCTTGCCGTCCAGGATCTCTCGTTCCACTGCTTCTTTATAGTATTCTTCGTACCGGTCGAAATCGCCGCAGCCCAGGATATGCACTTCGCAGGACGGGGCGTAGTGACGGTACTTCATGCCCGGGGCCCGCGGGGCTTCTCCGGGTTGTGCTTCGTGTTGCTTAAGGACCTCCGGCTTCTCCATGCCGGCGTTATGCAGCGCTTCTTCCATCTGCTCCATGGTAACCGCGCCGGGTCGCAGGATCTGGGGCCAGTTGCCTGTCGCGTCCACTACCGTGGATTCCAGACCCACCTGGCATTCACCGCCATCGACCACATAAGGGATTCTGCCCTGCATATCCTGCATGACGTGCTCCGCCTTCGTCGGGGACGGACTTCCGGAAAGATTGGCCGAAGGAGCCGCTACCGGCACACCTGCAGTCCGGATCAGTTTCTGGGCCACCGGATGGATCGGGAAACGGATGCCTACCGTGTCCAGGCCCGCGCTGACGCAGTCCGGGATCAGAGAAGATTTCTTCATGATGACCGTAATCGGTCCCGGCATGAAGGCGTCCATCAGGACCTGCGCGATGGGCGTAATATCCGATACCAGTTCCGGGATCGATGCTTTGTCTGCGACATGTACGATCAGGGGATTGTCGGAAGGACGGCCCTTGGCCTTATAGATCTTGGCTACGGCTTCCGGATTTCTTGCATCACATCCCAAGCCATACACCGTCTCCGTGGGCATGCCCACGACTTCACCCTCTGCCAGCGCACGGGCGGCAGCGGCAAAATCTACTTCATTGTCGATGTTTACCAGTTTTGTGTCCCAAACAGTTTCACCTGTCATTTCCAATCGCCTCGGTTCATTCTTCATCTTCTACACCACTTGGCGCCCCTAGTTTATTCGCACGGTCCGCCAGTGTCAACTGTCTCACGATCTCTTCCAGATCGCCTCCCAGGATTTCTTCCAGCCGGTAGAGGGTCAGGCCGATGCGGTGGTCCGTCACACGGCCCTGGTGGTAGTTATAGGTGCGGATCTTCTCGGAACGGTCTCCGCTTCCCACCTGGGATCTTCTCTCGGCGGCAATGGCACCGTTCTGCTTCTGCTCTTCCATCTCCAGAAGCCGGCTCTGCAGAACCGCCATGGCCTTGGCCCGGTTCTTGTGCTGGCTTCGCTCGTCCTGGCAGGTCACCACCAGACCCGTGGGCAGGTGGGTGATGCGGATGGCGGAGTCGGTACGGTTGATATGCTGGCCGCCGGCACCGGATGCACGGAAAGTATCGATCTTCAGATCGTTGGGGTTGATATTCACTTCCACTTCATCTACCTCCGGCAGCACCGCTACCGTAACGGTGGAAGTATGGACACGTCCGCCGGATTCCGTTACCGGAACGCGCTGCACACGGTGGACGCCGCTTTCGTACTTAAAGCAGCTGTAGGCACCGCGGCCCTCGATGGAGAAGATCAGCTTCTGGTAGCCTCCCAGCTCCGTATCGTTACTGTCGATATATTCGGTCTTCCAGCCCTTGCTCAGCGCGTAGGCGGTATACATCTTATACAGGTCTGCGACAAAAAGTGCCGCCTCTTCTCCGCCGGCTCCGGCCCGGATCTCCATAATGACCGAGCGGTCGTCTTTCGGATCCTTAACAGCCAGCAGATCCTCCAGATCCGCCTCCACCTGGGCCAGTTCTTTTGCCAGAGAATCGACCTCCTCTGCGGCCATCTGGCGCATGTCCTCATCGGTCTCCGCCGTGTGGAGTTCCTTGGCATCGGCGAGTTCCTTGACCAGACGCTCCTTGTCGTGGATGCGCGTCACCACCGGCTCCAAGTCGCTCAACTCCTTGGTGAGCTTGAGGTAACGGGCGCCGTCGCTCACGATGGCGGGATCGGCCATGGATGCCAGGATCTCGTCGTAGCGGTGCAGTATCTGATTGATTCTTTCTTGCTCGTTATTCACCTAAATACCTCGTATCTTGCGCTAGTTTCATGACCATGACCATGGCGGGGAAGCGGTTCGGATCGATCTGTTCCCGCACGACTTCCGGCAGTACCGATGTGTTGTCGGCAAAACCGATCTCATAGGATCTTCCGCCGTTATAGAAGATGGCGCTTCGGGCCGTCTCGGAATAGGAATCGAAGAAGAAACCGTTTTTCTGGAACTGAGGAATGGCGGCCGAGCCCAGATAGACCACCACGAAAGAATCCTCCCGGGCACGCTTGAGAAGAGTCTTGTAATCGTTCTCCGTGAGGTTGACCGTACCGTTGGGATCGTTGATGATGACGATATGGTATTTATGGGCCGGCACCGTCTCGTCGCCTTCCAGCGTGATAAAGCGGAGGTCGTTGATATGGCGCACAGACAGGTT
Source organism: Clostridiales bacterium Firm_16 (assembly GCA_001604185.1). Classification (GTDB taxonomy): domain Bacteria; phylum Bacillota; class Clostridia; order Saccharofermentanales; family Saccharofermentanaceae; genus Scatonaster. The sequence goes on along the minus strand of LVAV01000100.1, from coordinate 30,834 downwards.
CTTCGGACCGTTAAAGTCCTCCCCCATCACCATGATGTCGATCTTCTTGTTGTTGAGAGATTCGGCCGCGTCCGTGACCAGCTTCGCCTGCTCGTTCCACAGGCGGTTCTTGCGTCCCGCGTCTCGGATAAAAGCGCTGGTGATCCACACCACGAATGCGATAAGTATCGCTGCAAAAACAAGCGTCATTATCAGTCTTTTCGCATTCATGCGGCACCCTCCTTCTCTGCTGTCGTAGTTATCGTCTCAGGAAAAAAGGCCGGGGTTCTACTTGCTCTCGATCATGTCGTTGAGCACATTGTACTGGATCTTACCGGATTCGTTTCTCGGGATCTCGTCAATGACATACATCTTATATGCGAATTTCGGGATCGTGGTCTTCTCGGCAAGGATGCCCGGGACTTTCTCCTGGTCGTCACTGTTGAGAAGGCAGATCTTCATGTTGTCGTCGATACCTGTGATGACGCACTCGATGTCGCAGGCCTTCAGGATGCCCTCTACCTCGTCGAGGTTGACGCGGTTGCCGTAGAGCTTGAGGAAGCGCTTCAGTCTGCCGACAACATAGAAGTAGCCGTCTTCGTCGAACTGGGCCACGTCACCGGTATGGAGGATATCGCCCTGCTCGTAACCCTTCGCCAGGTCTTCGCGGCAGGTGCCGTAACCCATGGTGACATTCTCGCCCTGATACAGAAGCTCACCCGGTGTGTTCGGGGTCTCGATCTTGTTGCCCTCTACGTCCACTACCCAGAGCTTGCCGTCCGGGATAGCGATACCGATACTGCCGGCCTTATCCACGGCGTGCTCAGACGGTACGTAGGACATTCTGGCGGTGGCTTCGGTCTGGCCGTACATAACGATGAAGTCGATGCCCTTCTCCTTGCAGGAGGTAGCCATCTCGTAGTGCAGGTCCTTGCCCAGCTTACCGCCGGCCTGGGTCAGATAACGGAGAGATCCGATGTCTTTTCTGAGGAAACGCAGTTTCTTCAGCATCTCGTAGGTATAAGGAACGCCGGCAAAAGTCGTGACATGGTATTCGGAAAGCTGTTTCCAGAATGCCGGCTGGATGATGTTGTCCTCGGTAAGTACGATAGCCGCACCGCTGGCGATATGGGTCTGCAGTACGGAAAGGCCGTAGGTATAGTGCATCGGGAGGGTCGTGATGGCCACATCCTCCGATGTGATGCTCAGATAAGTCACGATGGACTTGGTGTTGGCCTGGATGTTCTTATAGGACTGGCGGACCAACTTCGGGCTTCCGGTACTGCCGGAAGTGGTCAGGAGCACGCACAGTTCCTCGTGGAGCTCGCCGGCATCCTTGTTCTGGGCCAGGCGGGTCAGCTTATATCTTCCGAAGGTCTCTTCCTGCGGATAGTCGTTGAAAGATTCCGGCTCCCAGACATAGTAAGGACGGTAGGTGTCTACCAGTGCCTGGAAATGTTCCTGGTCCAGATGTCCGTTGATCAGGGCCACCGGGATACGGGACTGCAGAAGGGACAGATAGATCTGTACGGATTCCATGGTATTGCTGCATACCAGGAACGCCAGATTTCTTCCTTCGTAGAGATTCTTGATCGTGTCTATGGATTTCTGCAGATCTTCGTAAGTCTTGATTCTTCCGCCTTCTACTAAAGCGGTCTTATTGCCGAAACGTTCGAGTTCATCGAAGAACATATCTATACCCCCAGGAAACAATTGTAGGTACATTATAGCCTACTTGCCGATTTTTACAAACAACGAGTGCGGAACCGGGACTACTGTCTCTTGACGCGGGCCGGATTTCCGTAAACGGATACGCCGTCTTCCAGGTCGTTAAGGATCACGGCACCGACTTCGCAGGTCACGCCGGAACCGATGGTGCAGTGCTCTTTGAGAACGCTGTTGGACTTAAAGACCGTGTTGGTGCCGACCTTGCAGTTACCGCCCAGAGTGACCTTCTCCTGCAGCGTGCAGCCGTCGGCGATGTTGTTGTCGTGGGAGATCTGCGCATAGCGGGAAACCAGGCAGTTTCTGCCGATGACGGTCTCGGCTCCTACGATAGCGCCTCTGGCTACCATGGTGCCGTCGCCGATCTTGGAGCTGTTATCGATATAGGTATCGGGATGTACGAAAGTCAGGAACTTCGCGCCCTTGCTGTCCCAGGAAGCGAACTCTTCGGAACGGAGAGCTGAATCTGTGGAAGCCACGATGATCTTGGCGTTCGAAAGATCGACATTCTCCTCGGCAATAGCGATCTCGCTCTCCACGGCGACGTTGTTCTTAGCAATGACGCGGATCTCTTCTTCGCAGCACTCCTTGATCTGTGCGTAATATTCTCTCCAGGCTTTATCTAATGCAACAATAATGATCATGATTCTTCTCCTTCAAATCAGTTATACACTCTGTGGGTGGTATTGGATCCCATGACACGTCCGGGATTGCCCATGCATACGCTTTCTTCCGGTATATCCCGGAAAAGAGCTGCCCCCATGGATACGATGGCGAACTTGCCTACGTGCACCCCTTCACTGACACAGCCGTGCATGCCGACGAAGGAATTGTCTTCCATGGTGACATTGTCCGAGATATGACACTTGGCAGAGATCTGCACATAGTTTCCTAACTTTACGTCACTTCCGATGGAGGAATAAGACTGCAGGACGCAGCCGTCTCCGATGACGGTGTGGCTTCCCACCACGACGCCCATCTTGATCTGGCAGCCTTCTCCGATGGTGACATCTTCTGCGATGCGGGCATGCGGGTGGATGATGCTGACGACCTTATATCCTAGGGCCTTGACCTTCTCGGTGACTTTCAGTCGGTTAATAGATTCACCCATGCCTACGTGGATCACTGCTTCTTCCGGAGAATACCGGCGGGCAAATGTCTCGAAGACCACCATCTCGCAGTCCTGCTCCATTCCCTCTTCCCGGGTATCGTCGATGAACAGGATCTTCTCCCACGGGATCGTCGGGTAATCTTTCACGATCTGATACGCGTCCTTACCCATTCCGCCTGTTCCGTATATTGCCAGGATCATGTTGTTTCTTGCCTCCCCCTTCTTATGCGCACTTCTTGTGCTGCATGCGGCGCCGCTTGCGCAGTGCCTGCACTTTATACTCGTCTTATGCCCGGATGCTTGGTGCTGGTACCGGGTTTGTTCTTGCCCTTCTTTCCGGACTTCTTTCTGCTCTTCGCGCCGCCGTCCTCCGGATCTTCGTCCTTCGGCTCGTCAGTGTCCTTCGGACCTCTCTTCGGTCTGTCGGCCTTCGCGCGGTCATCGTCTTTATCTTCGGAATCGTCTTCTTCCGGTTTCTCACCTTCCGGCGCGTCCTTCGGACCGTCGCCTTCCGGATCCTTGTCCGGTCCTTTTCCGTTATCGTCGTCTTCCGGCTCGTCCTCCGGACCGTCGTCGTTATCGTCGTACTCGTCTTCGTCGTAATCTTCGAACTCCAGACCGGATGCTGCCGCTAAGGCGAGAGCTTTCTTTCTCTTGATTCTCCGGACGATCTTCACCGTGATCAGAGCCAGGGTGAACAGCAGGATCGTGGCCATGGAGATCAGAAGTCCGATCTTAAATCCCGGGGTGCGGAAATACAGACATACATCGTTAGAGCCTGCGGGTACTTCCACCAGCATGTACATGCCGTTGCCCTTATAGATCTGGGCCTTCTGTCCGTTCACGGTAGCGGTCCAGCCCTTCGAATACGGAACGGCGATGCAGACGATCTTCTTCTGGTCACAGTCGATGTGACCCTGGATCACATTGGTATCGGTGTTGATGTAGTATACCGGCGTGTTCTTTCTCTCTTCGACGTACTTCTTGTACTGCTCCATATCCCGGACCACGACTTCTGCATTGGTGAAGTAATACATACCCGGACGGGAGAAACGGACAGTTATGCTCTTCGGGACTTTGCCGTTACAAAGGTTCATGGCCAGGTCTCTGGCACCGAAAGCATACTGGTAGGTCTTGTCATAGAGAGAGACGCTGTCGGATCTGCCGGTGTTAGGGCAGGATACGGAGATCGTGGATGCGGACTCCGGTTCCCATCTCTCTTCCGAGAACCACTTGCGGATCGTGGCCAGGAGGCCGCCCTTCTGGCTTCCGTCGTAGGTGGCGGGATTGACGGATTCGAAACGCACATTCTCCATAAGGAAGTAAAGCTCACCTGAAGCCTCCGAACTCAGCGGAATAGAAACAGATGTGCTGGCCTTTTTGACAAGGATGGCGTTATCACGGATCTCAATATCCGAACTGTTGGCTGCAGCTTCGCGCAGCAGGTTCTGGAACTGATCGTTGGTATAAAGTGTCTGGTCGAAGGATACGATGTCCTGCTGCGGGAATTCCAGGAGGGCATCGGTGACAGCGCCCTGGATCAGGGCCATCTCCTTGTAGTTGACCGGGAGCTTGTCGTAGGTCGATCTCGGGATGATGGAGTCATAGACATACATCAGCGGCAGGGCCAGGTCATTTCTGTATACGGACTCCTTCACTTCCTTGCCATCGGAGAGGGTTCTCTGGCGGGAGTCCACCAGGGAGTAGCCGTAAGGGACGCGGACCGGGCTGGACTCGAAGGTCGTGTAGTACTTCACGCCGGCCAGTTCGTTGAGGATCGTGCGCTGATCGTAGCCCAGCATCAGGAACGGTACGTTCTGCTGGGAATTTCCGAGCTCCAGGGAGTAGTTGCAGATCGCGCTTTCCGAGAAGCTGTAGTAACTGCCGATACCGTAGGTGTTATTACGGATACCGTAGTTGTTCTGGACGTATTTGTTGGTGTTTCCGGCTACGTTGACGTCGATACGGTACAGGCTGTCGTCCTCCACCATGTCCATGGCCAGGGACGGATTGTCTCTACCGCCGGATACGACTCTTCCCGCGTCAATGTAGCTGGAGATATAGTCGGACTTCAGCGGTGAATACATCTCGTAGGACTGCATGCCGATCTCCAGGCACAGGGTGCACATCAGGAAGATCGAGAATCTCTTGCGGCTCTTCTGCATGCGCTCGGGTTCTTTCTTGAGGACCAGGGAGCGGTAGCTGAAAGCGAAGATTGCCACCAGATAGAAAAGGACCCACATCATGCCGGTGCCGATGCTGCCGTCCCGGAGCTCCACCAGCAGGATATAGAGCATCACGTAGACGCCGGTATAGATAAAGGCCCGGTAGATCGCCTTGATGCTCATCTTGAAAAGGCTCGTGAAGTTCTTGGCCACCACGACGCAGACCCAGAAGGAGAATACGAAGATCCATCTCATGGTCTTGCCGCCCAGGCCGTTGAAAAGCTGGGTCAGCAGCGGTACACACATGGTGACGGTGTAGATCAGGAGCTGCCACAGGTCGTTTCTCTTGCTCTTGTCGCCGCGGGAAGCGGTAATGGTATAAGCGATGAGGAATACTGCCAGACCCGACATGCCTACGTGACCGTAGATGCCGAACTCGTTGGAGTCCACCATGCCCTTGATGATGTTCTCATATACGGAGAAGTCCCAGAAGAAAACGCTGGAATTGGCCACATCGTTTCCACGGGAGCTGGCCAGAACGCGGAATACCGTCGGTGCCAGAGCCACAGCGGCGCCCAGCACACCGATCAGGTACTGCCAGGCAAAACGCATGACGATGCAAATGAAGTGCTTGACGGAGCGTTCTGCGCGGTCGAAATATTCGAAGTAATAGAAGAATGCATAGATCACTGTCGGAACGGTGACCATGAATACGAAGTAGAAATAACTCAGGCTGCTGAAGAAGATCATGAGGATAAACATCAGCGAGAACTTCTTCTCGAAGATCCGTTCCACGCCTACCAGCAGAAGCGGCAGATAGAACATCATCTCCAGGAAGAATGTGTGGCGGGCCATGAAGAACAGGGCAAAACCGCAGAAGCAGTACATCATGGTGGACAGCAGGATCGAGGTGTGATCCGTTGTCTTGTGCTTGATGAACTGCATGAAAGCGATACCGCACAGATAAAGGCTCAGAACCGAGCGGAATACCAGATAGGGTTCGGTATTGAGGAAAGGCATGAAGCCCCATAAGAAGTTAAAGGGACGGAAGTTGATGATGTTTCCGATAACATCCTGGCCGTATCCCAGGTTCAAGGTCCAGTTCGGAAAGAAGGGGCGCTTGCCGGAAAAAATATTGGTCAGGACTTCTCTTAACCAGGAACGGGAGTACAGCAGCGTCGGATAGTGCTGGGACATACCGTCCGAGGACCACAGGAAAGATTTCCCGTAAATGAAAAAAGGAAACATCGCAAAGGCACAGAAGCAGATAAATGCGATGGTGTACCGAAGGTAGATGTTCCTCTTATTGAATCGATTTACACAAAGCCGTGGCATCAGTTGTCATCGTCTCCTGTCTTCTTCTCTTCCACGATGTATCTCGGAGACCGTCGCTGATTACGCATTGCCTTGAAGTTATAGATCCCGATCAAGGACGCACAGGCCAGTACCACAGATGTCATGAAGAACAGGATGAAGAACAGCAACATGTAGATCGACAGCTGGAAGTTCGATGAATACTTTATCAAGGAAATGACCAGGAACACCAGTGAGAGCAGGAAGCTCAGGATGCCGAAGGTCATAAACTTTCTAAAGGGGTAGTCGGAATAGACGGTAACAATGTTAATTACCTGGTCCACACGCTTGGAGAAAGACCAGCCCGAAGATCCGACTTCACGCTTCTTTCTTGTGCAGGGCACCTTGGCGGCCTTGCCGGCCAGGTCCAGAAGCAGGAGCTGTACGGAGTTATTGTCCGTATCCGACTGGATAAACGGCTCCAGGAGGCAACGGTCCACTACGAAGAAATCGAAGCCGCCGGCCGGATAGTCTTTATTGACGTGTTTGTTGACGAATTTATGCAGGATAACGGAGAACAGAGCGCCCAGTCCCTTGTCATCACGGTTCTCACGGTAGCCGATGACCAGCTTGTGACCCTCTTCCCAGAGCTTGAGCATATCTACGAATTTCTCGAAAGGATCCTGCAGGTCTGCGGAGATAACACCCACTACATCGCCGGTTGCCATGGCGAAACCGCAGTTGATGGCAGCACGCTGGCCCTTGTTACGGACGAATTTGGCGATCTTAAGGGAGGGATATTTCTCTCTATACTCTTCCATAACTGCATAGGAGCGGTCCGGAGATCCGTCGCATACCAGGATCAGTTCCGTCTCGTAGTCAGGAAAAAGTTTCATGTTATCCATGATGTAAGGGATGGTGATCGGAAGATTATCCTCATTCTTATATATTGGAACAACAATTGAAAACTTCTTCATTTTATACTCCTAGGCTCGGCAGAAAAGTCGGGGATCGTTTACTTCTTCACTACTTCCAGGATCTTGTCGCAGATCCGTTCTACGTCCTTGACGTCGAGATCCGAGTAGCAAGGCAGAGCCAGAACACGCTCGGATACATACTTGGCGTACGGTACATCTGCCTTCGGCAGGTCTGCACAGCACTCGAAATCGCTGGTAAGTGGATAGAAATACCGTCTGGTGAATACACCGATATCCATCAGAGCTTTTTCCACGGCCTCACGCGTAACGGATGTGTCCTTCTCTTCCACAACGATCGGGAAGTAAGCATAGTTGCTTCTGACGTTCTCCTGAACAACGGACAACTTGATGCCCGGAACACCGGAAAGTCTTGCGCGATAGGTGTCGATGACGGCCTTACGTCTGGCCAGGTACTCATCGAGGTGTCTGAGGTTGCAAAGACCCATAGCCGCGTGGACCTCGGTCATCTTGGCGTTGGTGCCGATGTAAGGAACCGCGTCGGTATGTACGATCTGGCCGAACTGTCTCAGTCCGATCAGTTTCTGCTTATATTCGTCGCTGTTGAAAGTCAGGCAGCCGCCCTCTACGGTATTGAATACCTTGGTGGCGTGGAAGGAGAACATGGTGAAATCACCGAAGTTCGAGGAATCGACGCCGTCCAGCTTCTCGTCGAAAGCGTGGGCACCGTCGTAGATGACCTTCAGGTTGTGCTTCTTAGCGATCTCGTCGATGCGCTTGACGTCGCACATGTTGCCGTATACGTGAACCGGCAGGATCGCGACGGTCTTGTCGGTGATGAGTGCTTCGATCTTCTCTGCATCCATGGTGAAGTCGTCTTCACGGATGTCGCAGAATACCGGAACCAGGCCGTTTCTCAGGATCGCCTGGGTCGTGGAACCGAATGTAAAAGGTGTGGTGATGACTTCCGAACCCTTCGGGAAGTCGAAGATATTCAGAGCCAGCTCCATGGCCAGATGGCCGTTGGCAAAGAGCTCTACATGCTTTACGTTAAGGAATTTCTCCAGTTCTTCTTGAAGTTTAACGTGTTTGGGACCCGTGTGAGTCATGATCCCTGTTTCCCATATGTCTTTTATTTCATTAATATACTCTTCATAAGGTGGTAACGACGGCTTCACTACCAAAATCTTATCACTCATAAAAATGCACACCCAAAGGAAGAAGTGCTACCGAAAAGACGCAAAGTAGCATTCCCCACACTCCTCATCATTTTTGTATATCAAACATTTTATTACTGGACTTGAAATAAATCAACCTGTCACATTTAACAGAAAACGAAAGACTTTCTGATCAAATATCCAGCAGAGACGTAAGATTGCGAAGCTGGATGTTGAGGAAGTTGTTAAATTGGACGATGCGGTTGAGTGTCGAGTAGCGGACCCAGAAATAGCCCTTCGGCAGAGGTCCGACCTCATCCTTGTCGATCTCGATGATGACATTGCGGTTCTGCTCGTGATAGAAGCGGCCGCCTTCTTCGGAGAGGATCACGTCGTTGAGGACGCCTTCGCCCTTCTCCAGCTTCTCCATAAGAAGCTTCTCGATCTCGTCGAGATTGTTGCCCGGGTTGGAGGGCTCCATCTGTACGACAGGTCCCAGTTCGATCTCGTCAAAGCAGCCCACCTCGGACTTGGCCTTGACCAGGAAATAGCGGCAGCCCTTGTCCACACAGGTAAAGAGTCCGAATACGGCCATGCCGATGGCTTCCACCAGCGGCTGGTCCCAGCAGCGGACTTCTCTGCCCTCGATCTCGATCTGGCAGTAGACGACCTTGAAGTCGTAGGGATCCTTGCAGATGATCTCGTTATCCGTGATCTCCCAGTTGGAAAGATCGCGCAGGGAGATCAGCTCGGAGCGACGATTAGCATACATCTTAAAGTTGTTGATGGTATTGAAGATCTTCGGCAGGACATTCTCTTCCTCGGAGAAGATGGACTCGCAGAGAGCCTTGTCACGGAACAGCTCGCGGACCTTGTCGTACTCGCCCTCTTCCAGCTTCATCAGGGAATAGGGGATGCAGGACAGGACCGTACGGGTGTCCATGTTTACCAGGTTATCGATCTTCATGAGTTCCTTGATCTGGCCAAGCGTCATCCACTTATGGCTGTCCAGCACCTCGATATCGGCATCGCCGACCTCGATGATGATGTTTCTGTTTCTCTTCTTGAGGAAACGGGAGGACTGCTCGGACTGGATCTGGTCCACTACGATATTGTAATCGGAAGCATGGGCGAAATAGTCAAGATACGCCGGTGCCCGACCGCCGTGGGCCTGGGTGAAATTACTCTTGGTGGCCTGAATGGTAGGAGAGATCTGGATAACGTTGACGTTACCCGGCTCGACCTTCGCCTGCATCAGGAAATTCAGTGTGCCGTCGATGACCTTGCAGATGATGCCGAGATATCCAATCTCTTTCTGAAGGATCACAGGCTGCTCGCAGACCAGCTTCTCCCCGTCTGTCTGACGGAAACCGGCGATCTGGAAGAAAGTATTTCTCTTATTGCGGATGAAACCATCCTTGTCATCGAGGAACCAGAAACCGTTCTTCGGGAAAGGGATCTTCTGCACATCAACAGTCAGCGTCGTATTACGATGCTCGACCCAGTCCAGGATCGTCTTCGTCGATGTTACATTTCCTTCCCTGGCACTCCACGACTTGACCAGTTCATACGCAAGACTCATGGCAACCTCTCTTATTTCCCTGCTAGGTTCTTGACATCTTCCACCAGTTTCGACTGAAGGAGGATGGCGTCGTACATTTCATTTCTGGCCTGCTCGTCTGTGCATTCACGGACGAAATTCTCGATAGAATGCTTAAAGTGCATATCCTTGTCAAGCTTCACTTCTCTGGTACCTTCGCCGGTCTCGATGAAGACTGTCGGCTCCAAGGTCTCCGGAGCGGTGAAGATGCGGTTGGTATAAATTCTTCCCTTGCTGCCCCAGATCTCCAGGGAACAACGGTATCCGCAGTCCATACCGAATCCCAGATGACAGACGACACCGTCGTCATTGGATACGGAGGCACTGCCGTACATATCTACTTCGAATCCGTCTAATCCGTTCAGATGTGCGGAATCGACCTTGATGGTCTTGCCCAGAAGGACAGTTGCCAGCTTCAGGGTATATCCGCCTGCATCCAGAAGCGCGCCGCCGCCGAGAGCACGGTTATAGCGGAAATCGTTCTGGGCGCGCATCGGGAATCCGAACTGCGCCGAGATCAGACGTACATCGCCTACTTCTCCGTCGTCGATCATCTTGCGGATCGCGGCGATCTGGGAGTGATAGGCGAACATATAGTTCTCATGTAATGCGAGATTCTTGCTTCTGGCGGTTTCTACCAGATCCTTGGTATCTGCGTAGGAAGTCGTGGACGGCTTCTCCACCAGGACATGCTTGCCGGCTTCGAGGGCCTTCTTCGCCCACTTATAGTGCAGGGCCGGCGGCTGAGGAATATATAATGCGGAAATGTCTTCCCTTGCGATCAGTTTCTCGAAACTGTTTTCTGTCTCCAGATGATATTCATTGGTAAAAAGCTCCAACTTAGACGGATCGTATTCTTCGGCTACTGCCTTGACTGTCAATCCCTCCACTTGAAGTGCCGCAGGCATGAAGCGACGGAACGCGATCTCCGCGCAGCCTACAATACCCAGATTGAACATTTCTGCACCCTCCTGCCCATATGTTCCACAAAAAGACCTTCCGAATGCGAAAGACCTATTTATAAGTAATTATTATGGACTATTCTCTGTATTCGGTCAATACCCGCCTGACTGCAGGGGAAATCCTCGAGGAAATCCTTCCGTGAATCACCATTTTCGGTTGTTATTTGATAGATATTTGCTATAATATTTGGAGTGTTGCTTTGTGCCGATTCCGAAACGGCGTGCACAATTCCTACACGCAATATTTCGAAAGGGGTTTTTTCAACATGATCAAGACACATGAAGTTGAACAAATGACTTGCGTTGCAAAAGGTTGCAACCATGGTCCGGCTCCGATTCCTGAAGAGGGAAAGTGGATTCAGGCCAAAGAAATCAAGGACATCTCTGGTTACACACACGGTATCGGCTGGTGCGCTCCGCAGCAGGGTACTTGTAAGCTGTCCCTGAATATTAAGGAAGGTGTCATCCAGGAAGCTCTCGTTGAGACAATCGGATGCACAGGTATGACTCACTCCGCTGCTATGGCCGGTGAGATCCTCCCGGGCAAGACAATCCTCGAGGCTCTGAATACTGACCTGGTTTGCGACGCTATCAATACAGCTATGAGAGAGCTTTTCCTGCAGATCGTTTACGGACGTTCCCAGTCCGCATTCTCTGAGGGTGGTCTCTCCATCGGTGCTGGTCTGGAAGATCTTGGTAAGGGTCTGCGTTCTCAGACCGGTACGATCTTCTCTACTCTGGAGAAGGGTCCTCGTTACCTCGAGCTCACAGAAGGTTACATCGTTAAGCTGGCTCTGGATAAGGATGATCAGATCATCGGTTACCAGTTCCTGAAGATCGGTCCGATGCTCGACCAGATCAAGAGCGGTAAGGACGCTAACGAAGCATACAAGGATAACCTCGGCACATATGGTCGTTTCGCAGATGCGGCTCGTTACATCGATCCGCGTAAAGAGTAAGAGGAAGGAGATTAAAGATTATGGCATTGTTTGAAAGCTATGACAGAAGAATAGATCAGATCAACAAGGCTCTTAACGATAACGGAATCTCTTCCATCGAAGAAGCTAAGAAGATCTGCGAAGAAAAGGGCATCGACCCGTATCAGATCTGTGAAGATACACAGAAGATCTGCTTTGAGAACGCTAAGTGGGCTTACGTTGTAGGTGCTGCTATCGCTATCAAGAAGGGCTGCACAAAGGCAGCTGACGCTGCTGAGGCTATCGGTATCGGCCTGCAGGCTTTCTGCATCCCGGGTACAGTTGCTGACGACCGTAAGGTTGGTCTTGGCCATGGTAACCTGGCTGCTATGCTCCTGCGTGAAGAGACAGAGTGCTTCGCTTTCCTGGCTGGTCACGAGTCTTTCGCAGCTGCTGAGGGCGCAATCAAGATCGCTGAGATGGCTAACAAAGTTCGTGTTAAGCCTCTTCGTGTTATCCTCAATGGTCTGGGTAAGGATGCTGCATTCATCATTTCCCGTATCAATGGATTTACCTATGTACAGACAAAGTTCGACTACTACACAGGCGAGCTGAAAGTTGTTAAAGAAACCCCTTATTCCGATGGTCCGCGTGCAAAGGTTCGCTGCTATGGTGCTGACGACGTTCGTGAGGGCGTTGCTATCCTCTGGAGCGAGAACGTAGACGTTTCCATCACAGGTAACTCCACAAACCCGACACGTTTCCAGCATCCTGTTGCAGGTACATATAAGAAGGAAAGAATTGCTGCAGGCAAGAAGTACTTCTCTGTTGCTTCCGGCGGTGGTACAGGTCGTACACTGCACCCGGATAACATGGCTGCAGGTCCGGCTTCCTACGGTATGACCGATACAATGGGCCGTATGCACTCCGATGCTCAGTTCGCAGGTTCTTCCTCCGTTCCGGCACACGTTGAGATGATGGGCTTCCTCGGCATGGGCAACAACCCGATGGTTGGTGCTTCCGTAGCAGTAGCTGTTGCTGTTGAGGAGTGCATGAAGAAGTAATCCTTCTTTCATAGCATTGTTTCACAGTATGCTTCTTGGCATGCTGCACAGCAGAAAATCAGATTAGATCGAACTGCTCCGACTGATGTCGGGGCAGTTCTTCTTTTTTGTGTTCATTCGGGTTTCGGCGCAATACTTAATATCGAAGAATAAAACCGAAGTAAAACCTATTGATTTCGGTTTAAATCGCCAAAAAGCGGATTTGCGCCGAAAAAAATCGGTGAAATTTTCGGCGTGTTTTCCCGAATTGCGTTTTCAAACCGAAATACACCACGAAAACTTCGGCTTATATCGCCAAGATTCAGATCCACGCCGAAGTGGGCGTTTCGAACTTCGGCGCAAAATGCAAGAATGGACTTCTAAACCGAAGTGCCGTCGTTGCCACCGTTCCGAAAAAGGCATACAATGATTCCCATAATATCATGAGGATGGAAATCAGAAAATGAATCGTTTTTCTAGAAAAATAAAGGGCGTCGCCGGTCTGCTGGCCGCCGCGACGATGTTCGGTGTATTTGGCCTGATGCCTCGCACTTCTGCGGCAAAAACTCTGCTCCGTGCGGATTCATATGTCACAAGCGAATCCCACTTCACGAGAGAGGCGGAGGAGCCGGGCGAGCCGACAGCAACGCCTGTTCCGGGCGAACCCACCGCCACACCTACACCGGCCGAGGGCGAGCCTAGCGCTACCCCGACACCGGAAGCACCAATCGCACCTGCCCCGGGAGATCCCACGCCGACTCTGGCCGAGGGCGAACCGACTGCCACCCCTGAGCCCGGCGAACCCACCGCCACACCAACAGTCACCCCCACTCCGGGCGAGCCTACCGGCGAACCCACCGGCGAACCCACCGGCGAACCCACAGGCGAGCCTTCCCTCACCCCTACCCCTACCCCGACTCCGGACGAAGGCGAAAAGGAAACCGGCTTTGAAGGTTTCGTAGAAAGACTTTATAACATCGCGCTGAACCGCGAATCCGATCCGGAAGGCAAAGCATTCTGGGTGAAGCGTGTCAAGGAAGAAGGCGCGACCGGCGCGGACTGCGCCGTGTCCATGCTCATCGACCCGCCGGAGTTCAAAGACCGCGGCCTGTCTGACGAAGAATACGTCAAAGTTCTCTACGCCACATTCTTCGACCGTGAAGGCGACGAAGAAGGCTACGCGTTCTGGGTCAAGTTCCTGAATGAGAAAGGCTTGAAAGACACGATCCTCGGATTTATCGACTCCACTGAATGGTGCAACATCTGCGCAAGTTTCAGCATCAAATCCGGATCCCCCAATCACAAAGCCACCACACCATCCTCGAATGCCAGAGCTTTTGCAGAAAGAATGTACACCAAGTGTCTCGGAAGAGATGCGGATGAAGCAGGCGCACTTTACTGGGCACTTGGCCTGACCAACCTTGAATATACTGCAGCCGACACTGCAAATTACTTCTTCTTCAGTCCGGAATTCCTGCATTATAAATTCTCAGACGAAGAATACCTCGACCGCCTGTACACCACCGTGATGGACCGCGAACCGGAAGAAGGCGGCAAAGAATTCTGGCTGGATTTCATCCGCGAACACACCCGCTACAGAATTTTGTGCGAGTTCGTCGAATCCCCTGAATTCACAGGTCTTTGCCAGACCTATGGTATCGACCGCGGAAGCCTGGATCCGAAGAACGACCCGGATATGCCGGAGCCCACACCGGAACCGACACCCGAGCCGACTCCTGTACCGACGCCCACCACTACTCCTGCCCCGGGTGCCAAGTATGACCTGACGGGCATGGTCATCGTTATCGATCCGGGCCACCAGAGACATGCCAACAACGAACTGGAGCCTGTGGCCCCTTGGTCAGACGAGATGAAGCCGAAGGTTTCCGCCGGCACGAAGGGCGTGGCCACCGGCCGTATGGAATACGAAGTGGTTCTGGAGATCGGTCTGCAGATGCGCGACCTGCTGGAATCCATGGGCGCCACGGTCATCATGACCCGCACCTCCCACGACGTAAACATCTCCAACATCGAGCGCGCCATGATCGCCGTCAACAACCACGCTGACGTTTTCCTGCGCCTCCACTGCGACGCCTCCGACAGTTCCTCCGCACGAGGCATCGGCGTTTTTGTATGCAGTCGTGGTGAACTTGCCGACAAGCAGGTCGGCTGGGGAAATATGCTGGGACGTGCCATGAGCGCCGCCACCGGTTCCAACTACCGTGGCTGCAACGCTTCCACTGTCTACAGCGGTCTGAACTGGGCCACTTCCGTGCCGTCCTTCCTGCTGGAGATGGGCTTCATGTCCAACGCTGAAGACGACCGGCTCCTGTCCGATCCGGATTACCAGAAGAAGATCTGTGATGGCGCCGCAGATTTCTGCAATCAGATGAAAGCGGAGAAGAATTCGTAACCGACGCGCAACCAATCAAGTACACAAACGCCCGCACATTTCTGCGGGCGTTTTCGTTTCTATTATCAAGACACACTCTTGAAGCACGTCCTCCCTCACGCCCTCGGCGCAGCTCACTCGCCTCGTGCGATCTCGATGAGGATCTCCGTGATCCTGGCCATGGATTCACAACTGACGTATTCATACACGCCGTGGAAATTGTGCCCGCCGGCACACAGATTCGGACACAGCAGCCCTTTATAGGAAAGCATCGCGCCATCGGTACCGCCCCGGATCGGCTCGAACTTCGGCTCCACGCCACAACGACGCATGGCCGACGCCGCCCGCTCCACGATCTCGAAACGCGGCTTGATCTTCTCCAGCATATTGTAGTAGCTGTCCTTGATCTCCGCCTCGACCCGCGCACCGGGATACCGCGCCTGCACCTCCCGGCACACCTCCGCGACGGTTTCCTTTTTCTTCGTGAAAAGCTCTAGATCGTGATCTCTGATGATGTATTTGATGGACGCCTCATTCGCATCGCCCTGCATATCCGTAAGATGGTAGAACCCCTGACGATCCCGCGTCTTCTCCGGACGCTCGTCTGCAGAAAGTAAACTGTCGATCTCCATCGCCAGCCGCGAGGCGTTGATCATCTTCCCGAAAGCCTCTCCCGGATGCACATTTCTGCCGATGACCTTGATGTTCGCAGAAGCCGCATTGAAATTCTCATAGGATAATTCACCCAGCTCACCGCCGTCCACGGTATAGGCGAAGTCGGCGCCGAATCGCTCGATATCGAAGAACTCCGTGCCCTCACCGATCTCTTCGTCCGGCGTAAAAGCAATGCAGATCTCCCCGTGAGGAATCTCCGTATGGGAAAGGAAATACTCCACCATGGTCATGATCTCCGCGATCCCCGACTTATCGTCAGAACCCAGAAGCGTCGTGCCATCGGAAGTAATTATGGTCTGGCCCACATAGGCTGAAAGTTCAGGAAACTCAGAAGGCCGCAGCACACGATCCTCCGAGAGGCGGATCTCCCCGCCATCGTAATCGGCGATCACCTGAGGGCGGATATTCTCCCCGCTTGCCTCCGGCGACGTATCCATATGCGCGATAAAACCGATCTTCGGAAGTGCCGCTCCGGATGCCCCGGCCGATCCGGATGCCTCCGCGCCCCCGGAATCCCCGGTCGCGTCCGAAACCCCGGAAGCCTTGATTTTACTATAGATGTAACAGTGTTCTTCGTCGAAGAAGACCTCGTCTGCGCCTAGATCCTGCAGTTCCCTCACCAGGATCCGCGCCAGGTCGAACTGACACACACTGCTCGGGTGCGTCCCCGAAGATTCATCTGAACGCGTGTTAACTGAAACATATCGAAGAAACTTTTCCGTGACTAATCCTTGCAGATCCATGCGATGCATCACTTCTCCATACCATACTGCTCACAGATGTCAGAATACTCCTGCGAATCGATAAACTGATTCAGCAAAGTTTTGCGCGTCTGCTCGCCGTTCGCCAGCTGCGTTACCCAGAAGGTCAGACCATCCAGCTCCGGATCACGGCCCATGATCGCCTGATACAGCATTCTGACATACTGCTCGTTCGTCGTATCTTTTGCCAGATACTCATCACTGAAGATGAAGAACGTCGCCATATCCGAACCGCCAAACTTATGACGGCAGATATTTCTGCCCCAGTAAGAATAACCGTCGTACTCATAATCACGGCCCAGCACCACGTCATACATACGCATGACGAAACGCGAGACACCCTGCACATCCATGGACATATCCAGTCCCGCATGCTTCGGAGACTTATACTTACCCTTCTTGCCGCCGTAGCTCTTACAGAGGTCCTCGAACTCCTGAGAACCCAGGAATCCTTCCAGCACCTCTTCACGAGACACACCGAAATCCATCAAGGTCTTCCAGTAGTTATATCCGTCCCCGTCCGCCTCACGGTCATAGATCGCCCGGTAAAGCATCTTGACGTAGGCACCATAGTTCTTGGCAACATCCGTCGCCTCCTTGGACAGCGCGAAGAATTCCACCAGCTCCGAATAGGTCGTAGACGAATCGTTCCTGAACTTCAGTACCCAGTACTCGAAGCCCTCATACTCCGCGTCACGCTTATAAGCCTTGGCATACAGCCTCAGGATAAACTTGGCATCGTTGTCGTAAGCCTTCTGGGCCGCTGTCCGACGGAAAGTCTGCTCCTTGATACCATACTTGAACAGCCTCAACCGGAATCCCTTGGTATTGATCAGACGCGCCACGAAATCCGACCGCGTCAGCCCCTCCTCGAACTCCGTGAGGTAAGCACTCAGACGCTTCTTGGTGATCTTGGTATCCATGATGGCGTTATAGACTCTTGTGATAAAGTCTTCGTCATTCAACTGCTCGAAAAGAACTTGCGGCAGGTATGCGACTTCGTACGCGTACTGGTACGCCGCAAGCGGATCGTTCATGATCTTCTGGGACCATGCGTGCAGACTCTGGCTCGGTACATCCTTTCCGGTCATATCCTTATAAAGCTGACGGATATATTCGTTCGGACCGATGGTGGCAGGAAGTGCACAGACCTCTTCCGGCATACCTTCGAACACCGGGATCTTGAACACCAGTTTCTGACCCAGCTTGTTCAGATTCGCATATGCCTTATACATACGATACGATTCGTTTTCCAGCGCCTGGACATTGGTCATGTACTGATGGTAACCCACCTTGGACGCATCCTCCGGCGCCACGTTGAACTTCATGAGATAAAGGCTGTTCTGGCCGATCATGTAGTAGTTTCTCGCCTGCCACATGGCACCGCCCAGGATCGCGTTATACCGGCTGGCCCAGGGACGCATGTACAGCTCGTTCTCGCCGTCATCCTGACTTGCGAACCACAGTCCACGACCCACGGCATCGTAACCGTCCGCCGCATAGGCGCCGATATTATAGTAGTTATAGTAGCCGACAAATTGTCCGTTATGTCCTGTGCCGAAAACAGAATCACTTCCGTCCACACCTACTTCCTGCAGGATCTTGGAAGCCAGATATACCGGGCTGATCCCCGACACCTGTGCCGCATCCATCAGGGCATCTTCGTGCTTGACCAGCTCTTCGTCGTGGTCAACATCGGTTCTGGCCATGAAGGTATTCTTAATGATGCTCTGCACCGCTTCCTTGGTCTGGATATCCGGGTTATATCCCAGATCCAGGAACTGGAAGATCTGCGATTCGAAAAGCATGTTACGCGGATCGACATAGTATTCCACTACTTCTCTTGCCGCATTGACCCATCCGCCGCTGTCGATGACATGGTACTCACCGGTCCTCGGATCGTAGGCACCGGGCTCATGAGACTTCCAGGTATCCGGCACCCACGGACCGACGGCACTGTTGCCCAGTTCCGTCTCTCTTTCCATGACCGTTTCCCAGTCCGCCGAAGGCGTCAGGATCTGGAATTCCCACTTCGGATGCTTCGCATGCAGCTGCCGCAGATAGGGCTTATAGCTCTCCGGGAAATCCTTGATCTTCTTTTCGAAAGCCGCGGAAGAAGTAATATCCTCTACAAGGTTTTTGGCCACGATGTGGCCCTGGACCTTCTCTCCGTTATAGTTGAAATAGATCTCCGCCCACTCATCGTATCCGCTGGGATCGTCTTTCAGTGTCTCATACTTGCTGATATGCACACGTGTCCCACGAAAAAGCTGGGCGATGACATAGCTGTTCTTGGTGCCGGCGACATTGCGGACATTCACATATTCGCCCGCTTTCTCGATATAGATCGTCGCGTTATAGGAATAATCTTCATCTACGGTAAAGACCTGGTCGTCTTCGGTCTCGGCCCGCAATACCTTCGAACCGGCCAGTGCGGTAGCCATCCCGGATCCCAGCATGATCGTAGCCAGAGCGGCCCCGAACAACCGGACGAGATTCCCTCTCCTTGTAGCGCGGCTTTTGTCGCGATATAGCAGCCGGCAGGACTGTCGGCAAATCAGGTTCATAAGCGTTCTCCCTTTATATCTTTCTTACCCCAATGACAGATATATAACCGTCAATGTATTGTAGCAAATATAAGAAATTTAATGGTTACGAAATTATTGCATAAAACGGTGTTTTTCGCCACTTTCATGCTATACTGTAACCAGTCCAGCTCAGAACAGGAGGGGCCTTTATGCAGACACGCGCCAATATTTTAAATAATCCCGAAGAGGCTTTGTCACTTCTTTCCAAATGGGGCATTAACCCGAAGGATGCCGAGATTTCAGGCACATCCCATTATGACCAGGGTTTTCTGCACATTCGCATGAAGCAGGGAGACGTCTCCTATCAGCTTCGATATACGCTGGCCACTCCCCGAAACCAGAATATTCTGAAGGACCAGGTCAAAATTGTAACGAAATGGAAAGAAAACGGCATCGGTGTGGAGGAATATATCTCCACTTCGGAAGGGAAACTTTATCTTCGTGACGGCAACCATCTTTATGTCCTGATCAAGAACTGTCCTTTCCCGCAGATCACGGAATGTGAGAAGATGCCTCTTGCCAAGCTGGGCGAAGCGCTGGGACAGCTGCATAAGGTCTCCGTCGAGGAGGATCTGATCCCCACCGATAAGAGCGCTTCGGATGCCATTGAGACAGCATTTGCACAGATCTCCAGAAATATCGAGAAAGGCGGCGGTGACAGCCGTGCCGAGGGAGAAAGAGAATTCCTGCACCACGTTCTCACAGCCGCACCGGCCCCGCTGGAATCGCTGGGTTATATCCTGGGTCTTCCGACGCTGTCGGATATCCGCTACGACGAAACGGAGCAGAAGATCTACTTCACCCATTTCGAACACGTGCACCCCTTCTTTTTCGCACAGGATCTGGCCTGCTTTACCCGTGCCATCGCCAGACATTTCGGCGACAAGCCGCATACAGACGAGTTAAATGAATTCCTGAACGGTTACCGCGTGCTGATGACTTTCCCCGAGGAAGAGGAAGCTCTGCTGGAGCTCTTCACCCGCGTGGCGGCCCTGGAAGAATTCTCCAATCTTCTTTTCAGTACATCGGAGATCGGTAAGAACGAGAGCGCCGAGCAGTTGCTGGAGCGCTGCAAGCTGTTCTCCACCATGTCCGAACTGGGCGACGGTTTCGGCAGCCCGGCCATCGGTTTCTCTCTGAAGAATGCGGATACCCAGGGCCTGGAGCTGATCAAGTCCGTGATGCCCGTGTACTATACCGGCAACCTGCTGGCCACCACCACCTGGTACGAGGATATCCTTCGCTGCAAGATCTTCCACGATCAGGATGTGGAAGGACGAAATATCGCCATCGCATGCCGTGACAAGATTCGTCTGACTTTCGTGGAACTGCCAGGCAGAAAGGTCCTTCCTGTCCGTGAACTATACGGCGAGGGTCTGGACGGCTACCTCCGCACCGACGAGCCCGAGATCCTTCAGGCCGAGATGATGGCCGAAGGCGTCACCATCGTCCAGGAACTCTCTAAAACAGATTTCAGTCTGCGTGCGTATATTTTCGAAGACGTCGACGGCCGAAGATTCGAAGTCCGCTACGAGCAGGCGTGACCTGCGCTGCCTTCTGATCCGGCCCCAAATAGGCCGGCCATGTTATTCCGCGCTGCCTTCCGGGCTCTCCACCTTCACAGTGGCCTTCTCCAGTGCGGCACGCTTCAGACTCATCTTGTGTCCGCAGGTCTCGCAGGCCATCAGGACCTCCGCGCCCACGCGAAGAAGTTTCCAGGTCTTCCCGCCGCAGGGATGGTTCTTCTTCATGGTCACGATCTGTCCCTCTTCGTAGGGATATAGGAAAAACTGTCCGCCCATGGTCTGCCTCCTTAAGTCTTATTGTCCGCGTCGTCCCAGGGTCACTCGGTCGTTGCCCCCCAGGTCGCGAACGCATATCACGTCTTTTAATTCTGTTTCGAAAATCAGCTTCACGGGTTCTTTCTGTTCGTATCCGTGTTCTACTGCCAGGACGCCGCCGATCTTCAGGTGATCCCTGATTCCTTCCAGCATGCGCCGGTAAAGCGTAAGCCCGTCCGTTCCGTCGGTCAGTGCCCCCGCCGGCTCATGCTCCCGCACTTCCGGCTCCAGCTCCGCCATCTCTTCCTGCGCAATATAAGGCGGGTTCGACAAGATCAGGTCCGCCGGCGCCGGCGCGGCCTTCGGCCACAGATCCGCCACATCCACACGCCACGCAACCGAGATCTCCTCGCGCACCGTGGCCGTATCTCCGGTCTCCGGCCACGTCCCGCTCGCACCCAGTATTCGCTGAGCGTTCTTTCGTGCGTATTCCGCCGCCTCTTCCGAGATCTCCGTCATGTACAGTTCACAGCGCACTCCCCGCTTCGCGAGAAGATGCGCCACCGTGATCCCGATACATCCGGACCCGGTGCAAAGATCGTAGATCACCGGCACGTTGTCGGCCGCATTGGCTTTCACCGGCGCGTCGTCGGCCTTCCGGCCGCCTGGCGCGTAGCCCTCGCCCGCCACCGGCTCCGCGCTCTTCACCTGAGGAATCTCCTTCGGCACCGTGGAGAACGGCTCCGCCATTCCCAGGGCCGCCATGGCGGCCTCCACCAGGATCTCCGTATCGAAACGCGGGATCAGGACTCCCGGTCCCACTTCAAATTCCAGATCATAGAAAGGCGCATGACCCGCGATGTATGCGAGAGGCTCATGGGCACAGCGCCGCTGAAATGCCTTCTCCAGCGCCTCCTGCTCCGCTTCCGAAAATGCCTCATTCATTTCTCGGGATAAAGAAAAACGAAGCTCCGCGCGATTCCTTCCGGAAATCGTCTCCACAAGCAGCCGGGCCTCGTTCTCCGGTTCGTCCACCGAGGCGTCCAGCAGCTGGGCGGTCTTCGTTTTCAGATAATCTTGTAATGTCACCAGATATCCTCGTTGCTGTTCTCCGGGATCACCGCCTGCATCGATGCGATGGCGACCTCGATCATGCTGTCCGTCGGCTCCTTGGTGGTGAAACGCTGCAGCCACAGACCCGGCGCGATGAACACCTTGCACACGGCATTCTTATCGTGACGGCCGGTGAAACGCAGGATCTCATAGGAGATACCGCCGATCAGCGGAACCAGTGCCAGACGGATCAGAAGGTTGACCCACCAGATATTCACGCCGATAAAAACACTGGCGACGCAGAATACCAGGATAGAGATAAGTACGACGATAAACAGGAAAGCCGTACCGCAGCGGGGATGGAAACGGCTGAACTTACGGACATTCTCCACCGTCAGCGGCTCGCCGGCCTCGTAGCAGGCGATGGTCTTATGCTCGGAACCGTGGTACATCCACACCCGGGCAATATCCTTCATGCGGGAAGTGATCGCCAGGTACGTCAGGAAAATAACGATACGCAGGAAACCTTCCACGAAATTAAGAGCAACATTCAGTCCGACCGAGTCGGATCTTTCTGCGGCAAAAAGACTCAGCACGCCGTCGACGACGAGTCTCGGCAGCAGGATGAACAGCACGATACTGAAAGCAAGTCCCAGCACCGCAGCGAAGATCATGACACCGTCGCTATGCTTGTTGGCCCAGGAATCCAGCTTGCTGTCGCTCTTCTTTCCGGACTTGCCGGCATCGGAAGAAGCGATCTTCTCCACTTTCTCGACCGATTCGTTCACAACTTTCGCCGCGTCCGTCCCGTCAACGGCTTCAGAAACCACGGCCTCCGCCGCATCTACCGTCTCGTCGCCCACCAGCTTCGCCTCGTCGGCCTTGGTGGCGATAACGGATTTCTTCTCATCACTATCTTCATCGGAAGGCGCGCCCTGCTCCGAGATCTCCGCAGACTTCATCAGCGCCGCCGTACCCGTCACCAGCTGACGGAAAAAGCGGATACATCCACGGACAAAAGGTACTTTCTCGAAGAAAGTCTCACTGGCACTCTTGGCGATCTCCTCCACGTAGATGGAGCCGTCCAGCTTACGGACCGCAATGGCCGTCCGTCTCGGGCCGCACATCATGACGCCCTCGATCAGAGCCTGACCGCCGATGGTCGTCTTCTTCTCATTTTTCCTTCCGGTCTGAACAGGCTGTGCATTTACACTTTGCTCTTCCTGCTCCAGTATTTCCTTATTTTCTTCACTCATCGTTCGGATTCCTTTCTAGGAACGCCCCAGGTGCGTTCTTTCTCATTCTAACAGAAAACCCGAGAATTGAACATAAAAAAGAACCTGCCCGCAAAATCTTGCAAGCAGGTTTTTTCTTTCATCTTTAATGCGTTTAAGACCGAATCTCTCAGTTCTGACCCTGGCTCATTCTCTTCTTAAACTTATCAATACGTCCGCCTGTATCTACGAGCTTCTGCTTACCTGTGTAGAACGGGTGGCACTTGGAGCAGATGTCAACACGCAGGCTGCTCTTTGTGGAAGTTGTCTCGAAAGTCTCGCCGCATGCGCACTTTACGGTGACAACCTGTGTCTTCGGATGGATGCCTTCTTTCATTTCTTTCACCTCTCAATCAAAGGTCTGGCGCGTAATTTCTTTCACCACGTATGCCAAACCGGACTTCACGTGCTTGCTTATGTTACTACATGGCACGTCCCCCGTCAAGTGGTAGAATCCCCATCTCCACGACTTTTTCTGCATTCGCCGGGCTTTTATGGCAGCTGTAAGATGTTTTTGAAAAAGGGGTTGACAAACCCACCCCTTCATCTTACAATATCACTTGCGCTAGAAAGCACAGGCGATATGCCGACTTAGCTCAGTTGGTAGAGCAGCTGATTTGTAATCAGCAGGTCGCGAGTTCGAGTCTCGCAATCGGCTCCATAGCGAAAACCCCGTAACCACAACGGTTACGGGGTTTCTTGTTTTTCGGGAAAAGCACAATAATCCAGTTGGCTTTGCGTGCCCGCTTTATGGGAGAGTCATATAGGCTTGCCACTTCGGCGCAGAGCTACAAAATAGGATTGTAAACCGAAGTCGAATTGAGCCATTTCGGCGCAAAACGCATATTCTCACTTTTGAACCGAAGTTTAAGCATATATTTTCGGCTTAGAATGAAAAAGTGAAAAAATAAACCGAAATAAAATCAAGTTACTTCGGCGCGGGAAACACATTTGCGAATACAAACCGAAAACAAAGCCTGAAAATTCGGCTTAGAACGCGGAATTGAGAAAACAAACCGAAATCAAGGTGAAACCCTTCGGTGCAAGGGGGACCGCACAGCCACATATGAGGTTGCACGATAACCAACCGTCAGCCCCGCTCCTTCAGGACCATCGCGACGCGGTTCTGGATCGTGCTGACCACGGTGTTCACGTCTTTCTGTCCCATGAAGTAGCCTTTCGCTTCCTCCTTCACGATGTCCATGACCGCATCGTCAAGAACGCGCACCTCATGCGGTCTTTCCAATTCTTTGGCAAAAGCACTTGCCTCCTGCCCGGTCATGCCGGCCTTTCCGCACAGCGCATCCACTGCGCTTCGTGATACAGGAATCCCCCCAAGGCTCTGCGCGAAGTTCATCTGATTCTCCTCACCGAAAAGTGTCCGGATAAAGTCCCATGCTTCCTGAACATAGGAAGTATTCGCCGAGATAGCGACCGTCATCCGGCTGTTGATCGCCATGCCGGCTTGCGCCTCATTCCCGAAAGCATATATGCCGCCCTTTCCGCTTCTAAGCGCAAGACAATTCTTGTAATCCTCCGGCAATGAGATCGTGTATGGGATCATCGCAACCATGCCCTCGTTAATAAGCGTCCGGGGTTCTTTGGCCAGATAATCTTCGACCAATTCGACCTCCGGACGTTCCACATGCGAACCGTACTTTTTCACCGTTTCAAGAATTGCAGCAAAAGAGGCATCAGAGAAGTCCGCACGTCCATTCTGCGGATCGATATAGCGCCCCAGTTTCTGTGACAAAAGCTCTTCCAGAAGATCGTCGTATTCCATCTCCGGAAGGAGCTGCATATTCTGCGGAAGCGTCGCGCGGATCGCATCAAGATCCGAAGAAGAGAAGGATGGCGCGTCCGGCAGGTAGTCCTTATTCCCCCAGAATCCGAGAAGTTCCACACTCGTCGGAAGATGGAAGATCTTCCCGTTCTTTTCATATGCGTGTAGAAGCGAACGGTAATACTCCGCATCGGAAAGTCCCTGCTCACCGGACAGATAGGGCGTCAGATCCAGAAGGATCCTGTCGGATTGGAAGGACGGACTGCTGCCGAAGTTCACAAGGATATCCGGACCGGTACCTGCAAGCATATCGAGATACACCATATCTGCAATTGTGGAAATGGCGGCTTCATAGGCGCCGGCTGCCTGCGCGTAAGTAGAATAATCATGCACCTGGATACGCACCTTCCTGTCCGGGATCTTGTTGTAAGCAACAACGGCTTCTATCAGATCTGCATCGTTTTCTCGCCCATCGCCCAGCTCGATCACGATTTTGCCGGCATGCGGATTCTTCTGTTCTTTCGTGAGAGTAACGAGCGAAACATGCATGACCATGTGCCCTTGCTCATCGATGGTTTCATCCGTGTATTTGATGAGGCGGCACGTATCTTCACCGACCTGTGCACCTTCACCGATGATGCCCACATAGTTAAGATCCGTGTCACTCCAAAGAAGGAAACTTTCCTCCTTTCCGCTCGCAGTATCAATCTGATAGATCCCATCAGAATTCATCACGAAGATCCCCTTCCCGCTCGCGCAGATACTATCCGCATTGCCCGAGCCCGAAAGCTTTATACGCTCACCTTTTTTCTTCAGCGTCTGATCATCCAGTTCCTGAAGATAGTCATAGGTTTTCTCCGGCTTCTCTTCGTCATAGTTTCTTCCGCTGACGAAAACCTGATCGCCTACTACATAGACTCTCATTCCGAACGTTTCCGGGAAATATGTAGCCAGAGTTTTGCCATTCTTATCGAAAAGCACTATCTTTTCATAGCTCCAGGCAAGGACCCTTCCGTCACGGAGAGTTTGGGCGTCGAACAAGCCCATGTCCTTTCCCTCTTGCGGTATATCCTTGTCCGCATCCGTCTCATCTTTCTCTACACCGAGGAAGTTCCCGTCAAGATCGAAGATCGCGACACCCTCGTCAAAATAGCTGATCCACTCTTCCCAGATAGCAAGGCGTTCTTCCTCCGTGAAGTTGTCGATCCCCTGCGCACACAGATACTGCTTGTCATCAAGTTCCTTCGGAACTTTATACGATGCATCATATTCGAATCGGACCTGATCCTCGGTGATCTGTGGTTCATGTACCAGAAGCTGCTGCAGTTCCTTCCCCTCCTTTAGCGGGATCTGAAGTTCCACTTCGTCCGCCGCAAAATACGGATCTGACTCCTTCACAATACGATACTCTTTCTGCTTCTTCGCCCCAGCTTTATGGCAGCCTGTCATAGACACCAACACCGCCAAAGCACACACGATCGACCCGAGTCGTCTCGTCAGTTTAATGATATTTTTCACGTTCTTTTTTCGTATCAGTTTTTCTCTCATTCCTTTTCTCTACTTATATCTTCAGAAGTTTTCTCCCCGTCTTGATTGATTTAATTGTTCAGAGGATCAACCTCTTTCCTGAACGATGGTCTTGGCTCGTTTCTGTATATTCGCGCACACTTCTTCTACGCTTCTTTGGCCGGTAAAGTACCCCGGAGCTTCTTCGAGCACGATCGCCATCACATTCGGATCCGATGAAGAAACCAGACGGATATTATCCAGGATTTCGAGGAACGCAGTAACAGTCTCTTCCGTAATCTCCACCGGGTGCTCACTGTCCGAACCCGAATGCGCCTCGACACTCTTTTTACTTAATTCTACAACTTTTCGATTCTGGATCCCCACGGTTTCCCGAGAAACGGACAGGCCATCTACCGATTCGATCAGGGCGGACTGCTGTTCTTCCGCAACCATGAACCGGATGAAATCCCAGGCCTCCTTCTGACTCTTCGAGAAAGCAGAGATGGCCATGGAGACATTCACCTGCGCCTCCATCGACCCGCCATGGCTGCTCGGAATCCCACAGAACACAGCTTTGCCGCCCAGTCTCTGTGCCGCTCTGGAAAAGGATGAAAGATCACTGAAAATCTCTCCGGCAAATGCCAGCATATTCTCGCGGAACATTTCATAGGAATCCGGTATCGAATTACTCTCTTCCTGCAGCTCCATCGCAATCTGCTCATGGGTCCTTGCCGAACCATAGGTCTTCACCAGTTCGAGAAGCCGGCCGAAATCGGGATCGTCAAAGTGCACTTTCTTATTCTCATAATCCACAAACTCCGAAAGAGCAAACTGGGGAAGCAGATCGCTATACGCATTTTCCGAAAGCACCGAGACATCCTTCGGCAGTGCTTTGGCCACATCCAGGAAATCCTGATACGTATAGGAATTCTTCTCGCCCACGACTTCGCGGTTCGCTGCCCACCCGCTCACATAAAACATGACAGGCAATTGATAGAGTTTCCCGCCCGCTTCCGATGCTCGGAAAATGTTATCGAAATAGGCACTTCTGTCCAGTCCTGTTCCATCGTTTGCATCAATAAGAGGATTAAGATCGACCAGAACATCCCCTGTGTTAAAACGGGAAAGCCACGAAGTATTCATCAGAATATCCGGCCCGTTTCCGCTAAGTAGATCCAGCGCGATCTTATCGGAAAGATTCTTGTTCATGTCGAGTCCGGAATGCCCGGTGACTTCGTAAAGCGAATAGTTATGCATCTCGATCCGGCACTTGGAATTCTTATCGAGATTGTACTTCGTCACGTATTTCTTGATATTCATATCCTGGTCCACCGCCCCCACCCGGACGATCTTTTTGCCGGCATGCGGATTGATTTCCGCGCGAACAGCGTGCAGAAGTTTCAGAAGGACTTGGGCCTTCTCCTCTTCCCCAACTTCTTTCTTCTCCAGAAAGTAAAATTCCTGATCGGATACGATCCTTGCATCCGCGACATAGGTGTTATCGTAATCGGTGTCATTCCAGTCGAAGATCGTCTGATCGTTGGCCGCATCCAGAAGATCGACTCTCTGGATCACGTCTGTTTTCCGAAGATAGTTTCCATCGCTTCCATAATCTAGGCGCGAAGTGTCCGTGCACTTGATCTTCTTTCCGACAAACTCACCCGTATTCAGATCGATCTCCTGAATATAGGAATAACTCTCGTCCCAATCCTCCGGCGAAAAGTGATCACATCCACCATAGTTTTTTCCGTCCTGAACGTAGACCCTCCCGAGGAATTCGTCCTGCCTTCCGGCCACCAGCAGTTTCCCGTCCGATGAAACAATGGAGATCTGGCCCCAATCAGCGATCAGAAGATTTCCGTCCTGTAGGAAAAGAACTTCCGTTTCTTCGCTGATGTCTACGGGAAGTGTTGTTTGCGCGCCAAGCGTTCCGTCTCGGTTGATCTTCCGGATCGAATATCCCGCCTGCTCAGATGTGATGGCACAGAGTTCCTGATGATCGTCCTCGACGATCTTTACGATCCTCGGATCTCCCACACCCTGCGCGGTCAGATCCATCGCCAGGTGTCCTTCTTTATCGAAGACCGCTTTCCCGACCACACCCTCTTCTCCTTCATAGAAAACCATGTATGAGGCAACGATATAGTTTCCGACGAAGCCGAAATCTCCGACATACGAATATGTGATAGTTTTTTCCTTATCGAAAGGAAGAGACATTTCACTCTCCGTGACAACGAAGTAGGGATCTTTGTCCGAGACTACCTCTTCTTGGCGGCCACTGCGATCGGGCTTGTCTGTCACATCTGATGCTCCGTTTTTCTTATTGCACGCAGTCAGCGACAGCAACAACGACAGCACCAACAACACGGCCACACCTTTCGTTTCTTTTCTTCGCTTCATTCAGGACTCCTCCTCATATGGTACGTATTACTCTTATCGTTTGTTTGACTACATTTGTAGTTAATCATGGCAAAAAATAGACTCACGTTGCGGTTGTCTCTTCCCATTGTGTTTCTTCGACCCAGTCATCTACATCAGTATAGTATGCAGAGGATTCAGGTACATCGAGGTTCTCCGGATCTTGCCGGGTCGTATATTCATCGTATGCCGAAGACTTGTCTATTACAGTTGTCTCTTCGACCTCATACCAGGTCGCATTCTCTACCCGTCCTTCCGTTGTTTCCTCGACCGTCTCCGGGTTATTCAGACTGCGCGTTGACGTATCTTCTTTCACGTTACTTCCGCCAAGCACAAAACCGGACACGACAGTCAGCACACCGGCAAGAACGAGGATGCCGACGATCTTTCTCTTCTTGCCGCCAAGGACCATGGCAAATCTGTGCTTAAGTCCGTCCTTCGGAGAATAGAAACTCGTAGCCAGGACCGGACGGACCTCTCTGTTTCTTCGTATCTGATCTTCCAGAGTATTCACGATGGAAAAGCAGTATATCTTCCGCATATTCTCCGGCTCATCCTTCATGACCGACATATCGCAGTAGTACTCACATTCCTGTTCGATGGCTCTTTGAAAAAGGACCATAAACGGATTGAACCAGTGCACGGCCCGACAGATGATCAGAAGCAACTTGATCCAGAGATCGTTATGCTGATAGTGGATCAACTCATGCTTTACGATCAGTCTCAGTTCGTGATATTCGTAGTGGCGTTCCGGAAGGAGGATCGTCGGTGAAAGAAGACCGATCATCATAGGCGAAGATACTTCTTCTGTGACTCGGACATTTACCGATGGGATCTCCATCTTTTCAGCGACCCGCTCGGCAATGAATTCATAGTCTGAAGATGTGCGGGATAACCGCAGGACCGATCTTTTCCATCTCGAGAAACGGAACAGTGAAACAGCAATAAACATGCATACACCAAGAATATAGATCACCGTCGTCAGGATCAGAAAAGATGACCACGAAACTTCTGTCCCTCCTACCTGAACAATGGGCGAGCCTGTTCCTACAGAGACCGTCTGCGTACCGGCATGGTTTGCAAACCGTATGAGAGAATGTCCGAAGGAGAAACGCACGGGGATCAGAAATCCGACAAAGACGATCAGCCATGAATAGTAACGGATCTTGGGAGACTGGATCCCTTTGAGCGCACGTAGGATCAACATCAGAAGCAATGCTACCAATGTCATATTCAGTGAGTTCAAAACGATGGTTTGAAGGAATGGATTCATCTCATACCTCACTGCTCATCGAGCCATTTTCTCAGATCTTTTATCTCTTCCCGGGTCAGCTCGCCGCCGTCATAAAGAGATTTCACAAGTCCCGTAAGCTTTGCAGAACCGAATCGCTGGCGAAGGCTTCTCGCCTCGACCTGCATATATTCTTCCTCGGACACCGCGGGGCTGTAGTATCGTTCTTTACCGTTTTTCTCAGAAGAAAGAAAGTCCTTCTTCTCCAATCTTACGAGCATGGTCATCACGGTCTGCTGCTTCCAGTCTTTCTCCGGAAGGGCAAACTTCAAGTTTTCCGTCAGGACCGGTGACGTCACCGGTTCATGACAACGCCAGATCGCTTTCATGATTTCGAACTCCGCGTCCGGAAGCTTCTTGATTTCCCTGCTGCTCATATCATCAACCTATCATTTTCTAATAAAATACATTTGTAGTTTATC
>LVAV01000099.1 GCA_001604185.1 Clostridiales bacterium Firm_16 | reverse complement strand
GCGCGGGTCAGCATTTTCACCCTCACAGCGCCACCCCCTCCACGATAAATTCAAATGTCCCAGCACCGGCGTTGCCACCGCTGCTCACTGTGATTTTTATTCGCTCATCACATGCGGGGATCGGTGCGTAAGAACCAGCCACGTCTGTACCCGTGTTGTCTTGCGCTGGGACCATCGGATAAATAACGGCACTCGCCGCCAGGTTATCTTTGTCCCATACGGTCACGGCCCCCTTGTCAGTCACAATGTCGATACTCGCCCCGCTGTCAAGCCCGCCCTCAGAGGGCTTGACATATCTGACGGAGCGGATAATACCGTTCAGCGCCGGAGTGTAAACAACAGCATCTCCGGATTCATCCGTCACGACAGCGACGGATACCCGCGTCAGTCTCATGCCGTCACCCCCTATTCGGAGGCGAGGATTCCAACGTCCTCCAGTGCCTTGAGAACGGCGTTGAATGCCGCCGGAGTGACGGCATCGGTTGCGTCAGCGATGTGAGCCGCCTGTGTGCCGGCTTTCGTGATTTTCCCGCCGGTAGCCACATTGATAGATCCAGCGAGAGTGAGCACTCCACCGATGACAGCTTCAGCACCGCCTTGTTTGTTATAGTTGCTCGCGTTGTAGCTCATGCGTTCATCTCCTTTTCAAATATGTAAAAAAGAGGGGCCTAAAGCCCCCCTTATGCCGTCCCAGCGTCAGGCGACAAATGCGTTTCCTCGTCCAGGTCGGTTGCTGCAGACGAAAGAGGCGCCTGCCTCGCCTTGAACAGGATTGCCCACACAGGGCCGGTGGCAGTGCTCGCGCCCCGGGTTACCTTGAGGGCACAGTACCGCTTTTTCGGCCGCACTAGCCCCAACTTGAAATAGGTCTTGTTGCTGGCGCACTTCGTGCCGGCAAGGTCCGCCAGGGTTGCACCGTTGGCAGCGCTGTCCTCCTGGAGATTTACAAAATTGAGCGCATTTTTCGTGGTGATGGACCCGAGAAACACTACCTCGCGGTATCCTGCCATATCCACCACGTCGGTTGTGATGGCGTCTGTTCCGGCCGCTTGGGCTGATTTAACCATTAACACCTTGCAATTTTCGCTGAGGTTCACCTATTCCACCCCCTAACCGAGCTTGACGCGGACAAAGGACTCCGCGATGACAGGAGCGCCGTCGGCGTACATGCGGCCTATGAATCCTATCTGACTTGTAGCGGCGTACAGTTCGCTCAGCCTTTGTATCTCAACGCCCTGAAGTTCAGCTATCCAGTAGTTCGACCAATTACAGAGAGCCCCGACATAGAGGGCAGTAGTGAAGGTGTTCGGAACATACTCGGATTCATCTACTGGATGGCCAAGGAGCATATCTGGCTCACCCACGGTGATTCCGGGTCTCCAAAGATATTGGCCTTCGCCGTCTTTAAGCTTGCTGATCATCTTCACGGCATCACGATGGAATATCCACCGGCAGGCTTTGCGATACTGAGCTTTGAGGGCATATTTCGCATTGATCAGCCCGTCAGCCGTTACTGCGCTATCGGTATTGCCAGTAGAAACGTCGCGGTCGGTGTTAATTCCATTTGCGTCAGCGGTGAAAATGCCAAGAGGCTGCCCGTCGCCGGAGCCGTTGAGGAAGGCGTTTTCCTGAGCGATAGCGAATTTATACGCCAGCCTGTCAGCAACCAGGGTTTCCACGGGCAAGGCGCTGGTCCTGAGCAGTTTCATGCTGACCTTGATGAGCTTGGAAAGCTGTTCAGGCTGCAGGCTGCGCCGACCAAAAGCCATAGTGCTATCTTCACTTGGTGCCGCAATCTCCGTTGTCCATGTTGGATCAGATGGATCAGCAGTTAACGACGGTGCCCCCAGAGAGTCTGACTCCGTCAGAGGCAAGATTGTGGCAAATCCTCTTACGAATACCTGATTATCCAGCCCCTTGATCAACTGAGCAACAAACTGTTCTGCAGCATGGAGATATCCACCAGCTGCATCGCTGTCGTTAGCCAGAGCTCTGTATTCAGCAGCATTACCGTTAACAAGGAAATTGCGGAATGCCTTGATCTTGCGCTCTTCTGGGTTTTCCCCTTCGTAGCTGCTTGGTCGCATTGTCACAGCCATGCGGCGTTCTTCTTCGCGGATCTCCTGTTCACGCTGTATTTTGTCGCCAAGTACACGTGCTTTCTCAAAAATTTTGTCGTACTGTACTCTTTCATCGGCAGACATGTCCCGTTTTTCAGCTTCGGCAGCATCGAGAATCTTCCGTGCCTCTGCTATCAGTGTTGCGCGCTCCCCCAACATTTCTCTAAAATCCATCTATATACCCTCCTCTAATAATTCTAATTTTTCCCGGAGGAATTCCGGGGTATCAGCCTCTCCCGTGAGTTTTTTATGCTCCTCGGCAATGTCTTGCATCGACCTAACGCCAGAAGTGGCTGACGGGTACGCCGGGTATGTCACCGGAGAAACGTCAAACAGCTCGCGGACCTTTACGATGGTCCGAATAATCGGGTCTGACTGCTCGTCCCACTCCTGAACGTCCACCGTGAAGGCGAAACTGCTTTGGTCAACATCGCCACGTTTTATAGACTCAACGAGGTCCCGTGCCCACTGAGTATCAGGCGGGGTGACCTCATAAAAAAGACCCTGCTCATCCTCGCGGAGGGTCAGGGTTTTATTTTTGGTGCGCCCCAGAACATAATTTGGGTCATGGTTCCAAAGCGCTCTAACATCACTTTTGCCTAATGCCTCTGTGAATGCGCCGGGGGCTATTTTTTCCCGCATGCCCCACATTTCTTCCGAGAGTTCGTTGAACCGTGCGGCATAGCCTATAATTTTCGTCGGCTCATTCTCCTCCTGTTGCACCCGGAACTCCGCCGGTATTGCCCTGATCTCCTTGTCCAGCCCCATCACCTCCCCTTCCTGCCTCTGATATGGGTACCATCTGCATCTGGAGATAGTGTTCATCTCCACCGTCAACCGGATTCAGATTCTCAAGCGCACGGACTTCGTTGATAGACATCCACCCGCTGCGGATAGCCACCTCATAGGCCTCATAACGATTTTTTGTGTCTCCCTTGAGCATCCCTTCCTGTTTAAACTCTGCAAAAAATTTCTTTCGCTCGCTCGGCGCAAAAAGCTGTAAAGAAATAGATTGCTCAATTCGCTTTAGCCACGGCGATAGGGAAAATTTTACGAAATCAATAGATTGATGCTCAATATTAGTAAATGTCGCTTTTTCGAGGTCTCCGATCATATGCGGTGGCACACGGAATATGCCGGCTATTTCTGACCTATTGTACTTGCGGGTTTCAAGAAGTTGCGCATCCTCAGGGTTAATAGTCAACGGTTTAAATTTCAGTCCATTTTCAAGAATAGCCACCCTATGTGCGTTGTTTGTACCTTGGTACAGGTCGTTCCACGACTTCCGCAAGCGTTCCACAGCCGCTATGTCCTTGAAAAAACCATCCATCTCCAAGACGCCTCTAGGAGTTGCATCATTGCTGAAAAACCTCCTTGCATATCCGCTTGCAGATATGCCTTGCCCAATAGACTCAGCTGCCACTCGGACCACAGAACGTCCCTGCAAACCGTCGAAGCTTAGGCCTGGGATATGGAAAATTTCGCCCCACAAGTATGTTTTTCGCCCCTGTCCCGTTGTTACGTCATAGACAAGATCTCCTTTCTCGGTCTTTCGCGGGGTCACGCCCGATGGGTCGAGAAACCAGAGCGCTGACACTCGCCCAGCGGTGTCGTAGTCAGCAAGGGCGTACGCATTCCCCCAGAGAGTCAACGAGGCAGTGATAGCCTCCCAAAAATTGAACGCAGTCTGCCGGGGGTTTGGCGCATCGTGAAGCAACGAATATAGATAATGATCTGAAGCCTCTTGGCGTTCGCCTCCCTTGCGCCGGTAAATCTTGAGAGGCAACTGCGCTACGGACTCCGAGAGTACTCGCACACAAGCGAAAACAGCAGAGAACCGCATGGCTTTTTCTTCGTCCACCACGGCATCCCCTGTCCCCCCTGTCAAAATGCGAATTATTTCGGTCTCGGAGGGGTGAACTGACAAGCTCATTCCCCGCCGAAAAGCGTCCAAAAAACGCGAAAAAAATGGTTTTTTCAGCTCTTTCACCTCCATCCGGGCATTAAAAAAGACCCTTTCGGGTCTAAAGTGTTATCAATCCGCGCGACTCGTAGACAGATTCTCGTTCGTCTTGTGCCTCTTGCATGGCCGCTATGGCTATGACAAGAGAAACAATAGGGTCAATTTTTTCTGTAGATTTATTCTTTGCTGGTTTAATGTTCCCTGCTGGATCTGTGGTAATCATTACGTTATCCATCGCCCAATTCAAAACAGGGTTATTATTGTGACGTAAAATACACCCCAGAACGAGACGCTCAAGCTCCTTGCAGGCTGGACTCATCGTCTTATAGCCCTGCCTGATCTGCACCATTGGCACTCCGTCATTCTCCATGTCTATCGCCCATTTTGTGGCGTTCCAGGGATCATACCCCACCACACAAAGACCGGGAAACATGTGCTTAAGGTCTTGCGCTATAGTGTTTCTGATGTAGTCATGATCAATTACATTGCCATCTGTAGCTGTTATATAGCCATCTCTTGCCCACGCATCATAAGGCACCTTGTCACGCCTGACCCTGGTCGCGATATTGTCTCCTGGAACCCAGTTAAAAGACAAGACATTAACACGCCCATTTACGTCGGGTTCAAATATCAAGGCACAAGAGGAAATATCTGTTGTTGTTGATAAATCCACACCAGCCCAACATTTAAGATCTGTAAGATCGGCTGGGTCAAATTCATCCCCACAAGAGTTCCATTTCCCCATATCCAACCATCTGGTTTCCTGTGTAGTCCACTGATTCAAATAGAGCCTTCTAAACGTATTCTGATAAGCTGGTATCTCTTGCGCTCTTTTGCATTCCTGCTCAAGAAATTGCGGCTGCACAGATACCCCATAATTAGGATTTGCCTTCTTCCAGGTTTCCACGTCATCCCAAGGCTCATTTTCTCCAGCCTCAAAAAGTAGCGGGAAAAAAGAAGGATCATTTATAATGCCATCCCTGACTTTTCTTGCATAATCCCAAACCTCCCAGCATATAGACTGTTTGTCATATCCAGCTGTGGTTATTGCAAGCATTAACGGTTGCGTCCTGGCTCCCATACCAGTTACCAGAACGTCCCAGAGATCCCTGTTAGGGGCGCAATGAATTTCATCATAAACAACAAAGGTAGGGGAAGCTCCGTGTTTGCTGTATGCCTCTGCGCTTATAGCGTGGTAAAAAGAGTTTTTTTCGTAGTAGACAATCCTCTTTTGAGAGTCGATTATCTTACACCGCTTGCTTAATTCCGGGGACATGCGTACCATTTGGGCAGCCATATTAAACACAAGGCTTGCTTGCTCACGATCGGCAGCAGCAGAATAAACCTCCGCTCCGTATTCCCCATCTGCAAACAAGGCATACAAAGCAAGGGTGGCAGCGATAATTGACTTTCCGTTTTTTCTGGGAATCGCAACGAAGGCAGTTCTATATTGCCTAGTCCCATCTGGATTAACAGTGCCAAACAAAGGCCGTAAAAATTGGTCTTTTTGCCATGGCTCCAGGTTTATTGTTGTTCCTGCCCACTGACCTTTGACGTGATGTAGTGCCTGTACGAATTTCACAATTCTATCTGCTCTGTTGCCGTCAAAAGCCACAGCAAACAACCTCCTCTGTGTACTTCGCTCCCTTCTTGAGATTCTCCATAGCCCACAAGGGGCGTAAATTAGATAATGCCCAACATTCTTTCGCCACTAAAAACGGATCTTCTACTTCAAAATCAAAGGACACCACGGGGCGGATATGGTCTATATGCCATTCTCCGTAGTTTTTCCATGACATCCCATCTTGAAACTGTGCCTCAATGTGGGCAACAAGATCATCAACCGTGTAACCCACTATCTTTTGCCACTCTCGCCCATTCTTCTTTCTTTGAAGGGTATCTCTGATTCTGTTCCCGACAACAACGCGAATTCTGCCTGCTGGAGTATTCCTGTAGTTATCCCTCGCTCTTTTTCTTACCTCTGGATGTTCTTCTTGGTATTTTTTTACCCTTTGCCTGGACTCATGGGGATTCTCTGCCCGCCATTGTCTTTTTTTCTCGGCAAGTATTTCTGCATTTTTTCTGCGATACTGTATGCCGTACTCCCGCAACCTGTCCCTGTTCTGTTCTCTGTATAACTTATTATGTTCTCGCTCTTTTTCTTTTCTCTTTAACTCTTTCTCTCTTTTTTCTACCTCAATTTCATCTTTATGAGCAAGGTAATATTCTTCTTTAGCCTTCCTATTTGCCTCAGCTTTCTCTTTCGAGATCCGCTTCGATCTTTCTATAAACTCATCTCTATGTTTTTTGTAGTACTCCCTTGAGTATGCTTTTCTATGATCCCTTTCTTTTTCTGCTCTTGCTCGGTCAATCTCCCTCATTTTTTCAGGATTATCCCGTCTATATTGTCTTTTTTCCGCACAAGCACACCCCTTACAAAGAGAACATAACCCATCTTTCATCGCCCTGTGTCTATGAAAATACTCTGGTGTTCTGGGAAATTGCCTACCACATGCCCTGCATTCCTTCATGTCCATAAAAACACCTCCGATGGTGTGTCCCGAAAAAAACAAAGACAAGGAAACATGTCTCGGATAACATGCTTTCGGGTCGTCACCCTATCCTTGCCCTACTTATGGGGGTTTCCGTTAGCTAAAAGTTTTTCGAGTTCGCTCTCTTTTTTCCCCTCTCCAGGCAGTTGAATTCGTCCGCGACTTGAAGGAGTAAGCCCGAACTCAATGCAGAATTTCCTGATGATCTCCGCATTTTTCTGAGCTATTAATACCTCTGGTCTTGCCACGATATTTGTTATTCCAGCCTTATTGGTATATTCATAAGTTATACCGTTCTCTTGTATAATTTTCTGAGCCTCAATATAGTCAGCATATGCCTGACAATAAACCGCAAGCGCAATCTGATCTGCTGCAGTGAGAATGTTCATGTTTTTAAGGATGGGGGCTATGCGTGCCCATTCCTTTTTAGCCTCCGATGTTAACCACATAGGACGGCGAGCAATTTTGCTCGTTTTTGGTTCTCTTTTATTGAGTGGTCGCTTTCCAGGGTTCCCCTCAAGAACCTTTAATCCTGTAGGTTTTGGAGGTCTGCCACCCTTATTGGGCATAATGTCACCTCCTGCTTAAAGACGTTATAGCGAGACCCCCCGCCTTATCAGTTTTGCGAAATTTCGCCCGAGGTTCCGCGCCGTTGACCCGGGGCTCAGGTTGTAGAGATTTACCCTCCCCCCTACCTAGCCATGCTTTTTGTTATGGCACGCCCGACATAAACTTTGTAAGTTACTTTCGTCAAGGGGCGCACCGCCTTCACTAATCGGCATAATGTGGTCAACCATTTCTGCT
The DNA here is from genome assembly GCA_001604185.1 of Clostridiales bacterium Firm_16. GTDB lineage: Bacteria > Bacillota > Clostridia > Saccharofermentanales > Saccharofermentanaceae > Scatonaster. The sequence goes on along the minus strand of LVAV01000099.1, from coordinate 204 downwards.
AATCTAACTTCCCCCTTCCGCTCGCACTCCTCACACAGAGGGTGAGCGGATCTATACAGTTTCCGAAGCTTCCTCCATTGGGTGGAGGCATAGAACGCGTGTCGCTTCGGGCGAGCTTGATTATATTGAGCTTCGCGCCGCTTGCGTTTCTTTCCCATCTACGCTTCCCCGGGTTTTCTGGGCACAACGGCACCCCCTTTTTTG
>LVAV01000098.1 GCA_001604185.1 Clostridiales bacterium Firm_16 | reverse complement strand
CGTCGATTCCGCCGTGCCCGCAACCCGCGAGGCGCCCGCATCTGCCTCGTCCGCCCCCGGCGCGAGCCCCGCGCCCGCGGCCCCATATCTCGTCGCCCCCTGCCCCCACGACGGCCCCTGCCGGCTGGACAAAGACGACTGGTGCCATTTCACTTGCCGCGTGCAGCGCAGCAAACTCCATAAGCAGTTGAAGGACGCGGATGTCCCATACGAAGATGAGAAATATTCCTACATCGCCTTCTCCCGAACCCCCTGCGAAGAGCGGGCAGAAGCACGCGTACTGCGCCATCCGTACATCACGAAAGGCCAGATCGACCTGCGCATCTGCGCCGCAGACGCGATCCAGGACACCACCATCCGCAAACGAGACGGAGAACTATTTAAGCGCGCAAAAAAATGCAAGCAGGGTGACAGCTTGCATTTCTGAGATTCATTGATGTGATCCAACCTTACTTGGTCAGCGGGAACTTCTCCAGATCCTCGGCGATCATGTCGCGCGCCTCGTCCGCCACAACGGAAGTTTTCACGCCCTTGACGTGATCCGCAGGAATGACACCCACGACCTTCAGACGAACAGTGGTACTGCGCCACGGATAATTCTTCGCCACTTTTTCCGAACCCTGGATCGTCAGCACGACCACCGGCACATTCGCCTTCTGCGCGATCTTAAAAACACCGTTATGGAAGGGAAGAAGCACGGCCTCCTTGCTGCGGGTGCCTTCCGGATAAACGGCGATGGCCACCTCGTTGGCGGTGAGCAGCTTGCTGGCACGGTCGATGGTCATCATGGCATTACGCGGATTCTCACGGTCGATCGACATGAAGCAGCAACGATGGATCAGACGGCCGTAGAAAGGAATCTTGAAATTCTCTTCCTTCGAAATGAAAGACGGGTAGTGCTTGCGCAGCACGCGCCAGGAGATCAGCGGGTCGAAATTGGAACGGTGGTTGCAGACGAAAAGCATCTGCTTGCCTTCCGGGATCTTGTCGAAATCCACCAGGTCGTAGCGGATGCGCATGATCTTCATGCCGATGCCGGTAGAGAACTGCAGAAGGAACCGGTAAAACTTCGAATCCTGGTTATATTCTTTCTTCATGTCGATGAAGATGGTGGATACGAAAACGAACAGGAAAAACAGTATGATCGCGGCGATCAGCGCGCCGGCGAGTCCGAGGACTCCGTATAAAACCCAAAGCAGATATTTCATAATATTACCTCCGAAGAAGTATTCTAACACATAACCTTATGATGCAAAAGCACTTGCGGCCGTGGTGCTTCGGGGGACATGAGAAGAGGGGACCCCATGCGGTGCTCCGCGCCCGACGCCTCGCGCATCGCAGACCCCGCGCCGCATAAAGAAGGACCGCCCCGCGTTCGCGAGACGATCCTTTAGTAGTTTCTATAAGACGAGGCGCCCGGCGCTCACTCAATATCGAGCTCGATGCCTTTATCCAGTTCCTCGGAAACATATTTCCCGTTCTTTTTACGCTGCTTGACACACTCGGTCAGCAGATACTCGATCTGTCCGTTGACGGAACGGAAGTCGTCCTCCGCCCACGCGGCGATGGCGTCATATAACTTGGCCGAAAGCCGGAGCGGGACTTGCTTCTTCTCAGCCATCAGTACAGACTCCCGGAGTTCACGATGGGCTGGGCATCTTTATTGCCGCACAGTACCACCAGAAGATTGGAAACCATTGCCGCCTTACGCTCCTCGTCCAGTTCGACTGTGTTCTTCTCGGAAAGACGTTCCAAAGCCATCTCCACCATGCCCACGGCACCGTCCACGATCAGTTTTCTCGCATCGACCACTGCCGCAGCCTGCTGACGCTGGAGCATCGCCGCCGCGATCTCCGGCGCATATGCCAGGTAGGTGATACGTGCATCCACGATCTCCAGACCCGCGTCACTGACCTTGCTCTGGATCTCTTCCTTGATTCTTCTTGCTACGACCTCGGTAGAACCACGGAGCGAACCGTCATCCGCCTCGCCGTCACCTGTAGTATCGACGTTATCTGTCACATCGTAAGGATAGATCTTCACGACATTTCTGACCGCCGAGTCACACTGCAGAGAAAGATACTCCTTAAAGTTATCGACATTGAAGACCGCTTTTGCCGTGTCAGAAACCTTCCACATAACGGCCACAGCAACCTCGACAGGATTACCCAGAACATCGTTGACTTTCTGCTTGCTGTTGGAAAGCGTCATGACCTTCAGGGAGATCTTCTTGGAAGTATCCGTCGCACTGACTCCTGCGGCTTCCGCCTGCCCGGTCACGATGGAACGCTTGGCCGGAACCACGTCACCGCTCTGGCCCAGACGGGTGTTGGCAGCCGGGTTGAAAGAAGTGCAGAAGGGGTTCACGTAGAAAAATCCGTCGCCCTTCAGTGTGCCGACGTATTTGCCGAAAAGCGTGAGCACCAGAGCCTCGTTGGGCTTGAGGACCCGAAGTCCCAGCATCATGATCCAGCCGAACATGATGAAAGTAATGCACGCGAGAAAGAGCGGAAGCGGCTGCGGATTGTCATCGACCGCATTCATACCGGTGTAGATGATACTCGCGATGGAGCCGATAAAAAGCAGGATATAAAGGAAGACGATCAGTCCCCCGATTTTGCGTCCCTTCAGGACCTTTTCTTCGATTTGTTGATTTTTCATGGTCAAAACCACCTTTCTGTGTCTGCGTGTCCTTCTTCACGCAATCTGTGTGCCTGCGCGACGTCCTTCGTCGCGCCCTTTGTGAGTCGCTTGACTCAATACGAGTCAAAGTGATATCAATGTGATATCATCGATATATTATCACAGGGCAAAAACTCTGTCAACATTTTCCGGGTGCCCTGGGCTGTGTGCACCAATCTGCCGCGAAAAGCTTTTTCTCCCACAGGTGTTGACAACTATATCGGCTGCCGATATAATGAAATCACAATATATCGGGACCCGATATAACGACAAACGATATAACGATGAAATGAGGTTAGAAATGGGACAGTTTGCATTGACTGAAGCAGTATATTACATCCTCCTTTCTCTCCAGTCGCCGCTGCACGGCTACGGCATCATACAGAACGTAGATGCCTGGTCGAAAGGCCGGGTGAAGCTGGCGCCGGGCACACTTTACGGCGCTCTCAACACCTTGCTGGACAAGAAGTGGATCGAGGCACTGGAAGAGAATCCGGAAAGCAGAAAGAAAGAATACGTCATCACGGAGAAAGGCCGAAGTGTTTTGCGGGAAGAGCTGGACCGCCTCCGCGAACTTGTGGAGAACGGCCAGAGCATCCTGGGAGACGAGAAGTAACAGAATCGCAGAACGCGCACCCGCGCCGACGCGCAGAAGAGATGGGGCGCCGACGCGAACAGAATTAAACACGACACAAAATATCGAGGGACAAAATGAGAAAATCAGTATTTAAAACTTTTATGGTATGGCAGATGAAGCAGGAAGAACGCTGGCTCAACGAGAAGGCAGACAAGGGCCTCCTGATGGTAGAAACAGGCAAATTCCATTATGAATTCGAAGAAGCGGAGCCGGGCAAATACCTCATCAAGCTGCTCATGCTTTCGGGTTCCAAGAACTCGGCCAAAAACCGTGATTACTTTAAGTTTCTGGAGGAGATGGGCATCGAGTATGTGTGCGGCATGAACTTCCCCGGTGTCTGCCAGGTGTACCTGAAGATGGAGAAGGAGAATGCTCCCGCAGACGGCGAGATCTTCTCGGATATCGACTCCAAGATCAAATACAACCGCCTGGTCATGACTTACCTGACTTTTGCCGCCATAGTCTTCGGTCTGATCAGTGCCTGGACATGGAGTAGAACTTTCCGGTACTACAGCTCGACCAAAACCGTGTACGGAATTTTAACGGGAATCTGCATTGCCATTGTCGTCGCCGCGCTGTTCAACGTCGGCCGCCTGCTGCTGGACAACCATAATATGAAGAAAGAGAGATCGATCCATGAATGATTCAATGAATAACAACAATATTCCGCCGATGGAGAATGCCCCGCAGACCGGCGCCCCGGTAACACCCGCTGCGTTTGCGCCCCAATCCGCACCCGGATCCGCGCCCGTTGCGCCCGCCGGCTCCGACGCCGCCACGCCGGCCGCGGCCCCGCAAGGTAACCCGAAACTCCGCCCCTGGCAGGGTGTCATCGTCCAGGCCGGTTTTCTCGCTTTGTTCCTCACGGCTGGCGCCTATATGCAGAACAACTGGGGAAGAGTAGGCCTCGTCACATCAGAATTCATGTTCCTCGTGGCCGCCGTCATTTACTGCCTGGCTCGAAGAGTCAAACTGAAAGAAATGTTCCCGGTCCATAAGATCACGGTTACCGACTTCTTCGGCACATTGATCCTGGGCGCGGCCGGATTCCTTCTGAGCCTCGTGGCCCTGGGCATCAGCATCGTCATCCTTCCGAAATCCGAACTCGCCACCGCCAACGGCCTCAGCGAATTCCTCTACGGCGGCGGAACATCCTATCTGTTCCTGGTCTTCATTGCGGCATTCATGCCGGCCCTTTGCGAAGAAGCTATGGAACGCGGCGCCGTGATGTCCCACTTCCGATCCATCAAGAAAGACTGGGTCATCGTCCTGATCATGGGCTTATTCTTCGGAATCATGCACATGTCGCCCCTGCGCTTCCTGAACACCGCCACCCTGGGCGCGATCCTTTCCTACATCGTTGTGAAGAGAAACAACATCCTTCTTTCCATGATGCAGCATTTCCTGCACAACGGCTTCACGCTGACCATCAGCTATCTGGCAAGCCTTGCCCTGCCGAAGTCCGCAATGTCATCGGTGGACATGACTGCCATCAACGGCGCCAGCACCCTGGGCGTCTACATGATCCTCGGCTTTGCCGCTCCCGTACTTCTGGTCTGCGGCATGATGCTCCTGGACCGCAAAAACCACAAGCCCATCCGTTTCGCATACGCAGGCGCCGCCTCCGCACTCTTGCTCGTCGTCGGTGCCATGCTGACCTTCAGCGCTTTTCTGAGATAAGAAACACCACCCGCACGCCCCACCCCCCGCGAATCCCTTATTGTCGCGGGGGTGCTTTGTCCTTTATAATAAGATATTGGTTAGAAGAATGGGGCCGGCGGACCATACGCCGGCAGAAGAGAGGGCGCAAATGAAAAGCAGATATTGGGTCACCGCACTTTTGGCGGCAGGAATCGCACTCACCGGTACAAGTATTTTTGCCATGGCAAAAACTCTGGCTCAGGAGGAGGGGGTCGTCATCAATGATACGACCTTTCCGGATACCACTTTCCGAACCTATGTATTAAGTAATGTCGACACCGATAAGGATAAGGTCCTGTCGGCCTCCGAGGTAGCGGCGCGCACGACTTTCTCCCTCTCCAGCAACAACCTTGGATCTATGCAGGGTGTGGAGTATCTGACCGCACTGCAGACCATCAGCGTATCCAGCAGCAAACTTCAGTCTTTGGACGTCAGCAAGAATAAAAATCTGGTGAAGTTGACGTGTTCGCGCTGCGCGTTGACGACGCTGACCATCGGCTCCAACAGCAAGCTCGAAGAACTCAACTGCAGTTCCAATAAGATCCAGCAGCTGGACCTGAGCAAAGCGACGAAACTTAAGATCCTGACTTGTGACCATAACAGTCTGACGACTCTGAATCTCGGAGACACGACGGCTTTGCAGGAACTGGACTGCAACACGAACTCTTCTTTGGGCTCCCTGTCCCTTGCCAAACACACGAAACTCACGACGCTTGCGTGCTCCGGATGCGGGCTGGAAAGTCTGGATCTGACTGCGAATACAGCCCTAAAGACACTTAACTGCTCCAGCAACAAGATGACAAGCCTCAACCTAAGCAAAAATACCGCCCTGGAGAACTTCACATGTATGGTGGGCAAGCTCCAGAGCCTGGATCTTCGTGTGAATTCGGCGCTGAAATCCGTGACGGTCAATTCGAATGCGTTGACGGAATTATTGCTGCCGACCCAGAGCAGTCTGACGTTCCTCAACTGCTCATCCAATTCCTTAACTTCGCTGGATCTGTCTAAGCAGACGAAGCTGGAGAAAATCTTCTGCTACAGTAATAAGATCGCGTCTCTGAATCTGACGAAACTGGCCGCCCTGGTACGGCTGGATTGCAGTTCCAATTCTCTGACCACTTTGAATATTGAGAAGAATTCTGTTCTGGAAGAACTGGACTGCAGCGGACAGCGCATCACGACGTTAGACGTCTCGAACCGTACCTCTCTGAAAAAACTAGGCTGCGATGCTTGTCACATGACGTCGCTGAACGTTTCCGGCTGTACATCTTTAGAGGTTCTGAACTGCGAGATAAACGATCTTACATCTCTTGATGTAAGCAGCCTGAAGAATCTGACTGAGTTGGAGTGCTTTTCGAACGATCTGACCGCTCTGGATGTGAGCAGCAATACCAAACTGCAGACCCTGGACTGTTCGAAATGCAAGCTGACTTCTCTGAAGGTGGGCAGCGTCCGCACCATAACGGGACTCTATTGCTATTCCAATAGTCTTAAGAGCATCAAGCTCACGACCATGAAGAATCTGGAAGAACTGTATTGTGAGAAGAACCAGATCACATCTCTGGATCTTTCTGTCTGCCAGAAGCTCAAGGCCCTGAGCTGCGGTACCAATAAGATTACGTCGCTGGATCTCAGCGGCCTTTCCGCGCTGACCACGCTGAAGTGCGAGAACAACGGGATCTCGTCTCTTGCACTGGATCCCTGCCCGGATCTGACGACTCTGGATTGCAGTTCCGTCAAGCTGACAGCCCTGGATCTCAGCAAACTTACTTCCCTGAAGTATCTGAGTTGTCAGAACAACCAGCTGAAGACGCTGGATATCAGTGGAAATACTGCGCTTATTGAAGTGAATTGTTCCCAGAACCTGATCGCTACCCTGAAGATCGGTGAGGGCCTGACCATCAAGAAACTGGACTGTACCCTCAACTGCCTCACCAAGAAACCCACACTGCCCAACGGAACAGTGCTTTTCGATCCGCAGCGTGCCGACGTCATTTCTCTGGATTCGGTCAATTTCCCGGATGCAGTCTTCTGCAATTACCTCAACAAAGAGTACGCCAAGATGGCCGGTTATCTCACCTACGAACAGGCAGATGCCATCACCATGCTGGACGTCGAAGAAAAAGGAATCACGACCCTCAAAGGTATAGAGTTTTTCAAGAATCTGACGGAGCTTAATTGTGATGATAACGACCTGACTGCGCTGGATCTGTCTTCGAACACGAAGCTGGTCGAGTTGAGTTGCATGGATAACAAGATATCATCATTGAAAGTGAATTCCTGCACGGAACTGAAGAAACTCTACTGTGGGCACAATAAACTGAAGACATTGACCATAAGCAAGTTGACGAAGCTTGAAAGACTTTCCTGCGGCCACAATCTTCTTACGACTCTGAATGCCCAGAACAGCACGGGTTTGCAGGATCTGGTCTGTGGAGAAAATCAGCTGACTGAACTCAAGATTTCAAGCCAGGCGCCGCTCGTTACACTGTCTTGTAAAGACAACCAGCTGACAACGCTTCCTGAGATCGATATGTCCTCGCTACATTATCTGCACTGCGAGAATAATCTTCTGACGTCCCTGGCTCTCAAGGACATCCGCGATAGCAGTTGCGTGGTGGAGTGTACGAACAATAAGCTGACTTCGATCACTTTCGAGAATATCACCGCGCTCAAGTGTCTGTATTGTGCCCATAATCCGTTAAAAACTCTGGACCTCACGGGTTTGACACAGATCTATTATATGCGCTGTTTTGACTGTCAATTGTCGAAGATCAAGTATGACAACGGTTTCCATGTTGCGTACTTTGCGGCCCATAAGAATAATCTTTCGTCCATCGACGTGAATATGCTGTATTCGGATATTGTCGACAGAGTCAAGGAGAACGGCGGTTTGCAGCTTAGCAAAGACGGGTCTTTCTATTATTGCTTGAATCAGCAGTCGGACGAACTTCCCCGTACGGAAGAGGATCTGGAGGACAGAATGATCATTCTGTCTTTTGACAAGAAAACATCGATCCCCGGATTTGAGTCTTTGATCCCGACCCCGACACCGACGAAGAAGCCGACGCCTTCGCCGACGAAACCGGCGACCCCGACGCCGACAAAGACACCTACCAAGCCGGCTACACCAACGCCAACGAAGAAGGTGACACCGACGCCGACTAAGAAGGTCACGCCTACACCGACGAAGAAGGTAACACCAACGCCGACCAAGAAGGCGACACCAACGCCGACCAAGAAGGCCACGCCGACGCCGACCAAGAAGGTGACGCCAACACCGACGAAGAAGGCGACACCAACACCGACGAAGAAGGCGACACCGACGCCGACTAAGAAGGCCACGCCTACGCCTACAAAGTCGGTGACGCCCACCAGGAAGGTTACACCTACACCAACCAGGAAAGCAACGCCGACCAAGGTTCCAACAAAAGTTCCTACCAAGGCGCCTACGAAGAAGCCGACTGTTACACCGACTCCTGTGAAGGATCCGACATTCGAGGATTTCGTGGAAAGACTTTACACTGTTGCCATGAACCGCAAGTCCGATCCGGAAGGAAAGAAATTCTGGGTCAACGAAGTCGTGAATAACGGCAGGACCGGTGCCGACTGCGCCCGCTACTTCCTGCTGGAAGCACCGGAATTCATGAACCGAAAGCTTTCCGTGGAAGACTTCGTTGAGACCTTGTACAAGACATTCTTCGACAGAGCTTCTGACGCAGCCGGTAAGAAGGGCTGGGTGGAGGCTATCAAGTCCGGAAAGAATACTCGGGAAGAAGTAGTGAATGACTTCATCGAGTCCACCGAGTGGTGCGATGTCTGCGCCACCTACGGCGTGAAGTCCGGCGCGAAGTGGCACAAGGCTACCAAGCCTTCAAAGAATGCCGTCAACTTCGCTACCCGCCTTTACACCTGCTGCCTGAACCGTGAAGCAGATGCGAAGGGTGTGGAGTACTGGGCATTGGCGCTCACCAATCTCGAGCAGACCGGATGCTCCGCAGCCAAAGAGTTTTTCACAAGTAAGGAGTTTGTCGACTTCAAAACGACGAACGATGAGTACCTTAAGAGACTGTACCGCACCTTCATGGGCAGAGAACCCGCCGCCGGCGAAGTGAACTACTGGCTCGGCGAGATCAAGGCCGGTCGTCAGAGCCGCGACAGCATTATGGCGTTCTTCGGACAAAGCGAAGAGTTCACCAAGATCTGCAAGCAGTACGGCATCGACCGCGGAACCATCTGAAATTCCGACTACAGAGTCTTTTGCCGGGAAATAGTAGGAGCGGAAAAATCTGTTTTTCCGACTACAAAGTCTTTTGTCGCGAAATAGTAGGAGCGGAAAAAGCGGTTCTCCTACTAAAGCGATGATTTCAGAAAACAGAAGGAATGGTTTTCCTTCTAATGAAGAGAATGCACGCATTTCAGAGGAGAACGGAGAAGTGGATCTCCTTTCAAACCGATAAAATCAACGCTTCAGTAGGAGCGGTGATCCTTTTCGAACAGGAATATGAGAAAAAAGGCACTTATTGGGGTGCCTTTTTCCTTGCATAGGCACGCTACAAAGAGAAAAGTAGGAAAACCATTCCTTCTAAATCCGTCCCCACGTGGAAACAGAAGGAAACCGCGCCGCCCCACCTCCGACCTTTAAATCCCTATAGGAAATGCGACGAGAAAATGGTACAATACCATTTGGTATGTGCGGATTCCGATATCCGCGGCCAGACTGACTGAAGGAGTCGTGAAATGAAGCTTTCCATAGTGATGCCCGCCTATAATGAGGGGGAACACATTTATACGAATCTTCTCAAGACCAATGAGATCGTGTCCACATTCTGTGATTCATTCGAACTCGTGTGTGTCAACGATGGAAGTAAAGATAATACATATGAGGAGATGTGCCGGGCCAAGGAGCAATGCGACCGGATCTCGGTGGTCTCCTACGAACCTAATGGCGGTAAGGGCCATGCGATCAAGCAGGGAGTGAAGGCGGCACAGGGCGAACTCATCGCTTTCCTGGATTCCGACCTGGATCTTTCCCCGGACCACTTCGAAGACTTTATCAGCCACCTGGAATCCGAGAGCGCGGACGTAGTCATCGGTTCGAAGATGCATAAAGAATCGAAACTGGACTATCCGCCGCTTCGTAAGTTCATCAGCTTCGGCTACTACGTCATGCTGCGGGTGCTTTTCCACTTGAAAGTCCACGATACCCAGACCGGCATCAAGCTTTTCAAGGCAGAGATCCTCAAGAAGATCGTTCCCGATGTCATGACCAAGGGCTTCGCCTACGATATCGAGATCCTGGCCTGTGCCAACGAGATGGGGGCCAAGATCATCGAAAGACCGATAAGACTTGTTTTTACCCGCTCCGGCGGATTCAGCAGAATCAAGATGAAGGATATCTGGCAGGTTTTCAAAGACACATTCAAGATCCGTAAGAAGGTCTCAAAAATCAGGAAAGAACGTAGAAAGGCGGGAAAGTAAGATGGAGAAGAAGTACGATTATCTGGTAGTCGGCGCCGGCCTTTATGGTGCCGTTTTCGCACACGAAGCCAAGAAGCTCGGCAAGAGTGTACTGGTCATCGAGAAGCGTCCGCATATCGCAGGCAACGTGTACTGCGAGGATGTCGAAGGCATCAAGGTCCACACCTACGGAGCCCATATCTTCCACACCAATAACGAAGAAGTATGGCAGTATCTCAATCAGTTCACGGACTTTAACCGTTTCACCAACAGTCCGGTTGCGAACTATAAGGGCGAGCTTTACTCCCTGCCTTTCAACATGTATACATTTAACAAGATGTGGGGCGTCGTGACGCCGCAGGAAGCCCAGGCCAAGATCGATGAGCAGAAGGCCGAGATGGCGGGAAAAGAACCGGCGAACCTGGAGGAGCAGGCCATTTCTCTGGTGGGCCGCGATATCTTCGAGAAACTGGTCAAGGGTTACACTGAGAAACAGTGGGGCCGTGACTGTAAGGATCTGCCGGCGTTCATCATCAAGAGACTTCCGGTAAGACTGACTTTCGACAATAACTATTTCAATGCTCTTTATCAGGGCATCCCGACCGGCGGCTACACGAAGATGGTAGAGAATATGCTGGAAGGCATCGAAGTGAAACTGAACGTGAACTATCTCGATGACCGGGAGACCTGGAACGCTATGGCAGACAAGGTACTCTTTACCGGACCGATCGATGCATTCTATGACTTCAAACTCGGATACCTCCAGTATCGTTCCGTACGTTTTGAGACCGAGCTTCTGGACCAGCCGAACTTCCAGGGCAATGCGGCGGTGAACTATACCGACCGCGAGACACCGTGGACACGAATCATCGAGCACAAGTGGTTCACTTTCGGTAAGGACGAAGACGGCAAGGATCTTCCGAAGACCGTCATCAGCCGCGAGTTCAGTTCCGAGTGGAAACCGGGGGATGAGCCCTACTATCCGGTCAACGACGAAGCCAACGGCAAGCTTTATGCCCAGTACCGCGAACTGGCAGACAAAGAATCCAACATCATCTTCGGCGGACGCCTGGGTGAGTATAAGTATTACGATATGGATGCCGTTGTCGCTTCCGCGCTTTCTATGGCAAAACAGGAATTGAAGTGATAAAGTGTAATTAGATGAGCAAGGCAGAGCTGCACCGAGAGGACCGCAAGGCGGTCGCGTGAGGTTCGCCGATCCATGTAAGATGTCTGCACCGAGACATCTGATTCTGTGAAAGTGAAATGAGGGTTTGGAAAATGGATGATTTATACATTGTAATGCCGGCATATAACGAAGAAGCCAACATCGAGTCCGTCGTCACCGCCTGGTACCCGGTACTGGAAGGCAAGGGCGAAGGCTCCCGACTGGTAGTCGCTGACAGCGGAAGTGTGGACTCCACCCACTCGATCCTCCTGGCTCTGAAAGAGAAATACCCGAAGATCGAAGTCCTGCCGGACACACTCAAGCAGCACGGACCGAAGCTGATCGCCATGTACAAATACGCCATCGCAAGTGGTGCAGATTATATCTTCCAGACCGACTCCGACGGACAGACCAATCCGGATGAGTTCGCCGCATTCTGGGATATGCGTAATCAGTACGACGCTATCTTAGGTAACCGTGTCGTACGTGGAGACGGTAAGTCCAGAAAGTTCGTCGAGAAGTTCCTGTGCTTCCTGCTGAGACTCCACTTCGGCGTCAAGGTAAAGGATTCCAACGCACCTTTCCGTCTGATGAAGTCCTCTCTGGTCAATAAGTATGTCGGCCGCTTCAAGGAAGATTACAATCTCCCGAATGTTATGCTGACCACATTCTTCGCATACTATAACGAGAAATACACACTGCGTGAGATTACCTTTAAGCCGCGTCAGGGTGGTAAGAACTCCATCAACATCAAGAAGATCATCAAGATCGGCTGGGCGGCCCTTGCAGATTTCCGTGCCTTCAAGAAAGAAATGAAGGCGGATAAGAAGAAATGAGCAGATCCAAGAAGAAAAAGTACGACCCGTCCCATGTTCCGGTTCTTAAGGAGAAGGTCCTTCCGGATCCGAAGATCCTGGAGATGACCCGAGAAGAGGCCATGGCCTATTTCGACCTGCCTGTCTGGGCGAAGAGCGAAGACCTGGACGACCGCTTCTGGAAACTGGGCAAGACATATAGAGCCCAGAAAGACGAGCAGAAACTGGCGGATATTGCCGCTGCCTATAACATCGCCAACGGCACCCGTGACCGCGAGGCCGAAGAACGTAAGGAAGAGGAGACCGCCAAGCATTATTTCGGTAAGACGAAGAAGCAGTGGGCCGAGTTCTGGCACTACGAGTGGTGGAAATTTGTCGTTGCCATCGCCGTCGTCGTTCTCGTTTTTGCCGTGGTCGAATATTTCTTCCTGGCCCCGAAGTCCGACGTCCGCATGGCGTCCATCGGCCACTTCGAACTGGACCCCGATATCTGGGAAGAGCTTTACGCACAGTATTCTGATTTCAAACATCCGGACATCAATTTCGTCAACCTGATTTCCGATGACTCCCCGGATGCCAAGGTCGATGTGTATACCATGGAACAGGCGGTAGCTCTGTTGTCCGTGCGTCCTACCATCGTGGTCTTCGATATGCCCAGCACCCCGGGCTATATCTATTCAGAGACGCTCCTGCCGCTGGACGAATTGTATGCCCAGATGAAGCAGACCTATACCGAGAAAGAACTGTCGTATTTCGAGCCTTTCTATTATTCCAAGGCGAAGTTCTACGAAGAGTATAAAGACGAGGTCCTTCTTTATGAGTCGGAGCTTCCGGAGCTGACAGAAGAGGATAAGCAGGAACACATCTACGGTTTCGTGATCCGGGATGAGATCCTCCAGCGCGCTCTGGGTTACACCATCGAGTGGAAAGATGGCGTAGACAAGGGCATCCTCTTCGGCGTTAACGCAGGTTCAGATACCATCGATAAAGGCAAGGATTTCTTATTGAAACTTTTCCAGAAGATGGAAGATCGAAGGAATGATTATCTCGAGCTTTATCCCTATATCGAGGCTACGGACTGAGGCCTTAGTCTTCCTTTAACTTACGGATATCCTCATCACTTAACGCATACATCTCGCCGGGCTGCTGCCCCTCGTGCAGCGTCAGGGACCCCATCTGCTCTCGATGCAGTGCCACGACCTGCCGGTTACGGCTGGCCAGCATACGCTTGACCTGATGCGTTTTTCCTTCGGTGAGGATCAGTCTGCACTGATTCTTATGCAAAAGCTCTAGCTTCGCGGGTTTTAGCTTTTCGACGGCGTGGCCGGGCTCCATGAGAGTCAGACCCTTGCTGAAAGCAAGCACGTCTTCCTCCGTTAATTCTTCCCCTTCGTAGGTGACCAGATAGATCTTCTCCTTGTGCCACTTCGGGCTGGTGAGACGATGAGAGAGTTCTCCGTCATTAGTGAGAAGAAGGACGCCTGTCGTGTGGTAATCCAGTCTTCCCACAGGTGAGATCTTCTTCGTCTGCAGTTCCGGCGGGATCAGATCCCCGACGCAGGGAAGGCGGTCATCCGTCATGGCTGTCAGACAGCTGTCAGGCTTGTTCAGACAGAAATATAAAAAGGAAGAAGCGCGGATCGGACTTCCGTCCAAAGTGATATTTTCCAAGTCATTGTCAAATACAGAAAAACCAGGGTCCCGGACGATGTTTCCGTTGACGCAGACCCGCCCGGAACGCAAGAATTCCTTGACTTGCGTTCTCGTACCATACCCTGAATTTGCCAAAACTTTATCAATTCTCATGAGTCGTATTATAGCAAAATGTCTACACTTCTGCGCATGAAATATCGGAATCTTGTGTTATAATATATGTAAGAGTCGAGAGTAGAGGTATATCATGGCCACAAGTATCATCAACATCAAGGATGGAATGCCGAAGGTAGATGTTGCAGTGCGTAAATTGCGCCTGGAACTGAATACTATGCGCCGTGTCGGGGTGAATCAGATCAAGATCATCCATGGCTACGGTTCTACCGGCAAGGGTGGCGTGATCAAGTCTGCAACACACGAAGTGCTCCGTACGATGCAGTCGGAAGGGAAGATCCGTAAGTTCTGTCCCGGTGAGCAGTTCGGACCCTTTGAGACCCTAGGCCGTTCTATCGTGGAGGATTGCCCTTCTTTCCGTAATGACCCTGACTGGGCCAAGGGCAATGACGGTGTGACTCTCGTCCTGCTAAGATGATTTTCCCTAAGGTGATCCTATGAAAGTATCCTGGAATGATTTTGTCGAGCAATGCCGCAGTTGTCAGGCTTGCCCACTTGCGTCTACCCGTAAGAATGTGGTGATCTACCGCGGAAGCGTGGTGGCCCCTATTATGTTCATCGGAGAAGGACCCGGTGCCAATGAGGACGAGCAGGGCCTTCCTTTCGTCGGCCAGGCCGGTCAGCTCCTGCAGTTGCTTCTGGATGCCCAGGGCTTCCAGATGAAGGATTATCACATCGCGAACGTAGTGAAGTGCCGCCCGCCGGAGAACCGTGTTCCCACGGAGACCGAGGCCGCGACCTGTAAGAAGCTTCTCGGCACCCAGATCCTCATTGCCAAGCCGAAGATCATCGTGCTTCTCGGAAAGACCGCCTATACGCTCTTTACCGGTGACAAGTCTGCGAAGATGACGGAGATCCGCGGTCATATCTTCGAGAAGAACGGATACCTCATCGTACCTACATTCCACCCGGCCTATATCCTCCGCAACAATAACGAGCGCGTCACGCTGTGGAACGATATCGCCCTGGTAAGAAGGAAAGCAGAAGAGCTGGGACTGATGGATCCGCTTCCGGAGACACCTGCGATGCCGACCTCTCGTCCCTCGGGAAAATAAGGCCTCTTCGCAGAGAAAGATTTGTCTGAGATTTTTGTTGCGCGAAGTCGAAAAAAAGTATTGCACTTGCGGGATACTTTTGGTATACTTTCAAGCGTTGATTAACAACATTGCCGAATTGTGTAAAGGTAGCACTCCGGTTTCTGGCACCGTCTGTCTGGGTTCGAATCCTAGTTCGGCAGCCACAGAAGACTGCGAAAACGAAAGTTTTTCGCAGTCTTCTTTTTTGTTTGTTCTGTATTCTCGAGAAAAAACGAAACAAAATGAAAGAGAAACGTTGACAAACGATAGGGCAGGGCTTTATCATAGGTTTCGTTCCACTTTTTCGGACGGGATGGGGATTTTATATGATAAATGTCGATAGAAGAAAAAGAATACTGGAGATCCTGGAGAAGGAGAGTCGTATTTCCACCACGGATCTGGAAGAGCGTCTTGGCGTGACCGGTGCAACGGTCAGAAGCGATCTTCGCGATCTGGAACGTGAGGGAGCCATCGTCCGTTTCCACGGCGGTGCCCAGATCTCTGAGTCCGTAAGACAGTCAGAGTCTCCGGAGAACTATATGCGCAGAAGCGTGATGTGTGTAGCGGAGAAGACCGCCATCGGAAGAGAAGCGGGCAAGTTCGTCCGTGAAGGCGAGACCATCTTTATCGATGCCAGCTCCACGACCTTCCACATGATCCCTTTCATCAGTAAGAAAGAGAACCTCACTATCGTAACTAACGGTATCCATACCGCTATGGAGATCCAGAGATACAGTAATTTCCGTACCGTACTGGTAGGCGGTGTACTTCGTCCGCATTCCGGAGCCATCGAAGGACTGCTGTGCGAAGAGATGCTTCGCCGTATCAGCGGCGACAGTTATTTTGTATCCGGAAACGGATTCTCCCTGACATCCGGACTGACGGGTCACAATTTCTATGAGCTGGAGCTGAAGAAGAGATTTGCCGAGAAGTGCAAGCGCCGCATCGCGCTGGTAGACTCCAGTAAGCTTAATTCGGACTCCACATCGTCCTTTATTCCGGCAGACCGCATTGACGTACTGATCACGGATTCGGGCATTTCTCCGGAACTGGCCCAGGAGATCCGGGACTTCGGTATCGAGCTGGTCATCGCACCTCTGAACGGGAAGGAAGACTGATCCTCGAGCCTTCAGCCGAAGAAAAAAGCGCCCGTCTGTGAAGGCGCTTCCTGTTGAAAAGAACTGAACCATGACCTCAGGCTTCTGAGGCCATGGTTTTCTGTTTTCTCTGTTTCGGCGTGGTGTGCCGATGCTTCTTGAACTGCGTGATGAAATAACTGGCAGTGCTGAATCCGGTATCCAGAGCAATATTGCTGATGCTCTTTTCCGTGCTGATCAGCATCTTCTCAGCCTCGTTGAGACGAACATAGAGCAGATAGTTGGAGAAAGTCTGTCCCATGGCGTGACGGAAGAAACGAGAGAAGTAGCTGTAGCTCATGTTGCACATTTTTGCCATATCTTCGGCACGGATGGGCTGCATATAATTCTCGTGAATATAATCCAGCACATTGCGAAGACGGGTCACGTCCTCTGTGCGGAGTGTCGATGTGGTGAAAAGCGAGATGCCGTTGGCTTCCATACGGCGAAGGTGCCACAGGAATACACGATAGATATCGGCACGGATCGCCAGTTCAAAGCCCGGCTCCTTCTTAGAGAATTCCTTGTGATAATCCTTGATATAGTCCGGGATGTGCGTCTTATCCAGCTCTTCCTTACGGACTACCAGAGAGAAACGGCTGGGATGCTGCGGATTCGATACATTGGCCATCAGGGACGGCAGAACGTACTTGGCTTCCGTGGAATATACGGGAGAAGAGAAGAATACAGTCGGGTCGAACTGCAGACAGTAGTATTCACAAGGCTCGAAGTGATGGAAAGCATGCACTTCGTTGACGTTGATCATCAGCATGTCGCCTTCGTGGATCTCGTATTTCTCATTACATAATGTGGCATGAAAAGTGCCGTGAATCCCGTAAATGATCTCAATAAAATCATGGTAATGCGCCGGGATCTCACGGCAATTGTTTCCGTTCTCCAGGAAATGAAGACAGCTGGCTACCGCATCTTGCAGATGCGCACGGTGCAGATCTTCATACATGGCATAATCCGGGGACCCTGTATTTTCCAAAAGCATGTAAACTTACCTCAACACGTTCTTGCATTCGATTTCACTAAATCGATATTATCACTAATCGCAAAAAAACGAAAGAGGAAAGTCAAAATATTGATATTATTCTTCGTTCCGGGGACTACGCGCAAATCTCGGTTTGTAATAGAACTTCTCCGAAGAAATGATATAACAGAAATCCTCGAAAGAAATGTTCAATGCAGAAAGGATCAACAGTAGTTTCAGTAGCGTTGGATTCCCCCGTCCACGCTCGATCCTGCTATAGTATGATAAGTTCATATCAGCCTTGGTAGCTACTTCGATCTGCGATAATTTCTGCGTCTGCCGAAGAGTCCGAAGGACCCTTCCCACATTCGCAATTTCAGACACATTTTCACCTCCTTTGATTAAATTGTCTTTATCATTAGATTAATAAGGAGCTATTTGAGAAAAAAGCGAAAACACATAATAATGAAACTTTTCCGGTTTGGCAAACCGAACAAAGACCGTGGAATATGCGCGAAAAGTATATTTGTTTTTCCTACTAAGTATAGATGCGAAAATTTGAAAACTTGTCGTATAATAGTATCTAATGAGTAAGTATGGAAAGGTGTCGATCATATGACGCAGATTAACGATATTCGTCTTCCTTCCTGGATCTCCCCGGGTATGGTATTTCAGCAGGGGGTGCCGGTCATCCTCCGTGGGCATGTACTAAAGCCCAATATCCCGGTTACACTGGAAGTCAAGAAGGATCCGACGGATGGCCGTAAAGTATCCAAGCTGGATACGGACTACGGTGTGATCCTGAGTCTGGAGACGACTTCAGAAGAGGATGGCAGTTTCCAGTTCGAGATCCCGCCTTACCGTTCTTCCACCGACGCCTATACGTTGGTGTTCCATTCCCTGACCAAGACTCTTACCATCGAGGACTGCCGATGCGGCGATGTCTGGGTGATGTTCGGCGGTAAGCCGTTCTGCACCACGATCTCGGAGACCGCGGCCCCGAGGACGCCTCTGAAGAAGGACGTCATGCCGCTGATCCGTTTCTATTCGCCGAAGCGCGGGATCCTGACGGATATCGAGAAGCTTTCCTATGAACCGGTCTTCATGGAAGACGAGAACAGCTGGATCCGTATCCGGGATACCCAGGCGCTGATGTCAGTGTCGTCGGTGGCATTCTCCTATGCCTACCATCTGGCGGAGCAGCTCCACTATCCTGTAGGCATCCTGGATCTGGCAGAAGATTATGCACCGATCTACCGCTGGCTTTCCCATGACGGAATCGACGGCAGTGATACGATCCGCGAATATCTGGAGGAGAGAAATCTTTATTTCAGCGAAGAAGGATGGCGGGCGAACGTGGCCCGTCTGACCCAGAAGATGGACGCCATCGAGACCGGACGCATCCTGAAGGATGAGACGGTAGATGAGTCCGGCGAGAAGACCAGTGAAGAGTCTTTCGTTCTGGGTGATGAAGAGAAATGTGATGTGCCTATCGATAAGGGTGGCGCACTGACCTTCGGTGATCCGGAGGACGAGGAGAAGAAGGAAGAAAGCGATTCCGAAACCGCCGATACCGACGCCACCAAGGAAACTACGATGGCCGAGACGGCTGAAGATGCTACGGATGCGTCCGTAGTCTCGGAAACGGAAGAGGGTGATGACGGCGCAGAGGAAGAGAAACCGGCCGCAGATACAGATGAGAACGCGGGCAGTTTCGAAGCCCCGGAGACGGTAGAAGAACCGGAAGAAGAGAAGCCGCTTCTTTTCCCGGATGACGAGATCGCGAAAGAGAAGAAGAATAACCATGATCTCATTTCTTCGATCCTTCCTGAAGCCGATACATCGACAGAGAAACTGGTCAACGAAGCAAGTCACAAGCCTCTGGTAGGACCGGAGGACATGATGAGCGTCTTCTATAACCATAAGCTGGCACCGCTCTGCGATATCAGTATCCGAGGCATTGTTTTCGCACCGGATGCTTCTGATGCCCAGATCGGGAAGGAGTACACCACCATGGTGCGTCAGCTCCTCATCGACCTGGCCCGGGTATTCGGCCCCCGCAGCATCGAGGACAAGCACCAGGTGCCGTCTTTTATCCTTCTGGCACTGCATCCGGATGCCATGGATCCGGAGAAGCCGTATCAGCACGTGGAGTTCAACGAGCGGCTGTCGGCCATCCGGAGAAGTTTCCCGATGCCGATCGGTATCCTGAGCCAGCACGATATGCTGCTTCCGGACAAGTCTATGTCTTTTGCCTTGGGAAGAAGACTTTCCTGCCTGGCGCTGGGACTGCACTTCACCCCGAAGATGCCTTCCTCCTCACCGGAATGTGTGGGTGTTGAAGTCATCGGAAATAAGATCATGCTTTCCTTCGACAACACCGTCGACGGTCTGCGCCTTGCAGAGAATGAATCTATCCTTCGTGGTTTCGCCATCTGTGATGAGAGCCACGTATATGTTCCGGCTTCGGCCAAGATCCTCCATGGCGTACGCGTCATGGTATGGAACGACGATATCGAGTACCCGGCCGGCGTTACGTACGGATACAGCCCGATCCCGCATCAGGCCACCTTCCGTAACCGTATCGATATTCCGGTACTGCCTTTCCGCTTCGACCGGATCCCGTCGGAATACTGCCCGGACCTGACTTTTGCCGCTTGTGAAGATCTTTCCTTCATTGGCAAAAAGACCTGGGACAGTGAGTTCGAGAAACTTCCGACCTATCAGGTCACGAAGGGTAAGGCCAATATCTTCCGTGAAGTCATGAATAAGACCCAGGGCGCGGCATCCCTTCGTATCGAGTACGAGACGGAGAACAGCCTGCTGTCTTTCGGACCGGTGCTGTCCTATGCATCCTGCATGACGCCTCTCCGGTTCTCTAATGCCAGAAGGATCTGTCTGGATGTTTTCAATCCGGATCAGGTGGAGAAGACCATGCAGATCTCCGGTTTCCGTGGAGAGGCTACCATCGCCATCGGTCTTCGCTGGCAGACCATCACATTGAACTGGTCCTCCTTCGACGAGATGGAGATCAGCAATCTTTCATTCACGATATTTGACCGTCAGAGACAGGGTGCGATCTACGTAGATAACATCCGTTTCTTGAATTGAGTTTGACGATAATTCTTTAAAGTAAAAGGGAGGCGTAAACATGGTAGAAGATCTGTTACCCGCATTTGAAAAAAGTCTTCTTGAGAATTCCGGATCCATACCGGTGGTGTTCGAAGGCGCCGAGCATTGTTATGAAACATCTACGCCCTTTCCGACGGCCAGCCGGCATACCTCCCATGAACTTCTTTATCTGCGTCGGGGACGCTGTGAAGTGACCATCAACGGGAAACTGGTCGTCGTGACCAAGGGTTCCACATTGATCATCCGTCCGCAGATGACCCATTCCGTACGGGTCGTCGAAGGTCCGGCGGATATGGTCGTTCTGTACTTCGGTTTTTCTTCGGATATCCAGAAAGCCCAGAAAGCGCTGCTTTCCCGGCCGAAGGATGTGCAGCCCATCACCAACGGCAAGCTTCGGAGCGGTCCTACGGTTCCGTTCCTGCAGGAGAATGTCTCTTCGCTGCCGCTGGAGTACTTCCTGAACTTCGCTCAGGGCGAGAATGACGCCTTGTCGGATACTTCCTATCTCATGATCTCCGGTAAGAGCCGGCAGGCTATCGGTAGTCTTGCGGAGCGCATCATGAGAGAAAGCCGTCAGGATGCTTATGCGAAGGACATGATGATGCAGTTCCTGACCATGGAACTTCTGATCACGCTGTCCCGTGCACTTCGGGAAGAGTGGGAAGAGAGCCTGCGCGTGAAGAACGGCAAAGCCAGGGAACTGGTTCTGATTGCCCGGGATTACCTGGACCAGAATTACGAGAGAGGCGTAACGGTCGCGGAGACGGCCGCCTACGTGTTCCTCAGCCAGGGATACTTTACCAGAGCTTTTCGCGACGAATTCGGCATCAGCCCGATGAATTACCTGATGCAGATCCGTATCGAGGCGGCCTGCCATCTGCTGACCCAGAAAGAGATCAAGGTCAGCGGTATTGCCACCCAGGTGGGATTCTCCAGTCCCCAGAGATTCAATGTGGCATTCCGTAAGCAGAAGGGCATGACGCCGATGGAATATAGACATAAATATGCAGAGTGAGGCGAGAAAATGAGTAATTACGAAGATGATTTCCGTGTACCGGAGGAGAGCCGTAAAGGCATGGATCTGGAGCGGATCGAGAAAGCAGTAAGAGAGATCCTGATCGCGGTGGGAGAAGACCCGGACCGTGAGGGCCTTGTGGAGACTCCGAACCGTGTTGCCAGAATGTATGGCGAAGTCTTCTCGGGACTGCACCGGGATATCCATAAAGATATCAAGATCTTCACGGAGACCGGTAACGATGAGATGATCCTCATCGGAGATATTCCTTTCTATTCAATGTGTGAACATCACCTTCTTCCGTTCCACGGCAAGGCCCATGTGGTCTATGTACCGAGAAACGGCAAGATCCTGGGACTTTCCAAGGTGGCGAGGATCGTGGATACACTTTCCCGCAAGCCGCAGCTGCAGGAGCGCCTGACTTCCGAGATCGCCGATACGATCCAGGAAGCCGTGGATGCACTTTCGGTCTGCGTGGTTATCGAGGCGGAGCATCTTTGCATGACCATGCGTGGTATCCGTAAGCCGGGTTCCAAGACCGTCACTTCCGCGATGCGTGGCGGCTGCCGTTCTGACGCCCGTACTCGTGCTGAGGCTCTGGCTCTCATCAACCGCCCCAGAAACTAAGATTCTCAACCGAGGTTAGACCAACATGATGACCAACAATGCGCAGGCAGAGTGGATCTGCCGGGACAGAAAACTTCCCTATGGAGAACGTACCCTGGTAATGGGTATCCTGAATGTTACGCCGGACTCTTTCTCCGACGGCGGACAGTTCTATACACCGGAACTGGCGCTGCGCCATGCTCTGGAGATGGAGGCGGACGGCGCAGATATCATCGACATCGGCGCAGAATCCACCCGTCCGGGCAGTGAGATCATCTCCACGGATGAAGAGTTATCCCGCCTGATCCCGGCGCTGAAACTGATCTGCGAGCGGGTGAAGATCCCGGTATCCGTGGATACATATAAGAGTAAGACTGCGGAAGAAGCCCTGAAGTTCGGTGCCTCCATCGTCAACGATGTGTGGGGCCTGCAGAAGGATCCGCAGATGGCTTCCGTTGTAGCGAAATATAAGGCCGGTCTGGTGCTGATGGCCAACTATACCGATCCTTCCATCTTCGCAAGAGAAGGATCCATCGAGGAGGACTGCATGTCCTTCTGGAACAAGAGCATCGCTATCGCCGAGAAGGCGGGCATCGATCCCTCCACGATCCTTTACGATCCGGGTATCGGATTCGGTACCGATACCGACGAATCCCTCAAGATCCTGACGAAGATCCCGTCCTGGAAGCAGCAGGGTTATCCGGTTCTGATCGGTGCCTCCAGAAAGCGCTTCGTCGGCGCAACTCTGGGCGGTGTTCCGGTAGAAGAGCGAGACGCGGCGACGCTTTCTACATCCATCTACTGCGCCCAGCAGAAGGCCGCCTGTGTCCGGGTACATAACGTTCCGGCGACGGTCCACGGATATAAGATGTGGTACGCCATGAAGGGAGCAGAACGTGGATAAGATCATTCTGAAGAAAATGCGGTTCGAAGGTATTTGTGGCGTTCTTCCATCGGAAAAAGAACTGCCGCAGCCGTTTCTTGTTACCATGACGCTGGAGATCCCGAGGATCCGTGCCTGTGATACCGATGATTTGGAAGACACCGTAGACTATGGCAAGATTTTTTCCATCGTGAAGAAGACGGTGGAAGAAGGATACTATGACCTTATCGAATATATGGCCGGGCAGATCCTTCGCAATGTCTTTTCCGCCGATGACATGATCTCGGCGGCAACAGTACTTGTCGAGAAACCCCAGGCTCCCATCGACGGAGATTTTAAGGCCATGGCTGTCGAGATCCGTCGGACCCGCGACGAACTGGAGGAAGCCTTATGACAGAGGCTTTTCTCTCTCTGGGCAGCAATATGGGGGACCGTCTGGAGAACCTGGTTACTGCCGTCAAACTTCTGAAGAAGGAAGAGAATATCTTCGATGTGACGGTATCGCCTGTTTTTGAGACCGAACCTGTCGGCTATCTGGACCAGGACCGTTTTCTCAATATCTGTGTGAAACTTAATACGACATTGACGCCGACGGCGCTTCTGAATGTCTGTCAGAAGATCGAGGAACAGCTTCACCGTAAGCGGGTCATCCACTGGGGACCTAGAACCATCGATCTGGATATCCTGACTTTCGGAAGAAGAAAAGTGAATACCAAGCGCCTTACCATCCCCCATCCGAGGATGGAGGAAAGAGGCTTTGTGCAGGTGCCGCTTCGGTTCCTTCGAGGGGAGACGACGGTCCCGGATCCGTGGAAGGATGACGTCCGGTATTTCTGTGAGATGCCGAACATTGACAGTTGAATGAACTTGGAAAACCGATATAATAAAGATGTTTAGTTCATGTATTTGAATGGAGGACCAAATGGCCGAACAAGAGAACAACAGACCGAATAATGCGAATCAGGCCGCCCCGACAGGTGGCAATGCCGCACCGCGTAACCCGAATAACCGGAACAGAAGAAGGAAACCGGGCAATCACGGCGGAAGCGGTAACCAGAATCGCAACGGCTATCGCGGTAACAACCGTTCCGACAACGAGAATGCTCCTCGTGAGAAAGAAGAGAGAAGAAACGAGAACCGTTCGGAGAAGAGAAACGAGAACCGCGAGAGAAATCAGGAGCGGCGTGAATACCGTCAGAATTCCAGAAACTTCGAAAGAAACAACCAGGAACATGGTCGTGAGAAGAAGAACTGGGAGCGTAAGAGCCGTCGTCCGGCCGAGGAAACGGTAGAGGATATCCGCAAGGATAACGAACGCATCGAGAAGGATATCTGGCTGGAGATCGCCAGCATTCATTCGGTGAAGTTGGATTGATTATGTTATATAATGGAATTGGCGAAGAAAGGAAGGTACAAAAATCACTATGAAGGGTCTTTTTGTTACCTTTGAAGGAATAGACGGATCAGGCAAATCCACACAGATCAGTATGCTGTCGGAGGAGCTGACGAGAGAGGGGATCCCCTTCGTTCTGATCCGCGAACCCGGCGCCACTTCCATCGGCGAGAAGATCAGAACGATCCTTCTTGACAAGGAAAACAGTAAGATGCACGCCAGGACGGAACTGCTTCTTTATGAGGCAGCCCGGGCCCAGATCGTGGAAGAGCGGATCCGTCCGGATCTGGAAGCGGGAAAAGTCGTGATCTGTGACCGTTTCTACGATTCCACGGTTGCCTACCAGGGATACGCCAGAGGGCTGTCACTGGATGCTATCGGGTATCTGAATGACTGGAGTACCGGAGGACTTGCTCCGGATATTACGTTTCTCTTCGATCTGCCGGCGGAGGAAGCCTGCCGCCGCCGCAATTTGAGAGAAGGCGCGGAAGACCGTCTGGAGGCGGAAGGCCTTGCATTTATGCAGAAGGTACGTGACGGGTACCTGGACCTGAGCAGGCGAGAGAAGCGCATTCGTGTCCTCAGTGCGATGGATGCACCGGATGCGATCTACCGGCAAGTACGACTTGCCGTACGGGAGGTATTAGGACGATGAAACTAGTATTTGCGATCGTACATGATGAAGATACACCGCGTCTGATGGCGGAATTGAATAAAGCCGGATTCCGGGTCACGAAGCTGAATTCCTCTGGTGGATTCCTTCGTTCCGGTAACACCACGCTCATGATCGTGGTAGAGGCGGAGAAACTGCAGGAAGTCCTGGATCTGATCCGGAAGTATTCTTCCAGCAGACACGCTGCCATCAACACCGGAGTTTCTCCGGCGGCCATGGGCGGCACATCCTATGTTCCGTATCCGGTGGATGTAACGGTGGGCGGCGCGACCGTCTTCGTAGTCAACGTCGAGCAGTTCGAGAAGATGTGATGTATGGCCTTTTCTGAACTGACCGGACAATTAGAAGCCAAAGAACGCCTCGGGTCGTCGCTGCTTGGTGAACCGGGGCATGCTTTTTTACTGATCGGCCCTGCGGGTATCGGCAAGAAGACCTTGGCCCGTGAATTTGCCAAGGGCCTGATCTGTTCTGCTCCCACGAAGGACGGCGGATGCGGCACCTGTCCCAACTGTATCTATATGCGGGAACATACCCATCCGGATTACCGGGAGCTTCTGCTTTCCAAGGGCGAGAAGAATATTAAAGTAGCGGAAGTCCGCAGCAAGATCCTGGCGGATGTGGGCATCATGTCCCAGATCGCCGACCGGAAGGTCTATCTCATCGATGCAGACGGACTGGCCGAAGAAGGACAGAATGCCCTTCTGAAGACACTGGAAGAACCGCCGAAGCATGTGGTATTCCTTCTGACGGTATCGGATGATTCCAAGCTTCTTCCGACGGTACTTTCCCGAACGGTTTCCCTTCGAATGGTGCCGAACACGGAGGACGAAGTCTTTGCTATCCTCAAGAAGAAGAATCCGGATATCCTGGATGAAGAAGCCCGGCTCTACGCCCGTTTCTCCGGTGGTATCGTAGGATATGCTCTCGACCTTATGGAGACCACCTGGCTGGTGGACGCCTGGGAGGATATGATGGACCTGGTCCTTGACCTGCCGAACAAGAGCAGGATGGAACTTCTGACCCATGCCTATGAGTCGTTCCCGCAGGAGAAAGAGAAGGAGCACTTCCCGGAGTATCTCACTTTGATGAGCATGATCTTCGGCGAACTTGCGACCTTGATCTGCGATCCGAAGGCGCCGAACTTGCAGGGCGAAAGCAAAAAGGATAAGATGTTAACCATGATTTCGGATCATGGTCTGACCATAGAGAAGATAGACAGATGTTCCCGTCATCTGGGTGAAGCAATGAAGGCATATCGTGCCAACGGGAATTACGAGATATTGATCTGCCGGATGCTTCTGGCACTGAAAAGGAGTATATAATGGCTAAAGTTGTAAATTTGCGTTTCCACGATGCAGGTAAGCCCTACCGCTTCCTGGCCGGAGACATGAAGTTGAAAGTCGGGGATGCGGTCATGGTTAATACCGCCCTGGGACAGGATATTGCCTTCGTGGTAGACGAACCTTTCGATCTGCCGGAGGAGAAGCTGGACGATACACTGCTTCCGGTCCTTCGTTTCGCCAACGAGACGGAGATGTCCCACTACCGCGATAAGAAAGTCAGAGAGCAGGACGCGTTCTATAAGTGCCTGGGCTTTATCGAGAAGAGAGAGCTTCCCATGACTCTGGTAGAAGCGGTCTACACCTTCGACGGCAAGAAACTGACCTTCTACTTTACTGCAGATAAGCGCGTCGACTTCCGTGAACTGGTCAAGGACCTCACTTCCTGTTTCCGTACCCGTATCGAGCTTCGTCAGATCGGCTCCCGTGAGCAGGCGAAGATGGTGGGCGGTCTCGGAATCTGCGGAAGAGAACTGTGCTGCTGCTCCTATCTGGACCAGTTCCTGCCGGTAACCATCCGTATGGCCAAGGATCAGGGCCTTTCCATGAATCCGGCCAAGCTTACCGGTACCTGCGGCCGTCTGATGTGCTGCCTTTCCTATGAGGAAGCGGCCTACGAAGATGCCAACAAGCGTGTTCCGAAAGTCGGCAAAAAGGTGCGCACTCCGAGTGGTGTGGGTGTGGTCATTTATTCTGACCTCCTCCGTGAGCGTGTCACGGTTCGCTTCGAGAAGGAAGAGGAGACGGAGATGGAAGTTTTCGATGCCGCAGACGTCTCTCTGGTGAATCCTCCGCAGCCCCAGTGCAAGGGTAAGGAAGACTGCCCGCGCAAGAAGCAGCAGCCCCCGGAAGATGTTAAAGAATAAATATTTACAAACATATAAAATTGGTGTTTAATGAACTTAGAGACTCACTAAGAAGGAGGATGTAAACATGGCATATGTAATTTCTGATAGTTGTCTTTCTTGTGGCAGCTGTGAAGGCGAGTGCCCGGTAGGCGCTATTTCTCAGGGCGACGGAAAGTATGAAATCAATCCGGATCTTTGTCTGGAGTGCGGTTCTTGTGAAGCTGCTTGCCCGGCTGGCGCAATTTCTCAAGGCTGATAAGTGATAGAGAATTAAGACGGAGAGATCTGTTACCCGAAATAAGGTGGCGGATCTCTTTTTTTAGGAGAGAAAGTGGAACGCTATAACGAGCAGGAAGAGACCATCGAAGAACTGGGAAGAAAGCATTTCCGCCTGATCCAGAGCCGCAGCGGCTTCCGTTTCGGAGAGGATACGGTGCTGCTTTCGTGGTTCGTGGCCGAGAATGCAAGACTCCGGCCCCACGATTGTCTTCGGGTGCTGGAACTGGGGGCCAACTGTGGTGCGGCCTCTGTTTTGCTGGCGGCGCGAAGAGAAGATCTGAAGATCGATGCCGTGGAGAGAAGAGCCGATGCGGAAGCGCTTCTTCAGCGCAACATCCTTCTCAACGGCCTTTCGGACCGGATGCGTTCGGAGTGCCTGGACCTTCGGGACCTGCCCTCTTCTTTATTTCCTAAGAATGAATATGATGTGGTCTTCATGAACCCGCCTTTCCGGCAGAAAAACTCGGGCCCCATGACCCGGTCGGATATCCATAGTGAGGCGCTTCTGGAGGCCCGTTTCGCGCTCCACGGAGACAGTAGCGATTTCGTTGCCTGTGCCGGCAGGATGCTGTCTTCGAAGGGCGATATGTTTATGGTAAACCGCCCCGAAGAACTGTCTTCGGTCTTGAAGGCCTGTTTCGAGCAGAAACTGGCGCCGAAGCGGCTGACCATGGTGCATCCTTATCAGGACCGTCCGGCGACCTTATTCCTTCTTCAGGCGAAGAAGGGCGGAAGCCTTGCGGGCCTTCAGGTAACAGAGCCCCTGATCCTTCGGGAGACAGGCGGCGGCTATACAGACAAACTCAAGAAAATCTACGAAGAGGATTAACAGATGTTGTATTTAGTGGGTACCCCCATCGGGAATATGGGCGATCTTTCGGATCGGGCGAAGGAAGTCCTGAATGCTGTGGAATATGTGGCATGCGAGGATACCAGAAGGACCGGCCTTCTGCTTTCCCATTTCGGCATATCGGCCAGCCTGATCAGCTATCACGAGCATAACAAGGCTTCCCACGGGGAGAAACTTCTGGGTCTTCTTCGGGACGGGGCAGAAGTGGCACTGGTTTCCGATGCCGGTATGCCCAGTATTTCTGATCCGGGCGAAGACCTGGTACATAAGTGCATAGAAGAGAATATCCCCGTCACGGCCGTGCCCGGTCCGGTGGCCGGCATCACGGCTCTGGTGCTGTCGGGCATGGATACGAGACATTACTACTTCGAGGGCTTCCTTCCGGTGGAGACGAAGGAGAGAAAAGCCCGGCTCAAGGTCGTATCGGAGATGCCTACGACCACGATCCTTTATGAGGCACCTCACAGGCTGCTGCGAACCCTATCTGATCTGGCTTCTGCCGGAAATGCAGAGCGCAGGATCGCGGCCTGCCGGGAGCTGACGAAGAAATATGAGGAGATCGTGCGGGGCACGGTGACAGAAGTGATCGCCCATTTCGAAGAAATCCCGCCGAAGGGCGAGTTCGTCCTGATCCTGGAAGGCGCCAAGATCGAGGCGGTTTCAGGAAGTCTAGTGGGAGAAGAACGTCAGGCCCGGATCCGTCAACTGATCGAAGAAGGTCTTCCTACCAAGGAGATTGCCAAGCAACTTGCAACTGAGTGGGGAGAAAATAAAAAAGCACTATACGCAGAGGTGCTTGAAATGATAGAATAAGTTATAGAAATCAGTTGGGGGATGTCTTTACATGGTGGTCGACGGCTCAGGGTTATCGTCGGAGTTATATGATTCGTCAATCAGTCTGGATCCACAGCTCCTCGCACAGGCGGAGGATCTGGTTCAGAGGGTTGCGATATGTACGTTTGTGGTTTTTCCTAAGGATAAACGCTTTTTCTTCTCGCCAGGAATGGTAGACATTCTGGGTCCTGTGGCGTCCCAGGATATGCTGATGGAAGCATTCATGCAGTATATCGATCCGGCGGAACAGCGCACTCTCGCCAAGAGATATGAAGAAGCTTTCTATGACCTTCTGGCCGACAACCATAAAGTCGTTTCCTTCGAACACAACCTGAATTCTTTCAGCGGTCATGCTTACCACATCCGGGTCAGCATGCAGAAAACCAGAAAAGATAACCACATGCTGATCTTCGGCATGATGGAGGACTATACCAGAACTTTCGGTGAGATCGTATTCGATAAGCTCCTGGGAGACAGTGTGGACGGATATGTATTCTGCCACAATATCGACGACGATATCTGTAAGCTGAATTCCTCTCTGGCCCAGCTCATCGATCTTCCGACCAATGAACTGCTTCACGCATCCAAGGAATTAAGTAACTTCGTGCATCCCGAGGACTATGCCAAATTCGTGGCGGTCCTGACCAACAACGTGCGTTCCAGTGACAGGATGTCCATGGACTTCCGTATCCTTTCTCCGTCCAAGGGTGAGGTATGGGTCCACTCCTGTGGTGTGTTCCAGTTTACCGCTCCCGACCAGATCAAGTTTATGGTGGGTATTTTTGTAGACGTAACGGATACGAAAGTCACCAACTCTTTCCAGAGGATCATTATCGACGGATCGGAAGCCATTACTTTCAGCATGGATACCAAGCGCGGTACCATCGAGTTTTCTAAGAATTTCAGAAAAGCATTCCCGGATATGGATCTGAAGTATTCCGGAGATATTATTTCCCTGATGGCCGACGAAGTCATCGAGGATGACCGTCGCAGGTTTATCGATACCTTCATGCGAATCGTGGCCGAGGAAAAGGACACCTTCTCCATCGAGTTCCGTGTATGGGGACCGGATGACCACATCAAGTGGCTGGCCTGCCGAGGCAAGGCCGTATACGACGCCAGCAAACAGGCCAGGATGATCATCGGTACGATCTTCGACCTGACCTCCATGAATGAAGTCCGTGAGAATGTAGAGAAGACCTCTTCCAGAAATGAACTGACGGGTCTTCCCACAAGAACCGATCTTCTGACGGATACCGACGGTCTGCTTCGTGACCGCGGCGTGCTGTCTGCGGCGCTGATCCTTGTGGATATCAAGGATTTTCACGTGTTTAACGACCGTTACGGAAGAGAGTCCGGTAACAAGCTTCTCATCGCGGTATCGAAGAAGATCCGCGGAAATATCCCGGAAGGATGTAAGATCTATCACATCAGTACCGATGTGTTTACGATCCTGTGGCCTCATGCAACGCGTGTACAGGTCGAGAATTATATGAAGGCCGTAAAGGAAGAGATGAACGAGCCGATGGCGCTGGACCGCACATCTGTCTATGTTTCGCTCTCCATGAGTGCAGCGCTTTTCCCGTCTTGCGGAAACAGTGCAGAGGAACTGCTGGTCAATGCAGAGATCGCGCTGCATAAAGTCAAGCAGGACGCCCGTATCACATACACGATCTATTCCCCGCAGTTCAAGATGGAACTGAAGGAGAGACTGGATTTCGAGTTCCAGATCTCCAAGTCCATCCGTGAAGATAACCACAACTTCCTTCTGTATTTCCAGCCTCTGATGGATGCCCGTTCCGAGCGTCTGGTGGGCTGCGAAGCACTTCTCAGATGGATGTCCCCGCAAGGAAATCTCATCAGCCCGGAGAAAGTTATCGCAGCGGTAACTGCTACCGGCCAGATGAATATCGTCGGCGACTGGATCCTTAAGACGGCACTTCGTCAGTGCCAGGAATGGATCGACAGTGGTGTGTCGGAAGACTTCTATGTACATATCAACGTGACGGCCGAGGACATGGCCAGGATCGATTTCGCGGATTATGTTATCGAACTGATCCCGCTTTATGGTCTGGAACCGAAGAATGTCCTTCTGGAGATCACAGAGACGTCCTTGATGAAGAATCTGGCTATCTGCCGACAGAACATGATCAAGCTTCGTAACAACGGTATCCGCATCGCGCTGGATGACTTCGGAACCGGCTATTCTTCCTTCAACTACCTGCGTGAATTCCCGGTAGATGAGATCAAGATCGACCGTGCTTTCGTTGATCAGGATGACCGTTTCAATACGTCCTTTATTTCGGCTATCGTTCTGCTCACGCGTTCCATCGGAATGACGGTGTGCGTAGAGGGAATCGAGACGGCGCAGAAGGCCGCCCGTATCCGTGCACTGGGCGTAGATATTTTCCAGGGTTATTACTATGACCGTCCGCTTTCCCCGATCGACTTCGAAAGAAAGTATTTCTCCGGACCGAAATTCCGTCCGGCGAATCAGGGACCGAAGGACAAGCGTTCGTCGGACAGTAAGTCCAACTGATCCGGTTTGATTGAAACCCTGCGGACTTCCGATTATAATGAAATGAGAAAGATGGGTTTGGGGAGAGGCTATGCACGAAGCGGATGAGATCATTTATCGCCGTTTTCTGGCAAACCGTTCAGAAGAAGATTTTCGCGTCCTGCTGGATCGGCATCGAGAGAGTTTGACTCTGT
Organism: Clostridiales bacterium Firm_16; assembly: GCA_001604185.1. Classification (GTDB taxonomy): domain Bacteria; phylum Bacillota; class Clostridia; order Saccharofermentanales; family Saccharofermentanaceae; genus Scatonaster. Next base: position 111,202 of record LVAV01000098.1, on the reverse strand, counting down.
TCCTTTATGGAATCATACACAATATGGAAGATGCAGAGGAACTGATGCTGGACGCATATGCAGAGGTGGCGGCCAGTGCGCGTTTTTCCGAGCGGAGTTCGTTCAAGACATGGCTTTTCGCCATCGGAAAGAACAAAGCACTACATTATTTGAGAAAACAACGGAAGTTTCAGACCGGTGAAGTGCCCGAAATGGAATCGGAAGAAACACCGGAATGGAATATCCTGAAAGAGGAGAGGAACCGGCAGCTTTATCAAGCGCTATGGAACCTTCACGAGGATTACCGGCAGATCCTGACATTATTGTTCTTCGAACAGATGTCCTGTGAGGAAGCCGGACGCGTAATGGGAAAGAACCGAAAGCAGATCTATAATCTTGCAGAACGAGGCAAGAAAGCGTTGAAAGACGAATTGAGAAGGATGGGATTTATAGATGCGTAGTACTGATGAACAGCTGCTGGAAATCATGAAGAGGGCTGAAGTCGTCAAGGAAAAAAGGACGATCAGAAATCAAATCTATGCAAGTCTGGCGGCGTCAGGCGTGTGCGTGGCTTTGCTGGTCGTTGTTGCGGTCTATCTCCCACGGCTGGAACCTTTGACACAGAAGAATGAGATGCAGCAGTACGGTAGTCTTCTGCTGGCGGCCCCGTATACAGGCTACGTTGTGGTCGCTTTGATCGCTTTTGCACTTGGGGTCTGTGTTACGCTGCTCGGTGTTCATTGGAAGAGACTGCGACAGAAGGAGCAGGCCCGCAAATGAGTCCGGAAACTATTCTGAATGTGCTTCAGACAAGTGTACTGTTACTTGTTTTCCTCGGCGCGATACGACTGATCAGAAATGAGAAGAATACCGTATACCTGGTATTCTTTGCTTTTGCCATAGCAAGTGCCATGCTCAGTAATCTGTATTGGCAGGCCTATTCTCTCTTGCGTCCGGAGACCCGCATGCCCTTTGCCGCGAATGAGATCGGTGAGTGGGCGATGTTCTTGATGGTTGGCGCCTCCTTGCAGAACAGGTCACATCACCGTTTTGCCACGAAGGAGATGTTTTTTGCCGCTTTGTTTGCGGCGGCCAATACAGCCTTATGGATCGCGTGGTCCGGCGAATGGGTCCAGGATATTCTCACAGGTGTGGTCCTGGGATATTTCCTCTGCCATCTGGTGGCGGAGATCAAGCAGTCAGACGTGTTCCCCAGATGGGAATGGTGGCTGACCGGTCTTACCAGCTTGATCCTCATCTGCGCACAGACCGGAACTTTTTTCGTGACGGAGACCGTCCGAACCCCTATGGATCTTTTCTGCTATTGCCTTTTGTTTGCGATGACCACGTATTCGATTATTCGTGCAGTCGTGGCTTACCGGACAGAACGACAGGCCTCCCAGATGGTCAGCCGCGCTTTTGCGGCATTCGCATGGTCGATTATATCTATGTATATGAGTGACGGATACTTTTATATGGCGTTTTTTATGATGGCCACGATTAGTTTCCCGTTGATGCTTATGGCACTCCGAAGGGAGGTGGCGCAGGCATGATCTATGCTGAACACATTCTCCTGTGCATTGCCATTCCGCTTCTGGTATCCACTCTGTTCGTCCGAGGAAAAGTCCGTAGCTATGTGACGGCATTTCTGCTGGGTATGGGCATGTGTCTGCTCTCTGCCTATATCGGCGGATTCCTGAATCTGGTCACGGGCATGAGTGCCAACGACACATCCATTTTCCTTTCACCTGTGGTGGAGGAACTCATGAAGCTTTTACCGCTCCTTTTCTTCGCGGTTCTGTTTGAACCGGAGGATCGTACGATGACGATGCTTGCGGTAGCAATAGGTACGGGATTTGCCACCTTCGAGAATTGCTGCTACATTCTGACCTTCGGAGCAGAAAGCGTGACCTATATCCTGATCCGTGGACTCGCCGTGGGCGTCATGCATGTTGAGAGTATCCTGTCGCTTTGTATATGGTTCATTATTGCCAAGCGCCTGCGGGTATTCTCTTTCCCGGCCGTCGCGGGCGGTCTTTCCATAGCCATGACATTCCATGCCCTTTATAATCTGCTTGTTTCTGAGCCCGGTGTGCCGAGGACCCTCGGGTATCTGTTGCCGTTGGTGGCAACTGTCGGGTTGTACTTCCTGTACCGGAAACTCGAGAAGACGATGGAATAAAACTCGAGAAAAAATTGGAATAAGAAATCCTGCAAACCGCTGCCCTTCCGGGGCGGCGGTGTTTTTTGCAAAAAAAAGCGAAAAAAATGAAAAATCGTATGAGTAAATCCGACGGGAACTGTTACTAAGTAGTAAAAGGCGAACAAGAACGACGATGCGTTTGGAGGTGAGAATGCAATGAAATACACAGCGGAGGAAGCTTTGTCGGAGATCCTTCATCGAAGCGAGCAGATCCGTGTACGGAAAGAACGCAGATTCTGCCGGGTGCTCTCTGTTGCAACAGGGACGATATGTGTCGCACTTGTTCTCGTGATCGCTGCCATGACGAGAATGGAGACCGGTACTGCCGATGAATCGGTGTATGGCTCTCTACTTCTGACCCGGGAAGCCGGAGGATATGTACTGGCGGCGGTGATTGCTTTTGCATTAGGTGTAACGGTGACACTGCTATGCATATACATGAGAAAGCGCAAACAGAAGAAAGATCCTGACGGTGAACGGAAAGAAGGTGACACATGAAACGAAAGAATCAAAGGCAACGGTATCTTGTATGGCTGCTTTGTATGCCGATACTGTTCGGTCTCGTAACGGGCGCCTGCCTGACCCGGGATACGGACGGAACGGCATCAGATGAGATCCAGCGTGATACCGTTTCTGTACCGGAGGAGAGAAACGATACCTTCCTTTCGGATCCGGAATCGATCGAAAAAGCGGCGGCCAGTGCGGTGCGACTTGAAGTTTTCGACGCGAACGGTGATAAGATCGGCACAGGCAGCGGCTTTGCCATAGGGGATCCGGTCGTGCTGGTCACAGCTGCCCACGTGATCCATAACATGGCATACATGACCGCCTGGCGGGATGACGGAACTTCTTTCCGTATCGATCACGCGTCGGTGGCCGACACAGATGCAGACATAGCCATCTGTCCGCTGCCGGAGGATGCCGGACTGAAAGCCCTTCCAGTTGCGACAAGCAGACCCTTGCGAGGCGAAGAAATCCTGGTAATAGGAAGCCAGTTCGGATTAACGAATCTGGTAAGTAAGGGAAATGTATGTGGCATGTGGAAGGCGCAGGAGGCGGACTGGATCCTGTTTTCCGCACCGGTGTCCGCGGGGTGTAGTGGCGGACCGGTTTTAAACAATCAGGGACAAGTGACGGGTATGGTCATGGGTACCTATGAAAAAGCGCAGAATCTGAATCTGGCAACACCTGCGGATAAGATCCTGGAACTTCTTAACGACTGAGAAAACTAAATTTGCCATAGGAGATGGAGGAGTAAAAATATGAGCATTAGGTGGAATAAAAAGCGAACGATATCCTGGCTGCTGACGTTCATCATGGTGATCGGCATCCTGCCGTTCCGTGATATCGCGGCGGCGACCGATCCGTATTCGGCATCGTCTGATAAGTCCGTGCAGGATACCAAGGACGAAAACACCGTTTACTATGAGGTCAGCTTTGCGCTGCCGAAGGGTCTTACCCAGGATGAAAAAGACGAGATCAAACTTCCGGAACCGATGATGCTTCCGGCAGGTACACTGATCTATGCAGTAGCGGAACCGACTCGTGAAAACTATGGATTTGCCGGTTGGTATTACGATGCCGCACTTACCAAGCCTGCAGACGGAGCAGACAGCGTGGATCGTAATATGACGTTGTATCCGTCTTTTGCACCATTGCAGAACTATGATGATACATTCCGTATCAACTATATTTCTACATTGGATGTCGAGCCGGACTTTGCCATGGAGATCGTTGCCTACGGACTGTCTGAAGAGCAGATCAAAGAGCGCATGAAGGCAACAAACCTTTCTAAGGTGGAAGGTGCGGAAGAGTTCGTACTGGAAAGACTTGCTCCGGATATGGCCAATCTGATTCCGGACACCCGTGTACGCACATTGGCTAAGGATGCCTGCCTGAAGGCGCAGGCCGGTGAACTTGGCGATAAGCTGACGGACGTGCTGAAGGCGATCGTTACAAAAGATGAAGCAGGCGAAGAGGTGCCGGCATTGACAGATGCGGTCATTGCTGAACTGGTATTATTCTACGCTCCGATGGAGTCAGATTTTTCCGAAGCAATGGAAGCGGCTGACCTGCTGGACCGTGTCTATAAGGCTAAGCTGGATCCGAAGAAGATCACACTCACACAGCTTGCCGGTCTTCTGTCAGACGTGGAACTGCAGCAGACAGGTATAGAGAAAGACAGCAAATTCGAGGAAATGGGAGATGAAGTGATCAATCTTGAGGAACGCTTCGCAGATGTCCTGAAGGAGCTTCCTGCTGCCCATTATTCAGTGCGCTGCCCAGGTGGATGGAATCGTGGTGATATGCATCAGGTCGAGATACTGGATACCACATTATTGCGATTCTTCCGAGACAATATTGAATGCACGGAATATGTTGTTTACTACAACATCACCGTCCATCAGGATGACTTTAATAACATGAAACTGAACAGCAGTGTCGTGTTCCTGCCTCTTGATCAGGTATCCGGTGTATCGCTGGATAACGGTCTCTTCAAGGCAGATTCGGACGGCGATGACATGACCGTCGTTCCCAATGACGATAAAGGTGTTCTGACCTATAATGGAGACAAGTCCATCGAAGTCGGAACGAAAGTTGCAGTATATGACGGCAAACTGAGCTCTGACGGATCTGTGGACGGTTCCATCGGATATTTTAAGATCACTGAAGTGAAGGGAAAGGGTCAGTACGCGTACGAAACTCCGGATTTCGAAGAAGTGATCTTCCTGCCGGACATCATTCCTGTTCAGGATGACGGCAGTTTTAAAGACGGAAAGATTTTCATTTCTGCCGATCAGCTTCAGTTTGGCAACGGTCAATACAAAGATGCGGGCCTTGACTCTGATACAGTAGTGGAGCCGGGTGATTTTATCGCGGTTTACAAAGGCAGCTTGAATGCTGACTCCATGGAACTGACTGGTTATGGCTGCATTACGGCTGTGGAAGAGAAAGACGGCGGACTGCAGGTTCTTTATGATGAGGTCAGCGAGCAGAAACTGCGTCGTTCTACTGATATGTTCATGCAGCTGGACAATGTTCCGGTTCCTATGTCAGATGAAGAATTGAAAGAAGTAGGCGAAGCAATTAAGAAGGACGTTGAAGAAAGTGGTTTCCTGGAGGACTCTGCGGAGTACATCGGTGAACTGATCAGCGGCAACGATGAAGCCGTACTTCCGGATTCTAAATATTCGGATGCATTGAAGGAAATCAAATTCCAGCGCGATGGCGGTGGAGAGATCTCTCTCGAAGAAGTCCAGCAGCTTGCAGGCGGAAGCAAGGTGGAAGTGGAATGGCCACCGAAGCTGTCATTCTTGATGGGCCTTGGCCTGCAGCACTTTACCGGTACAGGTCTTCGTGCTGAACTGGCGGCAGAGATGACCATCAAGATCAAGATAAACGACGACGCCGATATCAAGATCACGGTAGTGGCCATGATCGAAGTCGAAGTGGCATTCGGTCTGACCATTAAGTGGGAAGTGGAATGGCGTAAGTGGAAAATCTTCCCGTATATTTACGACGTCGGCGGTACGGTAGGACTGCACGCGGGCATTTATGTCGGCGCTGGTATTACTGTCACTGTACAGACGGTGGATGCGGATAAAGAGGAACCGCCGGTCAAGGAGCTGATGCCGAAGGACGAAACCACGGCTGCTCCGGGCAAGCGAGGTAAAGCTTATCTGGATGTGAAGAAGCTGGGTACCGGTATTCAAGGTATTGCCAAGCTCAGTAAGTTCGGTTCTGACGGACTGGGTATCACACACATTCCGGGTGGCGCTACGAACAAAACCATTACGAAGAAAAATGATAATAAAGACTACGGTAAAGACGGCGAAGGAACGGAGGAGATGCATAACAGCGTAGGTGGCAGCTTCGAGGAAAAGTATGCCGGCTTTATCCAGGATAGCGATGCCAAATACGTGACTCTGGTGAATAAACCACTGGCAAAGTTTGAACTGCCGGCGGATCCGCTGCATGTAATTGCTCTGAGCCTTGGTATCAACTTTGTCGTGAAATTTAAGTTGAACGTTATGCTTGGTGTGTCCATTACATACGGGAATGCAAAGCAGATCACTGCCAACTTTACTGTATTCCATCCGAGCAGCAGTTCTACGTGCGGCGATCTGGAGACGCCTAATTTCCAGGTAGACTTCTTCATTTTCGGTATGGTAGGTATCCGTGTAGGATTCGAGTTTGACTTCCGAATCGGCTTACTGTCCACATCTCTCGCATCTCTTGGTGTTACCGCAGAGATCGGTGTGTATCTGGAATTCTTCGGATACTTCTACGTCGGTTATAAGTGGGAGAGTGGAAAGGGCTCCAGCACCGAGATGTTCGGTTCACTTCTGGCTCAGTTCGGACTGTACCTTGATATCGATTTCAAGATGCAGATGGGAGAGGGCAAACTGGAGCAACGTTTTGATATCTATGATGTCCGATGGCCGCTATTGTCATTGGGAGATGAGTTCTGCGCCCTGGACTTCGAGATAGAAGATGACGACGAGAAACTGAATCTGACCATCGAAGCACGGACGGAAAAGAACAAAAACGAGAAAAACACAGACACGAAAGTTATTGGTGGCGCTTCCATCAAAGTACCGGATGATCTGTTCAATATTCAGTTCATGGAGATCGATACCGGCGATATCGACAGCGATAACATGGACAGAAGTGTGGCAGTAGGCGGCAGCAGCAGCTTCACCGCATGGGGCATGAACTATGTTCAGAAGGATGAGAGAAACTTCCATGTAGACTTTACACCAAAGGGCAAGGACTTCTCCGATGCTACCGAAGAGGATAAGAAGAAGGGCGCATTCCTGTACGATCCTGTCACCAATATGATCTACGCCAAGCCGAACTCTGTGCAAGACACAGAGCTCTGGGGTGAGTTCACTTTTACCTGGTATCAGGGTGAACCGGCAAAGACCAAGTCCCTTCTGAACTACGGAGCAGGCTTTGGTCTGAATACCCGCAAGATCGAGCGAACAGTCAAAGTACACTGGACAGGTACACCGGTCAAGGGTACTGCGGATGTATACCTCTGCAAAACGAAGGGGAAGGGCCTGGAATTCAAAGATGAATGTCAGCCTATGTTTGCAAATCCGAAGTCTTATTACAACAAGAAAGAGACCATCGAGTTTGACGGCCTGGACGGCGTGCTATACTACATGGACGTGGACAACCTTGTAGAGCGTTATCCTGGTTACAATCTGGCATTTGCCAAAGAGACGTATGACGAACTCGCCTGGGAAGCATATTTAACTCGATTCACAGAAGGAAAATCCAATCTGTTTGTGGAGTTGTTCCGCGGTCTTCTCTATGAGAGCGAAGTCGTCCAGGGCGATAAGAACAGCCGAGGATGGCTTATGGTGTTCCCGGGCGATGAGTACCTGTATTTTATGATGCATGCCCCGAGCACAAAGGCCGATCTGTACTTCAATTTCTATGAATCGGAGTCAGACTGGCATATCCTGAACGAGAAGGCTGATAGTAAAAAGCCGTTGGCATCTGCCTATGAGCAGAAAATATCGGCTAACGCCTCTGCCGTGAATAGTATCCCTGATGCTTTGAAAAAATCACTTCAGAACGATGCCTATAACTACGACTGGTATTATTATCCGGCACAGAATACGAATTGTATTAATGTCCGCAATGTTAAGACCAGAGAAGTAGTCAGAGATTGGGACTTCAGTGAAAAATACACATCCGACAAAGGAATAGAATTGATCAATATGCCGGCTTTCAGTGAGTTCATCGGCGATAAGAGCAAGTGGCGCAAAATGGATGACACGACTAAGATCCCGGCAAAAGACACGGTGTTCTTTGCTATCCGCACACCGAAAACCTTTACAGTCACATGGAAATACGATGACGGTGACAAGACTACTAAAGTTAAGTACGGTGAAGCACTCAAAGCGCCGTCTACGCCGGTCCGCCAAGGATACACTTTCCAGTATTGGCAGGATAAAGACGGAAATCAGTACAAGACCATGCCGGCAAAAAATCTGACACTGTATCCGAAATTTGTCGGTGGCGAATACACGATTACCTGGATCCTGGACGGGCAGACAAAAACTTCCAAGGCCAAGGCAGGAACAAATCCGCTCTCCACTTGTCCTTTCAAGACCAATAATCAGGGCATCAACTGGACTACGACGAAGGGTGATCTTCTGACCACGATCAACGAAGAGTACGAGATGCCCAAGAAGGACCTGACTCTGTACGGTATATATACGTATCAATGTGACTGGGTGCTGTATGACACCGGTAACGGTAAGTATGTTTCACTGGCAAGCGAGTTCAGAAGTCAGGAAACGCTTGCAGGAGACAAGGCGCTGGAGAATATGCCGGAGGCGGTTTCTAAGTATACTTCGGATACAAGGTATACATATGATTTCTTACGCATCTACACTACCGGTATCGATAATGTCAAAGCACAGAAAAACAATTGGAAACCTGTATACAACAGCACGCTGTTCTATGCTTACAACAGTACATATATTCTTCGTCGTTCTCCTGTAATGGTGAAGGTAACGTGGAAGTATGATGACGGCGATGTCGTGACAACCAACTGGGTAGGCAGAAAACTGACTCCTCCGAAGGAGATCAGCCGAAAAGGCTTTACGTTTATGGGCTGGGCAGATGCCGACGGTAAGACATATGAGTACCCGCCGTATGAAGATGTGACGCTCTATCCGCAGTTCGTTGAGCATGAGCATACGTGGGATGAGGGAACGGTCATCACTCCGGCCACCTGCATACATACAGGCAGCATAACCTATACCTGTACGGATTGTGGCAAGACAAAGACCGAAGAACTCCCGATCGATCCGCATAACCATGTCGGAGAAACTGAACTCCGGGATGCCAAGGAAGCAACCTGTACGGAAGACGGATATACCGGTGATACGTATTGCACAAGCTGTGGTGCGATGATTTCTGAAGGTAAGGCGATCCCTGCATTCGGTCACGACTATGAACTGATCGGTTGGACATGGACAGGCTACACGGCAGCAACGGCAACATTTACATGTAAAAACGATGCTGACCATACGGAAAAAGTACAAGCGACGATCACGAGCGTACGTACAGAACCTACGGAGACGGAAGAAGGTTCCGTTGTCTATACCGCAACCGTTGTTTTCGAAGGTGAAACATACACAGATACAAAGACAGAGAAACTGCGGATAATAAAGAAGCCGAAACTTGGCAGTGAATACAAAGCCAAAGACGGCGGAGCCGCTATCGAGAAGACGGTTCTCTGGAACTATGCATCTGAAATGTATGAGGCTGAACAGAAGACCTATCTCAGTGAACTGGATCCGTTTAAGGATCTGCAGCTGTGGGCTTATGTCGGAGAACTTTCCGGTAACGGAAAAGGTCAGGTCGTCGACGCAACTCTGACCTGGGCAGAGAATTACAGCTCTGTCAGACTGGAAGAGATCCAGGCAGGTGATGTCTTTAAGGTACGCATCACGCCTTCCGATACCGAGCAGTATGTTGAGATGATCGCGACACTGACCGTTGTTCACGAGCATGATCCGATGGAGCCGACGATGGAGAACTACGTTGACCCGACTTGTGAGGAAGCCGGCAGTTTCGATGAGGTCGTCTACTGCGCAACCTGTCATGAGGAACTCTCTCGTGTGAAGAAGACGATCCCGGCTCTCGGTCATGACCTGGTTTCTTACAAAGCCAAAGCCGCTACATGTAAAGAGGCCGGAAACAGTGCTTACTGGCACTGCAAACGTTGCGATAAGTATTTCAGCGACGAGAAGTGTCAGCATGAGATCGCCAAGGATTCCTGGGTGATCCCGGTTGACCCCGATGCCCATGTTACAAAAACCGTGCGTACGGAACCCTATCCGATCCTGAATGAGGATGGATACTGCACAGAAGGATGGCATGTCGGATCTTCAGTCGTAACATGTTCAGTCTGCGGCAAAGTACTGGAAAACAAAGTCATCAAGGTTAAGCCGACACTGATCAATGAAGATGATACGCTGACGATCAGCATGGCCGAATTCCTCGATGATCCGGATGGAAAACTGTCAGACTATGATTATATCCTCTCTTATTGGTGGCCGGCCGCCACAAGCAATGGCTGCATGTCCAATGACCGCTGGGATCTGGAGGGGGCGACAGTGACGTGGAGCAAACCTGGTACACGTATCGGTGATATTGAGCCTGGCGTTAAGCTGTCCGTCCATATCCGACCTGCAGATAAGGATCTTGATACCTATGCAGAAGTAGATGTCCAGCTTACGGTAGTGGAAGCACCGGAGCCGGAACCGGAGTACTTCACGGTAATCTGGAGAGACGGTTCCGCCAACGGTACAACACTGAAAACGGCGCAGTTTGAGAACGGATGTACCTGGAGTTCTGTGAAGGCGGCTATGCCGGATGTCGCACCACGTGAAGGACAGAGCTATGAATGGTATTTCATCATGGGAAACAACGGAAGTCAGTATCCCGGATCGGATGACCCGTCACAGATATTTGAGCCGCAGACAGAGGAAGAACTGCACTACTATGACGATACCACGTTGTGGGTCAAAGGTGAGATTTGGGATACGGCGATCATCTATACGGTATGGAGCCAGGATGCGGTCTCGGTGGGATCGTCCAGTCTCCAGACATCTGAGGAAACAGTGAAGACTTCGCCCGTAGACGAACCGAAGAAGAAGTCTTCCGGACAGAAAGCGATGGATGAGACTGTAGGCGAAACGCCGCTTTAAGTAACAGCATATCCGATTTTATCGGACGTCAGGTTTACCCCGTGGGGTTGTCTCTAAAAGAAGAACCCCCAAAGTTGGATTCCGACTTTGGTGGCTCGATCTAAAGGGGGCAACCCCTTATTTATACCTTTTTCATCTGCAACTGAGATCGAATGGATTGTGAGGACCGGACCGGAGTTTAGTTCTCTATATTGATGAAACGACTGTAACGTGCGAGTGCAAATTCGCCATCATGCGCTTCTCCTTCAAAAAGACTCGACATGTGTCCGGCACGTGTAACGCGTTGGACACCGCAGCGGGTCAGCTGACGGGTAAGCGCATCTCTTTTCTCAGGACTGCAGATCAGGCCGGCTGTCTGAAGATATCCTTTGCTTTTGCGGAGTACATCGGTCATATTCTTGGCGGGGAGAGGTTTCACGATCACATTTCCGTACATGTACGACAATTCCAGGTCCGGTTCTTTTTTGACCGTAACGCTTGTATGCTGCCCCTGAAAACGGGATCTCTTTTCATCCGAAGTTTCTTCGCCTTGAAGATGTTTCTCGATCCTTTCTTCATACCGCCTGAGTGTAAGCTCAGCCACACCACCGATCTCCCGGATCGGGTGCTTTTCAAATGCGCGTTCCAGATAGGGAAGAAATCTTCCGGCAAAAGCCAGCGCCTCATCATATTGATCAGTATCAATGTAAATGACCTGACAGGAACTGCAGAGTAACTGGCGGGTCATCAGGATGTGATCTGCAAGTTCGGTAAGTTCTTCCTCTTCGTTTTCGTATCCGGAGATATAGGCAAATCCAAGTTTGTGACCCCATTCGATCAGCCTTGTTCCCGGTTTGGCAAAAGCTCTTACTGCGTGCACGACTTCGTCGCCGCCCCAGATGGCAATGCCGTCAGAAAGATCGGCCAGTTTTTTAATAGCAGCGATATCGGAGGACGGTGTATCAAATACATAGATGAAGTCCTTCAGCGCCGGTTCAGTATCGACAAGCATCTTGAGTGCCTGGATCGTAAGGCCATGGTCGACACTTGGAAGTTTAAGAATGTTGATGTTTCCGGCAAGAAGACCTTCTCCGATACTGGCAATCGGAAGCACGTCCATATTACCCGCGGCGATATGGAAAACTACGCCAAGCGGGACTTCCTGCGTCTGGATCTTTTCGCTGTCGTTTCTTACACCGTGAAACTCGATCTCTGTTTTTTTCTGAAGATAATCACGGCTCATCATGCGGACAATCTGATCCATATATAGAGAAGCAGAATCCGGATCCACAGACTGGAGAAGTGATTCAAATTCACCGGCAGCCAGCCGCTGGCTGATGTTGTCAAAAGCCCGTATTACTTTTTCACGGTCGAGCGTCTGGTGCAGGAGTGTGTCTGACAGTTTCGAAGGCAGTTCGTCAAGAAGACGGTTCTGCTCTTTGGTCTCGAAAAGAGTTCCGTTGAAAAGAATCATTTCAGGCCTCCTTTATCCAGATATTCTGCTGCACCTGCCGCACAGGTCTTGATGTCTTTCAGACCAACACGGCCAAGGATCTCAAGGTACGGGGAATTCTGTCCGCAGGGGCATGTGCTGCCGTCATGCAGGATTCCAAGATCGTCTGTCATGACGCTTGTCAATGGTGTACCTTTTACAAGCGGCGTCAGAAGATTCACAAGACCCGGCGTGCCATTGGGAACGGGTTCCAGAGTATTGACGTCCCGGATCAGGACACGGCCATAAACGGGAACATGGAAATGGTGGTGTGGGCAGTCGCAATAAAGGATCGGATGTTCAACCGCACCGAAAAACTCGACGATGTTATCATCTGTGATTCCAAGCACACGCTTGGCCAGATCATAGAAGACACTCTTTTCCACTTCCTCGGCATAGAACTGTTTCCAGCCACCGGCGAGCAGGATCTTGGATCCCTTGGGAAGCTGTACAAAAGCTTTTCGATCTTCCATCATCTGCATGACAAAAGTCGTATAGGAAGGAAATCCCATGAAGCGGACAGGAGTCTTCTTTTTCGCATATTTTTCAATAGCCTTGATCACGCCTTCCAGATCCGGTTCGTATTTTCCATCGTGGTATTTCAAGGCATAGGTACGATGCCGGGCCGGTGCCAGAAGTGTCGTTATAAAGGCGGTCTTGGTAACACCTGTCTTGTTGTGACGGTTGGGTTTGTATCCGAAAACAATATAGTTGCACGGACGAAGAGAAATCAGATGACGCTTGCTGACTACCCGCAGTGACATCTTCAGTGCATACCAAAGCTCACTCCATGCAAATCCCATGCGGCTGAAGTGACCGCTTGTTCCGGACGATGTCACCTTGATCGGAAGACGCCGGTTCGGAAGAGAATAGATGTGGTGCTTTTTAAAGAAAAGCGTGGGCAGGAAAGGAAGCTTTGCAAGATCAGAAAAAGAGGCGAGGTCTTCCGGAGAAAAACCCTCGCCATCTAATACTTTTCTGTATTCTTCACAATGCGCATAATGGAATGCACAGTTTTCTTTCATAGCACGCAAAAACAGCTCGTTTGTCGGTTCGAGATCATAGATCTTCTTTTGTGAGAAAAGCTTGCTTCGAAAACTCATGCTTCCTCCATCCGGCGTTGCCTTTATTTTGCTACGATGTTTGCCAATCTTCCTTTTACGTAGATGAACTTCACGATGTTTCTGCCGGCAAGAGCGGTCTCAAGGTGAGAATCTTCGTGTACGAGTTTCTCGACTTCCTCCGATGTAGCGTCAGGGGAGATGTTGATACGGAACTTGACCTGACCGTTGATCTGTACGGCGATCTCGATGGTATCCTTCACGAGCTTGCTCTCATCGCATACCGGCCATGCCTGATTAAAGATGGAGTATTCGTTGCCCATTCTCTCCCAGGCTTCTTCGGTGAAGTGCGGAGCGTACGGAGCATAAAGCAGAAGGAAAGTCTCTACTGTGCTTCTCAGCAGTGCATCGTTCTTGTTGGCGGCACCCTGATACTTACCGATGGCATTCAGCAGCTCCATGAGACGTGCGATGGAAGTGTTGAACTGGAACTTCTCGGTATCGGTGGTAACTGCCTTGATGGTGTAGTTCAGGCTGTAAAGAAGTGCCTTATCCTCTTCGGAAAGAGTAGAAGGAAGTGCAAGTCCTTTTTCGATCTTACATACATCTTCTACCAGACGGTCGATACGTGTGGTGAACTTCACGATGGCCTGCAGGCCGCTCTCACTCCACGGACCACCATCGGTATAAGCGAAACCGAAGGCCAGATAAGTTCTGAATACGTCAGAACCATATTTCTGGATGTACGGATCCGGTGCAACGGTGTTGCCTCTGGACTTACTCATTCTGTTACCGTCCGGTCCAAGGATGATTCCCTGATGAACGAGTGAAGTAAACGGCTCGTCGAAATCCAGGTAGCCCATATCACGGAGTGCCTTACAGAAGAAACGGGTGTAGAGAAGATGCATGGCAGCATGCTCCGGACCACCGACGTACTTATCTACCGGGCACATCTTGTCGATGAGTTCACGGTTGAAAGGCTCTTTATCGTTCTTATTATCCGGGTAACGGAGCTGGTACCAGGAAGAGTCTACGAAAGTATCCATGGTATCCGGATCACGCTTAGCCGGCGCACCACACTTCGGGCAGGTGGTGTTCATGAAGCTTTCGCACTTAGCCAGCGGAGATTCTCCATCCGGACGGAATTCCACGTCGTAGGGGAGAAGTACCGGGAGCTGATCATCCGGTACCGGAACCACACCGCACTTCTCGCAGTGTACCACCGGGATCGGTGTGCCCCAGTAACGCTGACGGGAGATCAGCCAGTCACGGAGACGGTAGTTGATCTTTCTTTCTGCCATGCCCTGCGGAGCCAGTTTCTCGATGATGGCATCGATAGCAGTCTTGAAGTTCAGACCATCGAATTCACCGGAGTTCACCAGTACGCCTTTTTCAATGAATGGAAGTTCATCCGACGCATCAGCACTGGAAGCAATGACTCTTTGGATCGGCAGGTCGAATTTCTTCGCGAATTCATAGTCACGTTCATCGTGAGCCGGAACCGCCATGACCACACCGGTACCATAGGTAGCGATAACATAATCGGAAGCCCAGATCGGAACTTTCTTGCCGGTGATCGGGTGGATCGCATAGGAACCTGTGAAGACACCGGTCTTCTCACGGGTAGTGGACATACGGTCGATATCGGAAGCTTTCTTGGTGTAAGCCTGATATTCTTCAACTTTCTCACGGCACTCGTCAGTCGTCAGGATCGTGCACAGCGGAGATTCCGGAGCGACAACTACGTAGGAGACACCCATGAGGGTATCGGCACGGGTGGTGAATACGGAAAGCTTCAGATCGCTTCCGTCTTCGTCCTTAAGACGCTCACCGTTCTTCTCGCACAGGAAGGAGATCTGTGTACCTTCGGAGCGGCCGATCCAGTTGGTCTGGATCTTCTTGGTCTTCTCCGGCCAGTCCAGCTGCGGCAGGCAGTCCAGAAGTTCCTGGGCATAAGCAGTGATCTTGAAGAACCACTGGGTCATGTTCTTGTGCTCGACCTCAGTATGGCAACGCTCGCAGGCACCATCGATGACCTGCTCGTTGGCAAGAACCGTATTACACTGCGGACACCAGTTAACCGGTGCATTCTTTCTATAAGCCAGACCCTTCTCCAGAAGGCGGAGGAAGATCCACTGGTTCCACTTGTAGTATTCCGGCTTGCATGTTGCGATCTCATAATCCCAGTCATAAGTCGCACCCATATTCTTCAGCTGCTTTTCCATGATCTCGATGTTATGCAGCGTAGAATCCTTCGGATGGATACCGGTCTTGATCGCGTAGTTCTCGGCAGGAAGACCGAAAGAGTCGAATCCCATCGGGTGGAATACGTTGAATCCCTGCATGCGCTTCATACGGGACCAGGAGTCGGTCAGAGAGTAGTTATACCAGTGACCGAGGTGTAGGTTAGCTGCGGAAGGGTAGGAGAACATCTCCAGAACGTATAGCTTCTCGCCCTTCTTGTTGGGGTCATATTTGTAAAGCTTGGTTTCTTCCCATTTCTTTTGCCATTTGCGGTCAATGTCTGTTGAATACGCCATATGCATACCTCTCTTTATATAGAAACTTACGAAACACCATTATATCAGATTTTCACACACGCGCGATATTTATTTGGAAACTCGTCACGAAATAGCACTCCTTTATACGGAATCAGAATCTCTTGATATGTCCCCGCCATTTCGTTATATTCAATTTGTAGACGAAATGCCTTAGGGATTTTGGTTTTAGAGTTTTTCGGGAGGGCTTCGGGAAATGACATTGATCAAGAGCCACTTATGTACCAAATGCGGCGGTGCGTTGACCGTCCATAACGATCGCCAGCAGTACGAATGTCCGTATTGCAGCGTTTTTTTCAATTATGAGTATTTCCGCTCCCAGGATATCCTGGATCAGGCGGCCTCTTCACAAAAGGTCCTTCAATTTGAATCTGCTATAGAAAAGTATGATTTCCTTCTTCAGAAAGAACCGCACAATTTTGTCGCGCTTCGTGGGAAACTCTTAAGTGAATCCAAGATCAACCGTCCGTCCGAGCTTTCGAAGATCGCGCGTGTCGCGCAGATCAGTCCGAAGGCCATTTCTGAAACCGAGGAAAAAGCATTTTCCGAGCATAAGCCCTATTTTGAGACGCTCCTGGAGATGAACGCCCTTGCCGAAAAATACTGCGAAGAACAAAACCCGCCGACGGCAACGACCGCGGAGAGAAAAGCGGTTCATGATCAGTTTGTAGAGCTTTCGGTAAAACTGTTCGAACTCGATCCTCTGGGTCTTGAAAAGCCGGGCATCGAAGAAGACGGCGAGAACGAAAAGATGAAAAACGTCACGACGGTAAATCTTCAGAATTCACAGTGCTGTACCGGCTGCGGCGGTGAACTGATCGTAAACTTAAACAGACAGCTTTATGAATGCCCGTTCTGCGGTCTTACTTTCGACTTCGATTATATCCGCGACGAAACCGCGGCAAATGAAGCGGCGAGGGCACTTGCGAGGTCTCAGTTCATCAAGGCGGACGCGATCTATTCTTATATCCTGACAGTAGATCCGTCAAACTTCGAAGCACTTCGCGGACGTATCCTTTGCGCGGCGACATGGCCGACGATCCAGACGGTCAATGTAATCAGACGCATGAACAAAGTGTATCTTACTGCGTTTGAAGCACGCATCAATGAAGCGATCGAGAAGTGCAAGGAGATCGACACAGCATATTTCGAAATGTTCAAGAAGATCATTCCGTGGATCAAGAGCTACAATCTGAGCGTAAGTCCGTCGAAACAGAGCATGCTCCGCCAGAAGCGCCTCGACGACGGCATGGCGCATGTCGATGGTTATATGGAGGAACTGGAGGAAGCGCGCGAGCGTGCCAGGGAAAAAGGTTACGGTTACGGTGTGGACGAAAGGATCCTCGACGCGATCGACATCAAGGAGATCATCGGGGAGAGTCTTCACGAAGCAAACCATAAGGTCAAAGCCCTTAACGCGAAGGGCCGGGTCGCAGAGTGCCAGATCGGCGAAATCTTTAAAAACCTGGTCAAGTGGGAGCGGAATAGAAACTCGAAAATGAAGAAATCCGAGTCCGAGCAATAAAAAGTTGTGACAAAGGATCGTCAGAATAATAGTGCGGCCAGTATTCCTGTAATGACGATGCTTACGGGATAAATCAGATATAGTGCCCGGTAGAGCCAGGGTGATTTTCTGCGGCGCTTCTCGGGAATGAGAAGGCAGATCAGAAAGCCTGCGAGTGAGGTCCATTCCCACGATATGGAGCCGGAGAGGCGGTAATACGTGAATGTATATGCGGCGGCAAAAGCACTGAACACAATCGTGGCGAGCAGGATCCGGGACTGCAGTTTCCATCGGTGGAGACAGTAGAAGACCAGGACACAGAACAGCGGGAGAAGTGACATCGTCAAGGGAAGAAATGCAATCACGACAGTGCAGATGGACAGAAGAACAAGTGCGATGGCATAGAAGGTGGATTTCGGCCACTTCGGGACCTTCAGGCCACGGGGAAGATTCTGGGCTTCTTCGCTGGTGATGATGACATCATAACGCGTGGAATTCGTGACCTGGTTGGCGTTTAAAAGATTCATGGATGCGATGCGGTCGCGAGGAAGAGAAAGTAGAAATTCCAGTCCGATCAGCCCCGTCAGCGCGATCATCCAGGAAAATAGGATATTCATTCTGGCAGGGTAAGGAATCTCCGGCCATAAAAGGCAGATCAGAAAATGCGCCAGATGCGAAAGATACGCGAATAATGCAAGACGTACGAAGTAACGGTAAATGTTTCTTGTAAGGAAAAAACCTTCTACGATCCGCTGGGCAAAAAACGGCATCGAGATGTATCCCAGGATCTGAAGTAAAAAAAGAGCAGAAGAGGGAAGAAGCCCGTCAAAGAAACAGGCGACAACACCGCAAATCATGAGTAAATATGCCAATATCTTCTTCACAATTCCACTCCAATTTGTAAAATGAATGCAAACTAGCAACGTTGAAAGATAAGCATATTTATTGTATCATTAACGTGCTTATTTGTGCATTAACAATACGCAGAGCGTATTTTTCTATATATATGAGGTGTTGAATCATGGGCTTAGGACTAGATATTGGTATTGATCTGGGCACGAGTAGTGTGCTTATTTATGTGCGCGGTAAAGGCGTTGTTCTTAAGGAACCATCTGTTGTAGCCGTTAATACGAAGACAGGAACCGTTCTGGCAGTAGGTGAGAGTGCCAGCCTGATGCTGGGCCGTACTCCGGGCGTTGTAGAAGCTATCCGTCCGCTTCGTGACGGTGTTATCTCGGACTTTAAAGTTACCGAAGTTATGTTGAAGGCTTTTATCGGACGTGTGTGCCAGGGTATCCGTGCCACCTATTTCCGTCCGACCATTGTTGTCTGCGTACCGTCTGTTATTACGCCGGTTGAGCAGAAGGCCGTTGAAGATGCCTGCCGTCATGCAGGTGCGAAGGATGTATTCCTGATCCGTGAGCCGATCGCTGCTGCCATCGGTGCCGGTATCGATATTACGAAGGCCTGCGGTTCCATGATCGTAGATATCGGTGGTGGTACGACCGATATCGCCGTTATCTCCCTCTGCGAGCCTGTAGTAGACTTCTCCCTGAAGGTTGCCGGCGACAAGTTCGACGAAGCGATCGTAAAGCACGTTCGTCGTAAGCACAACGTTCTGATTGGTGAGAAGACAGCTGAAGAATTGAAGATCAACATCGGATGTGCTTATCCGAGAGAAGAAGAAATGACGATGGACGTTCGAGGCAGAAACCTGATCACAGGTCTTCCGGCTACCGTTACCGTATCTTCCACCGAGATGCTGGAAGCTCTCGAGGAGCCGGTTGCCGCGATCTTCGATGCCGTTCACTCCGTACTCGAGAGAACTCCACCGGAGTTGATGGCAGATATCTCCCAGCGTGGTATCGTTATGACCGGTGGTGGTGCCCTGCTTTATGGTCTGGACCGTATGCTTGCCACCAAGATCGGTATTGATGTATATGTTGCAGAAGATACCGTCAGCTGCGTAGCCATCGGAACAGGTAAAGCCCTGAGCATGATGGACAAGTTCGCGGCCCTCGGAGATACCTGATCCGGAAGAGTCGGTCACATAAATCTTTCACATGTCAATTTCAGCTTTCCGGCGCCTCGGTGTCCGGAAAGTTTTTTATTGACAATTTGACAGGAGAAATCTTATAATAACATCGGTTTAGATAGTGTTTGCATCGAGCTGTCCGATCGCCGATGGAGCACGACGGAGTGTTTTGTTAATTTATTATTTTTCTCTTGAATGACTAATACACTTTTTGATTCGAAGGCATGATCCTTCTATGTTTATGTAAACCGATTCCAAGATTTTTTACGAGGTATTTCTGTGTCTAAAGACGAATTTTCAGCAAAGAGCAAAGAACAACTTGCCGCACTTGCTACTGCGTTCAATATTCTGACGCCCATCGAAGCAGAAGCCATGAGTCAGAAGGAACTGGCCCAGCTTCTTTCCCGGGAACAGAAGAAGTCTCAGCAGGACAGTAAGGCTGCTTCGGAAGAAGCGCCGAAGGCCAAGGCCAAGACTGCGGCGAAGAAGGCTCCTGCCAAGACTTCCAAGAAGAAAGAGGTAAAGGAAGAAGCCGCTTCTGAAGTAAAAGAAGAAGCGAAAGCAGAAACTTCTGAAGTAAAGGAAGCGCCGAAAGCGGAGAAAGCCGCCAAGCCTTCCAAGCGTACTGCTAAGAAGACGAAGGAAGAGAAACCTTCCGAAGAACTCCCGAAGGAGGAGACTGCCGCCAAGACGGAAGAGCCTCAGAAGAAGGAAGAAGCGCCGAAGGCTTCTAAGACTTCCAAGCGCACCACTAAGAAGACGAAGGCAGTAGAACCGGCCAAGGATGCTTCTGCAGAACAAGCGCCTGCGGTAGAAGAGAAGAAGGAACAGAAAGAGGAAGCTTCCTCTGAGACACCTTCTGATCCGTCTTCCGAGAAGAAGGAAGACGCGAAGAATTCTTCCAAGAGCAAGAACAACCGCCAGAAGAAGGGCGCAAAGAAGGAAGAGAAGCCTGCTTCCGATAACGAGAAGAAGGATGAGCCGAAGGCAGAAGAGGTTCCGCAGAAGGAAACTTCCGAGAACACACCTGCTGAGACAGAGTCCAAACCTGAGAATAAAGAAGAAAACCGGGACGAGAATAAGAAGAATGACCGTCCGGGTCAGCAGAAGAATAAGAAGCAGAAGTCCCGCCACAGAAGTGTGGAGATCCGTCCGGCAGGAAGTCCTTCGGCACCTTCTGAGAATGCAGAAGAGAATACGGATGAGAAAGCACAGGCAGAGGGCGAGAATGCTTCTGAACCGCCGAAGCCGCAGAACGAGCCGGTTGCTTTCTCCGGTGTACTGGAGATCGTATCCGACGGAGGATATGGTTTCGTAAGAAGAGAGAATTATCTGCCGTCTCCGCAGGATATTTTCGTACCGAACAATCTGATCCGCAGATTCGGTCTGCGTATGGGCGATAAGATCGAAGGCTTTGCTTTTGCCAAGAAGAATCAGGATAAGAACCTGGCTCTGAGCTATATTACTACCGTCAACGATGTGGAACTCGATAAGCTTGGAAGACGTCCTCATTTCGAAAGATTGACGCCGATCTATCCGGATGAACGTTTCCGTCTGGAGACAGGAAAACAGGAGCTCTCCACCAGGATCATCGATCTGGTATCTCCGATCGGTAAGGGTCAGCGAGGTATGATCGTTTCCCCGCCGAAAGCAGGTAAGACGATCCTTCTGCAGAAGATCGCCAACGCGATCTCCCAGAACAGCCCGAAGACCAAGCTCATCGTGCTTCTCATCGACGAGCGTCCGGAGGAAGTTACGGATATGCAGCGTTCGATCAAGGGTGAAGTTGTGTATTCCACATTCGATAAGAAACCGGAGAACCATACAAGAGTTACGGAACTGGTTCTGGAACGTGCCATGAGACTTGTTGAAATGGGTGAGGATGTCGTGATCCTCCTCGACTCCATGACTCGTCTGGCCCGTGCGTATAACCTGACTATCACACCTACAGGAAGAACCCTTTCCGGTGGTCTGGATCCGGGATCTCTCTATGGCCCGAAGCGTTTCTTCGGTGCGGCGAGAAATATCGAGAACGGCGGAAGCCTGACAATCGTTGCGACCTCGTTGATCGAGACCGGTTCGAGAATGGACGAAGTTATTTTCGAAGAGTTCAAGGGTACAGGTAATATGGAAGTGTACCTCGACAGAAAGCTTTCCGAGAAGCGTATCTTCCCGGCGATCGATATCAACAAGTCCGGTACACGTCGTGAGGATCTGTTGATGACTCAGGAAGAACTGGATGCCGTATGGACGATCCGTAAGGCCTTCTCTCAGATGGAGACCGCTCCGGTCACCGAGACCATCATCAACCTTCTGTTGCGGACCAACTCCAACGATCACTTCATCCGCTCTGTTAAGGTATCTTTTGCCGATAAAGAAGTATTCGACGCCATGCGCGGAACCGGCAGCCAGAGCAGTACGGCGAAGGAATGACGTTCGGAATACCGAATATGTAGAGAATAAAAAGAACAACACATGCACACTTTCCCGAAACGTAGTAAAAAACGGGAAAGTGTGTTGTTTTGTTCTCCAGATACAAGGGGCCGGCATCGGAAAAGGTTTGCTAATCTTGTTCATTCTTCGAAATAAACGCATCAAAAATGAACATCTTTCGCATATTTCGCTTGACGGGCTTATGCTATAATTCGAAATGGAAGGAGATCGGCGATCTCGCCGATGCGCCTTATTTCTCGGTTCAAGGACCGAAAGAATCTGAATGTTTGGAGGGAACAATCATGCAGATGGAAACAAGAAAATGTGGAAATTGCGGTGGTCAGCTGGCCTTCCAGAATAATCAATGGGTATGCACCAATTGCGGTACCGCTTTTGTACTGGATTGGGAAAACATGGACGTGGAGCGGGCCCGTCAGGCGACTGCTCAGGAGCGTGCCAATGCCGAGGCCGAGCGTATTCAGACTCTTACCCAGACACGTCAGCAGATCCAGATGGTCGAACAGAGAAATCAGGCCAGACGAGAAGCCAAGAAGACCTGGACCAGAATCCTCCGTCCGTTCATTATCGTCGGTGGTGTGTTCTTTCTTCTCATGATCGGATCCCTCGTGCAACCTTTCATTCTCAGCATGCTCTTCCGTGGTATGGCCGAGAAGATCGATGATGGCGAGGTGAGTACACAGAAAAATGTAACTGTCACGGATCTGAAGATCCTGATCGAGAAGGATGCAGAATTTCAGAAGAATGCCATTGCCAGCGGCGCCTATGAAGCGAAATACGAGACCCGGCAGCAGATCAAACTTTCCGATTCCGATGAAGTAGCTATTCGAACAGGCGAACCTGAGTTTATCGAAAGCTTCGTGGTGGATGGTACGGCAGATTATTTCTATTACATGGTCTATAAGAATGATTATCAGGTAGAGGGAAGTGACCGCATGGTCGAGAAGTATCTCTGCTACAAGATCTTTCTTATTAAGATGCAGGACGAAGATAAAGTCAATTGTTCATACAGCACGAATCAGGTATATGGAGATGCTTTTTCCTTCACGGACGGCGGATATGCCAGCCTTGAGGAGCTGTATGCAGATAATGCGTTGACAGAATCATCTTCCAAAGTCATTCCGGTCAAGGTATCGGATGCGGCCGTCGCAGACGGAAATAAAAAAGGATAAGGAGGGCAAAAGATGAAACTTACCAATCTCAACTGTCCTCAGTGCAATGGTTTCCTGAACCAGCAGGGAGAATCCTTCTTCTGCTCCAGCTGTGGTACGGCTTTTACCATCGACTACGATGAGGCAGACGTGAAATACACAGATCTGGTGACCCAGGCAGACCGTACCAGACAGCTGCTTGCCAGAGATCTGGAAGTCATGCAGACTCAGTACCAGCTGAGAGAAGACATGGCACAACGTCAGGAGAGACGTGAATGGGTCAATGAAAGAAAGAAGGATCTGCGTACGATCTTCAGGATCACTCTCTCATATATCGTGGTAGGCGTGATTTCTGTCGGCCTGATGGTGGGCGGATTATTCTATATCTTTTCCGGTGTCAGAAAGAGTACCAGCGATCAGAAAGTGAGGAGCGCGGAGTCCGTGTCCAAGATCGTCGAGATCTTGAAGAACCGAAAGGATTATCTGGACAATGCGGATCTCACTGCACAGTACTATGTCACTACAAGACAATACGAGAATGTGAACGATGAGAATTATCTTTCTACCCGTGACGCAAGAAGGACTGCGGAAGCGGAATTGGTCGACGCCTATCTGATGCAGTCGACGACCGCGAATGACACGGCGCTGTACCTGATCTATAAGACGATCTACACATACACAGATACACAGGAAGAAGTCCCTGTCTACGACTGTGTCCGGTTCTTGAATTTCGATCTGGACAAGAACGGGGCGCTGAAGACGGATTATATTCCGGACTTCGGAAATCAGTCCAGCGGAACATTCGGTGGATACCGTGAGTTCGATCAGCTCTACAGACAATGCATTCTGGGCAGCTACCGGCTCTATGCTACGAAACTGGATATTTCCTATATGCTCTCGGAAGGAGGTGCCAAGGGATGAAACTGAAGATCCAATCCTGTCCGCAATGTGAAGCCCCTCTGCACCTGGAAGGTGAGAGACTGGTCTGCGAATACTGTGGTTTTAACAAGGAGATCGAGAAAGATTCCAACGATATTGCTTATGAGCAGATCGCCAATGCCGAGGAATTCATCCGTCGTTCTCTCCAGAACAAGAAAGCCGAACTGCAGGAATACTATGCAGAACAAGAGCGTAAGCAGCTGGAGAAAGAAGAGGAGGAAGCCCGCAGACAGCGTAAGAGAAAGATCGAAGGTATGGTTCGTCGTCTGAAGTCCATGCTCAAGAGTTGCATCATCATTATAGTTCTGTTTGTGGCAGTGAGAATGCTGGGTCCGATCCTTTTCGATAAGATCAAGGAAACAAAAGCGCAGCGCGCTACGGTGAATACGACGACTACCAACAAGGAGAAGGTACGTAAGAACAATCAGGTCGGAAAGTCGGATATCCTTGCGGATCCTTCTGTCATGGAGAAAGCCGAGAAGATGGCGCTGGAATATGTCACGGATCAGCATGATCGTGGTATCCTGATCTCCTCTTTGGAAATCTGGAATATTTCCGGCACGCCGAAGCTTCTGGAAAAATATTACATCTCTAGTGAGAATAAAAATGGATTGTATTTCATCTATGAGACAACCATCGCAACGAAACAAGGAGACACGAAGACTGCATACGATTGTGTCGTTTTGTACGGCATCACTGTTTCATCTGATGGTACGGTCACGCTTCCGGACAGAGTCCATGATGAGAAGGCCGAAGACTACGATTTCTTCTGGCACGCCGGATTCAGCCTGGAGAACCTCAAGAAGGATGTCCTGGATGAGAAGAGAGAGAATAAGATGACACGGTATTTTATCTTCGAACTCTGATGCGACGACTCATTAACGGTCATTGCTTTTTCTCAATACGATGTAATTGCGGACGCACGGTGAATTCTGTAATGGTCATATGCGGATCAGCCTGAAGAATGTACTTCACGGCATCGGCTATGTCCTGCGGAAGAAGCCGTGCGTTTTCTTCTTTCGAAGCTTCAAAATCTGCGTTACGGTAGAGATTCGTATCGGTCATGTCCGGGAGGATCGTGGTGACCTTAACACCGTATTTTCTGGCTTCATCCCACAGACTTCGTGCGAAGCTCTGAAGTCCGGCCTTGGTAGCGCCATAGGCTGCTCCATGTGGATTACTCTGTGAAGCGGTAACGGAGGCGATGTTCAGGATCATTCCGTGGCTTTCTTTCAACTTGCGAAGAAGAAGGTTAGAAAGAAGAAGCGGTACTTCCAGATTGGTTCTGACCATTTCGGAAATGCTCTTAGTAGAGAGTTCTTCGTGCAGACCATAGTACCCCACACCGGCACAGTTTACCAGAAGATTGATCGTCTTGCCTTTCGAAATAGAACGAATTTCCTGTTCTAATTCATTTGTCTTCAGAAGATCAAGCTCAACCTTGTGAAAAGACGGATTCGATATAAGCTCCTGTGCATCGGAGAAATCTCTTCCGATGCCGTAGATCTCATAGTCCATATCAGAAAGTGCCTGACAGATCGCTTTTCCGATTCCGGAGGAGGCGCCTGTGACGATCGCTGTTCTTGCCATATTTCTGCTCCTTGATCACCAGTTTGTCTTCTTGGGAAGAATGACGGCCCACTTGTCCAGAAGTCGGACATCTACTGCGCTGTTCACTTCGTAGGGCTTCGACGTAGTACCCAGGGGCAGTAAGATGAACTTCTTGCCTTCTGCGGTATCCACCAGGATCTTAACTTTCTGACCATTGACTCCGTTGTAGGCGACGGTATCGTCCATGTAGCCGTAAATGACGCCGCTTCTCTGTGTTCCGGAGATCTTGACCTGAAGTGTACGGAAGATGCGGTAAAGCGCGAATCCTAAAGATACAAGTCCGATCAGTATGAACGGGATGAGAAATGCTTTCATGGAAACGGGCGAATCTGCTTTCTCAAGTGCATCCGAAGCGAAAAGAAAAGGAATAGATGCACATGTAAAAATGCCGCCGAACATGAGCGGAAAACCGACTGTCCAGAACCCGATCTTGGCGAGTTTGCATTCGACTACCGGATATTCCGGAGTCAGATCAGAGGTGGCGACTTTGCCGATATAGGTGCCGCAGAACTGGCATACTTCCGAGAGGATCGGAGCTCCGCATTTGGGGCAGTTACGGACGTCTTCGGGCCGCATTTTGTGTTTGTTATTGAGTCGGATATCGTTCATGGAAGTGCCTCCTTCAAGCATTCTCTGTATTATCGATTCTAAATATCTTATCCTCAGATATCAAGGTTTGTAACAGTGTCAAAAGGGTATTTTCCATATCTTTCCGGATGTTTTCCGGGTATTGGAAGAAGCCGTCTTTGTTTTCATACGGGAACTGGCAGATGGCGGAATCCGGGAAGTCTCTTCTGAGCTTCTTGATGTACTCGGCGGAGATGCGGAAAGACCCCAGGCTGATGTCCTTTAATCGATGTGTGTCTATGCTTTCTTGGACGGTTTTACACATTGATGTATATGAATCTTTCCAGTTCGGGAAGTAGATCATGGGGTCGAAACACAACCGGACCGGGAATCCTTTTTCCATAGCGCAGGCAGCGGCGGCGAGTCGTTCCGAAAGAGAAGCGGTCTTCTTCTCGTAACGGGTAATAACTTCTTCCGGTGAAAGAGTGTATGCGAAGATCACGCGGTCACAGGGCGGGATCTTGTCGTAGATGTCTTTGCGGAAAGACTTGGTACGAATCTCGATGGTCAGATTTTCATGGCTTGCGGTAAATTCCGCCCAGCGGGTAGCAAAGCCGGTCAGAGATTCTAATGCGATGAGGTCGGTGTCATACGAGACACACAGATAAACCGGGTGTTCTTTCAGCAGAGT
This sequence comes from Clostridiales bacterium Firm_16, assembly GCA_001604185.1. Taxonomy (GTDB): domain Bacteria; phylum Bacillota; class Clostridia; order Saccharofermentanales; family Saccharofermentanaceae; genus Scatonaster. The sequence continues at coordinate 84,243 of LVAV01000098.1, read as the reverse complement.
CTCCAGTTCGGCAAAAGTATCTTCCAGATTCACAAAGACAACGATGTTGCCGGAACCGTACATGCCTTTCAGAAAACAGTATTCGCAATCGTAGAAGCAGTTTCGGATGCTGCTTGCATAGTAGAAGTGATCATATCCGAAATCCTGACAGACCGGTGCGCCGGGGAAGATCGAAGCACCTGTGTTCCTGGCAAGAATCAGGGCCTGGGAAGATTTCTGCAGGCCGAAGCTCTGCCGGCTTCGGTTAAAGATGTCCTTATAGTGGGTGATGGGGATCACCACTGACTTGGCAAAGCGGGCAAGGATGCTGCGGACAAGTTCGTGGTCCCGGACGGATTCTTCCACGTAAATGTGGGAGAAAGGATAGTTAAATAAGTCGTTGCCGGATTGCATCGAGCACCACCTTTCCCTCGCGTTTGGATGATGTCGGGATCTTGCCTTCAGATTCCAGTTCCGTAAGGATCGGCTCGATGGCCGTTCCGGAAGCCCGGGCATAGGCGAAGAGCTGATAGAGCTCGTGCCGCATGGTCTCGCTTAAGTGAAGGGCATAGGATGTGGAAAGAAACAGGTCTTCGTCGATGGAGGAGGTTTCTTCACAGGCGCCTTTCAACTTCTCCAGTACCGCAAGAACGGTAGGAATATGCTGTTCGGCACGCAGGGTCAGAAGTTCCCCCGTGATGGATCCGGGATCCTCAACTCCGGAATCGGACACATATTTCAGGAAAAGCATCCGATGTGGCGGAAGAAAGCGGGAAGCGGCCTGGAAAATACCGGATGCTTCCATCTCGTAAAGTGAATCGGGGTCCGCTAAAGTAGAAACGACCCGGCTGACCGTAGTCAGAGCTTTTTCCGAAGAAGCGGGAAGACCGCAGGAAGAAAGATCGTAGAGCATGTCCGGGTAGTAGTCGCGTCCCGTCAGACTGTCTGTGATCTTGTTTACGATGTGAAGACCTTCTCCCGCGCCGGCGCAAGAGCCGAAATTAATGAGAAAATCCCGGTCGCTTCGGAAGCCGAAACGGGTGAGAAGATAGGCTGTGGCGGAAGCTGCGGCCACCGGGCCCATGCCGGACAGAGTCAATACACAGGAGCTGTCTTCGTCAAAATAGGTCTCGTATGGGCATGAGAAAGCGTCTTTCCTTAGGGAAAGAGCGGAAATCAGCGGTTTGGCCTCTGCATAGAGGGCACATACGAAGAAGAACATCTCGGATACGTAAACTCCTAGTCTAACTTTCTGATATTCATTGATTTTATCATCACAAAGTTGCTATAATCAATAATTGCATTTAGCAAAGGTAAAGGAGGCGCATATTATATGGCCGAAAAACAGAAGTATTACATCACAACTCCGATTTATTACCCATCGGGCAATCCGCACGTGGGACACTGCTACACGACGCTGGCATGCGACGTTGTATCCAGATATAAGCGAATGCAGGGTTTTGATGTCATGTTTCTGACCGGAACCGATGAGCATGGCCAGAAGATCGAGAAGAAGGCTTTGGAGGTAGGTACTACGCCGCGAGCCTATGTAGACGGTATCGTTGCGAACTTCAAGAAACTCTGGGAGCGCCTGGACATTACTTATGACCGTTTCATCCGTACTACGGATCCGTATCACGTGGAGTCCGTGCAGAAGATCTTCAAGGATCTGTATGACAAGGGCTACATCTATAAGAGCAAATATGTCGGCAAGTACTGCACACCTTGTGAGTCTTTCTGGACCGAGAGCCAGCTGAAGGACGGCAAGTGCCCGGACTGCGGACGTGACGTTGTGGACGCAGAGGAAGAGGCTTACTTCTTTAAGCTTTCTGAGTTCAGCGGCAAGCTGGAAGAGCTCCTTCTTGATGAGGAGAGAAATTTCCTGGAGCCGAAGTCCCGTGTCAACGAGATGATCAACAACTTCATCAAGCCGGGTCTGGAGGATCTCTGTGTATCCCGTACCAGCTTTAAGTGGGGCATCCCGGTAACCTTCGATGAGAAGCACGTCGTATACGTATGGATCGACGCGCTCAGCAACTATATCACGGCCCTGGGCTATGGTAACAGCACATATAACGATTTCGAGAAATACTGGCCGGCTGACATTCACGTTATGGCGAAAGAGATCGTTCGTTTCCACTCCCTGATCTGGCCGGCAATGCTGATGGCGCTGGATCTGCCGCTTCCGAAGCATATCTATGGCCACGGATGGATCACATTCGGCGGTGCCAAGATGGGTAAGTCCACAGGTAACGTCATCGATCCGTTTATCCTGGCTGACCGCTATGGAGTAGACGCTGTCCGTTACCATCTCCTCCGCGAGATGCCTTTCGGTGCAGACTGTCCGTTCAGCAATGAGCAGATGGTTCAGAGAATCAACAACGACCTGGCCAATGACCTCGGAAACCTGGTTTCCAGAACAGTGGCCATGGCGATCAAGTATTTTGACGGCAAGCTTCCGGCAGACCGTGAATCCGATCCGCTCGACGAGGAGCTCCTGACCATGGCGAAGAACCTCAAGCCGTTCGTAGAAGAGAACTACGAGACCCTTCATATCGCCAATGCACTGGCTGAGATCTTCAAGGTCATCGCCCGTGCGAATAAGTATATCGACGAGACAGCACCTTGGGTACTGGCGAAGGACGAGAGCAAGAAGGCCAGACTGGCCACCGTGCTTTATAACCTTCTGGATACCGTTCGTATCTGCTCGATCCTCCTGAATCCGGTAATGCCGAATACCTGCCCGGAGATCTGGAAACAGATCGGTGCATCCGAAGACCAGACCACATGGGACAAGTCCGGTGAGACAGGCGTGCTTTCTTCTGACGTGACCGTACAGAAGGGTGAAGTGCTCTTCCCGCGTCTGGATATGGAGAAAGAGATGGAGGAACTCGGCAAGATCTCTGCTGCTGCAGAAGCAGCGGCCAAGGGCAAAGTGCTGGAGCATAAGGACGAGATCGTTTATGACGATTTTGCAAAACTGGAGCTTCGCGCGGCGAAGGTCCTGGAGTGTGAGAAGGTTCCGAAGGCAGATAAGCTCCTTCGCATGCAGCTGGATGTCGGTGACAGAAAGATGCAGGTATTGTCCGGTATCGCACAGTACTACACACCGGAAGAGATGGTAGGAAAGATGGTCGTCTGGGTGGCAAACCTGGCACCGAGAAAACTTCGTGGTTTCGATTCCTACGGCATGATCCTCTGTGCAGAGAAGCCTAACGGTGATTATGCACTTCTTTCTGTTCCGGAAGGTGTGGAGCCGGGAGCGGAGGTTTCCTGATCCATGGAGATGTTTGACACGCATGCTCATCTGAACTGGCGTGAAGAATATAAAGAAGATATCGATGCGGTGCTGACCAACGCAAAGGATGCGGGGGTGAATCACATCCTGCTGGCCAGTTCGACGATCGAGGACAGCCAGATCGCACTTCAACTTCGTCAAATGAAGCAAGACTGCGGTGTAAAGTTATCCTGTATGGTCGGCGTGCATCCGGAAACGGCTCAGAGCTTCGATGAAGAGGCGAAGTTCCGCCTGGAGGACTGGCTGAAGCATAAAGATGATCTGGGGATCGTGGCTGTAGGTGAGATCGGAATGGATTATCACTATGACGATGCGTCCCCGGTTCACGAGGCCACGGCCTTCATCTACCAGATGGGACTTGCTTACCGTTACGATCTTCCTGCCGTGATCCATGAGAGAGATGCCTGTGAAGATACGCTGTTTATCCTGCGCTCTCTTCACGAGCAGCACGTACTCCGTGAAGTGCCCGGTGTACTGCATTGCTTCTCCGGAAGCCCGGAGACGGCAGAGATCCTTCTGAAGATGGGATTCTATCTGGGATTTGATGGACCGATCACTTTTAAGAACGCACGCAAGGCTCCGGATGTGATCCGGATGTGCCCGCTGGACAGGCTTCTGGTGGAGACTGATTCTCCGTATATGGCTCCGGTACCGCATCGCGGACACAGGAATGAGCCGGCTTATGTGAAATATGTGGTAGAAGAGATGGCGCGGATCAAGGGGATCCCGGCAGAAGAAATGGCCAGGATCACGACAGAGAATGCGCAGCGTCTTTTCGGAAAGGATACCTGATGGGTGGAAATAAGAAGACTGTTCCGATCTTGATCGTACTCATTGTTGCGATGGGTATAGTACTGGCTGTATTCTTTATCCGTGACAGAAAGACCAGCGTGATCGAGAGAAAGACGAATTATAAGCTTCCGGATTACTGCACGATCGAAGACTATGTCGGATACGGATCGATTTTCAACCGTACCGGATTCGAAGTGAAGGTCAAGATCGATACGGTCGAACACATGAATGAAGTGATCACTACATTATATGGCCTTTACGGTGCTGACCATCACGAGATCGAAATCTCGGATTTTGAAGTCCAGAAGTATTCACTGTTTTCCGGTCAGAAACTCATTCCGAATCCGACCACTGTCTCCTGGGTCATCGTTGGAAGACTTGCAACAGGCTCTGTTGTGGGCTTTGTGGATCTGGAGGGTTCGGCCGAGCCATATTTATATATGTACTATGCTGAATAACAGTAGAAAAATTTCTTCAAATTTTATACTGTCAGTATACTGACAAACACAAACAAGAGTGGTAAAGTAACAAATATCAGTAAGATAACTGAACGAAATTTAAGAAAGGAGTGTTTCAGAAGTGATGAATAATATTACGATTAAATCCATTACCGCAACATCAGCAGCCAGAACTTGGGTCGTCAAGTGTGGTGTGTATGCACATGAAATTCAGCTTGTGCGCGTAATTAATTTCGACAATACAGGAAGAGTGCTTGTGGAACACTTTGGAATATAAGGTTTCACAACTAGAACGACATTGAACCGCTTTTCCTGTGCGTCAAGGAAAAGCGGTTTTTTTCATTTTAATAACAGAAATGGGGGAGTGACCTATGTTACCAATCATCAACATGGAAGAGACAGGAAGTAATATCGTGAAGCTGCGCGAAAGCGTCGGCCTTTCGGTACGCGAATTACAGGATATCTTCGGATTTGCAACACCTCAGGCGATCTACAAGTGGCAACGGGGCGTGAGTATGCCGACTATCGACAATCTGGTCGTGCTTTCCCTCACGTTTAATGTTCCGATCGAGAGGATCCTGGTCGTAGACACTGTCGACTAAGAAAAAAGTCTTTCGCTTTCATCCGATCTGTGCTATACTGAACGAAACGAAAATATGTTCGAATGATCAGAATAGGACAGAAGTATGGAAGCAGAGTCGAAGAACCAATTTGTTATACATTCGCCATTTGCACCGACCGGTGATCAGCCTCAGGCCATCGAGAAACTGGTCAGTGGTCTTTCCGAAGGAATGCGGGCCCAGACACTTCTGGGCGTTACCGGTTCGGGTAAGACCTTTACCATGGCGAACATTATAGAGAAGACCCAGCGCCCGACGCTGGTCATTGCGCCGAACAAGACTCTGGCGGCCCAGCTGGCCGCCGAGTTCAAGGCGTTTTTCCCGGATAATGCCGTGGAATTTTTTGTTTCCTATTACGATTACTATCAGCCGGAAGCTTATATTGCTTCGACGGATACCTATATTGAGAAGGATTGTGACATCAACGATGAGATCGATCGTATGCGTCACAGCGCCACCAGTTCTCTTCTGGAGAGAAGAGATGTGATCGTCGTGGCATCTGTTTCCTGTATCTATGGTCTCGGTGATCCTTCTGACTATAAGGACCTCATGATCAACCTTCGGGTCGGCATGATGAAGTCCAGAGATGATGTGATCCGTCAGCTGGTAGATCTTCAGTATGTACGTAATGATTTTGCCATCACACGTGGTGCCTTCCGGGTGAAGGGAGATACACTGGATATCTTCCCGCCGTCATCCGAGGAGCTGCTGACACGTGTGACTTTTTTCGGTGATGAGATCGAGAAGATCACGGAAGTGCACTACCTGACCGGTAAGGTCATGTGGGCGAGAAACTATGCCGTGATCTTTCCTGCGTCCCACTATGCGACGACGAAGGAGAAGATGCAGCATGCGCTTGTCACTATAGAGGAAGAACTGGACGAACGTCTGAAGGAGCTGCGTGACCAGGGCAAACTGATCGAGGCTTACCGCCTGGAGCAGAAGACCCGGTACGATCTGGAGATGCTGGCAGAGACGGGTTTTGTAAAGGGCATCGAGAACTATTCCCGTCATCTGACCCGACGTGAGCCGGGATCACCTCCGTTTACTCTGATGGACTTTATGCCGAAGGATTATCTTCTTATGATCGACGAGTCCCATGTCACGGTACCGCAGATCGGAGCCATGTATAACGGTGACCGTTCTCGTAAGACGACTTTGGTGGATTATGGTTTCCGCCTGCCGTCGGCTTTCGATAACCGACCTTTGAAGTTCGAGGAGTTCGAGAAGAAGATGGGACAGACGATCTTTGTTTCGGCGACGCCTTCTACATATGAAGCTGAACACAGCAGTCAGACAGTCGAGCAGATCATCCGACCGACAGGACTTCTGGATCCGGAGATCTCGATCCGCCCGGTAGACGGACAGATGGAGGATATCCTCACCGAGATCCGCGATACGGTAAGCAAGGGCGAGCGTGCCTTGATCCTGACGCTGACCAAGAAGATGTCGGAAGACCTGACGGATTATCTGAAACAGGAAGACATCCGGGTAAAGTATCTGCATTCGGATATCGATACCGTAGACCGTATGAAGATCCTGCGTCAGCTGCGACAGGGAGAATTCGATGTACTGGTAGGTATCAACCTGCTTCGTGAAGGTCTGGATATTCCGGAGGTTTCCTTGCTTATGATCCTGGATGCCGACAAGGAAGGCTTCCTGCGTTCAACCCGCTCGTTGATCCAGATGATCGGACGTGCAGCGAGAAACGTCAACGGCCGTGTTATTTTCTATGCCGATGATGTGACCGACTCGATGTTCGCCGCGGTTTCGGAGACGAATCGTCGACGTGAGATCCAGATCAAGTATAATGAAGAGAACCATATTATTCCGAAGAGTGTCTCGAAGGAAGTCCGGGATGTACTGGATACGATGGAGGAAGTCAGCCGCGAGGATCAGATCGACATGAAGGATCTGAACAATCTGGTGAACCAGAAGAAGACCAGTATGTCGCGTAAAGAATTGGAGAAACTGGCGGCCCGCCTGGACAAGGAGATGAAGGCTGCCGCGAAGGAACTGGCTTTCGAGGAAGCGGCAAGGCTTCGTGATCTGCTGGTCGTAGTAAAGGGAAAACTGGGAGACAATTAACCGGACAGCAGATATTATATATAGAGAAGATGCGTTCGGGTAAACGTACCCGACGAGAGAAAGGACGTCGTTATGGCAGAAGAGAATCTACAAGGTTTTGTACATCTTCACTTACATACGGAATACAGTCTCCTGGATGGAGCGATCCGTATCAAGCGCCTGGCTGCCCGGCTCAAGGAACTGGGTATGACGTCCTGCGCCATCACGGACCATGGTGTCATGTATGGCTGCGTTGAATTTTATAAAGCCATGCAGGAAGAAGGGATCCATCCGATCATCGGATGTGAGTGTTATGTCGCTCCTCGTGGACGTTTTCTGAAGGAGTTCGAGGACCGGCACAGTTACCATCTGGTACTTCTTGCTAAGAATGACGAAGGCCTTCGTAATCTGAACCGTCTGGTCTCGGCCGGTTTTACCGAAGGATTTTACTATAAGCCCAGGATCGACCACGAGCTTCTGGAGAAGTATTCGAAAGGGCTGATTGCTCTTTCTGCCTGTGTTTCCGGCGAAGTCGCCACGCATGTTCTGAATGAAGAATTTGATAAGGCGAAGGAAGCGGCACTGTGGTATGACCGGGTGTTCGGAAGAGGCAACTATTATCTGGAGATCCAGAGCAATCAGCTTTCGGAACAGGCCAGAGTAAACCAGCATCTCATCCTGCTTTCGAATGAGACCGGTATCCCGTTAGTTGCCACAAACGACTGCCACTATATGTATCCTTCTGACAGTGAAGCCCATGAAGTGCTTCTTTGTATGCAGACCGGCAAGCGCATGAGTGATCCGGACAGAATGAAGATGCCTACGAAGGATTTCTACATTAAGTCGGAAGAAGAGATGCGGCAGTATTTCGCCGCCGTGCCGTCTGCCATTGAAAATACGACTAAGATCGCCAGCATGTGTCATGCAGGCTATACTTTCGACCAGATCCATCTTCCGGCTTTCGATGTACCGCTGGAATATGCAGATGCAGAGGAATACCTGCGATCTCTGTGTGACGAAGGTCTTACGAAGCGCCTGGAATGGTGCGAGGACGAGGAACTGCGAAAGCAGTATATCGACCGTGCAGAGTATGAGTTATCCGTCATCACATCCATGGGATATACAGACTATTATCTCATCGTGTGGGACTTTATCCACTATGCCAAGAGCCAGGGGATCATGGTGGGACCGGGACGTGGTTCCGGTGCAGGATCTCTTGTTGCCTATGCACTTCAGATTACAAATATCGATCCGATCAAGTATGGCCTGATCTTCGAGCGTTTCCTGAATAACGAACGTGTCAGCATGCCTGACTTTGACGTAGATTTCTGTTATGAACGACGTCAGGAAGTCATCGATTACGTAACACGTAAATACGGTGAAGACCGCGTGGCACAGGTTATCACTTTCGGTACTCTGGCCGCCAAAGCCTGTATTAAGGATGTGGCAAGAGCGCTGGATGTTCCTTATGCCGAGAGCGACCGTATCGCCAAGCTGATCCCGAATAATCTGGGAATCACGATTCCGGATGCGCTGAAGAATTCTCCGGAATTGAAGGAAGAATATGAGAATTCTCCTGTGGTCAAGCAGGTGCTGGATACGGCCATGCTGTTCGAGGGTATGCCCCGTCATGCATCGACCCATGCCGCAGGTGTCATTATTTCTGCCAAACCTCTTACGGATATTGCGCCGCTTTCTAAGAACGATGAATCTGTGGTCGTACAGTTTGCAAAAGCCAATTCCGAGGAGATCGGACTTCTGAAGTTCGACTTCCTGGGCCTTCGTACATTGACGGTAATGCGGGATACGGCCCAGATGGTTCTGGATAATTACGGAATCACCATCGATTTTGACCGGATCCCGATGGATGAGAAGGGGATCTTCGACATGATCTCCCGAGGTGAGACCGAGGGCGTGTTCCAGCTTGAAAGTTCGGGCATGACGTCCTTCATGATGGATCTCAAGCCATCTTCGCTTGAGGATATCATTGCAGGTATCTCTCTTTATCGTCCGGGTCCGATGGACCAGATCCCGAAGTATGTTGCGGCCCGTCATGATCCGTCACTGATCAAGTACGATCATCCGCTTCTGGAACCGATCCTGAACATGACATATGGTTGTATGATCTATCAGGAGCAGGTCATGCAGATCGTGCGAGACCTGGCCGGTTTCTCTATGGGTCAGTCAGATAATATCCGGCGTGCCATGGCGAAGAAGAAAGCGTCCCTCATGGAGAAATACCGTCAGACCTTTATCTATGGCGGTAAGGATGAGAAGGGCAGAGAGGTAGCCGGTGCTATCGCTAACGGGGTATCGGAACCTGTCGCCAGAAAGATCTTCGACGACGTGACCCAGTTTGCCGGTTATGCCTTCAACAAGTCCCATGCTGCGGCCTATGCGGTAGTAGGTTATTTCACCGCCTATCTGAAGTATCACTATCCGACTGAATTCATGGCTGCCATGCTCAACAGTTTCCTGGGTAATCAGGCCCAGTCCGCATGGTATACCGGATGTTCCAAGAAGATGGGGATCTCCATTCTCCCGCCGTCGGTGAATAAGAGCCAGGTCAAGTTCAGTACTGAGGGTGACAGGGCGATCCGTATCGGTCTGACCGCGGTCAAGAACGTAGGTGAGAATGCGGTAGAGAAGATCGTTATCGATCGAGAAGTGAACGGTCCGTTTACGTCTTTCGGAAATTTCCTGAAGCGGGCGGATAAACTGGAGATCAACAAGAAGATGATCGAGAGTCTGATCTATTCTTCTGCCTTGGATGAATTCGGTATTCCGAGAGCCCAGATGATGGGGGCTTTCGAACCTTATATGAACCGGCTTTCCGCCAGCAGACACCAGACAATGGAGGGACAGATCTCTATCTTCAGTCTCCTTTCCGGTGACGAGGCGAAAGCGGCTGAGGAGGAGCCGGTACTTCCGAATGTCAATGAGTATCCTCTCGAGGAACGATTGATGAAGGAGAAGGAGATGCTGGGACTTTATGTTTCCGGACATCCTCTGGAGAACTATAAGAAAGCACTGGAACTGGCGGATACCGACAGTACCTCCTTGCAGAAGACAATGGGAGAAGATGTACCGACCGGCAGGATCCTGAAGGATCGGGAAAGAGTGGTCATGGCCGGACTGATCGTATCTGCGAAACAGCGCATGACCAAGCAGGGCAAGGCGATGTGTATCCTTCGTCTGGAGGATCTTTACAGCGATTACGAAGTGCTGGTATTCCCGGATCGGTATAACCGCTACGGTAACGTGATCGCGTCTTCCAAAGCGTTGCTGATTCGCGGACAGGTGCAGCTTGGAGATGAAGAGATCAAGCTGGTACTGGACGACGCTGTCGGTCTCAGTCGTGACGATGAACCGTTATGCCAGTTGCCGGGTCCGTCTTATGCGAAGAATTATTCTGCTCCGAGAAAGGAAGCTCCGAAAGCGCCGGATAAGGAAACTTCTGCCGGTCCGGAGGCGGCTCCGGGTACCACGAACACGGCGCCGGTCCCGCAGACCAAGACTTTACGTCTGGCGATTCGCTATTTCGGAAACGAGAATGACGAAGGCTATAAGCAGCTTCTGGCGACCTGCGCGTATTTCCACGGAAATGTGCCGGTGACCATCGCGCTTCCGAAGGAGCATCGGTATGTTCCTCTTGCCCCGGAATATAACATCCTCTGGAACCGTGAAGTTTGTCAGATCCTGGCGAACCGTTTTGGCATGGATAATATTTCCCTGTTTTAACGGATTTGGTATAATATAGTGCAAATTTGAAGTGAACAGCATGCATTCATGCGAGGAGAAGAGATATGTTTGAACAATATAATAGTGATAATCTGCCGAATCTGAAGGAAATGGTCGCGACGAACTACGACAAGATCGATCTGGATACTGTCGAGCCGGTGAAGGGTATCGGTGTTCTGACCAGTGGCGGTGACGCTCCGGGTATGAATGCGACGATCCGTGCAGTGGTTCGTGCCGGTACGAAGATGGGCTTTAAGATGATGGGCGTGACCCGTGGCTATCACGGACTTTGGAAGGGCGAGATCAAGGAACTGGGTCATCGCGATGTTTCCGAGACTTTGCAGCGTGGCGGTACTTTCCTGATGACAGCCAGATCCAAGAGCTGGGAGACACCGGAAGGAGTATTAAAGGGTGCGAAGAATTGTGAGATCTTCGGCATCGACTGTATGGTCGTCATCGGCGGTGACGGATCTTTCAAAGGCGCAAGAGACCTGGCCCGTCTCGGTATTCCGGTCATCGGTATTCCGGGCACCATCGATAACGATATAGCCAGCACAGAATATACCATCGGTTATGATACGGCTATGAATACGGCGATGGAAGCTATCGACAAACTTCGTGATACTGCTTCTTCGCATGAGCGTTGCAGCGTAATCGAAGTTATGGGCCGGCATGCAGGTTATATTGCTTTGAATGTCGGTATTGCGACCGGCGCAGAGATCATCCTTCTCCCGGAAGTTCCGTGGGACATAAAGGATGTAATCAGAAATATCCTGGATTGCAGAAATCGCGGTAAGCGTCATTATATCGTTATCGTTGCAGAAGGTGCCGGCAGTGCGACAGAGATTGCCAAGCAGATCGAGGAAGCAACGGAGATCGAATCCCGTCCTACGATCCTCGGACATCTGCAACGTGGCGGCAGTCCGTCGCTTCGTGACAGAACGATGGCCAGCCTGATGGGCATCCGTGCTATCGAATGCATCCAGCAGAAGAAATTGAACCGACTCATCGTGTATAAGCACGGTGAGATCACTGATGTTGATATAGAAGAGGGGCTTGCCATGAACAAGACCATTTCCATGGACGATGTCGAAAGGGCGAAGCTTCTCTCCTGATGAGAGGAAAATATGTATACGACATTTGAAGAAGAAGCGGCAAGAAAACTTGTACGTGGCCGCTCTCTTTCCATATTAGAGTATGACAAGATACTGGACCTTCTGGTCAACCACGCTCGTACGATCTACGGGCGTGAGTTATGCTATGGGCTGCTTCCGACATCGGATATCGCCCTTGTTGAACAGTGGCAGCAGGAAACGCAGGATTCTCTGGAATTCCTGGTGAAGGAAGGGGCACTTCCGTTAGGTGGTGTCAACGATATCCGTGACGCCGTGCGTTTCTCGGATACCGGAACGACGCTTTCCATGAAGCACCTGCTCAGCGTAGCCCAGTTTCTTAGAACGGTGGAGCGGCTTCACAGCGTGACGCCGAAGACCATCGATGAAGAAGATTCCTGCCACCTGCTTCTGGCAGAGTTAAGACAGCTTATGCCGCTGAAGGACCTGGAAGCGGACATCTCGTCGGCTATTACCGGTGAGAATGAGATGAATGACCGGGCCAGCAGTGAGCTTTATGCCATAAGACGACAGATCCGGGAAGCCCAGAGCAGTATCCGTGAGATCCTGGAACGCCTGATCCGTAAGAATCCGCAGGCGCTTCAGGAACAGCTGGTAACCATGCGTGACGGCCGTTATTGTGTGCCGGTAAGACCGGAGAAGAAGAGTGAAGTACCCGGTGTGGTCCATGACACATCTTCTTCCGGACAGACACTTTTCATTGAGCCGATGGCGGTCGTGGAACTGAATAACAAGATCCGTGAATGGACGGCAGCGGAACAGGAAGAGATCAACCGTATCCTGGGGATCCTGACGGCGAAGGTCGGATTGAATAAGACTACGATCCTGACGGATATTGCCTTGATCGGTCATATAGATTTCATGCAGGCCAAGGCTCAGTTCGCACTGGAGCTGGATGCATCCCGTCCGAGACTCAATCAGGAAGGCCGGATCGTGCTCAGAAAAGCACGTCATCCTCTGATCGACAAGGAACGGGTCGTGCCTATCGATTTTGAAGTGGGCACCAGATACAGAACACTGGTGATCACGGGACCGAATACCGGTGGTAAGACCGTGTCCTTGAAGACATGCGGCCTCATCAGCCTCATGGGTATGGCGGGACTCTTTATCCCATGCCTGGATAACTCGGAGATCTCGACCTTTACGAAGGTACTGGCAGATATCGGAGATGAGCAGAGTATCGAACAGAGTCTGTCTACGTTCTCGGCTCATATGACAAATCTGGTCCAGATCCTGAAACTGACCAAGAAATCTACATTGGTGCTGGTGGACGAATTAGGAAGCGGAACTGACCCGTCTGAAGGTGCCGCATTGGCTATCGCGATCCTGGACGAGTGCAGGAAAAAAGGTGCGGTTACCGTTGCCACGACACACTATAAGGAACTGAAAGCCTATGCCGTGGAGCAGGAAGGTGTGGAGAACGCCTGCTGTGAATTCGATACCGAGACCCTGTCTCCTACGTATCGCCTCATGATCGGCCTTCCCGGCGTAAGTAATGCGTTTGTTATTTCCAGAAAACTGGGACTTCCGAATCCGATCATCGAATCGGCCCAGAGCATCCTTTCTGAGGAAAGCCTGAAGGTAGAGGAACTGCTTTCTTCTGCAGAACGGCATAACCGTGAAAGTGCGAAACTGCAACAGGAGATCGCGGACCTTCGTGACCAGATCAAGAAACAGTCGGAAGATCTGGATAACCAGCGTAAGCAGATCGAGAAGGAAAGAAAGAGAGTCCTGGCCCAGGCCCGTTCCGAGAAGCAGGAAATGCTGGAAGAAGTCCTGGAGAAGGCGGACGAAGTGCTGGACGAGATCAAAGAACTGCAGAAGATGGAGAACAGCCACGAAGCCGAAAGAAAACTTCGTGCCATCCGTCAGAACCTGCGTGCCGGTCTGGCCGATATCGATGCAGAACGAGACGATGACGATGGGGTCAAGGAGATCCCGGGTGAGAAGCCGGACAAGATCCGAGAAGGTGGACTTTATTATTCACCGACACTGGATGTTACCGGTATCGTGATCAAGGGACCGGACAGCAAGAACAACTGTATCCTTTCTTCCGGACCGCTGAAACTTACGGTATCTGCGGATTCTCTGCGTTATCCGAAGAAAGAAGAAGTGAAGAAGAATGCTCTTCAGGATCGAAGATCAGCGCGTAAGTCTTCTACTTCCCGGGCAGATAATATCCGCCTGAAGAAGTCTTCCACCATGATGCCGGAGATCCAGCTTCTGGGTATGACGGTAGACGAGGCACTCCGTGAACTGGACCGCTATCTGGATGACTGTGTGCTCAGTAATATCTCCAACATCCGCATCGTGCATGGTAAAGGTACCGGTGCTCTTCGTGCGGCAGTGGACCAGTTTCTGAAGAAGGACCGTCGCGTACGGAGCTTCCGTCTGGGTACTTTCGGTGAAGGCGAAGACGGTGTGACTATTGCCGAACTGCGCTGAAAAACCGGTGTGAACTGACTTGGCGCGGCAAACAGGCTTTTGCCGTGAACAATACGTGAAAAGAACTCTATTTCGCGAGCGCGGTCGGTAGTCTTTTCTATTGATAAATGGTATGCTTATGTTCGGGCGGTGCGATGTCTCGCACCACCCGAATATTTCTTTGTTTGAGGAATGAAAATGAACGAGAAAACGAATGAGAAAGTCAGACTTTATGTCTTTGTAGGCGCGTACGGAAGCGGAAAGTCCGAAGTTTCGGTGCATTTTGCCCACATGCTTAAGAAGAAAGATCCCTCAGCCAAGGTAATGCTGGCGGATCTGGATATCGTCAATCCGTATTACCGTTCGGCGGACGCGAAGGATGCGCTTGAGAAAGAAGGCATCCGTGTGATCGTGCCGGAGTACGCCAATACCAATGTTGATGTTCCGGCACTTTCCGGTGAAGTGTATTCCGCATTTGACCAGGATGATACGGTGGCGGTGTTCGATATCGGCGGAGAAGACCTGGGCGCGCGCGTTCTGGGGGCTATGCTCAGTCGTTTCCAGAAAATAGAATATCGGGTATTCATGGTCGTGAACGCATTCCGGCCCTTCACATCGGATGCGGAAAGCATCCGGCAGATGGCCCAGGAACTTGCTGAAGCCGCAAGACTTCCGATCCATGGGTTCATCAACAACTCCAATCTCCTGGAGGAGACAACAGAAGAAGAGTTGATCGAGGGCGAGAAAGTGCTTCTGGAGGCACAGGAACTTACAGGGATCCCGGTGGTATACCAGACCGGACTGGATCAGGTGCTTCCTGATAACTGGAAAGAGAAGACACCAAACGGAATTCCGGTGCTTCGCATGGACAGAAACGTACTTTACACATACTGATTATATAAACTAGGGGGATAGGAAAATGCCAAGTTCTTTGATTACGATCGGATTGATCGCAGGTGGTGGACTACTGGGCATACTGGTGATCGCCGTTGCCGTCAGAAAGGTGAGAGCTGCATGGAGAAATTCTCTTCTCGGTGTGATTTCTCAGGGTGTGAAAGATGAGATCCGGCAGGGTAAGGTCGGACCGGAGGATCTGAAGTTTGACAGAAGCATGCTTCAGTCACCGAAATCTGTGTCGGACCTGTCTGAAACATTGATCCCGAGGATCGGAAGAGACTTCCCGAATCTGAACATTACGGAGATGCAGAGCGCGGCCCGGGCTGTGCTCCTTAAGAGCTTCCAGCTTCAGATGGAAATGACGACACCGACCAACGGAGATACCATCGATAGAATCGAGCGGGAACTGTGTGACTGCGGTATCGGAGTGACCCGTTCCCTGTGCCAGAACCTGGACCAGAAGATCGGTGGAGCCAGGGCAGAAGGCCGAACTCTGATTTACCGCGATGTAAGTGTGCATAAGGGCGGAATTAACGAGTATAAAAAGACCGCTTCGACGGTGGAAATTACCTTCCAATATTCGTTACAATATTTGCAATACCAGGAAAGAAATGGTAAATTTATATCAGGCAATCGAGCGGCTCCAACGCAGGCCAGATACAACGTCACAGTAGTAAATATACTGGATGCTTCAAGGCTTGCAATGGAAGATACAAAGGGAGTAGGTTTCAACTGTCCGCATTGCGGAGCTGCGGTAAAGCATCTGGGTAATGACATTTGCCCTTACTGTGGAACAGCGATACAGACAGTAGATATGCGAGTCTGGCTTGTTGACAAGTTGCTCGAACTCTGAAAATTTTTTCTTGTAGGGAGGAGATTAACATGGGCTTAATTAAAGCTGCAATTCAGGCCGTTGGTGGAAACTTAAGAGATCAGTACCTCGAGTTCTTCACATGTGATTCACTGGGCCAGGAAGTTTTGCTCCGTCGCGGTGCGAAAGTCGTACGTAATGGTAGCAACAAGGGTGATGCGGAAATCATCTCGAACGGATCTAAGATCGCAGTTCCGGAGGGAACAGCATTGATCCTGGTAGATAATGGACGTGTTGTTGATTTTACAACTGAGGCAGGTATGTATACTTGGGATACATCCTCCGCACCTTCTTGCTTCGGCACAAGCGGATTCCTCGATGGCGTTAAGAAGTCCTGCGCAGATATCTGGAGCCGTATTAAGGCCGGTGGTGAGCCGCTGACACAGCAGAGAGTTTACTTCGTAAACATGCTGGAGATCCTGGACAACAAGTTCGGTACAGCTGCTCCGTTGGCTTATGATGATCCGACATATCGTGGTATCTATATCCGCATGAACGGTACTTTCTCTTTCAAGATCGTTGATCCGGTTACATTCTTCAAGAAGATCGCCGGTAACGTTTCCAGCGAGTATCGTCGTGATGAACTGATGGGTAAGAATGGTCAGCCTGGTCAGGGCAAAGCTGAGTTCCTGATGTACCTCGGCGAAGCACTCAACAAGATGGGTGCCGGCGGAGAAGGCGTTCAGTACAACCGCATTCAGTCCCAGCAGGTTAAGCTTGCTAAATACATGAACGAAGTTCTGGACGAAGATTGGCTCCAGGGTCGTGGTATGATCGTTGAGCAGGTTGCTGTTATGTCCGTTACTCCGGACGAGAAGTCCAGAGAGAGAATCGAGGCTATGGACGATGGTCTCATGTTTGGTAACAACCCGAACATGGCTGCCGGTTACCAGGTCAAGGGTTCTGTGGATGCTATGAAGACCGCTGCAGGTAACCAGGCAGGCGCAGGCAACACCATGATGGGCGTTGGTCTCGTTGGTGGTTTCGGTGCAAGCGGAATAAATCCTGGCAATCAGGGTATGGCATTCTTGCAGCAGCAGCAGATGATGCAGCAGCAACAGCAGCAGGCAGCGGCAGCTGCTCCGGCAGCAGCAGGCTGGACATGTTCCTGCGGCCAGACAGGCAACCAGGGCAAGTTCTGCGCTAACTGCGGTGGTGCAAAGCCGGTTGAGGATGCAGGTTGGACATGCTCCTGCGGTCAGACCGGTAATAAGGGTAAGTTCTGCTCTAACTGTGGCGGAGCTAAGCCGGCAGATGATGGCACATGGACATGCTCCTGCGGTAAAACAGGCAACACCGGTAAGTTCTGCGGTGAGTGCGGTAAGGCAAAGGCTTGATCCACTTAAGGATTTGATCCGAATTGTAGATTCCAAGGACTGCTTCAGAAATGAAGCAGTCCTTGTTTTAGTTAAAACAGCACTCAATCGAACAAAAAACATGTCTCAGCGCCGGTACTCGGGCTTCGCCCTGCGTAAACGCGCTTCGACATGCTTTTTTGTTTTAACGCTCAGTCTGTGCTAAAATGAATTTGAGTGTGCAATAATGTGCCGGAAGTGAGGTTAAAATAATGTACGAAAGCAAGAATCCAAGCAATCAATCAAGCAATCAATCAAGCAATCAAGCAATCAATGTCATCTCTTGTCTATATGTAAAAGAGTATCTCTTTTCCGACTCGTTAGTCTAATCCTGGCCATGACGATCCTAGTTTCTGCATCCCATCCGTCAGTCTTGGCAGATAATACCGTTTCAATTGACAACTGTTATTCTTATCAGGAAGATCTTTCAATATCTTCCCAGGTTTCTACTACATCTTCCTGGGGGGATCATGCGAATCTTCAGTTTGAGATCACAAATACCGGAGAGAAAACGATCCATAACTGGTTTGTTTCTTTCAATCTTCCTTACGAGATAGAAGGAATCTGGGGAGCTAATCTTATCGAACATGCGAATAATATGTATACCGTCATGAACGGTGGACATAATATGGATATCCTCCCTAACCAGAAGGTTTCCTTCGGTATGACCGTGAAATCGACGGATGGATCGGCTGTAAGTGATATACCTACTTTTATGTTCCTGAATACGAACACTTTTGAATTAGAACTATCTTCACTCTCTGTGAATACACAGTTGTATTCAGATTGGGGACAAGGCTGTAATGGAAGTCTTACCCTGAAAAGCAATGTTGATTTCCCGATCATGGACTGGACGATCCGTTTTTCATCAAACCGACCGATAACGGAAGTATCCAATGCTATCCTTACTCAGGATGAAGATGGGAGCTATACACTTTCCAACAATGGTAATAATGCAAATATCGAAGGGCATTCCAGTCTTCCCTTAACTTTCAATGGAGGAGAAGGAACAGGCTTGCAGCTGACACTTCTTTCCGTAAGAACGATTACTTATCCTATAATGCTGACTCAGGATGAGAACAATAACGGTATAGCCGATATTCTGGAGCGTGTTGGACAAGGACAGCAACAGGATGATCCGGATATTGATCTTGAACTGGACACAGATGGTGACGGAGTACCGGACTATTATGAGAAACAACTCGGAACAGATCCGAATTCCAAGGATTCTGACAACGACGGGATTGAAGATGGTGTGGAAGTAGCATTGGGTATGGATCCTCTTTCCGCCGATTCGGATGGCGACGGTATTCCGGATTCGCAGGAAGATGACGACAGTGATGGACTGACGTTAGCGGAAGAAATCGAACATGAAACCTATACGTGGACTGATGATTCTGATGTTGATGGAATCTCGGATGGCGAGGAGATCCATATGTATGGAACAGATCCTCTTAATGAGGATACAGACGGAGACGGTATCGAAGACGGAGATGAACTAAAACTTGGATTAAGTCCGACGAGTAATGATAGTGATGGAGACGGAATCCCGGATGGACAGGAGCGCTTTCCTCAGGTACGAAGTGAAGTGATAGAAGATACGGAAAGACCTGTGGTTAACAAAGTTGAGGTATCTCTTACAGGTACAGGATGCCTGGGTTCTGCTATGACCATTAAGGATATGTATAACGAAGATTCATACTGCAGTGACCTCGTAAGCCTCGTAGGTGTTCCTGTCAGTATCGAATATGAGGGTAGCTTTGATGAAGCAACGATCACTTTTCACTATGACGAGACTAAGTTATCTACAGAAAGTATGAATCTTGAAGATAGTACATGCGATGAAGAGTTTAGAGAAGAGGATTTGGGTATTCTTTGGTACGACGAAGAAAGTGGGCTCTTTGTAGATTGTGGTGCAACCGTAGATACGAATAACAATACGGTTTCCTGCCAAACTACTCATTTCAGCGAGTATATGCTTTACTGGAAAGTTGCATGGAACTATCGTTGGACATATGAACTTCAAAGACATGGCCAAAACAGAGCAACAAATCCGGATAGTAATGGTCTATCCAGAGGAATTGATTACGTACTTTGCGTTCAATATGACGACACAATGTCGAGTGAGCAACTAAACGCTCAGACAGAAATCGTATATCAATTCATTGATAATCTTCGTCCATTTGATCGTATTCAATTTGTAGATTGGAGCATGAACTGGGTTTTTGGTAATTACACGCAAAATGGTTGGGATCCGATAAATGATAAGGCGGAACTTAAATCCATTTACGAAAGCATTAGTAGTTATTGTCCTTCTGTGAGTGGTATGACCGGAAGTGGAGAGGTTTCTTGGCTTTTTATAGCCCCTCATCTGGATAACAGAATTAAATTTCTTGATTCGCATGAGATTGTTTCCGTCATTTTCCAGAATAAACTGTCCTATTCTTATTCTGGACGAGCAGCAATGCTTGCGGACGGGATAAAAAAGTTGAGCGGATGGGGATATCCGTCAACCTATCTGTTCGAACTTCCTGATAGTTCTTATTCATCTGATGCGATAAGTATCTTCAACGCTAATTCCAGAGGTGGTCTGATAGACTGTGATAGAGTGGAAAACCCATATGATGAATTTTGTCGTCTATACCTTCTGAATCAAGGCGCAGATGGAGATAAAGACGGTCTGCTTGATATTGCTGAAGATAAAGGAATGGTAGGAACAAATGGCACAATATATCACTCTGATCCTGAAAAGCCAAATTCTGACAAGGACAGTGTACCAGATAGAGAAGAAATGGGTGCGGAGATCAAGCTGTCTGTGGATGACCATGGAAATGTTACTGTAGATGGCGAGCCGGTTTACTCAAATGATACTAATTATCTTACGTTTGCCGGCTTTGGACAGGGAGATTGGGTAATTTACAGTGTGATTTCTGATCCGAGTGAAACTGATACGGATGGAGATCATGCCAATGATGGAGAGGATGCGACACCGAGACGCAAGAATGGGACAATCAATTACATATTAATTGGAAAAGATAATCCTGGGGAAGATTCTTTAAGTCGTATGAGACAACCATATATCAATGCGTTTAAAGCCAAAGACAAAAATGTTGTGGTAATCGACATATGGGAAAACAGCCCTCTGAGCGAGAAAGTTAAAGTGGTATATGATGAATTGGAAAAAGATTTTTATTCTTATGAAGTTCCATGGTATGTGCTCAATCATTTGACTTGTGATTTGGAGAAAGAGCAGTTAAGTGAGAAAATTGCTTATTCTAGTGTCGAATCATGTGTGATTATTGCACATGGCAATAATGAAAACTCCATAGATTTTGATTGCATGGCAAGTGATGTAACATTGAGATCTGAAGATGTTTTAGGAAAATTAACTCAGTTGTGTGAAGTGCGTTTTTTAGATATTCAGGTCTGTTTTACTGGACGAGATGGCTATCATCGAGGACTAGGAAGGACTTGTATTGCCAAAGAGTTCGCTAAACATAAATCTGTCAGTGTTGTCTTTGCATGGTCTGGGAAAACTGGTTATAAGTTTGGCTATTGCTATTCGACAAGATTTTGGGGGGACGATTATGGAACGTATAATTCGTTCTCTGATACAGCAAGTGGGGTAGTTGTGACGTCGTATGGGGATAGGTTTCCGCCACTTCCATATTTTCAGTGATTTGTTGAAAGAGAGGTCAGTAAAGTGGGAAAAACAAGAATGCTGACTAATGTCATCCTCTGTAGTTTGCTTGGATTGGCTTTATATTCTATCTTTATTTCGAAGGAAATAAAACAATTAATCAGTCCGGATGAAATTGTAACGCGAGCAAATTTTTCACTCGCCTCTGAAGCGCCGGTGTATTACTTGAGTGTGGACGACAAAGAAAAACTGTTAGTTGAAAAATGCACCTCTAGTGTGGGATGGACATACAAATGGATACGGAGTGAAAGCACGATAATCGTTTATGTACCCGCCCTTATCGATATAGAAAACAGCAGAATCAATTTGCCCAACGATCCCGATTCATATATGTCAGAGGAGCAGTTGACTTCAGTGCTGAGAGATATCTCTGCCAACCCACAGAATTTCGATATCTTTGTTACAGCATCTACTATTGAAAGTGGTCATCTGAAAAGTGTATATTCAGTTGATGGAGATTTGTCTGGTCAATTTGTTACCTATGCCTCCCATGGTGAACTAATGGAGATTCCTGTTGAATGGACGAGTATTGAAGAGGTTACGCGCCCGAAACTGTTTCATCCGAAAGCGTTTGTGATTTCAATCTCGAGTAGTATTGTCTTGTGGTTTGTATTGTACTTTATCCTTTTACAAAAAAGGAAAAAGGAGTTATCAGGTAGATGAAGGTGCACTTTGGAAATATGTAGGAGCCGTAAACGCGCTGAGACGTTATTATTTTATTACTCAGTCTGTGCTAAACCGAATTCGAGTGTGCAATAATGTGCTACGCAAATCCTTGCAGATGCGCCAGTATTTACTTGTGCTTTGGAATGGTGATTCTCTGATGGGAAATCAGCTCTGATTTTTTCAACAGTTTTCATGTATGGATCGGCTTGACACGAGCAGGAATCTTCTGCTACTATCAGCATAATAACATAAGAAAAGCATTGACGGAAAAGAGTAGTCCGTAGTGAATCAGCCAGAGAGAGTGACATATGGTGGAAGTCACTTATGAGGATAGCGGACGAAAACCATTCCCGAGCTGTAATGCTGAAATAACAGTAAGTGTTACCGTATGTCTGCGTTAAAGGCTAGGATTTGTTGGAATCTGAAGTGAAAAGTTAAGGTGGAACCGTGCATTAGTGCACCCTTAAGATCGAGGTGATCTTTGGGGTGCTTTTCTTATGTTGTTGCGAATATACACCTATTGATTCAAAGCAAAAGGAGGCAACACATTATGAAGATTTTATTGAATGATCAACAGGTTTTGGAAGCGGCATTTGAAAGCAAAGAAGGGAAAAAGGCTTTCTGGCACACGAGTGCACATGTTCTGGCGCAGGCGGTGAAGCGTCTGTATCCGGAGGCAAAGTGCGCCATCGGTCCTGCGATCGAGAACGGATTCTACTATGACTTCGATTTCGGTTTCCCTTTCTCCGAAGAACATCTTCGTGCAGTGGAAGAGAAGATGAAAGAGATCGTGAAAGAATCGCTTTCACTTCAGGTGTACGAGGTAAGTAAAGACGAAGCGTATGCGTACATGGAAGAAAGAAATGAGTCCTTCAAGATGGAACTGATCCGCGAGATGCCGGAAGATGTACGTATCACGTTCTATAAACAGGGGGATTATGCTGAGTTCTGTGCCGGACCGCATATCGGGAACGTCAGTCACATTAAGGCGATTAAGCTTCTCTCGGTAGCGGGAGCCTACTGGCGCGGTGACGAGCATAACCCGATGCTCACGAGAATCTATGGAATCTCGTTCCCGAAGGCTTCTATGCTGGAAGAATACCTGCACCAGCTCGAGGAAGCGCGTGCAAGAGATCATAGAAAACTGGGCAAAGAACTAGAGCTTTTCGCGTTGATGGATGAAGGTCCGGGACTTCCGTTTTATTTCCCGAAGGGACTCATGATGAAGAATCTTCTGATCGACTACTGGAGAAAGATCCATAGAAGAGAAGGGTATCAGGAGATCAGTACGCCGATCATGCTGGTGAGATCGCTCTGGGAAAAATCCGGTCACTGGGATCACTACAGAGAGAATATGTATACGACGAGTGTGGACGATATGGATTATGCGATCAAACCCATGAACTGTCCGGGCGGTATGCTGGTTTATAAATCCAAGCAGCATTCTTACAAAGAATTCCCGATGCGTGTCGGTGAGCTTGGTATCGTGCACCGCGCAGAAAAGTCGGGTACGCTCCATGGCCTGATGCGCGCCAGATGTTTCACGCAGGATGATGCCCATATCTTTATGCGGGAAGACCAGGTGGAATCAGAGATCCAGGGTGTCATGCGTCTGATCGATGAGTTCTATGGACGATTCGGATTTAAGTATGAGATCGAACTGTCTACGAGACCGGAGAATTCCATTGGCAGTGATGAAGAATGGGAACTGGCGATCAACTCACTTAAGTCCGCTGTGGAAGGGGTTGGAAAACCCTATGCCATCAACGAAGGCGACGGAGCTTTTTACGGACCGAAGCTGGACTTCCATATCAAGGACTCCATCGGAAGAACGTGGCAATGCGGCACGATCCAGCTGGATTTCCAACTTCCACAGAGATTTGATCTCGACTACATCGGACAAGATGGCGAGAAGCACAGACCAATCATGCTGCACCGTGTCGTGTTTGGTTCCATTGACCGTTTCCTCGGCATCCTGATCGAACACTATGCAGGAAAATTCCCGGTATGGCTTTCTCCGGTACAGGCAAAGATCCTTCCGGTATCGGACAAGTATCTTGCATATGCTAAGTCCTTGGCTTCTGAACTGAGTGAGAAGGATGTACGTGTGGAACTTGACGAATCGGATGAGAAACTGGGTTACAAGATCCGCGCGGCAAGAATGGAGAAAGTGCCGTACATCATCGTGGTGGGAGAGACGGAGATGAAGAATCACTCCATGTCTGTCCGAAGCCGCGATGCGGAAGAAGGAAAGCAGGAACTGGGCGAGATGGATGTTGCATCGTTCAGTGAACTTATTCACCTATAAAGATGGTGAGATCATTGAGAGAAAAACGTATCGAGTTGCTGTTGAGTTTTCACTGTAACCCAAAAGCGGATCAGATGAGAAGAGGTTGCCTCTGTTGAGACAACCTCTTCGATTTTTCTGTTTAGTTTTGGATGCGTTGTTTATATTTCTCAGCAGTACTTGGTTACGCTCTCAGGAAGAACGTCAGCCGCGCGGCTGCAGATGATTGTCGCTGTAATTTTGTCCCCCAGGAAAGAATTGAACTTATCAAGGAAAGCTCCAAATCTTTCGTAATCTGTTTCTCCTGTGATCTTCAGGATGCTGTCTACGTAAATGTGTGTAACGTCATAGTCCTTGGCACAAATACCGGCTACGAAACTCAAGAACTGTTCGAAACCTTCTACCGGATATTCATCTAAGTCTACGAGGCGGACTCTGTACTTCAAAAGTCTGTCGAGGCGGTGTCCGCGCTGGATGCATACGATGTTGTTGTCTGTTGTTGCCTGCTCATTGATATCCTCAACCAGCTGGGCTGTCTTTCCTGTTCCCTTTTCTCCTGCAATTACCTTTATCATTGGCATCATCTCCTTGTTTTGTTGATTATCCAACACCTTTTGGATTAATACTATTCTACATGATATCTTGGATAATTTGAATAGCAAATGATACAAAAAATTGGTTAAACTTGTGTAAATAAAACAAAAAAGGAGAAAGAGTTGTCGGATCCTTACTTTTTCGGGAAAACGCTTGCTAATATAATATATAAGTGTTATCATATTACCGTTGCTAGAGTAGTTGATTCATGAGAGTGGGTTTTGGCCCGCTCTTTTGTTTATCAGTCAATGGAGGGAATATGAAAGGCAGATCCAAGCTTGCGCAGGAAGCTTTCGATGTGGCGGAACCGATCGTGAAATCTTTGGGTTTCGACCTGGTGGACTGCGAGTATAAGAAAGAAGGACAGTACTACTTTCTTCGCATGTTTATCGATAAGCGCGGCGGCATCTCCATCGAGGATTGCGAAGCCGTGAGCCGTGAACTGGATACGGCGATGGAAGGCAAGATCCATGCAGATCCGGATTACTTTGAAGTATCCTCTCCGGGAGCGACCCGGCCCTTTACCTGTCTGGCGGATTATCTGCGTCACCAGGGCGAGGAGATCGAAGTCTCCCTGTTTTCTCCCTTGAACGGACAGAAGCATCTGGAAGGGATCATCGCGAATGCCGATGAGGAGAAGCTGGAGCTTGATACGGGTAAAGAAACAATTACGATAGAGTGGGCACAGATTGCGAAGGCCCAGAGAACACTGAAATTCTAAGCCGATTATAAAGGTGAATAATAAAGGAGAGATTTTATGAAAAACGAAGAATTGTTGCAGGCGATCCGTGCATTGTGCAAAGAGAGAGGTCTCGAAGAGGAGATGCTTTTCGAATCGATCGAGGAAGCTCTTGTTACTGCTTATAAGAGAGAGTTCTCTTCCACGAAACTGAACTCGGAAGTTTCCGCTGAGATCGACCGCGAGACCGGTGAGATCTCGATCTTCGAAACACTGGAAGTCGTTAAGGAAGTAACGGATCCGAACACACAGATTTCTCTGGAAGAAGCACAGGAGATCGATTCCGACCTGGAAGAGGGCGATACCATCGACATGACGATCCCTGTTGAGTCTCTGGGACGTCTGGCTGCCGGCGCTGCTAAGGCTGCCATCAACAAGAAACTTCGTGATACAGAGAATAACCGCATCGAGTCGGAGTTCTCCGATAAGATCAACGAGCTGGCATCCGGCGTGATCCAGAGAACCGATGACAAGTACGTGTTCGTAGACATCGACCGTGCTGAGGCGACCCTCCCGAGAAAGGAACAGGTCAAGGGTGAGACATATGAGTTCAATAAGAGAATGAAGTTCCTCATCCTCCGCGTCGAGACACAGAAGGAGCGTCCGGTGATCATTGTTTCCAGAAGTCATCCGATGCTGGTCAAGAAACTCCTGGAGCAGGAAGTTCCGGAGATCCACGATGGTATCGTAGAGATCGTATCCGTTGCCCGTGAGGCCGGTTCCCGTTCCAAGGTTGCCGTTGTTTCCCGTGATCCGGATGTAGATCCGCTGGGCGCATGCGTAGGTCAGCGTGGCACACGTATCCAGGCTATCATGGATGAGCTGGGTCAGGAGAAGATCGATGTGATCCAGTACAGCGAGGATCCGGCGATCTATATCAGCAATGCACTCTCTCCGGCAAAGGTTGAGCGTGTAGATACAGAGATCATCACCAACGAGGATGGTACCAAGGAGATGAATGCTCAGGTCGTAGTACCGGATCAGCAGTATTCTCTGGCAATCGGCCGTTCCGGACAGAATGTACGTCTTGCTGCAAGACTGACCGGCTGGAAGATCGATATCAAGAGCACATCCCAGTTCCAGCAGATGGTCAAGGATGATTTCGAGGCGAACTTTACTGTCGTTGATGACGTTCCGGATTCGGACGAGCAGGCTTAAGGTAAGCACTATCGAGAGCGAAGAGGACATTCGGATATGGCGAAGAAGATACCAATGAGAATGTGCGTGACCTGCCGGGAGCGGTTCCCGAAGAAGGAGTTGACCCGCATCGTGGCGTCTCCGGACGGAGAAGTCAAGGTGGATCCCACAGGAAGGATGCCGGGACGTGGAGCATATGTTTGTTCCAATCCGGAGTGCCTGGAGAAGGCCATCAAGCAGCATCGCTTTGATGCGGGACTCCACTGTAAAGTCGATGCAGAACAGGTATCGTCGCTTTTCGAGCAGAAAGAGGAAGGCGGTGACGCCTGATGGGAAGAGGTGGATCGGCAAAACCGGTCACGAAGGAGAGGATCCTCTCCAGCGTCGGACTTGCGTACCGGGCGTCTCTCCTCACATCCGGCTTCGATGCAGTTGAACTGGCATTGCATTCCGGTGCAGTAGGACTTCTGATCCTGTCGACTGACGGATCGGAGAAACAGAAACAGAAACTGGTGCGTATCGCCAGGGAAGAAGAGGTTCCTCTCAAGGAGTTCGGAACCAGTGAAGAACTAGGACGCGCCATCGGACGGGATTCGCGGATTGCCATAGCGATCCTGGACGAGGGTTTCGCAGGGAAGTTGAAGTCGATGATTGATGAATATAGTAATGTATTGCCGGATAAGGCAGAGTGATACAGGAGGTAACGATGGCAGAAAAAGAGAAGAAAGCACCACAGGCAGAAGAGAAGAACGAGAAGATCGATTCTTCGGAAGGTCTTAAGAGAACGGTAAGCGGTATTTCCGGAACTAAGACTCTTCGAGTTGGTCGTGTCAATAAGAAGGCCAAGAAACCTCAGCCGGAAGCAGGTGAAGAAGTCAAGGAGCCTGTAACGGAAGCACCGAAGCCTGAGGCAGCTAAAGAAGAGAAGAAGCCGGTAGTTAAGGAAACTCCGAAGGAAGAAGCACCGAAGAAGGAGGCGCCGAAGAAGGAAGCCCCCAAGAAGACGGTTGCGGCAGAAAAGGAACCGGCCAAGGTAGAAAAGCCGAAGCCGACAAAGGCTCCGGAAGCACCGGCTGCTCCGAAGAAGGAAGTCGTTGAACCGGTAGTGGAAGTGCCGGCAGAAAAACCTGTCGAAGCACCGAAGAAGGAAGAAGTGAAGCCTGCGGCACCGAAGGCAGAAGCGCCGAAGACAGAAGCCCCGAAGGAGGGTGTACGTCTTTCGTCTGCTGTTGTTAAGGCACCGAGCTCCGGATATACACGTGAGACTTCTACTTTCGTCCGTCCTTCCGGCGGAAACCGTGGCAACTACCAGGGTGGCGGAAGAACCGGCGGATATGCAGGAAGAGATGACAGACAGCAGGGCGGACGTCCGGGCGGCAACTCTTTCCAGGGCAAGAATAACAATCGTGGCGGAAACTTCGGCGGATATTCTCCGAAGGATAAGGACGATGACGATATTTACAACAACAACCGCAACCAGGTGAAGAAGCCTTCGAAGCCGAAGCAGGAACTCCCGCCGGAGGCAACAAAGGAGAAGGCGAATTTTGCCGCACGTGATGCATACGAGAAGAGCCGTAAGGAACCGCAGAAGGATTCCAAGAAGGACAACCAGAAGAACGTGGTCAATGACCGTCGTTCCGGCAACAAGCGCGCAAATCAGTTCACCGGTAATGCATCCGAACTGCTTTCGGATGAGAATGTACTCGATTCGATGTACATGGGCAACAAGGGCAAGAAGAAGATCAAGCGTCAGTCCTTCGTAGCAGCGGCACCGGTCGTGAAGCCGCAGCTGACACATGTTGAGCTGCCGCCTTTCATCACGGTCAAAGAACTGGCTGAAGGTCTGGAGAAGAGAAGTGCCGAGATCATCAAGACATTGATGGGTATGGGCATGATCGTTACCTTGAACCAGGAACTGGACTTCGATACAGCAGCACTGGTTGCTTCTGAGTACGGAATCACGGCTGAGCCAATCGTAGAGGTTACCGAGGAAGATATCCTCTTCGACGAGAGCGAAGATAAAGAAGAGAACATGAAACCGCGTCCGCCGATCGTGGTCGTAATGGGTCACGTTGACCATGGTAAAACTTCCCTTCTGGATAAGATCCGTTCTACATCCGTTGTTAAGGGTGAGGCCGGTGGTATTACCCAGCACATCGGTGCTTACACCGTACGTTGCAAGGGCCGTCCGATCACCTTCCTGGATACACCGGGTCACGAAGCATTTACCACCATGCGTGCCCGTGGTGCGCAGGTTACAGATATCGCGATCCTGGTTGTCGCTGCCGATGACGGTGTCATGCCGCAGACCATCGAGGCGATCAACCATGCACGTGCTGCCAATACCGAGATCATCGTAGCTATCACAAAGATCGATAAGGTCGGCGCAAATCCGGATCGTGTTAAGCAGGAACTGTCCTCTCAGGGACTCCTTCCGGAAGAGTGGGGTGGAACCACGACTATGGTTCCGGTTTCCTCTAAGTCCGGTGAAGGTATCGATGACCTTCTGGAGATGGTACTCCTGACGGCAGATGTTATGGAATTGAAGGCTGACCCGAAGCGTCAGGCCAAGGGTACAGTTATCGAGGCAAAGCTGGATAAGAACAGAGGTCCGGTTGCGACCGTTCTGGTACAGCGTGGTACACTCCGTGCCGGCGATACCGTTGTTACGGGTCCGATCTTCGGTCACATCCGTGCAATGTACGACGAGAACGGTGCGCCGCAGAAGAAGGCAGGTCCTTCCGTACCGGTTGAGATCCTCGGTCTTCCGGAAGTACCGGAAGCCGGTGAGACATTCTATGCGGTAACCGATGAGAAGATGGCTCGTCAGTTGGTTGAAAAGCGTCGTATCAAGCAGAGAGAAGAACAGCTGCATAAGTCTTCCAGAATGACTCTGGAGACGCTCTCCCAGGTACTGGCCGAGGGCGAGATCAAGGATCTCAACCTTATCATCAAGGCAGACGTACAGGGTTCTGTCGAGGCCGTTACCCAGTCTCTGGAGAAGCTGTCTAACGAAGAGGTACGCGTTAAGATCATCCATGGTGGTGTTGGTACGATTACCGAATCCGATGTTACTCTGGCAGATGTTTCGAACGCGATCATCATCGGATTTAACGTTCGTCCGAGTGCTGTTGTTACCGAGCAGGCCAAGTCGGTCGGCGTAGATATCAAGCTCTACAGCGTTATCTATAACGCCATCGAGGATATCCAGGCTGCTATGCGTGGTATGCTTAAGCCGCAGTTCGAAGAAGTGGTCATCGGTCATGTGGAGATCCGTCAGACCTTCAAGGTGTCTTCTGTCGGTACCATCGGTGGTGCTTATGTTCAGGATGGTAAGATCCTGCGCTCTTCCGAAGTACGTATCGTTCGTAACGGTATCGTAGTTCACCAGGGCAAGCTGGCTTCCCTGAAGCGTTTCAAGGACGATGCCAAGGAAGTGGCTGCCGGTTATGAGTGCGGTCTGTCTATCGAGAACTACAATGACATCGCGGAAGGCGACATCATCGAAGCATTCGAGATGAGAGAAATTAAGAGAAAATAATTAAAGGATAGATACATGAGACAGAATCGAGCTGCCCGTGTGGGCGATGAGATGCAGAAAGTGATCTCCCAGCTCCTGCTGACGGAGGTCAAGGATCCGGGTATTCCGGTCATGACGTCTGTTATGGAAGTGCGTATGTCTTCTGACCTGACACATGCCAATGTATATCTTTCTGTATATGGAACACAGGAGGAGAAGCAGGCGTGCATGAAGGCTCTGGAGCGCGCTTCCGGATTTATCCGTCATGAAGTGGCCCAGCGCATCAAGCTTCGTGTGGCTCCGGAACTTCACTTCAAGCTGGATGAATCCATTGAGAAGGGTATGGAGTTGATGGACCTGATCGACCGGACCATCAAGGAGGATGAAAAACGTGCACACAAAGATGAGTGACTTCGCTCAGAGTGTTTCTACCTGTCTGAGTCAGATGGACAAGGACCGGCAGATCCAGATCTTCCCCCATGCCAATGTGGACGGGGACTGTGTCGGATCCGCCTGTGCCCTGGCTATGGGATTACAGCGCATGGGTTATTCCGCAACAGTGGTGCTGGAATGTGAGATCCCCCAGAGACTTTCTTTCATGAAGGTCCCTGCTTCCTTATATACCGTTTTTAAGCCGGAAGAGCTGGATGCGATGGCGGCCCGTCAGGGATGCGCTTTCGCGGTGGACTGCTCCGAGGGACATAGAATGGGAGCTGTGGAAGAGCTTTTCGAGCAGGGAAAAGAGAAGATGGTGATCGATCACCATGTTTCGACGGTTCCGAGTATCGAGACCGCCTATGTGGATCCGAAGTCAGCTTCGGCTGCGGAACTGGTCTATCAGTTCCTGCGGGAGATGGAGGATCTGAGCGGTAAAAAGGTCCTGGACCAGACTATCGCCGATTTCCTGATGGTGGGGATCCAGTCGGATTCCGGAAAATTCAGCTTCGAGAGTACGCGTCCGATCACGATGCGGATCGCAGCTGACCTGATGGAACTGGGTGCGAATGTTGCCGATAATGCGTACCATCTTTTCGATGAGACGTCGAAGGGGAAGGTATTACTGCATGGCGCGGCGCTGGCCGGAATGGAGCTTTTCGATAACGGAAAGATCGCCCTTACCAAAGTAACAAATAAGATGATGCAGGAAACCGGGGCACCGGAAGGCGCCAGCGAGGGTGTGGTCAATATTCTTCGGGATATCGACACCGTGCTGGTAGCATTCGTGCTTCGTGAAACCGATACCGAGGAGATCCGTGTCAGCTGCAGAAGCAAGCAGGGCTTCGACTGCGCGGAATTTGCCGTGACGATGGGCGGCGGCGGACATAAGCGTGCGGCAGGATTCCGCACCAAGACCCTTACCATCGATGCCTTTGCGGAGGAGATCGTGGCCAAAGCGACGGCCTTTCTGGAGAGAGCATGAGTGAAGCATTTCTGCATAACGGCATTATCCTGATCGATAAGCCGGAGGGAATCACTTCCTTCTCGGTAGTTTCTCGTCTGCGAAAGATCCTTCAAGTAAAGAAAATAGGACACGCGGGGACACTGGATCCTTTTGCCACCGGTCTTCTGACTCTGGCAGTGGGACGGGCGACCCGCGTGCTTCGTTATATGGAGAATTACGATAAGACCTACCGGGCCACAATGGTGCTGGGAAAGAAGACTTCCACCGGAGATCCGGAAGGAGAAGTCGTCGGCGGGAAGATGCCGGAAGAAGCAGAACGCGCGGCTTTGCGGGAAAACGATTTTGCGATGATCCGGAATGCTGTTTCCTCTATGGTAGGGGAGATCACGCAGATCCCTTCTAAGTATTCGGCGATCAAGATCGCGGGAAGACCCGCCTATGACTATGCCAGAAAAGGGCAGGAAGTGACGATCCCGGAGCGGAAGGTGACGATCTTCGATATCGTTGTTTCGGAGATTCGGGAGGAGAATGAAACCTTCTACGTGGATATGACGGTTTCCTGTTCGAAGGGCACCTATATCCGTACGTTGTGTGAAGATATCGGAGATAAACTGGGGTACGGCGCGTACTGCCAGAATCTGCGAAGATTAAAGAGCGGGCAGTTCGAGATCGGATCAGCCTATACGCTGGAAGAAATCGAGAAAAAGGTTTCGGAAATGGATTTTTCCTTTCTGCTTTCTGAAGATCTGGCATTGTCGGGACTTCCGAGGATCGAGGTTAACGGATCGGAAGCCAAAGATATCGGTAACGGAAAGAAACTTGATTTCTCCCCTTTTAAGGATAGAATGATTAAAGTAGATGATATTCTTAACGGACAGCGGGTACTGGCATGCTATGCAGATCGTCCCGTGGCCGTGATCTATGTGCAGGAAGAGCAGGGAAAACTGCAGATCCGCGAAGAAAGGGTACTGGAGGAAAGATGATCGTCTGGAACTGTCTGATCAACGAACAAGGCAAGCTGGTGTCTACGCCTTCCAGTGCAACGGAGATCACAGCATCCCGTGCAGTGGCGCTGGGCTATTTCGACGGTGTGCATCTCGGACACCAGAAGATCTTCCGTACCATGCAGGATGTGGCTTCCGAGATGAACCTGCGGACAGCGGTGCAGACTTTCGACAATCCACCGGCTTCCAAATCCCAGAATAATCTGATCACTACCTATCCGGAACGCTGCGGTATCGTGGCTTCTCTTGGCGTGGATGATCTTTTCGCTCTGCCTTTTAACGAGAGAGTGCGTTCCATGAGTCCGATGGATTTCCTGGAGATCTGCGTGAAGGACTGGATGAAGGCGAAAGCCGTTATCGTTGGACGGGATTACCGTTTCGGTAAAGGCCGCGAGGGCGATGTGACGATGCTCCGGAAATGGGGCGATAAGAATGGTATTACCGTAGTCGCCGTGGAGCCAGAGCTTTTCGAGGGAAGAAGGGTATCTTCTACATGGGTGCGGGAGCTGATCGCATCCGGCGACGTGGAAATGGCCGAGACATTGCTATGCCATCCTGTGGGATGCTGCGGCATCGTGGAGAAGGGCCAGCAGCTGGGAAGAAAACTGGGTTTCCCGACAGCGAATATCCGTATTCCGAAACAGAAGATGGTGCCGAGGTTCGGCGTATATGCATCTGCCTATCTTTATGACGGAAAACTGTATAAAGGACTGACCAATATCGGCATGCGGCCGACAGTGAATAAGAATGACGATGTACCTTTGACGGAGACGATGCTTTTCAATGAGCATATCCAGCTTTACGGCACAAAGGGTACGGTATTACTTCTGAAGTTTATCCGCCCGGAAAGACAGTTCGGGTCCGTAGATGAACTGAAAGAGCAGATGCAGAAAGACCAGGATATAGTTTGGCGTTATCACACCGAGAGGCAAAAACCTATTCGGTTTGAGGGCTATCTATGATATTATATTGCGTGATATAGAGAGGAAAGAGGTTACACGATGAATCTTTTAAATGCTTTTCAAAGAGAGGTCGTAACATTTCCGGGCTTAGGCTGGAAATTCAATATAGACAGCGTAGCGATCGAGATCGGCGGATTGAAGTTGTACTGGTACGGTATCCTGATCGGATCCGCAGTATTGCTTTGCATTTTCCTGGGACTGCGCCAGGCTCGCAAATACAGAATGACACCGGATCTGGTAGTGGACTACTGTCTGCTGACTTTGCCGATGGCCTTCCTGGGCGCGAGACTGTATTATGTTTTCTGTGAATGGGATACGTATCACGTGGCCGGAGATTTCGGTGCGACGTTGAGAAATATACTGGACTTCCGCGGCGGCGGACTGGCTATCTATGGTGGTGTTCTGGGTGCGATCTTTGCCATCTTCCTGATGAGTAAGATCCGTAAGATCCCGGTAGCCAATGTTGTGGACTTTGCCATCGTTTATATTCCGCTGGGCCAGGCCATCGGACGTTGGGGCAACTTCTTTAACCAGGAAGCTTTCGGTACGACGACAACACTTCCTTGGGGCATGAAGAGTACCCAGATCGCCCACTATCTTTCTAAGAACTGTCCGGATCTGGATTCGGAAATGGCCGTACATCCGACATTCTTCTATGAATCGGTCTGCACGTTTATTACTTTCTGGATCCTGCTTCAGGTCAGAAAGAAGAGCAAGAGACCGTGGACTACTACGGCTGTGTATTTCATTCTTTATGGTATTGCACGTTTCTTTATCGAGGGATTGCGTACAGACTCCCTCTATATCGGTTCTACCGGTCTTCGTATCTCCCAGGTCCTGTCTTTGATCCTGATCGTTATCGGATTCCTTCTGATCTCTCTGGGTCATGCTTTCGACTGGAAGAAGGAACCGCTTCCGGAGAAGTTCGTCAAGGCGGATCTGCGTATGCGTGAAGATGCTAAGCGTAAGAAGGAACAGCGTCTGCGTGAGTTCGAAGAGGATGAGGACGTAGAGGACCGTGTCGAGAGACTGGCCAAGTCTTCTTACAGCATCGACGATGAAGACGATGACGAGGAGTCTGAGGATAAGGAATCTGAAGATTCGGAAGAAAAAGACGAGAAGAGTGACGACGCAGAGGATGCGTCGGAAGAAGATACATCCGAGGATGCAGAAGAAACTGAGGAAGAAGCAGAGGAAGAAGATTCCGATGCGGAAACTGAGGACGAATCTGCAGACGAGGAAGATGTGTCGGAAGAAGAGAAGTCTGAGGATGCAGATGAATCTTCCGATGATTCTGACGAGGAGTCGGTAGAAGAGTCTGAAAAGGACGAGTGAACCGATGAACCAGAGTAAATCCGGAATTGAATTTCTGAGAAATAACTCCCTTCGTATGGTCGACTATTGGCTGGTCATTCCGGTGCTGTCCATTACGACCATCGGTCTTTATGTGGTAAATCTGGTGTTGTCCCAGGGATTTGACGATTATCCGGGCATTTTCTATAAGCAGGTGGCGGCCGTAGTGATCGGTATCGTGATCGCACTGGTCATCTGTCTTCTGGATACCCAGTTTATGAAACTGATCGGATGGATCATGTATGGTGTGTCCTTGTTATTGCTGGTGTGGGTTCTGATCGACGGTTACACCAAGCAGGATACCTGGGGCGCAGACTCCTGGATGAAGCTCCCGTTCCTTGGAACCTTCCAGCCTTCGGAGTTGACGAAGATCGCCCTGGTCATTGTTACCGCATATGTGCTGGAAGACATGGGACAAAAGGTGATCTCCATGGTGCGTGGATGGATCTATCTCGGATTGATCTATGGACCGCCGCTGCTGCTGATCTTCAAGCAGCCGGACTTCGGTACCGCCATGGTTATTCTGTTCTCTTTTGTCTGCATGATCTTTATCTGGAACATGAAATACCGTTATTTCTTCCTGGCGATCTCCGGTGCTATCGTAGGTGTTATCCCGATCGTATGGAACTTCTATCTGGCGCCTTATCAGAAGAAGAGGATCCTGTCCCTGATATTCGAGGGTTCAGACCCGGTGGCAGAGTGGAACCTGGTTCAGTCCAAGGCGGCGATTGCTTCCGGAGGCCTGACGGGCAACCATACGGGAATCCTTGTTAAAGTGCCGGTTAAAGAATCCGACTTTATCTATTCGGCGGTATCGGAACGTATGGGATTTATCGGAACCACAGCCATTGTGCTACTGGCGTTCTTCTTCCTGCTGCGATGCCTGTATGTTGCGTCTAAAGCCTCCCGAAGCGCCTATTCGTATATCGTGGTAGGTCTGGCCGGTTCTTATGCGTTCCACTTTATCGAGAACATGGGCATGTGCGTCGGACTTCTGCCGATCACGGGTATCCCGCTACCTTTCGTAAGCTATGGAGGTACCGCCATGATGGTTAACTTCATATCCCTGGGATTCATATTAAATATATCCATGGATAGAAAGTTCTCGTCTCTATAAGGAAAAATCTGCCTTTTTGGCGCCCAAGTGGCGTGATTTCCCACAAATCTTTCCGTTCTGGAAGTGAAGTGGAGTAAAAATGTAATATTTCAAATGAGTGACCTTCTGTGATGTTTCACGGAAGGTCACTTTTTTCGTTCTGAATTGTTCGGATTTGGTCGAAAACGAACATGAAAGAGGAGGGACGGGAAACGTAAAGATTCCAGTAATTTGCACACTTTTTAATCCTGAATAGAACGAATATCAAAAACCCGAACAAACGCTCGCAAAAAGCCCGAAAAATCAAGGGTTTCACGCGATTTTACGTGAAATCCTATTGAAATATCCTCGCAATTTCTTTACAATAACCTCAAGTGGTGAGAAGTGGTGTAGCAATACATCAACTTGGAGCAAAGTGGTGAATTCTAGGGAGAAGAAAAAGGTACATGGCTCTGTTTTTTAACAAGATCGATGCCAAAGGCAGAATCTTCGTTCCGGCGAAAGTCAGGGACAAGCTTGGCAAGCGCGTGTACGTGGCTCCGAACCCGCAGAGAAACTACCTGAGCGTTTACAGCGAAGCCCGTTTTGAGAAACTGAATGCTGAATTCGAATCTCTGCCGATGACTTCGGCCAAGGTAAGAAAAGCAAGAAGAATGATCCTGGGTGAAGCATTAGAGTGTGAGACAGACGGTCAGGGTCGTATCTCGGTCAGCGCAGAGCTCTGGGACCGCATCGGTGCTCTTCCCACCATGGAGATCGCGATCTACCAGATCGGTGACATGATGGAAATCTGTACGAAGGACTTCTATGACGAGGAGAAGATCCTCGATAAGGAGAATGGTGAAGAAATTGACTTGGAAGGACTCGACCTCACAGCATTGTGATTTTCATCATCTGCCGGTTCTTTTCGATGAATGTATGGAAGGACTTGCGATCAAGAAAGACGGCGTGTATGTAGACTGCACCGCGGGTGGCGGGGGACATTCCTCCGGTATCGTGAAAAGACTGGGAGAGAAAGGCAAACTGATCTCTCTGGACAAAGATGATGAAGCGCTGGCGACTTGCGAGAGAAAACGTGAGGAACTGGAAGGAAAAGAAAGATGGGTACTGGTTAAGTCGGACTTCTCGAAGATCGACGAAGTACTCGAAAGAATGAACATTGAAAAGATAGACGGAGTACTTGCGGATCTGGGAGTTTCTTCCCATCAGATCGACACAGCGGAACGCGGGTTCTCATACATGCAGGAAGGTCCTCTTGATATGAGAATGAACGAAAGTCAGAAACTTTCGGCGGAAGTAGTGGTTAACGAATACAAGGTAGAAGATCTTACCCGGATATTCCGAGACTATGGTGAAGAAAGATTCGCAGGGAGGATCGCATCGGCCATCGATAAGCAAAGAAAGATCGAACCGATCCGTTCCACGACGGCACTGGCCGAGATCATCCGGAAGGCCATGCCGCATACCGCCAGGAAGGAAGACCAGCATCCCGCAAGAAGATGCTTTCAGGCGATCCGCATCGAGGTCAACGATGAACTGGGTGCAGTCGCAAGACTTCTGGAGGTGGTACCGTCAATACTGAAGCCGAAGGGGCGCTTCGCGGTGATCTCTTTCCACTCTCTGGAAGACAGACTGGTGAAAGAAGCCTTCCGCAAGTTGGAGAGTCCCTGCACCTGCCCGAGAGATTTTCCGGTGTGTGTATGCGGGAAACGTCCGATGGGAACACAGGTGAACAAGAAACCGATCGTGGCTTCAGACAAAGAGTTGCAGGAAAACAAGCGCTCCGGATGTGCAAAACTTAGGGTTTTTGAAAGGAATGAGGAAGAATGGCTCTGGCAGTAAAGACAAGAAAAATGGCAAAGATCGACGATATTTTCGAGCGTACAGGTTCGGATAATGCAGGACTGAGCGTCGTTGCTTTTAACGAAGGCCTGGCTGAGCGCTATATGAGCACTTTCGAAGGCTCTGCCCGTCTTTCCAAGGCGAACGAAGAGAGAAGAAAGAAGATCCTCAAGGAAAACCGCCGTAAGGTGGACGCCGCCTATGCCAACTATCAGAAGAAGAACTTCTTCTCCGCTGCCAGACGTTTCAGAGATCTTCTGATCATCAGTTTTGCCATTCTTTTTGTTGCCACGCTTTTCGGAGCGTTGGTGTATAATGAAGCACAGATTGCATCGATTAATTTTGCAAACAGCAAGAAAGAGCGCCAGATCAACAAGATGCGCCAGGAGACAAGCCAGCTGAAGGAGACACTGGCCGTCGCCTCTGATCTGGAGAATATTCGTACTCAGGCAGGTATCCGACTGGGCATGGTCATGCCGAATAACAATCAGGTCGTAAGCATCGTCCTGCCGAAGAGAGATCATCTGACAGCAAGCCTTTCCTACAATTCGAATGGCGTAACAGAGGAGATGCTGACAGAAGCGAAGCGTGATCTTGCCAGTTATTATGCAGAAAAAGATGCTTAATACTTGGTTAGGAGCGCTTTGGTATCATGGCGAATGGAAATAGATTTAATGGCGGGCCCGGTCAGAACCGACGCCCGGAAGGAAACCGTCCTTCGGGAAAACGACCGATCAACGACAATGTGACGGGGAAAGGTCCCGTTAGCAGAATGCCGATTGAACCGAAGAAGCCGGATACCGACACTATTTCCGAGAAGAAAATCGACAAAGAACGTCTGAAAAAAGAGAAGATAGAAAGTCGGGAGACCGAGATCGAGGAAAAGCCTCGGTTCCGTATCGGAGGAAGGATCGTCCTTTCCCTGGTATGTGTGTCCCTGACTTTCTTTATGCTTTATCTGCTGACTAAGCAGTACGATATCCAGATCCTCCATTATTCGGAATATTCCCTGGCCGCCTCCAGACTTCACTGGAAACCGCTGCAGGAAGTGCCGACGCGTGGTGATATCCTTGACTGCAATGGTAATGTTCTTGCAAGTACGACCTATGAGTACACCATCGGTATTACGCCGTCTGACGTACTCAAGTCTCAGTCCAAGCGTAAAGACGGACTGACACTGCAGGCGCTGGCCCGTGAATTCTCCGAAATCCTCAGTGTGGATGTAGAAGAAGTAGAGAAGGCTCTGAATAAGACCGATGCTACTTATGTCCAAATCGCCAAGCATATTTCTCACGAAACGAAGAAAGTACTTACCGATTTTATGGATAAGTTCGGTGTCAGCGGTGTGGCCATCGACTCGGATCCGAAGAGATATTACACATACGACAACCTGGCTGCCCAGGTTATCGGATTTGCAGACCGTGACGGCAATACCCTGGTGGGCCAGTATGGTATCGAAGCTTATTACAACACCGATCTTACGGGAACGAAGGGTTATTCCTATACAGAGACAGATAACTATAACAGTGGCGCACTTCCTTACAAAGCACCGGCCAGCATCGCGGCAGTAGACGGCTACAACGTACAGCTGACACTGGACATGAACATCCAGCGTATTGCGGAAGAAGCCTGCCGCGACGCCTATATCAGTTATGAACCGAAGGACGGTGTGACCTGTATTGTCATGCAGCCTTATACCGGTGAGATCAAGGCTATGGTCTCCATGCCGGACTTTAACCTGAACACGCCTCGTGAGATGCCTTTCGGCATGAAGGAGGCTACATGGAAAGAGATGAAATCTTCTGAGCAGGCGATCTATCTCATGAGTAGTGCCTGGAGAAATCGTTGTATCTCTGATACATATGAGCCGGGTTCCACAATGAAAGCCGTCACGACGGCTATTGCGCTTGAAGAAGGCCTGGCAAGTGAAAACGATTATTTCAGCGATGAGCCGATCAAGATCTCGGAAATCGATACCATCTCTTGCTGGAGAGAGAAAGATGGCGGCAATCACGGTGTAGAAACCTTGCGTGAAGCTTTCGAGCGTTCCTGTAACCCGATCTTCGTGCAGCTTGCCGAGAAGATCACTCTGGCGAAGTATTATGCGTATATCAAGAACTGCGGTTTCTACGATGTAACCGGTGTAGACCTTCCGGCTGAAGGAAAAGGTATCTTCCATGCCCAGCCGACAGAAGTCGACCTGGCGTCCCTTTCTTTCGGCGAGTCTTCCACGGTGACCCCGCTGCAGCTGATCTCTGTATATTCGGCGCTGGTTAATGGTGGTTCTCTGATGCAGCCTCATATCGTAACCAGAATGACAGATAATGCCGGAAACATTATCCGTGAATATGAACCGACGAAAGTCAGAACGCTTTTCTCCGCAGGAACGACCAAGCGTGTGCGTTCTCTGATGCAGGACGTAGTTAACCTGGGTACCGGTTCTTCCGGTTATGTTCCCGGATACTTTGTTGCCGGTAAGACCAGTACATCCACCATTGAGAATGGTGACGATGCAGGAAAACACGTTATCTCCTTCGGTTGTTATGCTCCGTACACAGATCCGAAGATCGTAGTACTGGTAGTTATCAACAAGCCGGCGGACAAACAGATTGGTTCCGGTGTAGCCGCCAAGGTTGCGGCCCGTATCGTGGAAGAGACGCTGGAATATATGGATGTACCGCGTAAGCTGACGAGTAAGGAATACGAAGATATGGGTCTGCTGTTCCATGTTCCGGATGTACAGGGCAAGACCTATGCAGAAGCAAAGAGAATTCTGGAGAGTGCCGATTTCCAGGTAAGAGACGGCTCCGGTACGATGGATTCCGATACTATCGTCGGCACCGTTTACTATGGCGGAGTGGAGACGGTTTATAAGAATTCCGTTGTCGTTCTGTATCCGGGTTCCGTCGGAACGTCTGAGATGAATACCACCGTCATTCCGAATTTCACAGGCATGAATATTATCGAATGCCAGCGTCTGGCAAGAGAATACGGTCTGAATATCAAGATCGAAGGTAATCTGAAGGGCGTGGCGGTTTCCCAGGATCCGCCCGCGACGGATCTGAGCAAACCTACGCCGACGGTCACACCGACTCCGACGCCGGAAGCAGGACATGAGGGAGAAGATCT
Source organism: Clostridiales bacterium Firm_16 (assembly GCA_001604185.1). GTDB lineage: Bacteria > Bacillota > Clostridia > Saccharofermentanales > Saccharofermentanaceae > Scatonaster. Next base: position 43,177 of record LVAV01000098.1, on the reverse strand, counting down.
CACAGAGCCGGATGAAACGAGTAGCGAAGAAACAGGTGAAACGGCGGAAACAACGGAATCGTCTCTGGAGGAGACGACAGCCGAGACCGGAGAGAGCGGATCTTCCGATCCTTCGGAGACCGGTGAGACGACACCACCGCCACCGGACCGTGTTGTATACGGAACGGAGATCCATCTGATATTTGAGTGAGGGGGCGAGAACATGCAGGCGAAAACAATCTTATCTGAAACACCATATCAGCTTGTGGCGGGAGAACTTACGGAGGAAATCTCCGGGATCCAGCTCAATTCTTCGAAAGTAGGATGCGCAGACGCATTTGTCGCCATGGTAGGATCCCATTCTGACGGACATAAGTATGTTTCGGGTGCCATCGATAACGGTGCGTCACTGGTAGTCATTGAAGACGGACAGACGGTCTGGACCGGCGAGGCTCTGGCAGAAATGGTAAAGGGTAAAAAGACCGCCATCGTTTCCGTACCGGATTCAAGAAAAGCCTATGCGGATATGTCCTGTACCTACTTCGGACATCCTTCCGAGAATATGAACCTGATCGGCATCACCGGTACGAAGGGTAAAACAACGACTACATATATGGTTCAGGAGATCTTTAAGCGTGGCGGCAGAGACTGCGGCCTTCTGGGTTCGGTAGAGAACCGGATCTGCAAGACCCGTCACGAGTGGTCCGCCCATACCACACCGGAAGCCTGGGAATTCCAGGAACTTCTGCATACAATGCAGGAGAACGATGTGGCGGACTGTGTCATGGAGGTTTCCTCCCTGGGACTGAAGTTCCACCGTACCCGCGGTGTACACTATAAAGTCGGTATCTTTACCAACTTCTTCCTGGATCACATCATGAGCGGAGAGCATGCAGATGAAGAAGAATACTTTGCCTGCAAGATGATGCTTTTCGATACCTGCGAGATCGCTCTGGTGAATAAAGAGACGAGAAGACTGGATGAAGTGCTGGCTGCCGCGCAGAAGTGTTCCAAGGTCTATACTTACTCCATCAGCGGTGAGGCGGACTTCATGGCGAAGGATATTACCTTCGAAGCGCAGGATGGCGTTCCGGGCATGAAGTTTACTCTGGTAACGCCGACTTATTCTCAGGAACTCTTCGTTCCGCTGCTTTGCGACTTTAATGTGGACAATGCTCTCTGTGCCTCGGCGGCGGCTTACCTCTGCGGGATCGACCAGACGGCGATCCGGGAAGGACTTGCACATGTGTATGTTCCGGGTAGAATGGAGAAGATCCGCAATCCTCTGGGATTGCATGTATATGTGGACTATGCTCATAACGGCGACAGCCTCCGTGTATTGCTTTCTTCCTTAAGAAAGTTCTGCAAGGGCCGGATCATCACGGTCTTCGGCTGCGGCGGAGAGCGTTCCCAGTACAGAAGATCCGGCATGGGCGAGAGCTCAGCAAGATACAGTGACTATTCCATCGTGACTTCGGATAACTCCAGAAGCGAACCGCTGGAGAGTATCCTGGTACTGATCAAGGAAGGCATCAACAAAGTCGAGGGTGCGAAGTATGAGGTAATCGAGGATCGTAGAGAAGCAATCACGAAGGCTGTCAGCATGGCAACACCGGATGACTTTGTCGTGATCGCCGGCAAAGGACACGAGCGAACGATGGAGATCAATAAAGTGAAATTTGAATTTGTGGATTCGGATGAGGTCCGCAAAGCAATCGATAAACTGGCAAATGTGGGGGGAGAACAGTAATGGCAGTTTTTACATTGAAGGAGATCCTGGAGGCGACTTCAGGTGAACTTCATCATTTTGACGAGAGTGCCGGTTCTATATCGGACTACTGTGTGGACGGTGTGTCCACAGATACAAGAAAACTTACGGAAGGCAATCTGTTCATCGGACTGATCGGAGAGAATTTCGATGGCAATACGTATGCTTTTCAAGCGGCAAAAGACGGCGCCAAGGCGCTGATCCTGTCGAATCTGGACCATGCGCCGGAAGATACGCCGGCGATCCTTGTTCCGGATACGAAGATCGCACTGGAGAATTTGGCTACCTACTACAGAAAGCGCCAGAATTTCCTGACAGTTGCAGTGACGGGAAGTGTAGGTAAGACCTCCACCCGTGAGATGCTCGGCAGTGCCATCGGTGTATGCAAGCGGACATACTGCACGAAGAATAACGAGAATAATGAGATCGGACTTTCCAAGACGATCCTGGAAACACCGGAAGATACGGAAGTGCTGGTGCTGGAGATGGGCATGCGCCTTCGTGGCGAGATCCTGGAACTGACCAATATCGCCTTCCCGGACATTGCCGTGATCACGAATGTCGGCGTGGCCCATATCGAAAGACTGGGCACCCGAGATGAGATCCTGCGGGCGAAACTGGAGATCCTGGAAGGTCTGGCGAAGAATGGTCTTTTGATCCTTCCGGCCAAAGACGAATATCTGCAGAAAGCCGTACGTGAAGGGATGATCCGTCCGGATGTGAAGATCGCGTATTTCTCTACCGACGATCAGGACCTGCCGACAGGGGGGATCGGTCTTGCTTATGCCGGTCCGGTCTCTTTCGAAGACGACAAGGTTAATTTCACGGCTACCGTGGGATATGACGAGAAACAGCAGACCCGCCTGGCTCTGTCTGTTCTTGGACAGCATCACGTAGGCAATGCGCTTGCGGCCTTACTTTGTGGAGTGTATCTGGGACTTCCTTTGGACAAGCTTACCGATGGGGCAAATCAGTTCGCACCGATCGGCCATCGAGAGAAAATGGTGACCGTAGAAGGTGTACATTTCATTGATGACGCGTATAATGCAGGTCCGGAATCCATGACGTCAGCTATCGCGACTCTTCGTCGTGTCTCCGGAACGGCCAAGGCATATGCCTGTATGGGAGATATGCTGGAATTAGGCGACGTCTCTGCCGAGAAGCATTTCGAGGTCGGATGCGCCGCAGCAAGAGAAGGACTGGATGGCCTTTTCGTGATCGGCGATTTTAAGGAGTCTGTGATGGAAGGTGTCCGTTCGGTGGATCCGTCCATTCCGGTGGTATTGTGCCAGGATAAGAAAGATATCGTGGACAAACTGAAAGATATCGTGAAACCAGGGGACTGGGCACTTCTGAAGGCGTCCCATTCCTTCGAGATGTATACAATTCTGGATGAGTATGTTTCAATATTCAGGGAGGTTGAATGTTGAAATGTTCAAAATGAAGAAACGTAACCTGGTATCGGAGAACGTGGACTTCAACGATGACGGTAAGATCAAGTCCGTTGATGTACTGGCTCCGAAGCGATTGAATATGGGTGTCATGATCATCGTTCTGGTCATGATGGCTTTCGGCCTGGTTATGCTGTTTTCGGCAAGTATGCCTCTGGCATCGACATATAAACAGAATTCGACTTTCTACGTGATCAATCAGGGCAAATACCTGATCCTGGGATTCGCCATGAGTCTGATCATCGCATTTCTTCCGATCAAGAAATTTGATAAACTGCCTTTTTTTCTTCTGGCCTTCGGTGCGGCCGTCGGCCTTGCTTTGCTTACGAAGTTTAAGGGATCCGTAATTAACGGTGCCAGAAGATGGCTTCTTATCGGCGGTGTTTCTTTCCAGCCTTCTGAGTTTATCAAGGTGGCGCTGGTGTTCTTCATTGCGGGATACCGTTCTTTCATCCAGAGAAGAAGAAAGAAGGGGAAACTTATTGCTCCGAAGTGGATCTCCCAGGCGAATTTCGATGCGATCCTGGATATTACTCTTCCGGGCGGCATGGTTCTGGGTTGTCTTGCGATCATTGCACTTCAGCCGCATATGTCCTGCTTCCTGATCCTCTGTGCAGTCTGCGCGGTGTGTTTCTTCTGCAGTGGTATCTCCTTCCGTTCCTGGATCCGCGGCGGTGCGCTTCTTGTGGCGCTGAGCGTCATCATCGGGTGCGGATACTACCTGTTCAGCGGTACAGAAGGAAGAGAGAAGCTGGCCAAAAACTTCGAACACGTTTTTACCCGTCTGAATATCTTCGCTTCCATGCAGGAAGATGAAGACGAAACATCGGAAGAAGATGCGGAGGCTGCGAAAGCTGACGCGGACGAGCAGTATCAGAACAGACAGTCTCTGATCGCCATCGGCTCCGGCGGATTGCGGGGCGTGGGTTTCGGCAACAGCCGACAGAAATATAACTACCTTCCGGAAGCACATAACGACTATGTGTACTCGATCATATGTGAGGAACTGGGATTCGTCGGCGGTGTCAGCGTCATGGTGCTGTTCTGGCTTTTTATGCTGGCGGGCTTTCTTGTGTCCTGGCAGGCGGACAGCCTCTTTACACGAATCCTTACGGCGGGGTATACTACGCTGATCACGATACAGGCCTTCCTGAATATCGGTGTGGCCATCAACGCCATTCCGCCTACGGGCATTACGCTTCCGTTCTTCAGCTACGGCGGTACGGCCAACTGCTTCTTCATGATCGCGGTGGGCATGATCCTGTCTGTATCCCGATCCGGAAGAAAGAGAAAAACATTGAAATTGGTGGTGTAACATGAAAGCGATATTAGCCGGCGGCGGCACCAGCGGACATATCCATCCGGCTGTGGCCATTGCGGATGAACTGAAAAAACAAGATCCTTCGAACGAAGTGCTTTTCTGTGGAACAGAGAAGGGGATGGAGGCGCAGATCATTCCTTCCATGGGGTATCCCTATCAGGTGATCCGTGCTTCCCAGCTTCCCATGAAGATCTCCAAGAGAACTTTCCGTGCCGTGAAGGAATTTCTGGCCGGACGAAAGATGTGCCGGGAACTGATCCGTAAGGAGAAGCCGGACGTGGTGATCGGAACCGGCGGCTTCGTCTGCAGTCCGCTGATCGCGGCGGCCCATAAGGAGAAAGTTCCGATCCTTCTGCATGAGCAGAATGCTTTTCCGGGACGTTCCAACCGACTGATGTCTCGTTATGCGAAGACGGTATGTACCAGTTTCAAGGGTATCGAGCATTACTTCAATAAGAAAGCCAAAGTGGTCTTTACCGGAAACCCGATCCGTAGTGTTTTTGCCGATGTAGACAGAAACGCATGCCGTGCGAAGCTGGGACTTGCTGAGGATGAGATCCTGATCCTGGCGATGGGCGGAAGCCTTGGGGCTAAGACCGTAAACGAATCTATGGTGGCGCTGGCCAAGGTGCTCGAGGATCCGAAGGTGAAGATCATACTCAGCGTCGGTAAACAGCGCTATAAGGAAGTATGTGAGGAGGCTAAGAACTGGCCGAAGTCCATACAGGTATTCGAGTATATCCAGGATCCGGAAGTGTATATGGCGGCATCCGATCTTTTCGTCGGAAGAGCCGGTGCCATTACCTGCGCGGAGATCCAGGCGGTAGGCGTACCGTCTGTCCTGATCCCGTATCCTTACGCGGCCCAGGATCACCAGACTTATAATGCACGTACCTTCGAAGACGGCAAAGCAGGTATCCTGCTTCCTGACGATCAGGCCGTGGAGAAACTCCCGGGTATCGTCAAGGAATTGCTCTACGATAAGGAAAGACTTGCTGAAATGCGAAAGAATACATTGGCACTGGCCATCTACGATGCTTCCAGACGAATCTGCGATGAGGTGAAGACACTTGCCCGGGGATGAAGAGAAAAAACCTGAGATCCGGAGAGTGGTGACGAACCCTGCGATCCCGTCGGAAGACGAGAAACCGGAAGCAGTTGAAGAAGAGGAGCTGGAAGAACAGTCGGCTCCCAGGAAGACTGCGCGCCGTAAAAAGAAGGTTTCGATCCGCTTGATGCTGCTGGTTATCTTCGGTGCGATCCTTCTTTGCGCCATAGTGCTTTTCTTCTTCTATCCGGGATTCCATATCGAGAAGATCGAGGTCTCCGGCAATTCCCGTGTCAAGACAGAAGCGATCCTTGCCTCTATGGGGATCGAGGAGGGAGACCATCTGTATTCGAATGTGGGCGGATCCGTGGAAGCCCTGCTGGATCTGCGTTACGGGAAACTGGAGGAGAAGCTGAAGAAGGAGAATCCGTACATCGGAGAAATCACCATCGAGCCGAGTTTCCCGGGCCATGTTTACGTAAACATTACAGAAAGAAAAAAAGTAGCTTACGTTGCCATCCCGGACGGATATGCCGTAGTTGCAGACGATGGCGTGGTCCTGGAAGTCGAAAACGGGAAAATCCCAGGCGGGATTCCGCAGATGCGCGGATTGCCTGTAGTTTCGGCTCAACGCGGAGAAATACTGAATTTGTCGTCACAGGAAGGCTACGATGTTTGTCTTACGATCCTGGGCGCGATCCTGAGCGCAGATGTACCTTCGATGCAGGGAGAAAAGGATATCGATTTCCTCTCTTACGTAGAGTGCATCCGTTATTGCGGAAATATGACAACTTTCATCGATTTGAAGATCCCTGCTCTGGAACAGACTATTACAGTAAAGCTGGATTCGCTGACCAGCATTACGGACGATATGAACTGGTTGAAGTATGCAGTCACATCAGGCTATTTTGACGACAAAACGGGCACGGTGCTGGATATGACGAATAATAAGTACATCCTGCGGGATGCCTGACACAACATTTAGAGTCCGGATCTGACCGTCAATATCTTAGAAAAACTGCGGTAATATATTTGTAACACGATTATTATCCCCCCAAACTCCCTCTATTGCTTGACCACAACATTTAGTGTAGAATTGTTAAAGATAGCTTAGTAGGCTTATTCAGCATGCAATTTAAACTATATTCATATATAGAAAGCTAAACGGAGGAAGATTCGGTTATGTCAGATTTTAAGCTTGGATATTCTATGGAAGACGAACCATTTGCAGCCATTAAAGTTATTGGTGTAGGCGGTGGCGGATGTAACGCCGTTGACCGTATGATCGAGAGCTCGGTTCAGGGAATCGACTTTATTTCGATCAACACAGACCACCAGGCACTGGCAAGATCGAAGGCCCAGGTTTCCATCCAGATCGGTGAGAAGATCACAAGAGGTCTGGGATGCGGTGCTGACCCGACGGTAGGTGAGAAGGCCGCTGAAGAAAGTAAAGATGAGATCGCTCAGGCGATCCGTGGAACGGATATGTTGTTCATCACAGCCGGTATGGGCGGTGGTACAGGTACAGGTGCTGCTCCGGTAGTTGCACAGATCGCTCGTGAACTGGGCATCCTGACAGTAGCTGTTGTTACCAGACCTTTCCGTTTCGAAGGTCCGAGAAGAGCCATGAACGCAGAGCGCGGTATCCGTGAGATCGAGAAATACGTTGACTCCCTTATCGTAGTTGCTAACGACAAGCTTCTGGACATTACAGATGAAGATACTTCCATCGATGATGCATTCAATATGGCTGACCAGGTACTGAAGTTCGGTGTTGCCGGTATTTCCGACCTCGTTGCTATTCCTGGATTGATCAACCTCGACCTCGCAGACGTTCGTCGTATCATGACGAATGCAGGTATCTGCCATATGGGTATCGGTCGTGCTTCCGGTGAGGGCAGAGCGTCTGCCGCCGTTAAGCAGGCTATCAACAGCCCGTTGCTCGATACGACCATCGAGGGTGCAAGAGGCGTTATCATCAACTTCACCGGTTCTCGCAACATGAAACTCCACGAGATCGATGTTGCGGCTTCCGTTGTACGTGATGCTGTTGCAGGTGATGCAGACATCATCGTCGGTGCTGTAACCGATCCGACACTCGAGGACGAGATCATGATCACGGTTATCGCTTCCGGCTTCGACAATACAGAGAATGCTTCCGTGGCTTTCCGCCCGGCAACATCTATTATCTCTAAGCAGAATCCGACGATCATCGGACAGAGCACACCTTCTGCTTCCACGACTCGCCCGGTTTCCCCGATCACATCTTCCTATGAGAAGCCAGCTGCTCCTGCTCCGGCACCGGCTGCTCCGAAGAGTGAGATCCCGGAATTCCTGTTCGGCGATCCGGAACCGGCAGGTGGAGCAAAGCAGGAAGAGGCTCCGACAAGAGTATATGCTCCTAAGGCAGCTCCTGTAGCACCGGTAGCTCCGGTTGCACGTCCGCAGCCTTCCTACAGCACACCTGCACCGCAGCAGGCCGCACCGGCACCGGCGCCGGCTCCTGTACAGCAGGGTGGAAGACCTCAGCCGAACGTAGTTCCAACAGCTCGTCCGCAGTCCGCTGTACCGGCTGCTCCGAAGACACAGGAAGCACCGGCTGCCAAGCCTGAGAAGAAGAAGATCCTGCCATGGTTCTTGAGCAACGATAATCTGGATGAGTGACGAGATATGAAGTGCCCTTTTTGTGGACATTTAGAAGATAAGGTAATTGATTCACGGCCTGCGGAGGATGGTTCTGCCATCCGCCGCAGGCGTGAGTGTTTATCTTGTTCCTCGCGTTTCACGACCTATGAGAAGGTGGAGATCCTGCCGCTTCTCGTGATCAAGAAAGACGGAACAAGACAACCATATAATCAGGATAAACTGCTGGGCGGTCTGATGCGTGCCTGTGAGAAACGTCCTGTTTCTATGGAACAAATGCGGGAAGTGGTGGCATATGTGGAGAATCAGATCCAGAATTGTTCCCGCAGAGAAATATCCACGAACGAGATCGGGGAACTCGTTATGGAGCAATTGAAAGGAATCGACGAAGTGGCATATGTGCGATTTGCTTCTGTCTACCGACAGTTTAAGGATGTCGATTCTTTCCAGAACGAACTAGATATGTTAAAGAAATCAATTAAGGGGAGTGAGGCGGTAAAATGAAGAAAGTACTTGTTGTAGATGATGATCCGAATATTGTAGAAGTGTTGCGTCTTTATTTTGATAAAGATGGATTTGCAGTGATCAGCTGTCTTTCCGGTGACAAAGCTCTGGAGACATTCCAGACCAGCCAGCCGGATCTGGTAGTGCTGGACCTGATGCTTCCGGGTAAAGATGGTTACGACATCTGCCGTGAGATCAGAAAGACATCGGATGTTCCGATCATTATGCTGACTGCCCGCACAGATACCCTTGATAAGGTCGTCGGCCTGGAACTGGGTGCGGATGACTATGTGCAGAAGCCCTTCGAGCCGAAGGAACTGCTGGCTCGTGTGAAGGCTGTCCTCCGTCGTTCGGACAAGCGCGATTCTTCGCCGGCACAGTCTTCTGATGCGAAAGAGAATAACGAAGTCATCGCTTACGATGGTTTCACTGTTGATATGGCCAGATATGTGGTTACCGTTGATGGCAAGGAGATCGATATCCCGCCGAAGGAGCTGGAGCTTCTGTTCTTCCTGGCCTCTCATCCGAACCGTGTATTCTCCCGTGAACAGCTTCTGGAGAATGTATGGGGCTATGATTTCTACGGTGAATCCCGTACAGTAGACGTACATATCAAGCGTATCCGTGAGAAACTGGAAAGACCGAATGTGACCACGAACTGGGTCATCAAGACCGTATGGGGCGTAGGATATAAGTTCGAGACTACTTCCAATTCTTGATCGTGCTTCGAGGTAAGGATCGGCAATGAGTCAGACTTCGAAGAAATCTCAGAATGTATCATTTCGTATTACTCTGTCTCTGGCAGTGGGTACGATCCTGGTTTTCTTTGTGCTGGTCCTGATCTTCTATCAGAGAACAACAACATCCCTGATCGATGAGGGCAAGGCGAAAATGGCCCGTCAGGCTGCGGCGCTGGCGAAGGCTTATGATTCCATGTCCATGGATCCGAGTATTTCTTTCTCCCTGAATCACACCTCTCCGGTGCAGGCTCCAGCGGTGCAGGCCTTCGTGAATTCTTTTGCCAAGACAGAGGAGTGCGCCGTCTGGTTCATTAGCGGAAACGGAAGGATCGATTCGGCGACTTCGGTGCCGAAGTTTATCCGGGAAGAGCACCTCATGAAGGTCAACGATTCCGTTTATCTCGATACACAGACTGCCAGTGATCTTATCGCCAATCTCGGAAAGAGTATCTCTTCCGAAGCCCGGACCGGCATTTTTACCAGCGGACGGAGCGTCAACATTGAGGTGGCCGCCAGAACGTCCACGCCGGATCTGTATGTCGTTCTTTTCTCAACGATAAATGTAGAGAGTGAAGTATTCTGGCGCTTGTCCAATGGTCTTGCGCTTCCGATCCTTGTATCTTTCTCCATGGCGTTACTGTTCTTCTCGCTGATGGCCCGTTCTCTGATCAAGCCTCTGCGCGCTTTGTCAGAAGCCGCGACTCAGGTTACAAAGGGCGATCTGTCCACGCGAATCGACGTTCCGGAACTACGTAAGAATTCCACACTGAAATACATGCTTACGGATGAGATCACGAACATGGTCTCGACGGTGAATAACATGATCGAACGACTGGAGAGACAGGAGTCTGACCGAAAACTTTTCATCTCCAGTATTGCTCACGATCTTCGTACTCCGCTTACTTCCATCAAGGGTTTCCTGACGGCCATCTCGGACGGTACCATTCCGCCGGAGAGTTATCCGAAGTATATGGATATCATCCAGGCCCAGGTCAACCGTATCCAGCGACTGATCACTTCCATGACGGAAGCATCTTCACTGAGTCAGATCGATCCGGAGAATATGGAAGTATTTGATATCAACGACATGATCCGTGATGCCGTTACCAACAGCGAGAATCTGCTTTCCGACAAGAATATTTCTGTTTCTGTTAACCTGTCCAGCAATAGTGAAAGCGAGATGCTGGTATATGGTGAATCCCAGGCATTGTATCGTGTTTTCTATAACCTTCTGACCAATGCCATTAAGTTCACTCCGGTAGACGGAGAGATCCTGATCTCGACGGTCTGGAATGAATCGGAGAAGAAAGTTTATGTGTCCATCGAGGACTCCGGTTCCGGTATTCCGGACGATAAGCTGGAGCGTGTCTTCGAGAGTTTCTATAAAGTGGATCCGTCCAGAACAGAGAGCGGATTCGGTCTCGGTCTTTATATCTGCCGTGAGATCATTCAGGCCCACGGCGAGAAGATCTGGGCAGAGAATGGTAAGGATATCGGCGGTGCCAAGTTTATCTACACCCTTCCGGATCACAGAAAGAAGGAAGAGAAATGACTTCCCGTAAACGTGCTGAAGAGATTTTGCGGATACTGCACGGGCTGTATCCGGATACCAGTTGTACTCTGGATATAGAGGAGGATCCCTTCCGGCTTCTGATCCGGGCGATCCTGTCGGCCCAATGCACCGATGTCCGTGTTAATGAAGTCAGTAAAGTGCTTTTCGCGAAATATCCGGACTACGAAGCATTCCTTACTGCGGGGCAGGAGAAGATCTCGGAGATCATCCGTCCCTGTGGTTTCTATAAGACGAAATCGGCCTATCTTTATGAATCGGCAAGACTTCTGAAAGAAGAGTACGGCGGCGTGTTCCCGCAGACCGTGGAGGAGCTGGTCAAGTTCCCGGGTGTAGGAAGGAAAGTCGCGAACCTTCTGGTGTCAGAGCTTTTCAATGTGCCGGCCGTCGTAGTGGATACCCATTGTATGCGGGTGTCCGGAAGACTGGGGCTGAGCTCCGGAAAGAATCCTGTCGTTATTGAAAAAGAACTGATGAAGATCCTTCCTAAGGAAGAGTGGGCGCCCTTCGGCCACCTTATGGTGGACCACGGACGGGCGGTGTGCCAGGCGCGTTCGCCGAAGTGCGAGCAGTGTGCGCTGGCGTCTCTGTGTCCGGGAAAGAAGAAGGTGTGATATGGCCATGGTCGATCTGACAACTCCGGTACAGTTTCTGCCGAAGGTGGGCGAGAAGCGCGCCAGGCAACTGGAGAAACTGGGCATTTACCGGGTATATGACCTGCTGACGTTTTTTCCGAGACGCTACGAAGACTGGTCGGAATGTGTGCCGCTTTTTAATCTGGAAGACGGCAAGGACCAGTCCTTTATCGCGACGGTGGTGAATGCGCCGAGGATCTCTCGGTTCAAGGGGAAGACTACGATTTTTGCGACCCTCTCCGACGGTTCCTGTTCTATTAAGGCCGTATGGTTCAACCAGCCGTATCTGGAAGGAAAGATCGTGGCGGGAGAGGAATACTTCTTCCACGGCAAAGTGACCCGGGACGGGTTCCAGTTTCAGGTGGTGAATCCTGTATTCGACCAGCGGCAGAAGGAAGAGACTATGCCGTCGCTGATCCAGCCTATCTATCCCTTGACGTCGGGATTGAAGCAGGGACATATGCGCGCGATCGTGGGAAAAGCACTGGACCTTGCGGTTCCGCTTCTGTCTGAAGTGCTTCCGTCTTTCTTCCGTAAAGAGCAGAAACTCTGCCAGATCCAGTATGCCTATGAGAAGATCCATCGTCCCCAGAATATGGAAGAACTGGAAATCGCCAGGAAGTATCTGGTGTTCGAGGAGCTATTCCTCCTGCGGGCGGCACTGAGCGTATATAAGAGAGAACAGAGAAAGCTTCGCGTCTCTTTCCCGGTGACAGCGAAGAAAGAAGAGATGGAGCAGTTCCAGAAGATCGTGAAGGGCCTGCCCTTCGAACTGACGGAGGATCAGGGGAAAGTGACCCACGATATCCTGTCGGATATTGCGCAGAAATATCCTATGAACCGTCTGGTGCAGGGCGATGTAGGTTCCGGTAAGACCGTGGTGGCCTTCCTGTCCATGGCGGCCTGTGCCCTGGCGGGATACCAGTCTGTCTTCATGGCTCCGACGGCTGTGCTGGCGGCGCAGCACTTCGCGACGTTCCAGAAGTTCCTGAAGGATGCCGATATCGGCATCGACCTGATACTGGGAAGCACGACTGTTAAAGAAAAGAATGCTATACGAAAGCGCCTGGCCACAGGGGAGACCAAGATCCTGGTGGGAACCCATGCGGTGCTTTCCGATAAGAATGAATTCCCGTCCCTTGCACTGATGGTCACGGACGAGCAGCACCGTTTCGGTGTCAAGCAGAGAGCGACCCAGGAAGAGCGCAGTGATCACGGGATCCATACCCTGGTCATGTCCGCTACCCCGATTCCGCGAACCTTGGGACTGGTGCTTTTCGGAGATATGGATGTATCGGTGATCCATTCCATGCCGAAGGGACGTATTCCCATCAAGACTTTCCGGACATCCTCCGCGGAGGACGGAAGAGTGCTGGCGACCATCCGGCAGGAGGTGCAGAAAGGACATCAGGCCTATATCGTGTGTCCCATGATCGATGAGCTGGATGAAAGCGCATATGAGGATGAAGAGGGAACCCTTTCCCGTCAGATGAAGGAAGACCTGGAATCGGCGGTAAAGTATTACGAAGAACTCTCTTCAGGCCCGCTTTCGGATATGCATGTAGGACTTCTTCACGGTAAGATGAAGCCGAAGGAGAAGGATGCCATCATGAAGGATTTCAGTGAAGGAAAGATCGATGTACTGATCTCGACAACAGTCATTGAAGTCGGTGTAGATAATCCGAACGCCACCCTGATGGTGATCCGGAATACCGAGCGTTTCGGTCTTTCGACATTGCATCAGTTGCGAGGACGTATCGGTCGTGGCAGTCTGCCGTCGGCCTGTATCCTGGAGTCCGATAAGTATGAGGGTGTGGCCAAGGAGCGTATCGACATGATGTGTCAGACGACAGACGGATTCCAGTTGGCGGAGAAGGATATGCTCCTTCGTGGTACCGGCGATTTCTTCGGTACGAAACAGCACGGTATTCCGCAGCTGAAGATGGCGAACCTCTACCGGGATGCGGAATGCCTTACGGTGATCGAGAAGGCCATAGATAAGATGTTTGCCCAGGATCCGGACCTTTCCGGTGTGGAAGGACGGATCATGATGGAAGCCTTCCGGAATCACTTCGGAGACGAGTGGCAGAAGCCCAGTCTCTGATAGTACGGGAAGAAAAAAGAGAGCGTATTTCGGATAGCGTCCGAAGGATAAGGAGAGAAGAGCAATGCCAAGAGTGGTGGCCGGAAAATGTAAAGGCACGGTACTGGATGCACCGAAAGGAGATGCGACCCGTCCTACCACAGACAAGGTGAAGGAGGCGCTGTTTTCCAGTATTCAGATGCACGTGGCGGACAGTGCTTTTCTGGACTTATTTTCCGGAACGGGTCAGATGGGCATTGAGGCTCTGAGCCGCGGCGCGGAAACTGCTGTGCTCGTTGACCAGTCGGGAAAGAGTATGCAGGTGATCCATAAGAATATCCAGAAGACCCATCTGGAGAAAGAAGCCCGTCCATTAAAGATGCCGGTGTCTGAAGCACTCCGTCTTCTGGGCAAGGAAGGGGCGACCTTCGACATCATTTTCATGGATCCGCCCTATGCCATGGCCGCCACGATGGCCAAGACCGTTTCCGAGCTGATCGAAAAGTACGGTCTGCTTAGGAAAGAAGGGCTTTTCATCGTGGAGTCGGATGCGGAAACATTGATAAACGAGAATGTAACCAACATGACATGTTTAAAGAGTTGTAAGTACGGCTCAACTCTGATAACATTCTTCGTAGAATAAGAAACTATGCGTACGAGGAGTGCCGCTGTGAAGACGTTTATTTTCCCGGGAAGTTTCGATCCCTTCTCGCTTGGACATCTGGATATTGCCAAGAGAGCTGCCCAGCTTTGTGACAAGCTGGTGGTGGCGATCATGATCAACCGTGCCAAGAAATCCATGTTTACCGTGGAGGAAAGAGTGGAGATGGCTCGCGTATGTCTGGAGGGGATCCCGAATATCGAGGTGATCTCCCGAGAGACCCTTCTGGTGGATCTGTACCGTGAACTGGACGCTTCCGCCGTTGTCCGCGGACTTAGAAGTGAATCGGATTTCCGATACGAAGCCGAGATGAATGCGGCCAATACGCTTATGTTTCCTCAGTATCAAGTCATTTTTCTTCCCTGTCGGGCGGATCTTGCTTTTACCAGTTCGTCGATCATTAAAGAAGTCGCTTATTACGGCGGAGACATCTCCAGAATGGTGGTGCCGGCCGTTGAAGAAATGGTACATAGAAAACTTGAGAATAATCCAGTCGATAAGGCGTAAGGGAGGTTTTTCAGATGCCGGATGCTAATAATGGAAGTGGAAATGTAAGAGCAACAGATAAGGATCTATATGAACTGCTGGAGCAGTTGGAGACAACGATCACCCAGGCTAAGGGTATCCCGTTTTCGGATAACTGCATGGTGGACCGTGCCGATGCCCTGTACTGGATCAAGCAGATCCGGGCCAGCTTCCCGACCGAAGTGCGTCAGGCCAAGTGGATCGTAGATTCCAACCGTCAGATCGTTGCCAGTGCCAGACAGAAGGCAGAGAGTATCCTTCGTGAATCCGAGCAGCGTCAGGCGATCATGGTGGACGAGCACCAGATCACGCTTCTTGCCAAGGAGCAGAGCGATAAGATCCTGGCTGATGCCAATGCTCAGGCAGACCAGATCTATGCCAGATCTCTGGAATATGCCCGTAAGAGACTGAAAGATGTAGAAAATGAATTAACAGATATGCTTGTACGTATCCAAAAGGACCTCAAAGAGTTAAAATAATAGAAGGTGGGTGCGGACACCCCGAAGAAATCCCTCTTCGTTCCGTACCGTCAAATTCTTTGGAAAGCTGAGGAACAGGATATGTTACTGGGCATACGGATCGAGAATTTTGGACTATTTGAAGATGACTGTGTCGGTGCGCTTCTGGACGATATCCGGAAGGACCCGGAGCAGTCATCTCTTGCTATAGAGGCCGGTGTGGATGTAGCCCATCCGCTGAACGGTCTGGAAGCCCTGATCGGAAGAAACCATACCGGAAAGACCATGTTCTTCTCCTTCCTTTCTTTCGTGCAGGGATGCGTCATGCGCGGACCGGCCATGGCCTCCACCGAGGAGGGCAGAAGCGGATTCGTGAATCTTCTTCTGGATCCGGACAAGCCGGTGGCGGCGACGCTGTGTTTCCAGTTCCTGCATCCCCAGAGTAAAGAGAAAGTCTATTGTGAATATATGCTGGTGATCCGTGCCAATGAGCATGGCAAACCGCATTTCGAGAAGGAAGAACTGCGTTTCTTCATGACTTCTATGGATGAGGTGACCACCATTCTCTTCTTCGAGAATGGAAAGGGATATATCCAGAGCCAGGGACAGAAGATGGAAGGGGAAATGAACGATTCCCAGACGGCGGCTCTTCATGCCTATGGTGCGCTGAAGCAGTTCTACTTCATTAACCGCACTTATAGAGAGATCATGGGCTGGTTCTTCGTACGATTCCAGAAGGATCAGGTCAAGCAGATCCCGGATGATGTGACTCCGGGCGGACATAAGCATCTGCATTTCGAAGGTTCTAATGCACGGAATGTGCTTCTTTATATGAAGAAGGAATATCCCGGAGAATATAAGCAGCTGGTGGCCAAGATCCTGGATGTGATCCCGGGACTGCATGAGAAGGATGAGATCGGTGTACTGAATTTCTTTAAGAAGCCGGATATCCTGGCGTTGTTCCTGCTTCTGCTTGCGGACCCGAATCCGAGGCCGCTTCTTCTGATCGAAGCACCGGACGAAGGTTTGTACCACGATATGGTAGATGCACTTGCGCGGGAGATGCGGGAGTATTCTTTCTCCCATCCTCATTGCCAGATCTTCTTTACGACCCATAACCCCTATATCCTGGAGAATCTTTCTCCCAGTGAGATCTGGGTATTCTGCCGCGGGGAGAAGGACCGTATCGACATCAAGTGTGCCGGGTCCATGCCGATCGTGGAAGAACTGTATCAGCAGGGTGTCGGTATGGGTGCCATCTGGTATGCGGGACATTTTGACGATTAATGACTTGAGAACGACTATTTAAGAGAGGACAACAGGCAGGGCAATCGAATCGATGCGAATTGAGATTTTGAGTGAAGATAGATCCGGTGGAATGGTGATCCAGCGGCTGACCGAGTGTATCGCGAGAAAGTATACTTCCGACTACACCTGTTTTCTGCGCCCCCATCGTGGGTGCGGACACTGGCCCAATGACCCCAACGCGAAGCCGGAACCTTTTGCAGCGGGACTGCTGGAACTTCTGCCTGCCAAGCTTCGTGCCTACGACAAGGTTTACGCCGGCACGGCAACCATCGTTATTGTCTGTATTGATTCTGATGACCATGATCCGGAAGAGATGATGGCTCGTCTTCGTGCTACCTGCCGTCAGTATGGTCCGGGGATCCGTACCGTCATCGGCATCTCCGTGGAAGAGACGGAGAGCTGGATGCTGGCGGATCAGAATGCGATCCTCATGGCGTATCCGGACGCGGATATCCAGCGTCTGAAGGAATATGAGCAGGACAGTATCTGCGGTACCTGGGAGGTGCTCTGCGATGTCCTGATGCACGAGCAGTCCCATCGGGTGAAGCGCATCGGCTATCCCGCCATCGGACAGTATAAGGCCACCTGGGCGGAGAAGATCTCGAGATATATGCTCCCGGACCACAATGTGTCGCCCAGTTTCAGAAAGTATGCCACGGCCTTCGAGGCGGCCGTCAAGAATACACTAGAGGATTAAGATGCAGCCGTCTTCTGTTTATATCCATATCCCATTCTGTGTGAGAAAGTGCGCGTACTGTGATTTCCTGTCTTTCCCGAATTGTCTTGGGCAAAAGGACTTGTACGTGGATGCGCTTTGTCGGGAGATGCGGTTGGCTCCGTATTTCTTCGGGAAAAGCGATGTGCCGCTTCGTACCATCTATCTTGGCGGAGGCACGCCGTCACTTCTGTCTGCTGAAGAAGTGAAGAAGATCCTTACTGTGTTGTCGGAAACCTTCGGCATCGATGCAGATTGTGAGATCACCCTGGAAGCCAATCCCGGAACGGTAGACGGAGAGAAACTCCGTGCGTTCCGTGAGGCGGGGGTGAATCGTCTCTCCATCGGGATCCAGAGTCTGTCGGATCCGGTGCTTAATGTACTGGGACGGATTCATAATGCCGAGGAAGCAAGAAGAACTATCGTGGCGGCGCAGGAAGCGGGCTTTACGAATCTTTCCTGCGATATGATGCTGGGGATCCCCGGACAGAATATGCAGGATGTGCAGAAGACGCTTTCGTTCTTTCTGGAAAGAAAGATCCCTCATGTATCGCTTTATTCCCTGATCCTGGAGGAAGGGACCCCGATGTACAGTCAGTACCAGGGGGATATCGAGAAGTATGTAAGTCAGGAAGAAGACCGGGCCATGTACCACTATGTGGTGGATACGCTGAAAGAAAATGGTTTTTCTCACTATGAGATCAGTAATATGGGACGACCGGGATTTGAAAGCCGGCATAACCTGATGTACTGGCGGGCGGAAAACTACTACGCCTTCGGTTGCGGCGCGCACTACTACATGGGGTGCGAACGCGGCCGCCACGCAGAAACACTCGATGAATACTTGACCGCTCTTGCGGCCGCGGAGCCGCAGAAAGCAGCCATCTACTTACCCGAAGAGAAACTCACTACGGAAGACCAGAAGAAAGAGTTTATGATGCTCGCATTCCGCACCGGAAGCGGCGTGAAGGGGCAGGAATTTGAAGAGCGATTCGAAATGACGGTGGAGAGTGCTTTTGGAGAAGAACTCGAAAAAGAAATCAGAGAAGGGCTCGTCGAGAAAACCGCGGAGGGATACTGTCTGACCGAAAAAGGATTTGATCTGGCTAACCAGGTGTTCTGCGATTATGTTTGACATTCTTTGTAAAAAAGCATTCCAGCCCCCATTCTTGCAGTACAAGAGTGGAGGCTTTTTTCTATGGATAAAGCGAATTATAAAGAAAGAGAAAAGCTTTTTTGTTTTTCGATTGACATTCTTTGACTTTAAGTATATCATTGGTTTAGCACTCAGGAGGATAGAGTGCTAAACCGTACTTTGAAACTAGCGAAGGAGGTGCGGACATGGGCTTGGATAACCGAAAGAAAGAAGTATTACAGGCAATCGTAGATGATTACGTTGCTACCTGTGAACCTGTGGGTTCTAAGTCCCTGATCGACCGTCATGATTTCATGGTCAGCTCCGCCACCCTTCGAAACGATATGGCAGAACTGGAGCGGATGGGCTATCTGGAACAGCCTCATACCTCCGCGGGACGTATCCCGTCGGACAAGGGTTATCGTGAATACGTCAATTCCCTCATGAAAGTGGATCATCTTTCCGATGAAGAAGGACAAGAGATCAAGGAGAAGCTCAGCCAGAGTTTCGATGAGATCGCAGGTCTTCTGAAGGCTGCATCCTCGGCACTGGCGGACCAGACAGGTTATATCTCCCTAGCGATGACGCCGAAGCTCACCAGTAGTTATCTGACACAGCTTAAGATGCTCATGATCGAACCGGGAAAAGTTCTGGTAGTCGTAGTACTCTCCGCAGGTGTCGTGAAGAACCGCATGGTCCGTATCCCGGATTTCCTGACCCAGGAACAGATCGCCCAGATCTCCAATGCAGTAGAGCAGGGACTCAGCGGTCTGCCGCTTTCGGAGATTTCTCTGATCACGGTGGCGACGGCGGCCAAGGGCAACCAGAAAGTAGAACTGCCGGAGGCGCTTCTCAATCAGGTATTGTACGAAGCCTATACCGCCATCAAGCAGGCCGATAACCTGGATGTGTATATGCAGGGCAAGCACCGGATGCTGTCTCTTCCGGAATTCTCCGATACGAAGCGTGCACAGGGACTTTTCGATACATTATCTCACGACGGACTGGTCGCAGGTTATGTGGATGAGGTCACTAAGGAAGATGCGAAGAAGGAATACATGATCCGCATCGGACAGGAGATCACGCTGGAGGGTCTGGATAACTGCAGCTTTATTACTACCACATATAACGTGGGCGGCAAGGTGGCCGGTAATATCGGGGTCATCGGACCGAAGAGAATGGAATACAGTAAGGTCATCTCGCAGATCAATTTCGTAAGAATGATGATCGATGAGCAATTGAAACAATAAGGAAAAGAGGACTGGAAATGAAGAAGAAACACGATAAAGAAGAGGAAAAGCAGGAAGAGGTCCTGCAGTTTACAGAGGACGAGGAAACCGCCGATGTAGATGAGGCTTCTTCTGAAGAGACTTCCGACGAAGAGACTGTGGAGGAAGAAGAAACCGAAGAGGTGGATGAGACCGCAGCCGAACTGGCGGAGTTGAAGGACCGGTATATGAGACTTCTGGCTGAGTACGACAATTTCAGAAGACGTACCCAGAAGGAGAAAGAGAATATCTACTCCGATGCCGTTGCCGAGGTAGTCAAGGAATGGCTCCCGCTGGTAGACGATATCGAGAGAGCCGTCGCTTCTACCGAGAATATGGATGAGAATTCCGTAGAGAAAGTGGCCGAAGGTATCCACCTGATCGGAAAACAGGTCGGAAACGTTCTGGGCAAGCTCGGTGTAGAAGAGATCGAGGGCAAGGAAGGGGAGAGTTTCGACCCGAACCTGCACGAGGCCGTGATGCATGTGGAAGATGATTCCCTCGGTGAGCAGGCCATCGCCCAGGTATTCCAGAAAGGGTACAGCTGCAAGGGCAGAGTGATCCGCCACACCGTCGTGAAGGTGGCCAACTGATCCCGGATAACGAAGAAGAATATTTACTTTATATAGACTAATCAAGATCAAAGGAGTGAAAACAATGGAAAATTTTGAAAGAATGAGCCTGGTCCCAACCGTTATCGAGTCCACTAACCGCGGTGAGCGCGCTTACGATATCTTTTCCCGACTGTTGAAGGAAAGAATCGTCATCCTTTCTGAGGAAGTCAACGCAGTAACTGCAAGCCTCATTACGGCACAGCTTCTGTTCCTCGAGGCGGAGGATCCGGATAAAGATATCCAGTTTTATATCAACAGCCCGGGAGGATCCGTTACTGACGGCATGATGATCTACGATACAATGCAGCACATCAAGCCGGACGTACAGACCATCTGCATGGGTATGGCCGCATCCATGGGTGCCGTACTTCTGACAGCCGGTACGAAGGGTAAACGTTTTATCCTGCCGAATGCGGAAGTCATGATCCACCAGCCTCTGGGCGGTGCACAGGGTCAGGCAACGGATATCCTCATCGCAGCGGATCACATCAAGAGAACCAAGATGAAGCTCAACAAGATCCTGGCCGAGTCTTCCGGACAATCTCTGGAGACCATCGAGAAGGATGTAGAGCGTGACAACTGGATGACAGCAGAGGAAGCTCTGAAGTATGGTCTGGTCGATCACATCATGGAGAAGAGAACTTAATGGAATACAAGGAAAAGCGTGCAAGTGCTTTTCCCGAATCATAGGAGGAAAAAGATATGGCAAAAGTTATTGGTATCGATTTAGGTACAACAAATTCATGTGTAGCAGTTATGGAAGGTAACGAGCCGGTAGTTATCCCGAATCCGGAAGGAAACAGAACCACACCGTCTGTTGTTGCTTTCTCCAAGAACGGTGAGCGTCTCATCGGTCAGGTAGCCAAGCGTCAGGCCGTTACCAACCCGGAGCGTACCGTACAGTCCATCAAGCGTGAGATGGGTACAAGCTATAAGGTAAGCGTTGACGACAAGCAGTATACTCCTCAAGAGATCTCTGCCATGATCCTCAGCAAGCTTAAGAGCGATGCAGAGGCTTACCTCGGCCAGCCGGTAACACAGGCAGTTATCACGGTTCCGGCTTACTTCTCCGACGCACAGCGTCAGGCAACCAAGGATGCCGGTAAGATCGCAGGTCTTGAAGTTCTGCGTATCATCAACGAGCCGACAGCTGCATCTCTTGCTTACGGTCTGGATAAGGAATCCGATCAGAAGATCCTGGTATTCGACCTTGGTGGTGGTACCTTCGATGTATCCATCCTGGAGATCGGTGACGGTGTATTCGAAGTTCTGGCAACAGCCGGTAACAACCGTCTCGGTGGTGATGACTTCGATAAGAAGATCGTAGATTACCTCGTAGAGACATTCCAGAAGGAACAGGGCGTAGACCTCAGAAACGATAAGATGGCTATGCAGAGATTGAAGGAGAGCGCAGAGAAGGCGAAGATCGAGCTTTCCGGCGTGACCACATCCAACATCAACCTGCCTTACATCACAGCCGATGCTACCGGCCCGAAGCACCTCGACATCACACTGACCCGTGCGAAGTTCGATGAGCTGACACGTGATCTGGTTGAGTCCACCATGGAGCCTGTCCGTCGTGCTATGTCCGATGCCAATATGACACCTTCCGATATCCAGAAGATCCTTCTGGTCGGTGGTTCTACCCGTATCCCGGCTGTTCAGGATGCTGTTAAGAATTTCTTCGGTAAAGATCCGTTCAAGGGCATCAACCCGGATGAGTGCGTAGCTATCGGTGCTGCGATCCAGGCTGCCGTTCTGACCGGTGATGTGAAGGGTCTGCTGCTCCTCGACGTTACACCTCTTTCCCTCGGTATTGAGACAGAGGGTGGCGTATTCACCAAGATGATCGAGAGAAACACAACGATCCCGACCAAGAAGAGCCAGGTATACTCCACAGCTGCAGACAATCAGTCTCAGGTAGACGTACACGTATTCCAGGGTGAGCGTGAGATCGCCGCTTACAATAAGGAACTGGGTAACTTCATCCTCGATGGTATCGCTCCGGCACCGCGTGGTGTTCCGAAGATCGAAGTAACCTTCGATATCGATGCTAACGGTATCGTTAACGTAAGCGCCAAGGACCTCGGCACTAACCGTGAGCAGCACATTACCATTACTGCTTCTTCCAACATGAGTGAGGAAGATATCAACAAGGCTGTTAAGGAAGCAGAGCTCCACGCTGCAGAGGATAAGGCTCGTAAGGAGCAGGTCGAGATCAAGAACAAGGCTGAGTCTTGTGTATATCAGACCGAGAAGACTCTCAAGGATGTAGAAGGTAAGATCGATCCTTCCGATAAGGCTTCTGTTGAAGAGCCTCTCGCAAGACTGAAGAAGGCTATCGAAGCCAACAACACCGAGGACATGAAAACCGAGACCGAGAATGTAACCAATGCATTCTCCAAGGTTGCCGAGAAGCTGTATGCAAATGTCCAGCCGGAAGGCGCACAGCCGAACCCGCAGGATTTCACAGGCTTTAACGGTGCAGCAGGCGGTGCCGCTCCGGATGCCGGTGCACAGGGCAGCGACGGTTTCAAGAATGCCGGCGGTGACTTCTAATAGGCCTTTTCAAGGCGTGATTGAATGACGTAAACGGCGAGGCTGTACACGGTTTTTCGTGGGCAGCCTCCTCGCCGATAAAGGAGGAAGAAAGCTTTGGCTGAGCAGAAGCGAGATTATTATGAGGTACTGGGCGTCAGTAAGGGCGTGTCCGATGAAGACCTCAAGAAGGCCTATCGTAAGATGGCCAAGCAGTACCATCCGGACCTGCATCCGGGCGATAAAGAGGCAGAGGCGAAGTTTAAGGAATGTAATGAGGCCTATGCCGTTCTTTCCGATGCAGAGAAGAGAAGGAACTACGATCAGTTCGGTCATGCCGGCGTAGACGGTCAGGGCTTCTCCGGATTTAACGGAACCGCCGTGGACCTGGGAGATATCTTCGGATCCTTCTTCGGTGGTGCATTCGGCGGCGGCGGACGAAGAAACAACGGTCCGCAGCGTGGTGCCGACCTTAAGTACAATATGTCGCTGGAATTCATGGAAGCGGCTTTCGGTGTAGATAAGACCATCACCATCAACAAGGAAGATGTCTGCGGTGTTTGTAAGGGCAGCGGTGCAGCTGCCGGCAGCCAGCCGGAGACCTGTCCGACCTGCCGAGGCAGCGGACGTATCCAGCAGCAGACCCAGACTCTCTTCGGTATGACGATGGTGACCCGTGACTGCCCGGCTTGTAACGGCCGTGGTACAGTCATCAAGAATCCGTGCCCGAACTGCCGTGGCCGTGGACGTGCTGTGATCCGCAAGGAGATCAAGGTCCATATTCCGGCAGGCGTAGATACCGGAGATATGCTTCCGATCGCAGGCGAAGGTGAGCCGGGTCTTCGTGGCGGACCATACGGAACACTTTATATCCAGTTCCGTGTGAAGAGCCATCCGATCATCCAGCGTCAGGGCAACAACACCTTCTGCGAAGTACCGATCACATTTACCCAGGCGACCCTCGGTGCAGACGTAAGCGTCGTAACCATCGATGGCGAGCAGGTGGTACATGTTAAGGACGGAACCCAGCCGGGTGATACATTGACACTCCGCGGCAAGGGTATCCCTTACAAGAACCGTGCCGGTGTCCGTGGTGACCATACCGTACGCTTCTCCGTAGAAGTACCGGTCAAACTCTCGGATGACCAGAAGCAGAAGCTTCGTGCTTTCGATATGACTCTTACCGAGAAGAACTACCAGAAACGTGGCAGCTTCTTCGACCGGGTCAAGAGCATGTTCGGAAAATAAGTACAACAATCGTTGTAACGAACCCCACATAAAAGAAAAGGCAGTGTATCCTGATACACTGCCTTTTTTCTATATGCGTGCAAAGCTCTATTTCTCTCCGTAGCAATACTTCAGGATCTCTTCCGGCTTCATGTTCTGGGCGCCGAGTTCATCGGTGAGTCCTTGGCCGGAAGAAGTATTCCAGGTGAAGCGTCCGGCTTCGTCGCCATCGATGGTGAAGTATTTACTCGGACTGCTGAGTGAAACCGAATATCTTCTGTACCATTCCGGATAGAATTTCGACATATACTGGTCCGCAAGCTTATAGGCCTCGCATTCTTTACTGTTTCCGATGGCGCCGATGCCGACTCCGCCTCCCGGTTGACCGGTGCGGCTGACAAATCCGTTGGTGGAATGGACGATGACCACGCTGCCGTCATCGCAGGTGCCCAGGGAGATCCAGACATGTCCCTTGATGCTGACGATGTCTCCCGGACGAAGCTTGTAACTGTTGGATTCGGAAGGTGCGACTTTCTGAGAGAAATCCCCCCAGCCGTATTCCTCTGCAAAACGTCTGGCCATCTTGGTGGAACTGCAGACGTAGCCGGGTCTTCCGTTCTCGGTCTCGAAAGTATTGTAGATGGTCCAGCCGACAAATCCGGAACAGTCGAGACCCGCGTAGTAATATTCGTTATATCCGCCGAAAGGAAAGTAGCTGGTCTTGGGATCACGCAGGGACTTGTCGTCGTTCTTGTCTCGGAAGGTGTAGCTCTCATCCTGACTGTTGAAGAAACGGACCCAGTCACTTGATACACCAAGTGTTCTGGCTTGAATGGCACTGCCGGTATCCTGCCAGTCCCATCCGCCACCGAATACATAAAGCGCGGTACCCACCGGCATAAGGGAGGTCTTGATGAAGTTCATGACCGTTTTCTCGCCGGGGGTGCCGGATACGACAGGAGAGTAGGGGACAGATCCGCCGGGAAGGATCTCGTCGGCATCGATAATGACATCGTCCTTGATGGACAGAAGGAAGGGATAGCCTTCTTTGAGTTTGTTCTGGACAGGGTAGGCGGGCTTATTGTTCTCGTCCAGAAGGGAGTTATCGATGGTGTAGATCTTTTCTTCGCCATTGACCTCGAAGCGGTAATGGAACTGGTCGGCATTTTCTTTCTTCACTTCCGGATCCCCGTAGTTCTGGACTCCCAGGAAGGTGGCGTCCACCTTGAGGATGTCCGGATCTTCCGGGGAAGTCTCGGTGGATGGTGCGCTTTCTGTGGTTTCCGAGGAGACCGTCGTGTCGATGGCACTTGTTGTCGTTACGTCGGAAACGGCTGTCGTTGTTGTAACAGGAACACTCGATGCAGAAGGTTCCGCCTTGTCGGAAGACATGACCTTTATGAAAAGAACGATGGTCACTACAACAAGGATCGCGGTGATCGCACCGAGGATCAGTATATTATTCTTCTTCACGTAAGATATCCTTTCTTTCTCCGTAGGCCACGGCCCCGGAGTACATACCGCATCGGTTTCATGCGGAATCGCAAAAGTCTATATCCATTCTAACCGTAAAACAGGTGATTGCAAGCTCGTCGGAAAAGGCGCGGTTATTCAATGAATCTTCATAGTATAGAGCGGGGAAAAATGGTTTCGCCTTCCCGCTTTTGATAGTAGAATAATAGTCATCACTATGGAAAAGGAGGTGCTGCAAGTGGGCAAAGCGTTCGTGATACCGGATGTACATCTGAAGCCTTGGATGTTCGATCAGGCAAGCAGAATCATCGAGAAAAACAAATTCGATCATATCGTTATGCTGGGCGATCTGGTGGACGACTGGAACCAGCAGGAGAATCTGGATCTTTATCGGCAGACCCTGCAGGCAGCACTGGACTTTGTTAAGAGATATCCCGAGACGATTTTCTGTATCGGTAACCACGACATCAGCTACCTGTGGCAGGAGTTTGAGTCCGGTTATTCCTTCGAAGCCGGAGATATCGTTCGAGAAGGGATCAATAAGATCATGTATGCACTGCCGGAGGGCCACAGCGGATTTATTCACCGGATAGACAATGTGCTGTTCAGTCATGCGGGACTGACCCAGTTCTTCGTGATCAAGCGCTTCGGTCAAGGCGGCCTGATCACCATCGATGACATGATCGGCTTCATTAACCGCATGGGTAACGATGAACTCTGGACCCATGACTCACCGATCTGGGCGCGTCCTCAGTTCGGCCGGATGCGTCTTTATCCTCGGGATCTGCTTCAGGTGGTGGGACATACTCCTATGGAAAAACCACTTCACGAGGGAAGACTTCTGAGTCTGGATACCTTCTCCACATACCAGAACGGCCGTCCCATCGGGGATCAGCGCTTCCTGTGGGTCGATACGGAGAAGAAGAAGGAAGAGTACTGTTAAGATAGGATATTACCTTTCTTTTTCGATTGAATAACATGCCTCGGAGTCAGGCGGATTGTGGTAAAATACTTTTGCGTCCTTTCGGACAGAAAGCAATATTGAGACTATAACTTAGGCGGGTAGATACGATGAAATGGGTGGAAATTGAGATCACGACGACAGAAGAAGCATCCGATGCAATCTGTGAGATGCTTTCCCAGTTAGGTGCAGACGGCATCGCTGTGTGCGATCCGCTGGAGATCAAGAGAATCATTGACGATCCGGATTCGCTGGCATACGCCGATGACGGATTTGTGGATTCCCTGGGAAGCGACGTGAAGATCCAGGCCTATTTCGCCGAGTTTGACGATGGCATCCGTCTGGGCGCCAAGGAAGAAGAATACGAGAATCCAGAGGGCGTAGGTACCATCTACGGTAACATCGCCACCGGTTCGAAGACCTTGGAAGAGACCATCGCACTTCTGGAAGAAAGACTTGCTGACATCGGAGAATTCCTCCCGGTGGGAGACGGCAAGGTCTCCTATAAGTACGTGAAGGACGAAGACTGGGAGAATGAATGGAAGAAGGATTATCACGCTTTCTCCGTATCTCCCCGTGTCACCATTGCGCCGACCTGGGAAAGAGAGTCCGTCTCGGAGACCGAGGGACAGAAGGTGGTCTACCTGGATCCGGGTTCGGCCTTCGGTACCGGTACCCATGAGACGACCTCCATGTGTGCCGAGTTTATCGACGAATATATGGATCCGTCTGATACGGTCCTGGATGTAGGATGCGGCTCCGGAATCCTTTCCATTATCTGCAGTAAGCTGGGTGCGAAGTCTGTAGAGGCCTGCGATATCGACCGCCTGGCGGTGGATGTAGCCATCGAGAACTGTAAAGAGAATAATGTAGAAGTAGATTGCTATACCGGAGAACTGAAGGATGCGAAGAAGGAAGGCTACAGCCTGATCATTGCCAATATCGTGGCGGAGATCATCGCATCCATCGCCCCGATGGTACCTGAGAAACTTGTTTCCGGTGGTCACTTTATCACCAGCGGAATCATTGACCATAAGAAAGAGATTGCCCTGGAGGCATGTAAGAATGCAGGCCTGAAGCTTGTAGAAGAGAAGCAGAAGGGCGACTGGCATGCTTATTATTTCGTGAAAGAGTAAGTAGAAGGGAAGAAGCATGAAGATCGCCGCTTACCAGTTTCCTGTTTCCGGAGATGTGCAGAATAACTGCGCACATATCCTTCGCGCCATTGAAGGGGCAGCGAAGGCCGGTGTGCGGTTCCTGGTATGCCCGGAATGCGCGATCACCGGCTATCCGCCGAGAGATGTTCCTTCCTCGAAAGATGTAGATTTCCGGGCAGTGGAACGGGCCCATGCCGCGATCGCGGAGGCCGCCTGGTGTCACGATATCTACGTGCTGGTGGGCACCATCGTAAGAGAAGAATGTGCCCCGACGATGGATATTCCGATGTTCGGAGATATTCCGGCTTTAGAGGAAGTGTTCTATAACACGGCGCTGGTCTTTACCCCGGACGGTCACGTGGAACGATACAGTAAGCGGGCCTTGTGGGGCTGGGACAGAGACAACTTTGCTCCCGGAGAAGAACCGGGCGTATTCGCCATTGACGGTATCCGCATCGGTGTGCGGATCTGCTTCGAAGTGCGTTTCCCGGAATACTTCCGAGAACTATATAAGATGAAGACCGATCTGAACGTGATCCTTTTCTACGATGTGACAGATAAACCGGATCCGGACCGCTACGATCTGATCCGCGGACATATCCGTACCCGGGCGGTGGAGAATGCGACCTATACGCTGACCAGTAATGCCACATCTCCGAACCAGACGGCACCGACAGCGGTGTATGACCGGTCGGGAAGAACGGTCATGGAGCTTAAGCCCGGACAGGAGTCGGTGCTGGCCTTCAATCTGACACCGGGTGCCCCGGACTTCGGCGAATCAGGACGGATCGAGATCTCCAATCTCCTGACGGGAAGAAACTAAAGAAAAACACTCCGCGGACTTTCCACGGAGTGTTCTTGTTTTCAGCATTGAATGTAGAAGGGAAGAGAGGAATTATTCTTCCGGAATCACGGTAGATACCAGCTTTGCCTTCTCGGCAGCCAGCTGTTCTGCCTTTCTTGCTTCCTCAGCAGCCATCTCAGCGGCAGCCTTCGCTTCTTCCTCAGCCTTACGGGCAGCAGCCAAAGCTTCAGCAGCACGTCTCATGGCAGCTTCTGCTTTCTCCTTCGCCTGGGCGGCAGAGATCTTGGCAGCTTCTTCAGCCTTCTCGGCAGCAATGCGGTTATCCTCTTCCTGCTTCTTCTTGTTCGCGGCTTCGAATACGGTCTCGGCCTGTCTTGTAGCAAGCTTGGCTTCTTCGGCCTTCTTCTCGGTGACTTTCACGAGATCTTCAGCCAGAACCGCGGCTTCCTTAGCCTGCTTCTCCGCATCCTCAGCGATCTTTCTTGCATCTTCACGAGCTCTCTTGGCAGTATACTTGGAATCCTGCTCGGCCTTCTTCTGAGAAGCGATACGGATAGCTTCGTTCGCCTTCTTCACGGCAGCACGTGCAGCCGCTTCCGCCTCGTTGGCAGCATTCTGTGCTTCCTTGGCGGCATCCATGGCGGCATTGTACTCGGTCTCGGCCTGCTGAGCGGCTTCTGCAGCCTCGGTCTCGGCCTTAACGGCAGCTTCCAATGCTTCAGTGGACTGAGCAACAGCCTGTCTTGCGGCTTCAGCCTTGTTTACGGCATCCACTGCATCCTGAACGGCGCGCTCTTCACGATTCTTAGCCTGAGTAAACTCGATCTGTGCTTTCTCTGCGGCAATCGTTGCCGGAGTTCTGTTCTTGGTACCGGCATAAGTCGGTCTTCTGAGAGACGGATCACTACGGTCAGCATGCTGCTCGGAACCTACACGATCCAGACGTGTCTCGCCATCTGCCTTCGCAGCACGGGAAGAACTGGACCAGATCGGCTGTGGAACAGCTTCCTCAACCGGCTGTGCAGCTTCTTTGGCAGGTTTGAAAGCAGAAGCAGTAGAATTCGAGGACGGATGACTTCCACCGAAAGGGGATACCCTGTGGGAATCATCTTTCTTCACTGTCTCGTCCTTCTTACGGGCTTCTTCCTTCGCCTTACGAGCTTCTTCCATCGCTTTGCGATATTCTATCTGTGCTTTGGCCGCTGCGGCACGCTCTCTTGCGGAGTTCGTCGCAGGTGTACTGGCCGCCAGCACATTGCCACGACCGTTCGGTCCTGTAGAACCACTGGAAATACTACCGGAGGCGGCCCCTGATGCAGACAACTCCACCGCCGGACTACCGAATTTCCCGTCTGCCTTACCCTTTAAAACATCGAAAAAACCAGCCATTTTTATCACCCTACTAAACCCAAAAGATAGATTTACTTACTAATTCAATTATACTATGTTACGAACGCATTTCAAGTTTTTCAGACAATTTACAATGCGTTTTTCTGCTGAACATAGAAGACCGTCTATTCTTCGTTGCTTTTTCAGCAGGAAGAGAGTATATTTATGTTTAGCCGATAGCTAGTCGGATTTACTCCTTATGTCAAGATAATCCGGCAATATCATCGGCTTTTTTATTGTCTGAAAGAGAGGATGGGCGCCCTTATGCAGAGAGTTTTTCGAGAAGAATATAAGCAATTCCTTTTTGACAAGCATATTTTGGTAGGAAGCTGTGCTTCGGCGGAAAACTGTGAAGAAGCACGTCTGGCCATGGCGAAGATCCTTAATATCAATATCACCAGGGGCGGAAAAATGGCGGATCTGGAGATGTTCCGCTACGCGGCCCTGATGATCGGCGAGAATGTCCCGATGGCTTTCTACAAGGGCTTCCCGGACAGTGTGCGGAAATTATCATTCGAGCAGCTATACGTCGATCAGCTCCTTCATTATCTGCAGACCTACGGAATGGGCGATTTTTCGACGCCCCGTCATTCTGTCTTTGAGGACGAGGAAGATATCCGCAGAAAGTTATTTAAGGAGTCCGGCAGCGTGAAGGATTTCGAGATCCTTTCGGAAGATGCGGCCACTGAGGCGCTTCGTACGTATGTCGACAACATGCTCCGCTCCACGCGGCCCTTGAACCCGCGGCAGCTGGAGGTTACCCGTCTTTTTATACTGGATAATGACTATATACCGGAGCGCATCGCTTCCAAAGACACCCGCATCGGGCTTCTTCTGGGAACGAGAGATCCTCGCTTCGTAGATTCTCTTTCCCTGTCGGATGTCATGAAGATCCTGGAGAAACTCCATTTCGAGCAGGCGCACAATTTCAATCTCCGGAAACTGAATCTGCCCAATAAGACCAGGACATTCCTGACAAAGGTCATGGACCGAATCCTGGAGTCCGGACGGATCGACATTTCTTCCTGCTATGAGAAGAAGAAGGTGTGGGCAGGTTTCCTGCATCACATCCACTATAAGGCGAAGACCCCGCAGGCGCAGGAATTTGTTTCTGCTATGAGGGGTAAGGAAAACCACTCCGCGTATTCTTCCTTCGAGAGGAAACTTCGGGAGGAAGGACCTCTTTCTGCGGCCGACGATCTTCTTTCGACGAAAGGTCCCTCCGCACTGCTTCGTAATCTGAACTATCTTGCCAGCCGGACTCAGACAGATGCAGAAATTCAGTGCCTGATCGACAAGACGAAGGGCAGTAATCCCATCGTGCTCATGCAGCTCTTCCAGGCCTATGCCCGATACGGGAAGAAACCCGGCGGCAGAGCTTTTCAATTCTTCAAATGCAACCTGATGCTGGCTCACGGCGAGACGGAAGCAGAGATCGCGAAGAGAAAGTCTTATCTTACCGAAAACCAGGTCAAGATCCTGTCCGGTCAGATCGAAAAGAACTTGAAAGAAGTGCTCCATGGGCGGCTTGGGAAGGTATACATCGCTCCCGGTATGCACAATTATGCGGTACCGCTGAAGGAGAGCGCTTCTCAGGGTGGTTTCGGTGTTCTTTCTTCGGGTTCGAGGATCCACATCGGAGAGTGTAAGAAGATACGTGCCTTCACTTACTGGGAGAAGGTAGATGATATCGATCTTTCTGTTATCGGTATCGATGAAGAGGGCCATCAGGAGGAGTTCTCCTGGCGTACGATGGCGGACAAACAGTCGGATGCGATCACGTATTCCGGCGATGAGACCAGTGGTTATGACGGCGGAGCGGAATACTTTGATATCGATCTTCCGGCCTTCCGGATTAAATACCCGCATATCCACTATATTGTGTTCTGTGATAATGTGTTTTCCTACCTGACTTTCGACCGCTGTGTCTGCCGGGCGGGCTACATGATCCGCGACATAGAGGATTCCGGTGAGATCTTCGAACCGAAGACGGTGGAATCGGCCTTTACGGTCAATGCACCGGCCCGGTTCTGTTACCTGTTCGGCCTTGATC
Source organism: Clostridiales bacterium Firm_16 (assembly GCA_001604185.1). Classification (GTDB taxonomy): domain Bacteria; phylum Bacillota; class Clostridia; order Saccharofermentanales; family Saccharofermentanaceae; genus Scatonaster. The sequence goes on along the minus strand of LVAV01000098.1, from coordinate 11,148 downwards.
TGGAAAGCAACGATTTCGTCTGGCTGAATTCCGCCAGAGAGCTCGATGTGGCCGTGGCCGGCGGGACGGACATGTCTTTCCTGGTGGATAATTTCCATTATACGGAAAGCCTGAATCTGAAGGTTCTGTTCGAGATGCTCGCTTCGGAAGTGGTAGAGGACCCGGCGCAGGCCGACGTAGTCGTCACGAATGTCTCGACGGAGCCGCTTCACGACACCCAGCAGATCTACCGGGAATACGATTTCGAGAGAATCATGGCACTGTGCCAGTGATGACGGACCAAAGACAATGAATTTAATGAGAGCTCCTCGACGCGGCAAGTCGTGAAGGGGGGCAGGACAGCATGAGGAGGCGCCTATGCCGATGAGTCACCCCATTGATATCAGAAAGATCCATATTACCGATCCTTTCTGGTCGAAGAAAAGAGACCTGATCCGTAAAGAGGTGATCCCGTACCAGTGGGAGATCCTCAACGACCGGGTACCGGAAGCATCGCCCAGTTACTGCATGCACAATTTCCGTGCGGCAGGAAGACTGGCCCAGAGAAAGCAGGAACTGGGATCGGCCTTTGAACCGCCGAAATATACCTATCGTGGATTCCAGGTTTTGCCGGAGGATCCGCGGGCACCGAAAGAAGATGAATTCTACGGATTTGTCTTCCAGGACAGCGATTTCTCCAAGTGGATCGAAGCCGTGGGCTATTCTCTGGCCACACAGCCGGATGTGGAACTGGAGAAGGTGGCGGACGAAGCCATCGACATCGTGTGCCGGGCCCAGACCGAGGACGGATATCTGGATACATATTACATCATTAACGGGATGGATAAGGTGTTCACCAATCTGAGAGATCACCATGAACTGTATTGTCTGGGTCACCTGATCGAGGGCGCTGTCGCGTACTATGAGGGAACCGGCAAGGATAAACTGCTTCGGGCGGCCATGCGTTTCGCGGACTATGTGGCAGAGCGCTTCGGAACAGAAGAAGGGAAGATCCCGGGTTATCCGGGACACGAGATCGCGGAGATGGCGCTTTTCCGTCTGAGTGAGGTCACAGGTGAAGAGAAGTATGCGAAACTTGCCGAATACTTCATCGACCAGCGTGGCCAGGCGCCGCTCTACTTCGACAAGGAGCACCCGACTCCGAAAGGAGAGCCCTACAAGATCGACTATTACCACCAGGCCCATATTCCGGTACGGCAGCAGAAAGAAGCCGTAGGACATGCGGTCCGTGCGGTGTACCTCTACAGCGGTATGGCGGATATGGCCAGAAAGACAGGGGATCCGGAGCTTCTTGAGGCGTGCCGCCGACTTTGGAAAAGCACTGTTACCGAGAAGATGTATATTACGGGTGGCATCGGCGGAACTCACTTAGGCGAAGCGTTTTCTTTCCCATACGATCTGCCGAATGACACGGATTATGCGGAGACCTGCGCGTCGATCGGACTGGTGTTCTTCGCGAGAAGAATGCTTCAGATCGAAGCGAAGAGAGAGTACGCGGATGTCATGGAACTGGCACTTTTTAACGGGATCCTTTCCGGTATTGCCATGGACGGGAAGAGCTTCTTCTACGTCAATCCTCTGGAGGTCATTCCGGAGGCATGTAAGCTGGATGAAAGAAAGATGCACGTGAAGCCGGTGCGGCAGAAGTGGTTCGGATGTGCGTGCTGTCCGCCGAACATCGCGCGCCTTGTGGCGTCGATCTCGAACTATGCCTATACGGAGAATGACGACACACTCTTCCTGCACCTGTATCTCGGGGCGGACCTCAAGAAGAACGGGTACCGCATCTCGGTTACCGGCTCTTTTCCCGAAGAAGGAGATCTGGTGATCCGGACAGAAGCAGAAGATGTGGTTTCGGATCTGAAACTTGCGGTACGTATTCCGTCCTGGTGCGAGGAGCAGTACTCGGTGGAAGGCGTCGATGCCGGTAAAATCGAGATCCGTGACGGATATATGTATTTCGACGTTCCGAAGGCTTCTTCTGAGATCCGGATCCGTTTCACCATGCAGGCCAAGTGGGTCGTGGCGGACCGGAAAGTGGCGGAGGACAGAGGACAGGTGGCACTGGTCCGGGGACCGGTGGTATACTGTGTAGAAGAAGTGGATAACGGATCGGAACTGGGAAGTCTCTGCATAGATCCGGAAAGCCCGGTTTTGGAGAGCCGGACCGATATCGAAGGTGTCTCTGTGAAGTCGCTGGAAGTGGACGGATATCGTATCGTTTCAAGCGAAGAGGGCGCCGAATATGCCAGCGGACTGTACCATACCTATCAGGGTGTAGAGAAGACGCCTTGCCGGATCAAGCTGATCCCGTACCGCTTATGGGCGAACCGCGGTGAAGGCGAGATGCGTGTTTATCTTCCCTTGATGCGGTGAATCAGCGCGCCGAGTCCGACGCCAAGCAGGGACAGCAGAAGTCCTGCCACGAAATATCCGTAGCGAAAAGCGGAGAAGGAGAAAGACGAGAGCTGGACCAGTTCGTCGGAGAAGAACTGGCTGACCATGAAAAGCGTGCCCATGATCAGGGGCAGGCACCATTTGCCTTTGCCGAAGTGATCGAAGATCCCGCACAGAAGCGAGAATACGAAGATCGTGACCGGGAACAGCAGGAAATGGAACAGTGCGTCGTATCCCATGATGTCCGAAGGATCGGTGAAACACCAGCGGACGATCTGTCCCAGAACCCAGATGAGAAGGAAGGATACGATGAGGATAGTCTTCCCGAGATTCTTCTTGCTCTTTACGATGTTGGTGCTTTCTTCCAGGTAGGAAATATAATCGGATGAAGTGGTTTTCGGTGTCATAGGCGGGTCCTCCTTAAGCAAGTGATCCAGACTCACCTTGTAAAGATCGCTCATGCGGATGACACTGACGATATCCGGATAGGTACGGCCGTTCTCCCAGTTGGACATGGTCTGACGGCTGACGCCCAGTGCTTCGGCAGCCTGCTCCTGTGTCATGCTGCAGGCAAGTCTGGCACTGCGAATCTTCCCGCCGATATCGATGGGCTTCTCCGTATCTGTTGCTGTTTTCGTTTCGCGGTCGTCCATGCCGAGGATCCTTTCATCAGGTGGTCTTGTGAGGTAAGGGTACCGCCCTTTCGGAACAAGGTCCACCAAATTGCTTTTCCATCCGTGGTTTTTCTATGTAAAAATGCTTTTCCATCCCTTATTTTCCGATGTTCCGGCAGATGAGATCCAGTGCGTTCTCACTCTCCGGCCAGGTGGGATGTGCGATGGGGAAGACGTGATGCATGAAGCGGTCTTCCGTGGTCTCGGCGCAGTAGTAAAGTGTCGGGACGGAGAGAGTCGTGAGACGCTCATTAAGATACAGATTCTCTTTAAGAAGTGTATCGTTATCGGAAGTGACCTGGACCACCGGCGGGCATCCGTAGCTCTCGATTGCCTTCGACAGGTCGTAGATGGAACGGGGCAGAGTTTTTGCCGGATCAAAGTAATAACCGACAAATTCATCCTCGGCATCCAGACTGTGTCCGCAGATGAGATTGACGCTCTTGGCACAGATCTGCAATTCTTCCAGCGCCGCGTCATAGCGGGAAAGACCGAAATCCGCGCGGGCTTTCGAAGAGTTAAGAAGGATCGCGGAAAGAAGAGAGAGGTATCCGCCCGCGGAATCACCTACGGTGTGGAAGATCTTGTATCCGCGGTCTTTGCTTAGGAAAAGCACTGCATCGAGAATATCTTCTAACTGCTGAAGTAGCCCCACTTGCGGCATGAGTCGGTAGTTGATGTTGGCTACATCCAGACCGGTCTTGAGAACAAGATGCATACCGAAGCACTTGTCCAGTTCTTTGCAGCCGTAGACGAAAGCGCCGCCATGGATCAGAAGGAACACTTCCTCCGATTCTTTATCTTCCATCGTGGTATAGATGTCCAGGATCCGGCGGGAACTGGAAAGAGAGGCGGGATCCTCCGGCTTGGTATCCTCGTCCGGGATATATGCGATATTTTCTTCCACCAGAACATCTTCAGGATATTCTTCTTCCGCAAGTCTGGGCGGATCGAACTTCAGACATCCCTCTATGAATTGGTTCAGTGTCTCGTTCATCGTCTCTTTCAGATTCGTCGGATCAGCCATAGTCATATCCTCGCTTCGCGTTATAGTATCTTCACACTAACATAATCCGTGCCCCACGTCTATGACGTTTGTGAAAAGTATTCGCGCGCCGTGTCTGCGCGGTTTTCTGATTGAGTTAGCCCTCGGACTGTAGTAAAATTAAAGTTGGTGTGTTGTACTGATTTGACACGCGTGGTTTTGAGGAGGGGTACATATATGAGAAGAAGATCCTTGCTGTCGTTGATGACTGCGATTGCTGTTTCTATTTCACCTTTCGGACTGGAAATCGTCTCCGGATCGGTGCGGGCAGATGGAGAGGACATTGCCTTGACCCAGATCCCGGATGCAAATTTCCGGGCGGTGCTGGCAGATGAGTTCTACGACTCGAACCAGGACGGGATCCTTTCTCAAGAGGAGAGAAATGCAACCACCTTCATGAACTGTTCCGCCAGCTCCATCAATTCCCTCAGCGGAATCGAATACTTTCCGAATCTCGAATACCTGGCCTGCTCAGACAATAATCTTACGGGTCTGAATCTCAGTTCGAATACGGCTTTGACCGAGCTTTACTGCTACAACAACCGTCTGCAGTCTCTGGATATCCGCTACTGTACCGAACTTACGGAACTGCAGTGCTATGGCAATGAACTGACTTCTTTGGATATCAGCAAAAACATAAGCCTTTCTAGCCTGGACTGTTCCGGTAATGCTCTTACTACTCTGAACCTGAACACCAATACACTCCTCGGTAAACTCAATTGCTCTGACAATGCATTATCCGCCTTAAATGTGGAGAAGAATACTCTTCTGAGTTATCTTTCCGTTCGCGAGAATCCACTGACGACACTTGATATCAGCAAATCATATAAGATCGCCAATGCATTCCGGGTATCCGACCTTCAGGATAAGGGCTGGTACTATCTGTTCAGTAAGGTAGATACCTATGGACAGGAAATCTATCTGGACTTCGGATGGAATGTTACTCTTCAGGGATACACCATACCGGAACGCATGGCGTATATTTCTGTCGAAAACGGTGTATTCACGGATCCGGCCTTCTGTGAATATGTGAAGAGATTCGACTACGATGGCGATGGATTTTTCACCCTAGGTGAGCTGGAATCTGTCGAATCCATCAACTGCTCGGATATGGGGATCGAGAATCTGAATGGAATCAGTTATTTCACCGAGCTTCGTGAACTGGAGTGTGATAACAATCAGATCCAATTTCTATATCTGAATAACAATACGAAACTTGAGACGCTGTACTGCTGGTGTAATCCGCTTATGGTACTCGACATTAGGGATAACAGTGAACTTCAGTATCTGGATGTCCAGTATTGCGAGCTGGATCAACTCGATCTTTCTGCGAATAGGAAAATCTATTTTCTGAATGTGTCGGGATGTCCGCTGGAAAGTCTTGATGTGACCTGTAATACGGCACTGCGGATCCTGATCACGTCTTATACTGATCTCCCGAAACTGAATATACAGTGTTGTACGGCCCTGGCGAACTGTTTCGATGAGAACGAGGTGATCGATCAGGGAGACTGCTTCCTGTTCGAGCATGAGGCCGACGATGAAAACCCGTATTGCTTCCTGCAGTTCGATAAGAAGACGACGCTTGAAGGTTATACTCTTCCGGAGCCGGTCATCGTCGTAACCATCGATGACACTTCATTCCCGGATAAGAATTTCCGCGATTATGTGCGGACATTCGATTTCGATGGAGACGGAGCCTTCTCTGAGGCAGAACTGAATTTTGTTTCGGATATTACCTGTGAGAATCTTGGTATTAAGTCTCTGGAGGGAATCGGATATTTTACCGGGCTGCAGTCTCTTGACTGTGCCTATAATGAGATCACAGGAATGGATCTGAGTGCCAATGTGAATCTGCGGTTCCTGTATGCTAACGACACAGCCATCACGGAACTGGATGTTTCCAACAACACGATGCTTAAGCAGCTCTTTGTCGAGCGGTGCCCGCTGACGGACCTCAACCTCAGCGAGAATTCCCGTCTGACCTCGCTGGATATCCGGGAGACGGAGATCTCTTCCATCGATATCCGCAGCTGTACTTCTTTGATGCAGGTCTTTGACGTGGATCTTCTGAAGGATAACGGAGATTATTTCAGTTTCGAATTCACCGATGATGCCGATAACGAATATTCTCTTGCTTTCAGTAAAGACACGACTCTTACGGGCATCACTATTCCGGATCCGGTACCGGTACTGGAGATCAATGAAACCAATTTCCCGGACGAGAACTTCCGTAACTTCGTGAAGAAATACGATTTCGATAAAGACGGTTCTTTCTCACAGGCCGAATTGGATTCCGTAACCTATCTGTCCTGCTCCTATGCGGAGATCACATCCCTGCAGGGAATCGGATATTTCACGAAACTGGAAGCACTGTACTGCTGCGGTAATGAGTTTAACGAAGTGGATCTGAGTCAGAATACGAAGCTTCAGCTTCTTTATATCTTCGATACACCGCTTGAAACTCTTGATCTCAGCAACAATACAGAACTGGTCGAACTGGATGTAGAACGCTGCCCGTTGACCGGTCTTTCTCTGACCTCGAATCCGAAGCTCAAGAGCCTGGATATAAGAGAGACCTTGATCTCGGATATGGATATCCGGGATTGCACATCCCTCGTTTCTGTCTTCACTGTGGATGAACTGGCAGATAAGGGAAAATACTATTCTTTTGAGAAGCAGGTAGATGAGGATACACATTATCTGTTTATGTTCAGTAAGACGACTGCTCTTACCGGCTATGCACTTCCGGAACCGAATCCCGTACTGATCATTGACGAGACGACTTTCCCGGATTCTGTATTCCGTGATTACATCAGCCAGTTCGACTATGACTCGGATGGTTATCTGTCTCAGGGTGAGATGGATTCGGTAGAAGAGATCTACTGTTCCTACATGGGTATCTTCGACCTGGCAGGTATCGAGAATTTCACGAATCTCAAGAGCCTGAACTGTGAGGGCAATTTTATCGAGACGGTTGACCTTGGTTCCTTCACAGATCTGGAGTCCCTGGTGATCACCGGTAACCCGGTTTCTTCCATCGATGTTTCCCTGAACTCGAAACTGAGTAATTTCAATGCCGAGAACTGTCCGCTGGCAGAACTGGTGCTTACACAGAACCCGTTACTGACCAATATCAATGTTGTAAATACCCAGATCTCCTCTCTGGATATTTCGAACTGCGCGCTGCTTACTGCCGTATTCAAGGTGGAAGATATGGAAGATCACGGATCGTTCTTCAGCTTCAATTATTCAGAGGGAGATGAATCCGATGAATACTCCTTATTGATCGGCAAAAAAACGGCTCTGGCCGGTTATACACTTCCGCAGCCGGTAGCCGTGGTCAATATCACTACGGAGAATTTCCCGGATCCGGAATTCCGCGACCTGATCGAGCAGTACGACTATGACGACAGCGGATCCTTCTCGCAGATCGAGCTCGACAGTGTGGAATGGCTGGATTGTTCCTATCGCAATATCGCGAATCTGAAGGGTATCGAGTACTTCACCAAACTCGTATATCTGAATGCTTCCACCTGCGAACTGAGCGAACTGCATCTGGACCAGAATGTTCTGCTGCAGACCGTATATTGCAGCAACAACCACCTCAAAGAACTGGATATCAGCAATAATCCGGATCTTTATGTGCTGGAAGTACAGTCGAACCTGCTGTCGTCTCTGGATATCTCCGGCTGCCCGAAGCTTGTGAGCATGTGTTCGAATACTGATCCGCAATCGGATGCTTCCTGTTACTACTTCAACATGTCCGGCGAAGATTATGAAGAGTATTATCTGACCTTCGATAAGAGAACGCAGCTGGCCGGTTACGATCTGCCGACCGTATTTGCTCTGGATGTTGACGAGACCAACTTCCCGGATCCGTATTTCTGCTCGCTGGTATCCATGTTCGATACGGATGGAAACGCATGGCTGTCTCAGGAAGAACTGGACGCGGTGACATCGATCTACTCGTATAACGACAGCATCCAGTCCATGGAAGGTATCGCATATTTTACAAATCTTACATCACTGACTACGATGGAGAATCCTCTGACTTCACTTGATCTGAGCAGTAACGTCAATCTGCAGACGGTCTTTATTTCGAATGCGAATTTCACAAGCCTGGATCTCAGTTCGAATCAGAGTATCAAAGAGTTTAGCTGTATGAACAGCGCGATCAGCAATCTGACTCTGGGAAACAATACCCAGCTTATAACTTTGACAGTTATTCAAAACGGTAATCTGACCGGTCTGGATCTGTCCGGTTGTACTGCGCTTGAGTCCTTGGACGTCAGCGGAAATAATCTTGTTGGTCTGGATCTGAGCAAGAATACGGAACTGACGTTACTGGATTGTTCGTCGAATAACCTGAATTCGTTGAATGTGTCTGAGTTGACGAAGCTCCGTGAGATCTACTGTTTTGGAAACAACATTGCGAGCCTGGATCTCAGTAAGAACACATCTCTCGTATCGCTGGAATGTCACAAAAATGCACTTACGAGCCTTGACCTGTCCAACAATACTTTGTTGGAGTGCTTAACTGTTCACGATAATGCGATTCCGTCCCTGGAGATCTACAAGTGCCCGAAACTGGTCAAGGTCTATACAGAAGAAGAGGTAATGGAATATGAAACGTACTTCATGTACGAGCATTACTACGGTGGAGAGAATGATCCATATCTTGTTCTTTCTTTTAGTAAATCCACAGAGATCGTTTCTGTAGATCCGTACATTGCACCTCGCGTACAGATCAACGAGACGAATTTCCCGGATGAGAAATTCCGCAGTTATCTTGGTAAGTATGATTTGAACCTGGATGGATGGTTCTCCCAGAAAGAACTGGATGCAGTCACCGGTATGGACTGCAGCAATCTGGAGATCGGATCCCTTGCAGGATTGGAGCACTTCACGAACCTGAAGACACTTCTTTGCGCAGGTAACGCGCTTACTACGCTGGATGTCAGTGCCAATACGATGCTCACACTTCTGGATTGCTCCAACAATGCTATTACCGGTCTTGATCTGAGCAGCAATACTGCATTGGTAACCTTGTGCGTAAACAATAATGATCTTACGGATCTGAACGTAAGTATGCTTACTTCGCTGACCAGACTCTTGTGCAGAGAGAATCAGATCAGTGAGTTGTTTGTCAGCAACAACGTTGCACTGGAAGAACTGGATTGCGCCGACAACCAGCTGGATAGCCTGAACGTGAAGAAACTAACCGAACTACGTAAACTTCGTTGCAATAAGAATCAGCTTGCTACTCTTGATGTAAGTAAGAATACCAAGCTGGAAGTACTGGCCGTTGAGGAGAATGCGCTGACTGCTCTGGATGTGCAGAGTTGTCCGATTCTGGTCAGCCTGATTACATCCACAGCTCCGGTGGATGTTTCCGGAATCAGAACGATCCAGGGTAACGTGGCCGTTTCTGCGGAACTGGTGGTTGATGCGATTCTCTCGCTTGATCTGGCGGCAGGTCTGACTCCTGAATCGCCTTTCGATATTACACCTACACCGACTAACTCGCCGACGCCGGTACCTCCGACGCCAACGAAGAAGGCAACGAACACGCCGACGAATTCTCCGACGCCGACGAAGAAGGCAACGAATACGCCGACAAATTCTCCGACGCCGACGAAGAAGGCAACGAATACGCCGACGAATACGCCGACACCAACAAAGAAGGCCACGCTGACACCGACGAAGAAGGCCACGCCGACACCAACGAAGAAGGCGACGCCAACACCAACGAAGAAGGCCACGCCGACACCGACGAAGAAGGCCACGCCAACACCGACGAAGAAGGCGACACCGACACCGACGAAGAAGGCGACGCCAACACCGACGAAGAAGGCGACGCCAACACCGACGAAGAAGGCGACACCGACACCAACGAAGAAGGCGACGCCGACACCAACGAAGAAGGCGACGCCGACACCGACGAAGAAGGCCACGCCGACACCGACGAAGAAGGCGACGCCGACACCGACGAAGAAGGCAACACCGACTCCGACAAAGAAGGCAACGCCGACACCGACGAAGAAGGCAACACCTACACCGACAAAGAAGGCGACACCGACTCCGACAAAGAAGGCAACACCGACACCGACGAAGAAGGCAACACCTACACCGACAAAGAAGGCGACACCGACTCCGACAAAGAAGGCGACACCTACACCGACGAAGAAAGCAACACCTACTCCGACGAAGAAGGCAACACCTACTCCGACGAAGAAAGCCACGCCTACACCGACGAAGAAGGCAACACCGACTCCGACCAAGGCACCTTCCTTCGAAGACTTTGTTGAGCGACTCTATGTTGTAGCCCTGAATCGTGCATCGGATCCTTCCGGTAAGGCATACTGGGTAAAACAGGTGAAAGAGAAGCAGAAGACCGGTGGTGACTGTGCAAGATTCTTCCTGCTGGATGCTCCGGAATTCATGAACCGGAACCTCTCTGTAGAGGACTTTGTTGAGACGCTTTATAAGACGTTCTTCGACCGTGCATCGGATCCGGCCGGTAAGAAGGGCTGGGTAGATGCCATCAAGTCCGGTGCGAAGTCTCGCTCAGAAGTCGTGAACGATTTCATTGAGTCCGATGAGTGGGTCGATGTATGCAACACATACGGAGTCGAGTCCGGTGCGAAATACCACTTCGGCACACATCGTTAGTATCTGAATTCAATCTGTAAGCTGAAAAAAGGACTCTTCACGAAAAACTTGGGAAAGTCTTGGGGTGCTTTTTACGGACCGAAGCTGGACTTCCATATCAAGGATTCCATCGGCAGAACGTGGCAGTGCGGCACGATCCAGTTGGATTTCCAGCTGCCACAGAGATTTGATCTCGACTATATCGGACAGGATGGCGAGAAGCACAGGCCGATCATGCTTCACCGAAATGGATGGTTATACTAATGAATACTTCAAATGGAATAACTAAAATGAGACTGTTAGTAACCTTTTTAGTATGGCTATTTTCAACTTCATAGTTGAGATTTATAAACCACTGATATGAATATACCATGTCAG
>LVAV01000097.1 GCA_001604185.1 Clostridiales bacterium Firm_16 | reverse complement strand
GTGGGCAACTCTATTCGTATCTTTCTGGCCACTCCTGTCCAAGATTTGGGCTTAGTATAACTCCCCTCGAAACCGTCTCTCTGGCGTACGAAAGTCTGCGTGCGACGATGAATCAGCGAATGGTATATTCTGTCCGTTCCGAACAATAGCGGTCATATGCCTGACGAAGCGCATCCCTGGGGGAAACGTCGTCGTACCAACACGCCCATACGGCGTTCCCCAGGAGATTGACGAACTTGTGGTCGTTGAACGGGGCGTTGTCCTGCGACGGCGTCCGCTGGCCCAGCGCGCTGGTGAACCCGGTCGACAGCATCTCCATCCACGGATAGGTTTCGATGACTTCATAGTTCGTCAACGTATCCCGTGAGACGGGATTGCCTCCCAACAGCGCTACGGAAGATGAAACAGGATCGCTTGTCAGCCATGCTATGAACCGCAACGCCTCCTGAGGATACCTGCTGGACTTGCAGACCCCCAGGCTGCCACCTCCGAGCAACGGCGAGCCGCCCGGAATCATGCTGTATCCCACCTTGTCGGATACCAATGAATTCTTGCTGAAGAACTCGGATGCGAAATTCGAGAAAAGGATCGTCATCGCGGAATTTCCGTTCGCGAAAGCCTCCGCCGCTTCCGTCCACCATTTCAAGGTGGTATCGACGCATGGCCGTAGCTGCAGGATGTCCGCGATGGACTGTTCGGCTTCCGGACTCAGCAGTTTCGGCAGTCCGTCTTCAAACAGGCTTCCCGCATAGCTGAAGTATCGAGTCATGAATTCCGTTCCCGCCAAAATCGGCGTTTTGCCAAGAACCAGCGTCGATCCGTAGGCGACCGGCGCCTTCGGATTCTGTCGTCGAGAAAAAAACTCGGCGATCCGATTGTACTGGGCGAAGCTCTTCGGCACCTCGAGATTCTCGTGGTATGTCTCTTGATAGATCCGTCGGAGAACTGTTTTCGAGAACAGATCCTTCCGGTAGTACAGGACCTGCAGGCTCGGGGAAATCGGGATCGCATACCGCTTGCCCATGACGACCGAAAACGGACGCTCCAAGCCGTCGACCATGGCTTCGAAGACAGACTCGACATCGTAATCGATCTCATCCAGCGGCTTCAGCATTCTTGGGGCGACCCAAGACAACACGTCTGCCCCGACCCGGAGGATATCATAGCGCGAAGCCGCGGTTTCAGAACCTAGGATTTCGTTGATGCCTTCGTAGCTTGCGATGTCGATGTCGATCGCGACTCCCGTATACCTGCAGTACAACCGAGCCAAGTGCTGCAATGCGAACGAAGGCGGCGCGTCAAGCAGGAGCATCCGCAACGAACGAGGATTCCCTCGGATGATCATCGGCGATGTCATCCAAGTCCTGAATCCTGAATTCTCGATGACGACAGTCTTGCTTCCGTTCCCGTCCATGGTTTCCAGAATCTGTTCGGCCGCTTTCCTCCCCAGATAACGGTAGTTCAACTCATATTCCTGAAAATCCTGATCCGGCAGGGAACCCAGCGGGGCCAGCGTGATGATCTGGCTCTTGGATTCAGGAAAGAAACATTGCTGGATGCTACGGCACTCCCGAGCCAATCCCAGATGGGTACAGACGATCATGGCGTCCGCGGCCTCTTCTTCATACACACCGAATACTTTCGATTTCCGCGAAAACGGATTGGTATTGATTCTTCTTCGTACGATTTTCGGATCGAGGGAACGGCAGAATTCCTTATAGAACGCCTCATCCTGGGAAGATGTCTCCTCGGTGACGATCGTGACCAACGCCGGTTGCTCCGTGTTCGCGCGTTCCGCTATGTCCTGCGCGGCACGTTCATAATCGAACCCGATGTAGCTTCGCCCCCCTCGCCGTTCGACGAAAAGCACCTGTTCCGTGGAAAAGCCACGCTCCTGATACGCACTCGCGGCCTGCTTGCCCAGACAAGTGAACGTAACGATCGCGGAAGCCATCGAGGACTTGACTTGTTCGATCAATGCCCGCTCGCGATCACTATTGTCTTCAGAGTAATGCAAGCTCACTTCAAATCCATTCGACTCTGCGAATGCGGTAAATGATATCTGGAAATCAATGTACTGTCTGTCGCGTTGGTTCGGAAGGATCAAGGCAAGGATGCTGCTCGATCCTTTCCTCAGCAGCTTCGCCCGTTCGTTTATCGTATAGCCCAATGCCCGGGCTGCGTCTTCCACCAATACTATTTTCTTGCTACTGACGATTCCTTTCCCGTTCAGTACGTTCGAGACCGTTCCTTGGGAAACACCGGCCAGTTTCGCGATATCCTTGATTGTTGCCATATTGACTGAAGTATAGCAGATGGAAGGGAAAACACAAAACAGGAAAACGCGCGAACGAAAAACGGCGTGCGGGCCCTCCCCTCGGTATCCTCTGGACGACTTCCCGTCCACAATAGATGCAGCTGTGTCGTACCGGAGGACCCCTTCACAACATCGATGGCAACCTACTTCACTCCACCACGAAAAAAACTCTGATTGGTTTTGTCATATTCAACTTGACACTGGAGATATATCATGGTACGGTTTTCGTATACAAAAAGTGTATACACTCTCGACGACGGAGGGCTTATGAAAGAAAATCAAGTAGAGAAAGCGTACCAGCTCATCTCCGACATGATCTTCAAGTACCAGCTCCCTCCCGGCTCCTTCGTTTCCGACTACACGCTGAGCAAGATCCTTGGGATGAGCAGGACGCCTGTCCGGCAAGCCATCATGCTGCTGCTCAACGACGGTCTCGTTCTTGCGACGGGGAAAGGATTCAAAGTGCCGGAAATCACGCTCGAGAGCATCGATGCTCTCTACGACGCCCGTCAATGCCTGGAATGCTCGATTCTTCGATTCTCCCTGCAAAAGGGAATCGAACCCGCTTCATTGGCGCTCCTGAGGAAGGAAGTCGCGCTTGAACAACAATGCAATCAGAACGGAAACATCATCGAGACATTGAGTCACGATCTTGAGTTCCACCGCATACTGAATAGTCTCTGTCGAAACCAGAATCTGGAAAATGCGTTCAATAAACTTGTCCCGCAGATGATGATGCTGAACGTCTTCTCGCTTGCCTCTCCGAACCTTGATACTCCACGCGTGTATTCGGAAATATGTGACGCGATCGAAAATGGTGATACCGATGCCGCCTGTTCGAAATTGGCTGCATCGATCGAATCCGGAAGAGTACAGAAGAAAAACGCAATAAAGAAGTTCGGAAGCTATGGGATGGAAGGAATCTACAACTTCATCGCCCACAGTTTTCTGGCATCTTTAAAAAAATGATTCGTTCATCGTTTAGGAGGCTTCAGAATGAAGAAAGCACTGGTTACTTCTTGAACATACGGCCGAAGAATTTGAAGCAAATCATCCTGATGTCGAAATATCCTATATCTTTTTGCGAGGACAGTCTGTCCTTTCCAGTTCTGATAAGCGAGGAAGCCTATGCTGATATACAATGCGCGTCTGGTTCTTGAGCATGAAATACTTCATGGGAGCATGCGGATACAGGACGGCCGCATCGCGAAAATATCCGGCGATGACATCGTCCCTGAGCGGCAGGAACTGACTTTGGATGCGGATGGAGCCTACGTCATGCCTGGCGTCGTGGATCTTCATACCCATGGAGCAGGCGGTTTCGATTTCATGGACGGAGCTGTGTCGGATATCATCAATGCCGCGGCGGCTCTCGCCCGCCACGGAACCACGACCTGTCTTCCTACCACGTTGACGAGCTCCGACGACGATCTGTTCCGGTTCCTGAGAAATTTCAAGGAAGCTGTCGCAAACGAAAGCGACGATGTCGTTGCGAGAATGCCGGGAGTGCATCTGGAAGGTCCGTATTTCGATATGGTCGAAAAAGGTGCTCAGGATCCGCGATATATCCGGCAGCCGACGAAGTCGCATTATTCGAAAATTCTGGAAATCGCGGACGGAAGCATCCTGCGCTGGTCGCTCGCACCGGAACTCGAGGGGTCGATGGAGTTGATCGACACCCTTTCCGAGCGAGGGATCCTCGTATCAGGCGCTCATACGGCGGCTACGTACGCCGACGTGAAGCAAGCCTGCGAACATGGAATGCGGTTGCTCACCCACTTCTATTCCGGCATGTCTACTATCACGCGCCACGGAGGATTCCGAGTGCTCGGCGCGGTCGAAAGCGGTTATCTTATCGACGATCTGTATGTGGAGCTGATCAGCGACGGAATGCATCTCCCTCCCGAATTGCTCGAATTGATTTTCAAATGCAAGCCGCACGACAGGATAACCGTATGCTCCGACAGCATGCGCGGAGCCGGTTCGGCAGATGGGCCATCCATTCTCGGACCGAAGAACAATGGGACGGCCGTAGTTATCGAAGACGGAATCGCGAAAATGCCCGACCGAACGTGTTTCGCCGGAAGCGTCGCCACCGGTGACCGGTTGATTCGTACGCTCCATACGGTCTTGGGGCTGGAACTCGATGAAATCGCCCGCATCGCTTCATTGCAGCCGGCGCGACTGATCGGGATGGATCAGGAAATCGGTTCCATCGCCGTGGGGAAAAAAGCTGATCTGGTCATCTATGACGATGACATTACGATACAAAACGTTTTCATTGATGGAAAATGTGTCTGAGGAGGCCGTATGAATATCAACATCAATATCGCACCCACCCCTGAGATGCTCGGGCAGCGTGCCGCGAAAAAAATAGCTTGCTACCTGAAGAAAGCTATTACCGAGAAAGGGCATGCAAGAATCATCCTGTCAACAGGAGCAAGTCAGTTCGAGACGTTGTCTTCACTGGTCCAGGAAGATTTGGATTGGACGAAGGTCGAGATGTTCCATCTCGATGAGTATGTTTCTTTGCCGGAAACGCATGGAGCTTCCTTTCGGAAGTATTTGAAGGAGCGCTTCGTCGCAGAAATCGAGAAACAAGGTCGAGGGCCGCTCAAAGCCGTCCACTTCGTCAATGGCGAGGGAGATGTGCAAAAGAATATCGCGGACCTGACGAAGGCCCTCAGAGATGATGTCGTCGATGTAGGAGTAATCGGTATCGGAGAGAACGGACACATCGCATTCAACGATCCCCCTGCAGACTTCGATACCGATGTCGCATACAAGGTCGTTGATCTGGATACGAGGTGCCGGATGCAGCAAGTGGGCGAAGGTTGGTTCAAAGATATCAGTGAGGTTCCTTCGCAAGCGATTACAATGTGTCCGAAGCAGATTCTGGCATGCGAACATATTGTCACGAGCGTACCGCATGGGGTGAAAGCCGAGGCGATCTACAATACGATCACAAGGTCGGTCACTCCGTCCGTACCGGCGACACTGCTCAAGACGCATCGGGATTGGAATCTGTTCATCGATGATGCTTCAGCCGCGCAACTGCTCGGGACGGGGAACTGAACGAAGCGAAAATCCGGAAGTCCAGCTGGTGACGCGATGTCGTTTTGGCAGACTTCCGGAATAGTTTTTATTCCGTTCTCAGAATGTTATTCTGCTATACGATAGTATATTTACCCCTCTGCCCATTTATTGCAGTGACATCATTTCTCCCAATTCTCTCTCCCTCTTTCTTCATAAAAAAAGATTTCCTTGCGTGCTGAGAATAGGCACCGTATAATGGAAGACTGCCAGCCCCTCGGTAAGAAATCGGAATGCTACCGAATGTTTTTCATGCAGTCGGGATCCATCCGGAGGGCAAAACGACAGCGACGCAGGTACAGGATGCAGGGATTGTTCACAGAAACGACAGACGAAAACAACCACCATTTGCGACAAGAATGGCGTACCGACCGGAAAGGATATCCAGGGATTCGACATGGATCGCCTGATATATCGGAACACAGAAGGAGCACGCCATGAAAGACACAGGAAAAAACATTCCATCGTTACGAAAGAAAAGTTTCCTTTCCACTGCGGAACCCTATCTGTTCCTCCTTCCCGCGCTGGTCATCTTCGCCTTGTTCCTCTACTACCCGTTCCTCCGCACGATCTTCCTGAGCATGTTCCTGACGAACAAGACAGGGAAACCGAAGATATTCGTCGCGTTCACCGGAAACGACAACTACCTCACCCTCTTTCGGGATCCGTCGTTCTGGTCCAGCATCCTGGTAACGTTCAAGTTCGTCATCTTCGTCGCGCTTGGAGGTCTGCTCATCGGCCTGATTTCAAGCCTGTTGACCGAACGAAAATACTTCGGCTCGGGATTCGCCGCCGCAGTCTACGCCATGCCGATCGCTATCGCATCCGCTGCGGCTTCCATGTCGTTCAAAATGATCCTGCATCCCACGAACGGATTGCTGAACCATCTGATGGGAACGCAGATCAATTTTACAGGAGATTCCCGTTATGCGCTGGGATCGGTCATCGGCCTTACGATCTGGCTGACCAGCGGCATCAACTTCATCTTCATCAGCGCAGGACTGCGCAACGTTCCTGGGGAGCTGTACGACAGCGCCTCGGTCGATGGCGCGGGATACTGGAGGAAAGTCTTTTCCGTAACGATTCCCAGCATCTCCCCCACTCTTTTCTTCCAGATCATCATCAACATCATCGGGGCGTTCCAATCGTTCAGCCAGATCAAGCTGCTGACCGAAGGAGGCCCCGGCGATACTACGAACGTCATGGTATGGTCGATCTACAAGGATGCTTTCCGAAACTTCCGTTTCGGTGCCGCAGCAGCTCGTTCCGTGATCCTGTTCCTGATCGTGCTGATCATAACCATCATCCAATTCAGATTCGAGAAAAAGGGGGTGAACTACTGATGCGTATCGCTACGTTGCAACGAAGGCGGTTCCAGAACTTGGGACGGTTCATCCTCAATATCCCTCTGATGCTGGTCATCCTGGTTCCCTTGCTCTACACGATTTCCATATCTGTCATGCCGCCTGACGAAATCTACGGCAACCATCTCATCCCTACCTCGGTCAAGTTCACCAACTATATCCAGGCGTTCACGAATCCATATTACAATTTTCCACGGATGATCCTCAATTCGTTCTTCGTCTCGACGGCCGTCATGCTCGGGCAGATGGTGACCTGCTCGCTGGCCGCGTTCGCTTTCTCATTTCTGGAGTTCAGAGGAAAGAAAATCCTATTTCTCAGCGTGCTGGCTACCATGATGGTACCCGGTGAGGTCACGATCATAGCGAACTATCTGACCATGGCGCAATGGGGATGGCTGGACACGTATCGCGCCCTGGCGTTCCCGTTCCTGACCAGCGCGATGGGGATTTTCCTGCTTCGCCAGTATTATCTGACATTCGCAAAGGAGCTCTATGAGGCGGCGAAGCTCGACGGCTGCTCGAACCTCAGGTTCCTGACCAGCATCGTCGTACCGCTCTCTCGCCCAGCGCTGGGAGCCTTGGGAGCGTATGTGTTCCTCAATACATGGAATCAATACATGTGGCCGCTGCTGGTCACGAACTCGAGAAACTTCCGTACCGTCCAGATCGGAATTTCGATGCTGTACGACGTTGACGCGGTTTCGCTGGGCCTCATGATGGCAGGAGTGGTGATCGTCATCGTCCCGTCTCTGAGCATATTCGTGTTCATGAACAAGCAGCTGATCAACGGACTGATGGCAGGCGCCGTCAAGGGATGACCGCGGCGACGCCCGCCGTTTCCCACTCGTCAGAGGATTCGACAACCAGGCTCTGGTTGTGAAAATATGTTCATCGTCCGCGATCCGGGGAGGGGAACCCGTGGACAAGGATTCTACAAAAAGGAGAAAGAAAAATGAAGAGAGTGTTAGGTTTGATCCTCGTCGGTCTATTGGCGGCAAGTTTCTGTTTCGCCGGTGGATCTTCGGAAACGAAAGCGGCGACCGCACAGCAGGCGGGGCCGGTGAAGATTACGTTCTGGCATGCCATGGGCGGAGTGAACGGCGAAGCCATCGCGGCTATGGTCGATGAATTCAACAAGCAGAATGAAGGCAAAATCCAAGTTACCTATGAATATCAGGGCAACTATGACGATGAATTCGCCAAGATCCAGGCTTCTGGTGGCAACTATCCGTGCGACATCATCCAGGTCTACGATATCGGCACCCGCTACATGATCGATTCCGGCTGGATCCTGCCAGTGCAGGAATATATTACGAAGGACAACTACGACATCGGCCAGATCGAACCGAACATCGCCGCATACTATACGGTGGACGGCACGCTCTATTCGATGCCGTTCAACAGTTCCACCCCGGTCCTGTACTACAACAAGACTGCGTTCGAAGAAGCCGGAATCGACAAGGTCCCCACTTGCTTCGAAGACATCTATGAGATCGCCGAGAAGCTCAAGGTCGTCAATCCCGACGGGACGGTCAAGCGCTATGGCTTCGGCATGGGTAACTATGGATGGTTCTTCGAGCAGTGGATCGGCAAGATGGGACTGCACTATGTGAACAACAATAATGGTCGCGGCAAAGACTATGCCACTGCCGTCGAGTTCGACAAAAATGGCGGCGGGCTGCAGATCCTCAATGTTTGGGACAAGGTCCTGAAGGAAGGGATCGCTCCGTACCTCAACATGGGCAACGATGACGCGAAGGCTGCGTTCATTTCCGGGCAGATCTGCATGACGCTGGAATCCACCGCGGCCCTGAAGTCGTTGATCCTGAACGTCGGCGACAAGTTCGAGATCGGAGTAGGATACTTCCCGTCGATCAACAAAAACGATGTCGGCGGCGTGTCGGTAGGCGGCGGAAGCCTCTGGATGATGAACACCGGCGACCAGCGCAGACAGGATGCGACCTGGCAGTTCCTCAAGTTCATGATCTCTCCCGAGATGCAGGCCACGTGGAACGCCAAGACCGGGTATTTCCCGGTAACGGTCGCCGCGGCCCAGACGGAGACGTTCAAGAAGAACATCGCCCAGTATCCGCAGTTCCAGGTAGCGATCGACCAGCTGCATGATTCGGCTCCACAGTACGCCGGCGCATTGCTCAGCGTATTCTCCGAAGCCCGCCAGACCGTCCAGAACTATATCGCCCGACTTGCGAATAAGGAAGTCAATCCCCAGCAGGCGCTCGATGGCATGGCGAAGGACATCAACAAGGCGATCGAGACATACAACTTGGTCAATTATTGACGACGCGCCGTTCATTCGATGCGGTGAAGTTCTCATCTCGGTCGTTTGAACGCAACGTTCCGACAGCAGGTGTCGCCGACAGTCCCGACGGGCTGGAAGCGACACCTGTTTCATATCCGGGCCTGGCTTTCCCGGAGATGTTTCATTCCTTTGTCGGAAATCCCGACGCCGGAGAACCTGTTGTGCCTATCCGTCGGATTATCGGATGCGGCAACGAGTCCTTCTTCCAACAGTCCTTCGATCCAGATGCCGACCAGATCGACAGGAACCTGAAGTTCCTTGGACAATGCATCTTGGCAGATTGTCGACTGCCCCTGCCGGTAGTCGCGCTCCTCAAGAAATTCCAGAAACTCTCTGGCAGAACCGACCATATGTCCTCCTATTACAACGTACGTACGAACGCATACCCAATATCAGTCTGACCGTATCGTGGGGCAATTGCAAGAAAAAGTGGAGATGGGAGGAGACAGGGAGATTATGAGAGCCGGCAGAGGAGGACGACGTACGAACCGCTTCATTTTGCCACTGGACATGTACATCGACTTCACGGCATTGTTAACGGAGAGGTGACGAACATGAGACTGATGTACGAGCAAGTGACCGATACGCTGCAGAAAAAACTTACCTCCTACGGGACGCCGGACGACCAGGCGGATCTGGTGTCGAAGCAAATCGCCCGCAATTCGCTGGAAGGTGTCCACACCCACGGCATCAACCGGTTCCCTCGCTTGATCCGCAACATCAAGGAAGGAATCGTGAAGCCGGGAAACACCCCGACACTGATGCATTCGTTCCAGTCGATGGAAAACTACGACGGACAGCTCGGGCTGGGAATCGTCAACGCCACGTTCTGCATGCAGCGGGCGATGGATCTGGCTGCGGAGCACGGAATCGCCTTGGTGGCGCTTCGCAATACGAATCATTGGTTCCGGGCGGCGACCTACGGTTACCAGGCCTGCGATGCGGGCTACGCCGCGCTCTGCTTCACGAACACAGTGCCGAACATGCCCACCTGGGGAGCCATAGATTCCCATCTAGGAAACAATCCGTTCATGATGGCGTTTCCGAAGGCCGACGGAAGTCATGTGATCGTCGACAGCGCAATGTCCCAGTTCTCGTATGGCGCTCTGGAACTCGCGCAACTCGAACATCGGGACATGCCGATCGATGCAGGCTTCGATTCCGAGGGGAATTTGACGAAGAATCCGGAAGAAGTGATCAGGACGCAACGGATTCTCCCCACCGGCTACTGGAAGGGAGCCGCGATGTCGTTCGTACTGGACCTGTTCGCCGCAAGCCTTTCGCTGGGCAACAGCGTATCGATGCTCGGAAAACAGAACGGGGACGAGCATGGCGTATCCCAAATGTTCATCGCCATCGACTACGGTAGGATAGCGGACCATGTTTCCGTCGAAACCATCGTAGAACAAGCGATCAATGATCTGAAATCCTCGATGCCCGACAGCGGCACCGAAGAAATCGTCTATCCGGGAGAACGACCTCTACGTATTCGCCGCAAGAACCTTGAGGAAGGTATTCCTGTCGACGAGAGCGTATGGAAGACGATCCTCGCCCTATGACGGGCGAGGAGATATCCGCAAAAACTCTTATCCTCATGTCGCATCCGGAAGAATTTGGGGAAGGTCGATCATACAAAAGGTGCGATGGTATCAAATACATGGAGTCGAAACTCATATGGATCGAGTGCCTTGACCGAAGCGAGAACTTTGTCGGCCTCTTGGATACGCCCGAGTCCCAGCAAAGCGAACGCCTTTAGTATTCCACCTTCGATTTCATTGGTTTTCCGAATATCATAATTAAAAGGAGTAGGAGTTACGGAGCCTACTCCGAAGTATGGATAACGATCGGCATTTGCTAGCAAAGCATCACCTTGTTCTATCATCTCTTCCAGTACGTTCCTTGCTTCCGAAAACGCTTCCAATCGCTGCAAGGCAAGTGCTCGGAACAATGAGATTTCTGAGATAGCGGATTTCGGTTCGCTAGCCGTTCGATACGCCTCGTGGCTTTTTGCTTTGTCCTCACCACTGAGCCGTAGGGCTTCCCCGATAAAATAATAGATATGGCCTTCCTGTGCAAACCAGCTTTTCGCTTCTCCATATGAAGGAGGAATGATCGATGCTTGTCTGAACAATTCGATAGCTGGTTCATATTCCCCTCTACCCAGATGCGATAGACCTGACAATACATAGAGCCATCCATGTTGCTTGGTGAGTTTGCCTTCCCCTCCCTCGTAAATATGGAATGTCCTGTTTCCGATCAGATGCATTGCATCTTCATACTTACCCAAAGAACACAACAAGGTAATCCAATCCAGATAGCAATCGTCTCTCTTTTCTGTAAGAAAACGATCCTGCTCATACAGCGACAGACGATACTCCGAAGAAACGTTGCTTTGCTTGAGCAATTGTTGGAGTTCGTAGAAAATTCTCGAATCCGACGTAAGCTTGAAAGCTTTCTCCATACATAACCTAGCACTTCGCTTATCATGTTTTTTATCGAAATACCCAATGGCGAGAGTTCTGAATGCATACGCATGACGAGGGTTCAACGCAATCGCAGATTCCCAATATGAAATCGCTTCATCGTAACGTTCCTTGTCATACAGATAACACCCCGCTAGATATGCGGCTTCATCCGCATGGAATCGATGGTCAACCGCCCAAGTCAATATTGAGAAGTCATCCGCCCTATTGGGGAAATAGACCCCATCTCCAAGGGGAAGACCATCATCTGAACATTTCAATGCTATTTTCGACGAAAGGAATGCGCGATAGAAAGGAACAATCGGCGATGCCGAATCAATAAAATCCAAAACGCTTAGCGCATCATCGTACAAGCCGGCATACATGTATTCACCGATGGCATCAAGATACCATTGCGGATTCTTTCCAAAAATTTGCATAAGTTCCGATGCTCGGGAATCCGACTTATTGGCGAACCAGTATTCCAGCCTTGCCATTATATCCAGAGGATCTGAAGAGATATGTATCTGCAAAACGTCATCTGGCAGCGGTCCTGCGCTTTTTCTTGTGATAGCGGCCAAAAGATTCGCAGCTCTGGAATGGTTCGGATTTGTTTCAAGACAAGCTTTGAGATTGGTGAGCGCCGATGTGAAAGCTCCTCGCCTTGCATCGATGCAAGCCAATTCGAAAAACGCCTGACTCCGTAATGTATAGCTCCAAAGGACCTTGTCGAACAATCGAGCCGCCGATTCATCATCGTGGAGTCTTACCAAGGCAAGCGCCTTCAGATAAATCGGCTCCAAGTATTCCGGATGCTCGTTTCTCGACAGCAACCGTTCCATCGCAACGGAACAATACTCAACACATTTCGTGAATTCACCTGCTTTATAAGCCAGTCTGGCCATCGCCGTATTGCATCGGATATCCTGTGGGTCCTTGATGAGCCCTGCAAGATAGTAATCTTTTGGATCATAGTTATGCTGTTTGTATTGTTCCAAATGAAGACCATGGACATACAGTTCTTCCACTGTCTGAATTTCCGAAGGACGTGGAACAGGTTTTCGTGGAATGATAGGAGACTTTTCACCTCTCTTTGGCATTTTAAAATCTACCAGAATATCGCCGTGTGCATCCCGAACAGCAACATACAAATCAGAGAAATTCCAATTAGGGTTCCACGAAATTGTTTCCTTCATTGGAACCTCACAGGACAGATCGACTCGTTTCGTCCAGACTTCCCTTCCGTCCCATTGAAGGGAAACGGTTGCTCCCGGGAAGTCTCCGGTAGCATGAACACCGATGAACAGGCCATCATCCTGTTGCTCCATATTCAGAGCTGCATCAATGGTAGCATTTTTCACCGGACCGATTTCCCGGACAGGATACCAATACTGAACGAACTCCTTAGTCTCGCCCGGCTGAATCCAGCAGAAATCCGGCTGATTGTCGGTATATACTCCCGTCATCAGTTCAACATAGGGGCCATCTTCGTCTGTTAGATTCGAGCCCCACATCTTTCCAAATTCCTCAACGCCCCAATGAAAGAGTTTTTTCCCAGGAGCAATACGATGATCCGCCCAAGAAACGATTCCTTTCTGTTTTCCATGATCATAGCCGCATACGAAATCCATATCCGACTGACCTTCGCTAACCATAAATGAAGAGGGGACCTTGATCGATCCATACCACGACAAATCCGTCCCCACTCCATAATCGAAGGGCCGGGCGGTATTATATATCCCTTTCGCGATCGGCCATCCAACCACAGCCCGTCTGTCATGATCATTGACATACTCGACATCCGGGGGAAATATGATCTGATAATCGTTGTTCACAGGAACTGCAAGATTCGCCCACCACATCATAGGCTGGCGGATATCGGTCCTGTTGTATAGTCGGACTTTCACCTTACAGTATGATCTTCCTGGTTCAAGTGTAATTCCTGCCATACCTTTCATCCGAAGCAGAGGATCGACTTCTCCCATCCAGATTGTCGCCGAGTCATCGGAATTATTTTCTAGTGTCGCTGCTAAAGGTTGAAAAGTCGTCGGCCGATGATGTTGCGGCCAATTGAATTCGATGCCACCGCTCACCCATGGTCCAGCTAACCCGATCAAGGCAGGTTTCACTACGGAATTATGATACATAAAATCATACTTTCCGATCTTATCATACCCTCTACTGATCTTTCCTCCAATCTCCGGCATCACTTCGATACGAATGTATTGATTCTCAAGTATTCCTACCTGATATACCTTATCAATTTTTTCCCCGGTCAAGGTGTCGTTGAATTGTAATGGATAGAGTTTCCCACACGCCCCCTGGTAGGGTTTCTTTTCGAAAAAGAATGGGAGTTTCATTGGTTCTCCCGTAAGATATGTCGGGATTTTTTCTTCAAGGAATTGCGCTTGAATTGCTTTATCGGACATGTTCGATCTCCTCCTTTGTCATTCTAGGCGAAACTATACGATCGTCGTTACTATCCTACAAGACAAGAAAAACTGTAAAAAACCGTAGATTTTTTGTACTTTCCGCGAAACTTGCGTATGCTATAATGGTGACCGATGGAAATCTATGTAGTGACAGAACCGTTGTATCAAGAATCTCATTGGTGTGCAGAATATTTGTCGGGACTACGACATGAAGCGAATCGCAATGCGATATCATTGACCGTATTGGATACCCGTTCATCTTCAGTCGATGAGAAGAACCTGCAAGGGAATCAAGCGTTCTGTGTGTTATTGGGATCGTCTCCTATATGGTTGAGGGAAATGGCTGGGAGGATGCGGAGACAGAACATACTCAGTATCTTTATCAATCCGGACGGCTATGCTGATGCAGGACCATTCTGCGAAATACATATCGATTATTATCAAGCGATGCGATTGCTTGCGGAGTATTTTATCCAAAACAGAAGGACAAGGACCGTCTTATTCCTTGTCAACCCGGATTCTTCCACAGACTTGCTGAAAGCAAACGCTTTCCGGTCGGCTTTTCAAAACGGGGTGGTCAGCAAACAGGAGGCTTCGCTATCGGATAGTTGCGAGCAGTTTCTGACAAAGTTTTCAGACAGTGACTCGGTAATCTGTTGCAATGATTTGGTGGCGATAGCACTGCTGAAATCACTCCAGAAATCGGGAGATATCATTCCGAAAAAAATCTGGATGGTGACATTTGGTAAAAGCACTTTGTTGGAATACACACATCCTCGAATATCCTCGATTCAAGTCGAGTATCAAGATGTGGGCAGGCATGTCGTAAAGATCGCGCAATTTCTTGCCCGCAACCCAGGCTTTGAGACACTTTCCGGTACGATCACAGCCTCGTTGGTCCCCAGCGAGACAACGGACTCTATCCCACACAAAGCAGGTCAGCGAACCCAAAATAACACGATTCAATCACCCTATCTCGCCCCACAGACTGAAGAATTCTATCAGGATCAGACGATTCTGGACTTGATCGCTTTGGAACGTTTGTTCGCAAACATGCTACCGATCGATCTCGACATCTTCAAAGGATTGATGGAGAATCGTCGATATGGGGAGCTTGCGGAAGGATTGGGAATCAGTGAAAATACAGTAAAGTATCGAATCAAAAGAATGCTGGGAATCGCTAGACTTCCGAAACGGGAAGACCTGATCCGCCTCCTTGTTCGATACATCTCCTGACCAGTGTCAGAAAGCTAAGCGTGTCCATTGTGAATTTATCAGGGTAAATCGAAGATTTTTCACGGTAGTTTCATCCTGAAGGTCCTTGTATCATATGAAAAAAAGGAGCAAAAGATGAAACCTGTCCATGTTGCAATGAACAAGATTACCATTCCGACATATACCCCGGCACAGTATGAGACGTTGCCGATGTTTGCAGAGAATCGCGTCCATCAACGATCCAGCGGGAACCCATATCCGAACCCCATTGTCAATCAAATAAAACAGGATCAGCTTGAAGACAAAAAATACGATGTCATCATCTTGGAAAACGACTATCTGTATCTGGAAATACTGCCGGAAATCGGAGGGAGAATATTTACGGCACGAGACAAGACCAATGGATATGACTTTTTTTATCGCCAGCATGTAATCAAGCCTGCGTTGATCGGGATGCTCGGCCTTTGGATATCAGGTGGAATTGAATTCAACTGGCCGGTCCACCATCGTCCATCCACGTTCCTTCCCGTCGACACATCGATAGAACATAATCCCGATGGGTCAGTGACCGTATGGATGAGTGAACATGAACCTCTGGACAGAATGAAAGGAATGGTAGGCATTCATCTTGCGCCTGATGCCGCCATCTTCGAAACCAAGATCCGTCTTTTTAATCGAACAAATCTGCACCGCTCGTTCCTTTGGTGGGAAAACACCGCCGTCCCGGTCAACGAGCAGTACCGAATTTTCTTTCCACCGGACGTAACCTATGTACAGTTCCACTACCAAAAAGCTACAGGTGGATATCCGATCATGGATGAATACTTCAATACACAGGACAATCGAGGAGGAGTAGATATCAGATTCCATAAGAATACAAGACAAGCTACTTCATACTTTTGTGGTCCTTCGAGATTCGATTTCTTCGGTGGGTATGATGAAGGGAAACAGGCGGGGGTCGTCCATTATGCTTCGCACCACACCGCAGTAGGACGAAAACTGTTCACATGGGGATACCGGAGACTTGAAAAAACGTGGGAACATGCGCTGACAGATCAAGATGGTCCATACGCAGAACTGATGGCAGGCTCTTTTTCCAATAATCAACCTGATTTCGCCTGGCTTGAACCGTTTGAAGTCAAGGAGTTCTCCCAAAGCTGGTTCCCAATCAAAGAGATCGGCGAAGTAAAACAAGCGAACGAACAAATGGCGATTTCGGTCGAGAAGGATCGGATTGGCATCCATCCGGTCAGAAGTCATAGGAATGTCGACATTCTGGTCTTCAAAGGGAATTCGTTGCAATTTACGGCAAAGACGACACTTGAAGTTTCTCAGCCTGTATTTGTCACGATTCCCGGCCTTGAAGGATATTCCCGCATTGAATTCCATTCTAATGGTGTCGAATTGCTCCGATATGAATGTCCACAAGCGCCACAAGAACATACTGTACCTCCTCCGATTCAGGATTATCGGAAACCTCATGAATTGACTTCCGCGCAACAATGCTTCATATCTGGCATGCATGTGGCACAGTATCGTGATCCGATCATAGAGTCGGAATTATTTTGGAAACGTGGACTCGAGCTTGACCCATCCCATATAGGTTGTCGACTGGGACTAGGATGGTACTATCTGTCGAAACTAAGGTTTTCAGAAGCTGAACAGATTCTCCGTCCGGCACATGCGACGGAAACTGCACTCAATTCCCATCCATCGTCTCCATGGATATCATACTATCTTGGGCTTTCGCTCAAGGAGCAGGGAAAACTCCAAGAAGCTGATGATTTGCTCCATTCTGTCTTATGGATCAGAGGCGGAATATCCATCGCATCAACCATCCTTGCGCAGATTGCATGCATTAGAGGATCATTCACAGAGGCGCTCAGGCTTTTGCGCGAAGGACAGAAATATGGAGGCTACAACCAAAAATGCAAACAACTGGAAATAAGTGTGCTGAGGTTGTTGGGGAAACAGGGACAAGCAAAGGAACTTGCACAATCATTGCTCAAAGAAGACGTTTTGGACTTCTATGCAAGGAATGAGGCGGAATTACTGGGGATACAGATTCCGCAAGCAATCCAAAAAAGCGATGCCATACAAACAGCCTTGGATATCGCAACCGACTATCTAGATGCGGGAATGAAAGAGGAAGCGGCGAAAATATTATGCGCCCCTGGATTCTCGAATCCGATGCAAGTTTATCTCCACGCATACATTACGGCGAACACTGAAGAGTATGATGCCGCAGAAACGATTCCTGAAACATACGTCTTTCCGTCTCGAAAATGGGAACTTCAGGCGTTGCATCAGGCCATCAAGACCCGAAGTGACAATAAGAACGAGAAAGCGTATCTGTTTCTTGGAGACATCCTCTATGGAACGACCCGAAACCATTCTGCTGCTCTTGAAGCATGGGAGCTAGCCGGAGAAAGCATCCAAGCTTTGCGAAATCGCGCTGTGGGGAGATTCTCTCAAGACCATATGGACATGACGGTTCAAGAACTAATGCGTCAAGCGATCGAGAAATCTCCAAAACATTTGCAACTCTGGTACGAATATCTCCGTTTGATGGAACTGCAAGGGATTATGCCT
The DNA here is from genome assembly GCA_001604185.1 of Clostridiales bacterium Firm_16. Taxonomy (GTDB): domain Bacteria; phylum Bacillota; class Clostridia; order Saccharofermentanales; family Saccharofermentanaceae; genus Scatonaster. The sequence continues at coordinate 8,113 of LVAV01000097.1, read as the reverse complement.
GAGGATCGCATCAAGGTGTGGGAACAGCTTGGAATCGCGGCAACTACACGGGATGATATTTTCTTGCTCGGCGTCCATGCCTACAATCAAGCAGGGAGATTTGAAACAGCGAAGGAACTATTGATTTCCCATCGGTTCATCCCCTGTGAGGGTGGGGAGCATGCCGTAGCCAACGAGTATTTTCTTGCAAATCTCGGTATGGCATGCCATGCCATGATGAAACAGGATTGGGAAACCGCAATAGCCAGACTTGCAGAAAACAATGACATTCCCGAGTGTCTCGGAGGGGGGATTTGGCATGAAGTGATGAAAACTCCATACCTATATCTGTCTGGAATTTGTCAAGAACAGATGCAATGCGGTTCGGGCAGACAATTCTTCATTGAAGTTGATTCATTTCCGATCAATTATTTCACCATTATGTACCTTCCGTCGTTCCCGATATGGAAGGCGCTTTCCCGTCGGGCAATGGGAATGTCGACCGAAACAGATCTCCAAGACATTCATGCTCAATATGACAGCCGCATCCAGCAACCCCTCGAAGGTTTTTTTTCAGCGACTCCATTCTTTGAATCGTTCATAGAAGATCCAGGACAGTCGCAGCGCCAACATTACGGATTACTTCTCGCACTCTGCCATGCCGCATCGCATGAAACAAAGCAGGCTATCGGATATTGCAACACCGTTCTGGCAGAATGCCCATTCAATATCAGAGCGAAACTGTTGAAAGATTTTATTAGGAATAATGCGAACATGGCGATTCTATAGTAAAATGAAAACTCGAAGGATTCGTTTCATGAGAAGGGAGAGAATAAAATTTCAGCAATGGTGGTACAACAGATCGGTCTCCACCGTCATTGTCGTGTCGTTCGGAACTCTGTTTGCAATCATTACCACCGTTTTCGCCCTTCTCTTCACCGTATCAGTCCGAAGAACGTTGATCAAGTCGGTATACGACACAAATCTTAAACTGGTAGACGAAGCGGTTACGAATATCGACTCGTTGAATGATCTTGTCACTTCGATTTCATTCTATATTGCAGGAGATGCCCAGTTGCGGCAACTCTTGAGGCAATTTCCGGAAAATCCTGTAGACCAGATTCCTTACAAGAACTCGATCAAGTCGTATTTGACGCAACTTTGGATGAACAGACCGGAAATCGTAGGAATCAGCATCTATCTGGATAATGCGAAGGAAATCAACACAGGAACGATCGGGGTCAGTTCGTTAGCTTTCCTTGAACAGAACGGATGGAGGGAGCAACTCGGCAACAATCGGGGAATCATTATCAACTCCCCCAAATCAATCGTACGTGGAAACGTGGTCTTCAATTCCCTTTCACTCGTCAGAATTCTGGACGAAACGAACGAGACAATTGGATACATTTCCTTGGAAATCGCCGCAAAGCACGTTTATTCCCAGTGCATGGAACGTTCGCTCGCTTCTCCGAACTCCATTATGTTCGCCCTTGATGAGCACTCTGTCGTAGTGATTCATCCAGATTCCTCGCTGATAGGTACTCACGCAGCCTCGGCATTTCCTCAGTTTGGAACAACCAGCGACAAAAACCCACCGCTCATCCGTAACGGGAAAAAACCGTATATACTTATTTACAGCAGACCAAGCAAATCCAGATTGCAAGTCGTAGAAATGATACCGCTGGAAGACGTCTTCCATTTCACACCAGTGCTCATAACTTTTGGGGTTCTGACATTGCTTGCAATCGTGCTTTCATCCGTATTGATTTTTATCATAACAAAAAAGCTTACTAAGCCAATCATCACTCTATCGTCGGCAATGTCTTCCGATAAACCGCTAGAAATGGTCTCCATACCGGGCGAAATGCAAAACATGCACAATGAAATCAAAAAACTTTATCGGAGCTATCATGACATGACGCAACATATCACAGAACTCATCGAACAACTCCGACTTTCCATGGAGAATCAAAAGCGACTGGAAATCAATGCATTACGAGCACAGATCAATCCTCACTTCATGTACAATTGCTTAGATTATATCAATTGGAAGGCACAGGATGAACAGGTGCCAGAAATATCCAGAATGTTGACGAATCTCAGCCGGTTCATGAGAATCAGTCTTTCCGACAGCGACCTGACTTGTCCGCTGAAAGCGGAAATCGATCATGTCCGGACATATCTGGAGATATTTCAAGCAAGATACGACAGGTCGTTCGATTATGATATTTCGGCAGAATACTCGCTATACAATATCCAGATCCCACAATTCATTCTACAACCGCTTGTCGAGAATTCAATAATGCATGGATTCGGAAAGCATGTTTCGGGCGGCCGTATCAATATCTGCATTACGCAGCGAAATGATTGGCTTTGCTTCGATGTCATCGATAACGGCAAGGGGATGTCTGAAGAAGAATTCACGGCCGCATTGACATCGACAGTACCGTCAGCGAAAAGCGGTTTGAAAAACATTAATGATCGTATCCGCTCCACCGTCACAACCGAAGCATTCTCAGGACTGACAAAAATTGCTTCATCGCAAGGACTGCATATCCATTTCGAAATACGAATCAACAGGAAATGAAACAAATGGTAGAAAGAATCCGTATGTTATTGGTCGATGATGAAGAATACGTGATCACAGCCCTAAAACGGCATGTCCATTGGGATGACTTCAATATCGATATCATAGGAGAAGCTTATGACGGGCAAGAGGGACTGGAAAAAGCGATCACTTTGAAACCTGACTGCATCTTGACCGATATTTCCATGCCGCGCCTTGATGGAATCTCCATGATTGAACAGCTCTATCGGATGAGCAGCCATCCATACTTTCTCATCTATACTGGATATGATGACTTCGATTATGCAAAGAAAGCGCTGAGCTATGGAGTTTGCGACTATATCTTAAAACCTTCGCTTCCAGAAGATTTCACCGCTCCCTTGGAAATGATCTGTTCCAAAATCAATGAGGAAAGAAAAAAAATCCGGGAACTCACACAATTGAAGAATGATTTTGAAAAAAGCAAGCAACAGTTGTTCTTTCCGTTTCTCAATGATCTCCTTGCAGGCAGAATTCTGACGTATGAGGACTTTTCCCAAAAAGACCAGTTTTTTTCTTCCGGGCTTACCGGCAAACTGTACCGTGTTATCGGGATACACCTTGACAACACCCAGGATGTATTCTCTCCATTTGAAATCGAACAACAACTCTATACCATATACCGGATCAACCAGTTCATTTTTTCTTCGCTCCCTGGAAAAGTGTATTCTCCTGGATTCAAGAGCAATACGGCATATTTCCTCTGTGCAACACAAGACAGAGCATCGGAAACGGATCAACTTACGCAAAACTGCACCCGTATCCTTGATTTCTGTAATAAGATAGACAATTTGAACTTGTCAGTCCGAATCGGAATCAGTGACAACGTCTCTGCATTCGATGAAATCCACAGCGCATATCAACAAGCGAGAAGCTGTATCAGAGAGAGTTCCGGAAACCAGGTGATTCAATTCGATAGAATAGAATCGGATGCCAAAGAATCTTCGTTTTCATGGGGATTCGATAAAGATCAGTTCATCGACGCCATTTTGATAGGGAACGTATCGCTCGCCAAGCAGTTACTCGATACGTTTTTCAACCGTATCTTCAAATTACCTCCACCCCAAGATGTTTACTTGACACCATTGCTCGCCGAATTGATTGGATCGACGACTGTTTCACTTCTTCAGCACGGAATAGAATACGACTATTCCCAATTCTCTTTCGTAATTCAAAAACATAGTACGATCCAGGAAGCCCAGATTCACGTCTCCGAATACTTTCAGGATCTTATGGAAACAATTCAGAAAAAAGAACTGGCAAAGAATTATCAAGTCATCCACAAGATGATTGCTTTTACGCGAGACCATTATATGGAAGGCATCACTCTCTCGGAGATCGCAGACCGTCTGAAACTTACTCCGAACTATCTTTCGTCCCTTTTTGCAAAATCGATGGGGGTAAGTTTCTCCCATTATTTGGCGAAGATGCGTATTCAGAAAGCAAAGGAATTGATTGATAGCGGGAAATACAAAGTATACGAGGTCGGGGACATGGTGGGATACAAGAATCCTGAATACTTTACGAAAGTGTTCAAGGAATTCGTCGGAGCGACCCCTTCAGCATACGGGAAATTGGAACTGACGTGAGATTTCGTAGGGGGTATTGTAGAATTTTGCTGGTTTAGAATATGAATATCCTCTGCTAGGCTATAGTTAGTGTGTATCCTTGCAAACGGAAGCATCGATACCGCCAAAAGGAGAGTATATGAAAAAGGTACGGTTTGTAACAGTATTGATCGTATTGTTAGCCAGCACAGGTTTCCTGTTCGCCAACGGCTCCAAAGAGATGGAGCTAGCGAAAGAAAAAGTCAAAATCACCGTATGGGGTCCCCTTGAGAACTACAGCGAAGTAGAGAAACAATCATGGACCTACTGTGTCAACGAGTTCAAGAGAAGATATCCTGACGTTGAGATTGTCAGCGTATTCTCACCAGCAGGAACCGATTATCGACAACAGTACGACAAAGCGCTCATGGCAGGAGAAGCTCCTACAGTCACGAACCTGCTTCCGTATGTCGATGTCCAGTCGAGAGCAGCGAACGGTATGATCGCCGACATCTCTGAGTTCGTCAACAATTGGGATCTGAAGAAACAAGGAAAAGTGAATTCAGCCATGGACGAGGCTTTGCAGTACAACGGTAAATGGTATGGGGTCATGGATTATATCTATCTCGCAGGTACTGTCTATAATAAAACCGCGCTCAAGGCGGGAGGTGGAGATGTCAATGCTTTGCCGAAGACATGGGATGAATTCACCTCTCTTGGCCAGAAAGTAACGGATTTGAATGTTCCTCGCTTCGGGTACCTGCTAGTAGGGATGGAATGGAATGCGTGGCCGTTCACACCTTGGGTATGGTCCGCCGGAGGAGAGATGGTCATACCGAATGGTGATGGAACGTATCGCATCGGATTCACCGAAGATCCTGGAGTTGATGCCGCAATGTTATGGCATGACATGATCTGGAAATATCATATGACGCAGAAAGATGTCTTGAAATCATGGAATGATTTACGTGATGATATGCATTCCGGACGTGGCGTTTTTGCATTCGGTCGGATGGATCATTATGCAAGTGAAGCAGAACAAAAATATGGCATTCCTCAAGACACATTTGGAATCATCCCGATTCCAGCAAAAGATGCTGATCATGAACAGGTGTCCATTGCCGGAGGCAATGCATGGGTTTTCAGCCCTACTGCGACGAAGGCGGAACTTGAAGCTGCATGGAATTTCGTTCAGCTGTTCGACTATGACGAAGCATTCCAAATCAAGAAATGGGAATACGAAAATTCCATCGGGGGCATCAACAACAGGATTCCTCCTCGCACGGATCTGGTCAACCAGAAATTCTCCATGGCGACAAGCTGGCCGGAAAGCTGGGCTGAAGAATTCGCCGTGATTTCCGATACGGCTCGGATGGAGCCCTGGTGTCCGAACTGGAACAACTTGAAGAATATTCTAGCTCCGGTTCTCCAAAAAATCTTGCTCACTGAAAAGATTACCCGTGATGAAGTCCGGACATTACTGAACCAAGCTGCTAACGAAGCTTACCAGCAATATCCTGAAACCTTCAAAAAATAGACAGTTCTCGACCGGTTGATTTCCGGGCAGGACTTTTGCCCGGAAATATCTCCATGTGAATCAAGAATCTCAGTATCAGGACACTCTACATGAAAAAAAAGAAATGGAACTCAGGTTGGCTGTTCATCCTGCCGGCCTTGGTGGCGTTCATTATGTTCAAATATTATCCGATCATCATGGGAATCGCAGTAAGTTTTTTCCGTTATCAGATCATGAACCCGCCTGGGATTTTTATTGGCCTGAACAACTATATCAGAGCGTTCAAGGATCCGTACGTACTAAATGCACTGAAAAACAACTTCGAGTTCTGGCTCATCATGCTTGTCTTGAATTTTTGGGTTCCGCTGGTACTTGCGATCATGGTCAATGAAATCAAGAAACACAAGGGCATAGTTAGGACGCTGTACTACATACCTGCGATTCTCCCGTCAGTCGTAGTTACGGTCCTGTGGAAATATATCTGGCAACCTGACTATGGTCTTGCGAACTACATCATGGGTCAAGCGGGGCTTCCGCATCAACTCTGGCTGAATTCTACGACTCTGGTAAAATGGTGTATGAGGTTCCCATATCTGTTCATCTATGCCGGTCTGTCCGCAGGAATGGATTTCATCATTTATTTAGCAAGTCTGAACAATGTATCCCAAGAAATGTACGAGTCGGCACAGATTGATGGTGCCGGGTTCTGGTCAAAACTTTTTAAATTGACGCTTCCGACTATCCGTCCTACGATTTCCATGCTGTTGATCACTAATACGATTGCAATATTCAATCTATTCGACGAACCGAAGATAATGACAGGAGGTGGACCTGCAAAAGCCACAGAGACGCTTGTCCTGTATGCTTTTGATAAAGCGTACACAGGAGGCGAATACAGCTATGCGATCACAATTACTACCATAGCGTTCATCATTGTCTTCCTTCTTACTCTTGTGCAAATGAAACTCCAGAAGCGATCGAATTTATAGGAGAACCAACATGGCGATTATTCAGGACTCGGAAAGGAAACAGGGACAAGGGAAACGCATTTATTATGGAATCGTAGCCATTCTCGTCATTTCTATCCCATTTCAGATACTCCCACATTTATGGATGTTTTTCGGAATGTTCAAAGATAAACTTGAGGTGATGTCTTTCCCGCCATCACTGTTTCCGCAACACTTCCTTTGGGGCAATATTGCTGACACCTTCAGGAACTTCCACTTGTGGAACAATATCAAAAATACGATGATTATCTGCGGAGGCACCATTCTTGTCCAGATTACCATTAGTTCGTTGTGCGCATTCGGTCTTTCAAAATTGAAAATCAAACATTCGGAAGGGCTGTTGCTGTTTTTTATAGGGACCATGATGATCAGCAATCAAGCAACGATCATACCCACGTTTCTTATGATGAACGATTGGGGGCTAATCAATAGTTTCTGGTCGATCATACTGGCTTTCTCTGCATGGGGGTGGATGGTATTCCTATTTAAGAATTTCTTCGATACCATTCCCGAAGCATTGATGGATGCCGCAAGAATTGATGGAGCAAATAATTTTGTCATATTCTCAAAAATCATCGTTCCTTTGTCACTGCCGGTATTCTCGATTGCGATTTTGAATACATTCAATGCCGTATATAGCCAGTTCATGGTACCACTGATGTTGCTTCCTGCAAAGGAGAAATGGCCTTTGATGTTGCAGATATATACTGCTACAGTGTCCGCGGTTCCATGGAACCAAGTAATGGTACTGCTCTCGACGGCTTCACTTCCGCTGATCGTCATTTATATTTTCTGCCAGAAATACATAGTCGAGGGAATTGTCATGACAGGCATCAAAGGATGATATGGCTACATCATACGTAGAGAACATGAAGAAATGGATGCGAATCGTATTTCGAGACCCTCTTTCGTGGCTCAAAATTAGCGGATGTTTCCTGCTACTGGCACTACCTGTCGTGACAGTCGGTGCAGCGTGGGGATTCGCGCTGTCGCTTGCGGCGGAAACGATACAAGGAAATACCATACGTTTCTTGCCTGCATCTCGAAGGTTTGTACAATCCCCAGCTTTTCCCAAAGCTCTCGTTGCAGGACTGATGGATTGCGTACTGGTCGTTGCGATCGGCTTTTCCGCACGAATAATCTTTACGGGAGAACAATCCTATCCGGTCCGGTTTCTCTATGCATGCTGCTTTTGGTTTGACCTTCTTTTGTTCATATCTGGATTGTATCGGTATCCCCTACTCCTACGGGCACAAAAGATTCCGTACTTGGAACTTGTCGGAAAAAGCATCGCGTTTACCATGAAGAATCTAAAACAGACGTTTTTATTGTGCATGGTTCTCATTACGGTTTGCGTTCTGTCAGTGTTGATCGGCATCACGTTGTTCGTGTTTCTACCTGTTAGAGTCAGTCTAAAAGTTTCCACCGATAGTCAGGAGAAATGTTTCCACTACATCGC
>LVAV01000096.1 GCA_001604185.1 Clostridiales bacterium Firm_16 | reverse complement strand
TACAGGATGAGATGTGGCTCATCTCTTTTTTGAATTTACACCATTATACGGACATAACTACAACCGGGCATTGTTCTGCGTTCCGTCCTATTTTTTCGCAAATGCAGAACACCGCGTAGAACAACCGGGCATTGTTCTGCGTTCCGTCCTATTTTTCACTCAAATGCAGAACACCACGTAGAACAACCGGGCATTGTTCTGCGTTCCGTCCTATTTTTTCGCAAATGCAGAACACCACACAGAACAACCGGGCATTGTTCTGCGTCCTGTCCTATAATCACGCAAATGCAGAACACCACGCAGAACGCCAGGTCACGAAATCCACGAGGAGCGGCTATAGAGCACCAGCGCTAGTCCCACGCCGCCCTTCACTCACGCTTCCACTTTACAATCTCGGAGGGCCCCGCCCAGTGCCGGGAACAGATCACTGTAACACTTGGTCTTGGCACCGAGTTTGACGATGCAGCCATAAAGGCTCAGCGGGATGTCGCGATCCTCGAAACGGATGCACTCCCCGTTTCGGGCCAGAAGCCGGTCCATCTTAGCCCGGGCCGCGGCCTCGTCGGGACTGTCCGTCAGAAGCACGAACTCGTCGCCGCCGATCCGGAACACGATGTCGTTCTCGTCGGCAATGTCACACAGCCGCTGCATCGACTCCACGATGGCCATGTCCCCGGCCTTACGGGAAATCTCGTTGATGGGGATCAGGCTGCGGATGTCCGCGCAGACGAACCAGCAGTCGCGGCGGGTCTGAAACATATCATAAAGGTTACTGATGTCGAATTTGGTTGTACTCATAAGATCATCTCCTGTCTCCAAGGATGCCTCCATCCTCGGGAAAAGCTCTGGCGACCGTTTTTTGGTGCGGTAATCAGAGGGCAGTTGGTTCCATACCTGCCGAAAAGCACGGGTAAAGGCTTCGTTGCTGGAGTATCCGTACATGACGGCGATGTCCAGCACACTCAGTTCCGGCCTCTCGACAAGAGCTTTGCCCGCATGGGTCATGCGCCTCCGGATCAGGTAATCCCGGACCGAAATGCGGTACACGCAACGGAAAAGCTTCTCGAGGGATGAGCGCGAACAATAACAGGCACCGGCGATATCTTCGGTGTGAATGTCTTCCGTGATATGCTGCTCAATGTATTCCAGAACATCGGCCAGCAGGTCAAGCTTGCTCATACGCTCCTCCTTCTCTACAAGATCGATCTTAATCTTAGTATAGCAGACGGCGTGAAAAGCACTTGATATTTTGAGCACGATTTGGCGTGCCGGGGGTGGGCGCCATGCGGCGGGGCTTGCCGCGCCACTTCGCACCGCGGCAAGAAAAGCGCGGCCCCGGGGCGTACCCGAAGTCGCGCGTTATCTGTCATTATGTGCGGCCCGCCACCGGTGAGTGCGCGGGCCCCGACGAATTGCGTGGCACCCGGCGTCACGCGCCGTGAGGCCGGAAGTTTGCGCGGCACCCGACGACACGCGCCGTGGGCCGGAAGTTCGCGCGGTGGCCGGGCCGCCGTTCGCCCGCGCCCCGCGGCCGCTTACTCCACCACGAGTTCTCTCGTCTGGACGCGCTTGACTTTGCGCGAGACGAAGTAGGCGAAGAGGAAGAATCCGATCAGAAGCAGTACCAGCGGGATCAGCACCGTATCGGTCCGATAATCAGAGACAAAATTCGTCACACCCATGCTGTAGAGCATCTTGTTCACGGCTTTACTGGAGAACAGGATACTGAACACACAGCCGATGACCGATCCGAGGATACCCACGATCAGGAACCGGATGGCGAACATCAGACGGAGCTTCCCGGAAGTAAAACCGATGGCCTTATAGATACCGAGATCTTTCCGCTCCTGGGCGAAGATCTTGCTGCAGATCATGGAAACCACCACCAGCACAAAGATCGTAGAGAAAACATAGATCGAATACCGCATCACGTCCACAGCGGAACTGATGGACTTCATGTCCGGCGAATCACCAATATCTTCTGTGATGCTATAGATGAACTCATCGCCGAATCTCGCGCGAAGCGCATCCCCGACTTTATGGCAATCCTTCGGCTCGACCAGGCTGGCACCGTACCAGGAGAAACCTGCGATCTTCAACTTCTTTCCTCCTTCATAGGACATGCCGAAGATCCTTCCGGTATCGTTGATGCGGCAGAATATTCCACACACGATGTACTCTTCCTTGATATCGCGTCTGGCCACTTCCACCTTATCGCCCACCTTAAGACCCAGCTCATTCTTCAGGATTTCGGTGATGACGATCTCGTTATCATAGATCGGGGCACGTCCGCTACAGACGCTCATATAAGACGGGTCAGTGACGAATTCGCACATGAGTGTGTTTCCGTCCAAAGTGATATACTCATGACGCACAAAGGAGGATTTGTTCAACTTGGCATTATCCTCAACAATTGAACGGATCTCCGCCATTTCTTCGTCCGTGAAACTCCGGTCTGATACTCCGACCGACACTTCCGTGACGACTTCACCCATCGCCTCCAGAGCCGACTTGGACTGCATGCTGCTGCCCATAAGATTTACGGTCAGCATGAAGAACATCAGCACCGCACTGATACAGATCGCTACGAGATACCGACGCTTCTTCGAACTAAACTGACGATAAGCAAGACTCAGCGAAAGTTCTTTTCCCGAGATAGGCGCATTCAACAGATTGTCGAAATGCACATCACTCTTCTCGCCTGTCAGCGCCTTGACCGGTGAGACCTTCCCCACTTTTCTCGTCGCCAGCAAAAGCACCAGCGTAGAGATCACCAGGATCGCCAGCAGCACCAGGATGCCAAAAACAAAATCGATATCATTCTTCGCGATGATGCCGGTGATGGGCTGGAAAATGCCGCCAAAAAGACTGATCATAGGGATCGCCAGCAATACTCCGATAACGCACCCCAGGATCTCCGCCAGTATATACTGTCCGGCATAAAGTACCCGGATCCGGGCCTGGCTGAATCCGTGCGCCTTCAAGATACCCAGTTCCGTGTAGCTCATCTCGATCGTGACCGATATATTATGAGCGGTGATGATCAGAACGACGACTGCCAGTATGATGGCGAAAACCAGCATAATGGAGCAGGTAATATCGGAAAAAAGATTCGTATAGTAATTCATCTGCGACAGTGTCGAGGACGCGTAGGAATAATTCTGGATACCGGTATCCTTGTTGAGCTGAAGTGAAAATGCACCGTCATCCAGTGCGCAGTCGGCCTTCTTATAGACATAGACGACGGCAACACGTCCGGCCAGATCCGGATTCGGATTCGCATCGATGTCTGCCGCCAGCTGATCGAAGGTTCCTTGGGAGACATAGACTGTCTTCCAGCCCACCATCGAGGAACCGCAGACCGGCTCGACAACGAAGCCCTTGATCTTGAGTGAATAATCTCCCGCACGGGTGCTGAAGATCAGGTCGTCATCCACTTTGCAGCCCGTGTCGGTCTCGATGCCCTGTTCCAAATAGATCTCCCCGTCTCCGATGGGGCGCACCTGGTCTTCGTAGGCCGTGAAATCCTTGTTGAAGAAATGGGTCACATTCTCATTCAAAGGCGTGACCAACCATGACTGGGTAGATTCTTTGCCGCCAAGTTCATGCTTTCGCATCAAGATCGCATCGCCGGTCACGACATGATCTACCATCGGGTGATTTCTCACCGCATCGAGCACATCCTCCCGCAGTCTCTCCACGGGAATATTCATCATGACATCGGCAGCATTGGCATCCACGCACGCTTCACGAATGCTCTCGCTCACGTTCTCCTTCACGCTGTAGATGGCGATCAGAAGCATCGACACCAGGATCATCATGAAAGCGACCCCGATAAACGTGCCCTTCTTTCTTCTGATATTGGCACGAAGTAAAGTAAGGATATCCATAGTCGCGCCTCCTTACCACTTCATGGAAGAAAGCCATGCGTTGACCTGGGTCTCCCGGCTCTTCTCCTCTTCCTTATCGTAAGGCGGAAGGCTCAGTTCACCGATAATGTTGCCGTCCTCGAGATACAGCAGCCGGTTGGCCCGCAGCGCCGCCCGCAGATCGTGGGTGACCATCAGGACACTCTGCCCGTCCCGGTTCAGATCTGTCATCAGGTCCAGGACTTCCTTCGTGTTCTTTCTGTTCAGCGCGCCTGTCGGCTCGTCGGCGAAAAGCAACTTCGGCAGATGGATGATCGCTCTTGCGATGGCGCATCTCTGCTGCTCACCGCCGGATACCTGCGACGGACGATGGCTCTTCACATCGCCGATCCCCATCTTCTCCAGGAGCTGATTGGCCCGTTCCTTCACCTCCGGCACCGGCCGCTCGTGATTCAGATAACCCGGCACCGCCACATTCTCGAAAAGCGTCAGGTTACTGATCAGGTGCATCTGCTGGAAGATAAAACCGAAGTCATGACTTCTCAGCTTCGCCAGTTCTTTTTCCTTCATTTTCACCAGATCTTTATTATCGAAAAGCACTTGCCCCGAGGTTGCCTTGTCCATACCGGAAAGTGCATAGAGCAACGTGGATTTGCCCGAGCCCGATGCACCCATGACTACGGTAAAATCCCCTTCATAGATTTCCAGATCAATATGATTCAGTACATGTACCTGACCACCGTTATGAGCGAAACTCTTGCACAGGTCTTTGGCACTTAAGATCGATTTCTTCATTATCAAGAACTCCTTTTTCTAATCGTCGTGTTTCTTCTTTCGCAGGTTCTCCGCCGGGCCCGCCGGCCTTTCGAATCTAGCTTCGGGGCCCGCCGGATCCCGGACCGTTTCCCGCGATCATGTCCACATTATCCAAGAAAACTTATTAAGAAGTCCTTAACCTCCCTCACTCGTTTATCATTTGTTTTTCTAATGATATTTTACCATCCCGCACCGAGAACACGCAGGATTTCTTTGGGAGTATGAATTGTTCGCTATGAGTAATAATGATCGTCAGCCTCTTTCGAAGTTCGTCCTCGATCTGGTCACGGACAGCGATCTCCGTCTTCTCGTCCAGGGCAGATGTGCACTCATCCAGAAGCAGGATCGGCTTGTTCCGAAGCAGCGCTCTCGCCAGAGCCACGCGCTGCATTTCACCACCGGAGAAGAACGCGCCGGCCTCACCCATCTGCGTCTCATAACCCATGGGCAGGTTCATGATCTCATCGTGGATACAGCACGCCTTGCAGACCCGGATGATCTCCTGTTCCTCGATCTCCTCCCCCAGCGCCAGATTGTTATAGACAGAATCATTCAGAATGATCGGCTTCTGTGGAGCATATGTGATAAGCGACTCGATGTTCTCCATCTTTTTCGCATCCGTTCCATCCACCAGCAGCATTCCCCTCTGAGGAAGATATCCGCCCACGATCAACTGCGCCAGCGTAGATTTACCCGCACCGGATGGCCCGACGATGTAGTTGATGCATTCTTTCGAGAAGGAAGCATTTGCCTCGTCAAAAACTCTCTTACCGTCTTCGTAGCCGAAGGTGAGATTTTTCGCTTCAATACATTTCACTTCCGAAGGACTCTCCGCTTCCTGATCCGGAATATATCTTGCACCGGATGTCTCCAGATAATCGCAGATATCCGAGATAGCAGCGATATTGCTTCTATAGGAAGTAAACTCGGAGATCAATCCGGACACCGGCGAGGCGAATTTTCCTGCATACTGCATGAAACCAATCAGCATACCCATGGTAAGATTCCCCTTGATGATCAGGTAACCGCCCAGGAGATACATGATCGCACTGCCTATGGTGGAGATCACATTATCGAAGGAAGAAACCTTGATATTGACGAAAGTGGTACGCTCCATCTGTTTACTCTTATTCTGCATGGCGGTGCGAAGCTGTTTCATCAGGTATTCCTTCGCGCCGATCAGCCGGATCCAGCGAATGTTGATGATGATATCATTCAGCACACGGTTCTGCGAGATGACACACTCTCGCAGGTATGTATTGCTCCGTTCCAGCGTATCAAACTGCCCGAAGATCACGAAGAGCGAAAGCACCTGGACCACGAACACGACTGCACCCAGCAGCAGGTTATAGCGAAGCATCATGACGGTGGCGAAGACCAACTCGAAAAGAGAGACCACGATACTGAGCACACCGGAAGATACTATGGATTTGAAGTCAATGAAATCCGTCTTGATCAGCGTGTCCAGTTTACCCGAATCGTTATCCGAAAAACCATCGATTTTTACCGATGCGATCCTCTCCACCAGACGTCCGCGCAGATCCATCTCGATCTTGTTTCCGACCCGCACGCCGACGATAGAATTCAACGCATCCAGGCCTTTCTGGAAAACAGCATTCACCACCAGGATACCTGCCCAGATGCAGAGCAGTTTGAAACTTCGATCTCCGATACCATCGTCAACGATATGCTGCTCGATGATCGGAGTAATAAACAGAAATGCTGAACACAGCAATGCCACAAAGATCTGGATCAGGTTATATCGGAGATACTTCACGCACTCCTTTACCACCGTGTTAAGCCGGTACCTGTGGACGAAGCTGTGAAGTCTTGAGCGGAAAGAACGAACCTCCACTCCCGCGGCCACCTTCTCGTGATACTCGATAAACGAAGCAATCCCCGCCAGATCCTGAAACATCTCTACCGGCAAAGAGGCATAATCCACATCGATGTGATGCTTCTCCGCGAGCTGCCGAAGCACGGTCGCGATGTCGTTTTTGTCGCAGACGATCTCCGACAACTCGGTGGTATCCAGAAGTTCATCGTACTCCATCTCATTCGTTTCGCAGGAACATTCGCGGATCTCATCATAGATCTTACTCAATCTGGAACGACTTACATCATCGGGACGATATTCCGTCTTTTCCACCACATCTTTCGGTTTCTTCCGGCTCTTCACCTTGCCGGATCCACAGTACAGTCCGGCCACCATTGCGTTGGCTTTACTGGTCCCGTGGAAAACCGCCCAACGGCCGTTCCCCACGCAGATCAGTTCGGGGCGGGCATCCGCGAAGATCTGCCGGCCCACGCACTTCATCTGCCATCTCTGTGCGGCCTGCACCGGAAGTCTGTCGATCCCATACACATATGGATTATCCAGAAGTCCGGACGGCTTCCCTTCATTACTGAATGAGGCAAAGATCCGAACACCCTTCCGGTGCAGTTGCTCTAGTTCTTTTCCACAAGAATCTTTATACTTGGGATTCACCGTCAAACTGATGACGATCATCTCCACTTCGGTAGTGGCCAGATAACGCAGCGCCGCAAGCACTGCTTCCACATGGGCCACGCCGTTCTCGTCGTACACATTGCAGACGATATACTGATTCTCCGTATTTCCTTTATACTTTTCCACGGTGTTCAGTACCAGTGTTCCATGGAGGTCTGAAACACTGTATTCATTCTGAGTCAACACCTTGGATTCCGAGCATTTATAGATAAAACGGGTATCAGACAGTATAGTTGTCCCACGGTCCAGAAAATCGCGGTCTATTCCACTGTCGATCACACCAATTATCATTACCTTGCTCCGTTTCTAATTGCAAAAGCAGCCCAACATGCTTATTTTATACTATTGGGGTTTTCAAGAAAACGAGGAAAGAAGTTTTCTCGAAATTGACGGTTAAGTTAGATTACCACCAACCAGTGGTCTTCTTTGTACCTGTTCTATAGCAGTATGTCTCGAAGAGAGCATCGCACAGATCCTTAGCTGTTCTCTGCTTTGCAGCTGTCGGATTAGCGAGCAGGCTCTTGCCGAATCTCAGACCATAGAGGAAATCGACCTGAGAGCTGTTCTTCTTCGGATGCTTTACGTTACAGTCGCAATCACACCATTGAACCTGCTGCTCAACATCAAACTGATTCTCCAAAGCGATTTTGTTTTCGATTTTCTTAATTTCCATAGTTCTACCTCCTGGATATTCCTGTAAGACATGTTGGGCTGTCTTTTACAAACGTAATAAATCCGCATTCAGAAATGCGCATATCGCTCCTACCGGAGCGAAAGGATCGCCGTTTATACATTCGTTTACGAAACGGCATCTGTAGGAATCGCAATACTTCTTCGCTGTGCAGTCGCCGCACTTCGGTATCGGATCGGTATACATCTTCTGCAGTTCCTGCAGTCTCTCCTGATCGATCCCCGAAGCAACATCGCCGATGCAGTATTTCTCATTTCCTACGGTATAAGTACATGGATAGATGCGGCCATCGCTGTTGATGTTATAGGTCCCGAAACCGCCACGACACGGGCCCTTGGGGCGTCGCCCCTCTCCCGGGATCTCGATATCCTCATCCTTCTTTTCTTCTTTAAAAGCTCTCAGCCTCTTGACCTGCTCGACATACACATCGAGAAGAGCTTCATTCCAATCCGGGCTGAAGCTGTCCGGGATCGCAACGACACCCTTGATCCCCAGATCGTAAAGCGTCATGATCGAATCCGCCAGACAGCCGATATTCTCGGGCGTAAATGTCATGCGGAAACGAAGGTTGTCGATGTCTTTTTTTCTCAGTTCTTCGATGGTATGCATGACCTTGTCGAAGCTGCCCTGACCATGGGCATCGTGACGATGCCGGTCGTGGATCTCCTTCGGTCCGTCGATACTGATCGTGATCTCCGAGAAATACGTATAGAAGAGCTGCAGGATCTCTTCGTTCAGGATCGTGCCGTTCGTCGTGATCGTAAAAACACTGTCCTCGAATTCTTTCTGGATCGCTTCTGTGAAGGTTTTCACCAGGTCAGCGCGCACCAGTGGCTCACCTCCGTGAAAGTTCACTTTCACGTCTTCACGGACGTTGTTTTTCGCGATGAAAGATATCAGGTCTTTGACATCATAACTGATATCTTTGCAAGAAGTATTCATGTTCTTCTCGTAGCAATAATCACATCTCAGATTGCAGCGATTGGTCACCCAGATATTAAACAATTTCAGTCCTCCCAGTATAAGTCGAAGATACACTTGTTCTCTTCGCAGTGATCGAAGAGCGTGCCCATTTTCATCTCATCCCGCATCATGGCTACACAAGAACCACACAGAAGGTTTTTGTTGCAGTCTTTGCAGCGCTCGATCTCGTAGGGCAGATATTTACGGAAGTTCTTGTAGCCGTCGCTGTTCTCGTATTCCTTCTCCAGGATGAATCTGCTGAAGTCATCGATCCTGCGGATATTTCCCATCAGGAATTCATCGTCCATCAAGGCCGGACAAGGATAGATATCGCCGACATAATCGATCTCGAACTGTCTTCTTGCCGCCTGACAGGAGAAGGTCTCCGGCGGTTTCTTATGCATCTTCCGTTCCTTATACTCCTCCAGGTATTTGGCGAGTGCTTCCCCGGAAAGAGGTTTCTCCGGTATAGGAAAATGGATGGAGTCCTCATTCCGGGAAAGACGCTCACTTGGAGACAGCGTACGCGCAATCGGATGCGCGCCTAATTCACGAACCATAGCGTGAAAATCTTTCACATATTTCTCGTTCTCCTGACACACCACCATGGAAATAGAAAGTTCACAGGATGTTTCTTCCTTCAGGATACGGATGCCCTTCATGCATGCGTCAAAAGTTCCCGCCCCGCGTATGATGGAACACGTGGCCTCATCGACCCCGTCCAGGCTGACGCTGACAGACGCAAAGTTTTTGCCGATAAACTGTGCTGTCTCTCTTGTGATGAGAGTACCGTTGGTCATCAGTTCCAGCGGGCCGGAATACCTCTCATGAATATATGTGACGATCTCCTCGAAATCTTTCCGGATCATCGGTTCACCGCCGGAAAGTGAGATCTTCTTCGGATCGAATGCGATGATCTTGTCGAGGACACTTTTCAGTTCTTCCGTGGACAGATCCTCGCCCTTTATACTCTCGCCGGCAGATACGCAGCAGTGCTTGCAGCGCAGATTGCACCGGCCTGTGATATCCAGTGTGATCTCTACCCATTTACTGTCGAAGGGCGGCACACTTCCCTCCACCAGATAATGATTCACCAGTTCTTTTACCACGTCACAGATATAGTCCCGGTCATCTTCATGGACAGCTTCTGCCAGCTGGATATATGTGTAGTCTTCACTTTCCGCACCGCGGAAAATGTCCAGTACTTCGTTGGACAGGAACATATTGAAACGCGTTTCCATGTTGACGATAAGCGTTTTGCGCTCACCGGTCAGGAATCGCACTTGATCCCGGAATCGGATCTTTCTGTCTGCAAACTCACCTAATGCTTCGCGTGCTTCTTGCAAGTTAATACTCATCGGTTACCCTCCGGACGATTCAATCTGTTCAATCCGGCATGAAGGCGCACAAAAATAAACCTCCTTCTTCCTTTCATTCAGAAAAAAGAGGTGATTTTGCTACGCTGCAGCACCAAAGATGTCTAAAAAGGGAATGCGTCAAAAAGCTACAGTACCACACCAACACACCTGTAAAAGATTTTATCACAACTCAATTAAAAAATCCATTGAGAATTTTACATTTCTACAGATTATGCTGGTAAGAACTGCGTTTAGAATGCTGTTTTTGCCTCAAATATCGGGATTATTCTTCATAATCCTCTTCTTTGATTTCCGGTCTTTTTACCTGTTCGTTGCGTTCTGAGAAGATCGCATCTTTCTTCAGAGGCACGAAGTTCCGTGTGAGAAAATCCTGCGGATCGGCATCTCTATTCAGGAGAGTTCTTTTATGTAGGTTCAGGCCCTCCGAATACTGGGGAGCGGCGTCTCCCTCGATCTTTCTGTATTCTGATTTCTCCAGTTTATTGCCGAAAATCGTCACAACGAGGCCGACACCGACGGATATTCCGCATACGATGATCAATATGATCGTTATCCAGTCCATAATTATTTCTCCTTCCGCTTATTCATAAAAGCGAACGGGTTCGCTGCCTTCATCTGTTTCTGATAGGACATGTGCTTTCTGATCTTACGGATCCCGTAGTACATCATGATGACTCCCAGCATAGGAGTAAGTATAAACATCGACGAGACCGTGGCCTTTTCCTTCACCATTCCTACAACAAGAACAAGCAAAACAAGTATCGAGCAGAACGCGATCCTCGTAGGCTTGGATACGCTCGAATTACTGAATGAATCATCGGTAAAAGTATACATACAGTATGAGAATGCCACGGTCACGCCGAGCATAAACAGGATCGGAAGATTGAACACTTTACAAAGAAGAAATCCCAGTCCCGATGCCAGGATCGACGCAAGAATGCTTGCAAGGACCACTGTCATGGCGAAGGATTTTCTCTTCATCGGGAGTCCGCAAACTACTTTTCTCCCCGTCGTTCCATTAAGAAGGATCGTATGGGTCTCCCCTTCGTATTCATAGGACGCGACCCACACAGGAAGCAAAGCATACTTGACGTCCGGATCGACTGCGGTGTTGCAGAAGGAACTCTTGATGATCTTCTCCGATGACGAACACTGTTGCAGCGCCAGTTGTTCAAAAACTTTCTTCGTCCGGATCTTGGCCTGGTCGTCCAGGTCTCCGTAGGTGATGTCGGAGGCGGTGGAATAACAGCCTTCCAGGTATTTCTCGTCGAAAAGATTCAGGTCTTCGAAGTCGAAGGGCTCGAGTTTTTCGCTGATGGAGTCCGCCAGATCTTTGCTGGCTTCGATCGGGAAGTTCTTGAGGTCGAGCGTACCGCTGACGCCGAGATGGTAGGCGCTTCCGCCCTGGCTGCTTGTCCATCTGATGACCATGGTCTCGCTGATCTTCGCGTCCACGATCCAGTACGGAACATACAGCCCCTGCAGACTGCTCGCAGCCACTTTTCTCAGTTCTTTTGGCGCGAAAGGCACATTCACGAAAGTCTCGTTGATCTTCTGCGCCGCCTCGTTTCTCGAAATCCGAAAAGGCAGGATAAACTCCGGGCGCTCTTGCTTCACGGTCTTCTGCATCACCACGTCACTACTTCCGCAGTACACGCACCCCGCCGGTTCCTCCCCGCCATGGAAAGCGAAGGTCCCGCCGCAGTTCCCGCAGGCATAAAGATTGCTCTCGATATATTCACGCGCGGTGTCGGTCAGATCTACAGTCGCGCGGGACATTTCAGCAGGCGCTTCGCCACTTGCAAACGAGTGCTCCTCGTCCAGCGTTGCGTCACTCACAAACGCGGGCGATGCGGCTGTTTCGGCAAGTACGGGCGCCTCGGCAGGCGCGGGTTCCAACGGCGCGTCCTCGAGTTCGGCCGCGGCCAGATCCACATCGTCAAAATCTTCTTTGCGAAAAGAACTTCCGCAGGCGGTGCAGAGCATGCGGCCGGTGAAAGAATCCAGCTCCAAAGGCTGTCCACAAGTTTTGCAAAGGTTCGGCATTTTGTCACCCCTCAAAGAAACATCAATCCCCCGTGTACAGATTGATTATAACATGACACACGCGCGGTTTGGCACACACAGATTGCGGTCGAAACGCATTTCGGTTTAGAAACAAACTTCTTCGATTTGCGCCGAAGTTTTGATGCGTTTTTTCGGCGTGGAATTCAAAAGTGAGAATATAAACCGAAGTCAGGCCTAAATATTTCGGTTCAGAAACAAACTTTTTCGTTTTAAACCGAAATTTGACCGCAATTCTTCAGCACAAAACAACAAATCGAGAAAATAAACCGAAGTCACTCTTCTACTGGCAGCACGAGCTTGGCCAGGAGGCCGTCGGGCCGGTTCGACAGAAGAATGTCGCCGTTCATCTGGGTCATGAGATACTTTACGATGTAGAGGCCGAGGCCGGAGCCCGGCTGGCCGCCGTGATTGTGGCCGCGATAGAATTTGTCGAAGATAAACGGCAGGTCCTCGTCCGGGATTCCCTTTCCGAAGTCCTTCACGCAGATCGCCACCTGATTGCCACCAACACGCGCGTCTGCGTCGTCGCCGACTTTTCCAGTCTGCGCACCCGAGCGTTCGAGATACACTTCGATGCGGCTGCCCGCGTATTTCCGCGCGTTGGTCACGAGATTTTCCAGGCACTGCAGCAGACGATCAGGGTCGGCGCGAACAATGCAAGCCGCACCCGCCCGAGTCGCGTTGCCCGAGCCGCTGGCGTCACCCACAAGGCCGCTGGCGCCGCCTGCCCCGGCCGCAGAAAAGGAAACATCCTTCCCGTCGGGGTCCAGATCTTTTACCGCGGACTCGGTAAAAACTCTGACGTCGAGTGTCTGGAGTTCGACCTGTAAGCGGTTCATATCAGACAGCGAATGAAGCAGCAGATCGTCCGTGACCTTACTGACTTCGTCGCTTTTGCGCATGATGACCTGAAGATATTTGGCCCGTTTCTCGGGCGAGCTGTCGAGGTTCGCTTCGAGGCCCTCGGTGTACGCGCGAATGGACGCGATCGGGGTCTTGATGTCGTGGGAAAGCGTGGCAATGACAGTCTTATTATTCTCAATAGCCTCTTTCTCCGCGGCCCGCGCCTTGCGCAGCTCGTGGCGCATGCTGTCGAAGGCCCAGGAGAACTCGCCCACCTCGCTGCCGCGGTCGTACTCCAGCGGAATATCGGTGTTGCCTCGGGCGATCTCCGCCGTGAATTTTGAGATCTTATTCAGCGGCCGGATCACCGTCGCATATACAAAAACTCCCGCCGCGATCACGAGGAGCGCAGCGATTCCACCCACCACCAGGATGTAGGGATTTCTCTCGGCGGACTCCATGTTCCGGCGAATCGAATCCGAATAATCAGAGAGTTTTTGCGACGCCTTCGCGGAGTCGCCTTCCTCCATCAGTTTCTCGATCTCGTTGATCTCCACCAGCTGAAGCTGCGCGTTCTCCCCCTCGTTTTTCTCCGTGGCAAAATACGTGATCAGCGTCGTCGCCACCACCACGATGAGGATAAATACGAAAAAGCCGAGCACCCGTTTACGCATCCTCGGGCACCTCCAGCATATAGCCGACTTTGTACACGGTCTTGATGAACTTCGGATCCGCGGGATCGTCTTCCAGTTTCTCCCGCAGCCAGCGGATATGCACCGTCAGGGTCGAGGCCTCCGAAGTCATGAAAGCCCCCCACACCGAGGTCAAGATTTTTTCCTTCGGCATGGCCTGATTCTTGTGCTCACACAAGAAAGCGAGAAGGTCGAATTCACGAAGTGAAAGATTCACGGGCACGCCGTTTTTGGTCACGGAACGGGACGTGATATTTACCACGATATTTCCGAAGGCCAGGGTCTTCTCCTCCTCGGAGAAACCGTAGGTCCGACGCAGAAGCGCCTGCACGCGGACAAGCAGTTCTTTCATGGAATACGGCTTCGGCAGGTAGTCGTCGCCGCCGATCTCGTAGCCGCTGATGCGGTCGTTCTCGGCCGTGCGCGCACTGGCAAAAATCACCGGCACCGTGGACACTTTGCGCAGTTCTTTGCACAAAGCGAAGCCGTCGCTGTCCGGCAGATTGATGTCCAGCAGGATCAGGTGAAAAGCGCTCTTGGATAAGAGGTCGAAGGCCTCTTCCGCGTCAAAAGCACTGGTCACTTTGTATCCGTAGCCTTCGAGCATGTCTGCGATCACGAAGTGCAGATCACGGTCGTCGTCGATGATCAGGATGTTGTATTCCATAGTCTCCCCTGTCGGTTATAGATTGCGCGCGGCGCGGCCGAAGCCCCTGCCGGACGCAGGTTTCGCGCGGCGTGGCCGGGTGACCGAATCACTTAGCGCACGGCGCGTGTGCGGAGCGAAGCGCTGACCCGAAGGCCACGCGGCCCGCCCCGCACAATATTATAAATCATAATACATCGCGAACTCCATCGGATGGGGCTGGCGAGTGATCTTGTCCGCCACCTTGCGGTTACGGGCGATGAGCTGCTGCAGCAATCTCTCCGGGAACACACCGCCGGCGGTCAGGAAGTCGTGATCCTGCTCCAGTGCCGCGATAGCCTCGTCCAGAGTTGCCGGAAGGCCTGTAAGTTTCGCCTTCTCCTCCTCCGGAAGATTATAAAGATTGCAGTCGAACGGTCCCCAGCCGTGAGCATGTGGATCGATCTTGTTCTTGATACCGTCCAGACCGGCCATCAGGATCGCGGCATATGCGTAGTACGGATTACACGTAGCATCCGGATTACGAAGTTCGAAACGCTTCGCGTCCGGAGTTTTTGCATAGGCAGGAATACGGATGACGGCGCTACGGTTACTCATGGCGTAGCCGATGGTCACCGGCGCCTCAAAGCCCGGGATCAGGCGCTTGTAAGAGTTGGTCGACGGGTTCGTGATGGCGCAGATGGCGCGGGCGTGGGTCAGAAGGCCACCCATGAACCAGTGGGCCTGCTCGCTTAACTGGGCGTACCCGTTCTCGTCATAGAAGATCGGTTTGCCGTCTTTACGCAAAAGCATGTGTACGTGCATTCCGCTGCCTGCTTCGGCTGCCAGAGGCTTCGGCATGAAAGTCGCGGTGATGCCTTCCTGCACGGCTTCGTTCTTGATTACGTACTTGGCAGTCATGGTTCCGTCCGCCAGTTCCAGCATGTCGCCCAGCTCGACCTCGATCTCCATCTGACCACTGCCGCCGACCTCCGGGTGATGGTACTTGACCTTCACGCCCCAGTCCTCGAGGGCCAGACACATACGGCTTCGCACGTCATTACGGATGTCCGTCGGAAGGGAGTTGTGGTAGCCGGCACCGGGCTGCACCTGATAGCCGTTATTGTTGTCCACCTCGCCCGCCGCGTAGCCCGCCTGGGACGTGTAGATGCTGGTGAACATGTTGTAGTAATCGGTGTTGTACTGAACCTTGTCAAAAAGATAGAATTCGTATTCGGGTCCGATGATCATCTGGTCCGCGATGCCCTGTTCCTTCATGTACTCCAGGGCGCGGATCGCCACGTTTCTCGGGTACTGGTCGAAAGGTTTGTTCTCCGGCAGTGCGATGACGCGGACATCTCCGATCATGGAAAGCGTCGGCACTTCGCAGTAGGGGTCGATGACCGCCGAATCCAGCACCGGAATGAAAACCATGTCGCTGTTCTCCACCGGGGCGTAACCGTAGTTACTTCCGTCAAAACCGATGCCATGCTCCATCGTGCTTTCTGTCAGCCTCTCTGCTGGGATCGCCAGATGACGCCATCTTCCGTCGATGTCCGTCAACTTGAAATCCACGATCTTGATGCCCTTGCTCCTGATCAGTTCTTGAATGTCCTTTAGCGCCTTTGCCATAGAAACAATCCTCCTTGAAAAGTTAATATATTTGTTTTTTACTAAGCTGTTTTGTGCGGGCGCCCCGTTGGTGCGTCGCCGCTCCGCGGGTGCGGTTCGCGGCGCGGCCCTTGTGCGTCCACGCGTCCGTCGCGCATCGCTTCGGCCGCGGCTTGCGTCACGCGGGTGCCTCCCCGCTCACTCGTGCTTCATCCTCCAATCTATACAACGCTCGAGATACTCGATGTACTCGGGATTCTTGCACATGCCTTTGCCCGGCGTGTCGGAGATCTTCGCCACGTCCTGGCCGTTACACATTGTAGTCTTCATAACAATGTTCAACGGCGCCACACAGGTGTCGTTGGAGATATACGTTCCGATTCCGAAAGCCACTTTCGTCCTGCCCTTGAAGTGTTTGCAGAGGGCGTCGGCGCGCTCGAAATTCAGGCTGTCAGAAAACAGCAGAGTTTTTGTAGAAGGATCGATGCCCAGGCTCTCGTAATGGGCGATCATCTTCTCACCCCACTCGAAGGGGTCGCCGGAGTCGTGACGGACACCGGAGAAAAGCGTGGAGTACGTAAGCTGGAAATCCCGCAGGAAACAGTCCGTCGTGATGGCGTCGGTCAGCGCGGTTCCGTTCAAAACACTGTACTCTTTTACCCAGGCGTCGAGGGAGTACCAGTTGGAGTAGGCGGGGTTGTGTTTGTGGTCGCCCTGACCAACGCACATGATCCACTCATGCGCCATGGTGCCCACCGGCGTCAGGTCATATTTGCGCGCAAGATACACATTGGATGTACCCACAAACTTTCCTTGCGCCAGCTTCGCCGCTGCAAGTTCTTTTACCGCAAGATCCTGAGCCTCGGCGGAAAGTCTGCGTCGCAGTCCGAATTCACTGAAAGACGACAGGTCATAACGGCCGCTCTCGAGCCAGCCGATCTTTTCGCTTAATTTCTCGCGAAAAGAACTGATGAGCTGTGTGTAGTCGTAGTTCATGCGGAAGTACACTTCATTTACGATGGCCAGTGTCGGGATCTCGTACATGGAGGTGTTAAGCCAGGTGCCGCGGGTCTCGATGGACAGGCCGCAGTCCCCTTCTTCCGTGATGGAGAAGTCTTCATATCGCGGGCGCCAGAGCCGCAGGAAGTCGATGTAGGACCCCTTGATCCAGCGGATGTTGTCGAGGTACTGAAGTTCGTCTTCCTGGAAAGTCAGTTCGCAGTAAGCCCGGATCTGGTCGCGGATCTCCTGGACCATTTCCTTCGTGAAGACCACGTCCTGGTTTCTGCACTTGAATGTCCAGGTGGTCTTGTAGGCCGGGAACTGGTGATAGATCGCCTGGCCCATGCTGAATTTGTACATGTCGTTCTCAAGAAGACTGACGATGATCGGTTGCAGTTTCATGTCTCTCACCCCCGCCACGGTTCTTTGCCCTCGTGGGCGATGTCGATCTGGCAGCACTTCATGGTGGAAAGCGCCGCGTCATGGGTGGCAGGTGTTACGCCGGCGCAGCAGGCTGCGTCTACAGAGATGCCGGCCTCCGGATAGATGGCCTTGATGGCAAGGGCGTTGGAGACTACGCAGATATCGGTGCAGAGCCCCACGATCTCGAACTCCGTCGGCGCAAGAGGCTTGAGTGTTTTTGCCCACTTATCGTAGCCGAAAGAACCCTTGTCGATGATGGTATATTTCTCGCCGGCTGCTTTGATCAGGACCTCGGGGATCTCCCATCCCGGCGTGCCCTTGATGCAGTGCGGCACCGGAAGGTACTTGCCCTCCCGCGTCTCCATATAATTCTTCTTGTGGGTGTCGCGGGTGAAAATGATGTTGTCCCCCGCCTGTGCATATTTCTTGATCTTCGCCTTGACTTTCGTGACGATCTTCTGCGCTTCCTTCGTGCCCAAAGCACCGTCAATAAAGTCCTTCTGCATATCCACTACGATCAACGTCTTCATGCGTACCCTCCTTCTGCGCCACGCGCTCGCGGCGTGTCTTCTGCGGCGCGAAACGTTCGTGCTGCCCCGCGCCATGCCGATGCGTCTGCGCGTCTTCTGCGGCGCCCCGGCCTCATAACAAATCTACTGTCTATTATATGTCATTTTGCTTTGAGTGGGAAAGCAGGAGGGGTGAATTTTGCGTGAATTCTGACGCGCGTGCGAACCGCCGTCTCGTCTATCCGACGAGAGCCCCGCGATCTGCAAAACCGTCCTACGGTTTTTGCGGTTTTATCAGACTGTTTCTATGGTTAGGCAACAATCCGTCCTACGCGCTCGCTGAAATCGTACGATGGTTTCGCTCTGAACACTCGATTCGTCCTACATTTTGGGAAAAACCGTAGGACGAAAAGTGCTTCGAATGAACTCTCGTCGTATGCGCCAGCCTAAGTTCGCATCGCTATATGACGGGAATCCCACTATTTGCAAATCCGTCCTACGTTTTTTGCGGTTTTATCAGACTGTTTCTATGGTTAGGCAGTAATCCGTCCTACGCGCTCGCCGATATCATACGATGGTTTTGCTCTGAACACTCGATTCGTCCTACATTTTGGGAAAAACCGTAGGACGAAAAGTGCTTCGAATGAACTCTCGTCGTATGCGCCCCAGCCGCGAACCACTTTATATACACAACGTATGCACGTGTCAACTCGGCAGGTCGCACCAGAATATCTCCCGAATCGTGGAACGGAACAATTCCAGGTCGAAGGGACTGCCGTTTGCCTCAGCAGTCAGAATCAGGTTTTTCCCGACAAAAATCCCGCTCCGTTTGTACGCATCGATCTTTACCATAGCCTGTCTTCTGTATTCGGGATCATCGAGAAGCCCCATGTGTTCGTGGTAAATTGTCGTACGAGTGGGAACATGAAGCGTCGTGAAGTCCGGGTAAAACACGGATCCGTCTTTCAAAACCAGCCTGCTCTCGTACAAGTAAGGGATCCCGAGTTCGTCGTAGACATTAGCCTGCATCAGTTCTGTCTTACTGCGAACCATCTGTCCCTGGTGAGTTCTATATGTCTTCCCTTCCGGGTGATACGGATTGCTTTCGCTGTTCTTTTCCAGCCAGCGCTGCACATAAAGATCATCATCCAGAAGCGCCGGTTTAACCAGAGCTTGACGCGTCGGACTCAGCGAAGAATAGACCTCTTCGGCCGAGTTCTTCTCAAGAAGAGAACAGAGATTCTCGATGGCTCGAATTTCAGATTCGATCTTCCGAATCACCTTCTCACAATACGTCTTCTGAGCAAGTTTCGGAACCAACTCCAGGTCGTCTTGACGAATGTATCGATATGACGATGATGGTGTCGTATTTACGTAATAGCGCGTTTTCTCTCTGCCCAGGTCTATCCGAAGCCTTCCCTCCGGCGCGCCATCCAGATGCTTCATACAGAATTCTTTTGCCTGATTAAGCCTGGCGATCCTGTGCTGCAATTCCCTAAGTAAACTGTTCATGGTTTTTTCCTCCTGCAAATCACTGCAGAATCGAAATACATCACAAATCAAAACCATGTGCACGTAATATCACCTGCACTTCTGATTCCGCTAAACTGGTTCACTTCATATCATGGGAAATAACAAAATAAATATGAGTTCATTTAACTACGAAATCGAGCAACTTACAAGAGGAAAGTAAATCGACGTGGATTATTTCAGACCGCGTCGCAGAATCCGCCGTCAATCACCCCCTCATCGTCGATTCGAGAGACTCGCGCCTCACCCTCATCGTCAATTGCGGAAAAACTCGCGCCCTCACCCCCATCGGCGAATGCAGAAATCGATGATCAGGCGCGTATAGGTGAAAATAGTAGATATCGCGGCGTACCCGAACAGAAGCCCCGTAGTGACGCGCAGAAACTGATTGGATTCGTATTTAGTGAGGAGCTGCACTGTGCCGTCGATAGCCATGGGAACCATAAGTGCGGGGATCCACCATGGCATGACGATAAACGGATTCACGAGCAAAGCGACGATGTAACCGATGAGGATCCCGGTGCAT
Organism: Clostridiales bacterium Firm_16; assembly: GCA_001604185.1. Taxonomy (GTDB): domain Bacteria; phylum Bacillota; class Clostridia; order Saccharofermentanales; family Saccharofermentanaceae; genus Scatonaster. The sequence goes on along the minus strand of LVAV01000096.1, from coordinate 29,759 downwards.
CGCGCGCAGATTGGAAATTGATATCCTTTTATGAAAAAACTCCGCTCCGGCATCTGGTGGCATCCTGCGTATTTGGCACAGAATTCCATCCAGAATAGCCAGCGTTTATCGGAGCGTGACAAAGTTTCCTGTTTCATGCTTTAAACTTATGACCACAATTGTGGCAGACCCAGTAATTCTTGGTTTTGGTGGTCTGGCCCTCACCGCAGAAACCACAGAGCAAACCGATCTTTCCGAAAGTCAGTCCGCCGCAGAGGCCTTTGCAGATGGAATAGGGCTTGCCGCTGGTCTCCATCTCTGAGATCAGCTGGCAGGAGTCAGCTTTACATCTCGGACAAATCATATTATCTCCTTTCACAGGCGGGACGCGCCTGCACGTCGTGCATATCAAAGTTGTGTTTTTCTGACTCGATTATAGCACGACGATATTGCGGCTAATTCAGTTGAAATAGAGAATTAGGCAGGAATCTTACAGATGATCCATGATGATCTCATATCGATCCATAAGATAATTCACTACCGTATCTTTCTGCGCTTTCATGCCTGTCTGTACGAACGCTTTCTCCGCCATTTCACGCGTGAATCCGGGTATATACGATTTGTATTCCGGATGTGCGGCAATCAGCTCCTTAAACATTCGGATCAGCATATCCCCCTTCACCTTTCCTCGAGGATACCCTCTTGAGATAAGCGCCATATTGTGGTCAAAACAAGGTGCAAACGAAATATACTCACCCGTTTTTTTATTTCGCAAAAGCCCGAAATTAGCTGTATGTCTATCCGGATTCATGACTAATGCATCAAGAAAAACCATTCTTACAAAGTCCGGAATAGCAGATAGACAAAGAACCTGCAATTCAGATACGATGTCTTCGTAATTCTCATTCTCTCCCATAAAAGCCACGGCTGGTTCAAAGTTAACCTTTCCCGCAGCAAAATCAAGAGTTTTCACATAACCCGATTGAGCATTTTCATAGACGGCACAATCGATTCTCATGATCTTACAAAGTTTTGAAATGAATACTTCGGAAAAAGCCTCGCGCCGATTAGCTCTTTTGAATAACCACCATTTCCCGTCTATGTTTTTCCAGCACTTTTCAAAACTACCGATATTGGTTAATTCTGCAACGAGGTCTGTCTCATTGTCGGCGACATAGTTAAAAGAACGAGAACTTCCTGACAGTGCTAATACAGCAATGGATTTCGATACCCTTCTCTGATAATACTCTGCATTAAAACAGACTTGGGAGTATTTCAGGTTACTCCCGATCGGTCGTACCCAATAGTTGTCCGTTATTGTAGCTCCGTTAGCTCGGATAACCGTAGCAACATCATCACGTTCCTTCATTTGAAGAGCTTTCTTCAACATCCGTGAGTTGGGGCGATGTGAGTCTACCGCTCTGGTTTCAAGCCACAGATCGGCATTTTGCACTCTTTTTAGAAACTGAGGGAGCAACTGTGAGTTAGTCACAGTCAATTCCTTGTTGCTCCATACAGCAACAAGACTATCCCCGCTCAAAATCTCGAAATCCTGCAAACACATAAGGTTCTCCAATCGTTTTGTTTCCATATCTTAATGGTCCGACACATACAATTATATGAATCTTGAAACCATGTGTAAACAAGCAAAGCCCCAAAGCAGTTTCCCGCTTTGAGGCTTCGTATCAGTGCCTAGATTCAGCTTTATCGGCGCTCGCAGCACCGCTTTAATCGCAGCGCGTTCGTCGTCCGCGGCGGCGGCTGGCTCTTACACCTTCGGCACGGCACTGACTACTGTGCTGTATGCGCTGTAGATCTTCACGCCGTTGACTTCCTTATAGGCACGTACCTTGAAGTAGTACGTTGTACCGGTGGTCAGGCCCGGGCAGTCGCGGCTGGTGGTGGTTACCGTTCCGAGCTTGGAATAGGTTCCGTTAGCAGAGGTTGCGCGGTAGACTTCATAACCTGTTGCGCCGGAAACCGCGCTCCAAGACACCTTCACTTTGGTGGCGGAAGACACGGTAGCCTTCACATTGGTCGGAGCTGCCGGCTTCGGTGCCGCGCTGACAACGCTGCTGTATGCACCGTAGACCTTCGTACCGTTGACTTCCTTATACGCACGCACCTTGAAGTAGTACGTTGTGCCTGTGGTCAGGCCCGGGCAGTCACGGCTGGTTGTGGTTACCGATCCGATCGCGGTAAAAGAACCTGTCTCGGAGGTGGATCGGAATACCTGGTATCCGGTAGCACCACTTACGGTGTTCCAGGAAACCTTAACGCTGGTGGCAGAAGCAGACACGGCCTTCACATTAGAAGGAGCCGCCGGCTTCGGTGTTACGCTTACGACACTACTGTACGTACCATAGACCTTCTTGCCGTCCACTTCTTTATACGCACGAACCTTGAAGTAATAGGTTGTACCCGTGGTCAGACCCGTGCATTTTCTGCTGGTCGTAGTAACTGATCCTACTGCGGTAAAAGTACCCGTAGACGATGTGCTTCTCCATACCTGATATCCGTCAGCACCATTTACTGCGTTCCAGGAAACCGTGGCGCTGGTAGCAGAAGACTCTTCTGCCTTCACGCCTGCCGGCTTCGGAAGCAAGGTATCACATCTGATGACATCGCTATACGGACCGTAGTATCTTGTATCGTTCTCATCCTGGTAAGCACGGACCCTGAAGTAGTACTTCGTATTCTCCGAAAGACCCGGGCAGGAACGACTGTTAGTCGATACTGTACCAAGTTTAGTAAAAGGACCGTCGGAGGTAGTGCTTCGGAAGACTTCATAACCTGTAGCATTGAAAACTTCATCCCACGAAAGATTGATCTTCGAGATAGAAGCAGCGGTTGCCTTCACGCCGGTAACTTTTGCCACATCCGGAACAAAAACAGGCGTGAGGATGACATCCTGATCCGGCATGTTGAAGGCTTTTTCGGCGGTGATGTCAACGATATCCAAATCACCAAAACGGAGCAAGAGTTTTTCAAGCTTATAACCTGGTTCTGGCGACACCGTAACCGTAATCAGTTCGTTCTCCAAAGCAGACGTTTTCGATGCGGTCACCATTCCACCCGGAACCTGGTCAACACTGATAGCGTAGTCACCCAGGATAAAGGTGGCATATGACATACCAAAAATATTGAATCCCTTGTTCGTCAGATCCATCTCGTACTTGACCTTGATGTTCGTGCTTTCCAGTCTGCTGATCACCGGCAGCGAGCCGCTTTTATCAACATGAATATCGAAGTTTCCGTCTTTGTCCAGATCGTAATCCATGCTCTGTGTGCCGGCGGCAGCACCGATCGTGCCAACAGCAGCCATATTATACAGAAGCTCTGCTTTTGCTACGCATGTCGTCATCGGAGTGCGGACGTCGTATACCGGGGTCGGATCGCAGATCTCGCTCGGCGTGCTGGCGTAATCGGTCTCACGCTCACCATAGAGATCCTCTGCCACCATGTACACGTGAAAATCTTTGCCCCAGTCACCGGTAATGGATTCCGGCATCTCAAAAGTACCGGTCGCCATGCTGAAGATGCTTCCGTTTATGTTCAGCTTATCGTAGTACAGGATCTTGGCTCCCTCCGCGTTATAGTCCTTATCCGTGATCAGGATCGATACCTGATCCACATTCGAACGGTTCGAACCGTTCACGACATACGGAATCGTGCACAGTGATCCGGAACGTCGTATATACAGATTACTCGGACGCGAAATCGTGATATCCTTGTCCAGCAAAGTCAGCTTGTACTCTGCTTCATAGCCTGTCTCGTCCGGTGCCTTGACCTGGGTCGAGAAAAGGATTTTGTTCAAGTCCACGTTGAAAGCCGGAGCAAATTCGTTAGGACGGGCAACTTGATAGCTCTCGAACTGTCCTTCGAAATCAACTACGCCCACTTCAGCTGTCGAAGCTTTCGATGCGGAACGCAGGCACCAAGTGACCGCACGTCCGCTTTTCAATTTATTATGCTTATAGCGGTTTGCCGCACCGACAACAACCTTATTCTCATATGACCAATCCGATTCGGTTTCAACGCCCGGGTGCGTAGTATATCCGTAAAGCGGTTCCGAAACTTCACTTGCATCGAGCAGAAAAACCTTATCGTTCACGCCAACGATTGGTTCGTACATGTGTTCCACAAAAGTACCTGCCGGGCGTTCTGCTCCACCTTCCAACACGCTTTGCGAGATTGCCGAGGCCTCCAGGGATGTTAAGAACTCATCTCCCAGGAAAACGACATTCAATATCCTACGGATATCACTTTGAGCCCAGCTGTTCGAATATGGCTTATACTTATCATACGCGAAATCAGGCATGCTGATTGTCTGGTCCGAATCAAGGAACAGCGTTTCTCCGCCATAGTTTGTGGTCTTCGGTGCAAGGACACGGAACAGCAGCGGGTAATCGTAATGGTGACCATACCACACATAACTTCCTGTCCACGGGGAATCCTTCGATTCCGGTCTTTTTGGTGCGGAGATGCCGCTTACGCCCAGGGTCGTGTTCTCCTCCGTCTTCTCATACCCGTCCGCACGCAGTTGCGGGGTTCCGAAAAGCTTGGGAAGAAAGGCGCCGCACATCGTCGCGGCCAGCAGCATCGCTCCTGCACGTGCTACTTTTGTTCTCACATTTTTCATTCGATCATAAACCTCCTATTCTTCAATGTTCTCCTCAAAAACACTTTCATTATCTTATGGAGCCAGGCAATTGTAAAGAGATATTGACTCATGCAAAAGAGGTGCTATCTCCGAGGGGAGACAGCACCTCTTCTTTCTAATGTATAGAACTTCGCGGTTTTACTTCTTCGGTGTCGCGCTGACTACGGAACTGTAGTTGCCGTAGTACTTGGTTCCGTTGATCTCGACATAAGCGCGGATCTTGAAGTAGTAGGTCGTTCCGGTGGTCAGGCCCGGGCACGCTCTGCTGGTGGTGGTCACTGTTCCGAGCTTGGAATACGTGCCATCCTTAGCGGTCGCGCGATAGACTTCGTAACCTGTCGCTCCGGTAACTGCGTTCCAGTTGACCGTTATCTTTGTCGCGGAGGAAACGGTCGCTTTCACGCCCGCCGGTGCGGCCGGCTTCGGCATGGAGCTTACAATCGTGCTGTATGCACCAAAAACTTTCGTACCGTTGACTTCTTTGTACGCGCGTACTTTGTAGTAGTAGGTCGTTCCCGCTTTCAGGCCGGTGCTGACGCGGTTCGTGGTGGTCACGGATCCAATTGCGGTAAAAGTTCCGGTTGCGGAGGTCGCTCTCCATACCTGGTAACCTGTTGCGCCGCTTACTGCACTCCAGGAGATCTTGATGCCTGTCGCGGTCTCCGGCACAGCCTTCACGTTCGAAGGCGCTACGAGCTTCGGAACAGCGTTGACAACTGCGCTGTAATCGCCGTAGATCTTCTTTCCATTCACTTCTTTGTAGGCACGAACCTTGAAGTAATAGGTGGTACCTGTGGTCAGGCCTGTGCAGGCGCGGCTTGTGGTCGTTACCGATCCGACTGCGTTAAAAGTACCTGTCGAGGTGGTGCTTCTCCATACCTGATAGCCTGCGGCTCCGGTAACTGCATTCCAGGAAACCGTCACACTGGTTCCGGATGTGGATGCTGCCTTGACACCTGCAGGTTTGGCTAACAAAGTCTCCGCACTCACTACAGCACTGTAATCGCCATATAGTTTTTTTCCATTCACATCTCTATACGCACGGACCTTGTAGTAGTACATCGTATTGGCGGTGAGGCCGGTGCTCAGCTTGCTGGTGGTCGTGTAGGTTCCGATCGAGTTAAAAGTTCCGTTAGCGGAAGTGCTTCTCCATACCTGGTATCCGGTGGCATCGGCGACTGCATTCCAGGATACATTGATGCTGGTGGAAGATTCGGCTTTTGCCTTCACATTGGCAGGCTTAGCCGGCTTCGGGATAGGAGTCGGAGTGTTGGTCGGGGTCGGTGTGTTGGCCTTCGTCTTCGTCTGTACCACATCCGTAAACTCACCGGTCGCCGTAATGCCACTTCTCTCGTAGGTGCAGCACATCTTGTAGTAATAGGTTTTCTCAGGAACGACCAGACGGTCCTCGAAATAGGACTCAGTTGTCATTCCGAGTTCCTCGAACTCGCCCTCCGGATCTTCGGAGCGATAGATTTTGAAACGGAACCAGGTTCCATCGAAAAATGCTTTCGTCCAAGAGAGCGTTACCATATTATTCGTCGCCGAAGATACACGGAAGTTTTCTCTCGGAAATAATGCATCGTTCTGCGGATCAAACGTGACAACACAACTGTCCGGTGCTACCGGCGGGAGAGGAAGGTAGTTTTCCTGGCACTTCACGATCGACAGGTCTGGGCAATTGGATGTACTCAGGCGGACGAGATTGCAGTTGTTGCAAGTGAGGAAATGCAGTTTCTCACAATCAAAGCAGTCCAGTTCCTGAAGTTTCGTATTGGAGCAGTCCAGGATATACAATTCCGAAAGACCTGTCAGATCCAGTTCGGTTATCTGCGTATTGCTACAGAGTAATCTCGTAAGACCCGTATACGCAGATACATCCAGCGTTTCGATCGGATTCGAAGAGCAGTCTATCATTCTGGCAGCGGAAGCATCGAGAACCGGGCAGGATGTCAGTTGGTTGGAGATGCATTCGACATTGGCAAGTTTTGGACAGTTCTCGATTGGCAAAGATGTAAGCTTGTTTTTGTTGCAATCCAGGGCAATCAGTTTGGGATTATTCTTTACAGTCAGGCTTGTGAGTTCATTCTCCTCACACATAAAAGTTTCAAGTTTTTCAAGTCCTTCTACCTTCAAAGATGTGATCTTGTTATCTGAAAGATCCACATCCACGAGCGCCGGGCAGCTACTGAGGTCCAAAGCTTTTAAAGCGTTATGTCTGCAATGAAGGTATTTCAGTTTCACGCAGCCACTGACATTCAGAGACTCGACGGCGGAGGAACTGGCATTCACTTTCTCCAGGTTGGCAAATCCGCTCAGATCCAGCTCCTTGATACCCGTGTACTCGCAGAAAAGATATTGTAAGGATGGGAAATATCTTATGCCATCAAGGCTCGTGATTTCCGAGGCCGAGACATCGATCTCTGAAAGACCATTAAGTTCCGCATCCGAAAGATATCCGTCAGAGTTTGTATCGAGTCTTTGACTAGCCAGCCATTCAACGAATTTTACATCCGGGAAAAACCTCCTGTCCAGAGCGATCCGATAATCACTCGTATCCATCTGCGGAGAGTTTAAAAACGTCGTCATACTCGTACAGGTGCTCTTGCCCGTCGGCAGAGATTTAAGAAGATTGTACTTACAAGTCATCGTTTTTAGTTTCGTATCGTTGGTAATATTCAGACTGGTAAGCAGATTATTGTCGCAGTTAACAAAATACAGTTCCGGAAGGTTCGAAAGATCCAGAGATGCAATGGAATTGGTCGCACAATCGAACTCCTTCAGTATCTTAAGATTCGAAAGACTCAGTTCCGTCAGGCGGTTGTCGAAACAGTGCAGCTGGGTCAGCTTAGTAATATCGCCGAAATTGATACTCGTGATCTGATTGCGGGCACAGTTCAGATAATCCAGTTCCGGATTCTGACTTACGTCGATCGATGTGAGTTCATTCTTATCGCATCTGAGATTGATCAGATTCGGGAAAAACTCTATTCCTTTCAGTGACTTGACGCCTTTATTGATCAAGACGATCGTATCGATGGAACTGATATCTTTGGAAGTCAGCTCTCCATCCCCCGGTGTTTTGTCCAAATCAGTGGCTACGTAATTTCGGAAAACTTCATCCGGAAAATTCTCTTCATTGATTTCTACACTTCCGTCTGCACGAACCTCTCTCGGGATCATGCCCCCTACAAGCGGTGTGGCCAGAATTGCCGTCGCAACCGACAGCATCAGCATCGTTCTTCTCATCTATTTAACCTCCCAATACCTTATGTATGCTTACAATCCTCCTAAAGCACACTACCTATATGATAATCCGAGGCACAATAAAGAGCAATGCCGACGGCACGTTCTTTGGGACGTCGTGACGGGAAAAGCACTCGTGGTCGGCAGTCGCGGGAGCCATGTGCGGGCGCCTCAGCAGGCAGGATTCGACGTGTTTTCAGGGCCACTGCAGTGCGCAAAAAAAGACGACCAAAACCGGTTTCCCGATCTGGTCGTCTCTCTTTCTCTGCTTACGCCTCCGGTTGAAACTCAAAGGAGCTTCGTGCCTTTCGCTTACGCCTTCGTCACTACGCTGACGATCTCACTGAAATCGCCGTAGATCTTCTCACCGTTCACTTCCTTGTAAGCGCGGATCTTGAAGTAGTAGGTCTTTCCTGTGGTCAGACCCGGGCAGTCTCTGTCAGTTGTGGTAACTGTACCACACTTCGAGAAAGTACCGGTTTCAGAAGTGCTTCTGTACACCTCATAACCTGTTACACCGGCGACAGCGTTCCAGGATACATTGACCTTGGTCGCGGTCAGGACAGTTGCCTTCACGTTCGTCGGAGCAGTGGGCTTCGGAACTGCGCTGACAACCGAGCTGTAAGGACCATAAACCATCACGCCGTCCACTTCTTTATAGGCACGGACCTTGAAGTAATAGGTCTTCCCCGTGGTCAGGCCGGGGCAGTCGCGGCTGGTGGTCGTCACGGTACCCATTCTGGAATACGTGCCGGTCTTCGTTGTGCATCTGTAGACCTCATATCCATCCGCACCATTGACTGCATTCCAGGAAACGTTGACCTTGGTAGCAGACAGGACTTTTGTCTTCAGACCGGTTGCGGCAGCCGGGATCGGCATTGCGCTGACTACAGAACTGAAATCACCATAGACCTTGGTTCCGTCAATTTCTGTATACGCACGTACTTTGAAGTAGTACGTTGTCCAGGAGGTCAGGCCCGGGCAATCTCTGCTGGTCGTAGTTACGGCACCGAGTTTCGTGTAGTTTCCATTCTCCGATGTGCTTCTGAACACTTCGTATCCGGCAGCACCGGAAACTGCATTCCAGGACACATTCACCTTCGTTCCGGACACGGCAGTGGCACTCACATTTGCGGGTTCACCCGGTGTCGGAATAGCTGTCGGCGTAGGAGTGATCTCTTTTGCAACGTAGAGGGTCACGGTGATCCTTCTGTTATCGTACAGATAAGTTCCGCTTAACGGGTTCTGTTCCTTAACCTTACCACTCTCCTCGCATACCGAGTTCGTTACCCATTCGATGTTGATTTCAGGCTTATAACTGAACTTGGCTTTTTTCAAAGCATCGATTATGGTTTGTTGGGCATCAAGATAGTGCATACCAACGACGTCCGGCATTCTGCATACTGCCATTGTCGGGGTCGGGACCCGGGTGTTGGTAGGAGTTGCCTTCTTGGTAGGTGTCGGCATGTTGGTATTCGTCGGCTTCTTTGTCGGAGTCGGCGTATTCGTAGAAGTCGGAGTCGCCTTCTTAGTAGGAGTCGGCGAGTTGGTCGGCTTCTTTGTCGGAGTTGGCGTGTTGGTGTTGGTCGGCTTCTTAGTAGGAGTCGGTGTCGGAGCCTTGTCTGCGATGTAAAGCGTGATCGTGATCGAATTAACCACATTCACGGTCTTGCCTGCAGAAGGCATCTGGATCAGAACCTTGTTATCCATGGGAGGATCTTCGTTATCTGTCCACATGTACTCGACAATGACTTCCTTGAAACCCAGTTTCTTCAACTTTTCCTTCAGGAACGTCGTGGCTGCCTGATACTCCATACCTACTGCATCCGGAACAGTCACCTTCTTCGGCGTAGGAGTCGGCGTGTTCGTATTGGTCGGCTTCTTTGTCGGAGTCGGCGTATTCGTGTTCGTCGGTCTCTTTGTCGGAGTCGGCGGGTTCGTCGGCTTCTTTGTAGGAGTTGGTGTGTTCGTGGGAGTGGGTGAGTTTGTCGGTGCCTTTGTAGGCGTCGGGGACGGTGTGTTGACAGAGAGCACTACCGACGAAGCAACAGTCTTTCCGTCACTCTCGTAAACGTGTCTCTTGTCGTAGCCAAGTGTGCCGTTCTCCGGTGCAAGGATGTTCAGACCACCCAGAGAGATCGTACCGTTCTGGGATGTCAAAGCACTGTTGCCCATAGTTGCCTTGATATCCGTCTCGCAAGACTTGGTGAAAGTGATGCCGTTCTTGGCGACCACTGCATCGTTCTTACGACAATCGATCTCCAGTCTTTTTCCATAGAAAAGGAAGGAATTCGCTTTCAGCGAAGAGCCGGTGTAACTTAAGATGTAGAAATCTGAGTTACTGGCAAACTTCACTTCTCCGTTGATGGAAACCAGCGGAACGTCCGTATAGATCGTACCGCTGCCGATGATCGTCAGAGGTCTGTCACTTTCGAAAACGGCTGTATAACCGCTTCCTGTAGCTCCGGGGAAGTTTCTGAAATCGATCGTCCCGGAGAGATCCAGGACGCCTTCTTCCGGGAAATACTCGATGCTTCTTGTCGCCAAAGGATTGTCGACCGTTGTGAGATTCTTACCATAAAACTTCAGTGGGTAAGTCTCATTGGTGAATGTGTAACCCGCTGTCATGGACTGAGAGCAGGCGATATATTCATTGTTGTCCGATCTCTTCTTCGCTGTAACGGTAACGTTCATGGTCGTTCCCAGCGGAACGCCGTAGATCTGCAGGATCGCGCCCAGATTGTAGCTGGTTACGCCATTGGTCGTTGTGCAGTAGCAGTTTGAGCGAGTAGCGGAAGTAGTTCCGTACTGATACGTGATATCGTAAGCTTTGGCGTCTTGCAGCGGTGTCCAGGAAATGATGCCGTTCTTGATCTTGAAATTCTGCAGAGCCGGAAGTGTGTACGTATAACCTACGGTCGCAGATACATGTGCGGAGTCCTGATGGCCTTCCGCCATGGCCCAGATCGTGATCACGTAATTGTACGTGCCGGCTGTAGCAAATTCCTTCGCCAGAATGCTGGTATCCTTCGTCTCAAAGGTTTTGGACGTGTAATTCGGTCCGGAAACATACACATGGTAAGTCACTTCTGCCCCTGTCGAAGCCGCGACTTTGTCCCATGTCAGGGCATTGTTCGAAATACGGATATTCGTAGGCGCATCCAGCGGCGGCAACGGTGAGGTGTAGTAAAAGTTCACCGGTGTTGATGCCAGCGTCTGGTAATTGTAATTGACGACGTGGTACGCATCAAGATATGCATAGATCTGTCCGGTCGTCATGCGCTTTTCCTTCATGAACGCGCCCAGGTCCATTCTCGTTTCTGTCGTCTCTTTCGCCGCGAACGGGAACGTCACTTTGTAAAGGTTCGCTCCATCTACGGGATCCCACGTCAGGATCAGATCCGAACTCAGCTTCACGTTCGTAAACGATGCCGCCGAGACGTCCTGTTTCCCTCCGATATAGAATCCGAGGATCATCGAAAGTACCAGAAGCAGACTCGTCCATTGTTTTCTTGTTCTCATCACTCTTCTCCTTTTCCCTTCATTCTGATTACGCAAAAAACCCCGCCCCATGGTGCGGGGATCTCAGCATATCAGAAGCCCATAAAAACCAATGTTGCAACCAAGGATATTGTAGCATTGGGGGGATTACAATTAAACTTTTGTGAAAACGACTTAGGTGTGTGTAATTTTCGTAAAACCGCAACAAAAATCAGGGGTTCTTTACTTCCGTCGCGATTTGCGCGGGTTGAAACCCAAATCACAGCGTGCCTGATGCGCGGTTGAAACGCAAAGGAAATGCGTGAGTCATGCGCGGGTTGAAACGCAAAGGAGCGCGCGACCGCGCTTATGTCTTCGGGTCCACCAAAGGAAGAATATTATCGCCCACCTGGAGCGAGTGTTTTTGCAGGAAAGCCATCAGCCCCGGCACATTCTCGGGCTGACAAACGAGGCGCTCAAAATGCGCGTCGCAGCCGATCACGGTCTTGGCCTTCATGTCGGTGGCCAGCTGCCAGAAGGTGTCGTTGGGGTAGTTGCGGCCGTCGTAAAAACCGTACATATTGATTTCCATCGGCATGCCGAGGGCGTTGGCCGCTTCGATCAGTCGCGTCATGTGACGAACGTAGTCTTTCTCGGAGCCGCGAAAATTGAACAGATCGGGATGTGCCAGATATGTGAAAAGCCCTGTCTCCATGCCTTCGATGGTGAGGTCGACGTACTGGCCAAGCTGGCGTTCGTCGCTGGAGGGCTGCCCCACATAGAAGCCGTCGATCTCGTTGGGTGCATAGTGCTGGCCGAGAATGATGTAGTCCAGTTCGGCTTCGCGGATGGCATCCATCGTGCCCGGGAAGTATTTGTGTGAGAATTCTACTTCGTATCCGATGAGGATCTTGATCTGGTCGCGGTATTCCTCCCGCAGGTCAATCAGAGTCTGGGTGTATTCCGGAATCTGCTCGATCGTCATGCGGATCGGGGATGTGTAGGTCTTCGGATACGGCTGCGGCACATGGTCCGAGAAACCCAGGATCTCAAAGCCCTCCTGGATCGCTTTCTCCACGAACTCTCTCTCGGTTCCGACCGCGTGGCCGCAACGCCATGTATGTGTGTGGTAATTTGCCTTCATCTCCGGTCTCCTCTTCTTTCGATATCAGCAAGCACAACTCAACTTTTATTTTCCACTTTCCGAATCGCAGGGAGCACGCTCCCGCTATCAGTAAGCGCATTTCAACTAACGTTCCTCATTATATCAGAAAACCCCTGCAACGTTTCTCAGGATTTCGTGACCTGGCGTTCTGCGTGGTGTTCTGTATTTGTGTGATTATAGGACAGGACGCAGAACAATGCCCGGTTGTTCTACGTGGTGTTCTGCATTTGCGAAAAAAAAGGACGGAACGCAGAACAATGCCCGGTTGTTCTACGTGGTGTTCTGCATTTGCGAAAAAAAAGGACGGAACGCAGAACAGCGTCCCAGAATTCTACACCCGGATCTGCGTTGATGCAAAAAAGCCGCGTCACGCAGAATAATGCCCTGGAATTCTACACTTGGATCTACGTTCGTGCAAAAAACCAGCGCTTCCTACATTTCCTAATTACATCAATTATTCCCGCCAGGCGCGCCGCACTTCCGCTCTCTTTTCGCAACGCGCGACCCCTTCATCGACTACAAACAAAACACCACCGTAAGAATACTGAGGCGCTTTTCCGCAGGCGAAGCCGAGGACTTAAGCGACGAGGTATTACTTACTGTGGTGTTTGTTTTGTTTCGATTAAGCCGAGCTTCCGCAGGCGAAGCCGAGGACTTAAGCGACGAGGTATTACTTACTGTGGTGTTTGTTTTGTTCCGATTAAGCCGCGCTTACTTTGCGACCCCACTCACGACCGCACTATACGGTCCGTAGATTTTCTCTCCATTAACAGTCTTATACGCTCTTACTTTGAAGTAGTAGGTCTTCCCTGTAGTCAGACCCGGGCAGCGACGGCTGGTCTCTGTAACCGCACCAGTCTTGCTGAAGGTTCCACTTGCGGAGGTTGCGCGCCAGACTTCATAACCGGTGACACCGCTCACTGCGTTCCAGGAAACGGTCACCGCGGTAGCCGACGATACAGTTGTTTTCACGCCCGTCGGCTTCGAAGGCTTCGGAACCGCACTCGCGATCGTAGAATATTTTCCGTAGATCCTTGTGCCGTTGACCTCGATATACGCACGCACCTTAAAGTAATAGGTTGATCCGCAGGTCAGTCCCGTGCAATTTCTCGATGTCGTCGTTACCGATCCCAGTGCTGTAAAAGTTCCTGTCTCGGAAGTGCCTCTCCAGACCTGATATCCGGTCGCACCAGTCACTTCATTCCAAGACACTTTCACACTCGTGGCCGAAGCAGAAACTGCCTTCGTTCCATCAGGTGCCGCAGGGGCAGCCGGCTTGGCAAAAGCGCTGACCACATCGCTGAAGTTTCCATAATACATAGTACCGTCGACTTTTTTATACGCGCGGACTTTGAAGTAATAGATCTTACCTGTTGTCAGGCCCGGGCAACGGCGGCTGGTCTCGGTGACCGCGCCGGTTTTGCTGAATGTGCCTGTCTCGGAAGTGCCTCTCCAGACTTCATATCCGGTCGCGCCTTTCACCGCATCCCAGGACACAGTCACGCTTGTGGTTGAAGAAGAAACGGCTTTCACGTTCGTCGGTTTAGCCGGCTTTGCCGGAGTCGGCGAAGGCGTTGCATATACGATCTTAACTTCCGATGCAATCGTTGTTCCGTCCTGCTTATAAACATATTTTTTGTCCGCACCAAGTGTTCCATTCTCCGGTGTCTCAATCTTCTTATAGGTCATCGAGATCTGTCCGTTTGAACACTTCAGCGCAGCTTTTCCAGAAGTGGTCTGTGCTACTACATACTGTGCATCTTTTGAAATCGTAATATCGTTTGTCGAAGTGATCGCAGGAGATTTCGAGGCCTTCACGGTAAGTTCTTTTCCATTGATCGTAACCGACTTGGCCTTGATACCGTAACCGACGCCTTCAATCTCGATTTGTGAACCTTCTTCAAAAACAACGCCGTCCTTGGCATACAGGATCGGGCAGTCTGCTTTGAGAACACCGTCTCCCGCGATGATCAGAGGCTTATCTGATTCGATCAGCGCGCCGGTGAATCCTTCGTCCACAGGGAATATCTCATTATAGTGTCCGAAATACCGCAGATACAGTCTGTTCTGCTCCGGGAAATAGTATAGACGATCGTATGAAAACAGTACACTATTGACAGAACTCTGTGTCTTTCCGCCGATCTTGATCGGTAAGACCGACTCATCTTGCGTATAGGTCATATCATAAGTCTTGGTCATGACTTGCGGTTCTGCATTCTTAACATTTTCTTCCTGAACTTTTTTGCATGCCGTCAAGGAAAAACTTACTTTATCTCCCTTTTCTACCATGTCATACAAAAATTTCTGTATCACCGCCATGCTTCTTCCGTTCTCGGTATAGACATCTCTTGCCTGCAGATGGGCATCCACTCCGCCGCCGGATTCGATGCTGATATTGAGATAGTAATAATCCGCACCTTCGATACTGTCCCAGGAAATGACACCATCTTTTACTTTCACATTACTCATCGTCGTCGGGAAATTCGCCTTCAGTTTCGCACTGAGAGTTTCCGATTCAGCGGTCATACAGCCAGATGCTCTTGCCTGCACACTTAAGGAATAGTCCCATTCTCCATCAAACAAGAAATAATCCAGACTGATCTTGTTATCTCTCGTTTCTACGCTGTTACTATAGAAATCCGCTTGCCCGTCTGCTGTTTTTTTCCAACAGGTTGCATGCGCATGGTAATAGACCGGTTTGTCATTTGCCGGAGCTACAGCATCCCACTTCAAATAGTTTCCCTCGATCCGCAGATTCTGCGGCGCCTCAAGCGCCGGGTCCGCGCCGTCGTATTTATATGTAAACTCCGTGCTGGCAATCACTGTGAAATCACTTGAAGACACGTATGTGCCGGCTTCTACTTTCATTTTCAAAGTCTGATTCTTAACATCATGGGATTTGAGTCCACTTCCGAGATCATAACTGTTTGTATGTACTATGAAAAAGAGCGAATAATCCGTCTTATTCGCAAGCTGGATACCGATCCTATAATCCGGAGCCCCGGAAACCGCATCCCAGGACATTTGATAATTCTCATCCACCTTGATGTTTTGCACTTTTCCAAGTGCCGCGACCGGATTGCCGCCGACGTAAAGACCCAGAATCATCGTTAGGATCAGAACAAAGCTTCCGATGCATCTGTTTTTCCTCATAAAAACACCTCCAAACGCACATTTCGCTATCATTATAACGCGCAGACCACGCAATATATACTCCTACATTTCCTAATTACATCAGTTATTCCCGCCAGGCGCGCCGCACTTCCGCTCTCTTTTCGCAACGCGCGGCCCCTTTATCGACTACAAGCAAAACACCACAGTAAGAATACTGAGGCGCTTTTCCGCAGGCGAAGCCGAGGACTTAAGCGACGAGGTATTACTTACTGTGGTGTTTGTTTTGTTTCGATTAAGCCGCGCTTCCGCAGGCGAAGCCGAGGACTTAAGCGACGAGGTATTACTTACTGTGGTGTTTGTTTTGTTCCGATTAAGCCGCGCTTACTTTGCGACCCCACTCACGACCGAGCTATACGGCCCGTAGATTTTCTCTCCATTGACCGTCTTATACGCTCTGACTTTGAAGTAGTAGGTCTTCCCTGTTGTCAGACCCGGGCAGCGGCGGCTGGTCTCTGTAACCGCACCAGTCTTGCTGAAGGTTCCGCTGGCAGAGGTTGCGCGCCAGACTTCATATCCGGTGGCACCGCTCACGGCGTTCCAGGAAACTGTCACCGCTGTTGCCGAAGACACCGTCGTCTTCACGCCGGTCGGCGCCGTCAGTTTCGGAACGACACTCACGACCGAACTAAAGTCGCTGTAGATTCTCACCCCACTGACCACGCGGTACGCACGTACTTTGAAGTAGTATGTTGTTCCGCAAGTCAATCCCGAGCACACACGGTTGGTCTCATTGACCGATCCTACTGCGGTAAAAGTACCTGTCTTAGATGTGCTTCTCCACACCTGATATCCGTTCGCGCCATTGACTGCATTCCACGTCACTTTCGCACTGGTGGCCGAAGCGGAAACGGCCTTCACTCCAGATGGAACAGCCGGAACCGGAACGGCCTTAACGGCGGAACTGTACGCACCATACACACGTTCACCGTTCACGAGCTTATACGCGCGAACTTTGAAATAATAAGTATTTCCGCATGTCAGTCCTGTGCAGGATCGGGAGGTTCCTGTTACCGAACCTAATGCGGTAAAAGAACCGGTCGCGGAGGTGCCTCTGGCTACCTGATATCCGTCCACGCCACTTGCTGCGTTCCAGGTTACATTCACTGTCGAATACGATACCGGCGAAATTTTAACGCCGGAAACCTTCGGTACAGACGGCGGAGTCGCATAGACCAGTTTCACAGAAGATGCCACGGTTTTTCCATCGCTCATATAAATGTGCTTGCCGTCAGATCCGACCGTGCCCCCCTCCGGGACTTCGATCTTCTTATAACTCATAGAGATCTTACCGTTCTGAGTGGTCAGGGCGCTAAATCCCGAAGCCGCATTCACCTCGACCAGCTCCGTCGTTTTTGCCACAGAAATACCATTTGTAGCGACCACAGCATCCCCATCCGAAGAAGTGATGGCCAGAGTTTTTCCCTGGATAGAAACCGAATCGGCCAAAACCGCCGTCGACGAGCTTGTGATCGTGATCTCGGATCCTTCGGCAAAAGTTATGGCGCCGTTGACCGAGAAGATCGGGCTTTCGTCCGTGATCGAACCTTTTCCGGAAACGATCAGAGGTTTGTCGGATTCGAATACCACGTCATAATGACCGTACGTATTTTTGACGTTGCCCAGGATATGCAGTCTGTCCTCAGCCGGGTAGTATTTCCATGTCGACCCGCCAAAAGAATTGCCATAAGCCGATAGCTCTTCGCCATACACTTTGAGCGGGAATACTGCGTCTTCATAGACAAAAGTGATCTTAGCGGTTGCACTGATGGGCTGGTAATTTGTGGTCGCGCCATCCTTGACCCGGCTGTATGCCGTAAGGGTAACTTCTACAGTAGATTCGAACGCACTGTCGTTATTCAAAAGATCGAGCAGATTATAAATGCTTTTTCCATTGTAACGATCGACATTGATACTTTGTCCTGTTCCGCGTCCCGAAAACTGTACGTGCAGCTCATATATATCTGCTTCCGGGATATCATCCCAGTAAAGGAAACCGTATTTCTGGATCAGATTCGTAAGCGAAGGGAGTTCACGAGTGGTTTGAAAGCTAATCGTCGCTTTTTCGGACGTGATGTGATCCTTAGCTGTTGCATAAATATCCACTTTGTGATTTTCTGTACCGTCGTTGGCGATATAATCCAGGCTCAGTTGCGTGTCAGTAGTTCTTATTGTGGATCGCAAAGACGCATGTAAATTGATCTCATACACGATTGTCACTCCGTCCGTTACAGTAACCGGATCCCATTTCAGATAGTTGCCTTCGATGCGGAGATTCGTGGGTGTAGGAAGCTGTTCAAGCGGAGATACGTATGTAAATTCGATTTTTGAACTTGCAATAAGTGTATTCGCCTGATCATAGGCTCCGACATAGACGGTGCAGTTCTCGCTCGGTACCTGTTGTTTCTTCAACAATGCCCCTACGTCGTACGTTGTGTTTGTGGTCCGGTCAGAAATATTAATGGTTGCTTCACCAAAACAAATGACGCTCAATCCATACCTTTCTGCGTTCTGAACTGCATCCCAGGTCAGGATCAGGTCATCGCTTAATTTCAGGTTCGGGACCGGATCCACCGCCTGGAGGGCATTTCCCTGATCGAGGTCGTTTACCTGCTGGCGGTCGCTCACCTGCTGACGGTCGCTCACCGACTCGGCCTTGCGCGGTTCTGGGAGTGCGTTCGACGCAGCGACCTTGCGCGTCATCTGGTCCGCGCCGATGGCCAGGCCTACGATCATCGCCAAGACAATGAGGATTCTTCCGACATACTTATAACTTCGTGTATTACTTCGTATATGATTTCGCATAGTACCCACCTCCATAGTCAAATCTATTTTCATTATAACACGGAGGGGCCTGTCACTACAGCGCGGGGGACTCAGGTCCGGGGAGCACGGGTGCGAGGTTCTACATTAGGATCTGCGTTAGTGCAGTTTCGTCGAGAAACGCAGAATCATGCCCGCCACCCGTCGCCCACCGCACTAATGAAAAAATACAAAAAAACGGGACAAGTTTTTTTGCAAAAAGGTATGGACATTCTTGAAAAAAGGTTTATCATATGAATTGACAGACATATGAACAGTTGCTCATATGACACACCACAAACGAATCCTTATAGAAAGAGGTACTTTATATGAAAAAGTCATTTAAGTTAGAAGAACTCGATTGCGCGAACTGCGCGGCCAAGATGGAGGCCGCCGTTGCGAAGATCCCTGGCGTTACAAAAGTGAACATCAACTTTATGGCGCAGAAGATGATCCTGGAAGCCCCGGACGATCAGTTCGCGGACATCCTCAAGCTCGCGGCCAAGACCATCGCGGAAGTTGAGCCGGATTGCCGCATCGTAATGTAACTACCCTCCCGCGCCGCGGGTCCCTCCCCTGTTGGTGCTGACGCATGCACCCCCGCGCGGCCAATGTCGGGCGGCTGCCCTTAGCGCCGCGGGTCCCTCCCCCGCCGACGCGATCTTGAATCGAAAGGAGCACTTTATGTCCCGTAAAAAGAAAAAAACTCTCATACGGATCCTCCTGGCAGCATTTTTGCTGGTAGTGCTCCATTTCGTCCCGATCGAGCAGTGGCTGGGGGACTTAATCGTGTCCCTTCTGCCCGGCTCGGCCACCAACGCAGCGGCCGAAATCGGCACATCATCGAGTGCCGCGTCCGCAGCCGTAAATGCCGCAGATTCCAGCCTTTGTAACACTGTTACACGGCGGATCGTGGCCATTGTCCTGTACCTTATCCCCTACCTGATCATCGGATTCGACGTCCTCAAAGGCGCCGTCCGCAAGATCGGCAAAGGAGATTTTTTCGACGAAGAATTCCTCATGGTCATCGCCACCTTCGGCGCTTTTGCCATCGGCGAATACCCTGAGGCCACCGAAGTCATGCTCTTCTACCAGCTTGGAGAGCTTTTCCAGTCCATAGCCGTAGACCGAAGCCGCAAATCCATTGCCTCCTTGATGGATATCTGCCCGGAAAGCGCCACTGTCCTGCGGGACGGCGGCGAAGAAACCGTCGACCCAATCGAGGTCGAGGTGGGTGAGACCGTTCTGGTGAAGCCCGGAGAGAAAGTCCCTATCGACGGGGTGATCGCCTCCGGCACCTCTGCCCTTAACACCGCAGCCCTCACCGGCGAAAGCCTGCCGGTGGAGGTCGCGCCGGGCGCCAAGGTCTTCTCCGGCAGCATCAACCTGACCTCCGCCCTACAGATCACTACCACCGCCGCCTACGAAGACAGCACGGTGTCCAAGATCCTGGAACTGGTGGAAAACAGCACCGACAAAAAGGCGCATTCCGAGAAGTTTATCACGAAGTTTGCGCACTACTATACCCCCGCCGTCGTGATCCTGGCGGTCCTCATCGCCCTGGGCTGCGCACTTTTCACCGACCTGGGCATCAGCACCAGCATCTACCGCGGCCTGCTCTTCCTCGTGGTGTCCTGCCCCTGCGCCCTCGTCGTCTCCGTGCCGCTGAGCTTTTTCGGCGGGATCGGCGCGGCCAGCCGTCGCGGCATCCTCATCAAAGGCAGCAATTATCTGGAAGCACTTTCTAAGATCGACACCGTCGTCCTCGACAAGACCGGCACCCTCACCCAGGGCACTTTCGCCGTCGACGCCATCCACCCCAACGAGATCGACGCCGACGAGCTCATCGACATCGCGGCCCTGGCGGAGAGCCGTTCCACCCACCCGGTGGCAGAGTCCATCGTGGCCGCCCACGGCAAGCACATTGACGCCGGCCGTCTCGGCGACGTGGAAGAACTGGCGGGCAAAGGCATCCGCGCCGTGATCGACGGAAGCGAGTATTTCGTGGGCAATGGCCGCCTGATGGAAGACATCGGCGCCGATTTCCACGAATGCCACCTCCCCGGCACCGTGGTCCATGTGGCCCGCGGCACCGAGTATCTCGGTCATATTGTGATCAATGATGTTCTGAAAAAAGACTCGCCCGAGGCGATGCGTTCTCTCCGGGATTCGGGAGTGGGCCGCATCGTGATGCTCACCGGCGATAACGAGAAAGTCGCTGCCAAAGTCGCAGCCGACGTGGGGATCGATCAGTATTTTGCGGGGCTCCTGCCCGCTTCGAAAGTGGAGAAACTGGAGACCATGCTCTCGGACAACAGTCACGTTGCCTTCGTGGGCGACGGTATCAACGACGCGCCGGTACTCACCCGCGCAGACGTGGGCATCGCCATGGGTGCCCTGGGTTCTGACGCGGCCATCGAGGCGGCGGACGTCGTCCTCATGGACGACCATCTGAGCAAGATCCCGGAAGCCATCCGAATCGCGCGCAAAACCATGCGAATCGTGAGGGAGAACATCGTTTTCTCGATCTTCGTCAAAATCGCTATCATGGTGCTTGGTGCTTTGGGTTTGGCGGATATGCGCCTCGCTGTGTTCGGTGACGTGGGCGTGCTGGTCCTGGCGATCCTTAACGCCGCAAGAACGCTGAGAGTGCCGAAGGCCTGAGCGGGCGCGCTGGCGACAGCGCGGGCGGAGACTCGATTTCGGTCCCGCCTGCGGTCCGATCCCCGGTTCGGCGCTATATTCGGCGGGCCGCGGATCCCGCGCTCAAATCCGTTCCGGCTTAGAAATTCCTTCCGTTCCAGCCCCAGTCATCCACCGGGTGATAGGTCACATACACCGCGTTCCCCGGGATGCCCAGTTTCTCGTTCAGAAGGGCACAGATCTGGCCGGTCATTTTGCTATAAAGGTCGGAAGATGCCGCGCCAAAAAGACTTACACTGATGTAGGCGCCTTTCTCAAGTTTGCGGCCGCCCAGCCACAGGTCCTTGGCGTCATCGATACTCACCATCAGGTAAGCCTCGCTTTTGTTCAGAGTCGTGATCAGACGACCAAATTCGTCCTTCAGTTCTTCCTTCTGGTCCGCAGTCAAAGAAACGGATAATTTCGCATCGATAAATGGCATATTCACACCTCCGGTAATATCTTTTTCGCATTATTCGTACCCCCGAAAAACGGCGGTACATCGTCATATGTTCTCATTCTATCGGAATCGCGCACTTCACGTCAAATCGCGCTGTCTTCTCGCCACGCATCGGAAAACTTGACGCGCGATTACGCAGGCACGCAGTGCCGAGGACCAGCGCGGAGAGATTTCCGATGCGCTATTTTGAAATCTCCCGTTGCACTTCCAGCAGTGCTTTATATGCCTTGTACCGTGGGTGGTCTTCGTCCGTGATCCCCTTCTTCTCGATGGTCCTTTTATAGTCCGCGGCCATGTCGCCGATAAGGCCGCTCCAGATGGTCTTATCCACGAAGGCGCCGTCCCGCCCGATCTCCAGGATCTGGGGCACGAAGCCGAGGGACGCGGTGGTGTAGACATTGCCGCTGTACGGCGTGCTGTCCCCTTTCAGAACGGGACTGTGGATCTTGTTGGTCAGGATCACGATAACCATATCGCTTTCGGGATCAATCACCACCAGCGTGCCGGTGAAACCCTGATGCCCGTATGTTTTCGAGTCGGCTACGGAACCATAGTAATAATCCCGCGCGCTGTCGCCCTTGCGCCACCAGCCCAGCCCGTAACCCGGGGCATCCTGGTTCTGAATGGACGTAAAGAGATCGATCACATCTCTGGAAAAATACTTCATCTCGCCGTATCCGCCGCTGAGCATGACGGAGGCCAGAAGCGCCAGATCCTCGGCGTTGGAGAACATGCCCGCGTGCCCCGAAACACCGCCCATAGTGAAGTAGGTGTTGGGGTCGTGCACCACGCCCTGCACCGGGTGATCACGGCCGCCGGCGAACCGCCCGTCGCGTCCGGAAAAATTCTCATTCAGCTCCGTCGCCGCGCAGTTCTCTTTTGCAAAACCATTCTGAAGCGGATTGTAAGTGACGTGCGCCAGGCCCATGGGCTCCCAGAAAACCTCGCGCAGGAACTGGTCGATGGGCTTACCGGTGATGCGCTCCACACAGTAGCACAGGATCATGTAATCCATGTCGCTGTAGAGAGTTTTGGTGCCCGGCTCGTACATCAGCGGCGTCATGCCGATCTGCCGCAAAGTCTCTTTGCGCTCGGCTTCGTTGGTGGAGCTGCTTGTGACGTAGTTGGCGCCGTCTTTCGCGTCAAAAATCGCCGCCTCGTGGTCTGCGAAGTATGTGGGTCCGGCGGGGAATCCGGCGGTATGGGACATCAAGTCCCGAATGGTCAGTTCGGATTTCAGCTGCCGGTTTTTTTCAAGCGGGATCTTCTCGTACTCGGAGTACTTGTAGTCCACCGTGTCGAGGTAGAAAGAACTGCCCAGAATGTCTGCAATCTTGGTGTTGATGTCCACTTCGCCGCGGGTGGCCAGGTACTGCAGCGCGTAGTTGACGCTGAACATTTTGGTCACGGAGGCCAGGTCGTAGAGGGTGTCTTTCGTGACTTTGGGGGCGTCGGTCTTGTTGCCCTCCGCGTCGTAGGTCTGGATGTTGCCCCATTCGTGCTCGTACACGAGGGCGCCGTGGCGCACGATGGCGATCTGGGCGCTGGAAAAACCGTGGCCAATGTCGGCGGTGATGATCTTGTCGATGAGATCGATGGCGTCGTCGGAGAGGCCTGCACTTGCGGGCGTTCCGGGGATCACCGTGGGGTACGGGATCTTCACGTCCACGGTTCCCTGAGCGAGGTTGCTGATCTGGAGTGTGTTGGTGCCGTTCCGCGTGATGCCCGAGATGTCGAGCATGTAGGATTTGTCGTTTCGGATCTCGGATGTATCGATCTTGCAGTCGTTGATATATAGGGCAAAATTACTCGCGCCGTGGGGCTGGAGGTATATCTTTCCTTGACCCGCGTTGGCGTGGAAGCCCATGCGGTTGTTGGCGCCGTACATGGAGCGGTCCTGCCAGTCCGGAAAAGAGACGTTGTACTGCCAGCGGGGGATGTCGCCTGATCCCGGCATCGCATTGTCGCCCGGAGTTCCGGCACCCGCGTTACCCGCGCCCGCGCCTGAGTTCGCCCCTGCGCCACTTCCCGAATTCGCCCCGGCGCCGGCGCCGGTGGGCACGCCGGTGCCCTCGAGCTGCGCGGGATCTACTTCATATATCTTCACTTCGCCGGAAAGATCTGTTCCCACGACCTTCACGATCTTCGGTTCCCAGGTCGGGGCCGCACTTTCCGAAGCGCTAACCACCGAAGTCCCGACTGAAGACTCGGTCGCCGGAGTTTTTGAATCAGAACAGGAACAAAGCGTCCCCGTCGAAAAAGCCATGCCAAGGGCCAGAATCACCGATATGATCTTGTTTTTCATATTACACCTTCACCGCATCAGATTCTCCACTGCACCCCGGTGACTTTCATCCCTTCAATATGTTCCCCCCGAAAGCCGATTCTGTCAATCGTGTGGCGCAGTTTTCACGCATCGTTTTTACTAGTAGCGCGATCTCACACCGCCGCGGCTCATATGCTTAGCGCCCCTCACGCATCATCGGTCTCACAATTGGCCAGATAATCTTCATGCATTTTCCCCGGCAATTGAATGGTGTCGACCGTCTTCTGCTCGACGATCTTCTCGCTTCCGAAATCGTAACGAAGCATCTGGAGCTTCAGAACATCCTCGTTCTGGTCGTCGTACGCCCAGACGAGCTCGGAGATCCAGAGCTGCCCGTCCTGGAAGAACGCCGTGTGGTAGTTTTCCGGATCCTCGTCCTGCTGGAAAACATCGTATTTCTGGTTGATCGCGGCACAGCGGTTCTGCATCTTGACCAGCTCTTCCTTCGCAAGATCATCGATCTCGTGGTGCAGATATTTTCCCGTGAAAGGCCGGGCCTCGGTGTACGCGCGGGTCTGGTTGTAAAGCAGGTAACGGAACTGCGGATCCTTCGCCCAGTCCGGCCCGATCTTCTTCTCGTACATGTCCACCAGCACGTCTTCGAAAGAACCGACCGGTTCGCCAAACATATCCCACATATCGTAGGTATAGGCATTGAAGTCTGTGATGGTCTGCTTGATGCGCTCGTTATCGTACCCCAGATCCCGCAGGATCTCGATGAATTTCCCGGTCGTGTTGCGGTCGTAAAGCATGTCCTCCACCACATCTTCGCCGTAAATGTATTCCATCGTGGTCAGGAAATTGCACGTCGCATAGTAAGAATCGAAAAAATTGGACAGAGTTTTTGCCACTCCGAGATCAGCCATGCCTTCTTCGGCAAAATAGCACCTCACGGGTTCGTCTTGTCCGGTGTAGGTGAAGTCCTCGTCAATGTAGGTGAAATTCTGGCCGTCGTAGAGCGCGGACTGCTCGAGGCCGTCGATATACCGGTCCACGAAGTGGTATGTCTCGTGAAAAAGAATGAAGCTGTTGTCGTGTTCTGTCCATTTGTAGTAATTCGAGGAGAAAATGACTTTATCCGATTCTGAGTAGTACTGTCCGCCGAAGTCGATGTCTCCGACCTCGAACTGAAGCCGGCTCAATTGCTCGAGGTAAAATGCTTTGTTTTCGTCCTTGATGTGTTCGGCCACGTCGGGGAAAAGCAGGATCACAAAATCTCTGAGGTTTCCGAGTTTGGGGTTTTTCTCGACTTGGTCCACATACTCGAGGAAAAACTTGTACTGCTCGTGGAGTTTGTCTTTCGGGATTCCCAGCTGCTCGGCCTTGGTGCTCGCCAAAGATTCGATTTCTTCTTTCGAAAGCCCTGCGGTCACTCCGCTATCCGACTTGTCGCCCTTATTCTTCGACGCACATCCGGTTAATACTCCTGTGGCAAAAATTCCCGTCCCGGCTAGCATCGCACTTGCCAGTAGTGCACCCACCAGTTTGGCGCTCGTTTGTCTTGCACTCGTCAGTTTGGTTCTCGCCAGTCGTGCACCTGCCTGTCGCGCATCCGCTTGTCGCTCACCCGCGCCTCTTCTCCATTCCTTCATAGTTCGTCCTCTTTTCCAATTCTGTCTTCAATCTCGCCAAAGATGTCATTGCGTGCTCACAATCTCGGTGTCATGATGAGTGCTTTCACACCATCATTGCCTTGAGTACCTTCACACGCCACGACTATTATACACGATTCACTTTCGATTCATAAAGCGAGACGCACTCGTTCACGCGCGTTGCATAAGGAGAGGTCACGAAGCTTCCTTATGCAATGATTTCTTCCCTCGCGTTGCATAAGGAGAGGTCACGGAGCTTCCTTATGCAATAACTTCTTCCCTCTCGTTGCATAAGGAGAGGTCACGGAGCTTCCTTATGCAAAAACTTCTTCCCTCGCGTTGCATAAGGATAGGTCACGAAGCTTCCTTATGCAATAACTCCTTCCTTCGCGTTGCATAAGGGGAGGTCACGGAGCTTCCTTATGCAATAATTCCTTCCCTCGCGTTGCATAAGGAGAGGTCACGGAGCTTCCTTATGCAACGACTCCTTTCTTCAAGTGGCATAAGATGCAACAAATCATCATTCTTATGCCACATCTTCTCCTTTCGAGTGGCATAAGATGCAACAAATCATCATTCTTATGCCACATCTTCTCCCTTCAAGTGGCATAAGATGCAACAAATCATCATTCTTATGCCACATCTTCTCCCTTCGAGTGGCATAAGATGCAACAAATCATCATTCTTATGCCACGTCACCTCCTCTGGTTGATATAAGGAGCCCAGAATCTTCACCCTTATATCAACTCCTCGCACTTTCGTTGATATAAGGAGTCCCGAAACTTCATCCTTATATCAATTCCTCGCATTCTCGTTGATATAAGGAGCCTCGAAACTTCATCCTTATATCAATCCCTCGCTCTCTCGTTGATATAAGGAGTCCCGAAACTTCATCCTTATATCAATTCCTCGCACTTTTGTTGATATAAGGAGCTTCGAAACTTCATCCTTATATCAATCCCTCGCTCTTTCGTTGATATAAGGAGTCCCGAAACTTCATCCTTATATCAATCACTCGCACTTTCGTTGATATAAGGAGTCCCGAAACTTCATCCTTATATCAATCCCTCGCTCTTTCGTTGATATAAGGAGTCCCGAAACTTCGTCCTTATATCAATCACTCGCACTCTCGTTGATATAAGGAGTCCCGAAACCTCCCCCTTATATCATCCGCCTGTTTTTTATGGCAAAAAGTAGGAGCCGCCCTTGCGGGCGGCTCCCTCTTGTCTATCTTTTCAACTTCCCGAGGACGCCTCGTGTCGGTTCCGCGCGGCGCTCGCACCCCCGTGCCAAGCGCCCCCCGCCCTCACTCACCTATTGGTGAGGAAGTGTGGTGTGATAAGTGTGAACAGTGTTCCGATTCCGACATTGACCAGGCCGCCGATCAGGAGCATGGCCGGCAGGATCTCGAAGAAAACTCCGAAGAAGATAAACGCTGCTGCCGGAAGAAGTCCGAAGTACAGAAGCATGATCTGCACGAAAGTCTTCAAGTTCGAACCCGCTTCACCCGGTACCGAAAGATTGATGAAGGTACCGATGGTGGTTCCGAAGAACGAAACCGAGATGATGAAGATGAACCAGCCCAGAGCCATCAGAGGATTGCTCATAAGAATGATCGCCGCAATGATTACCGGCAGGATGGTATCGATGGCGTTCACTGCCATGCTGCCAAGAAGCGAGAACCAGATCTTTTTCAGCGGAGACTCCGGAATCAGTACGAAAAATTCACGGCTTGTGTCTTCCTGAAGCGGATTACCCAAAGTACGATAGAACGTAAGGAAAGTCAGGATACATGCAGGAATGATCAAAGGATCGAAACTGATATCCGATTTACGTGCCAGGATCGAACCGACCACAGCCGCCAGAGTATAGATGATCAAAGTCTTGGAGAAGACCTTCAAAGTCGAGAAACGGAAACGGTTGAAGATCGCTTTGTGCAGGTACACGCTGGCACCGAAACCATGACGGAAACCCTCACGCTCGATGTTGCCTTTTCTGTCCTTCTCACGAGTCATGACGCCGCCCTTGGATACAGACTTCATACCTTCGAGCATAGCCGCCTTCTTCTCGGTCTCCTGCATAGCGTCTTCATAGAAGTCCGCCTTCACCTTCCAGATCAGCACCACGACCAGCGCACAGGCGATGATAAAGAGCGCCATGAAGATCAGCGACAGCGCCGTGTTGCCCTCGACGGCATAGTAAACGAAACCACGCAGCCAGCCCCAGAACGGAACCCAGAAAGTGTATTTGCTGCCGAAGAAATCGAAAGCCGCAGTCAGGATCTCTTTGCCCGTTGCGAAAGTATAGATCAGGAACGCGCCGGCGATCACACCATAGACCACAAGCAGCAGGTTGGTCACGTTACCGGTACCCTTCTGCGTCCGAGAAGTGATGGTGTAGAACGCCACCTGGACCAGGGTTCCGAAGATCAGCATCAGGCCATAGGCAATGATCATGGAGACCGCGCCCCAGACTCCGAAATTCAGGTTGTAGATCAGATTAGGCAGCTGGAAAAGCATGTACACCGTGATGAGCAGCGACGCGGCCAGCTGGCTGATCAGTCGGAACATCAGCACCGACTGAGGTTTAAGCGGCGACGCGAACAAACACGGCACGTCCGCCGGCTGGAAAATACGCCCCGATTTCTTCGAGGTCGCCACGTTCATGGCCAGTGACAGGAAAAACACTGCCGTTATGATCAGGTCGACCATGTCGGTCTTGGTTTTGCCGCGGGATTCCAGGAAATCCTGGCCATCGTCGTCTTTGTCCTCTTCGCCGAGAACGACGGAGATCGTCTGCTCCACCTTCTCGCCGGTTTCGTCTTCGTCCGGGAGCACAGTCGAGATCACCATACCGATGATTCCGCCCATGATCAGGCACACCAGCATAATGGCCACCCAGGTCTTCATGACCTTTTTGATCGTGTTCACAAAAGAGTGAACCGTATAGTATAGAAAGAGTCTCATGGGTCTTACTCTCCCTTCGCCTCTGCGTCAGACGTTTTGTCTTCGGCAAAAACACTTGCACCTGTTGTGGGGGGATTTCCCTGTGGTGCGGGGGTCTCGGCCGGTGCGGCCGGTGCGGCGGCGGGGGCCGGGGATGCGGCGCCGGTAGAGGTCGGGGCGTTTGTGGCGGGGGACGTGGCGCCGTCGGCCGTGGCGGCCTCCTTCATAGATGAAGCCTCGATGCCCTCTGTCACCTCGAAGAACAACTGCTCAAGAGTTTTGCCCGCGGCATCAATTTCCGAACGGGAAACATTGGCGCGGACCTGCCCGCCCTGCATGATGACAGTTCTGTCCCAGAGCATGTCCACGCTGTCGATGATGTGGGTACTGATCAGCATGGTTTTGCCCGCCTGACGCATCTCCTCAATCATGTTCTTCAGTTCTTTGATCGCGTGCGGGTCCAGACCCAGCATCGGCTCGTCCATGAGGATGATGTCCGGATCAGGCAGAAGTCCGATGCAAAGATTCAGCTTCTGCTGCATACCTTTGGACAGCTCGTCGCCGAATTTCTTCTTCTTATCGCTGAGTTCGAAACGCTCCAGAAGCATCTCGATCCGGTCTTTGTAGTTCGTCATTTTGTAAGCACGGGCGATGAATTCCATGTGCTCGATGACCGTCAATGTGGGATAAAGGGACGGCAGCTCGGGAATGTATCCCATGATCTTTCTGGCCTCGGAAGTCTTATTCATAAATCCGTTGACGCTGATGTTTCCCTGATACTTGAGAAAGCCGATGATCGACTTGATGATGGTACTCTTGCCCGCGCCGTTCGGCCCGAGGAGTACAGTGAGGCTGCCCGGTTCCAGTGTGAATGAAACATTGTCGCAAGCCAGGTTTTTGCCATACTTCTTGGTTACTTGATTAACTACTAGCATAAATCCCTCTTCCTTCTTCTGTCATAACTTAGATGGTTTACTGCTTCCGGGGCGCCCGCCCCGATATCGCATTCTCATGATATGATACCACGTTTAATCAATCGCTTAGAAAAGTTTAAGATTCGTTAAAGTTATTCGGGCCCCGGGTGGCGTGAGTCGGGGCGCCCGCGTTTCCCGCCGCCGCGTGAAAAACTCTCGCCCAATTCTGTGCGGGCCGGGCGTAGCGCGGACCCGGGCCCGCGGCGCGGCGGCGTGGCGGCGCAGCTGCCGGAGTGCGTGCGGCGGCGGAAGTGCGGTGTGCCGCCGCTCGAGA
>LVAV01000095.1:170-8259 GCA_001604185.1 Clostridiales bacterium Firm_16 | reverse complement strand
CCGGCATCTGCAAGCAGTACGGCATCGACCGTGGCACCATCGCCTGAATCGCCCGCCCTCAAGTAAGATATAAACAAGAACAGACGCCTAGATCGGAAATTTCCGATTTAGGCGTCTCGCTTATTTGTTCAAGATACGACAAGACCGCTCCCCCCCCCCCCCACGAATAAGATGGATTTGCGGGGGAAATGATTTTATGCCAGCTGGAGGTAATTCGACATGAAAAACAAGACAATCGCGCTAAGTATCTGCTGCGCGGCACTTGCGCGGCACTCGCTGTACCACTTTCGTACGGCCTGGTATCACGTAGCGTATTAGCAGACATCAAGGAGTCATCAGACAGCGAAACCCAGACAGAGATCGCCATCGATGCAGCCCATTTTCCAGATGAGGAGTTCCGGAAAGCCGTGAAGCAGCTCGACCTGGACAAGAACGGAGTTTTGTCCGAGACAGAACAAAACGCTGGTTATATTGACCTGGAGTCGAAGGGGATCCGATCTGTCAAGGGTATTGAGAATTTCCCGAATTTAATGTATCTGGACTGCATGTACAACGAACTCGAAGAACTGGACATCAGCAAGAACACGATTGTCAGACTGAACTGTGACGGCAACCAGCTGACTTCGCTGGATATCAGTCACAACCCGGACCTTGAGACATTGGTGTGTTGCAACAACAAGATCAAGACTCTGGATTGTTCAAACAACCCGAGACTGATCACGCTTGACTGTGCGGGAGAATTGGAAGGCAATGACGATGAAATCGGGCTCGGTACCCTCACTTCTCTCAACATCAAAGGCTGTAGGTGGTTACAGACACTCTATTGCTACGGTAATAAACTGGCCTCCTTGGACCTCAGCACGAACAGTCAGCTGACGTCCCTGTTCTGCCAAACCAATCAGTTGACGAAACTGGACGTAAGTAATCTGGAGTTTCTGGAAAAACTGGTCTGCGGGCACAATAAACTGACCGAACTGGATGTCAGCAACAACGAGAACCTTTGCGAACTCTGTTTCGAAGATAATCAGATCTCATCTATCGATTTGAGCAAGAACGGCATACTGACTGTTCTTAATTGCGAAAACAACAACCTGACATCTCTGGACGTTTCCGAGATGTATGAACTGCAGATCCTTACAACTCACGGAAACAAATTTGAGTCTCTGGATATCGGTAACACGAAGATCGTAGATTTCTATAAAGAGTCTGAACTTGAGGACATGGGAACTTACTACACATTCCTCTATCCATATGTAGACGAAGAAACCGGTGAAGAGTTAATGATTCTCCTGACCTTCGATAAGGCTACCAAGCTCAATGTAGAACGAGACAACGAGATCATCTGCAGTATCGATGAGAAGACTTTCCCGGATGCTTCTTTCAGACAGTTCGTCAGCAACAAACTGGATCTCAATCACGACAAGAAATTGTCCAAGGTCGAGATCGGAAAAGTGAAGTCCATCCGAATCGGATACGAAAAAGGCGAGAAGACCGAAGACATGAAGAGCATCCAGGGCGTTGAAGTCTTCACCAGCCTGGAGTTGCTGAGTATTAACGGAACGCAGCTGGAGAAAATCGCTCTGGGTCAGATGGACTCGCTGAAAGATTTCGCATATCTCGGGTCTCAATCAGGTAAGGATATAGGGCCCTTGAAGAAATTGGACCTGAGCCGGTGTAAGAACCTGAAATCGATGCTTCTCGACAATACCGATCTGAAAG
This sequence comes from Clostridiales bacterium Firm_16, assembly GCA_001604185.1. Lineage (GTDB taxonomy): Bacteria > Bacillota > Clostridia > Saccharofermentanales > Saccharofermentanaceae > Scatonaster. Next base: position 6,540 of record LVAV01000095.1, on the reverse strand, counting down.
ACCTGGATCTCTCCAAGATCGGATCACTGGAATCGTTGCATATTTCTCTTCTTCCATTGAAGTATTTGGACCTCTCCGCTAACACACAATTGCAGAGTCTCTATGTCGACACCTGCTCTGACCTTGACGAAGTGAAGTTCGGCAAGAATTCAGCACTGCAGTATGTGACCATTTTAGTATCTGGAATCAGCAAACTGAATCTGAGCCAATGTGCAAATCTGTTAAACCTGACTTGCCACCAGACGAATCTCAGCAGTCTGGATGTAAGTAAGAATACGAAACTGGAAACTCTGAGCGTGATTATGTGCAAGATTTCAAAGATCGATATCAGCAAAAACACCAAACTCATGGGCATTTCATTCGATGAGACCAAGATCGAGTCGATCGATCTCAGCCAAAATCACGAACTGAAGTATCTCTCAATGTGGGAAAGCGATCTCAAGAGTATCGATCTGAGCCATAATCCATTACTGACGGATCTGGATGTAAGCGCAACGAAACTCGCGGAACTGGACGTATCGAATTGCCATGCCCTGGAGACGCTGTGTTGTAGTGGCGATGAAATCTCGGAACTTAATGTGAGTAATAATCCCAATCTGCAGAATGTTTTCTGCGGATCTTCGAAGTTCACAAAACTGGACTTCTCCCATTGCCCGCAGCTGCAGGTTCTTGAGTGCGGCGGTAACGAGATCCTTACGGAACTGAACCTCAAGAACACGATGATTGATAACCTGGATTGCTGCGGAACATCTATCGAGAAACTGGATCTGTCAGACCTGGATCTTCACATACTGCGCTGTAGCAAAACCAAGATCAAGGACCTGGATCTGAGCAGTCAGACCAATCTTGGCGAACTTGTGGCGAGCGGACTGGGTCTGACCCGGATCGATCTGTCGAAATTGGAAAATCTTAACCAATTGGATCTTTCCGACAACCTTCTTACGTCTTTGATTCTGAACGAAAATGTCAAACTGTGGAGTGTCGATCTGCGTTTCAACATGTTCGACAAGAGTCCGGAAATTACGTGCGAGGGTGAGTACCTCTTTGCGCCTCAGAAATATGCTCCTCAGGTCAAAGGCCTCAAGCTTGTTTCCCGTGATGATAAGGCCGTGACCATCTCCTGGGACGAAACCCACGGCATACATGGCTATGAGATCTTCCGTTCAGAGAAGGAAGATGGCGATTTTACCGGCATTGGAACCCTTACAGTTACAGACCTTACTTTCAGAGACGAGACCGCCGAGGCAGGCAAGGAGTATTTCTACTATGTCTGTGCCTACATAGATCTCGAACCGGATTATAATCTTGGAATCTGGTACGGCGAACCCAGCGACAAGTTGAAGGTCGAAGCAGTCAACGTTGCTCCACCACCGACCTTTGAGGGTTTCGTCGAGCGTCTCTACACCGAAGCTCTCGGTCGCGAATCTGACAAGGAAGGCAAGGAGTACTGGGTCAATCAGGTTGTCGATGGAGGAAAGACCGGCGCAGACTGCGCACGCTTTTTCCTCCTGGATGCTCCGGAGTTCATGAACAGAAACCTCTCTAACGAGGATTTCGTCGAGACCCTTTACAAGACTTTCTTCGACCGTGAAGCGGATGCCGCAGGTAAGAAGGGCTGGGTAGATTCTATTTCTTCTGGCGCGAAGTCTCGCGCCGAGGTCGTCAATGATTTCATTGAATCTACCGAATGGTGTGATGTCTGCGCCACCTACGGCGTCAAGTCCGGTTCGAAGTATCACAAGTCCACCAAGGCTTCGAAAAATGCCACTAACTTTGCCACACGTCTTTACACCTGCTGCCTCAAGCGTGATGCAGAAGAGGGCGGACTGCAGTACTGGTCCCTGGCGCTGACGAATCTGGAGCAGACCGGAGCCTCCGCGGCCCAGTTCTTCTTCGAGAGCGATGAGTTTAGGGGCTTCAATACCACAGATAAGGAATATCTCATCAGACTGTATACGACCTTCATGGACAGAGAACCTGACAAGAGCGAAATCAGTTACTGGCGCGGTGAGATGGCAGAAGGCCGCCAGGATCGCCACAGCGTCCTCGCTTTCTTCGCTCAGTCCGAAGAATTTACCGGCATCTGCAAGCAGTACGGCATCGACCGCGGCACCATCGCATGAATCGGATAGCGCACCCGCGCTGCCATCTGAGCCGTCCGCACCGGCGAAACCCGCCCACGTAGACAGGCACTGCGCCAGCCGAAAAAGAAATAAAGAGAACAGACGCCTAGACCGGGAATCCCGGTTTAGGCGTCTTATTTATTTGTAATATCCCCCCGCCGGAAGAATGCCGCCGTCTGTCAGAATATCTTGCATTTCCTTCCTCTTGCGTATAGGATGGTTCTGAGGGTTTGGATTTATACGGTGGAGGAATAGATTATGAAATTAAATAAGCTCCTGCTATGTTTAGCCGGTGCGGCTCTGGCTGTGCCGTTCACATTTGGTATTGCATCCCGCATTTCCGCAGCAGACAATGCCCCGGCATCGGAAACAAATCTCCAAGCGACAGTCACCATCGATGCGACGAATTTCCCGGACGCCACTTTCCGTGACATTGTTAAGTCTTTCGACCTGGATAACAGCGGAACGCTTTCAGATGAGGAAATCGAGAAGATCGACTTTATCGAATGTAATGAGAAGGGGATCACATCTCTGGCAGGCGTGGAATACCTCAAGAGTTTGACGTACTTGGACTGTTCCGGCAATAAACTGACAGAACTGGATGTCACTGCACTTCGGAAGCTGGAAACATTGCGATGCGGAAGTAATCAGATCAAGAGACTGAATTGTTCGCGAAATACAGCTCTGGTGGAACTGGAATGCAGCGGCGGATGGTTAAACCAGTCAGGCCAAGCCACCTCTTATGGTACACTGACGTATGTCTCCGTAAGCGGACTGAAAAAACTTGAATATCTGGACGTCAGCGGAAATCAGCTGAAAGGCCTGGATGTCAGTAAGAATCCAAGCCTGCTCTCTTTGAATTGTGTCAGTAATAAGCTTTCCTCTCTGGATGTCAGCAACCTTGCGTCTCTTTCCGAACTGAACGTGAGTTTCAACCAGATCAAGAGCATAGATTTATCGAACAATCCGGAACTGTCCAGTCTGATTTGTTCACATGATCCGATTACGTCCCTCGATATCAGTAACAATCGAAAACTGGAAATACTCGAGTGTGAATCGACAGGTATTCCTTCACTGGATCTTTCTGAACACTATTTACTGACCACTGTACTCACAGATGGCTGCAGTCTTGAAACATTGGATATCGGTGATACAAGGATCGCAGATTATTTCGATCCGGACCTTGTTGAGAAGGTTAACGAGGATGACGACCCATATTTCCAATTCTACTATAGAGGCGACGATCCATCCTCCACTCTTTACTATCTCACTTACGACCTTAAAACAGATCTGAAGTATGAGAAGCATGAGAAGTTCGTCTGCCAGATCGATACGAAGAATTTCCCGGACGACAACTTCCGTAAATATGTATCACAATTCGATATCAACAAGGACCAGGCTTTTTCTGTAGCGGAGATCGCGAATATCCGCACTATCGAACTATCACCCGAAACCAGCGGATCGATCGAATCCTGCAAAGGTATCGAATTCTTTAGCGACCTTGTTAAGTTAAGTATCACCAACAAGGATATCACGAGCTTGCGACTGGGAGATAAACCGGATCTTGTGTTCCTGCAGATCGAGAATGAGAACGATCCGGATACCGGTGCACCTAGATCGATCCTTGAACAAGTCGATATTTCAGGTTGCCCGAATCTTATTACTTTCATTTCGCGCGATAATCCGATTCAGAGCATCAATCTTTCCAAGAACACGAAGCTGGAGGAACTTCAGCTATACAACGCCGATCTTGTTCGTATTGATCTTTCCTCGAATAAGAATCTTATAAGCCTGAATGTTAACGGAAACAAGAACCTGACCGCACTTAATGTCAGCAAGTGTACGAAACTGCTCGAATTGTATTGCGATAATACAAGTATCAAGGGCCTGGACCTTTATTCGAATACAGAACTGACAAGTCTCAGCTGTTACAAGAACTCGATCAAAAGCCTGGAGTTGCGCAGGAATCCGAAGCTTCGTTATTTGGATATATCCGGTAATTCCATCGGAATATTGGATATTTCCCCCTGCACAGATTTGAGAGAATTCAACTGCTCATCGAACCCGATTCAAAGGCTGAATATAAGCAAAAACAACAAGATCGAGATTTTGGAATGCGCTGAGACGCGGATTAGCCAGCTTAATCTGGGAAATGTCAATCTCACTAAGCTGAATCTTTCCCTGTCGAAAGTGAAGAAAGTGGACGTGACCAAGCAGACGAATCTTCAGGAACTCGATCTCGTCGGCCTGGGACTTAAGCAGCTCAATCTCACGAATAATAAGAAACTGCTACATTTGGAAGTGCAGGATAATTTCCTTTCCGATCTTGCTCTTCAGGGCATGGAGGATCTGAATTATCTCGACATTCGCCTGAACCTGTTCACGTCGATCCCGAAGAACAGCTGCAGCGGTGAGGTGCTTGCCGAACCGCAGAAAGCCGCCGCCGTTCCGGAAAACCTCCACGTAGAGTCGCGGAGCAACTCCAAGATCACGCTGGTCTGGGATGACGCGCCGGGTATTGCTTTGCCGGATGGATTTGAGATCTATCGCAGTGAAGATTCGGTAACCGGATTTGATATGATCGGCAAGTCGACGAAGCCGAAATACGTAGATGGCAAAGTCGATCCCAACAAGACATATTATTACTTTGTAGTTTCCGTTCGAGACCTCACTGAATATGGCATGGGCTTCTACCGCTATTCCAGCGAGACGATCGAAGTTTCCACCGGCTATGTACCGACTCCGACGAAAGGAACCACCGGTACGCCGACCAAGGAACCGACCAAGGCTCCGATCAGCGATCCGACTTTCGAGGACTTCGTCGAGCGCCTCTACACCGTGGCCCTCAACCGCGAATCCGATCCGGAGGGCAAGGCTTTCTGGGTCAAGCAGGTCGTCGAAGAAGGGAAGACCGGCGCCGACTGCGCCCGATTCTTCCTCCTGGACGCTGACGAATTCATGCGAAGAAACCTCACCGTCGAAGATTTCGTAGAGACCCTCTATAAGACATTCTTCGACCGCGAATCCGATGCCGCCGGCAAGAAGGGCTGGGTTTCCGCCATTTCTTCTGGCCGAAAGTCTCGCACCGAGGTGGTGAATGATTTTATTGAGTCTACCGAATGGTGTGATGTCTGTGCCACCTACGGCGTCAAGGCCGGTGCCAAGTACCACAAGGCTACCAAGGCGTCCAGGAATGCCATCAACTTCGCAACCCGCCTGTACACGTGCTGTCTCAAGCGTGATGCAGAGGACGGAGGCTTGAAGTACTGGTCCCTGGCACTCACGAATCTGGAGAAGACCGGTGCCGAAGCCGCCCAGTTCTTCTTCGAAAGTGATGAGTTCATCGGCTACAAGACAAGTGATAAGGAATATCTCCTGAGACTGTATACGACCTTCATGGACAGAGAACCCGCCGCAGACGAAGTTTCCTTCTGGATCGGCGAGATCGCCGGCGGAAGACAATCCCGCCACAGCATCCTCGCCTTCTTCGCCCAGTCCCCGGAATTCACCCGCATCTGCAAGCAGTACGGCATCGACCGCGGCACCATCGCCTGATTGGACGCGCACCACGCCCCGGCACCCACACGTGATTGTCTGCCTGGGCGGAACGTGCCCCGCATCGACTGGCTGCGACCGCCCGCGAAATTGCGGCACGATTGCTTGATCTCGTGTCGCCCGATTCGAGGCACGGTCACATGAGTCCGCCCGGCCCCACGGCCCGCGCCGTCGGCCCGTATTCCACGCGGCCCCGCGCGAACCCAACGCCACTGCGCGTCAATACGAAACAAGATCAAAACGACCGGACAGGTTAGCAACCTAGTCCGGTCATTTTTTTGCCACTTCGGCGCGGATCCGCATATTAGCGATATAAACCGAAGTTTTCGTGGCATATTTCGGTTTAGAATCCCATTCTTGCAAATTGCGCCGAAGTTCGAGCCGCCCACTTCGGTGCGGTTCCGCATATTGGCAATATAAACCGAAGTTTTCGTGGCATAATTCGGTTTGGAAGCCCATTATTGCAATTCGCGCCGAAGTTCGAGCCGCTCGCTTCGGTGCGGTTCCGCATATTGGCAATATAAACCGAAGTTTTCGTGGCATAATTCGGTTTGGAAGCCCATTATTGCAATTCGCGCCGAAATTACGACCTGAAATGCCAAACTTTTCATATAAACTGAAATAATGTGCATGGCTCATTACAATTTAATAGTTGACAGTAGAACACATGTTCTGTAGAATATAGTTAAACA
>LVAV01000095.1:0-125 GCA_001604185.1 Clostridiales bacterium Firm_16 | reverse complement strand
TTCAACACTTTCTCATTGAGACAAGAATGGGCGATGAGCTTGCCTGCCTCTACTGTCAGGGAGAACATGTAGTCAGGAACGGGAAGCGCAAGGATGGAACACAGCGTTTTCTGTGCCGTGATTGC
>LVAV01000094.1:1835-2957 GCA_001604185.1 Clostridiales bacterium Firm_16 | reverse complement strand
CTGGTCCTGGCGTTTCCGGGAATGCTTATGGAGGGTCTTTCGTGCCAGGCCGGCGGACAGGACCATCAGCACCACAACGATCACCGAAGTAATGCCCAGCCGGTAATCAACATAGAACATGAAAACCACCATGATTATCTGGCTGAAAATATAGCCCGCCATGTTGGCAATCTGGGACATGCTGACCTCTTCAACAAAGGACATGTCCGAAGAGAGAACAGAACTGATCCTGCCGATATTGCCCTCAGTAAAGAACCCCATGGGCATTTTCCGCAGATGTGCCCCCAGTTTCAGTCGGGCATCCGCGAAAAGCATAAAGCCTGCTGCAGATTGAAGCCGATCGGAAGCATGCTGGAAGATAATCTGGATCAGCACGCTGGCCAGCATCGCGATCACGCATGTCCATACAAGGGAACTGTCCGCTGATCCTTCATGGATTTTCATGAACACATGGCAGATGATGAAGCAGGGCATGTTCATGGCAATCCCCTTGATCAGCACAGTGAAGAACGCCAGGGTAATCCGGGAACGGTATCTGCCGGCCAGCCTGTATATTCTTGCAATCATCTCAATCATTACGATACCTCCCCGCTGATCTTCCAGTTGGCGCTGGCTTCTGAACTGGCCCAAAGCCTCCTGTATTCCCCACAGGATTCCATCAGCTCATCATGGGTGCCGGCGGCTTCAAGTTTTCCGTCCTTCAGCACAAATATCCGGTCTGCGTTCATCACAGACTGCAGCCTGTGCGCAATAACGATCAGGGTCTTGCTTTTGATTACTTCTGCGATTGCCCGGTCCATCTTTTCCTCATTTTCCGGATCCATAAACGCCGTTGCCTCGTCGAGGATCACCACCGGGGCATCCTTCAGAATTGCCCTGGCCAGGGCGACACGCTGCCGTTCTCCCCCGGAGAGGGCTTTGCCGCTGTCACCGACGTTCGAATGGATACCCCTGGGAAGCCGGCTGATAAAATCCATGCACTGTGCTTTCTCGGCAGCCGCCAGGATTTCCGATTCTGTTGCATCCTGTTTTCCGATCCGGATATTCTCATACACAGAAGTGTTGAACAGGTACTGTTCCTGGGACACATACGAAATCTGGTCGTTCAGGGAGTCAATGCTA
>LVAV01000094.1:0-1763 GCA_001604185.1 Clostridiales bacterium Firm_16 | reverse complement strand
GAAGCACCGACAAAAGCCGTGGTACAGCCATCCCGGATCTCTATGGAAATGTCGTGAATGACTTCCTTATCCCGGTATCCAAACGAGACATGGTCATAGACGATGTCCCGGTTGTCTCCCCGGAAAGTGCTGCTGCCGTATTTCAGCGGCTCGGCATCCAGAACCTTTTCAAGCTCATCCAGCTTGTAACCCACCTGCGGAATGGAAGAAAACTGGGTCGACACCTTCATCAGCGGCGCTGTGAGCCCGAGGCCCAGGCACAGGACCAGTGCAAGGTTGGCCAGTTCCATCCTTCCGCCGAGGAAGAGAGAAACTCCACCCGGAAGCGCAAACACACAAAGGCATGGCAGAATGCCGAAATAAATTGCCATCCACGGCCAGCAGGCTTTATACCATGCCAGCGTGAAATCCCGGTAGTTCATCACGTCTTCCCTGAATCTTTTGTAGGAGTCTCCGTCGCGGTTGAATACCTTCACCACTTCCATGCCGTTGATATATTCAATAATGGTATTGTTCATCTTTGCACCGGCTTCATAGTAGGCGTTCATCCTGCTGTAACCGATCTTCCCTGTCACAGACATAATGACGCAGGCAAGCGCAAACGCAGCCATGTACAGAAGGAACAGCCGCCAGTCCACCACCGCGATGGTTGCCAGCATCACCAGCGCGACGATCAGGTTGGAGATCCCTTCCGGGATCTGGTGGGCCAGCAGGAGTTCGATAGAATCGATATCATCGGTGAACAGCTTCCGGATGCGGCCGTTTCCGATTTCCTGGATCACTCCCAGCGGCAGCTTTTCAAGCCGCTGCTGCAGGCTGATCCGCAGGTTTTTCAGCGTACCGTATGCACCATGGTGGGAAAGCAGCAGACCAACGCCGTAAAGAAACATATTCAGCAGGACAAACAGTCCGATCAGGGCAATCCAGCTAAACATGGAACCGAAGGATACAGGATCGTGCTGAAGCAGTGGATTCAGGATCCGGTAAAGGAAAAAATACGGTACCACTCCGCAAAACACTGAAACCGTCAGCACGCATAGTGCAAGAATGGTCTTCTTCTTGTATTCCCCCGCATATTTGAATATTTTGTTCATGATTCTCTCCCTTCCATATATCCATTCAGGCTGAGATTTGGATCAAAACGATAATCTCTGTATTTTTCAATCAGTTTCGGATCCACTCCGATCAGGGAGTAGTAATTGAAGAAATGACATATATGCCGGTTGATAACCTGGATTTCCTCAAAGGAATAATCATGGATAAAGGGCTCACAGATTGCCTTCCAGAAAGCGGAGTCTGCAATATGCATATCCTCTTTCGATATTGATTCCCGTGCGATTCCCGCCTCATACGCCCGAAGATAAAAGCCATAGTTCAGTTCTGTCATGCTTTTGCAGTACTCATGCTCAAACTTTTCATATGTGGTTCCTTCCGCGCAGCGCACCAGCATTGTAAACGCATCACGTCTCCGGTTCAGGAAGGTAAACCAGGAAGACATGGTTTCATAGTTCATATCCCAGCATTTCACCAGGATGGCTTCCGGAAGTTTCTGCGCAAGCAGCTGTCTTTTTGCGGCATTCATGGCCTTCAGGTCCCGGACCACATCTTCCACCAGGCTTCCGAAAAGATCTTCCTTTCCACGGAACCGTTTATAGAGCGCGCCGGTAGTCACACCGGCATTTGCGCAGATCTGTTCAAGTGATGTGCCTCTGTAACCGTGGGTAAGAAACTCTTCGGATGCGCTCTTCAGCAGTTTGGGATCG
>LVAV01000093.1 GCA_001604185.1 Clostridiales bacterium Firm_16 | reverse complement strand
CAAAGACGGACAAGGAGGTGTATGATACGTTCATGACTCTCGATTGTCTCACCGACAGGAGCAGGAAACCGAATCTCGTTCTCTATGGTCCCCCCGATTGCGGTAAGGAGAAGGTCGCCATCGGATTGGGCGACCGATTGTGCAGGGAGGGAAAATCGGCGCGCTTCATCGATTTCCATCATCTGATGGAGGTGCTGCAAACCCATGGGAGACTTCCCTCCAGCAATACCCTGTATAGGATACTCACCAAGGTGGAGTGTTTGATCATCGACGATTTCGCCTGCATGAACATCCATGATGCTGATCTGCTTGACAGCCTCTATGTGTTGCTCAGAACCAGGATCGACGATCATCTCAGCCCGAAGACCAAAAAGAAGATCCGCGCCACTTTTGCCACGACCCATCATCATCTTGAAGATTGGCCGCGTCATTTGATCGGTGACGACTTCAAGGTGCTGCAGATCATCAACATCCTGTACGGTCGCGGGACACTGCTGTCCATCGACGAGAAGGCTCCCAGAACTGAGGAAAATGAAACCCTTTCCTCAGCTTCCGAGGCTACCCGGTAACCGACAACCCCGAAAATTCAATTACGTTTAAAAAGTACCTTTTCTCAAAAGGCGGGGAAACCATGTCTTTTCCAATCCGGAAAATTGAAATGCTGGAAATGCCGAAAATTGCGATGCTGTCTACAAATTCATTTACGTTTAAAAAGTACCTTTTTTCAAAAGGCGGGAAAACCATGTCTTTTCCAATCCGGAAAATTGGAATGCTCAAAATGCCGAAAATTGCGATGCTGTCTACATTCTTTTTGCTCATAGGACACGTTCCTTCCTACACATGTCATTCTACACAGCTTCTTAGAAAAGGAAGCCGGAAAGCTGGCGATTTAAGCGCCAGACGCCCTCTCCGGCTCGTAGGTCATGATTTTCTCCAGACCATCTTATTAACGACGCCGACATAGCCCTGAATAATACGGACTACCTTCATTGAAACAGTCTCATCCACATAATCGGGACAGGGCTTGCCAAGAACACCTTTCCGCTTCATCTCGATGGCCATGGATGTTGCATTCAGCAACTCATCCGTTGTAATCCCAGCTAGGATAAAATCTCCCGCTTCCAATGCTTCCGGACGCTCTGTGCTTGTCCGGATGCACACAGCTGCAATAGGGTGCCCGATGGAAAGATAAAAGCTGCTCTCCTCCGGGAGAGTGCCGGAGTCTGACACGATAGCCAGCGCATTCATCTGAAGCTTGTTGTAGTCATTGAAGCCAAGGGGTTCGTTTACCCGCACGCGAGGATCAAGCTGGAAGCCGGAGGTTTCCAACCGCTTCTTGCTTCTCGGATGGCAGGAATACAGAATCGGCATATCATACTTCTCTGCCAATGCGTTGATCGCTGTGAAGAGACTGGTGAAATTCTTTTCGGTATCGATATTCTCTTCCCGATGAGCCGATAAGAGGATATACCGATCCTTCTCCAGTCCCAACCTCTCCAGCACATCAGAAGCTTCAATCTTCTCCAGGTTCATCCGCAGCACTTCCGCCATCGGAGAACCGGTCATATATGTCCGTTCCTTCGGAAGCCCGGTATCTGCCAGATACTTACGGGCAAACTCTGAATAGCAGAGGTTTACGTCAGAGATAACATCCACGATCCTGCGGTTTGTCTCTTCTGGCAAGCACTCATCCTTGCAGCGATTTCCAGCCTCCATATGGAAGAGAGGGATATGCAGACGTTTAGCAGAGATTGCGGACAGGCAGCTGTTCGTATCGCCGAGAACTAGATAACCATCCGGCTGAAGTTCCGACAGCAGCTCATAAGACCTTCCGAGGATGTTTCCGCAGGTAACGCCGAGGTTTTCACCCACGACTGGCACCAAGATATCAGGTCCGATCTCGCCCTTTGCGTTGTATAGTTCAAAATCTTCCCAGAATACCGTACTTAAATTCGGGTCCCAATTCTGGTTGTAGTAAACGATGCAGGTATCGAAAAATTCCCGGCAGCGCTTCATCACGGCAGCCAAGCGGATGATCTCAGGACGAGTACCACAACCGATCATGATTTTCAGTCTGCCGTCATTTTTCCATTGAAATTTATGCTCTACCATTGCTTACTCCTTCACAACCGGCTCAAAAAATGTATCCGGATGGTCCTTATCTAATAGCTCTGATGCGAACATCACCGTGACCAGGTCGTCTGTCTCGCTGAGATTTATAATATTATGTGTCCAGCCAGGCTTCATGTAAACACCCTGGATCTTGTCGCCAGACACCTCATACTCTTCGATCTCGCCGTCTTTGAGATTGCGCATCTGAATCAGGCCGTGTCCGTGAACCACAATAAAGATCTCCCACTTGCTTTGATGCCAGTGCTGCCCTTTTGTGATGCCAGGCTTGTTGATGTTGATAGAAACCTGACCGTGATCAAGCGTGCGGATCAGTTCCGTGAAGCTTCCACGTTGATCAACATTCATCTTGTAATCAAAGACTGTCTTCTCACGGGGCAAGTAACTGAGGTACATCGCATAGAGCTTTTTCTCGAAACTACCTGGCGTCAGGCTGTTGATAATATAGTCCTGCGGGAAGTCATGGAACTTATGGAGAAGATCAACTATCTCGCCTAACGTTGCTTTGTGCTTCACCGGGCAGTGGCAGTAACGGCCGTTCTCATCTGCCACGGCTTCCACCCCGTCATAGTGGCAACGATGCGGATGTCCTTCCATCGCATCATAGATTTCTTCGCATATATCATCGAAGAAAACCATCTCCATAAGGACCGAAGGATCGTTTACAGTAATCGGTTCTTCTCTTGCGATACAATAGCAGAAGGTTCCGACTGCGCTGTTGTAGCGGGGCCGAATCCACTTGCCCACCATGTTCTCAAAGCGGTAGACATAAACAGGGGCTCCGGTGGATGTTCCATATTCAAACATCAGCTCTTCACCCGCGAGCTTAGAGCGACCATACTCTGAGTTACCGAAACGGCCAGAGAGGGTAGCTTGAACGCTGGACGTAATCATGATGGGAGCTTTATTGTTGTGTTTTTTCAGACAGTCGAGAAGTGTGGATGTAAATCCGAAGTTCCCCTCCATGAACTCAGAGGTATCTTTCGGCCTGTTCACACCTGCTGCATGGACAATAAAGTCGCAGTTTTTACAGAACCTATCCAGATCTTCTTCTGTGTTATTCCTGTCATACTCAAAGATGGAATCAATGTGTAAGGCTGGCCTTGTCCGGTTCTTACCGTCCCTGATTGCCTTTAAATTTTCTACCAGGTTGCAGCCTAATGCTCCGGCCGCTCCTGTGATTAGTATGTTCATGTGGCCTTATTTCCCTTTCTCGATGTTCTGAGTTTTAGTTGACCACATGGGTCAATTCCGTTCAGTTAATAGAGTCGTTCAAGCCGCGCTTTGCAACCAGTTTTGTTATCATATTCAGCAGCTCATATCCAATAATTGTTAACTTCCAGAAAAAGTAAACCTCAAAGTTCAATGAACCTCAGGAGTTCATCAAAAG
>LVAV01000092.1 GCA_001604185.1 Clostridiales bacterium Firm_16 | reverse complement strand
GCAGACTGGATCTATGTTGCCTGCGCCACGGCGTTCTACACCAGCGCGTCGCTGTTCTTCTCCTCGGCGTACCTGACGGCCGTCCGCGCCTTCGGACTTCAGACCTCCAAGAGCCTCAAGATGGGCCTTGCACTGGTGATCGTCACCGCGGTCTTCATCTTCGAATTATCCTACGGCGTCAATATCGCCGACGGCTTCGGCATCGTACACACCAAGTATTTCCCGCTGACATCCCTGTGCCTGTCCGTGATCAACCTCATCGCATCCCTGATTTTCTTCAACTGCGCCAAGGGTGTCGTCGAGTGCCGCGATTGATATCGACAACGAATCGATATCGTGTTATCCATTCCTGTTTTTGAAAAAAACTTGCCCCACGAGATGACAGTTTTCTCACTTTCACGTCATGGGAAAGTCATTTTCGGATGAGAGAATAAACTTGTCAGAAGGCAATAGCAACAGCCTCAAACCAAATAACCAACCAGCATTGCTTTCTGAAGGGGAATATCCCCATACTATCTTCTATTTACTTTCATATTTGTGGAAGCGGATCCACAAAGATCCGCTTCCACCCCTCCTCCTCAAAAAACACACCCAAAACCCCGAATCCCGAACACTCCACGGCTTTCCCGCAACGCGCGAAAACCCCCGAGATGCGCACCCTTGGTATTTCCCGCAGGGCGAAGCCCGAGCACTAGCGACGAAGAAATTTATCGCGCCCGCAGGAAAACCTAAGTGACGCATCTTTCACTCAGAATTTTCCCCCTTCCGCTAGAATGAGACTCGCAACGAAATCTTGAAACACGACATATCTGGAGGTTGACAATGAAAAAGGTTTTACGAAGTACGATTGCACTGCTTCTTTCTTCGGCCATAGTATTCCCGATGGCAGCATGCTCAAGTAATAACAAAGATGGAAACGGTAAGGGCGGAAGTGGAAGTGTCGCCGGAGCAACGGTCGGATCGAAAAGCAAGGGTAAGGCCCGTGTGATCCAGGAGAGCGATACATATTACAACGTAGCATCTGCAGAATTGAAAGTCACGACCGATTCCGCAGGCAAGAAGGTCGTATACAGCGAAGTAAGTACACCGGCTGTGGTCGGAAACCGCATCCTGGCCAATGTAAATGTACAGTATGAAATGCCGCAGGACTTAGCGGACAAACTGAATAAACTGGATCTGGACACAGACGCCGGCCGGGATGAGTACGACAGGATCTCAAACGAGTATTTCAAAACCGGATTATTCGTCTTCGATATGGATGGAAATGCTCTCGGCAGTTTCCAGCTGGGAGACTTCACCGAATTTAGGACAGCCTTCCCGGGACAGAACGGAGAGATGCTGGTGGTCGTCAATACTTTCAGATCAAGTGACTGCAGTTCCATTCCGAAGATCCTCGTAGTCAGTGAATCAGGCGAGAAACTCCGCGAGATCCCGCTGGAGTCGAGTGAAGGTTTGCAGGATACGCAGATCTATCACCTGGAGAACGGAAATTTCCTTCTGGCTTGTACCGGCAAATTCTATATTTACAATGCAGAAGGGAAAAAGATCCACGAAGAGACGAATGCGAACTTAGGCGGCAGAATGTACTGCTCCAACGGAAAGTGGTATGCCTTTATGCCGAAGTTCACGGGAGACGAAGATATCCTGAATGTTCAGGAAGTCGATGTCGATGCAGGTAAACTGGTCGGTCAGCCGATCAAGTTAGCAGATGATCGAGTATACAGTCTCAGACAGGGTGACAAGGATTGCTTCATTACAGATACCAACGGAATTTCTTCCTATGATCTCCTTACCGGAGAGCAAGAACAGATCCTGGCCTGGAAAGATACAGATGTTAACTTCTCCCGCCTGAGATTAGGCGACGGACGTATCGGTTCTGCAGACGAGATGATCCTTTTCCAGAACGCGGTCGAAGCGACGGAGATGCGTACCAATATGGATAAGAAAGCCGGAAGTACGACCAAGCTTTTTGTTGTGAAACTCACGAAAGCAGATAAGAATCCTCACGCAGGAAAAACCGTCTTGAAAGTAGGTACGAACAATATCTCGGATGCATCATTTATCGAAGAAGTCATTGCATACAACACCAATAAAGATAACCCGGCCAGAGTAGAGTTGTATGACTATAATCCGTCGGCAACCTCAGTCGGATATTATGCAGACTTTTCTCAGACAAGTCTTACCGGAGGAAGCGGTACCGATAAACTGACGCTGGAGATGTTAAGCGGCGAGGGACCGGATATTCTGGTGGGCTTTTCCGGAGTAACCAAATTCAATAATGAGAATACACTGATCGACTTGAATTCTCTTCTGGATTCGGACCAGGAAGTGAAGCGGGAGAACTACTTCGACAATGTGATCCGTGCCTTCGAAACAGACGGCAAGCTGTATCAGATGCCGATTACTTTCGAACTTTCCGGAATGATGGTCAACAAGTCTTTCAACGGTGCGAAGGAGAGCATGACATTTGCAGAGTTTAACCAGATGGGCGCATCGCTTTCGAACTCGGTCCAGATGTGCAATGACCTGAGTTATGAACAACTGCTGCAGACATGGATGGAACATCTTTCCGGTCACTTCGTCGATAACCAGAATAAGACGGTCAGCTTTGATTCCCAGGAATTCAAGGATCTTCTGGAGACAGTTAAGAAATACGGTCTTTCGGCAGATGCAGCGGCTCAGAAAGAAAAGGATCAGAAATACGGTGGCCCCGCGATATGGATGGAAGCTGCGGGTGACGGTATTGCGTCTAATACATTCAGTAATGGTATGATCGCTACCCACATCGCTTCTTTGAGAAGTCTGGAAGATCTGTCGATCATTCTTAATCAGGTTGGTAATGACAAGGTCATCTTTACAGGTGTACCTTCTGCACAGGGTATCGGAGCCAGCGCCAAAGGAATGATCACGATGGGGATCAGCTCTTCGGCAGCAGATCTGGAACTGGCCTGGAATTTCATCAAGAACTTCATGCAGGAAGAAACACAGAAGACGATCAGCTTCAACACCAATGCATTTCCGGTCAACCGTAATGCTTTCAAGACGAACTGTCAGACAGAACTCGATGTAAACAAGGAAATGCTGGATACGATTGCACAGGAATTTAAGAACGGTCTGGCCAAGGGAGATCCTTCTGAATATATGAAGATGACTTCGGAGCAGCTGGATATGCTCACCGCAGCGGTAGAGAAAATCACACAGGGTTCTGGTTTCGACACGGATGTATGGGCCATTGTTGCAGAAGAATCGGCGGGATTCTTTGCAGGTTCCAGAAGTGTAGAGGATGTTTGCAAAAACATCCAGAACCGTGCATCGAAGATCGTCCAGGAGAGATGATCCGAAACGAAAAAGGAGAAACACAACATGGGAAAAGGAATTGAGAAAAAGAAACTGAAGAAGTGACAGTGAGAATGAAGTCCAACTGTCAGAGAAAGGATCGTCTTCCGGCATGCGGGGCGGTCCTTTCTCATGCATTATCACGAATCTTCGGATTAAACAAATCTTAAACTTTACTTAGCGTTTACTTTCGTATATGCTTCTATACTTGGACATAATGAAACATCTTAGGAGGAAGACATGCATACGCTAGAGGCTAGAAATTTAGTGAAGACTTTCACGATCAGTGAAAGACAGAGAAGAGCACAAGACCTGTCCGAAAGAAAAAAGATCGCGGTGAATGACATCAGTTTTACTGCGCATTCCGGAGAGGTGTTCGGTCTTTTGGGACCGAACGGTGCAGGTAAGACCACCACCATGAGAATGCTGGCGACTTTGATCCGTCCGGATTCCGGTGAAGTATTCTATGACGGGGTCAACATCAAGGAAAATCCGTTGAAGGCGAAGGCTTCCTTTGCATTTCTGACAACGGATCTGCAGCTGGATAAGAAATCCAACGCCAACGACATGTTCGATTATTTCGCCGGACTCTACCATGTTCCGAAGGACAAGGCCGAGCAGAGAAAGAAAGAACTGTTCGAGACATTCGGTATCGAAAGTTTCGCCGATACCAAGATCTCCAAGTTATCCCAGGGCATGCGCCAGAAGGTATCCATCGCGATCTCCGTCATCCATGATCCGGATTTCCTGATCTTCGACGAGCCCACCAACGGACTGGACATCATCGCATCCAGAGATGTCCGTGATTTTATCCTGAAGATGAAGCAGGAAGGAAAGTGCATCATTCTTTCCACACATCTTTTCGATCTGGTAGAGAAGATCTGTGACCGTGCAGCCATGATCGTAAACGGCAAGATCGTCGTGAACGACACACTGCAGAACCTCACAAATGGCCGTTCTCTGGAAGATTCCTTCTACGATATCTACACAGAGTATTCGAAGAAATGAGCCGATCAGAAAGGATGAAATCATATCATGTTTAGAGATATAGCAACCGTTTATAAGAAAGAAGTCAAGTCCATCCTCAAGGACAAAACAGTACTTCTGTTATGTATCCTTATGCCGTTCCTGATGCTTTTCGGTGAAGGTCAGCTGATGGCCGCCATGGATAACAGAGTGCAGGACGAAGAACATAACGCATATTACATGAACGCACCGGAGTACGCTGTTCCGGCGCTCAAAGAACTGGGCTTCAAGGGTGAGCCGGAGAGCAAGGAGAAGTGCCTCGAAGAGATCAAGAATAAAGACGCCGTAATGCTGGTGGTTTTCCCGAAGGATTTCACCACAGAACCGAAGGAAGGCGAGACCGTCTCCGATATCGAAGTCTGGTACAATTCTTCCGACATGGAATCTCTTCAGGTGAAGGAGAGCCTGTCCTATTATCTGGATTCTCTCCGTCCGGTAGTTTTCACCGTCAACGCAGATACCAACACCAAGTATGACCTGGGTGATTCGACCTACCAGCAGAGAAATGCTCTGGCCAGTATGGTTCCGGGATTACTGATCATGGTCATCGTGTACGGTATCATGACACTGGCATCCAACATCATCGCAGGTGATAAGGAGAGCAACTTCCTGAACACGGTCCTGATCACACCGGTCAGCCGCAGCAGTATTGCCATCGGTAAAGCCCTCGCAGTCCTGACTGCTGCAGGTATCAGTTCTATCTCCGCTTTTGCAGGTCTGTCTGCCTTGATGAAGAGTTTCGCGAATCTCGTTGGTACCGACGTCATCAACTACAGCATCATCGACTACGTTTACGTATTCATCTGCATCATCAGCGTCACATTTGCAATGGTAGGATTGATCCTGATCATCTCCACTCTTGCAAAGACCGCACGTTCTGCACAGACATTGACTGTCATTCCGATTATGGTCCTCTTCATCGGATCCTTCCTGACATCCAACTCGTCTTTCGACAGCCTGATCGCCAAGATCGGATTCACAAACTGCCTGATCCCGATGTGGAATGCAACCTACGTGACCAAGATGATCCTTCTGAAGGATTTCACTTTCGCGGAGATGGCTTCGACCTGCGTGATCAACATCGTATTCGGTGCACTGTGTCTGTTTATCGTCAGCCGTCTTTTCAATAACGAGAAGATCGTCAACGATTAAGATACGACGTGAAAAGAACTTACATATGAATGTCTTGAAGCGGTTCTTCGGAGCCGCTTCATTTTTGCGCTTTTGCTGCGGCGGCGCAGGCGTGCGATGGTACAGACGGGCCGGAGCGGGGCGGGCGCGGTAACGCGCCTTTTGCCGAAAGTGACTAAACTGTCACTTTCAGGTCACTAGAAAGTCATTCCCAAATGTGAAAATGAAAATGTCGAAAGGGAAGGCATCCTCCAAACCCATCTTCCCTTCGATAATAGAAAGAGAACTTTTACTATCTTCTATTTACTTTCATACCCTGGGAGCGAGGTCCACCCCCCTCGCTCCCAACCCCTCCTCACATTGGAGAATCCAATCTTACGAATATATGATAGAATATTTTTGATTCTATTTTCTTATAAAGGAACTGAATGAATGGCATCGCATGAATATAACCCGGATGAAGTCCGCATACGGCGGCTGAGAGGGAAACGCAAGAAACGTTTCCGCGAATGGTTCATATTCACAGGCTACTTAACTCCGAGCTTGCTCGGTGTTTTGTTATTTTTCTTCGGCCCGATGCTCATCGTACTGGTCCAGTCTTTCCAGAGAAGTGCAACCAATACACAGTTTGTCGGCGTAGATAATTACGTAAATGTCTGGAACAACCAGGCTTTCCGCTCGGCAGCGAAGAACACCCTGATCTTCTCAGGACTTGCAGTTCCGCTTGCCGTTCTTCTTTCTCTTCTGCTGGCGCTGCTTTTCAGTTCCAAGATTCCGGGAAGAAGTGTTTTCAGAAGTATCATGCTCAATCCGATGATGGTACCGGTTGCGTCCATCGTTCTGATCTGGCAGGTCATGTTCAGCTATAACGGTGCCATGAATACCTACATGGGATGGTTCGGGATCGATAAGATCGACTGGATGAAGACTGCCTGGTCCCGCCTGGTCATCCTGATCCTTTTCCTGTGGAAGAACTTAGGTTACAATATGGTGCTTTTTATCTCCGCGATCTCGGCGGTGCCGTCAGAGCAGCTTGAATCTGCCAAGATGGACGGTGCCGGAGCGATCCGCCGGTTCTTCAGCATCAAGCTTCCGTACCTGTGGCCGACGATCTTCTTCGTAGGCATCATGTCCCTGATCAATTCCTTCAAGATCTTCCGTGAAGTCTATCTCCTGGCAGGTGACTATCCGGTAGACGAATTGTATATGCTTCAGAATTTCATGAACAACATGTTCTCGCATCTGGATAATGCGAAGCTGACCGCGGCGGCCATCATCATGTGTATCGCCATGATCATCATCGTCGGTATCCTCTTTATCGCCGAGAACCGTCTGGGAAAAGATACGGAGGAGTGATGACATGAAGAAGAATGAGATCACTCCATTACGACCGCTTCAGCCTACCGTATCCCAGGAGGCGTCCCATGATCACGGCACCGTCCGCGATGTGGAAGAAGTGAAGATCGTCCGCCTTTCCGAAGAAGAACTGAAGAAGCTTCACGAGAAAGGAAAGAAGGATGCGATCCGTCGTGCCAGGGTCCATAAAGTGACTACCAATATCTGGATCACGCTGGGTCTGATCCTGGCCATCGGGGTTGCGATCTTCGCCCTGATGCCGATCGTACTTACGATCCTGGATTCCTTCATGTCCACTGACGAGATCAAGACCAATTACAGTGCTGTGTATAACAGCCTTTCTTCCGCAGCAGCTGAGACGAAAGTATATCTTTCTTCCACGCCGAAACTCAAGCTGATCCCGGATACGGTATCCTTCAGCCAGTACAAGACATTGCTGTTCCTCAGCCCCACGTACCTCCTGAAATTCTGGAACTCCGTGGCCCTCGTAGTACCAATCGTGATCGGCCAGATCATGATCGGATGTCTTGCTTCCTACAGCTTCGCAAGATACAGAAGAAAGAGAAGAGAAGTACTGTTCTTCTCCTACGTTATCCTGATGCTGATGCCTTTCCAGGTCACACTGGTCCCGAACTATCTCATCGCGAATAAACTGGGTATCTATAACACCTGGTGGGCCATCATCCTCCCGGGTATATTCTCTACCTTCAGTATTTATCTTCTCAGTAAGTATATGAGACAGATCCCGTCTTCCTACATTGAAGCCGCCAAACTGGACGGTGCCAATGAATGGAACATCTTCACGAAGATCTGCCTCCCTATGTGTAAAAGTGCTATCTACGCAATGGCGATCCTGCTTTTCATCGACTACTGGAACATGGTCGAGCAGCCGTTGATCCTTCTGGAGAATGCAGACAAACACCCCTTGTCGGTGTTCCTCTCCCAGATCAACGCTTCCGACGTTGGCGTCGCTTTTGCCGCATCGTTCATATTCATGATCCCGCCGCTTCTGATCTTCCTTTACGGAGAACAGTATCTGGTGGAAGGCATATCCCGTTCGGGTATCAAGTAAGTTCGGGAATGGTTTAGGAGGTTTTGGAACATGGCTGAAGAGCAGAAAAAGAAAAAATCGAGAAAGTGGATCGTGAAGGCTCTCATTATCTTCCTGGTCGTGATGGGCATTCTGACTTTCTTCTCAAATACCATCATGAACATGACGCTGACCCAGGTCAGCACCATGCAGATCTATGGTTCGACTCTGAGTAACATCACCAAAGCCAGCGGCACGGTGAAGGCGAAGGTGACCCATGAGATCAAGGCTCCCGGCGACGTGACAATCGACAGCGTAGAGCAGTATCTGTATTCCGCTGTGGAGGAAGATGCGGTTCTGGCTACTCTGAAAGTGCCGGAGAATCAGGAAGATCTGGAAGCGAAGAAGAAGGAACTGGAAGATTTTCTCAAGCAGCTGGACTACGAGAACAGAACTCCGTCTGAGAAGACCGACTACTACATGTATGAATCCGAACTGGCCGATGCCAGAAAGCGTGCCTCCGATGCCGCCAAGGTCCTGGACCAGGTCAGAAACAAGACGTCGTTGATGACACAGAAGAAGAGTGCGATCACCAATAACCAGAAGAAGATCGACCAGCTCGGTAAAGATAAGGAGAATCTGGAATCGAAGAAAGCCGAGATCGAAGGCAGACGTGACGAAGCCGCCAATGCCATTCCGCAGCTGAACGAAGCGCTTCTGAATGCACAGGTGGAACTCAGTAAGTGCATCACGGACCCGGATGATCCGATGTTCGATCCGGATCTCCTGGCAAGATGTACCGAAGCCGTGAAGAATGCCCAGGCAGCCGTAGATAACATGAATACGGCATACCAGCAGTACTGCCAGCAGGTAAGCGATACCATTAGCGCTATCGCTGCCAAAGAAACCGAAAAGGTTCGTCTCGAGGAAGAGATCACGACCATCGAGGGCGAGATCACAGAACTGGAAGCACTCCCGGAACTCAGCGATGCACAGAAAACTCTGAACGATGCATACCACGATGTATCCGTAAAAGAGAAAGCTCTGGCCGATGCCCGTATCAACGACGGTATCCAGTCCGATAAGAAAAACGACCTGAGCAAGGAGAATCAGGAGAAGATCACCAAGCTGGAAGATGAGATCGCGAAACTGGAAGAATTCTATTCCACCACAGAGATCAAGGCGCCGGCTGCCGGATACCTGGTCACATGCAACGTCAACCGCGGCCAGCAGGTCATGAAGGATGAAGTTCTTTTCGAGGTAGCGGATATGGAAGCAGGCATGTATGTCGAGTGTTCCATAAGTAAGGATGACGCAGCAAATATGTATGTCGGCGCGGAAGTGCGTGCAGACTACTGTGACTCGGCCGTTGTCGAGGCGATCCGTCCGGATCCGAACGACCCGATGAATTCCAGCATCGTCCGTATTGCTGTAGAGGGTCCGTGGCTCATGCCGGGCAATACCGTGATCAACTGCACCATCTCCACATCGAACCGTCAGTATGAGAACGTGGTTCCGAAGGGTGCGGTTCAGAAGGATTCCGAAGGTTCCTTCATCTATGTACTTGTGACGAAGAACACGCCTCTCGGTGAGAGATATATCGCACGCAAAGTTACCGTTAAGGTCATCGCCGAGGATGCTACATCCTGCGCCATCGAAGGTGCCGGCATCAACTTCGCATACTGTATCGTGCGTACGGAAAAACCGATCACCAACGGTGAGCAGGTACGACTGGCACAAGGGGAGGCACTCTGATGCATAAAGGCTCCAAGATAGGCAGATTCTTCAAGAACCTCTGGGCGACCCTGTGCCGCAGGTGTCACTATGTCCTTCTGGGGATCCCTTTCGTTCTGGTCCTTGCCGGCATCACGCTCAACATCGTTTCTGTGATCCGCATCAATCAGATCCTGGACGGGCAGACCTTCCAGTATGCTGCGGAACTTTACGAGAATAATAAGATGAAATACCGGAAACTGACCGTCCTGTCCAAGGCCCTGAACCAGGCAGATGAGTCAGCGCCGAGAAGTCTTCCGGACGGTCTGGATCTGGAGAAGGTACAGACGATCCATGAAGGACTAGCTGAGAAAGAAGCATCCACAAACCTTAATTCCAGAAGAGGACAGACCACGGATTCCGAATCCGGAGATCTCTGGCTGGACTGCTATTCTTCCACAGCTTTCTACCGCGCCTATGGCTATATCGATAAGACCGAGCAGGGTGCCGTTGACCGTGCGGAGATCGTGGGCGTCGGCGGTGAATATGCCACTCTCCATCCTTTCCGCTACGAAAGCGGCGGATTCCTGCAGACGGTGGACGGAGACAAATATGCCATCGTCCTGAATACGCAGATGGCATGGAATCTGTTCCATTCCTACGAAGTACTGGGTGCAGATGTAGAACTTAACGGTGTCATGTACCAGGTCGTCGGTGTCGTCAATGACGGAGACGATATGCTGGCAGAGGCCACCGGTGTGACCAAGCCTCGTGCCTATATCCAGTTCGACCAGCTGGCGAATCTGGCCAACGGAGGCATCATCCCCCACGGTGAGCAGGAGACAGAGAACTACGTGAAACCCGAAAATCTCGGAGTGACCTGCTACGAGACACTCCTGACAGACCCGATCAATAACATCGCATATAACGACCTGGTTGCTGTTCTTTCAGAGAACCTGGGATATTCCGAAGACGGTAATACCACAATGGAGATCATCAACAATACTGACCGCTTCTTTATCACGAAACTGTATTCGAAATATTTCCCGCTGAAGGGAAGCATCAGTAGAATCGACGGTATTCAGGTTCCGTACTACGAGCGCTCCGCCAGACTGGCCGAGGAGTATGTGGTCTTCTGGGCAGAGGTCATCTTCGTCAGCAGCGTCGTGATCATCTGCGGACTCTGCGCGATCTACTCTACCTTCCACGGCAGAAAGACCAAGCATGCCCGCCCAACCGAGGACGAAGAAGAAACCACCGCTCCGTCGAAAGAAAAAAAAATCCAACTTTTTTCGATAAAAAATCATGACAAACCGATAGAAAAAGTGTTGACTTCTTTCTAGTATGGTAGTATGCTTTAGATAAAGAACATCTTCTTTTGTTTTTTCATTCGTCGATACATGTGCAACATGTATTCAAAACTCCAAATGGCGGTCACCCCATCCTACACCGCTAAACCCAAAGCCCGTAGCTCCCCCTACGGGCTTTTTATGCGCCTGTTTCTTCCCGATTCCGGCGCTGAAGGTATGCGCAGAAGAACCACGAGCAAAAACGGGAAGAATGCTATAATCGTATCAAGTAGATCCATGTTCCGGATAAGGAGAGAAGATGTTTTGCCACAACGAAAGACAAGTCAGTTCACTTGCAGGAAGAAGAGCGATGGCTGTTCTTCTGATTACGGCTTTTCTCCTGGGACTTGCTTCCTGTAAGAAGAAAGAAGACACAAGGTCCGCCACCATCGTGGCACTGGATACATACGTATCGCTATCGGTCACCGGATCCCAGGCGGAGGACGCGCTCCGTGCTGCGACCAAGAAGATCGCTTCTCTAGAGGACATCCTTTCCCGCACGAAGGAAGGAAGCGAGATCGATCAGCTCAATCACTCCTCCGAGTCGTCACCTGTCACTCTTTCCAATGAGACATATACACTTCTGCAGAACACCATTACTCTTTCTGAATTGAGCGGGGGTGTCTTCGATCCTACTGTCGGACCGGTGATGGAAGCATGGGGATTCGGTCACGATTCCGATCCCAAGAAGATCCCTGATGAGGATGCCATCCTCGCAGCGAAAGATAAAGTGGACTACCACAAGATCCATCTGCTTCCTGATTTCCGGGCCTACGTGGAAGACGGTGTGGTGGTGGATCTCGGCGGTGTGGCCAAGGGTTATATTGCGGATGCTCTGATGAAGGAGATCCGAAGTTTCGATGTCAGCCGCGTGATCCTGGATCTGGGCGGCAATGTCTGCGCTTACGATCAGGCAAAAGAACTGGTCATCGGTGTGATCTCTCCGAAGGACACGGGTAAGCTTGCCGCAACGGTGGACCTTTCGAAAGGAAAGCCCGGAAGTGTTATCACCAGTGGTGCATATGAGAGATATCACGAGATCGACGGAGTGCGATACGGGCACATCATGGATACCTCAACAGGAAGACCAGTGAAGACGGATCTTCTCTCCGCAACCGTAGTATCCGAAGACGGTACGAAAGGAGATGTCATGTCGACAGTTCTTTTCGCTATGGGAAGACAGGACGCGACGGACTTCGCGACGAAGAATGGTATCTCATGTATTCTTTGCGAAGAAAATGGTACCATGTGGGTATCTGCAGATCTGAAAGGAAAAGTGCATGAGCAGGATGGGTGGACGATCCGATATTTCGGATGAGAAGGAAATTTCGGATAAGAAAAAACATAAGATACATCTGCCGAATTTCGGGAATACGGTGTCGAGCCGCAGGTTCCGCTTTCTCCCCGGAGATGCGGTGATCTGCGTCGTGATCGCGCTTTTCTGCGCCGCTTTTATCCTGGGGATTTTCCTATATAGAAAGCAGGACGATACGAAAGAGAAGTATGTAAAGATCACGGTGAACGGTGAGGTGTTCCTGAACCATCCTATGTCTCTGTATTCGAAGCCGCAAAGGTATGTACTGCCGACGAAGGACGGTCAGGTAGTGATCGATATTTCATCCGAAGAAGCACGGATCAGTCAGAGCGACTGTCCGGACCAGATCTGCGTGAAGCAGGGTGCATTGAAGAAGATCGGTGATGGAGCTGTGTGCCTTCCGAATCGGATCGTAGTACAGATCGTCGCCGGTGAGAAGGGTGAGGATTCGGGTATCGGAAGTGCCGATGCCACTTCAGGGATCCTAGACGATTCGGGCAAGACCCCGGACGCGGTGGCCAGATGAGCGGGAATACGGAAACAAAGCTCAAAGGCTCCGCGAAGGTCACACGTTGTGCCATGATGCTGGCCCTGGCCCTTGTACTGAGCGTGCTGGAAGCCTGGCTTCTGCCTCAGGGGATCCTTCCTATCCCGGGATGGAAACTGGGACTTGCCAATATCTCGATCCTGGTGACCCTATATTCTGTAGGTAGAAAAGAAGCCTTCGAGGTCAGTGTATTCCGTTCGCTGATACTGCTTGCTTTCGGCGGCAACATCGTCGGATTCGGATTCTCACTCGTGGGCGGAACGGCGGCCTGGATAACGATGGCTTACACAAGTGTATGCAAGAAAGTATCGATCTTCGGTGTCAGTATCGCCGGCGCCGCGGCCCATGCTGTCGGACAGATCCTGGTGGCCTGGATGTTCACATCCACGGCGTACATCACCATGTATCTGCCCTGGCTGATGCTGGCCAGTTCTTTTGCCGGAGGAATCATCGCATTTTTATCCATTCCCATAGTAAAAGCACTCGACCATATCGGAAATGAAATGATACAATGAACAAAAAGCGAGTAAAGGGCGGAACAAGGAAATGAGAAAGAATGAAAGTCCATTTTGGCCGCAGAAAAGTATCTTGAATCCACCTCCTCCGAAGGCGCCTTATGTGCCGGTGCGTCGTGTCCGAAAGACACTCCTTCGTGCCGAGCAGCGCGAGGTGGATCGTGTTGCGGCCCGTGACTATTCGGTGGGGATCCCGATCCTGATGGAGCATGCAGGTCTTGCTGTTGCCAACGCGTGCGTTGTCCTTGCCAAAGCTCTTACTACTCCGATCCATATTTTCGCCGGTAAAGGAATGAACGGCGGCGACTCGTATGTTGCCGCACGTATACTGAAATCCTGGGGATATAAGGTGACACTATGGGACTGCTTCCCGGGTGAAGAACACGCGGCAGTGGTCAAGGCCAACCGTATTGCAGCGGAGCGCTTCCAGGTCCCGATCCGTCCGGCTTCCGAGTTCGATCCGCAGGTGTGGCAGGCGGGCATCTCTCGTATGATCCATGAAGAAGAACCGGGTATGCCATGCGTGATCGTGGACGGCATCCTGGGGACCGGATATGAATTTACCCGTCCGCTTCCGTCGAGCCTTTGCGCCATTACGGCGAAGATCGAAGAAGGCCATGTCCGTGGTGCACGGGTCATCGCCATCGATCTTCCGACAGGTGTGGACTGTGATACAGGCGAAGCAGATCCCGGCGCCATCAGCGCAGATCTGACATTATCCTTTATTCTGCCGAAGCATGGTATCACCATTGGCGCGGGCAAGCAGAAGGCCGGCACCATCCGCGTACCGACCATCGGACTGCCGATCAATTTCGCCGATATGGTACTGGGACCGGTCCCGGAACCGGCGCCGGAAGCAGATCCGAAGGCTTAACCTGAAATCACTCTCCGGCACAGGGGTTGGCCGGAGTGGATATGGCATATATTTACGTTTATAAACGGAGGAGGCATGTATATGAGAAGAAGATTGACCGTCGTACTTTGCGCATTACTTGCTTTCAGCATGTGCGGCTGCGAAAAGTATGAGCGTTATAAAGAGAAGAAGGCATCCGATGCGGCCAAGAAGACCGAGGTGACTACTCGTGTGACAGAGGAAGAGCCGACTGAAACAACGGCCGAACCGACACCGTCCCCGGAACCGACAGAGACGCCGACACCAACGCCTTCACCGCTTCCGACCAATACTCCGACACCGACCTTGAGCCCGACGCCCACACTGACGCCGACACCGGCCCCTGTGATCGTCATCGAAGGCGAGAAAGAAACAGAAGATAAGTATTCCACCTGCACCGTGACCCATGTCCGGACACAGAAGTCCTGGCGCTACGAAGGACTGGATGACATCATCCGCTTCAGCAATGACCGTGCCACTATCGACATCGAGGGTCGTCCGGATGCTTCGGCGCTGATCAACGATACACTTCTTTATATCAATAAACAGACCGAGACTCTCTTTTCTAACCTGATGGAGACGGTAGAAGTACCGGCTTATCCGGAGAAGAAAGAGGAAGACGAGAATCAGGATGAAGATCAGGAAGGAGAGCGTTCCGGTCGTAATCAGGATCAGGACGATGACCGCACGGACGGCTCCACTGAACCGCTGTGGAAACCGGTCATCTATGAGCAGAGTCTGGATGTGCAGATGTGTCTGGATAAGATCATCGGCTTCCGCTACACCTACACCCTGACGATGCCGGACGGAAGAGTCTCTGACTATAGCGAGTATATGCTTTTCGATCTTCGTGACGGACGCTTTGTCTCCGTAGAAGACCTGGGCCGTACCGCAGGTGCCTTCGGAGACCATCTGTTCCTGATGGCGCTGACACTGTATCCGGATCTGTATCCGGGCATCACCATCGAAGAAGATGCTTTCGCCAGAGAACTGAATAATGTGCGCTATTCCTACACATGGGATTTCGTCGAGAAAGACGGAAACATTGTATTCCGGTTCTGGTATCCGGCCGGCGCCTTCTTGAATATCGGTCTGGAGGATAAGATCTTCGAAGCCGACCTTGACCAGGTATCCATGTATATGACCTCCTACGCAAGAAACCTTTTCACGAAGGAAGATACGGAGCAGGAAACGAATAAGGACAGTAAGAAGAAAGAAGAGTCCGGCCAGAAGGAAGACAGTAACGGCAAGAAATCTTCCGGCAGCAAGAAGTCCGACGAAGACTGAAAACATAGAAAAAGGCAAGAAAAAACCCCTTCGAGAGAAGGGGTTTTCTTTTAGAAAAGCCTGTCTGCTTTATCCATTGTGGTGGAGCATAGGGGACTTGAACCCCTGACCCCCACACTGCCAGTGTGATGCGCTCCCAACTGCGCTAATGCCCCATTTACGGACTGCCAGCAGACAAAAGAAATTTTAGTATGAAAAGCCCCCTTTGTCAATGGATAATAAGTGAAAGGTCACTTTGGTTGAAAGGCGTTTGCAGTTGTTGTACACTTTACTTTATCAGATATATTTGGGGAGGCATGAATGAAAGTTCGTAGAATCGTGAGCATCGCACTTGTGGCCGCCATTACAGGGGCTTGCTGCGGGTGCAAGGATACGACCGGATCCGAGACGGCATCGTCTTCGGTAGAGACCCGGAAAACCACCGTGCCCACGACTACAGAAACCACCGAACCTACTGAAACAACTACGGAAACGACGACAGAGAGTACCCACGAGACGACCCAGATCAAGGACGAAGAAGAGGGTCCGATCGTTGTTTACGGATACGACAAGGATTTCCCGGAACTGATCAAGACTTATCTCCCGGATACACAGATCGATTATGTGTATATTGAGCCGAAGGACTACTATAAGCAGCTCTCGGCGGCTTTCACATCCGAGGACAAGAAGCCGGATCTTTTCATGTGCGATAAGGATCACCTGCAGGACTGGAGTTACAGCGACAAGTCCTTAAGCCTGAGTAAACTGGGTTTCAGCTATGCGGATCTGGAGGACCAGTTCGCCTATACCTATGAAGCCGCCCGGGATGATTCCAACGCGATAAAAGCTCTCAGCTATGAGCTGGCGCCTTCGGCGCTTCTTTACAATCGTGCGGTGGCCAAGAAAGCTTTCGGTTCGGATGAGCCGTCTGAGATCTCGCCGCTTCTTTCCGACTGGGACAAGATCCTGGATGCGGCGAAGAAGATCAATGTCGATTCCGAAGGGAAAAAGAAACTGATCTCCAGCCTTTCCGATATTAAAGAGACATACTGGGCCGGCCATACTACACCGTGGGTCAAGGGCAAGAAGGTCCAGATCGATAAAGATTTCGACAAGTATTTCCGTCTGGAGGAGATGCTGTATGCCGAGTCCCTGACTTTCGAATCCAAGGTGGGTTCCCAGGAGTGGAGTGATAATCTTCGTAACGGAGAGGCCATGATGTTCTTCGGTTCTTTAGTGACGGCGAAGAGCGCCATCGACTTCGTATACGGCCATGCAGATAATCCCGATGAATCGGCAACCGACCTGATGCAGGAGACACTGCCTACCAGCAGCGAAACCGGGCTTGGCCAGGAGACGGTCACTTCCGAGACCACAGAACCGGAAGACGATGTGACCGGCTGGGCCATCGTGGCAGCACCGAATGCGACCTACGACGGAGGCACCTGGCTGATGGTGGCATCCACCTGCAGAAGAAAGGCTTCTTCTGCCGAGTTCCTCCGCTCCCTGACTATTGACCAGACTGTCCTGTCCCGTATGGCGCTGGACGGATACTTCGTAAACAGCCGGGCTGTCATGAAGCAGTGCTCCACGGATCCTTACTTCGCCTGCGATTTCCTGGGCGGACAGAACCCCTATGCGATCCTGGTTCCGATTGCCGAGAACATCGTAGTTACGGCGGATACCGAAGCAGACCATTATGCCGAGAAGGAGATCGAGAAACTGCTGAGTGCATACTTAAGCAGTGAGATCGAGACCATCGATGAAGTCAAGCTGCAGTTCAAGGTCGGTATGGAAGAACTGCTGGGTCTGTCCTGAGTACTTTTCCCATATTTGGAAAAACATTCTTTCCTCATCCGGAAAACCCCGAAAACACGAAACCGTTTTCGAGTTCGGCAGGTTTTGGTTTTGCCCGAAATCGCCTGAAATTATTGCGTTTTTCCTGTACTTTTTTAGCGCGAAACGTTCCGTATCCCGCTTTTTTAGTGTATGATGTATCTACCTGAAGTTTACTGTTAAGGAGGCAGATTATCATGCAATTCGGACATTTTGACGATGCTACCCGTGAGTACGTGATCGAGACCCCGAAGACACCTTACCCGTGGATCAACTATCTGGGTTCGGAAGATTTCTTCGGATTGGTATCCAATACTGCAGGAGGATATAACTTCTATAAAGACGCTCGTTTGAGAAGAATTACCCGTTACCGCTACAACAACATTCCGGTGGATGACGGTGGACGTTATTACTACATCAAGGATGGCGAGACCATCTGGAATCCGGGCTTTAAGCCATGTAAGACACAGCTGGACAAGTATGAGTGCCGTCATGGTCTGGGCTACACCAAGATCACCGGCGAGAAGAACGGCGTTTCCGCTGAGCTTCTTATGTTCGTACCTCTGGGATATAAGGGTGAGATCAACCGTGTTATCCTCGAGAACAAGTCTTCTGAGGTCAAGGAGCTCCAGCTCTTCTCTCTGAGAGAGTGGTGTCTGTGGGATGCTTCTGACGATATGCTGAACTTCCAGCGTAACTATTCTACCGGTCAAGTTGAGATCAAGGGTTCTGCGATCTACCACAAGACCGAGTACCGTGAGAGAAGAAACCACTATGCATTCTTCTCCGTAAACACACCTGTTGACGGATTCGATTCCAGCCTGGAGTCTTTCCTGGGTATGTATAACGGCTTTGATGCTCCGCAGGTCGTGGAAGCAGGCAAGGCTAACAATTCCGTAGCAGACGGATGGCAGCCATGTGCCAGCCACCAGCTCAACGTGAAGCTGGCTCCGGGTGAGAAGAAGTCTTTCATCTTCATCCTGGGTTACTGCGAGCTCCCTGTCGAAGAGAAGTGGGAAGCCCCGCACGTGATCAACAAGAAGCCGGCTGAGGCCATGATGGCTCAGTTCGAGAATGACGCTCAGGTAGATGCCGCTATGCAGGCTCTTGCTGAGAACTGGAACCGTCTGTTGTCTCTGTACACAGTTGACATGAAGGATGAGAAGACCGCTCGTATGGTCAACATCTGGAATCCTTACCAGTGCATGGTAACCTTCAACATGAGCCGTTCGGCATCTTACTTCGAGTCCGGCGTAGGCCGTGGACTCGGCTTCCGTGATTCTTCTCAGGACCTCCTCGGATTCGTACATCAGATCCCGGAGCGTGCCCGTGAGAGAATCCTCGATATCGCAGCAACACAGTTCCGTGACGGTGGATGCTACCACCAGTACCAGCCCCTTACCAAGAAGGGTAACAATGACATCGGCGGCGGCTTCAACGATGACCCGCTGTGGCTGATCGCAGGTACTGCTGCCTACATCAAGGAGACAGGTGATTTCTCCATCCTTGATGAGCAGACAGCTTACGATTGTAACTGGGACGACACAGGAACGCTTCTGGAGCACCTGACTGCTTCCTTCTATCACGTAGTAAACAACAAGGGACCGCACAACCTGCCGTTGATCGGTCGTGCAGACTGGAACGACTGCTTAAACCTGAACTGCCATTCCACAGCTCCGGGTGAATCCTTCCAGACCTTCGGTACAGCAGACGGCCGTGTGGCTGAGTCTGTTCTCATCGCCGGCATGTTCGTAGCCATCGGACCGGACCTCGTAGAGATCTACAAGCGCAAGGGCATGGAAGAAGATGCGGCAAAAGCACAGAAAGAGATCGACGATATGCGTCAGGCTGTTCTGGAGAACGGTTATGACGGTGACTGGTTCCTGCGTGCATACGATGCGTTCGGCAACAAGGTCGGTTCCAAGGAGTGCAAGGAAGGCAAGATCTTCATCGAGTCTCAGGGCTACTGCGTAATGGCCGGTATCGGCGTAGACGACGGCCGTGCAGAGAAGGCTTTGAACTCCGTACGTGATATCCTGGAGTGCGAACATGGTATCGTGATCCAGCAGCCGGCTTTCCAGACCTACTACAGCAATCTTGGTGAGTGCTCTTCGTACCCGCCGGGATATAAGGAGAATGCAGGTATCTTCTGCCACAACAATCCGTGGATCATGATCGCCGAGACCGTGATCGGACGTGGCGACAGAGCTTTCAGCCTTTATAAGAAGATCTGCCCGGCTTATCGTGAAGCCATCAGTGAGGTTCATAGAAATGAGCCGTACGTATATTCTCAGATGATCGCTGGTAAGGACGCAAGCCGTATGGGTGAAGCGAAGAACTCCTGGCTGACAGGTACAGCTGCATGGAACTTCGTAGCCATCTCTCAGGCGATCCTGGGTGTGAAGCCTGACTTCGACGGTCTGCGTATTGAGCCGTGTATCCCGTCTGACTGGGATGAGTACAAGGTAACCCGTGTATTCCGCGGTGCGACCATCGAGATCAGCGTGAAGAATCCGAACAAGGTACAGAAAGGCGTTGCCTCTATGACCATTGACGGTGAGAAGGTAGAGGGCAACCTCGTACCGGTATTCCCGAAGGGTTCTACACATAAAGTCGAAGTCGTAATGGGCTGAGACAAGAAGTAGTTGGTAGACGTGTCCCGGTCGTGATGGAGCGGCCGGGAACGCGACGACCATAACCGGTCTTCGGACCGGAATTCCCCTTCTTTTACTGAATAAGGGTTTAGTAGAAGATGGTTTCGTCTGCAAAGTCATATGCCTGGGGCTGTAAGCTGAATCCGAGCATATTCTGTAACTGGCATCTCAAATTCCGAATCTTGTAAGAGGAGACAATGACTGAGGGATTTGAAAATGTGGAAACACGGCAAATGCCGGAATATTGTAGGACGATACCGATAATTGACATTTGTGTACGGCCGGCCGTTAGGTAGATCAGTTGCGGTAGGACGTTGGGTCAGGAGCAGTGATGAAGAAGGTGCTTCTCCCGTGGGGGCGGACTCATCTCCGGATATTATCCGGAAGATAGTCTGAACAAATGCATTAAAGGTAATCGATAAAGGCGGCAGACAGGCAATATACTTTGCTTCGGAAGGTTCGCAGGAACCGGTCGTGGAAAATCTTCGAAATCACCTCTTGGGGTTGGTGATTTCCCGGATGTAGCAGGGAGATGCAAGGCGGCATCGGGGAACTGACTATAACGCGATCGGGGAATCGAAAACGGGAAGGGTAAGCCGTAAGGCCCCCGACTGGTTTGTTATCGATATGGCCGCGGAAAGACCGCGCCATACTCGAGACAGATCATCACAAGAATCTACGGCCGGAATAGATTGGGATCTGCTTTCTCATCTGATGAGAGGGCAGATAAGGTTCCGGTCATGGAGAACCGGCGCAGTATAGCGCCAACATGAAGAAGGCCATGGTCAGGAAGAATCTGTCCGACCTTGGAATGTTGTTCGTACGAGCCTATCCGGGTCATTGCCCGGACAGGCTGTCGTATTCTTCGGACAATAATGGTGCGCAGGCACTACCGTAAACGGTATTCTGATATAATTAACTGTGAAATGTGGAATCAAGATCTGCATTACGAAGGAGGTTTTTTCATGTCCTTAACAAATGAGAGAGCACGCTCGGTGATCCGTCCGGCGGCTGATGAACTGATCAAGAGATTCGGCGACAAAGCGAAGGTGGGCCAGGTGAGTGCCCAGTATATCTCGACCAAAGACGGTGGCGTGATCTTCGGTGTAGCGGGACTTCCTTTCTCTGCACCGGTATGTGCAACGCTGCTGACAGATGAGGTCATCTGCGACGCGGTCAGTGCTTTTGCCAAGAAAAATACATCGATCCTCATCGCGAAGATCGATGGCGGCCTCAAGCTTTTCTCCGAGGAGAAGGGACAGGTCAATGACATCACCGACAGCGATGAAGGAAAGAAGCTTCTTGCGGATGCATCATCCCTGATCGACTATGCCTCCGAATGGGGCGGCAAGCTGGACGAGGGCGGCGAGCTGATCTGTGATCTGGCTTCCCCGGCACCGGGTCCGCACTACTATACGAATCTTCTGATCGGTAACCGTATTGGTTTCGATCATCCGCTGCAGAGTACTCCGAAGAGTGCCATCGACCGTATCGGTGGCGGCTGCTTCCGTTCTCATGCAGATACGCAGGTACTGGCTACCCGTTGGGACTACCTGCCGGAGCAGAATGGTTTCCCGGCCAACCGTCAGTTCTATCTGGTAGAGAACGGCAAAGTGATCTTCTATTCCGGATCCGCATCTCAGGATTCCGTTTCTAAGGCTACCTGCCGTCATTCCCAGAACCGTACCGTTATCGAGTACGAGCTGAAGGATGGTCTTTCTGTTCGTCGTACGATCTTCATCCTGCCGCAGGAAGCAGGCCTTCCGGTGGCCAGTGAAGCCCAGCTCATCGAGATCGAGAACAAGGGTGCCGAAGGCCGTGACCTTCGTATCGTGTATACCGGTATGTTCGGTACGCAGGAAGTCCACGCTCTCCGTGAAGACGTTATCTTCTCCACGGTAGTAGCTCAGTCCGAAGTATTCTATGGCGACAACGATGAGATCCGTGCCATCTCCTTCAACCCGAATCCGAAGTGGACCAAGGGTAATATCCGTTACAACACATTGCTGGTACATGAAGGTGACAAGACGATCTTCCCGGATCAGTTCTGCGCACGTTATGCTGATTTTGTCGGCGCCGGCACACTGGAGAAACCGCAGTTCGCGGCGATCCTTTCGAACTCTCACTCCCGTAAGGGTCCGGGTTTCTTCGCTCTGTCTGCACCATTTACGGTTGCAGCCGGTGCGAAAGTACAGGTAGATAACTTCACCTGCCTGACTTCGGACTGCGTCAACAAGGAGTACAAGGAAGACATCACCATGAAGGAAGAGCTGGAAGCACTGATCACCCGCTTTATGGATGCATCGGCTCTGCCGGCTTGCCTGGAGAAGGTAGTCTCCTTCACCAAGAAGTATTCTTCCTACATGCAGATCCGTCATGCCGACAAGGACTTCGAAGCGTATGTAAATAACAACCTGCCGTTCCAGGTATTCTATCAGACCTTCGTATCCCGTTCTCTCGACTGGACACAGAAGGGTTACCGTGAGATCGGTTTCCGTGAGATCCAGGACATCTTCGCATCTATGTACTATTTCGCAGGTATGGGTGAAGTCGAGTTCATCAAGAAACTGCTCCGTGAGTGGATCTCCAACATCTATAAAGAGGGCTATGCCAACCATAACTTCTACTGGAAGGGCAAGGAGCCGGGCTGGTGGTCCGATGACGCACTGTGGCTCTTGCAGGCACTGGACCGCTACATCAGCCTGACCGGTGACTACGACTTCCTCAAGGAAGAACTGCCGATTGCAGGCAGCGAGGGAGAGACACGTTCCGTACTGGATACCATCAAGGCTGTATTTGCTTATTCCTATAAGATCTCCGTTGGCGCACATGGTCTGCCGCTCATCGACCGTGCTGACTGGAATGACTGTCTCCGTGTTGATCCGGATTGCGTAAACGGTCCGACGAAAATCGAACAGTACAATGAACAGCTGGCCGCTTCCGGCAAAGCATTCGGTGAAGTTCCTTTCCAGTCGGAGTACAGTGAATCCGTCATGAACGGATGCCTCCTTAAGGTAGCGGTAGATGCGGCCATCGGCATGTATCGTCACTTCGGTGATGAAGAATATGCTTCCTTCCTGGAAGGCGCATCGGCGGATCTCAAGCAGCGCATCAACGAATACGCATGGAAGAAAGACTACTTCGCACGAGTACTTTTCAATCGGAAGAATAAGCCGAACCTGTTCTATCTGGGCGCCAAGGACGACGGTCTTGTGGTGGAAGAGGGTAAAGAGGGAACCTACTTCCTCAACTCCTTCAGCTGGGCCGTACTGGCTGACTGTGCTTCGGAAGAGCAGATCTCCACGATGCTGGACAGCCTGGACAAGAACCTGCGTACACCATATGGTTTCCGTCTGTGCACCGGTGTGGATTACCCGCAGATCGCGCCGAAGATCGACGTGGCTCTGTATTATGCCGGTGACCGTGAGAACGGCGGTATCTTCAAGCACGCCAACATGATGGCGGCGGCTGCGATGCTGAAGGCAAGCAAGGCTGTATCTGACAAGGCTCTGGCCGAGCGTCTGGCAAAGACGGCCTTCTGGGTCATCGACTGCATCCTGCCATATCGCACACTGAAGTCTCCGTTTACTGTATGCGGTAACCCGAGACTGTGCACCCAGTACAATAACTCCGATACAGGTGAGAATATCGGACCGACGCTGTCCGGTACTTCCACATGGCTGCTTCTCTGCCTGTTTACCAGCTTCGGCGTAGACTTCACCAGTGACGCGCTCATCGTCGAGCCGATCCTGCGTCCGGAGGATACTGCAGAAGACATTATGGTATCTTCGGGTAAGGCACAGTACCATATCACCGTTTCTAAGCCGGAAGGCTTCGCCAGAACGAAGGACGGCGTGTCCATCTCCGTGGACGGCGCACCGATCGAGGGCGTGCGCGTACCGATCTTCGACGACGGTAAGGTACATGAGGTTGAAGTGAAGTTCTGAGGTTTCGAGGAATAATCTAATGAAATGAAAAAGGCGTGGGAGGAATCTCACGCCTTTGTTTTCTAAATGGTAATGCAAGATGTCTTTTCTGCTTAAGTGATAGAATTGCCAGACAATTCTTTGTCTATTTGAACAGCTAGATTCATATTTCTGTTGTTCCATGGAACCAGCGCATAGTCTCCCAAGGATTTAGAAAAAATAAGTACTGCGTACTTTTCAGGTACTTGGTCATCCTTGTTCTGGTAAACCTCGCTTGTATATCCATTTGCCTGATAAAAACTGATGGCAATCTGATTGTCGTTCTTGTCTGTATACAAACGAGCATACTTAAAGCCACGACTTCTTGCTAGCGATTCGAAATGACGTATAACTTCTGTACCAAATCCCTTGCGTCTGAATGGTTTCAGAATTCCAAACCAGCCTAGCCAGGCACTTTCCGGATCGACCGGGCAAGTATAGATGCCTGTTATACCAATGGGTTTGTCATTTTCATAGACGATATAATATTCGTTATCTGTCACACCAGACAACGACTCTATATAGTTAATTTTTGCACTATACTCGGGAAAGAGTTCATGCTGGATTTTGACAATGAAGTCAAGGTCCTGTTCCGATATGGCTTTAAAACGCATATTTATTCTCCCTTTTCATATAACTCAAAGAATGCCGGATATCGCTTTCTATATATTGGATTTGATCGTATCTGATCAACAGAGAGTTCCATGATTTTACCACCTACAGGATTAGTGCCTACTACACGGAAACCCAGCTGGCAGACCATTTTCTCAAGAAGAGGTGTATATACTGAAATTCCAAATTTAGTAAGGTGTACATCATCTTTTGAAAACTCGACGATGCGTTTGATCAGTTCATCGAAAAGCAGGATATAGTTATTCTGACTTTCATATTCCTTCAGAATAGGCATTATGGCGATGTAGCAGCAGAAATCACCACCAAATCCATAAAATTCCTCCATTTGTGAGGTTATCATCTCCTGACCACTTATAACACGAGAATAGTTTTCTTCCGTAATAAGTTCTATCTGACAGTACCCTACGATTCGGTCTTTAGCGACTAAGTACAGAGCAGTATTGGGATAGTTGTTAACATAATCAAGCCAGTCATATATAGTTCCCTCAGTATCCTCGGTAAGCGAGTACTCGCTGGGGGCTTCTCCTAAGGTTCGATAATCTATTTCGATAGTCTCAATTACTCTTCTCTCTGTGTTGTACCCGATTTCATCAAGTTTTATATAATCAAGAACAACTGGTTTGTCATACACAATTTTCTTGTCTGACTGATTTTTTACTTTCATGCTATTTATAGATTTGATCAGTGGGTCCAAAGAAGAAGGTCCAATGTAATCGACCCAACTATTCTTTCCGATATAAAACTCAAGGCCTTTTTGTGGCTCGGACAAATCAAGGCGAATCGGAATGATTACCTTGTTATGGTTTACGGCAGAATTCATTTCGCTCAGCACATATCCTGAATTATTAGAATCATCAGTATACATGAGTAAACAGCATAAACAAGTTTCTATAGCATTAACTATTTCATCAGCGAATACAGCTCCAGGTGGAATATCTCTATAATCTACATAAACGTTTATTCCGTTTTTTTCGAGCGTACCAATGATTTCTTCTACAATTTCTTTGTTCTTTCGTGAATAAGAGATGAAAACAAAATTACTATCCTGCATGAACAAGTTCTCCTTCGCATCATCCTATATTTGTGGATCATTTGTACATAATCAGTGCTTCTCTAATAATGCTACCGTCTCTACGTGGGTGGTCTGGGGGAACATGTCCACCGGACAGATCTTCTTGAGAACGTATTGGGTCTTGGTGTCGGACGTGAGTTTCTGCAGATCCCGGGCAAGGGTCGCGGGGTTACAGGAAACATAGACGATGTGCTGGGGAGCCAGCACGAGAAGGTGAGAGAGCAGCTTCTCATCGCAGCCTTTGCGTGGCGGGTCGATGATCACTGCATCCGGCATCATGTTGCCAAAGTCATAGTCTTCTGCCTTGCCGCAGTAATACTCGGTGTCCTCGATGTAATTGGCGTTGGCATTGGCCCGGGCATCGATGACTGCGGATTCCACGGATTCGATACCGACCAGGTGATGGCATACATCGGAACAGAAAATACCGATGCTTCCGGTACCGCAGTATACATCCGCCAGCAGGCGGGGAAGGGCACCGTTATAGCGCAGGTATTCCTTGACTTTGGAATAAAGTTTGACGGCCTGCTTGGTATTGGTCTGGAAGAAGGAGTCGGGAGAAATGCGGAAAACACGATTCTCCAGGAACTCGTGGATATATGGTTTACCCCAGATGTTGGTCCAGATGCTGCTGGGAGTCTTGCGTCGGGTGCTCTCCGGACGTTCTTCCGTCCAGATACTGGTGAGACGGACGGCCTGACCGCCTTTCTCTAGTGCAAGGGTGCAGGCCTCGGCGAATTCGGAGGCGTCGAAGTCGATGTTCTTATTCACGACCAGGATCACCATCAGCTCCTTGCTGAAAAAACCTACACGTACCACAAGCTGACGCAGGGCACGGGCGATATTGGCACGGGAATGGTCACTGAAGAAGATCTGGGCAACGCCGCGGATCACTTCAGCGGCAGGGTGGACCAGATAGCACTTCTCATGTTCGACGATCTTATGGCTTTTACGCTCGTAAAGGCCGATATTCACGCTGCGGGTGGAATGACTGTATTCCACAGGATACTGCACGTGGTTGCGGTAATAAAGGGGATCTGCGGCACCTACGATAGGCTCCAGGATCTTATCGACGACTTCGGCGGGGATCTTACCCAGACGGATCAGGCAGGAACGTACCAGATCCTGCTTCATCTTCAGCTGGAAATCGTATTCGGCGTGCTGAAGCTGACAGCCGCCACAGCGGCGGAACTCGGGGCAGACCGGATCACAGCGGTTCGGAGACAGCTGGAGGGTCTCCTTGATCTCACCCTTAGCCATATTCTTCTCTCGGGAAGTGATGCGGACCTTGGCGGTCTCGGAAGGAAGGAGATCTTCGACGAAGACTTTCAGTCCGTCGTCACGGGTATTGGGACTGTCTATACGTGCGACACCCAGTCCATCGCCGGATATACCGCCACATTTCGCCAGATATGTTTTCCCGTCAAAAATACCCATATGTCATTCCCCTTCTGATCAGGATTCATTATAGCGCACTTGCTCTCTCTTTCCAATTGCGTCGATTACTGGTATTATTATCATGGATTTTTCTAAATCCCCTACGATTTTTATTGAAGGTAACCTATATGCAGAAACACAACCAGGAAGGCCGACCTAACGGATCCAGACCTTCCGGGAAGAATAATAAGCAGAGACGCCAGAGTTCCGGCGCTCCGAAGAAGCAGATGAGATCCCGTGCCTCCGTTGATTCGCAGCAGACGCAGCCCAGGGTACAGGGAACTTCCGCCATGCCTAATAACCAGGGATATTCCCGTTCCCAGGCCTACGAGAGAGACAGTTCGTCCCGGGATCCCCAGCAGCGTTCTACGAGACCTATCGCACCTGAAAATACCGCATTGGCAGATGAACTGCGTGCGCGTCTGAAGGGTAAGCCGACCCGTGCGGCCCACGACAGACACTGGTATATGGAGGTGTTCCATGGTCTGGTGGATGTGGTTAAGACGGTCATTGTCGTGCTGCTTTGCCTGGGATTCCTGGCCGGCGGCTTCGGCGGCGGTATGCTGATCGGTTATATTTCTACCACCTCTCCGCTGTCGATCTCGGATATTACGATGACGGATACGGTGCAGACTTCTTTCGTATATGATTCTAACGGCACGGTCCTTGCCAAGCTTACCGGTAGTGAGAACGTGGACCGTATCTATGTGGCGTATACAGATGTTAAGGATACTTACATCGATGAAGCCATTATGGCTATCGAGGATGAGCGTTTCCTGGAGCATTCCGGTATCGACGTACAGCGTATCGGTAGTGCGGTGCTTTCGGCTCTGGTCAATGGCGGTACGGCTTCCCACGGTGGTTCGACGATCACCCAGCAGACGGTCAAGCTGATCTCCGGTCAGGACCAGCGTTCTACCCAGCGTAAGGTACAGGAGTGGTTCTCGGCCATGACGCTGGAGCAGCAGCTGTCGAAGGATGAGATCATGCAGCTTTACATCAACCTGGCGCCGATGGGCAATAACTATGTCGGTGTCGAGGCGGGTGCCCAGAACTATTTCGGTAAGAACGCCAAGGAGCTTTCTCTGGCAGAATGTGCCTTCCTGGCCGGTCTTCCGAAGAGCCCTTCGTACTACAATCCGCTTCGTGAATCGGGAAGAAGAAATGCGATGCGTCGTATGCGTATCGTTCTTAGCAAGATGTATGAACTGGGCTTTATCTCCCAGGAAGAATACGATAATGCGCTGAATACCGAGCTGGTGTTCAGAACCAACACCACATCTTCGGCTACGAAGATCAATTCCTACTTTGTTGAGTATGCCGTGTCCGAAGTTATCTCGGACCTGCAGCAGGAGAGAAACATCAGCCGATCTCTGGCCGCGACGACGGTCTACAACCGTGGATACCATATCTACACCACAATGGAGTCCGACATACAGGCTGTCATGGATGAAGCATTCAAGACGAAAGAGCTTTTCCAGTCGGATCCGGAGGCACTGGAGAATTACCCGGAGAAGCCTCAGGGCGGTATGGTGATCATCAACGTGAAGACCGGTGCCATTGCAGGTATGCAGGGTGGTTATGGTGAGAAGACGGTCAACCTGGGTACGAACCGTGCCGTGGATGCCCATCGTCAGCCGGGTTCCTCTGTTAAGCCTCTGATCGACTATGCGCCGGCTTTGAATCTTCCGATCATTACGCCGTCCATGATCTACGATGATAAGCCTTACTATCTGGATGATTCCAATCCGACGGTAGTCTGGCCGAAGAATTCAGACAATGCTTTCAAGGGCCGTATGACGATTCGTCAAGCGGTCGCATCTTCCCGAAATACC
Source organism: Clostridiales bacterium Firm_16 (assembly GCA_001604185.1). Classification (GTDB taxonomy): domain Bacteria; phylum Bacillota; class Clostridia; order Saccharofermentanales; family Saccharofermentanaceae; genus Scatonaster. The sequence goes on along the minus strand of LVAV01000092.1, from coordinate 94,958 downwards.
ATCGCCGTTAAGGTGTGGAAGGAAGTTACGCCGGAGATGGCGCTGTGGTACCTCAATGAGGTAGGTATCAACCGTCTGACAGAACAGTACCCGTCAACGGCTATCGGTGGTTTCAATATCGGTATGTCGCCTCTGGAGATGGCGGCGGCCTATAACACTTTCGCAAGCTGCGGAAACTTTACGGAGCCCTATGCCTATACCAAGGTCCTGGACAGTGATGGCAATGTGGTACTGGAGCATATTTCCAAGACCCATCGTGTGTATACGGAAGCGACGTCCTTCATGATGACCAGCATGCTGGAGGATGTTATCAAGTACGGTACGGCACATAACAAGGTTCTGCCGATCCAGAACGAGAATGGTGAGTCCATCTCGGTTGCCGGTAAGACCGGTACCACGGACGATAACGTCGATAAGTGGTTCTGCGGATTTACACCGTATTACGCGGCGGCAGTATGGTATGGCTATGACAACCGTCTGCGTACGACGGAGATCCCGAAGGGCGACAGAAACAATGCACAGTATATCTGGAACTTCGTCATGCAACGCATCCACAAGAATCTGCCTGCGGCGTCTTTCGAGAAGCCGGAAGGCGTGATCCGTATGCAGGTATGTTCTTTTACCGGATTGAAGGCTACAGAGCATTGTAAGGCCAACGGATGCATGATCGAGGATTATTTCGTAGAAGGGTCGTACCTGACACCGACAAAGGAATGTACGTACCATACAGCGGCACCGACGCCGACACCTGCACCGGAGGGCGCCCCGCCGCAAGGCTGATCCTGGAAGACGGGGGAGATCGTCTCTCGTCGGACGATTCTATTTTCAGGCCGGAGAACCGGCGCTCCAAGCGTTAACAGGAGGATTTCATATGAAGAAGAAAGTTGCTTCGATTCTGCTCATGCTTTCCTTTATCGTGGGAACATGTGCATGCGATAAACAGGAAAGGACCAAGCGTTCCGGTCGTGACAGCGAGGAGACATCCGAGACGGATGACAGTTCTGAGACAGATGACACGGACGAGACGTCGGATACGGATGATACTTCGGATTCGAAGGATCAGACCCGTCGTACGTCGGACTCCTCGAAGAAGGGTTTCAAAGACGACGAGAAGTATGAGGGGCAGTTCTGGTCAGCTTATCTTCCGACTACGCTGAAATTCGATGAGGACAATTCCTATTCCACCAGTAAGTATTGCTACGATATGTTCAGACAGCAGGGTCCCGACGGCAAAGACGAGGGCAGGCTGACCGTGGTTATCGCGCCGGAAGAGGCCAAAGAGTTCCGCAAGAAGCTGATGACGCACGGTATCGATCTGCACGATCTAAAGGACGGAAAAGTGCCGACGATATCTATCGGCGGTCTGGACTTTGTATCCTATTCCACGAATTACGAAGTGTATTATCTTTATCGCAGTGAGAAGGCCGGTATCGATATTTCCATCGATGTCTATGGCGATGTGGACAGCATGGATACAATCCTTGACAGCATGCGTTTCAACCTGCCGGGCGGTGATCTGAAAGATCCGCCATATCCGTGGGAAGGTGAGGCCCTCAAGCCGAAGGAAGGCGAAGCGAAGATCGGAGATTTTACTGTTAAATCTACGCCGATCATTCCGGAAGAGAGCTTCCTGCCTTTGGAAAAATACGGCAACAAGATCGTCGTGGTGGGCAAGACTTTGTACGCCCTTAGTGAAAAAACTCTGAACGTTTATACTATCGATGGCAGCAGCATGAAGATACTTCATGAGTACCAGCTGGATAAGGAGTATTCCGAGATGTGCAGAGACAAGGATGGAAATGTTTATGTTTCTTCCTTTATCGCACCGATGCTGATCTATAAGAACGGCAAGCAGATCGGATCGGATGAGAATAATACGAATAAGACCGTGATGTCTGAGGATGGAACCTGGGGCATCGGGTACTTCCTGACCTTCGAGACCGCAAAGAAGATCACCTATGACAAAGACGGCAAGAGCACCATCGAGCCTTTCGAATTCTCGAATAAGGCTGATGATGTCGGTACCATGGAGAGTGTAACGGTCACGAAGGATCACATCCTGGTAGGTGCACACAAAGGTGTCTTCGTCTACGATTTCGAAGGCAAACTGCAACTGTCCCTGCTTCCGGACCCGAACAGCACACATAGTATCTGTTCCTACGAAGCGGTCATGGAAACAGACGATTGCTACCTGGCTCTGGATAACACTGCATTAGAACTCGTTATCTGGGATAAGAGCGGCAACTACATCGGCGCTGTCGGTCAGAAAGAACTGTTCGACACCTCCAGCCCGTGGCCGTCCGGAATCACCCGGCTCCCAGACGGAAGCATGTACATCTCCCTCATCGATGAGAGAAAAGACGCATCCTGGGATGAGTATATGGCATACAGGATCAAGATCTCGCACTGATGCGTATACCTTCATTTGCCGGAAAGCGATGCCTCAGCGCGTAGCCACGCCCCGCATTCACCAACAAAGAAGTAATCTACCCACCCGCATTCGCAGAACGCAAAAAGAAAAGCCTTCGCGCGATTCCGCAGACACGAAGTGTCGAGGACCAGCGCAAAGGCTTTTCACTTTTTGCTTTTTGCGAAGAACCGGATGGATTACTTCTTTGTTACCTTGGTGATATGCGGGTTCACACCTTCATACCAATACAGGAAACCTTCCATATCGACTGTGTCGCCGACCTTCAGTTCTTTTACAGCTTTGTATACTTCCGAATCCTTATCGCAGAGGTAAGACTCAACGGTGAAGGAGTAGGTGTTGCCGTTTACGGATACCTGGAAGTAGAGGTCGTCGCCTTCTGCGCCGGAACCATCCCACTTGTACAGGAAAGCAACTTCTTTGCCATCTGCATCCTTGGAAGCTTCAACCTTCATGCCTGTGAAAGAAACCAGCTGGTTCTGCTTGTCGATCAGAGCATCTGTGCCCAGATCTGCAGTAACATCTACCGGTGTAGCCTTCCAGTTACCGTCGATGACCTCGAAAGTAGCATCAGTGATCTCGACCTCACCGGACCAGACATTCTTATAGCCTGATACACGGATCTTCTGTCCATCTACCAGCTTAGCGTAATCCTCTTCTGTACAAGTCATGTTGTAAGCGAAGTACGCACCGTTCTCATCCTGGAGATAAACGGTAGCCTTGTTGTCCCACCAGGACTGCTTAGCCTGAACGTAAGCCTCGATGGTTACTGCTGTTTCCATCTCAGCTGCAACATACTCGGCATAAGAAAGGACTTTGCCCTCTTCCTTGGACTCGGAAGCCTCGGTAGACTCTTCGGAAGCGCTCGTTTCTTCAGAAGAAGCCTCTGTTGTAGCTTCAGTTGTCGTTGTAGCCTCAGTTGTTGTAGCGGCGGTGGTAGTTGTCGTGGTTGTTTCTTCCTTCTTGCTGCATCCGGACATAGCCAGGAGCATAGAAGCAGCCATCAAAGCGGCAATACACTTTTTCATATTGACCATCCTCTTTTCTTTTTTCTTATTTTCTTACTTTCATCCGATTCATTTATGAATCGCCCATATTATACGTCAAAGAAAAGAAGAATCACGCTTTTTTCTTAAGGAATCGGCTATAAACTACATATGCACCAATCAAAAGCCATGAAACAGCCAGACTTATTAGCAAAATCACAGCAGTTTTTGGCATTTTTCCAAGATCTTTGATATTGCCGGTGGTCTGCTTGTCGATCTGGTCCAGGCGGTAAAGGGACTCTGTATCCTTATACAGTTTCTCGTAGTAAGCATCGTCCGTGACCTTCTTCCGGCGGGTGGACTTGGTCACATTCTCGATGAGTTCGCCGGCTGCATTACGAAGGGAAGTGGAGCCGTTGAAGACAGGGGTGACGAAGGTGTCGGAAACGTGAGAGATCAGGAGCTGACAGGCATCCAGCTTCACGGAATAATGCAGGGCATCGTTACTGGTGCGGTCGTTGAGATAAGCCTGGTAGGCTTCGTCATTCTGGGCCTTGGTGGTGACGGGCACGTATCCTTCGGTCTCAGAATAGGCGATCTGCACGTCGTTGCTCAGGAGATAGGAGGCGAAGAGCCAGCTGGCCAGGACTTCGCCTTTGTCTTCCTTGTTAAAAAGGCAGATAGACGGACCTTGGGAGATCATCTTCGGATGCTCCGGATCGACCTGTGGAACCGGGCAGACTACGGTATTGAACTTCACCAGTTTATCTTTGCTGATGTCGATGTTCGGTGCATCGGTGCCCATCCAGGTGGAACCTGCGGTGGAGTCGATGGCGAAGATGCATTGACCGGCATTGAGGAAGTTGGCCGGATAGCTGCTGATCTTGAATGTGGAGAAAGCACCGCTCTTGGCATGGATAGCGATTTCTTCCAGGAATGCGCGGGTATCGTCGTTGAAGATCTGGATCTCGCCGGAAGGCGTGGAGTAACCGGCTTCTTTCTGGAAGAGGTAGTGGATCATCATGTTGTCGGAAGACTTGTAGATGAAGGGAATCATGGTCTTCTGGCCGTTGATGACGTAGGTGCCGTCATCATTCTTCTTGGTGGCGGCTTCGGATACTTCCCAGATGAAATCCCAGGTCAGGATCTCCGGGAGAGTGTAGCCCAGTTTCTCTACGAAGTCTTTGTTGACATAGCAGGCTTCGGTGGAACGCATGAAAGGGATAGCATAGTGCTCATTACCGATACGGCATTCTTCCAGAAACTGGGGTACCAGCTCGCTGTATTTCGGCGAATCGAAAAGCACTTTGCTTCCGCCGAGTCCGTAGTTCTTGTCTTTCAGAAGGGAATCCAGCGGTACGACCACATTGTCGCCGGTCATGTAGGTGGCGATATGGTCCGGATAGGTGATGCAGATATTCGGAGTGGTCTGGGTAGCGATGTTAGTGATGACATCGTTATAGATCTTGTTGTAGTCGGTGTAGAAGCGAAGGTTTACGTGAATGTTCGGGTAAAGCTTCTGGAAGTCTTCTACGGCTTTGCTGTACACGCGGGTCTGGGTGACGTTGGTGTCGTTCTTGGCCCAGAAGGTGATCTCGTAGTTCCGGCTTGTATCGAATTCTTCCGGTACATCGAAGGCAGAGAGAGCCGAGGTTCCGTGACAGGACGAAAGCAGAGACGAGGTGCCCAGGATCAAGGAGAAAAGAAGAATAAGTGACAGAGTTTTTGCAACAATAGTTCTCATCCCTTGGTACCTCCTCGGCTTACGCCGGCCATGATCTTCCTGTGGAAGACCAGGAAAAGTACGATCAGCGGGATGGAGATGACGACGACGGCGGCCATCATGGCGGGGATATTCTCGCGCCCGAAGCCGTTCTCGCGGATCTCGGAGATGCCGTTGCTGACCAGGAAATACCGTGCGTCATCTGTGATCAGGCGAGGCCATACATAGGAGTTCCAGCACTCGATGACCTTGAGGATGATGACGGTGACGATTGTGGGGGAGCAGATGGGGATCATGACCTTCAGCAGGTACTTCAGGTCCGATGTGCCGTCGACTTTGGCGGCTTTATAAAGATCGTCCGGGATCTGCTCGAAATTTTCTTTCAGAAGATAGATATAGAATACGGAAGTTACCGAGGGCAGGATCAAGCCGGTGAAAGTGTTCCTCAGGCCCCAGTTGGTGATGGTGACGAAGTTGGTGATGATCACCAGTTCGGAAGGGATCATCATGAGGGACAGGAACAAGGTGAAGACCAGGTTCTTGCCGCGGAACTGAAGGCGCGAGAAGGCGAAGGCCGCCAGGACGATCACCAGCATCATGAGAGCGGTGGTGACCACCGTGAAGATGAAGGTGTTCAGGAAGTATCTTCCCAGGTTGACCTTGGTAAAAGCGTCGGCATAGTTCTGGAGCGTGGGTGACGTGGTCCAGAATTTGGGTGTGAATTCTGCGTTATAACTGCCGTAGCTCTTGATGGAGCTAAGGATCATCCAGTAGAAGGGGAAAAGTACGATGATTCCCCAGATGGCGAGAAGGGCGTAGGTGACGGTCTTTCTCACGATCCTGGCGGTGCGGGCATTGCGGCTGATCTGATCATAATCGTTCATGCGTCACACCCCCTTACTGTATCGATGTTTTCTTGCTGATCAGCAGGTTGACCACCGTGATGGTAAATACGATGGCGAACAGGATCAGCGCAGCAGCGGCGGCGTAGGACGGATATCCGCCGGAGTCGCCGTAGAGCATATCGTATACGTAGCCGACGATGGTGTTCATGCCGGCGGAGTTGAGATTCGTGCCGAAGATAGCCACCTCGTCGCTATAGGCCTTGAAGGCTCCGATGAAGCCCGTGATCACGAGGTAGAAGATCATGGGGGAGATCATGGGGAGCGTGATATGGGTGAACATGCGGAACCGGGAAGTTCCGTCGATGCGGGCAGCCTTGTAGTAGACCTCATCTACCGATGCCAGGGCACTGGTAAGGATCAGTACTTTGAATGGCAGCACCACCCAGATCGTATAGAAGCACATGACGAACATCTTGGCCCAGTAGGGACCGTCGATGAAGTCGACCGGCCCGGTTTTAAAAATCGCCAGGATCATGTTGATGAGTCCGTCGGTATAGGGGGTCTTCTTGAACATGATCATGAACACCAGACCGACGGCCAAAGTGTTGGTGACGTAAGGAAGAAAGAAGATGGTCTGGAAAACCTCTTTCAGTTTCTTGATGGAATTCAGGGCCAAGGAGATCAGCAGCGCCAGCAGAGTCGACAGCGGCACGGTGATGATCACGATAATGAAGGTATTCTTCACAGCCTGCAGGAAGTAAGGATCGTGCAGGACATAGGCATAGTTGAACCAGCCGGTTCCGAAGGAAGTCTGGGACGCGGAGTTATAGCCTTCTTCGAAGGAATACACCAGTACGTCTACCAGCGGATAGATCATGAAAATCCCGAGGAAGAGCAGTGCAGGCAGCAGGTACAGCCAGGCTTTCAGATTCTGCTTCTTGGTATTCATAGCAGCCGCTCTCCCGTCTCTTTATTGAATACGAATACTTTCTTCGGATTCAGGTCGAAAAGCACTTGCTCCGATTCGGGGTCAATGGCATTGTCGGAGGACACGATGGCCCGGAGTCGTGAATCCGCCACTTCGCTCTGGGAATGGGAGAAGACTACACTGGTGTCTCTGCCCATGACTTCGACGGCCAGAAGCTTAGCGTGGAAGCATCCGGCTTTGCCGTCTGTCTTGCCGTCGCTGTTCGGACGAAGAAGGAAACCTTCCGGACGGATGCCGACAAAAACTTCCTGATCCTTCGTATCTTTTACATATTCTTTCTCCAGGACGGCTTCGTCTCCGATCAGGAGTTTGCCGTTCTGGATCTTGCCGGAGAAGACGTTGATCGGCGGAGTACCCAGGAACTTGGCGACGAAGAGATTCTTCGGATTGTCATAGACTTCCTGAGGCTTTCCGATCTGGTGTACCGCTCCGTCTTTCATGACGACGATCAGGTCGGAGATACTCATGGCTTCTTCCTGGTCGTGAGTAACGAATATCGTCGTGATCTTGGTGGTATTCTGGATGCGCTTGATCTCTTCTCGGGTCTGGATACGAAGTCGTGCATCCAGGTTGGAGAGAGGCTCGTCCAGAAGGAGAACCCGCGGCATCTTGACCAGAGCTCTGGCGATTGCGACACGCTGCTGTTGACCACCGCTCATCTCTTTTGGTTTTCTTTCCATCAGCTCCTCGATCTGCACGATCTTGGCAGCTTCCAGGGCCTTGGCTTCCATCTGTTCCTTGGTCATCTTCTTATCACCCTTGAGGTTCTGAAGCGGGAACATGATGTTTTTCTTTACGTTCAGGTGAGGGTACAGGGCGTAACTCTGAAAGACCATACCGACTCCGCGGTTCTCTGCAGGAAGATCTGTGACATCGTCATCGTCGAAGAAGATCTTTCCTTCGGTAGGTGTTTCCAGACCGCAGATCAGATTCAGGGCCGTACTCTTGCCACAGCCGGAAGGGCCGAGAAGACCGACCAGTTTGCCGTCCGGGATCTCAAACGTGAAATTATCCACGGCAACGACTTCAGACTTGATACTCTTATTACGATTGGGAAAACGCTTCGTCAACCCTTCAAAACGGATCTTCATATAGAATCCTCCTTACCCGCACCCCTGTGAGCTACATTAAATGTACCACTTTGTCCTACTTGAGAAAAGACTGCATCTTCTTGTAAAATACTTATATCCAGTTTCAGGGAGGAAGATATTTATGGATCTTTCATCTACACCGCGTGGTGAGCGTATATATATTGGCTTTTTCGGCAGAAGAAATGCCGGTAAATCAAGCGTGGTGAACGCGTTTACGAATCAGGAGATCGCCATCGTATCGGATGTGAAAGGAACGACGACGGATCCGGTATATAAAGCGATGGAACTTCTTCCTCTGGGCCCCGTCATGATCGTGGATACTCCCGGTATCGATGACGAAGGCGAACTGGGCATGAAGCGTGTCAGCAAGTGCAGGGAAGTCATGGCCAAGGTCGATGTCGCGATCCTGGTAGTAGACGGAACCTTGGGTCTTACCGATGAGGACCGCATGCTTCAGGGCATGTTCGAAGACCGGCATCTTCCTTACATCACGGTATATAACAAGCTCGACCTTGTCCAGCAGCGCATCGGAAAAGGACGCACGAAAGAAGTGGCCCAGGATAGCATCTGGGTGTCGGCTTCAGACAAGATCAACATCAACGATCTCAAGGAAATGGTAGCCCATCTGGTGGTCGATCCGACGAACGGGCGGAAGATCATTGCCGATCTGATCTCCGTGGGAGATATTGTAGTTCTGGTGACTCCTATCGACGAAGCCGCTCCGAAAGGCCGCCTGATCCTTCCGCAGCAGCAGACCCTTCGTGAAGTTCTGGACAGCAATGCCATCGCTGTCGTGACTCAGGTCCCGGAGCTTTCTAAGGTACTGGAGTCCCTCGGCAAACCGCCGAGACTGGTCGTTACTGACAGCCAGGCTTTCAAAGAAGTCAATGAGATCGTTCCGCAGGAGATTCCGCTGACATCTTTCTCCATGCTGTTTGCCAGATATAAAGGCGACCTTGGCGAAGCGATCCTTTCTGCAAAAACACTGGATATGCTTGAGGATGGTGCAAAGATCCTGATTTCAGAGGGTTGTACCCACCATCGTCAGTGCAACGATATCGGCACCGTGAAGCTTCCGAGAATGATTGAAAAAACGACGCAGAAGGACTTCCGATTTGACTGGACTTCCGGCGATACTTTCCCGGAGAACCTCTCCGAATTCGATCTCGTGATCCACTGCGGCGGCTGCATGCTGAACCCAAGAGAGATGATGCACCGCATCCGCATCTGCCAGAACGCCGGTGTCCCGATCACCAACTACGGCGTTATCCTCGCCCACATGCAGGGTATCCTCCCACGTGTCTCCGCACCGCTCCTCGGGAAGAACTGAAACAAATTGTTGTTCGCTGTGTAAGATTCGGACTTTTTTGTTGTTAGTATGGTTGAGAAGAAAGCAACGTTAAGAGAGTAATCACGTTGTGAAGAAACAGTGCGAGAACGAATCTGCAGAGGTGATCGATATGGCAAAAAGACCGGGAAACTTAATTCAGAGAACATTACTTTTATCTTGTGCGATCGTTGCGATCAGCACTTGTGTCGGGTGTGCAGAAAAAAACAAAATTACCGGCTCTCTGCCCACCACTGAAAAATCAGAATCTGCTGAAACGACCGCGCTTATCACTCGCCCTGAAGGAACATCTTCCGGTGTGTATCAGGATGTATTGTATAATCCCACTACTGATAGAGACGGACTTTTGCCAACCGGACTTCCTGCCGGTGTGGTAGATCCGCCACAGATCATAGTCAACGGAAAGATATATAAATACGAGTTCGACGGAGCAAAATATCTGCCTGATGGTTACGAAGAAATCGGCAAGATCCTCGAAGTGAATGACTTCAAAGTTCCGGAAGAGGACTTCTGCGCCGCAGGTCCGTCGCTGCTTTTATACTCCGGTCAGTCGGTCTACGCCTCCAAAGACCACGAAAACCGGGTCGTCATACTTTGCGAAGACGGCTACTATTTCCTGACTTGCGATTGAGGTTTATTTATCGTCCGAGTCTTTCTTGTCTTTCAGTGATTCCAGAAGTGAAGTACGAGACGCTTTTTGAAACATCTTTTCAGTAACGCTCGTGAAATTCGCTTTCGTTACTACTCCAGGATTTTCTTTTTCGTATTTCGTAAGTAAAGATCGGGTTTCTTTTTCGTCAGTAGTTACTTCGCTGAAAAGTTGAGTGAAGTTCCCATTTTTCATGACATTTTCCAAGAAAACAATGGACGTTTCCGGGAGAACTTCCCAACTGCCGTAAAGATTACAAACTGCATCATGAATCATTTCTTTTGTCAAAGGACAACCTTTTTGCTCATGATCAGCCAATATGCCGAGTACGTCAGACAAATCATGCTTGTACAGCCGACCAGCTCGAAGCTTCATTGCGACAAGATACTCTGCAGAAATGGTCCGAATAGTTACAAGATTAGAGTAGGTTCTGTAGTATTTGGAAAACTCAAGAACTTTGGGAGTATAAGATTCTGTATTTGTAAAATCCGAATTCAGCCAGCCGTCCGGAAGATCGTACTGATCTCTGACATGATTGATGGCATCACGCATACCGGAAGCAGCAAGTATTAGTGCATCTATGTCTGTAGTCATATCTCTGAAGCCATAGTTCAAAAGAACAGATGCTCCGCCTATCAGAACCAATTCGGCAGGCATACCTTTTCCTACCAGTTTCCGATACTCCTTAGCCACAGCTTTCAGATATTCATCAAGGTTTTCTTTGGTGAATTCAAATGGTTTATCAGATGACATTTCTTACCTCGCTTTCCACAATGTTGAATCTCATGAACTCGGGAATAGCGGACTCTTCGGCGCGCTTCAGTACTGATTTATCATTCGAAGAGGCGGCCAGAGCACGGAGACTTTCAGGATAAAGCGTTTTCTTCAAGGAGCACTGACGTAGATCATCGTAGTCTTCACATAGTGGAATGTCATTTTCTTTGCTGATGTAATCCAGCATCGCCAGAAGGTACAGACTTTCCGGATACCATTGCCGCTCATAAAAGACCCGGATATTATTGCTGCCCAGCAAATCAACAACAAAGTCTACGTCACCTAATTCCTTGAGTTGATGGCACACATTACTCTTGAAGTTTTCGAATTGAGGTCGCTTGACCATATAGGGTTCCAGTAGTTCTTCCATAGGGACGCCCAAAGCCTTTGCGAGATGATAGACAGTCTCAACACTACAGTTTATTAGCAATACCTTGCCATTACACAATTCATTTACTGTTGTGTACGGAATCCCGCTGATTTTGGAAAGCCGATATACGCTCATATTCTTATTTTTTAACATGTCCCGAATTGTCATGATCTTCACCTGCCTTGTGAATATTATAACGGTATACCGTTATAATGGCAATATAAGAAATCCACTTCGATTAATGAAGTGGAAGAAAATGAAAAAGCATGTTGTAAAGAGAAGAAGTGATTCCAAGGCCAGGGAAAAGTTTTCCTCAGCCTTCCTCGGCCAGCTTGGAATCCAGTTCTTTTTCACGGGCGATGCGTTCGCGGATGGTCTTCTCGATCATCATGTCCTTGACCTTCATCAGACGGGTCGTGGCGGAACGTTCGCTCTCGTCGAGCTTCATGGTGATGTAGCGGATCTTTTCCTCATAATCCGGGATCATGACGTGCTCGAGGGCATTTACACGACGGCGGGTCTTCTCGATCTCGGAAGCCATGAGCTGACATTTCTTCTCGATCTCAGCCAGCGCGATGAGGTCCGGCATGATGTCTGACAGGGCCAGGATCGCATCGTCCAGGTCGATGGGCGTGAAAGAATAACCATAAGAATAAATATCACCTTCGTCAGCCGTCTTGTACTGGGCCTTGAAGACCGGTACCTTGACGCTCATGACGTTCTTCTCGGATACTTCCAGAGACATGCTCTGCTTATGGTACATCATAGCGACGGAAATCGCCTGATTGGACATAAGAGAACGGGCGACGGACATGTGCTGATTGGCTACTTCCAGCTTGGCCTCAACCTCGCGGCGCACACGCTTGTTCTCACGGACGGCCTCGAGAAACTGACGCATGAGTTCGTCACGCTTGTCCTTCAGGAGCTTGTGTCCGCGGCGCGCGGTAACCAGACGCTTCTTCAAGCGGGTGAGTTCCATTCTGGTTGGGTTGACATTTGCAGTAGCCATTCTATCAGATCACTTTCTTATTTCTCGTCGTAGTACTTATCGAGGAGCTTGTCGCTGATACGCTTGTGCTCAGATCTCGGGAGGATGCGCAGAAGCTTCCAGCCAAGGTCGAGGGTCTCTTCGATATCTCTGTCCTTATTGAAGCCCTGAGATACATATTCTTTCTCAAAAGCATCGGAGAACTTCGCGTAGAGCTTATCCATATCGGTCAGGGCAGCTTCACCAAGGATGACCATGAGTTCTTTGGCCTCTTTACCACGAGCGTAAGCAGAGAAGAGCTGGTTCATGGTGTTACTGTGGTCCTCACGGGTCTTGCCTTCGCCGATACCCTTATCCTTAAGACGGGACAGGGAAGGCAGAACGTCGATCGGAGGCATAACGCCTTTTCTGTAAAGGTCACGGGAGAGGATGATCTGTCCCTCTGTGATGTAACCGGTAAGGTCAGGGATCGGGTGGGTCTTATCGTCCTCAGGCATGGTCAGGATCGGAATCATGGTGATGGATCCGTTCTTACCCTTCTGACGGCCGGCTCTCTCATAAAGAGAAGCAAGGTCGGTATACATGTAACCCGGATAACCACGACGGCCAGGAACTTCCTTACGAGCGGCGGAAACCTCACGGAGAGCGTCGGCGTAGTTCGTGATATCCGTCAGGATAACCAGTACGTGCATGTCGAGTTCGAATGCCAGATATTCAGCGGCGGTCAGCGCCATACGCGGGGTCGCGATACGCTCAACGGCCGGGTCGTTAGCAAGGTTGATAAAGAGAACGGTACGATCGATGGCGCCTGTCTCACGGAAACTGTCCATGAAGAAGTTGGCTTCCTCGAAGGTGATACCGATGGCGGCGAATACTACGGCGAAGTTCTCGTCGGTACCGCGAACCTTAGCCTGACGGGCGATCTGCGCCGCGAGGTTGGCATGCGGAAGACCGGAAGCAGAGAAGATCGGGAGCTTCTGACCACGAACCAGAGTGTTCAGACCATCGATGGCAGAAACACCGGTCTGGATAAACTCATTCGGGAAGTTTCTGGCTGCCGGGTTCATCGGCAGACCGTTAACGTCCATGCGCTTTTCCGGGATGATCTCCGGACCATCGTCGATCGGACGGCCGAGACCGTCGAAAACACGACCCAGCATATCTTTGCTAACCGGAAGCTCCATCTGTTTCCCGGAGAATCTTACTTTACTGTCCGCCAGGTTGATACCGGCGCCGCTCTCGAAGAGCTGTACCAGGGCATTGCTGCCGTCGATCTCAAGAACACGGCAACGACGCTTCTCGCCATTTGCGAGCTCGATCTCTCCCAGTTCGTTATAGCTGACGTCCGAGACGCCACGGACCATCATCAAAGGTCCCGCAACTTCCGATATGGTACGGTATTCTTTTGCCATGTCTTATTCCTCCTCACTCAGCAGCTCGGAAAGTTCGAAAGCGAGCTGCGCGCCGATGGAGATGAATTCATTCTCTGCATCGTCTTCAGCAATATACTTGAAACGTCCGATCTTCTCACGGACAGGAAGGGCAACCAGAGCTTCGATATCTGCGCCCATTTCCAGTGCGCCGGTAGCTTTGTCGTAGTAGTCCAGGATCAGCTTCATCATGTAATCCTGCTTCTTCAACGAAGTATGGGTATCGACCTCATGGAAAGCCAGCTGGTGGAGGAAGTCCTCACGGATGGAGCGGGCCACTTCCATCTTCAGACGGTCAGTGGAAGACAAGGCGTCCATACCTACGAGTTTTACGATTTCCTCGAGCTCGGCTTCTTCCTGCAGGATCAACATCATGCGGGCACGATTAGCGTTCCACTCAGGAGATACGTTCTCATCGAACCAGCCTGCAAGAGAATCGGTATAAAGCGAATAACTGGTCAGCCAGTTGATGGCCGGGAAGTGACGCTTGTAAGCAAGACCTGCATCCAGTCCCCAGAATACCTTAACGATACGAAGGGTCGCCTGGGATACCGGCTCGGAAATATCACCACCCGGAGGAGATACGGCACCGATAGCGGAAAGGGAACCTTCCAGACCCTCGGAACCAAGTGTCGTAACACGGCCGGCACGCTCATAGAACTGAGCCAGACGGGAACCCAGGTAAGCCGGGTAACCTTCTTCACCAGGCATCTCTTCGAGACGACCGGACATCTCACGGAGAGCCTCTGCCCAACGGGATGTGGAGTCAGCCATGAGAGCTACGGAATAGCCCATGTCACGGAAATATTCAGCGATCGTGATACCGGTATAGATAGAAGCCTCACGGGCAGCAACCGGCATATCCGAAGTGTTGGCGATGAGCACGGTGCGCTTCATCAAGCTCTCACCTGTGTAAGGGTCGATGAGTTCCGGGAATTCGTTCAGAACGTCCGTCATCTCATTACCACGCTCACCACAACCGATGTAAACAACGATGTCTGCCTGTGCCCACTTTGCCAGCTGGTGCTGGGTAACGGTCTTACCGGAACCGAAAGGACCCGGGATCGCAGCTACACCGCCTTTGGCGATCGGGAACATGCAGTCGATTACACGCTGACCGGTAACCAGAGGCATAGTCGGCGCGTGCTTTTTTACATAGGGACGACCTTTACGAACCGGCCAACGCTGATACAGCATCAACGGGATCTCTTCGCCCTTATCTGTCTTGACGGAACCTACCGGATCCTCAAGTTTATATTCACCACTCTTAATGGAAACGATGGTGCCGTTGACTCCCGGAGGTACCAGGATCTTATGCTTAACGGTCTCGGTCTCTTGAACGATACCGATCGTATCACCAGCAACGATCGCATCTCCGGCATTCTTGGTTGCTTCGAATTTCCATACGGCGTCGCGGGAAAGAGAAGGGACTTCAATACCACGGGAAAGGTTATTTCCAATCTTCTCCATGATGGACTCCAGAGGTCTCTGGATACCGTCGAAGATACCACCGATAAGGCCCGGTCCCAGTTCTACGGAAAGTGGAAGTCCTGTCGATTCCACCGGCTCGCCGGCACGAAGACCTGCGGTTTCCTCATAGACCTGAATGGAAGCACGGTCGCCGTGCATCTCGATGATTTCGCCGATCAGACGCTCGTTACTTACACGAACAACGTCGAAAAGGTTTGCATCACGCATGCCTTCTGCAATTACCAGTGGTCCGGAGACCTTGACGATCGATCCCTTACTCATTTTCATCGCTCCTTTAATGCTTACTGTTCTTTCAAAATGTCGCTTCCGACCGCTTTCTCCACGGACTTGGAGATGGCCTTCATGCCCATTCCCTCGTTTCCGGTCACACCCGGGATCGGCAGGATCACGGGAAGCGGTTTGTCGCTGTATTTATCGATTTCTGTTTCCAGTTTCTTGGCCAGCGATTCCGTGATGAGGATCACGGCGTATTCGCCCTGCGCCAGATTGTGCAGTGTGGTGGCAGGATTATCGATACGGTCCAAAGGAAAGATATCCAGTCCGATGGAAGCAAAGCCGTATATACTGTCTCTATCGCCCATGGCGGCAATCTTACTCATACAGCCTCCTTAATCTCTTCGCTACCACGTCCAGCGGCAGATCGTTCTGCTTCGCGGCCATGATGATTCTTACATTTCTGACCTCAGCTTCCTTGCCCAGATAGAAACCGATGAGCGGTTCCGGTCCGAGAGGACTGTGCCGGGTCGGCAGAAGAAGAGAGATCATCTTATCGTCTACCCACTTTTCGAATTCCGCCGGGGAAGAGGACAAATACTTAGTCCCCGAACTGTAGGACGTCGAATCCAGGTAGGAAAGAAGATCTTCCATTTTCTTCTCAGAGTCGGCGCAGGCCACGAGTTTCTCCTTCGAGATCGTGGTGCACCCTTCAGAAAGCGCTCGCTCCAGGAAGTCGGAATCCTTTCCCGTCTTGATGGCACGGAACGCCGTCTTGATATTCGTTGTTGCAGTATAGATCTCCATCTCTTCTTTCAGAAGATCTACATTGGAAGCTTTGGCCGCCTTAGAGATCTCGTCAAGACACTTTCTGTCGATCACGACATCCGCCAGCTGTCCGTCACCGGTACGTACCAGAAGGTCATAGGCCTCCTGACCGAGTGAAGAGAAGGGTGCCGGAAGTTTCCCGAATTCATGGGTCTCGATGGCTTCCTTCATAAGCTGCGGATCGATATTACTCGGAGTTACGAAGTGCAGATCGACATCAAAATCGCTCAGCAGGCACTTGATGCCGGCTTTCAGGTTGTGGTAGTCGTTGCGAAGGATCAGCACGGAGAAGATCTTCGGATCCGGTGCGGAGTCCTTGACCCACGCCCAGGCACGGGAGATCTCATTATCCAGGATCTTGCCGCTGTCACGGGTGTCATCCGGCATCGGCCAGCCACGGTCCGCGAGCATCGTCACCACAGCCTCGTAGGAGGGCGCGGTCAGAAGCTTGTCCATATCGCTCTTGGTAAAGAACGATTTTTCATAGACATGCGCACCGGAAACGGCATATGCATATTTAGAAACAGCTGGTCCCATGAACCTTCGTTATCCTTTCGTGTAATATTTCATGTCTTGCTGCTTTTCGCTTATTTCTTCGCGAAAAGAACTTGATTGATCTTGTCACGGATCTCACTTTCCTTGTCCGCGACAATGGCATCCAGAGTACCGTTGTATTCATAATCTCCACAGATCAGGATACATCCGGCATCGAAGCTGCCGGTTCTGTCAGAAAGCTTGATGGTGGAGTGTGTTGCTTCGGAAAGCTCCGCCAGGAAAGAACCCGGAAGCGCGCTTCTGTCCTTGTCGGACAAGATCAGCTCGCCGTCCTGTCCCTCGCTGTTGGAAAGAACAAAACTCTTGACCATAGCCAGACGCTCTTCGGATGGAAGATTCGAGATACGCTTTCTGGCTTCCTCGATGATCTCGTCGATCATGGCGACGCGCTCTGTGAGGATCCGGCGCTGAGACTTGGTATTCTGTGTCGCACGCTGCTGCTTGGACTGGGAAGCAATAACGGCTTCCGCCTCTTTCAGCATACGGGCTTCTTCTTCCTTCGCCTGCGCCTTCTTCTTATCGATCAGCTTTCCGGCATCTTCCTCCGCACGGGCAACACGTGCATCCGCGCTTTCTCTCGCATCCTTGAGGATACGGTCGATGATGGAATCTATACCTGCCATATATGCTCCTTCAATTACAGTCCGAGACTATTTACGTTCATGACCATCAGAAGAGATGTAACCAGGCTCAGAAGAGCATAGAGCTCAACGAGGGAAGCAGAAGTAACTGCTTTACCGGAATCCTGAGGTCTCTTGGAAATGAGGTTTACACCTGTAAGAGCAACGCGTGCCTGGAACAAAGCGGAGATCAAGCCTCCGATAGCCATCGGCAGACAAGCGATCAGGTAGAGAAGACCTGTAGACAATGTGGTTACAGGAGTTCCACCGAGAATACCGATCTGTGTCAGAGTCAGGATAGCGATAACCAGTCCGTACAGACCCTGAGAACCAGGAAGCAGCATGAGGATCAGAAGCTTACTGAATTTACTTGAATCCTCTGCGATAACCGGAGAGGAAGCCTCTGCCACCATACCTACGCCTTTGGACGAGCCGATACAATTTGTCGTAACAGCCAGTCCTGCTCCTAATAATGCCAGTAACATGCCCCAATTCATTTAATTGTCCTCCTTAATTCTGAAGTGTTTGGTGTTACCAGTAAAGGGGTGGAACATAATTCCACCGCCATCGTAGAACTTCGCGAAAAATTCTACATACTGAAGTCTATTAACATGAACATAAGCGCCGAGAGCACTGATGCCCAGATTAATCGCATGGAAGAACAGGAATACGAAGATGAAGATCAGAAGCTTCACGATCCCTGATCCGAAGAGTGTGCCGATCATGTTGGCTACACTGCCGATGATACCCGTAACCAGGCCCAGAGCCATCAGACGGGAATAAGAAAGAAGATCACTGAAATAACCGGTGACGCCATAGATCGTACCGACACCGCCGATGAGCTTACCGATGATACCCTTGGCCTTTCTGCCGCCGGTCAGAACAAGACCTGCTACACCTGCCAGCGCCACGTACTTACCGATATCCGCCAGCGGGACAGAATCCGGGATCGTAACAGGAGCCATCATAGGAGCGACCATCGGGAAAATCAGGATCGCGATTCCGGCGAAAGTCAGATGCCAGAAGCCGCAGTCACAGATCGCGCCGACCTTGTCGCCGTTCTTCCACATTCTGTAGAAGTTGGCACCCAGGCCGATACAGATATGCAGGAAGCCCAGAAGGAAACTTAATATCAGAAGCTTCATAGGATCCTTACTCGGATCGAACCAGATCGGGGGAAGCCAGCGGGAACCATCGAAGAAATTCTCGGAAACAACACCGATCAGATCTCCGAAGAAACTGCCGTACATGAATCCCCAGAATGTGGTCGCCAGACCACAGTAGAAAAACTTCATCATATTCTTCTTCGTGTTGCCTTCCGGCTTTCTCTTCTTCAATACGAAGAGGGTACCCAGGCAAAGCAGGATACCGTAACCGGCATCAGACAGCATCATGCCGAAGAAGAAGTAATAAAAGAAGCTCATGACCGGGTTCGGGTCGATGTCCGTCTTGCTTGGCGCGCTGTAGGACTCAACGATATCTTCCACCGGTGAAACAAATGCATTGTTCTTAAACTTAGCCGGAACTTCTTCGTCTTCCTTCGGATCTCTCGTCTCTACGTAAAGTTCGAAATTCTTATTCAGGGCTTCGACTACTTTGTCGCAGTCCTCGGCGGCCACGAAGCCGTCCAAGATAAATGTCTTCTTCGAGAAGAGAAGACTGCCGAGCATCTCATACTTATCCTTTCTCATGATCAGATAATCGGAAAGGAAATAAAGATCATCCAGTTTCTCGGCATAGGAACGAAGCTTCACACGGGATTCCTCGATAGTGGTGGTCGCTTCCTCCATGCGCTTCTTCAGACGTCCGATACGGACCTCCGGCGGATGCTTGGTGGGATCTGCCGGGGCAGTGAAGGACATACGACGAAGCGTATTCATGACGTCCTGATAATCTTTCTTATGAACAATAAAACATACACAGGTCTGGTCAGCAGCAGAAGAGACGATCTCGGTATAGAACTCCGGGAACTGCAGGTTCTCTGCTTCAAATTCTCTGCCGCTGAGTACGGATTCGCTCTGCTTCATGGCGGCATACTGCGCGACGAAAGCCTCACGGAAAGAGGCTTCTGTATATGTATCCGGAAGATTTCCTACGATACAGGTGGTCTTCGCAGATCCCTGATACTGCATCGGGATATCCAGTTTCTCCCAGGGGAGGATCGCATCCAGCTGGTGGCGTGTATGGGTATATACCGTCTTCTCCGAAGCGATCTTACGATCCAGGGCCTCGATGTCATAGACGATCTTCATGGTCTCGTCGATGTTCTCGGCACGCTTATTGAATTCTTCTGACGACATCTCCTGACGACCGGCAAAACCGGAAAGGAAAGGTTTCTTCTCCGTGGAATATCCCTCTACAAGAGAGATGGCATGATCGACTGTATGGGCGGATTTCTCCAGCTGTGTAAGACTTGTCTTAGACGGGAAAAGAGCCAGATCATCGGTTACGTCTTCCGCATAGCGCTCGGTAACATCTACAGTACCCAGACGCTGAAGAAGCTCGACGATCTTCTGCGCGTCCTTCTGCAGAGCGATGACCTCTATGTGTTTCATCGGAAGGATTGCCATGCGCGATTACCGTCCCATCAGAATATTCATGGCAGCGCTGATCGCTGCTTCACGGTTCGGTTCTGCATCATCACGGAGCTTCTCGGCTGCTTTCTCCGCAGCATCATTACTGGCCTGTTCCTCATCGGAACCGTCCGTCTTATGTTTCTCGTAAAGATCCGCTACTTTCTTTCTGGCAGAAGAGAGGGCTTCCTGGTACTCATTCTGGGCTTTCTTCTGTGCTTCAGCCAGGATCTCGTCGGCCTTGGTGCGTCCTTCTGCTTCGATATCTGACGCTTTCTTCTCTGCTTCGATGATCCGATTGACTTGTTCCGATGCCATATACCCGCTGCCCCTTTCGAAAACCATAATCCCCTATTATGTGATTATGAAAATCATTGTTCCTATTTTCACATATCAACACGTAGAAATCAAGAGCATATTTGTGCATGTTGTTCAAATTTGAGAAAGCATTTCAATACGGCGAAAAATGGTATGGACGACAGGATGACACAAATGACAGAAAGGTAATACAATCCATATTATGAATATGCTAGTATATACCGCGGAATTTACCTTTTCTTTAGAATTGCTTAGCGAATGATTGGGAAATCATCTCTACAATGATGGAAGATAAGACGCGAGGAGGAAATGAATATGCTGAAAATTGAGCATCTGACTAAGACTTACCCGGGAGGTAAAGTAGGCGTAAGTGACCTGACACTGGAAGTAAAGGCCGGTGAGATCTACGGATTTATCGGTCACAACGGCGCCGGTAAAACAACTACTATCAAGGCGGTGGTCGGTCTTCATTCCTTCGAACAGGGAACCATCACCATCGACGGTGTCTCCGTAACCGCGGAGCCGATCCGTGCCAAGAGCATCACTGCTTATATTCCGGATAATCCGGAACTTTACGATAACCTTACGGGAATGCAGTTCCTGACCTTCGTGGCAGACGTATTCCGTGTCCCGAAGAATGTGCGCAAGGAGCGCATCGAGAAATATGCCACCACACTGGAGATCCGCGATGCCCTGAATAACCAGATCGCATCCTACTCTCACGGTATGAAGCAGAAGCTGGCTATCATCGCCGCTTTCCTGCATGAGCCGAAGCTCCTGGTCATGGACGAGCCTTTCGTTGGTCTGGATCCGAAAGCGGCCTTCGCAGTGAAGTCCATGATGCGTGAGTTCTGCGACAGAGGTTCCGCGATCTTCTTCTCCACACACGTACTGGAAGTGGCCGAGAAGCTCTGCGACAAGATCGCCATCATCAAGGGTGGCCGCCTGATCGCAGCCGGTACCATGGAAGAAGTTAAGGGTAATGCATCCCTCGAGGAAGTCTTCCTTGAGGTGACCGAGGAGGCACATTAATATGCGTACATTAGGTTTATTGATGCGCACCAATTTTCTCGAACTGGTGGGCTCATACAATAAGAAGGGCAAGAGCAGCGTCATCGTTGCTACTGTTACCCTGATCCTGGTAGGTCTGTTCATGATCGCCCTGTTCGCGATCATCGGCGGATCCACCGCCTTCATCCTTCAGGAGAAGGGTCTGAATGAACTGGCGATCTTCATCTCCATCTCTCTGGGAACACTCATTGCATTGATGTTCGGTGTGACAAACTCCACCCGTGATGCCAGAGGTTCGGATACAGACATGCTTCTGGCCATGCCGATCCCGAGAACCCATATCGTTATCTCCAAGCTGCTGGGCATGTACCTTCTGGACATCCTCTGCACACTGGTACTGATGCTTCCGACATTGCTGATCGTTACTATGGTCGGCGGTCTGTCCGTTATGGTGCTTGTCCGTGGTGTGATCTTCGCCTGCCTGATCCCGGCGATCCCGCTTTTTATCTCGCTGATCGTCAGCTCCATCATCTCTTTCCTGAAGAGAAGAACCAAGTTCGGTCAGATCTTTTCCACGATCATTTCTCTGGCCGTTATGCTTCTTTACATGTTCGTAGTTCCGAATCTTTCGAACTATGCCAATGAGCTGAATGTAACCCCGGCAGAATCCCTTGACCTGATGAAGAAACTCCCGCCGATCTACTGGCTCGCAGAAGCGATCTACAGCGGCGACATCCTCTATGTGCTGCTGGGCCTGGCCATCACAGTGATCCCGCTGGCTCTGGCGATCTGGATCCATGCCCGTTCCCTCGATGGCATCGATATGCATGTAGACAATTCGAAGAAAGCTCTTACATATAAGACTTCCGGCGTAGGCAAGGCGGCTTTCAAGATGGAATTCACCCGCTATTTCTCTTCCGCCAACTATGTCATGAATACCATCTTCGGTGTGGCCTTCCTGGTAGTCCTTACCGGTATCGTGACCTTCAAGGGACTGGACGGGATCAGTTTCCTTAAGAATATGACCGTGAATTTCGAAGGCGTGGATATGAATATCCTTGAGCGGCTCACACCAATGGCCTGGGTGATCATCTGGGGGCTGTTCATCAATGCATTCGGTATGATCACCTGCACGACTCCACCGTCTGTTTCTATCGAAGGTAAGCGGATCTGGATATCCAAGACCCTTCCGATCGCGACCACGAAACTCCTGAATGCGAAGCTGCTGGTCAGCGTTCTGATCTATCAGCCTTTCTCCATCATCTGCAGCATCCTGCTTTGCATCACCAGCAAGAGCGGTATCCTCGGCGCGATCCTGCTGATCCTCTTTACAAGTTCGCTCCAGCTTCTGACATCCATGGTCGGTCTGATCTTCGGTCTGATCTTCGCCAAACTGGACTGGAAGAACGAGGCGCAGGTTATCAAGTCCGGATGGGGCGTAACGATGTCCATGCTGGTCAATGTCGTGATGACTCTGGCGCTTTCACTTCCGGCCATTGTCGGACTGTTCCTGGGCAATGACACGATTCAGAGAAGTATCCTCATCGGAACAATTGCGGTGATCCTGGGACTTTGTGCCGGTGCTTATGCTATAATTACTCACTACGGGGTAAGAAAGTATGAATCACTGAACGGTTGATGAACGAACCGTTCTTCACATGAACCGCCCCTAACAAGGAGCAACATATGGACCTTTTTCATCGGGCAAAAGAACCCGCTTCGAGAGAGCTTAAATGGATCAAGCCATTCAATAACAGAATGGATGAGATCACGCGGCTCAAAGATAAAGCGGAGACTTGTCCCAAGCAGATGAAGAAGGTCTTTCTTTCTGCCTGGGGAGAACTGGCAAGTCAGGTGAAGATGCACCAGAAGACCGCCGCGGCCATCGTGCAGAGTGAGCTCCCGATAAAGGTATATTACGATGTGGTCCTGCAGACCGAGATCGGAAACAGCAATATTGATTTTCTCATCGTTGCGGATGAGGAGATCTTCGTGATCCTTCACAGTAAGAAGGAACATATTGAGTGGGATCTTTACGACACACGTTTTGCGAAGAACCCGACTCGTGTAGATAAGCATTCCGCTGAAGATGCGGCATGTATACTGGCGAATTTCTTCCATGATGAGAAGGTGCTCGGAGTCAAGGATCTGAATCGTATCGTGTCGGTACTGATCGATGAAGAAGCAGATCCGGAGGATATGCCGAAGCCTTTCGAGAGAAGTGATCTGTATCCGGATCTTCCTGCTACGGTAGTCGTCCATCCGGAGGCTTTCCCGAAGTGGATCCTGGCTAATTGTGAGACCACAGATCTTCCATTCTTTAATGAGAAAAGATGGGATAAGATCCAGGAGATATTGGATACGTATATGACTAAATCCTGATCCGACGTGGGCGAGAGCTTTTGCGCCGGAAAAAGGCGAAACCTCAATAATGCCTTAGATTCAGGCGTTTTGTTCACAAAATAGACATTGAATATACTCAAAAACTGTCCGTTGTTTTTTGTCTCCTCTTAATTTGTTCAAATTTCTTCTCCATAATGAAATCAGAGGTTTTCAATGGAATGAGGAACAACAAGAATCCCGAGAGGGGGGTGGAAAGAATGACTCAGTATTTAGTAACAGGTGCAACAGGACAGATCGGAAATACCATCGTAAGAATGCTTCTTGATAATCAGAAGAAAGTTCGCGTACTGGTGAATCCGGAAGAAGACACAACTCCATTGGCAGGACTGCCGGTAGAAGTTTCCTACGGTGATATCCTCGTCAAGGATTCCATGAAGGATTTCTTCACTCTGGAAGATCCCCGTGATGCGATCCTGATCCACGCACAGGAAAGAAATGTGATCTCTGAGAAAACAGATCTTATGGTGCGTCGTGTGAATGTACATGGAACCATGAATATCACCGATACCTGTGTTAAGAAGAAAATCGGTAAACTGATCTATATCGGTTCTGCGAGAGCGATCCCGCTGAACGACAAGAATGAACCGGTCAAGGATGTTCAGTACTTCGACCGTAACCGCGTGGTCGGCGACTATGCCAAGTCCAAGGCGGAAGCGACACAGTATATTCTTGATAAGGTTTCCCTGAACGGATTGAATGCAGTCATCCTGCTTCCGTCCCTGGTCCTTGGACCATACGAATACGGTAATTCTGACATCGTCAGTCTGATCCGTGATTATCTCTCCGGAGACTTGAAAGTTACTATCCCGGGTGGCGGCGATTTCACCGATGTACGCGACGTGGCTTCCGGCGTTCTCGAAGCGGCGGAACACAGTGAGAAGGGTACATGTTATATCCTTTCCAACACCTACGTCAGTACACAGGATTTCCTCCACAGCCTGCATGAGATCACCGGTCGTGAAGAAGTAACCAAGACACTTCCGAACTGGCTTCTCAACGGCAAGGGTATCGCACAGCTTTATTACAAGATCACGAGAAAAGAAAATCCGAAGGATAAGTTCGGACCCTTCACTTCTCCTGAACCGCTGTACGAGAATGAGAAAGCGTCCCACGAACTCCACTATGCGCCGAGAGATCTTCGGGCTTCCCTGGAAGACACCATCTCCTGGGTGGAAAGCAACAAGCCCATTGAGAACGGCATAAACGCGAAGGTTCCCGCCAAGGGTTCCGGCGCGGATAAGAAAGCAAGCAATATCTGATATGCAGCAATATCAGAGGTAGCTTATTACCCCCTATAAATCCTCTACTTCCTTGTTCCTGGAGGCTGCATCATTTCCTGGCGGTGCAGCCTCATTTTTATGTTCCGGAAAAGGAATTTCGAACGTACAGAAGACGGGTTTTGTGGTATAGTAAAGTGTGCAGGGATATCTGCTACTCTTTTAGCAAAGGAAGTGTTCTTTATGGCAAAGACCGCAATGCTTGTCGTCGATATGCAGAATGCATTGATCCTGGAGCATCCGTACGATGAGAAACGACTGATCAAGACGGTAGCACAGATGGAGGAGATCTGCAGACAGAAGGGCATCGAAGTGATTTTCCTTCGCCATGAAGACAATAACCTGGTGCGCGGCGAGAATGGGTTCGAGATCTATTCCAAAGTGGCGCCGAAGCAGGGAGAGAAGATATTCGATAAGAAGTTTAACAGTGCTTTTCGCGAGACAGGATTACATGAATACCTGAAGGAACAGGGTGTGACCAAGTTGATCGTTACAGGCATGCAGACGGATTTCTGCGTGGATGCAACGGTGAAGGTGGCTTACGAGTTGGGTTACGATGTCATCGTTCCGAGAGGCGGACATACGACTTTCGATAACCGTTATCTGTCCGGCGAGGAGCTCTACCACTACTATAGCTATGAAATCTGGAATCACCGTTATGCACAGGTGATGTCCATCGACCATATCGAGGAGTGTATATGAAGTCACAGTTTTTTCCTTATGATGCAACCTGGGTGCGGGCACAGCATTTCCATTACTATGCCAAGATGTTCCCGTACAATATCTCACTGAACCGTCGTCTGGATGTGACGGATCTTCTTCCTGCCATCGAGAAGAAGGGACTTCGTCAGGACGTGGTGTTCTACTATGCCGTGACCAAGGCCATCAACAGCCAGGGTGAATTGAGTGTGGCATATAAGGACGGTCAGATCGGTTGGTGGAACTACCTCAATCCGGCATATCCGGTATTCCATGAAGACGATGAGACCACTACGATCCTGTGGACAGAATACGACGATGATTTTGTCGTATTCAATGAGAAGTTCCTGGCAGATCTGGAGAAGTACGGCAACAGTAAGGGCGTCTTCGCCCTCAAGGGTATGCCGCCGACGAACAGCTACAATGTCTGCTTCAATCCGTGGTTCTCTTTCGACGGATTCTCCGTGGATCTGCATGACATGAAGGATTATTTCTTCCCGACAGTAGATATGTGTAAGATCGTGGAAGAGAACGGAAGAAAGTATCTGCCGGTTGCCATTACGATCCATCGTGCGGCGACAGATATGATCCATCTGAAGAAGTTCTTCGATGATATCGAGGCATGTTTCTCGATGATCATGGAAAGCTGACGGAGAAGAAGATGGCCAGTGCACTGATTGCCATGAGTGGCGGTGTGGATTCCTCCCTCGCAGCGAAGATCATGCTGGAGCGGGGATATGAGTGCACCGGCTGCACCATGAAGCTATATAGTAACGAGGATATCGTTATCGCCAATCCCAAGA
The DNA here is from genome assembly GCA_001604185.1 of Clostridiales bacterium Firm_16. Taxonomy (GTDB): domain Bacteria; phylum Bacillota; class Clostridia; order Saccharofermentanales; family Saccharofermentanaceae; genus Scatonaster. Next base: position 68,547 of record LVAV01000092.1, on the reverse strand, counting down.
CATGCTGTTCTCTGGATGACGTGGAAGATGCCCGAAGCGTATGCCGGCACCTAGGTATCCCGTATTATGTCTTCAATTTCAAGGAAGAGTTCAAGGAGATGGTCATCGGAAAGTTCGTGGACTGCTACGAACATGGCCGTACTCCGAATCCCTGTATCGATTGTAACCGTTATCTGAAATTCGGTAAGCTCTATGAGCGCGCCCAGGTCCTGGGCTGTGACGTCATCGTTACCGGTCACTATGCCAGGATCGAGAAACGTGACGGACGTTATCATCTTCTGAAAGCCCTGGATGAGTCGAAGGATCAGAGCTATGTACTTTATTCTCTGACACAGGAGCAGCTTGCCCATACTGTGTTTCCTCTCGGCGATCTGCAGAAGAGTGAAGTCCGGGAACAGGCTCGTGACGCCGGCATGATCAATGCCGAGAAGAGAGAAAGCCAGGACATCTGTTTTGTACCGGACGGAGACTACGTATCTTTCTTGAAGAAATATACCGGCAAGGAATATCCAAGCGGAGATTTTGTCGATAAGGACGGAAACGTTCTGGGCACTCACAAGGGTATCGTCGCCTATACTCCCGGACAGAGAAGGGGCCTCGGATTAGCCCTTCCTGCTCCGATGTATGTCTCCCGCCTTGATGTGGAGAACAACCGCGTGATCCTCGTGTACGATGAGGATCTCCGGAACACAGAAGCGATCATCGAAGATGTAAACTGGATCTCCGGCGAGATCCCGACATCCGAGATCCGTGTCCAAGCCAAGCTCCGCTACCACCAGAAAGAACAGTGGGCCACAGCATACCCGCTTCCCGACAACCGCGTCCGCCTTGTCTTCGACGAACCGATCCGCGCCATCACACCCGGCCAGGCCGCCGTGTTCTATGACGGCGAAGAAGTACTCGGCGGAGGCACGATTGTTTCATAATCCATCATCGTGGAATCCTTACACGCGATGTAAGTGGTATTTCTTCCTCCCTTGTTTTAGGATGTACTCAAGAAAGAAAGGGAGGATCTGTTATGCAACCCGTATTAAAGATCGAATCGTTGAAGAAATACTATGGAAAGGGCGAGAGCCAGACGAAGGCTATCGACGGGATCTCTTTCGAGGTCATGCCGGGTGAGTTCCTGGGCATCATGGGTGCTTCGGGTTCCGGTAAATCTACACTTCTGAACTGCATCGCGGCCGTCATCTCGCCGTCCGCGGGTACCATCGAGATGAACGGTACCGCCATCAATAAGCTTTCCGGTTCGGCACTGGCAGAATACAGAGGCAAGGAAATGGGTTACCTCTTTCAGAGCTTCGAACTGATCGATAATCTGACCGGCAGGGAGAATATTCTCCTGCCGGTCTCCCTCCACAGCACGAAGGTGAGCGACGAGCGTTTCGATAAACTGGCATCCTATCTGGAGATCACCGAGATCCTCAACAAATTTCCTTCTCAGATGTCCGGTGGTGAGAAGCAGCGTATCGCCGCTGCCCGCGCCCTGATCCTGAATCCGGGACTGATCCTCTGCGATGAGCCGACCGGCGCGCTGGATTCTAAGAATGCAAAAGCTCTTATGACCAAGCTGGAGGGCCTTAACAAAGATGATGGGGCCACGATCCTCATGGTCACCCACGATTCCAATGCAGCAAGCTTTTGCAACCGCATTATGTTTATCCAGGACGGCAAACTTTTCCATGAACTTCGTAAAGACGATGGAGAGAACCGTCAGGATTTCTACGAGCGTATCCTGAAAGTTCTGGCCCAGCTGGGAGGAGGCAGTGCAAATGTTCTTTAAACTTGTTTTCCGTAACAGCGTACGAAGCCATAAGGAAAATGCACTGTTCATGGGATCTCTGGTCCTGTCGATCATTGCATTCTATGTTGTGCTTTCACTTTCCAGCCAGGACGTGATGCGCTACCTGCAGACCCTGGAGAGTGACGCGATCAGAAAGCTTTTCGCCATGATCGTTGTCCTATACGGCTTCACATTATTCATCATATTCGCACTGATCTATTTTGCCAGTAAATACCAGATCGAACGACGAAGTCACGAGTTCGGCGTCTACATCATGATGGGCATGAAGAGACTGAAACTTCTGGGCATGCTCCTTCTCGAAGACGTAAGCAGCAGTGCCATCGCATTGCTCATCGGCCTTCCGGTATCCGTACTTCTTACTGAACTCATCAGCCTTCTTACCGTGAAAATGGTGGGCATCGGATTCCTGGGACATCAGGTGACTTTCAACCTGGAAGCCGTCGGATATACGACCCTGGGCTTCCTGGGAGTAAAGCTTCTTGCCTTCATCATCCACGCCGTCAAGCTGAGCTTCAAAGAAGTGGGCACACTGCTTCAGGACGCGCCGGATAATGTCCGTATGAAGAAGAACTCGACCCTCCACGTGATTCTCCTGATCCTGGGTGCAGGCGTACTGGGCAGTGCATATTTCCTGGGCATCCGCGGCGATGCATGGGAGGACGCAAAGACGATGGGAATCACCGTCCTTCTGGGACTGATCGGTACGATCCTTCTGTTCCGCGGACTCCGTGTCGTCATCGACCGGATCGCCCATCTCGGAACTTCGAAAAAACTCCATGTATTTAACTTCCGTCAGGTAGAAGACACCGTCATCTTTAAGTCCGGTACATTGGCGATCTGCTCCATTCTGATCCTGGTGGCCGTGGCCTGTCTGGCCGCCGGTCTGGGAACTTTCTCCGCGTACAACATGTACGACACCAAGCGCGTCGACTATACTTTCGCCGACCTTAACGAAGGCAAGGACCAGATGACCTATGTCAAGGATGCAGGGATCGAAGACCGCTTCGCTTTCCTGGACACATTGAAGCTCGGACACCCGTATGTTGTCGGACACGAAAACTACGAAAGTGCTTTTGACGGAGATGAATTCAATCGAATCTATAGAGAAAAGTATGAAATGGTGGATCCGCATTACAGAGGTGCCGGCATCGATGGCTTCCCATTCATGATCCGCTACTCGGATTACTGCAAACTCATCGAAGCCATGGGGTACGAACCCTATGTGCTGCAGGAAGGCGAGATCGGGCTTTATAGAAGCGAGACATTTGCAGGAAACGAGACGGAGGACAATGAGATCCTTTCTCAAAGACCACATGTTAAACTGGTGGATAAGGACTTCGTCATGGCCGGCAAAATGCAGCAAGCACCTATCGTCACCGACCGCTATATCACCCTGGCCGGCGCCCTGATCGTGCCGGATGCCGACTTCGACAGGTTCGTGGACGGAAGAGAAGAGACCTATCTCAACGGTATCCTGGACCGCACCAAGTATGCCAAAGAAGATCAGGTGCAGGTCTATACTGAGATCAATGAGAAACTGAATACGTACCCGATCGAGTACGAAAGTTACCTGCAGAACATGGGCCGTCAGCTGTTCTACCTTGTGGCTGCCAGCTATATCACCCTCTACCTGGCCATGATCTTCCTGATCGTTGCCAACACCATCCTGGCCGTGCAGTTCCTCATGGGTCAGAAGCGCTCCTCCCGCCGTTACCGTACACTGGTGAAGCTGGGCGCCGACCACAAGACGCTGTACAAGAGTTCTAAAAAACAGATCAACTGGTATTTCGGTATCCCGATTGCCGTGGCCTGTGCCAGCGCCTACTTCGCAACTCGTGCGCTCTTTAACGGGATCCTTTCGAGCCGGACCAAAGTCAGCATGTCGACCATGATTCCTGTCGTTCTGATTGTGATAGTCATGTTCTGTCTGATAGAATATGTGTATATGTTCCTCGTCAAGCGTTCCAGTTCCCGATTCCTGGAGACCCTGATGACGCCTGAGAGAGAAGAGTGATAAAGGAAGACCGTTCATGAAGCGAATCGCAGTGGTGGAAGATGAAGAGATGGTGGCACAGGAGTTGGCCACCATGCTGGGTAAGGAAGGCTACGAAGTCTCCCTGGTCTCGGATTTCGCTTCCGTTACGGAAACGGTGCTTCAGGATCCCCCGGATCTTCTGCTGCTGGATATCAATCTCCCGGAGAAGAGCGGATTTCAGATCTGTCGTGAAATCAAGAATAAAAGCGCGGTCCCGGTGGTCGTTCTGACCTCCCGGGATCAGCTGCGTGATGAACTCCATGCCCTGGAACTGGGTGCGGATGAATACATCACGAAACCCTATAGGAAAGAACGCCTTCTGGCGCGGATCGCCAATGTTCTCAAGCGCTACGAAGGAAGAAGCAATATGCTGGAGGGACCGGGGTTCCTGTTGGACCGCGGCACCTATACGCTTTATATCGATAACCATTCCGTGTTGCTTCCGAAGAACCAGGGAAAGATACTGGAAGTGCTGATGCTGGACATGGGCAGTGTCGTGCCTAAAGAGACCATCTGCGAAGCAGTATGGGGCACTAGTGAATTCATCGATGAGAATGCCCTGCAGGTCAATCTCACCCGACTCAAGAAGACCATGGCCGGCCTCTCCATGAAACTGACCGTGACTGCCGCCCGGGGCGTGGGATACCAGCTGGTACCCATTGAGGAGGCACCATGAGAAAGTTCTTTTGCATCGTAAGAAGCCAGATCCACTGGCTGCTGTACATGCTGGCCTGCGATGTTTTCTTCGTCGGTGCGCTCTGGCTTGTAGATGCCCGGGCCTTAAAGATGCTGACGTTGTCACTGGTTCTGTTTACATTGGGTTCTTTTGCACTGGTATGTGCGTATCTCTGGCACCGGGAAAACCGGATGGCCCAGGTCTTCGATGCGTATCTGCGTGAACCTACCGATGCCCGTGCCCAGATCCTTCTTTCCAGGCTTTCCGGTTACCCGAGGTCCCGTCTGAATACGCTCCTGAAGATGCTGGAGAAGGCTGAAAGAGAGAAGGCGAACCTTCTTTCCCAGAACGAAGATTACGAAGAATATGTGGAATCCTGGGCCCACGAGGCGAAGACGCCCATTGCCCTTCTGACCATGATCCTGGACAACAACCGGGACGACATGGATCCCGACATGGTCTATAAGATCGAATACATCCGAAGCCGCCTAAATGAGTCGGTGGAGCAGATGCTGCAGTATGCCCGCATCAAGGGCGAGCGCAAGGACTATCTTCTTGAGAACCTTCTTCTCAAGGACGTGGTGGACGAGGTCCTGGAAGATTACCGGCCGCTGCTTTCGGAGAAGGAGATCCTGGCCATCAACGAGCTGGACCGTCAGACCATCTTCGCCGACCGCCGCGCCCTGCGCTACATGCTGGGTCAGTTCGTGAGCAACTCCATCAAGTATTCTTCCGATGATCCGAAGCTCACTTTCTCCGCGCCGGAGAAGAACTGCCTCAAGATCGAAGACAATGGCATTGGTGTGAAGAAGTCTGACCTGCCGTATATCTTCGAACGGGGTTTCACCGGAAATACCGGGGAGAAACGAGGCAAGGCCACGGGAATGGGTCTTTATCTGGCGAAAAAACTGGCAGATGACATGAAATTTGATCTAAATGTAACTTCGGAAACAGGAAAGGGGTTTACAGTCGTGGTACAATACCCAGACGTGAGTACACGCGAGGAGGAATAAGCATGCTGGAACTGCAACATGTTTCTTTTGAAGTTAATGAAGAAGGCAATGGCAAAGAGATCCTTCGGGATATCAGCCTGACTATACCGGACGGCAATCTGACCGTCATCACAGGACCGAACGGCGGCGGTAAGTCCACGCTGGCGAAGCTGATCGCCGGCATTATCCGTCCTACATCCGGAAAGATCCTTTTCGACGGAGAGGATATTACCGAGACGTCCATCACAGACAGAGCGAAGAAAGGTATCGGCTTTGCATTCCAACAGCCGGTACGCTTCAAGGGCATCCAGGTCTTCGACCTGATCCGTCTGGCTACCGGCACGAAGCTGAGCACGGTGGATGCATGTAAGTATCTCTCCGCCGTAGGACTCTGCGCCAGAGACTATATCAATCGTGAAGTGAACGCCAGCTTGTCCGGAGGTGAATTAAAGCGTATTGAGATCGCTACCATTCTGGCCAAAGCTTCGAAGCTTTCTGTCTTCGATGAGCCGGAGGCTGGTATCGACCTGTGGAGTTTCCAGAACCTGATCGAAGTATTCGAAGATATGCGCAAGAAGATCCAGGACAGTTCTATCCTGATCATTTCCCACCAGGAGAGGATCCTGAATATTGCCGATGAGATCGTCGTCATCAAGGACGGTCAGCTGGAGGCAACCGGTCCGGCCAAGGAGATCATGCCGAAACTGGCGGGAACCGCCTCTTCTGTGAAGGGCTGCGGTAAGGGACTTCCCAAGGAGAAGGAGGAGACAGAATGCTGAATCTGGATGCGGTATCAGACCGCCTTTTAGAAGAAGTCGCCGACCTGCACAAGGTGCCGGTAGGTGCATTTAATATCCGTGCCAATGGTCAGGCGGTAGGCAGACAGTCTACAGCCAATATCGAGATCACACCGAAGGAAGGTTCTTCCGGTATCGATATCCGGATCAAGCCGGGTACGAAGAACGAGAGTGTCCATATTCCTGTAGTCATGACCGCCAGCGGCATCAAGGAGATGGTCTATAATGACTTTTACATCGGGGAAGACTGCGATGTTGTCATCGTAGCCGGCTGCGGTATCGATAACTGCGGACCGAAGGATTCGGAGCATGACGGTATTCACCGTTTCTTCGTGGGCAAGGGTGCCAGAGTCAAGTACGTAGAGAAGCACTACGGTTCCGGTGAGGGTACAGGTAAGCGTATCCTGAATCCGGGTACGGAAGTGTATATGGAAGAAGACAGCTACATGGAGATGGAGATGGTCCAGATCAAGGGCGTTGACGATACGGTTCGTGATACTAAGGCTGAACTGGGAAAAGGTGCGAGACTTGTGGTGCACGAGCGTCTCATGACCCACGATAAGCAGAGCGCGGTAAGCAATTACCGGGTAGATCTCAATGGTGAAGGCAGTTCCGCGGATGTTGTATCCCGTTCTGTCGCAAGAGACGATTCCTACCAGAAATTCGACGCGGTGTTGACGGGTAATGCGGCCTGCTCCGGACATACCGAGTGCGATGCCATCATCATGGATAACGGACGGATCCTGGCGGTGCCGGGACTGGAGGCAAACTCGGTAGACGCCGCTCTCGTGCACGAAGCCGCCATCGGTAAAATCGCCGGCGAGCAGCTGATCAAGCTCATGACATTGGGCCTGACAGAACAAGAAGCCGAAGAACAGATCATCAACGGCTTCCTGAAGTAATTCTTCTTAAAGGGAGAAATCAACCTAAGAACATCTCGATGAAGTCCACATCCAGGATTCCTATCAGAGTGATGATACCCAGCAGTATCCACTCGTGGATCCGGAGCCGTGGGCTTCTTCTGTATATAACATATCCGATGAAGACCATGATGCCGACGAAGACGCCCCAGAGGAAAGAACCGCCGTGCATGACCAGGTTGAATCCGAAGAAAGGAACCAGGATGGGGTAGCCCCACCATGCATCCGAGATCCCGCCCGCTTTCTCAGCTCTTTTCCTGCAGAACAGCCAAATCGAAAGCAACACTGCGGCAAACCCGATCAGGATTGATAACAGTACGCTGAGATTCTCTGCGAAGGTAAAGATGGGAGGGGAATACCGGTAGCCGCCGGAAGAGAACAGGTGTTCAAAGTAGTCCGTAAGAGCGGACATGCTGATGACCGGCGAGATATTGAAGACGCCATTGCGGCTATATAAGTCCAGAGAATCCATGACACGCTCGGCGAAGATGTAAAGTGCGATGGGGACACCGGTATACAGAACCGCCAGCAGGGCACCATCCACGACCCGGTTGGCCGACAGGAAAGCGAAGCAGTTAACGGAATAGTACGCCAGCATAAGCAGCAACATTCCCAGGAAGAAGGGCAGCATGTTGAAAAGGATCACATCGGGGATCTTAGCGATCTTGACTGTCGCCCAGAAACACGACAGGAAAAGCGAAATAGAGATCTGCAGTGCACCGTTGGTCATGTGGGTAAGGACCAGCGAGGTGCGCCGGATTGGTACGGAGAAGAAGGTATCCAGCGCACATTTATTGTGGAAGGACGCAAGCTCCAGTATCGGAACAACGAGGGCGACAAGTGCGTAATAGAAACACATCATGTAGAAATTCACGTTATAGTAGATCGTGCTGACGCCGGCGGGTGTCTGGGAATTATACCAGCTCAGGACCGTTCCGTCGGTCAGGATCAGACCCGCAAGGACGATCACCGCAAGACGGATCAATGTCTTCTTAAAGTGGAAGAGGAAGTATTTACCGGTATTAGTCATGCTTCGCACCTCCCTTGAATTCCTGCAGGAGATTTCCGATATATGCTTCGTCGAAAGAAACCTCCAGTTCATCGATCAATAGGGGATTCAGTGCGTCAAGCATCGGACGGATCGTCGCCGGATCCCCCTCGAAAATAACTTGCGCCACGCGTCCGGTCACTTTGAACGAGCGCACCGGAAGATCCTTGAAAAGTGAGGGCTCCGGTACAGCAGAAAAGGCCAGCTGGAATTTGCAGATCATCTGCTGGTTACCGGTGATCTCACCACCGGTAACGGCGGTCTGTCCATCCAGTGCCACAAAGTCATCGCAGAAATCTTCCAGTTCCTTAATGGAGTGACTGGAGATCACGATGGTCATTTCCTTCTCCTTACAGATCGAGCGGATCTGTTCCTTGAACTTGGCACGGGCCAGAGGATCCAGTCCGTCGAAAGCTTCGTCCAGAAGAAGATACTTCGGAAGGATCGCGAAGGCCAGCGCCAGATAGGTCTGACGACGCATACCTTTCGAGAAGGTCCGGAGGGATTTATCTAACGGAAGTTGGTAATCTATAAGGAACTGTTCGAAGGTCTCTTCGTTCAAGGACGGATAGAAATTGCGATAGAATTTCACCAGGCTCTTGGCAGAGGTGTTGTCACCGGAATAGGGTGTATCCGGCAGGAAGAACAGATCTCGTCGCGCGAGAGGTTCCTGTGAATTCATGCCGTCAAAAAGCACGATGCCGTCATTCGGTTTCAGCACGCCGCTCATCAGTCGGAGCAGCGTGGATTTGCCGGCTCCGTTGACACCGATCAGACCCAGGATATTTCCGGTCGGCACTTGAAAAGTGACATCGTTGAGAACCAGATTATCTCCGAATGAGTGGGTCAGACCACAAACCTCGATCATGGAAAAGCCTCCATCAACTGTTCAGGTGTTTATCGAAACACGTCTTTCTAGATCCCTACTATTTTATCATTTTGCCATGTTGAAGGAAAGAAAAAACCGCTTCCTGCTCTTCTGCAGAAAACGGTCATCCGTGAATTGGTGGAGCATATGAGGATCGAACTCACGACCTCCTGATTGCGAACCAGGCGCTCTCCCAGCTGAGCTAATGCCCCGAATCACTTCACTATTATCGTTTCTGCCGAAATAAATGTCAAGGCGAAATTTCGGTCGGGATGTGATATAGTGGGGAAGAAGAAAAGACATCTCGAAGGAGAGGAAAATGAGACTACAGGGTTTGGAAAAGAAATTATCGGGGCTGCTTCTGGCTTTCGTATTCGCAGTGAATTTCGGCGGACAGGTGAGAGCGGCTTCCCGGGAAAATAATACGATCAATGTGGGCGGCACTGTGTTCGCCGTCAACAAGAACGCCAAGGGTGACAACTGGAAGTACGATGCCAAAGCGCACACACTTTATCTCAACGGATATGACGGAAACTATATCGATCTGGGAACGCAGGAGGAAGTGACTGTCCACCTCGACGGTACCAACAAGGTTTCTTCAAACCTGATCCTGCCGGCGCTGATGGTGAAGGGCTCCATGCTGATCGAGGGCGAAGGCTCTCTCGAACTGACAGCTATGGCGTGCCACACCGCGCTCTTTACCAGTGAGGGCGCACTGACGATCCGGGAGACCCGTGTGAGTGCCAAGGGTACAGCCCAGAACGATATGGCAGAGTATCTCATCATGAGTGACGGAAAGATGACTCTGGAGAATGCAACTGTTTCAGTTAACGATGAGATCGCCAATACCGGCGGTGCCATCGGTGTCAACCGAAACGATATGGAGATCATCGGGTCTTCGGTCAAGGTCACAAGCCTTGGTACGGCAGTTGCGTCCCTGGAGGGAACCGTGACCATCAAGGGCAGCGGGTCGAAGGTGGACCTGACTGCTGCTGAATATGGCCTTTATGCGAAGAAGGGTATCGCACTTGAAGAGTCCTGCGATCTTTCAGTCGTGTGCTCCAATACGGAGAAGACTGCCGTATTCGCACCGGAAGGAGAGATTCGTGTCCAGTCTTGTGATGTGAAGGTCCAGGCGGGAAAAACCGCCATCGCAGGTGCGCAGATCCATCTTTCGGATGCCTATCTGGCCATCCCGGAGGAATCCCGGATCCGTGAGATCGCATCCCTTCAGACCGTAAGAACGGACGATGAAGTCGCATCGAAAGTGGAGATCCGTCATGGTATTGCGCCGACTCCGACGCCTACACCCACCCCGACTCCTACACCGACGCCCCGTCCGACTCCGACGCCGACTCCGGAACCGAGCTTCAGCGAACTCTTTTTCGATTCTTTTGCCACGCCAAAAACACTGATCGGTGCATGTCTGATCGGCGTGGCTGTGATCGTCCTGCTCGTCGTAGTCGTCTCTAAAATGAGAAACAGACGCAACTATTGATGCGTCTGTTTCCTTATCGTTTATGTGATTGTGACGTTTCTTCTTACAGAAGCGTGATCTCGATGGACTCGCTTTCGTAAACGATCATGGTACCCCATTCGTTCAATTCCGGCATACCGACCGAGGTTTCTCCGATGCGGAAAACGTTGGCCAGGAGAAGTCTGGTCTGACCGTAGATACCCTGGGTCTCGATGGTCAGTTTCTGGTTCTTCTTCAGTACCCGGATCAAGCCCATGTTCTTCAGATCTGCCGAATAAAGATCCGTGGAGATTTCTTTGTCTTCCGGGATCTCGAAAAGTGTGATCGTGAGATTCTCCAGGAAGTTATAGATCGAAGAGGAATCATTCTGGCTGGCGGCCAGGATCGTTCCCGGACGTGCCAGGATCGGCATGGATCCCGCGTTATGCTGCTCGTTCTTCCAGATCGGACCTTCGACCCGCTCTCTGGTCATCAGGTTCGTCCAGACACCGGCCGGTACATAGTAGCGGACGATGCCGCCGGGCTGCGTGACCGGTGCGATCAGGAGATTGGAACCCAGCATGTACTGCTGATCCAGCTGATGTGTATTTCCGTCTCTCGGGAATTCCAGGACCATCGGTCGTGTCATCGGTGTGCCCATCGTACTGGACTCAACGGCAGAAGAGAAGATGTACGGCATCAGACCCAGCTTCAGCTTCGTGAAAAGAACTACCTCATTATTGGCTTCATCTCCGAAGTTCCATGGTTCCTTCGGGACCGAAACACCCACTGCATTCGCATGAGGTGCGAACAGAGCCTGCTGCTGCCAGCGGATAAACAATTCCGGTGTGCAGGTATCGTCCATACCGCCGACGTTCTGGCTCCAGTACGGGAAGCCGCTCATCGAGAGAGACAGACCGCTGCGAAGTGCATTCTGCATTCCCTCAAAGGAACTCACCGTATTATCCAGCGAGACGAACGGGAAGCGCTGCGATCCGACAGAGCCGGAATGGGTCAGAAGACAGACATTGTTCTGTCCGTAGCGACGCTCGAGTACTTCGAAGACAGCTTCGGCATAGAGATAGGCATAGTGGTTATGCATACTCTTAGGATCCAGATTGTTCTTATATGTAATGTCGTGCTCCATGGCTTCGTGACCGAAGAAGGGTTCGCGTACCGGAGCGTCAGCACCGAAATCCAGCTGGAAGGTATCTACACCCATGCGGATGAGATCGTCGAGGAACTTCTGGTACCAGGCACGTACAACGAGATTACTGAAATCCAGAAGTCCGGCGCCGGCCTGACGATAGTCCGTCTGCCAGACGTTGCCGTCACCGGTGTTGATGAAATAATTACCATCGAAAGCTTCCTGGAAAAGCGGAGACTTCTGTGAGATATACGGGCTGATCCAAAGACATACCCGGACGCCCTTCTCGTGGATCTTGCGGATCATCTGAGCCGGATTCGGGAAGCGTTCGCTGTCCCAGAGGAAATTGGTCCACTCGAAATCCTTCATCCAGGTGGAACTGAAATGCAGTACAGAAAGAGGCGTACCTGTGGAGCGGAATTTCTCCACAGTATCCAGAACGGTCTCTTCATCATACTCTGCCAGAAGAGAAGTGGATACCCAGGGTCCGAATGCCCAGGCCGGCGGCAGAGAAGCGTGGCCTACCAGTTCGGAATAAAGACTCAGGGCATGCTTCGGAGAAGCGCCGCCGATGAAGATGTATTCCATCACTTCGCCCTCGACAGAGAACTGTGTGCGTGCCACCGGACCCGAATCGGATGTGTCGGTGGTGCAGCTGTTGGCGATCTCATACTCGACGCGGCCGGCCTCGTTGACGAGGACACCGTATCCGCGGGAAGAAAGGAAGAACGGGACATTGACTGCCGACTTGCCGAAATCAACACCGGCATCCTCGTTCCATGTGGCGTAAGAACCGCCGTTACGCACGATACTTCCGGGCTGCTCACCCAGACCGTAGATGCATTCTCCTTCGCTGAGGTTCAGCTGCTCACGGATATAGGACTTGCCGTCCGGAGCCACGATATGTGCCATACCTCCGATATCGGTGGAGGTCAGGTAGTTGCCGGAGAAATAGAAAGAGATGCCCCAGGCACCGCTCTTATTGATTCGTGCCTCCAGGAGACTTGAAGCGTAGACATATTCTGTCTCCGTCTCACTGCTGATAGGCTTGACGATATTCTTATTCAGCTCGAAAAATACTTTCGAGAGTCTTCTGCCCTTATGGTTGGTGATCTTGATGGACAGCATGTTCGCCGCAGGTGATGTAATGCGGATCGTCAACATACCACATCCGATGGAATCTGCTTTAGTATTCTGTTCCTGGTACGGAGCGAAAAGAGTGATACCGGTCTCGGAGTGCCCGATGTCGTGGATCTCCTTCGGTGTTTCCAATTTATATCCTTCTTTCACGATCCATAAACCGTCTGTAAACTTCATAAGCCCGACACCTCATTTCTTCGAGTCAAAGAAAATTCATTCCTATTCTGATTATATCAAAGTGTTTCTGCAAAAACGAATAGATTTACTTCGGGTGAGTTTCTTTTCTGTGAAAAAAAGAAAGAGAAAACAACTAGGTATCGTGTTATACTTTGTATTATTATATAAATAACTATAAGAAGAGACGCGGAAATGCTACGGGTACCGCGTCACACAGGAGATTTACTAACGAGATGGGCAACAAGACATTCCTTCGATATGTTCGGAAAATGAAGGAACCCCGCCAGGAAATGATGGCGGATGTTGGTGCATTCTCGAAATTTGCGGATAAGCTGATCGAAGACGATATCAAGCGTGTCTATCTGATCTCCGGCCAGCAGACCAAGAAACTGAGATTATATGATATGTTTGTCGATCATCTGACAGAGAAGGGAATCCGTTGTTTCGTATTCTCCGATGTCGGTAAGATGCCGGATGCCAGGACGATCGAACGGTGTACCGCCCAGTGTCAGACCTATAACTGTGATGCTATTGTCGCCATCGGCGGAGGGACGGTCATTGATGTTGCCAAGCTCGTCTCGGTGTGGGTCACCAATCCGAAGAAATCTCTTTACCAGCTTCGTGGTATCGGCAAGATACCGAAACCGGGCGTGGCACTTTACGCCGTGCCGACTACCTGCTCCGGATCGGAGAGTACCGGCTGTTCTCTGATCAACTATGACCAGCAGCTGTGTACGTATTTTAGTGAATATATGATCCCGAAGGCCGTGGTGCTGGACCCGAATCTCACATTGCGACTCCCTTCGGAAGTACTGGCTTCGGCCTGCATGCTTTCTCTGACGCATGCTATCGAGGCTTATATCAGTTCCAACCGGATCGAATTTCCGGCAGACGCGGCCAACGTTCTGATCGCGCTTCCGATCTTCTTCTCTTATATGGAGAAATGCTATAAGCACGGTACATCCGGTGATGTCTTTCTACAGATGATGATGGCGCCTTTCTATGCCGGCATCGCCTGCCGGAAAATCGGCTTCGGCTATGCCCATTGTCTGGGATTCCGGGTCGCGGAGAAGTGCGATCTGACGCCGGGAAGAGCCTGCGCAGCCGTGCTTCCTTATGTATTGGAGACGGTACTGGACCAGGTGGTGGAGCCTCTGTCCGAATTGGCTCTGACCTGCCATCTCTGCTCGGGACGTGCGAATAAGCGTGAAGCGGCTCAGGCGTTGATCGACGGACTGAAGAGCCTCAACCGCAGAATGGATATCCCGGAAACGATCAACAATCTTCGTATGGAAGATTTCAACTCCATTGTGGAGATGGTCATGATGGATGCCAGAACCTGGGGAAATCCGCTCCGCATGAACAGCAAGATGCTCAATACGATCCTTCGAAAGCTGAAGTGAGCCGATATGACGGAATTCTCTCGCCAAAAGACGGATTACAGACTTCCCGGACCGGTCCTTGCGGTCCTGGAGAAACTGGAACAGCACGGATATGAGGCCTACGTGGTCGGCGGTGCCGTGCGGGATATTCTTCTGGGAAAAGAACCGGTAGATTTCGATATCACCACCGGCGCGACGCCTTCGGAAGTGATGGAGGTCTTCGGTGAAGACCACTGCCATCCTACAGGTATTGCCCATGGCACCGTGACTGTAGTGGTAGATGGGCTGCCATTAGAGGTGACGACCTTCCGGATCGACGGACAATATAAAGACCTGCGCCATCCGGAGCAAGTATTTTTCACAAGGAATCTGGAAGAAGATGTGAAGAGAAGGGATTTCACCATTAATGCCCTGGCGATGTCGCGGGGCGGGGAGATCGTGGATTTCTGTGGTGGTATAGAGGACCTTCACGCCGGTGTGATCCGTGCTGTGGGAGAACCGGGACGACGGTTCGAAGAAGATGCACTTCGTATTCTTCGGGCGCTGCGTTTCGCCGCCCAGACCGGGTTCGACATCGAGAAGATGACGGCGGAAGAAGCCCTTCGCCAGAAGGCGTCCCTGTCGGAACTTTCGGCAGAACGGATCTGGCAGGAACTGAGGAAACTGTTCTGCGGCGCCCGTGCAACTTCGGTCCTGCGGGAGTATTTCGAGATCTTCGCCGTGATCCTTCCGGAGATCGTGCCCATGAAGGGCTGTCAGCAGCATAATCCCCATCACATCTACGATGTCTGGGAGCACTCTCTGGTGGCGATGGAGAACGTCCCGTCGGATGTGATCCTACGGACGACGATGCTGTTCCACGACATCGGCAAGCCCGCCTGCTTCTTTATGGACGAGAACGGAACCGGGCATTTTAACGGACATCAGGCACTGGGCGCCGACATGGCGGATACGATCCTGAGAAGGCTGAAGGTCGATACAAATACCCGGGAAAGCGTGGTATATCTGATCAAGATCCACGATATGACCATCGAACCGAGAGAAAAGATCGTCAGAAGACGGCTGGCCCAGATGGGTGAGGAGATGCTCCGGCGGCTGATCCTGGTGAAGAGGGCCGATATGAAGGGTCACTCGCAGCTCAGTGCATACCGCTTTGCGGAGATCGATGCCTTCGAAGCCCTGCTGGACAAGACTTTGCAGGATCAGCTCTGCTATTCTTTCGACATGCTGAATGTGGACGGGAAGGACCTGATTTCGATTGGAATGGCTCCCGGACCAGCACTTGGAAAGGTAAAAAAACAACTTCTGGATGAAGTGATCGAGGATAAGATTCCGAATGAGAAAACGGCGCTTCTCTTACGGGCGCAGGCGATTCGGGACGAGATGGGTCAGGCGTAAGGCTCTGCTTCGAAATAGTTTAGTCATGGGGCGTGTATATTTTGTACATGCCCCATTTATATTCTGTTTAAAAAACAGGTCGAATTGTGAAATTGAGTTCACAATTCGCCATAATTATGGCACATTTACCTGCGCGAAAAGCACGAAAAGTGTGCGTGAAATTATGCAAAAAGTACAAAACAGGTCTCTCAGACAAAAAATCGTAACAGATTAGATACAAAATGTGGCAAAAATGTGACAAATTCCGCTAGATTTTGAACATGAGCATTGCTAGAATGTAGACATAACAAACACAACAAAGGTCGACAGATCTTGAGGGGATATAAAATTCATCCGAATGGAGGGGGATCAATATGAAAAAGACAATGACTTCTAAAAAAGGTTTCACGTTAATGGAAATGGTTTGCGTGATCGCAATCGTTATTTTCTTAGGAACAATCTTCACAACTAGTGTAGTTGATTATATCGGAAATGCTGAAGCAGCTTCAGCAAAAGTAATGGAGCATCAAGAGTATGCCGTTAACAGATCTGCAGATGATGTTAAGAGTTACTTGAACGGATTCACCCGTGGACCTGCCGAGACAACAACTCAGGCAACGATCCCGGTTCCCGTTCCGGGACCAGCACCATCATCCGCCGGGGGTGGAACTCCAACAGAATCGGAGGCTCCTGCACCAAATCCCCCACCTCAAACATCGACCACGCAGGCGACGACAACGACGAGTGCACCGGAAGAGACAACAACAGTTGCTCCTCAAGAAGCAACAACAGCAGCTCCGGACACTCCCGGCGAGCAGACTGGAACCCAGACATCCGGCAAGATCGAAGCTACGAACGGTTTCGTAAAAGGTGATCAGGACAAGGGTGTTGCCAAGATCGTTAAGTCTTCTGACGGAAAGAAAGTCACAGTTGTTATCCAGAACAATAAATGGAATCAGCTGGAACTGACAATCACAATGGTCAACGGCAAGTACGTGGTATCCATCGCAAACGGCTCCAACAACTGGATGCTCAGTGACGCCAACATCTTCCAGGGTCTCTGGAATGGACAGACTTCTTGGGAAGTAACTCCGGAAATCCAGAAGTTCTTCAGAGATAACTACGGACTGCAGATCGGCTGATTGAACAGAAATGAGACACTTCGTTGACAGATTGGGCGACGGTTAAGAATTGACAGCATAGCATCATAAGTTTTACTTCCAGGGGTTGTCCGAGAGGGCAGCCCCGCTCTTTGTTTACAAATTAGAAAAAAACTACACTTATTTCTGAAACAGCCCTTATATATAATATAACCATGTAAAGCAATTCCATGGCTCGATTGAATAGAGGTACGAGGGGGAAAGAACTATGAAGTTGCAGAATCTGGCAAAATTTATCTCAAAACATATGACATCGATTTCTATCGTGTCCGCGGTCGCGCTGGGCACGGTTGGCGTTTCCGGCCTGAAGCCTGATATGCTGAATACCAATTCCTGGTTCAAGAACGAAGAAGCTCCGGTTGAAGAGACCGTGATCGAGAAGGAAGAGTTCATTCCTGAGACTGTTGTTGTAGAGACAGAGCAGGTTAAGATCAGCGAAACAGCTCCGGCAGAGACAACTGAGGAAACCACCAAGGCGACCACAACAGAAGAAACCACCACTGTGACCACCGTTACTGAAACAACTACTGTTGAGACGACCACAGAGGCAACAACTGAGGCTACAACAGAAGCCACAACTGAGGCAACCACTGAAGAGACCACCAAGGCAACCAAAGCGACCAAGGCTACAACGACCGAGGAAACCACCGTTGCTACAGAAGCTCCGACAGAGGCTTCCACAGTTGAGACAACCGCAGAGACAACTACAGCAGAAACAACACCGAAGGCCAAGAAGACCGAAGAGACCACAGCAGCTCCTAAGGAGACCGCTCCTCTGGGTAACACCAGCGGTGCATACGATGCTTCGATGGCAAAGGCCGTTCTGGATTATGTAAATGCAGAGCGTGCAGCCAATGGTCTGGCTCCTCTTACCTGGAACAAGACATTGACAAACGCAGCTAATATCCGCGCAACGGAAATCGTTGTAAAGTGGTCCCACACTCGTCCGGATGGTTCGGAATGGTGGACAGCAGGCGCACAGACTCAGATGGGTGAGAACCTTGGTAAGGGTCAGTGCTCAGCAGCAGACGTAGTAGCCGCTTGGATGGCTTCTCCTACACACAGAAACAATATCCTCGGATCCTACTCGAAGCTCGGAGTTTCCTGCTACCTCTGTGAAGGAACTTACTACTGGGTACAAGAATTCGCATAATTACTTTTCATTTTCCTCTTATTCTTTCTTTTGATTGACAGTTTTCTCTTTTATCCGCAAAATAGAGAAAACTGTCAATTTTTTATCTGGAAAAACGCATGGAACAGAAACAGAAATCTCCATTTATATATAAGAATTATATAAGGTGGCCATTGATCGTCCTGATGATCCTGGTAGTGCTTGCGGGTCTGGCGTATAGCTTTTTTATCGACCCGAACGCGACGCCGGTGGCGACTTTCCCATGTGTGACCTACAAAATGACCGGCCTGTACTGCCCGGGCTGCGGGGACACGCGTGCCCTGCATGCGCTTCTTCACGGCCATATCCTGCAGGCTTTCGATTATAATCTGCTGTTTCCGATCATCGTGCTGGTACTGGCCTGGTATTATCTGGTGGGGCTGACGACCCTGATCCGGAAAAAGCGTGTGATGTGGATCCCCCAGAGCCTTCCGCTGTGGGCGGCGATTACTATCGGTGCGGTGGTAGTGCTCTTTACTGTCCTGCGCAATATTCCTGCATGGCCGTTCTCTATTCTTGCACCGTAGTGCAAATAACTACGTCTTTGTGCAAGAAAGGATTGTTGCATATTATAGTAAAACAATTTATCATTACATTATCGTTGAAAAACGAGTTCTGATTGATGAGGAGGAAAGAACAATGGCTATTTGTAAGTATTGTGGTAATGAGACTGGCGGTTCTCAGTTCTGCCAGAACTGCGGTGCGAAAGTGGATGTGGCTCCGATCCCGGAAGCCCAGCCGGTAATGCAGTCTCCGGTCATGGAGAATTACGCCCAGCCGAATCAGATCCCGACACAGCCTCAGGCTTATACACAACCGACATTCTATACACCGGGCGGTGCAGGCGGACTGATCGCCGGCCATATCATTGCGATCATCCTGGGTGTTCTGTGCTGTTGCTTCACCTATTTTATTTCTCTCGGTACCATGGTACTGGGTATCATCGGTGTCGTATTCGCAGCTAAGGTAAGATCCAGCACGAGTGCTGCTGAAGAGGCACATAACAGAAAGGTATCCCGTATCCTTCTGTTGATCGCTTTCGCTGTACTGCTGGTTGGTGTTGCACTCTTTGTTGTTGATGTGATCAACACCATGCATAACCTGGGCGATATGAACTTCTCTGAACTCTGGGAGTCTGTATATGCTTCCGTTTCTGAGTCCATGAAGAGCGTGTCCGGTTTCCTGCACATCTGATTGATCAGTAGTTTTAGGAGTAAGATCTGCTGCCTTCGGGATACTCTCAGTATCCTGAAGGCAGTTTTTATTTAGTTAATATAGTAATTATATGTACGGCTCTGCACGATTGGGATACGTCCTGTAATCGGAACGAACAGTCGGGTAGGCTCAGCTTCTGAATCTTGACGGAGATGTGGGAAATCCGTAAGATGGTAGAAGATATATGAAGGAGGAAGACCAGATGATCTGCAGTCGATGCCATAAAGAAATCAGTGATCAGGCTTTGTTCTGCACAGAGTGCGGACAGCGTGTTAATACCACAACGGAAACCTTGACACCGGCCTCTCTGACGCCTGCATCTCTGACACAATCTCCTCTGACTCCGTCTTCCGAATCTCCGGTGCTTGCACCGTCGACCTTCGCACCCGCTCCGGCTCCTGCCGCATCCCCTGCGCTGAGTCCTGAGACCGCGGCACCTGCTCCTGCTGCACAGCCGCAGGCTTTCGTGCCGGCTTCCTATGACGCCGCAAACCCGGGGGCGGCTTATCCGGCCCAGGGTGCAGTTCCTGCCGCAAGACCGGCGGTGCCGGTTTTTGTACCGGTTTCTTACGATGCCGGTTATACCGGAACTCCATATGTGCCTCAGGTCATTGAGGAGAGTGCCTATTACCATATCGATGCGACAGAATGCTATGATTTCGAGGCGCTCCGCGGTATGTCGATCGCCATGATCATCATTTCGGTGCTATCCTTAGTCGGTATCCTGATGCCGCTGCCGATCGCGATCATTTCCCTGGTCACAGCCTGCAATGCCGTCGGATATCGGGATGTATTTAAGAGAAAAGAGGCCTTCAACAAATGCCGGACCTTGCTGATCGTCTCGGTATGCCTGATCGCATTCTATGCGATCCTGGCTCTTGGCACACTCTGGATCCTGGCCGCGCTGGGCAAGGCTCTTCCCTCTATCAGTTAAGAACCCGCGGTGCGGGTATTTTTGCCGTAAAAAATCTGGCTTCACAAGAATAGAAAGGAGACGAAAAAGCGTCTCCTTTTTGATTGGGAATTTTTGAACATTCTGAAAAATCTTTGCCAAGTTGCCGTCAAATCGCCCATAAAACAATGAAAAAGATAAGAAAACGTTGTATAATTGTTTTACAATTCAATGCACGAGGAGTAATAAGCAATGAAGAAGTGTCCTGTATGTGGCGTTATGATGGGCGATAACGTGGCTCGGTGCTTCATGTGCAAGTACGATTTCCAGAAAGCTGCACGTGAGGGTGAAGAGGCTGCCCGCCAAGAAGCAAATGAAAACATCAAGAGGAGCGAGCAGGAAGCGTCCACTCGTGTTGAGCAGAAGCGTTCCGAAGAAGAGAAGCTGATCGTTGAGATGAAGAATCGCAACCAGCGTGAGATCGAGACGCTCAATCAGCAGCTGGAGTCCGAGAAACTCCGTATCGAGTCGGAATACGTGGAGATCCGTAAGCGCGCACTTGATGAGAGGAAACAGCTGGAGAAGGAACTGGCTGAGCTTCGTGAGTCGGTAGAGATCGAGAAGAAACGTTCCAAGGATGCCGGTGCAGAGATGGAGAAGCTTCGCGAGCAGGCGAGAAAAGAAATCGCTTCTGAGCGCGATGAGATGATCAAGCAGGCACAGAAGGAGCAGGAAGCGATCCTTCTGGATGCACAGAAACAGACAGAGAAACTGGCCATTCAGGTCCAGAAAGAATATAAAGATGCCATGGCCAGAAAGCAGCAGTTGCTGGAAGAAGCCCAGCTTGCTGAGTCTGCGGCCAAGGAGGCAATGGCTGCCAGAGATTCTGCGAAGGAAGAATACGAGACTATCCAGAATTCTATGAAGACCATGAAGACCGACTATGAGGCGGCCAAGAAGCAGCTGGAAGCGGAAGTCGAGGAGACCAATAAAGCCAAGATCAAGGAAGGCGAAGACGCGAAAGCGGCCGCAATGGAAGAAGCACGTCAGATCATGGCCGGTGTTGAGGAGACCAAGAAGCAGGCGGCATCAGAGCTGGAGACCTACGCGGCAGAGGGCCGTCGTATGATCGAGGAGATCAATAAGGCTCAGGCCCAGCAGCAGCAGGTGGTCGAGGAGACCAATAATCTGCAGAAAGCACTCGATGAGATCCAGCATTCCTACGAAGCGATCGCCCAGGAGAAGGAAAACCTGGAGGCAGAGATCGTTACTTTGCGTATGAATTCCGAGGAAGAAAAGAAGCGTATCGCGGCAGAAGCCGAAGCTACACTTGTTGAACTTCAGAAGGAACAGAAGCGTATCACCAGTGAGAATCAGGCTGCGATGGCTGTTTTCAAGCAGGAACAGGATCGTATGCAGAATGAAGCCCAGGCCGCTATCAACCAGGCGACCCAGGATAGAGACCGCATCCTGAAGGAAGCGGAAGAGGCTCGCGGAAAGATCGTGAAGGAGACCGAGGATGCGAAGGCTCGCATCATGCAGGAAACCGAAGCGGAGAAGAACCGTATCGTTCAGGAGACCGAAGCCGAGAGAAGTCGTATCGTACAGGAGACGGAGGCAGAGAAGGCTCGTATCGTGAAGGAAACGGAAGACGAACGCGTACGTCTTACCACTGCGGCTAAGCAGGAACTGGAAGCATCTCAGGCTGAGAAGCAGCGTCTGGATGCAGAAGCGGCCGTAATCCTTACCAAGGCAGACGAAGAAAAGAAGAAGATGGAAGCGGAAGCTAACAAGCTGCTTGAAAGTGCGAAGCAGACCGTCACTTCCGCACAGCAGGAGAAGGATCGTCTTCAGGCAGAAGCGAAGGCCGGTTGTGATGTGATCGCCAAGCAGAAGAGCGCCCTCGAGGCGGACATTGCCAGAATGACGAAGGAACAGGACGAAAGCAAGGCAACATACGAGAAACAGCTCGCAGCCTTGAAGTCGGATCTGGATACTGCCAAGGCGATCATCGCAGATTCCAAGAATGCGAAGAAGCTGGCAGAAGTTGAAGCACAGGAAGTGATCCTGAAGGCTGAGAAGCGTGCGATCTCTCTTAAGGAGTCCGCGTTGTCTGAGAGCGAGAAGGGCAAGCTTCAGGAGGCACTCAAGCAGAAGGAGAGTGAGTTGGCAGAGATGGCTAAGACAAAGGAAGAGTTGGAGAAGCAGCTGAACGAGACCCAGGCTGCCATCAAGAAGTTGCAGGATCGCATCGACAAGATGCCGGCAGGTGGCGCAGGCGGAACCGTATCGATCCAGGATGGACCGAAGGAATACTCCGTAGTAGTTGTTCCTCATCTGAGCAACGGCGAAGTCAACTCCGAGCGTATCGCAGAGATCCTGGCGGCCAAGGCGGCCGGCGGATGGCATCTGCACAGCATGATCAACGATGAAGGCGGAAAGATCCAGGCTTCTCTGGGTGGCGGCGACGCAATGTCCCTGAACGCCAGTTCCGTATCCATTAAGGAAGACCGTGTGATCATGGTATTTGAAAGAAATAAACAAGAAGGAAAGAAGTGATCTTTCCGGATCAAATCAGGTGACAGTGCCGCGGAATGCGCACTTTCCTGAGTGTTTGTAGTTCTCTTTCGAAACTGCCTGAAGGTGGAAATTCCACCTTTCAGGCAGTTTTTCTATGTGCGTCAGAACAGAGGTTGATGTTTTTTGACAACTTGCCGTTAAGTGTCACAAAAAAGATTTGCGTTAGGATAAAGTTTTTGTGGATATTGATTACATTATCGGTTATAATAGTCACATTAGAGTTTGAATTAGGAGGACGAATACATGACCAATTATTCGGCAGACAAGATCCGTAACATTGCGTTATTGGGACATGGCGGATCTGGTAAGACAGCACTTGCAGAGGCGATGCTCTTCTGCTCCAAGGCAATCGACCGCCTCGGACGTAGCGCAGATGGCAACACTGCGATGGACTTCGATCCAGAAGAAGCGAAGCGACAGATTTCCATCAATACATCTGTAGCCGCACTCGAGTGGAAGAACACGAAGATGAACATCATCGACACCCCCGGTGACTTTGATTTTCTCGGTGAGACAATGGCCGGTATTCGTGTAGCAGGAAGTGCGATCGTTCTGATCAGCGCAAAGGGTGGCACCTCGGTAGGTTCCGAGAAGGCAATCCGACTCCTCAATAAGAGAAAGGTTCCGTTCCTTTTCTTCATGAACCGTATGGACGAACCGAACGCAGATTTCGAGGGCGTATGCTCCCGTATGATGAACCGCTACGGCCGTGGCGTAATTCCGCTTTCTCTCCCGATCATGACCGGTGACAAGATGACCGGTATCGTGGACGTAATGAATAAGCGTGCTTTCACACTGGACGAGAAGACCGGTGCACAGACCGAGATCCCGCTCCCGGCAGAATTCGAAGATCGTGTAGCTGAGCTGCAGGACAAGGTCAACGAAGTAGTTGCCGAGAGTGACGAAGAACTGATGGAGAAGTATTTCGCCGGTGAGCCTTTCACAGAAGAAGAATTCCGTCGTGGTGTTCACGCCGGATTCGCAGATGGCGTTCTCCACCCGATCTATGTTGGTTCTGCATACAAGAACTGGGGCGTAGAGTTCCTGATGAACTGTCTGTCCAAGGATACTCCGCCGGCCTCTACCAAGCCGCCGCAAGAAGGTGAAACACCGGATGGCGAGAAGCTTACCATCGTATGTAATGAGAACGATCCGTTGGCCGCTTTCGTATTCAAGACCATCGCTGACCCGTTCGTAGGACGTATCTCTCTGTTCCGTGTATATGCCGGTGTGCTCAAGAGCAACTCCACTGTTTATAACGCAGTGAAGGAGAAGGAAGAGCGTCTGGGCGGTCTGTTCTTCATGGTTGGTAAGAAGCAGATCCCGACTGATCAGGTCGTTGCAGGTGATATCGGCGCCGTTGCGAAGCTGGTTATCACACAGACCAACGATACGCTGTGCGACAAGTCCCGTATCGTAACACTTACGAAGATCAATTTCCCGACACCGTGTCTTTCCATGGGTATCGTACCGAAGGCACGAGGGGAAGAGGATAAGATCATGGCCGGCTTGAACAAGCTCAAGGATGAGGATCCGGTATTTACAGTAATCAATAATGCCGAGACCAAGCAGATGGTCATCTCCGGTCTGGGTGAGCAGGAGATCTCCGTTCTGAAGAGTAAGCTCAAGACCAAGTTCAATGTAGATGCTGATCTGGAAGAACCACGTGTTCCGTATCGTGAAGCGATCCGTAAGAAGGTCAAGGTACAGGGTAAGCATAAGAAGCAGTCCGGCGGTCACGGTCAGTATGGTGACGTATGGATCGAGTTCGAGCCTACCGATTCCGAAGAACTGGTATTCGAAGAGAACGTATTCGGCGGCGCGGTTCCGAAGAACTTCTTCCCGGCTGTTGAGAAGGGCTTGCAGGATGCAGTTAAGAAGGGTACTCTGGGCGGATTCCCGGTAGTTAACCTCAAGGCTACTCTGGTAGATGGTTCTTACCACGATGTAGACTCTTCGGAAATGGCATTCAAGATCGCTGCTAACCTGGCTTTCAAGGCAGGTATGGCTGCAGCGAACCCGGTTCTCCTCGAACCAATCAGCACCGTATCCGTTCACATTCCGGAAGATAAGCAGGGCGATATCATGGGAGACATGAACAAGCGTCGCGGACGTATCATGGGTATCGACAGCGATGAGACCGGATCTGTGATCAACTGCGAAGTGCCGACATCCGAGATGGCTACCTACGCAACCGACCTCAAGTCCATGACTCAGGGCCGTGGCTGGTACACCATCGAGCACGCTCGCTACGAGCAGGCTCCGGGCGATGTCCAGGCTAAGGTCATCGAAGCCAGAAAAGCATTCCTTCAGGATGAAGAGTGATTCTGATTTCACGACGACTGATCAATTGTAACTAAAGAGTATCTCTCTGCGGCGGCTTAGCTGCAGAGAGATACTCTTTTACGAGGATTTGGTATAAAATGGAATATATGTACTCATATGACGGAGGATATGGATATGCCCTATTCAAGCGTATTTCTCACAGAGATCATCAAGACATTCGAACTAGAGGAAGTGGTTGCCTGCGAAGATATGAATCAGGTGCGCATCCATGTCGCGGACGTGACGCGTCCGGGTCTTCAGCTGGCCGGTTACTATGACCACTTCGGTCCGGACCGTATCCAGTTGATCGGAAACATGGAGCACGCCTATCTGGACAAGCTCACATCCGAACAAAGAAGAGAAAGACTTGCGGCGCTTTTTGCCAAGAATATTCCTTGCCTGATCCTGACACGTAATCACGTGGCACATGACGAACTGGTGGAAGTGGCGAAGAAAGCCAATATTCCGGTGCTTCGTACACACCAGGCAACCAGTGAATTCATGAGTTCTCTGGTCAAGTACCTCAACGTGGAACTGGCTCCGCGCATCTCCATGCACGGCGTTCTGGTCGAGGTCAACGGTGAAGGTATCCTGATCCTGGGTGAGAGCGGTGTTGGTAAATCGGAGACCGCGCTGGAGATCGTTAAGCGTGGTCATCGTCTGATCGCTGACGATCAGGTGGAGATCCGCAGAGTTTCTGAGACGACGCTTCTGGGCCGTGCGCCGGAGGTGATCCGACACCTGATCGAGATCCGTGGTATCGGTATTCTCGATGTAAAAGAACTGTACGGTGTTTCTTCTGTTAAACTGCAGGAGAATATCGACTTTGTTATCAATCTGGAACTATGGGACGAGAAGAAGACCTACGACCGTCTGGGCATCACGGATGAGACGACGGACATCTTGGGCATCAAGGTGCCGTCTATTACGATCCCGGTAGGACCAGGACGAAACCTGGCCATCATCGTAGAAGCGGCCGCCATCAACTACCGTGTTAAGAAGATGGGTTACAATGCCGCCAAGGATCTGGTCACCCGCGTATTCCCGGGTGGATTGAACGCATAAAGAAAGAACGAATTAAAGGAGAAACCAGGAAGAAAGCATGAAAGCAGACGAGCAGACGATACAGGCATTCAGAAAGAAACTCTGTGAGGAGGGATTTCAGGAGCTGGAAGAGAAACTGGTAATGGGAGAAGTATTGAAGAGTCATACTTCTTTCCGTGTCGGAGGACCGGCACAGATCTATTCGGAACCGGAAGAGGTCGGGGAAGTGATCGCACTGGTGAAGTCTGCCAAAGCAGCAGGCCTTTCGTATTTCCTTATGGGAAACGGATCCAATCTCGTGGTGTCCGACAAGGGTATCGACGGACTGGTGATCCGCCTGGGAGATAAGTTTTCCGACATAAGACTGGAAGAAGACCCGGAGGATCCGGAGTGTATGTATATGCACGCCTGTGCCGGCGCGCTTCTGACGAAGGTCTCGTCGGTAGCCATGAAGAATGCACTTACCGGACTGGAATTCGCATCCGGTATTCCGGGATCGGTCGGCGGTGCGGTGTTCATGAATGCCGGTGCCTATGACCACGATATGTCTGAGGTCGTCGAATCGGCTCTCTGCATTACGGAGGACGGGGAATCCTTCACAGTGACAAGAGGCAATTTCGCTTACGGATACAGAACCAGCTGCTTCATGGAGAAGGGCGGGATCGTTCTGAGTGTCGTACTGAAACTGAAGCGCGGCAATAAAGAAGAGATCGAAGCCCAGATCCGTACATATACAGAGAAGCGGACCAAGTCCCAGCCCCTGAACCTGCCTAGCGCAGGCAGTATGTTCAAGCGTCCGGTAGGCTTCTATACCGGAGCTTTGATCCAGGAAGCGGGCCTTAAGGGATTCACGGTCGGCGGCGCACAGATCTCGGAGAAGCATGCGGGATTTGTAGTCAACATCGGTAATGCTACAGCTGACGATATCGATCAGCTGACGAAGAAAGTACAGGCAATCATTAAGGAGAAGAATGGTGTGACCTTGGAACGCGAAGTGCGTTTCGTGGGGGTAGGTTATACCCAGCAAGAGTGATCGAGGGAGAAACATCATGGATGTGATTATTCTTACCGGTATGTCCGGTGCGGGAAAAAGCCAGGCTGTACATGTTCTGGAGGATCAGGGGTATTTCTGTATAGATAATCTGCCCCCGCTGGTTCTGCCGGAGCTGGTCCGTACCTTCCTGAAAGGTCAGGGCGGTGAAGGCTATGCCATCAACCGGCTGGCTTTCGTAGTTGATATTCGAAGTAATGAATTTCTAAAGGGATTCGGCAAAGCCATGAACGAGATCAAGGCTCTGGAATGCCCGTATCGCATTATTTTCCTGGAGGCCAACGATCAGGTGCTGGTGAGCCGTTATCGCCAGACCCGAAGAAAGCATCCGCTTTCAGACGGACTGTCCCTGGTGGAGGCGATCGATAAAGAAAGATCGATGCTCCGGGGCATCCGTGCCCGGGCAACCCATGTTCTGGACACTTCCATGATGGCACTTAGTGCCCTTCGGGAAGAACTTCTGCACATTATCGAAGCGGAAGAAGTCAGCACCATGGATATCCATGTAGAATCCTTCGGATTTAAGTACGGTCTGCCGGGAGACTGCGATATCTCCTGTGATGTACGATTCCTTCCGAATCCGTTCTACGATCCGAACCTGAAGATGCTTTCCGGCAAGGATCAGGCCATCGTGGAATTCCTGGAAGGATACGAAGAGACGAAACAGTACTATGACAAGATGATGGATCTTTTCCTGTTCTCCATCCCCTTCTATATCCGAGAGGGCAAGGCCAGATTATCGGTGGGCGTCGGCTGCACCGGCGGCCGTCACCGTTCCGTCTATATGGCCGAGCGGTTCTTCGAAGGTCTGAAGAAAGCGGGATACCGTGTATCGATCCATCACCGTGATATCGACAAAGATCCGCGCTACCAGCGCACTGAGGGAAACAAGACATGAGTGAGGGTAGCCTTTCTTCCCAGATCAAGAACGAGATCATCAAGTTCATGCACTATACGAAGGAAGAGTGGGCGGCGGAAATGGCCGCCATCTCTCTTTGCAGCGGCTGGACAGAGAAGGAAGATACCGTATCCGTGACCTGTGCCAAGGAACCGGTGGCCCAGAGGCTTCTTCTGGATTCCCGGAAAGCGGAAGGCATTCAGGCACTGGGCGAAGTGGAGAAAGTCGGCCGAAGAGGCGGAAGCGTGTATACCGTTTCTTTTCCCGGACAGGCATGGGCAGAGTTTATCGAACCTTATATTTCCCCGGACGTAATCAGCGATGAGATCTCCGAAGACGGTGGGCTCCGCCGCGCCATGCTGCGAGGGGCATTCCTCGCGAGAGGTTCTTTTTCCGACCCGAAAAATAAGACCCGCATCGAGATCCTCTGCCGGACCGATGCCTTCGTGAAACCATTGATCCTTCTTTTCCATATGGAGGACATCCAGCCCATGACGCGGGTACTGGACCAGGTCTGGAGCCTGTACTTCAAGAAGATCGACGAAGTCAGCGATTTCCTCGTGATCCTCGGCGCCATGAACCAGATGATGGACCTGCAGACCATCCGTGTGCAGAGAAACGTTAACAAAATGGTGGCCAGTTCCTACAATCTGGATAACTGGACCATGAAGAGACAGGCCGAAGCCAGCGCGGCCCGGACCCGGAAACTGGAAGAACTGCTGGCTTCCGAGAAAGCCGGCCGCATCCCGAAGGATCTGCTGGAGGTGGCCAGGCTCCATATCGACAATCCCGGACTGTCCCTGACGGAACTGGGGCGCCTGATGGATCCGCCCATCAGCAAGTCCGGCATGAACCACCGTCTGAATAAACTTATCGACATGCTCTGAATTACTATGTGAAAAGCTCTGTCATCCGGTCCTCGATGCTGCGTTACTGCGTAAGCGCGTCGGGGATTTTTGGCATGTGAATATGAAACGGTATTGACTTATCTATAGTAGCGTTCTATAATCGGTATTGTTGAATGTGCAATACTGAACATAACAAGAATATAAATACAACTGAAAAGGAGGCGTGCACATGAATGTTCAATTCAAAAAGGGTGTTCTTGACCTTTGTGTTTTAGCCATGCTCCAGGACGCAGACCGGTATGGTTATGAACTGGCCAGTACGTTATCCGAGACGATCATGATCTCTGATGGTACCGTGTATCCGCTGCTCCGCAAGCTGGCAAGCGATGGTCTGGTGGCATCCTATCTGCAGGAATCCCAGAGCGGCCCACCGAGGAAATACTATAGTCTCACCGCAATGGGCAGAGCAAGATTGAAGGAACTTCTGGATGACTGGAATTCCTTCACGGCAAGTGTAAACAAGATAGTGGGAGGGAAAAGCGCATGAATAAAAATGAGTATATTGCCTCTCTGCGTACACAGCTGAAGGCACTTCCTTCCAGCGATGTTGAAGACATCATCAAGGAATTTGAAACACACTTCGAGATCGGTATCTCGGAAGGAAAGAATGAGAGTGAGATCGCGGCCAAGCTCGGTTCTCCAAGCGAAGTGGCCCAGATCTATCTGAGTGATACGGTTCCTGCTTTCGATATGCAGGGTGTGTCCGGCGCAACAGGTGACGTGAACCCGGATTATCCGACTGTTCCGCTTCGTACGGGATTCGGCCTGGGCTGCGGAGTCGGCGCACAGACCATCGCAGGATTCTGCAACAGCAAGGAAGCCATCCCGGCCAAGAATATTCCGCCGAAGAAGGAACTGGGCGGCAACTTCCCGCACAGAGGTGCGAAAGAGAAGGAAGAGTACACGGAATACACACACAAGAAGAAAGAGTACACACTCCCGGATTATTCCAAGTATCCTTCTCAGGATCCGACCCATCAATTCCCGGATAAGATCGGAAACTCGAAAGTTTTCGCCGTGGTATTCACGATCTTTGTCGGTATTCCGGCACTGGCACTGGCGATCCTTCTGCTTCTTGCCCTGATCGCATGGCCGGTGGCAACAGGATTCGCAGCATACTTCCTGTTTACAGGAGTCACATCTGCAACCGCAGCATCCGTCTGCCTGGCATTGGCGATGGTTTTCGCGACCATCTCGGCGTTGATCGTTCTGTTCTTCGCGATCAAGTGGTTCTTCAAGGGAATCGCCGCCTACTTCAAGTGGCTCGGCAAACTCTGGAGCAAAGAAGCATAAAGGAGGCAGCATATGAAAAAATCATCCGCAGTTCTGGTCTGCATCATGGTAGCCAGCTTCGTGCTTTCTGTGATTCTATTCTTCGCCAGTATGGCCATGACCGTCGGTTCCGGCGTCGTCAGTGTGATCAATGGCACAGCATATGAAGAAATCAAGAATGCCGGGTACGGCGTCGATATCAGCGACGATGACGGAGTCCGGGTAGATATTCCGGGTATCCACGTACTGGTAGACGATAAGGGCGTAGATGTAAAGATCATCGGCATCCATATCGATCTGAGAGACGAAGACGAAGGCGAAACAAAGAATTTAAAGGATACCGCTTCAGCAAACAACAACGGTTAGGAGAAGACCGGCTGAGCGGAGTAAATATCCGAAAGGAAAAAGAAACGAGTAAGGGCTGTCCGAAAGGACGGCCTTTTCTCATTGCCATCGAAGCGGAAAGGGTTGGAGAGTTTACATTCTTCCTGTAGAAAAAAACTTGACATTGAAAATGTTTCGCCGCATAATCGACTTAACGTTTTATAAGCGAAATGCGATGACGGAGAAAGTAGCGATCGGAAGTCGTACAGGGCGTGCGGGTCTGGGATTGAGAGCCTGCATACGAAGCAAGATCAGTCGAAGTTCACTCCTGAGCAGATCTTCTGAACACCGGAGATGGTAAGTAGGGGGATACGGAGAGCCCACCGTTACTTGAGGGCAGAGACTGTCAGGTCTTGACGAGCGCGAGTTCTTTTCAATAGGGGAAAGACTCGAAGATGGGTGGTACCGCGAAATATGAATTTTCGTCCCATTGCTGTTTGAAGGAACGGCAATGGGATTTTTTGTTGCCGATCATGCGAAAGGAAGGTATGAACATGAGAAGAGAATCGAAGAGCTGGATCTGGGATCCGCAGGCAGAATGCATGTCTGAAGACGAGCGTGCCAAGGTACAGAGTGAGCGCCTGATCAAGTGCGTGAACCGTATGTACGAGCATGTTCCGTATTACCGTAAGAGAATGGATGAGAAGGGCGTCACACCGGGAGATATCAAGAGTATCGAGGATCTGCCGAAACTTCCTTTCACCGATAAATTCGATTTCCGTGATAACTACCCCTTCGGAACACTGGCTGTACCGAGAGAAGAACTGGTTCGTGTCCATGCTTCTTCCGGAACCACCGGCCGCATGAAGGTCGTAGGTTATACAGCGAACGATGTCAAGCTCTGGAACTCCGTACTCTGCCGTTCTATGGCACGTGCCGGTGTCCAGAAGGGTGATCTGGTTCATATCGCATATGGTTACGGTCTGTTCACCGGTGGTCTTGGTCCACATTTCGCCTGTGCCGATATCGGTGCGACAGCGATCCCGGTATCCGGCGGTAATACAGCCCGTCAGATCCAGATCCTGCGTGAGTGGAAACCGGAAGTGCTGATGTGCACACCGACTTATGCACTGCACATTGCCGATCAGTTGGAAGCAGCCGGCGTAGATAAGTCTGAACTGAACCTGCGTTGCGGTATCTTCGGTGCCGAAGCATGGACACTGGAGATGCGTGACCAGATCGAGGAGAAGCTGGGACTTCGCGCCTTCGATATCTACGGTCTGACCGAGATCTGCGGACCTGGCGTAGGATGCAGCTGCGATAAGTCTGACCTGATCCACATCGAGTCTGACCACTTCATTCCGGAGATCGTAGATCCGGAGACCGGCGAGCCACTGCCGGATGGAGAGATCGGTGAACTGGTATTCTCTTCTGTTTCGAAGGAAGGTGTACCGCTTCTGCGTTATAACACCCATGACCTGACTCGTCTGTACCACGGTAAGTGTGAGTGCGGACGTACGACACCGAAGATCGAGAAGGTGACCGGCCGTGCCGATGACATGATGATCATCCGTGGCGTAAACGTATTCCCGACTCAGATCGAGGCCGTACTGCTTGCACACAGTGAAGTTGAACCGCACTACATGATCTATCTGGATCGTGTGAATAATCTGGACCGCATGACGGTCAAGGTCGAGATGACCAATTCCTTCTTCTCCGACTCCATCCGTGAGATCGAGAAGACCGAGAGGATGCTGGAAGGTGAGATCGCTTCCATCACCGGTATCCATGCCAAGATCAAGCTCTGCGAGCCGAAGAGCCTGCCGAGAAGTGAAGGCAAGATGAAACGAGTCATCGACGAGAGATTTGCACCAAAAGCGTGACATGTCGGGGGAATCTGTGGTAAGATTCCCCCATATGTTTTTTCTGGAGGGAAAGACTGTCTGAATAGACAGATTTGACATAATGTTTATCGCACTTTTTCTATCTATACTGGTCGTGCTCCTGCTGGGAATGTACTATCTGCTCTGTCGGATACGTGTTCTGGTACTGCGTGGCAAGAACCCGGACGAATTACCTAGGAAGACCCGTAAGATCAGCTGGCTGATCTCCGGTTCCTTCGTGGTCGCCATGATCGTGACCTGTGTGATCCGGCCTTACTTTTTCGTGCTGATCTGGCTGCATCTGATCCTTTTCTGGGCGTTGCTCGAGATGATCGTGAGTGTGACGGAACTGCTGATCCTGAAGTGGACGAAGAAACATCCGGGCAATTTGAATACGGAAGGAATGTCGAAAGATGAGATCCGTAAGGCAAAGCGTGCCAGAAAATTCGCCCTCAGTAAGACCCCGTACTGGGTGACCGGCGTGGCGGCGATCCTGCTGACTGCCGTATATATGAGTACTTCCTACTATCTGGCCCACAAGGTATACCAGACAGAATATAAGATCTCAACCGAGAAACAGGTCAGCGATCTGCGTATTGCCCTGATCGCGGATTCCCATGTCGGTTCCTGTTTCGACGGTGAGGGTTTCGCCAAGCATATGAAGACCATCGAGCAGGCCAAGCCGGATCTTCTGGTGATCTCCGGTGACTACGTGGACGATGACACGACCCGTGTAAACATGGTCCGGGCCTGTCAGGCACTGGGCGAATTTCAGTGCACCTATGGTGTGTATTATGTACCCGGAAATCACGACAGAGGGTACAGCAACTACAGAGATTTCAGCTATGACGATCTGCTTTCCGAGCTGAAGAAGAATAACGTCCATGTCCTTCTTGATGAGGTGCTGGAACTCAATGACTGCTACTACATTGTCGGACGGAAAGACCGAAGCATGAAGCGTATGCCGATCTCCGACCTTATGACTTCCGTGGATCCTTCTAAATTCGCCATCGTGCTGGATCACCAGCCCAACGATTATAAGGCCGAAGCATCGGCAAACTGCGACCTGGTCCTCAGCGGACATACACATGGTGGTCAGATGATCCCTATCGGACCTATCGGCGAACTGCTCGGGATCAACGATGCGACATATGGTCTGGAACAGAGGGGACAGTCCATCTTTATCGTTACCTCCGGTATCGCGGACTGGGCAGTGCCCTTCAAGAGCGGAACGGTCTCGGAATACTGCATCATCGATATTGAAAAGACATAAAAAAGAGTGTATGGCTTCGACAGGGAGCGAGGCGATACACTCTTAGTGGCATAATTGGAAATGACTTGCTACATTTCACAAAATCATTGTAATCGACAGGTGTTGAAGTTACAATCAGCAGTATAACGACATATGTTGTAAGAACGACATATCGTCCGAATCTGTTGTTTTTTTTAGTTTCGGTGTTTTTCGGATTTCGATGAAGCGGGAGTGTATTATGAACGACCAGAATATGCGTGTGTTGATGTCAAAGAAGATGCTGCAGGAAGGGCTTTTCCGATGCCTGCAGAAGAAAACGATCGATAAAATCACGGTAAGTGAGCTTTGCCGGGAGGCGGGGGTCAACCGTACCACTTTCTACAATCACTATACTGAGCCACGAGACATTCTTCTTGAGTTCGGAATGAGACATGCAGAGAAAGTGAAAACACTCTTCCTGAAGGATGAGACGAAACCGAAGGAAGACCGAAAACTGGATGTCCTGAAATACATATACTCCGAGAAAGATAAATTGAAAGTTCTTTTCCTGACAGAGGTGGACGCGCATTTCGGATACTCAGCCACAAGTATGTTTACGTGGATCGTGGACGATGTACTCAAGGAACACATGGACCTGGAACTGAGGGATGAGACGGAGCGCGAGATGGTCTATGACAGTCTGGGATGGTCCATCTATTTCATCACTCGTCAGTGGCTGCTTCAACATGAAGAAAAAACGCCGGAAGAAATGCACGATTTTTTCCTACGACTGGGCAAAAAGAGATGACCGGTCCATGCATAAGATGCGATAGATCACAGATTGTCTAATAAAATTAATAGTTTATTCATACAGTATCTACTCTTTCGAACAGAATGCTTTTTATAATGTTCTCATGGGGCTGTCTATCCAAGCAAGAGGGGAGCAAAAGAGATAGATATGAGAATAGCATTTGCGGTAATATACATATTGCTGAGTCTGGCTTTAGGAATCTGCGTATGCATGGCCAGAAAATCCTACCGGAAGATCGGTAAGACCGTGTCTGTGCTGGTAGGTCTTCTGATTCCGCCTGTGTTAGGAAATCTTCTCATTATCCTATCCGGCAACCAGACTGTTGCGACCATCGGATGTTATATCTATTTCATCGGTATGGACCTTGTGCTCTCCCTGCTTCTGCGGTTTACCTGCGATTACTGTGTGATCAGGTGGCCGAGAAAGATCATCCGCTATTCCGTCTATGCGATCTTCGGTCTGGACATCATCCAGCTCCTGCTGAATACGGTATTCGGTCATGCATTCTCGACCGAGGCTATTCTGGTGGACGGTTTTAACTACTATCGCCTGGTTCCTTACTGGGGCCAGACTTTGCACCGCGTTATCGACTACTCGGTATTCTTCGTGGTCATTATGATATTCATCGTGAAAATCGTCCGTTCTCCTAGGATCTATCTGGAAAGATATTTCGTGATACTGGCCACCATGCTGGTCACCGGTGGTCTTCAGACCTACTATATTTTCTCGAGAACACCGATCGACCGGTCCATGGCAGGTTATGGTATCTTCGGACTTCTGATATTCTATTTCACCTTGCAGTACCGGCCATTGTCCCTTCTTGACCGGATGCTGGCAAGCATGGCGTCGGATATCTCGGATGGGCTGTTCCTGTACGACTTATATGGGAAATGTATCTGGGCCAACGAGTCCGGCATTGCTCTTGTCGATATCAAGAACCAGCAATTCGATCAGGCCGGCGAGCTTCTGATCTCCAAATTCGGAGAAGCCGATATCCATGAGAAAGATGTATGGGCCGATACAAGAACGCTGAATTCAGGGACCGAAGTCCGATACTACGTATTCAGGAAGAATACGCTGACCGATGAAAAGAAGAAAAAGATGGGTTCTTTCTTGATCGTCCACGATGTTACCAATGAACAGAAGGAGTTGCAGCGTCAGCGTTTCAACGCAACGCATGACCCGCTTACCTTACTTTACAACAAGGAGTATCTGTACGACTGCATCCGGGATATCCTGAAGGCAAATCCGGATGAGCAGTACTGCGTGATCTTTGTTGACCTGATGGATTTCCGACTGGTAAATGATGTATTCGGTCACGCATTCGGTGACTTTGCTCTGAAGAGCGTGGCAAAATGGCTGAAGGAATTCGTGCCGCAGGAAGGTGTGTTCGGACGCCTTGGCGGCGATACTTTCGGTGTCCTGATGCCGGTATCCGACTTCAATGAAGATAAGGTAGAAGAGAAACTTTCCCAGTTCGTGATCAATGACGGATCCGTGGAACACAATCTTCTGATCCATCTGGGCATCTATGAAGTCCGTAAAACGGATATGGATGTATCGACTATGTTTGACCGTGCCCACATGGCACTGAGTGATATCAAGGAAGAATACCAGATCCATGTTTCCTACTACGATGAGGACCTCAGAAATGAAGTGCTCTGGGCCAAGAAGATCTCTGCAGAACTTCCTGATGCCATTGCTAAGCGTGAGATCCAGCCGTTCCTGCAGCCGATCGTAGATATAAAAGGTAAGGTCGTAGGTCTGGAAGCCCTGGCCAGATGGATCCACCCGAAGGACGGGTTCCTGTCGCCGGCCAAGTTTATCCCTGTATTCGAGCGTAACGGCATGATCGTCGAAGTGGATAAATACATGTGGCGTTGTGCCTGCGAGATCATCTCCGGATGGGGCGAGGAGAATAAGGACCTGTTTATCTCCGTCAATATCTCTCCGAAGGATTTCTACTTCATGGATGTTACCACCGAGATCAGAAATCTTGCCAAAGAATTCAATATCGATCCGGCCAGACTTCGTATCGAGATCACGGAGACGGTCATGATGAACGATATCGATAACCGCATGAAGAAACTCAACAGTCTCAAGGAACTGGGATTTGTGATCGAGATGGATGACTTCGGTTCCGGTTACTCTTCACTGAACCTTCTCAAGGATATGCCGGTAGACGTACTGAAGATCGACATGCGGTTCCTTAACCGTGCCAAGGATGACGAGAAAGCAAGACGGATCCTGCAGAACATCATGAACCTGTCTGACGACCTGGGCATTGCCTCTCTTACAGAAGGCGTGGAAACGCAGCATCAGCTGGATATGCTCTGCGAGATGGGCTGTAAGCTTTTCCAGGGCTATCTGTTCGCTAAACCGATGCCGCTGGAAGAAGTGGAACGTTTCCTCAAGAATTCTTCCCGGGATAAAGATTGATATTGTCTGCTCCCCCTGTGCGGGATATTTTTGCCTTTGAGAAAAGAAGGAAACAGGTGACATCTTTCTCAGATGGGTATATTATAGACAGAAAAAAGATCAAGGATGAGAAAAATGAAAAGAAAAACAATTGGATTGATCAGCCTGCTTATGGCGATGGCTGTGGCTTTGAATGCCTGCGCGGATAAGAAAGAAACAGAGACTTCCAAGGAAACTTCCCAGACGACTTCTGCCACAACTACGACTGAGGAGACGACGACTTCGGAGACTTCTGAAACTACAACAGAAGAGACGACCACGACCGAAGAAACTACGACTACGGAAGAAACCACCACTTCGGAGGAGACAACTACCACCGAGGAGACCACCAAGGAAACTTCTAAGGAGACAACGAAGAAAGAAACGACTGAGACTACGAAAGAGACAACGGTAGAGACGACAGTGGAAACCACCACAGTGGAGACTACGACTGAAGCGACCACCACGCCGGAAGAGACCACTACCGAGGAAACGACGACTGAGGAAACCACCACAGAAGAGACGACTACGGAAGAAACTACGACCAAAGAAACCACTTCTGAAACGACAGAATGGGTACGTGGCGAAATTCAGTTCTCTACTACTGACAGAGATGGCAGATTGTATTCGGATCAGATCTTCAATCAGTCCAAGGTTACCATGATCAACTTCTTCGAGCCGTGGTGCGGACCGTGTGTAAATGAGATGCCGGACCTGCAGAAACTCTGCGATACATACCTCAAATCAGATTTCCAGATCCTCGGTGTCTATTCTGATACCAGTATGGAAGAGGAACTGGATGACACACTGGATGCGACCGGTGTAAGATATCCGATCCTGCACTATACGTCCGCTTTCCGGAGCTTGATCACAGAGTATGTTCCGACTTCGGTATTCATTGATTCAAACGGAAATGTACTTACACTGCCTGATGGGGAGAAGTGTGTCATTGGCTCGCGTAATTTCTATGCATGGCAGGAAATCATCGATCGTCTTATTTTCGAAGCGGATCTGAAGAATAAATAAGAGAGTGTGCACGCGCCATGAAGGATTTCTGGAAAAGAAACAAGATCGCATTGATTCTTCTGGTGTGTGCCATTGCGCTTGTGGCAGTCGGCCTTTATAAAGGACAGGCGGCCAATGTGTTGAGCAAGGCAGCGCGGATCTGTATGGAGTGTGTGGGCCTTGGATAAGAAGAAAAGTACAGGAAAGAGAAGACTTGCGATCCAGGCTGTGGCGGCACTTCTTCAGAATGCCAATCTGAAGGGTTTCCTGACGGGGAAGATCTACAAAGGCCCGACGAAGAAAGTCTGTGTACCCGGACTGAATTGCTATTCCTGTCCGGGTGCGGTGGGCGCGTGTCCCATCGGCTCGCTTCAGAATTTCCTGGGCGGGATGAAGTTCCGTTTTCCCTACTATGTTGTCGGACTGCTTCTGTTTTTCGGCGCACTTCTGGGCCGGGCCATATGCGGATTTCTGTGTCCTTTCGGTCTGATCCAGGATCTTCTGTATTGCATTCCTTTCTATAAGAAAAACCAGTTTAAGGTGGACCGTTTCCTTAGGTACCTTAAGTATGCGGTGCTGGCGGTACTGGTGATCATCCTGCCGCTATGTATCCCGCTGACGCCGACATTCTGTAAATATGTCTGCCCGTCCGGTACCATGTCCGGCATCATGCTGGCCTTCAAAGACAGCCAGCTTCGGCAGCAGCTGGGGGCACTCTTCGACTGGAAACTGGTGGTGCTGGGGATCGTGGTGACCACATCTCTTATCGTGTATCGCCCCTTCTGCAAATACCTCTGTCCACTTGGAGCGATCTACGGATTCTTCAACCGGTTCGCTGTGTTCCGCCTGTTTTTTGACGCGGAAAAATGTGTGCACTGCGGGGCTTGTGCCAAGGCCTGTAAGATGAATGTGGATCCCACAAGAAAACCCAACAGCATGGAGTGTATCCGTTGCGGAGACTGTGTGCGGGCGTGCCCTAAGAGCGCACTGTACCAGGGCTTCCGCTCTCCGAAAAAAGAAGATCCGTCTGCGCAGAAGGCAGAGCCGGATCTTGAAAATTCCATTAAAAACTGAGATTGAAAACGAAGATCAGACTTTCTTCGATGCGGAGAGCACCAGCTTCTCGCAGAGATCTTCGTATTCGATGCCGGCGGCACGAGCTTCCTGAGGAATCAGGCTGTTCGGTGTCATACCCGGCAGGTTGTTGGCTTCCAGACAGTAGAACTTATCGTCTTCTTCGGAAAGGATAAAGTCCACACGGGAGTAGTTACCCAGACCCAGAGCACGGTGAACGGCCACGGCCAGACCCTGTGCTTCTTTTGTTTTCTCAGCAGAGAGCGGGGCAGGGCAGATCTCCTCGGTGGCGTCTGCCTGGTACTTATTCTTGTAATCGTAGAAGCCCTGCTTCGGACGGATCTCAATGATGGGCAGCGCCTCGCCGTCCAGAACGCCGATGGAGAATTCACGGCCATGGACCATCTTCTCCACAAGGCATACATTCTCGTACTTCGTAGAATAATCGATCGCGGCATTCCACTCGGACTCGTCATGAACGATGGAGACACCGCAGCTGGAACCGCAGCCGATGGGCTTAACGACGCAAGGGAAGCCCAGCTTCTCGCGGATGGTGTCGATGGAATCCTTCGAAGGATCGAAGAGCACCCACTCGGCGGTGGGGATATTGAAGTGTGTCAGAAGCGTCTTGCTTAAGTGCTTGTCCATAGCCAGGGCGCAGCCCAGGTAACCGGAACCGGTGTAAGGAACATCGATACAGTCCAGTACAGCCTGAAGACGTCCGTTCTCGCCCATTCCGCCGTGGCATCCGATAAATACGGCATCGGCCATGCGGCACAGATCCAGTACACCGGGTCCGATGAGCTCGCGGCGGCCGCCGTGGGAAGCGATCAGGGCCTCCAGATCCGGCTCCGTCTCCGGAATCTTGTAGGAGTATGTTTTGCCGGATTCTTTCGTGGCAAAAGCACTCTTGAGATCGGTGGTATCTTCAAGTCCTGTATAGACATCCACGAAGGCAACTTCGTGACCTTTGCTGAGAAGGGCGTTGGAAATAAGGCTTGCGGAACAAAGGGAGACATCGCGCTCCGGGCTGATTCCGCCTGCTAAAACTACTATTTTCATGGGTGTGACCTCCATATATTAATCTGCCATACCCCACGATTATACATGATTTACTTCATATGGAAGAGGTTTTTCGACAAATGTAACGAAAGAGTAGGATTTTATCGGTGACGCAAAGCATTTGTAATGGTATGATAGATGAGTATAACTAGGTGGAGGTTGACTATGTTAGCTATTATATATCTGATCGTGGCCGTATTTTTCGGCACGCAGCTGATCCGGCTCCTGATCCCGGATATCCGCAGACTCTATGTGGGAGTGGCTTCGGACCAAAGCATCCTTGAGAAGGTGCCGACGTCGTTGTTCCTGATTCCGGCCGGTACTCTGATCGGTATCGTCCTGATGACATTCACTACGTATTTCCTGGCCTATGCGCTTTATCCCTATATCCCGGCAGATACGGCTCCGCTTCTTCCGGCTGACATTATCTCCATGTGTATCTTCACCTACCTGGGATGCCTGTTCTGGCAGCGCTGCTTTATCCGCAATTTCCGACAGATCAAGGCGGGAACCGACCTGAACAAGCTGGCACGCTTCAACAAGAAGCCGGGCTCTATCCTGTTCTACTCTATGGCAACGGTTCTGGTGCTTATCGCCATCAGTTTCGTATACTTCTACACATGCTTCCAGTCCGGTAATGAGATCCATCTCGGACACTCGATTTTCAGTGACTTTTCTCCGCACGTGGCTATCACGTCCGGTTTCGGTGTCGGCGCCAATTTCCCGACACAATATCCGCATTTCTCCGGAGACAATATCCAGTACCACTTCATGTTCTACTTCCTGACAGGTAACATGGAGGCTCTGGGACTTCCGCTGGTATGGGCCATCAACCTGCCGTCTCTGGTCTGCATGCTCAGTACGCTGACACTTCTCGGCACACTGGCTGTCCTGCTTTCGGGACGCCGTGGCGCATATTTCTTCGCACCGTTGCTGGTTCTTTTCCGAAGCGGATGGAACGTATTCCATCAGGCCAGTGAACTCAAGGATGCCTTGGGCGGTTCCTGGAGCCAGGTGATCGAAGCCTTGAAGAAATCTACGGAGTGGTATGGCTATACCATCCGCGATGAGTGGGGCCTGTGGGCGGTCAATGTATACGCGAACCAGCGTCACCTCTGTGTCGGTATCGGCATCGTGGTCATCATGATCTTCCTGTTCCTGCCGCACTTCAGAAGAATGTTCCTGCACCTGAGCCGTACAGAAGGTTTCAGTGCGAAGATGAAGCGTTTCTTCGGCAGCCGTGAGGCCTGGATGAACCGTGACAAGGATCCGCTTCGTCCGTGGGGTTCCGTGATCCTTGCCTGCCTGATCGCATTGTGCATGCCTTTCTTCCATGGTTCCTGCCTGATCACGGCATTGCTGGTTCTGTTCGGTATGGCGATCTTCTCGGAGTTCCGTCTGGGTTATGCTGCTGTTGCGGCAGTGGCCGTGGCATCTTCGGTGCTGCAGGCCCGTTTCTTCGCCGGCGGTGCATCCAACGTGGCTTCTTTCAAGTATTACTTCGGTTTCGTATTGCCGGAACTGGAAGGCAAAAACGACATGGGACTCGGTAAGGCACTGGGTCGTAGTGCGGACGTCATCAGCTATCTCAATAAGATCGGCTTCCTGACGGTGATCATCCCGGCCGTACTGTTCTTCGGTCTTCTGGTCTATGAACTGGCTAAGAAGAAGAATCCGTACCGTGCGATCCTTCTGATCCCGTTCTCTTTCCCGTTGATCTTCGCTTTCTACTGCCAGGTATCTCTCGAAGTACTGGCGAACCATAAGTTCATCCAGCTGAGCTTCATCCTGTTCGATATCCTGATCGCAGGTGTACTTGCCAATCTGCTGGCACTGCCGATCTCCATCAGAGAGCGTGTCGGCAAGAATGCACCGGATGGCGCAGTGGTACTGAAGAAGAAAGCCTTTATTCCGGTACAGATCTTCAGCGCCGTCGTCTGTCTGTGCCTGCTGTTCGGACTTACGGCTACAGGTATCAGCGAGTGGTACGTTTACCACAACATCAATAACCATGAAGAAGAGCGTTATGTGACCCTGCATACCGATGCACCGATCGCAGACTGGGTCGAGAAGAATACGGATGAAGACGATGTCTTCCTGACACCGATGTGGTCCACCAATGACTTCTTCCTCAGCGGACG
The DNA here is from genome assembly GCA_001604185.1 of Clostridiales bacterium Firm_16. Lineage (GTDB taxonomy): Bacteria > Bacillota > Clostridia > Saccharofermentanales > Saccharofermentanaceae > Scatonaster. Next base: position 26,224 of record LVAV01000092.1, on the reverse strand, counting down.
TCGTGTGTATTACGGATGGCCGTATTTCGCATGGTCCGCAGGTCACGATACATATACCCGCCAGATCAACTACCAGTGGCTCCTGACCGGTGCCAACGGTAACCTGGAGGAATTCCGTCGTTACTGTGCCGAGATGAACATCAAGTATGTCATCGCATGTAACGAATACTATGGTCCGGAGGAGACAGACGGATACTATAATCCGGAGTTCTTCGCCGCAAACCTCAATGAAGTGGCTCGTTTCGACGACGGAACGATCATCTATTCCGTACTCTGAGGGTGATTTCTATGGAGACGTATCCCGAGAAATATGACGTGATCGTTGTAGGTGCAGGACCGGCCGGACTGATGGCCGGCATCACGGCCTGCCAGCGGGGCGCCTCGGTGCTGATCCTGGAGAAGAAAGAAGTGGCCGGCAAGAAGCTCCTGCTTACGGGGCATGGCCGTTGCAATATCACGAATATGCGGATCCCGGATAATTTCCAGGAGGCCTACTATGAGAATTCCCGTTTTCTGACCAGCGCGCTGCGGAACTATGAGCCGACCGACGTGCGCAACTTCTTTAAGAGCATGAACGTGCCGACCCACGAAGAAGAGAACGGAAGAGTTTTTCCCGACTCAGAGAAGGCACAGGATGTGCGGGACGCACTGGTGGAGAAGTTCAAGGAACTGGGCGGAAGACTGCTGACGAAACAGGCAGTACTGTCCTTCACTCCGGCAGATTCGGAGGAAAGAGCTTTTCGCGTAGTAACATTCAATAAAGTATATTTCGGAAGTGCCGTGATCTTGTGTACCGGAGGCGTGTCTTTCCCGGCCACAGGCTCGGAGGGCGACGGCTACGGTCTGGCGGCTTCCTGCGCACATGAAGTGACGCCGCTTTACCCGGCGCTGGCACCGCTGTTCCTGACGGGATTTACGGAGCCGGATAAGTCGGATAAGGACGACTGTGGTTCGGAATATTCTCTCGCGGGCGTGACGATCCCGGATATCGGGGCATGGATCTGGGCAGACGGCAAGGAGTCCGAGAAAGTCCGTGGTGAACTGCTTTTTACCCATCAGGGCGTCAGTGGTCCGGTGGCGATGTATCTTTCCCGTTACCTGCCGAATGCGGATCATCTCTATTCGAATATGCGGATCTTCCTGGTACTGGATCATGTGCCGGGGGTGACGATGGATGAGGCGGAGAAGCAGCTGCTTGCGGCGATGCAGGCGGACCCGAACCGCCATATGAAACGTCTGCTTTGTGAGACGTTCCGTCTTCGTGAGAAGATGGCGGAGCTGGTGCTGACGGAGGATAAGGCGGCCCACGATGTGACGAAGCTGGAGAGAAAGAAGATCATCGAGACTCTGAAGGGTACGAGACTTCCGATTGCGGAGCGGACGCCGATGGACGTGGCGTATGTGACCCGCGGCGGTGTGAATGTGAAGCAGGTGGATCCCAAGACCATGGAGTCGAAACTCATGAAGGGTCTTTATTTCGCAGGAGAGATCCTGGATGTGGACGGTATCTCAGGGGGATACAATCTCCAGTGCGCCTGGTCGACAGGTTTTACGGCAGGTCTTTATGCCGGATCTTCGGTTACCCAAGCGGAAGAACACTGACCAGTATGCCGCAGAAGATGATGGCGGCGCAGAAGAGGCGGTAGCCGATGTCTTTCTCGTGAAAAATGAATTTCCCGCCTACGATGGTGACGAAACAGCCGCTTTGCTTAATGAGGGTCATGACCGTGACCCGAGAGCCGGATATGCCGTTGGCGGCGAAGAGGGCCGCATCTCCGATAACAAACATAATAGCCAGAAGCCATACCCAGCCGTTTTTCCAGATGGTTTTGCTGATCTTGGTGCGAGTCACCAGGACGTAGATCAGGTAGAACAGCAGAAGGAAAAGCATGTACCAGAACTGCAGCTGGGCGCCGTTGATGCTCTTCATGAGGAGCTTGTCCATAAGGCCGGAGACGGCGTTCAGAAGGCAGGAGCCGAAGGCCATGATGATGAACTTCCCGGCGTTGCCGCTGTCGCTGTCAGATGCAGAAGAAGTGGCGGGGCCGCGTGGGTCCGAGGTGGCGGGGGAAGAAGAAGATGGAGCGGGGAGAGCTTTTGCCGCAGAAGGCTTCTTACCGAAAAGCCGGAACTTCAGAGAGAGAAGACCGAAGGCTACGAGAGCCAGTCCCAGATATTGATTCCAACGGAGAACTTCGTGCAGTACGATGACCCCCAGGAGCGTGGCCAGCAGGACACGGGAAAGATCCAGGATGCCGTAAAGGCTGACGGGCAGATGCTTCAGTGCCCGGAAACTCAGGATCCAGGCCAGGAAGATCACGAAGGATTTGATGGCGATAAAACCGTAGTATTTCGGAGCAAGTCCCATGGCATTCGGAACACGGGGGACCACCATCAGGAATCCCACGAAAGTATAGATCAACAACACTTCCATAACGGTGTTGCGTGTCATGGCTTTCTTCTTGGCGATCTCACGTCCGCCTTTCAAAAGTCCGTATACCAATGTCAGAAGGATCCAAATCATGGGGTTGCTGCTGTCCTGCTTTCCCTAAAGTCAAACGAGGGTATGATAGTACAGCTTTCCAAAGTTGTAAAGTTGTCTGTTCTTTTTTACAAATAGGGTCAAAACAGGCATGAAATTTGGACATCTGCATGATTTTTGTGCATCTTTTCCGTATCGGATTTGAATTCTTTGTGATAGTATATGTTGATATGAGGAATAACATACGAGAGGACTATGCGAAGAGCTCTATGAGAAAGCCAGAAAACGTACGTTATGAAAACCAGTTCTACAGACCGCATCGGGTCGCGAACAACACCGGGATCTACATCCTGTTCTGTGTCACGGCCTTGCTCGTTGTGACCACGGTGGTCCTTGCAATCGTTACACTGACAAAGGGTAAGAAATCTGTTTCCGAACCTAAGGATACAACGAAGAATACTTCCGAAATTACTATTGTTACAGATGACCAGGGAAATGTGGTCACACAGGATCCGAGCGGGATCGTACTTGCTACACCGACGCCTACTCCGGAAACAGTTATGGAGAAGTACCATAACCCGGTCCTTTATCCTGCTACCGCCAAGATGAACGTGACAGCCGGTACGCCGGAAGATAAGTATTCCCCTTCCGGAAGAGGTGCGAAGCAGGATGTCTATAAGAAGGACGACCGTCTTTCTTCTTACAATCGTGAAAACCCGATCAGCATGGGAGATCCGCTAAACTACCAGAAAGTGCAGGGAATACTGACTTTCCGTGGTAATAATTTCCGCAACTGTGCATCCTGGGGATATGTCAACATTGACCCGTCCAAACCTGTAGACCAGCATTTCGAGAAAGTCTGGGAGTTCACTAAGGTCGGAAGTAAGAGCACACCGCTTTCTACTTCCTGGAGCTGGTTCGGTGTCGGCTGGACAGGTCAGCCTCTGGCTGTCAGATGGGACTATGAAGTCCAGCAGCTCATGAATATGTATCCGGAGAAGCGTACGAAGGAGAACCTGACTGAGGTCGTGATCGCGACGCAGGATGGTCACGTATATTTCCTGGATATCGATGACGGAGCCCAGACAAGAGATCCGATCAATGTCGGCGCAACCATCAAGGGAACACCGGCTATCGATCCTCGCGGCTACCCCATCCTTTATGTAGGTCAGGGTGACGATAACGGAGAACGTGGTAAGATCGGTTATCGTATCTACAATCTTCTTAATGGAGAGATGATGTACTTCCAGACCGGTCTGGATTCCCGTGCTCATAGATCGACATGGGGCGCCTGTGACTCCTCTCCGATTATTGACGGAAATTCTGATACACTCATCTATCCAAGTGAGAACGGTATGATCTATACCGTGAAGCTGAACACACAGTTCAATCCTAAAACAGGTGTGTTGACCATGCAGCCGGACACTGTTGTATATCGCTATATTTTCGACGGTGTGTCTGGAAAACAGCTGGGTATTGAGAGTTCTATGGCTATCTACGATCACTACGGATGGTGCACGGATAATGCCGGTAACCTGATCTGCCTGGATCTGAACACTCTGAGCCTTGTCTGGTCCAGAAGACTTGACGATGACTCGGATGTAACTCCGGTCCTCGAAGAGGAGAATGGTCATGTATATCTTTATACTGGTACGGAAGTTGACTGGCAGAGAGATGAACTGGATTATCAAGGCGCTTCTTTCACATATAAGATCGATGCCATGACCGGCGAGGTAATATGGCAGACATCCCAGAATTGTTATACACATAACGGAACCAGTTCCAGCGATGACGTCAATGGTGGTATGCTGGGTACTCCGATTACAGGTAAAAAGTCGATCTCTAATCTGGTTATCTTCTCGTATTGTAAGACCAAAGGCGTATGGGCCGGAAACTGTATGGTTGCTTATGACAAGAATACGGGAGCGGAAGTCTGGAGATATGACTGGAATACATATTCCTGGAGTTCACCTGTAGATGTTTACGATGAACAGGGAAATGCTTACATAGTCGTGTTTGACAGTCAGGGTCAGGGACATCTGGTTGATGGACATACCGGTGCACGTGTGGGTCTGATCCAGGGCTTGAAGCAGGGAGACTTGGCAAACTTTGAGGCTTCGCCGATCGTCGTGGATAACATGATCGTAATCGGCCAGCGTTCCAATGCTATTTATGGAGTGAAGATTTCGTGAGTAATGCAATCGTACACAATGATGTGGTTTGGATGAATGAGGCGGTGTCAATGAGTGATATTGTACATGATTACAAAGACATAGTTTCTTTTGAAACGGAGCTATCCGGATACCGACGAGGCAGCCTGAGAGCATGTATCGATCTGGTTGCGGGCCGTATTGCCTGGACAGACACGCATATGTGGAACAATGATTTCGTTCGTGCGTTGAGCCCGGACATTGTCGAGAAGATCCGCAAAGACCTTCCGGGTACGGGCCTTCTCGAGTGGACTGAGGATTACGCCAAGGGAATCGGCAAACTTATGGGTTCTATGAGCGCTTCCTTCCCACAGGACTGGTCAGTGGAGATCCATTTCTCTGACGGTGAGGTTCTGAAAGCGTATGGTGTCAGCAGTTTCCCGAAGCAGTGGAGTGATTACCGGGCCTTGATCGAGAGTGTTGCCAAGACTTCTTTCCGGCTTCGCTGAGTGGGTGACGAAACACTACTTTTTTGATACAATAGTGAAAGACTATTTTTGCCGAAAGGAAACGGAAAGTGGATTATCTGGAAGGACTTTTACTCGGACGCTTATGGAGCGATACGGATTTTGAGAACCGACGTCATACTTCTCTTTTCATCCTTTATGGCATTTTTGTAGACCTTCTGGTCGTATATAATTATCTTACGGGCGGTTTGAACGATATCATTACCGGCGGATTCCTGCCGAAGATCATCGTTTTTGTCGTTCTTTTTTTCTTCTGCCCGGCGATCTGCTTCGCATATTATCGAATGCCCATCTGGGGCAAAATACCTGTATTACTGGTGCAGCTTACCAAGATAGGTGCACTTACATTTCTGATTACTGCATGGGCTCGTCCGAAGTTGTCCGTTTCTTTCGGAGATCTGAAGGACTTCCTCATCTCATATTTGAACAAGACACTTGAACAGTTTACAGCGAAATATGTAGATACAGCCGGTACTTTCGCAACGGTGCTGGGTGTGATCTCCGGTGGCGTATATGTGGTCGTTGTAGTTGTACTGATCGTTTTCGCCGCTGTCGTGATTCCCGGAATCGTTTACTGTGTGTCTCGTTTCTTACAGTACTGGTATGACAAAGTTGTCAGTATGCTGGTCCTTTCCGACTTTACTGACAAGTGACGATAAGTTAGGAGACTGAATATGGCTAATCTATCTGATAAGATCCGGGTCTCGATCGATGATCTGGAAGATATGCTGGGAGTTTTCGGACTTCCCGATTTTATAGGCAAAGCGGAGGAGCGTTTCATCCGTCAGACTTCGGAAGTGGCAAAAGAAGTTTGCTTCCGTCCAGAGGTGAAGGTGGTCTTCGTATCCGGTCCGACTTCTTCCGGTAAGACAACATTTACCGACCGTCTGGTGGCGGAACTGTGCGCCCACGGAAGAAAAGCGATCCGTCTTTCCCTGGATGACTATTACGATACACGTGCATTAGAATTCGACGAAGAAGGCCGTCCGGACTTCGAGAGCGTCGAGACACTGGATATGCGTCTGGCCAGCATCGATCTGGCGAAACTGGTAAGCGGTGACGCGGTTGTACCGCCGACTTTCGATTTCATGGTCCGCCAGAGAGTGGAATCCAAGAAACCGCCACTGGAGATCGGCAAGAATGGTGTTGTCGTCGTAGAGGGCCTGCATGGTCTTTGCGACATCACGACCGCCAGCTTCGAGAGAGAGCAGTATCTGGGTATTTTCATCATGCCCTATGCATCCGTTATGTCTGACCGTCGTCTGCTGGACAGCGACGAATTACGTATGCTCCGAAGAATCGTCCGTGACGTGCGCCACAGAGGTGCGCATGCATTGACCACCATCGACTACTGGCCGATGATCCAGAATTCGGAACAGAACTATTACCGGGATTACCTGACGAAGGCAGATTACCACGTCAATTCCTTCCTGGCCTACGAACCGCTGGTTATCGCCAACATGGCAAGAAAAGATATCAAGGAAGCTCTGGACGCTTATGAACAGGGACTTCTGGCACCATCTGTCTTCATGGAGAGAAGCAATCCGCCGAAGGATTTCGCCAATATCGAGAAGGCTGTGGCCAAGGCCAGGATGCTGGTATCCTGGCTGGAGCAGATCCCGCAGGCGAAGGAATCTTTCGTGCCGAAGACCTCGATCCTGAATGAGTTCTTGTGCTCTTGACGGGAGGTCCTGACTATGCCGATACGTATTCCGAATAATCTTCCTGCTACGGGGATCCTGGAGAAGGAACGCATCTTCGTTATGACCGAAGAACGTGCCTATAACCAGGACATCCGACCGCTGCATCTTCTTATTCTGAACCTGATGCCCAACAAGATCGCCACCGAGACGCAGCTTCTGCGTGCGCTGTCGAACTCACCGCTTCAGGTCAACATCGACCTTTTATATACGGCTTCTTACCATCCGAAGCACACCACGACAGAACATCTGGTGAAGTTCTATGAGACATTCGCCGATGTCCGCGAACGCTTCTACGATGGCATGATCATCACCGGCGCGCCGGTAGAACTGATGGAATTCGAAGAAGTCGCTTATTGGAAAGAACTGTGCGAGATCATGGAGTGGAGTAAGACCCATGTATATTCCACGCTGCATATCTGTTGGGGTGCCCAGGCCGGTCTTTACTACCACTATGGTATTCCGAAGTACAATCTTCCGAATAAAGTGTTCGGTGTCTTCGAGCACAGCATGACGTATACCAAGCCGGTGAAGCTGTTCCGCGGATTCGACGACTATTTCTATGTACCTCATTCCCGCCACACCGAGGTGAGAAAGTCGGACATCGAGCGTCATCCGAACCTGCGCATCCTTTCTGAGTCAGAGGAGTGCGGTGTGTACGCGGTCTCCGATCTTTCCGGAAGACAGATCTTCATTACGGGACACTCTGAGTACGACGTGAACACACTCAGAGATGAATACTTCCGCGACCTGAACAAGGGACTTCCGATCCAGGTACCGAAGAACTACTTCCCGAACGATGATCCGACGAAGGAACCACATATGAAGTGGCGCTCTTCTTCGACGCTGCTGTTTATGAACTGGCTGAATTACTATGTATACCAGGAAACACCTTTCGATATTTCCACTATCAGCGAGGTGCCGAAGAGGTAAGACATGGAACCCATGGAACGAATTACAAGAGAACGCCTGACTTCTCTGTGTCCGCTTCGTAGTGAAGAGGGACACAAGGGGACCTTCGGGCGTCTTCTGCTTTATGCGGGTACCGAAGGAATGGGCGGTGCGGCTTATATGGCGGCATCTTCCGCACTCCGAAGCGGAGTGGGTCTTGTGTATCTTCTGGTACCGCAGGAATTGATCGCACCGCTTATGACCATGTGTCCGGAGGCGCTGACGATCCCGATCCCGAAGAAAGCAAACGCGGGAGCAGTGCTGCAGCCGTTGCTGGCTGTCACGACTTCTGAGGATCCGACCTGGTTTGCTGAGACACTTCAAGGGAAGGACGCGGTTCTGCTGGGACCGGGCATTGCACCGGAGAGAAAAGATGTACGGGACAACTTCCCGATCTTGATTCGCATGGTGCCCCATCTGGTGCTGGATGCAGGCGCAATCTCGATCCTTGCGTCGGAGCCTTCCCTCTGGGATGAGATCCGTACCAGAAGACAGAGAGGTCTGGGCCCGGCTGTTCTCACGCCGCATATCGGAGAATTCCTGAGGATCTTCCCGGAATGGAAGACCGGAGACATGGAAGCTGCTTCTGAATGGGCCAGAAAACAAGAAACCATTCTGGTGCTGAAAAGTCATCAAACCAACATATTTACTCCTGACGGGAAGTGGTATAGTAATCAGGAGAGCAACTCCGGACTGGCCAAAGGCGGTTCCGGAGACGTGCTGGCCGGACTTCTGGCCGGATTCCTGGCACAGGGCATGCGCGAAGAAGACGCCTGCGTATGTGCGGTAGGGATCCACAGTCTGGCAGGACAGCTCTGTGCGAAGGAACACGGCAGGCGGGCAATGCTGCCGACCATGCTCTGGCACTACTACGACAGATGTTTTAAGATTTTGAACTGGGAAGAAGGAATGGAAAATGATGGATAAGTTTCCGAACCGCTCATGGGCGGAGATCAATCTGGATGTACTGGCTGAGAATATGCGTGAGATCCGACGGGTGACCAAGCGTTCCGCGAAGATCATGGCGGTGGTCAAGGCTGATGCCTACGGTCACGGCGCGATCGAGACAGCCCGTGTACTTCTGGAAAACGGAGCGGACAAACTGGCTGTTTCCATGCTGGATGAAGCAATCGAACTTCGTGAGAACGGTATTGCCGCACCGATCCTGATCCTGGGACATACCGATCCCAGAAGAATTTCCCAGCTGATCGAGAACGATATTGAGCAGGCTGTATATTCTCTGGAATATGCGCAGGCGATCTCGAAGAAAGCCGTGATCCTGGAGCGTACTGCCCGGATCCATATCAAGTACGATACCGGCATGAACCGTCTGGGATTCCTGGAGGGTGAATCTTCGGTAGAGGCGATCCTGGCCATCTCCGAACTTCCGGGTATCGAGATCGAGGGAATGTTCTCTCACTTTGCCATGTCGGATACCGACGATGATGAATACACCATGAAACAGTTCAATACATTCATGAAGATGGTCGAGGAACTGGAGGCAAGAGGCCTTCATATTCCGACCAAGCATATCTGCAACAGTGCCGGAATCATCCGCTTCCCGCAGATGCATCTGGACATGGTCCGTGCAGGTCTGATCACTTACGGCATGATGCCGAAGGGCTGCCCGAAGCCGTATACGGACTTCGAAGTGAAGCCGGCCATGACGCTGAAATCCAGTGTTGTTCATGTTAAGGATATTCCGGCAGGTGAGACCATCAGTTATGGTCGTCACTTCACCACAGAGAAGACCAGTACCATTGCGACCATTGCCATCGGCTATGCGGACGGCTATCTGCGTCGTCTTTCTAACCGGGCAGAAGTCCTGATCCACGGCAAGCGTGCACCGGTAGTCGGTAATATCTGCATGGATATGTGCATGGTGAATGTTTCGGACTTTGAAGAGAAACCACGTGTAGGCGATGAGGTAGTGCTTTTCGGAACACAGAAGACCCGTGGCAAGCATGCGGAACTGCCGGTAGACGAGATCTCGGATCTCCTGGATACCATTAACTACGAGGTGACATGCCTTGTCGGAAAGCGTATCCCGCGTGTATATATCCAGAACGGAAAGATCGTCCAGATGCACAGTTCCATCTGGTGATCTTTACATTGTGCTTGACTTTACACTTGACACCTAGTATAATTCTATCGCTATTCGTATCGATTATTCGTGTAAGAGAAAGTAGAAGAAACTAATTTTGGAGGTAGATCCATATGAAAATGACATATCAGCCTAAGAAGCGCCAGAGATCCAAGGTACACGGTTTCCGTTCCAGAATGCAGACTGCTAACGGCCGTGAAGTTCTCAGAAGAAGAAGACTGAAGGGAAGAAAGAGTCTGACTGTATAAGGATCACCCAAGTGGTCCTTTTTTATAAGGAAGCCGAGGGTAGTTTTGCGCAATGTTGAAGACGACGCAGACTTTGCGTTTCAATTATGAATTCTCCCGTGTGTATAGAAGGGGGACTTTCGCGACCGGACGGTATCTGAGCGTACATGCGTTTAAGAGAAGTCCGAATCTGAAGCATAACCTGACGGTCATTCCGTCGGAGCTCCTGCGGGTAGGATTCACCAATGGTCACGGACGCAAGACCGCAGTCGCAAGAAACCGTGGTAAACGGCTTCTGCGGGCGGCTTTCTCCAAATTCGAACCATCTGTATGTGTGGGATATGACGTGATCTTTCTGCTTAAGGCAGGATGTGAACTGCCCACTTACCAGGAAGTAGAAAAAGAGATGGGAAGACATCTTTCCAAGTTGGGGTTGATTCGATCCGAGGAAGATAAATGAAGAAACTGGCGATCAAGTTGATTCGGTTATATCAGGCAAGTCACGGGCCTAATCATGTGCCGCACTGCCGCTTCACACCGACATGTTCGCAGTATACTTTGGAAGCAATAGAGAAGTATGGTTTTATTCGCGGCTGTTTTAAAGGTATGTGCCGCATCCTCCGCTGCAATCCCTTGTTCAAAGGTGGCTATGACCCGCTCAAGTAATATGTTATACTAATACCTAACGCGTCTTGCGCGGGTATTCGTATAATTCGGAACAGGAGCAGTACATGCAGTTATCGCTATTAATCAAGCTCGGAGCGGGCATCTGGACGCCTCTTACCGTGCTTTTCGGCTGGCTGACCAGCCTGATGTATGAATTCTTCGGAAGTTATGGCATGGCCATCATTTTCCTGACTATTATCGTGCGCGGTTTAACCGTTCCGTTGAATGTCCGTTCTCAGAAAGCCATGATGAAGCAGCAGGCTTTGAGTGACAAGCAGGCTGAGATCAAGAGAAAATATCCTGATGACAAGCAGAAACAGGAACAGGAGCTGCAGAAGCTCTTCAAGGAGAATGGTATTTCCACGCTGAGCGGATGCCTCCTTCCTCTGTTACCGATCCTTTTCCTTTTCCCGATCTTCTACGTAGTACGTTGCCCGCTGCAGTACGTTACCGGCGTAAGCGAAGCAAATATCAAGGCGATCGGCGAACTTTTCAACATTAAGAGTGCAACAGCGGATAATATTTCCGTTATCAATTTTCTCAATGGCAACGCAGGCGCGATGGTTACTGCCGTAGGCAAGGGCCTCATCAAGGCAGAACAGGTCCTGGACATGAAGTTCCTGGGACTGGATCTGGGTGTTACCCCAAGCTGGAACCCGAAGATCATCGCAAGCAACGTATCTCTGTACGTTCCGCTTCTCATTATCCCTGCCCTGACATTGGCTACCACGCTCGTCCAGACATTCATCATGAATGCCACCAAGCCGGATGCCAAGAAGAAGAAGGAAGAGAAGAAGCGTGCCAAGCTCAATCCGGCCAACAACCAGCCGGACGATCCGACAACAAGAACTACAAAGATCATGGGAATCGTACTCCCGGCGATCATGCTCATCACTACATTCAGTATGCCGGCTGCTTTCGGTTTCTACTGGATCGTAGGTAACCTGATGTCGATCCTTCAGGCGATCCTCTCTTACTACATGTTCACCAAGCCGTATGAGGCCAAGAAGCGTGAGCTGGAAGAGCAGAAGAAGAACGCCTTCAAGAAGAAGAAACCGGCACTGGAGACAGCCGGCGCTGCAGGTTCGGGCAAGAAGAAGAAGTAATTAACGTGTGCTTTCCGGCACGCGACAAGGAGGAATAGTAGGCTATGGAAAAGTCAGTTACCAAGACCGCCAAGTCCGTAGAAGAAGCCGTAGAACTCGCACTTGCTGAGTTGGGCGTCGAGAAGGACCAGGCGAATGTCGAAGTTCTTGAAGAAGAAAAAGGTTTCCTCGGTTTGGGAACAAAGGAAGTTACTGTTCGTGTAACAGCAGATGTAGCAGAAGCGGAAGAAGAGGATGACGGCGACGTTTACTATGGCGATGACGAGTCCTTCGAGGGTGACGAGGCCGGCGAGGCTGAGGATGCAGCCGTATCTTTCGTAGCAGAGGTTCTTTCCGGTATCGGTATCCACGGCAAGCTGGATTCCTATCGCGAAGAGGACGTAATCTATATCACGGTTAACGGACAGGATTGTGGTGCAGCGATCGGCCGTCATGGTGAGACACTGGATTCCATTTCCTACCTGACCAATCTGGTTGCAAACCGTCACAGCGAGGAGAGACTTCGCGTCGTCCTCGATATCGGCGGCTACAGAAAGCACAGAGAAGAAGTATTGATCTCCATGGCACATAAGGCTGCTAACCATGTTCTTCGCAGCAAGCGTGCCTATGTTCTGGAGGCAATGAATCCTTCTGAGCGTCGTATCGTTCACGCTGAGCTTCAGAATGTGAAGGGTGTAACGACACACAGCGAAGGTGAAGAACCGAACCGTAAGGTAGTTGTCACTTTAGAAGAGTAATTACCGGTTTTCTTTTGGGAGGCGATCGTTTTTGGAAAAGCCGTATTGCGCATGTGCCACGCCGCCCGGAGTCAGCGGGATCTGTGTGATCCGTATGGCAGGTGAGGGTTCAGCCCGTATCTGCGACTCGGTTTTCCATATCAAGCGCGCCGCCAACGGTGCCAAGACTGTGGAACAGATGGACGGATATACGGTTGCATACGGCACCGTGATCGATCCGCAGACCAAGGAAACCATCGACGATGTGATGGTGACGCGTTTCTGCGCACCCCACTCCTATACCGGAGAAGAAGCAATAGAGATCTCTTGTCATGGCGGTCTGACCGTCCGACAGGAGATCCTTCGCGTTTTACAGGACAATGGTGCCCGTATGGCCCAGCCCGGTGAGTTCACGAGAAAAGCATTCATGGCAGGCAAGATCGACCTGTCCCAGGCAGAAGCGGTCATGGATGTCATCGCGGCGGATTCCGGACTGGCGCTGCGTGCGGCCCAGTCACAGTTACAGGGTTCCCTGAAGACGAAGATCCGTGCCATCTCCCAGGATCTGTACACGGCTTTTGCCGTATTCGAGATGCTGATCGATGAGCCGGACGACGAAGATGCAGCAGCGATGCTGGCCGATAATACGGCAAAACTGAAGAAGTCCCGTTCCGATATGCAGGAATTACTGGACACCTACCGACAGGGCAGGATCCTGTCCGAGCGTATGAGCATCGTGATCTGCGGTATTCCGAACAGCGGGAAATCCTCGCTTCTGAACCGCCTTAGCGGATATGACCGGGCCATTGTCACAGATGTTCCGGGAACGACCCGGGATACACTGGAAGTCCTGACTTCCATGCAGGGTGTGCCTGTCCGCCTGATCGACACCGCCGGCATCCGTAAGACCGATGATCTTGTAGAATCCATCGGCGTGAACCGCGCATCCGATGCACTGCTGGAAGCAGATATCGTTCTGTGGCTGGCTTCCTGTGAAGAGGATATCCAGCGTCAGGAAGAGATGATCGATCTGGTCATGAAGCTTCCGGAAGAGACGAAAGTCGGACTTCTGATCAGTAAGACCGACACGGCATCCGAAGAAGATTGCAGTAACCTCAAGAAGACGATCCTCGATCTGATCGAGAAGAAAGGTTTCGACAGGAAATTAGATTTCTGTGCGGAGATCTCCTCTCAGACCGGAGCCGGTATTACCGAACTGGAAGAATATGTGCGACGCACCTACGATGCATTGGGACCGGAGCATGCCCAGGGCGTGCTGCTTACCAACCAGCGCCACTACGAACATCTACTGGCCGCATCGGAGAAACTGGACCGTTGCATCGCCCTTTCCAATATGGGCACCAGTCCGGAAGAGCCGTCACTGGTACTTCGTACCGCGATGGAAGAACTGGGTGAGATCACGGGAGATACAGTCAGCGATACTTTGGTAGAGACGATCTTTGCTCGTTTCTGCGTAGGAAAATAACAGGGGATGAAGAAATAGAAGATGGGAAATTGGGAACAGTTAAGAGAGAATCCGACCTGGTATGAGGCCGGAACATACGATGTGGCCGTAGTCGGTGCCGGTCATGCAGGCTGTGAGGCGGCTTTTGCCTGTGCACACCTGGGACTGGAGACCGTGCTGTTTACTCTGCATCTGGACCAGCTGGCCAATCTTCCCTGTAATCCCAGTATCGGCGGTACAGCCAAGGGACAACTGGTCCGCGAGATCGATGCCCTCGGTGGTGTCATGGGTGAGATGGCGGACCTGTCTGCGATCCAGACCCGTATGCTGAACCGTTCCAAAGGTCCGGCGGTATTCTCGCCCCGTGCCCAGATGGACCGTGCATCCTACAGCCGCCGCATGAAGGAACGTATCGAGAAAGAAGAGAAGATCGCCTTGATCCAGGGCGAGATCGTGGAATTGTTCTGGGAGGAAGACGAGGGAAGAAAGAAAATCACGGGCGTGCGCACCCGCAGTGGTGCCTGCTACCACGTAAAGGCCGCGGTCATCTGCTCCGGAACCTATATGGAATCCCGCACCATCCGTGGTGAAGTGATCGTAGAGAGCGGCCCGGACGGATTGTCCCGTTCCGTCGGTCTTTCCAGAAGTATGGAAGAAGCCGGCATCCCGATGCAGCGCTTCAAGACCGGAACACCGGTGCGCGTCAACGCCAGAACAGTGGACACTTCCGTTATGGAGATCCAGCCCGGAGAGCCGGATATGCCGCCTTTCTCCTATCAGAATGAGATGAACGGCATTATGCCGCGCAAGGACCAGATCCCGTGCTACGCCATCTGGACTACACCGGAGACTCGTAGAGTCATTACAGAAAACATGGACCGTTCCCCGCTTTACAGCGGTGTCATCGAAGGAACGGGCCCGAGATATTGTCCTTCCATCGAAGACAAGTTTATGCGTTTTAAGGAAAAGAGCCGCCACCAGATCTTCGTAGAGCCCATGGGCGAGAGCACCCAGGAGCTGTATCTGCAGGGATTCAGCACCAGCCTTCCGGAAGAGATCCAGGTTCAGATGGTCCATTCCCTGCCGGGTCTGGAGAAAGCACATATCCAGCGTGCGGCCTATGCCATCGAGTACGACTGCATTGATCCGACCTCTATGGATCTGTCTTTGGAATCCTCTCTGCTGGAAGGATTGTTTACGGCAGGTCAGATCAACGGTTCTTCCGGATATGAAGAAGCGGCAGCCCAGGGCCTGATGGCCGGTATCAACGCGGCCATGAAGATACTGGGAAGATCCCCGGTAGTACTGGATCGGTCCACCGCGTATATCGGAGTCCTGATCGACGATCTGGTCACCAAAGGTACCAAAGAACCGTACCGCATGATGACCTCCCGTGCGGAATACCGTATTTTCCTGCGTCAGGACAACGCAGACATGCGACTTACGGAAATAGGAAAAGATATCGGACTGATCTCCGAAGAGCGATTTAAGGCCTTTTCTGCGAAAAAGAACGCCATCTCCGTGGAGAAGGAGAGACTGCGCAGCACTTTCCTGCCGCCGAGCCCGGAACTCCATGCGATTCTGGAACGTTGCGGAAGTACACTGACTCATTCCGGCATTTCCCTGGCAGAACTGATCAAGCGTCCGGAGATCCACTACGCCGATCTGAAGGACGTGGACCCGAAACGCCCGGAACTCACAGGCGATGTAGTTTTTGCCGTAGAGGTAGATATCAAGTACGAAGGCTATCTGGCACTGGAACAGGAGCGCATCCGCAAGTTCGCGTCTCTGGAGAAGAAGAAACTGTCGCCGGATATTCCCTATGACCAGATCTCGGGACTGAGACTGGAAGCCCGTCAGAAACTGATGCAGAGAAAGCCTATGTCCCTGGGACAGGCATCCCGTATATCCGGTGTTTCCCCGGCAGATATATCTGTGTTGCTGGTATATCTGGAAGCGAAGAAACGAGAAGAGAAACTCAACCAGGAGGGCAGAAACGATGGATAAGAAAAAGAAGATCCGCCCTCAGGGTGGGAAGAGTCTCAGCAGCGAAGAGAAAAAGAAACTTCGTATGGACCGTATGGGTACATCAGAGAAGCCGAGAAAAGAGAAGGCACCTGTAGAGAAGAAGCCTGTGGCGCCGGTTTTCCAGGCACCGAAGCATGAGCCCATCGTTACCAGCGAAGAAGATATCAACCAGGCCGGCAAGATCTCTCCTTATCTGACTACGGGAAGTGAAGACATTTCTCTTCCGCTTTCGGCCGAGAGTATCAAGGCCTTCCAGGTCTATGCCGCCATGCTCCGCAAGTGGAACGAGAAGATGAACCTGACGAACATCACGGATGATCAGGGCATTGCCATCCGTCACTTCATTGATTCACTGACTCTGGTAGCACATATCGAGGAAGAAGAGAGAAAGCAGGGAAGACGTGATCTGTCCCTGATCGACGTCGGCACCGGCGCCGGATTCCCGGGTATTCCGCTTAAGGTCACCATGCCGGAACTGGATGTGACGTTACTGGATTCCTTGAAGAAGCGCATCTCCTTCCTGGACGCAGTCTGCGAGCAGCTGGAACTGCAGAAGATCAAGACTGTCCATGCCCGTGCAGAAGAAGGCGCTAAATCCAAGCAGTACCGTGAGAAATTCGATATCTCCACGGCCCGTGCCGTAGCCGCACTTCCGACTTTGTGCGAATATTGCCTTCCGTATGTGAAAGTGGGCGGGATCTTCCTGGCCATGAAGGGTCATGCCGAAGAAGAGACCGAAGCCGCCATGAAGGCTATCGTGACTCTGGGAGGCACACTGGAAAAAGTACATAACTTCACTCTTCCGGGAACGGATATGCAGCGCTCCATTGTGGTGATCCGCAAGATCCGCCCGACCCCGGCCAAGTACCCGAGATCCCAGGGTAAGCCGGAGAAGGAGCCCATCGTATGACGGCCGTATATCTCGCCATCCAGATGACCCTTCTGATGGGTGTCGGTTTCTTCGCCAGAAAAGTGAAGATCGTCGATGCCAATTTCCCGAAATCTCTTGGCAATTTCCTGTATCACTTCGGTTTCACCTGCGTGGTCTTTAAGGCCATGGTCGCATCTGACCTGTCCTCGATCGGAGATATGGGAATCCTGGTACTGATCAGTCTTGGAACCATGGGTGTCATGTATCTTTTCGCCAATCTCGTAAACCGTCTGATCCTCCGTAAAAAGGACGATATGGCGAATATCTCGGTGGTGGACCTGATGTTCGTGAACTTTACCTTCATGGCATTTCCCATTATCGAGGCGCTCTACGGTGACAAAGGAAGCCTTTATATCGCCGCTTACACCATTCCGGTGCGGATCCTTTTCTATGTGATATCGCCGATCATATTATCGATCGGCATCAGCAGACAGAAGGAGACCTCCGGAGAAGTTGTGAAGAAGCCGGATTCCGTAGGGAAGTCCGTTCTGAAAGTGCTGCTTTCAGCTCCGGTACTGGCGATCCCGGCGGGACTGGCCTGCAGCTTCCTGCCATTTGATCTTCCGGATCCCCTGATGAAGAGTGTCGCTGCCATCGCGGCAGTGGTTACGCCTATGGGCATGGCTCTCTGTGGTATGCGTCTGGCGGAAGTGCCGATCAAGGAATGTATCCGCAACGGCAGGATCTGGATCCTTACATTCCTGAGACTGATCTGTGCACCGGCCATCGCATTGGGACTGATGTTCCTTCTGACCCGTTTTACGACCCTTGATCCTGTTCTGGTAAAGATGTGCGTGATCTATTGTGCATTACCGGCTGCCGCTTCAACGACGATCATTGCGATGAATGTCGGTTCCGACTCAATAAAAGCAGCGCAGAGTGTTTTTCTCACTACTGCGCTGTCGGTCGTTTCCTTGCCTTTGTGGGTCTTCCTGGTAGAGAAGATCTTTTAAATTGTCTCCTTCAACTCGAACTTGCCGTTCTTATATTCGTAGAAATAGAGCGATGCCGAACCATTTCCGTCCTTGATCTGAATGACGAGAGTCTTCGAGGAAGGAGCGTAGAAGAGACCGGTGATGGTCTCGTCATCGGCGAGTGCAGGAGTCTCAAGTCCGCTCTGAGAAAGTGCGTCTGACTTTCCTGTTCCGTCATCCGTATTTGCGGTCTGGATCTCGATGGCTTTCTTATCCTTCCGGATCGAGATCTCATATTCTTCTACGGTTACATTCTGGACAAGTTTAAATCCCTTGGAATTCGAAATCCCCAGATAAAAGTTCTTGGACACATCATTCTCGTCTTCATCCTTGTATTCGGCCGCTGTCGTCTCGTAAGCCCTGATCTCTTCCGCGTCGAATGCAGCAGTGGTTGTAGCGAAAGAGATATCCGCTGCAACTGCGTCTTCCAAATCCGATGCGTAGCCGTTGTGTTTCATGACCGAGTCTTTCGATGCAGTCTTATGTCCGCCGAGAGCAGGGAGCAGCATCAGGGCTCCGCCTACGACCAGGACAGAACATGCCGCGATGATCACGGTGCGAAGCGTATGCTTCTTCCGGAAAGATTCAGCAGAAGCCTTCTCCAGGGTTTCCTGCGCCTGGGCAAGCCGTGCTTCCTCGATGGCCTTTCTTGTCTTCTCTAGAAGTTCAGGAGAGACCTTAATGGGTTCCAGTTCTTTCTTTAAATCGTCACCAAACATTTCAGTCGTCCTCCTTCCAGTAGTCTTTCAATTTCGCCCGTGCCCGCATCATCCGGCTCCTTACGGAGCTCTCCGTGATGCCAAGCTGTCTGGCGATCTGCTCGTTATCCATGTCGAAATAGAAACGAAGCAGGATCACTTCTTTATATTTGGTAGGCAAGGCCTGGACGGCGTCCAGTAGAGGAGTGCTCGTATCGAGCTTTTCCACCAGCCGTTCCTCCACCTGATTGCCGGGGAGCGGATGCACCCTCTTCTTTTCCTCGGTCTGGGGCTTCGTCCGGTCCAGAAGATCTCCCAGGAAGCTTGTGCGCTTCATGTAGGAGGACTTCAGGTAGTCCAGACATACATTCCTGGCGATGGAAAGGAGCCAGTACTTGACCTCACTCTCGCCACGGAAAGATCCGGGCTTGGTCATGACCTTCACGAACACGTCCTGGAAAGCATCCTCAGCTAGAGACTGCTTACCCAGGTAGACGTTGCACATACGCAGAACGTCGTTGCCGTACTTCGTGAAAAGCTCTTCCACATCAGGCATGTAATTCCCCTGGTTTTCAGTTGTCGGTACCAGTGCCATAAGGGTCCTCTTCGTGCCTCACAAATTAGACGAGATTCCTTCTCGTTTTGTTGCAAAAAATTACGTGATTTATTTTATACAAAAAGAATGATTTTGACCACCGTGAAACGTGATGTTGTGGTAAAATATACAGGTGATTATTGTAATAAGGTATAAAGGGAGGAAGACGCATGTCTGATTCTACAAACGAGAACCTGTCCGGCAAGGATCTGCGTAAGCAGCAGGAGAAGGAAGTCGACGCGATTTTCTGCTCCGAACAGACCACGATCATCCCTGTGGATCTGGAGAAAGAGATGAAGAAATCCTTCATCGACTACGCCATGAGCGTTATTTCTGACCGTGCTCTGCCGGATATCCGTGACGGCTTGAAGCCTGTTCACAGAAGAATCCTGTATTCCATGTTTACCCAGGGTTTCACCCCGGATAAGCCATATCGTAAGTGCGCCACCACCGTCGGTGACGTGCTGGGCCGTTTCCATCCACACGGCGACGCATCGGTATACGATGCCCTCGTACGTCTGGCCCAGGACTTTTCCATGCGCTATATGCTGGTAGAGGGCCATGGTAACTTCGGTTCCATGGACGGTGACCCGCCGGCTGCTTACCGTTATACGGAGGCAAGACTGCAGAAGGTCGCCATGGAGATGATGAGCGACATCAACAAGGGTACGGTAGACTTCCGTCCTAACTTCGACGAGCACGACGTAGAGCCTGTAGCTCTCCCGTCCCGTTTCCCGAACCTGCTGGTCAACGGTTCTGTCGGTATCGCCGTAGGTATGGCCACCAACATCCCGCCACATAACATGGGCGAAGTAATCGACGGTGTAGTTATGCTCCTGGACAATCCAGAAGCCACCATCGATGACCTCATGACCGTAGTCAAGGGTCCGGATTTCCCGACCGGCGGTATGATCCTCGGTCGTCGTGGCATCAGCGACACCTACAGAACAGGTAAGGGCCGTATCGTAGTACGCGCCCATACCGATATTGAAGTTATGAGCAACGGCCGTGCCCGTATCATCGTGCATGACCTGCCGTACATGGTCAACAAGGCTCGTCTCATCGAGCGTATCGCCGAGCTGGTCAAGGAGAAGAAGATCGATGGTATCTCCGATATCCGTGACGAGTCCGACCGTAACGAGAAAGTGCGTATCGTCATTGAGCTCCGTCGTGATGCCAATGCCAATGTCGTACTCAATCAGCTCTACAAGAATTCCCAGATCCAGGATGCATTCTGTTCCAACATGCTGGCTTTGGTACCGGACAGCGAAGGCCGTCTGGAGCCGAAGACCATCACCTTGATGGATGCTCTGACCCACTACATCGCGCACCAGGAAGACGTTGTTCTCCGTCGTACCAAGTATGACCTGGAGAAAGCTCTTGCCCGTAAGCACATCGTGGAAGGTCTCCTGATCGCCATCGACAACATCGATGAAGTTATCCAGATCATCCGCTCCTCCCGTACAGAGGACCAGGCGAAGGCAAGATTGTGCGAACGCTTCGGCTTCTCCGACAAGCAGGCCCAGCATATCGTAGATATGCGACTGGGACGTCTGACCGGTCTGGAAAGAGAGAAGCTTCTTGCCGAGGCAAAAGAACTGGACGAGCGTATCGCTTATTTCCGCAGTGTCATCGACGACGAAGTCCTGCTGCGTAAGGTCATCAAGGACGAGATCCTGGAGATCAAGAAGAAGTATTACGAAGACAGAAGAACCGAGATCGGACCGCCGGATGAGGATGAGATCGACGACGAGTCTCTGATCCAGGAAGAGCAGATCGTTGTTACACTGACCCACCTGGGTTATGTGAAGCGTATGCCCATCGATACCTACAGAAGCCAGCATCGTGGCGGTCGTGGTGTTTCCGGTCTGTCGACCCATGAAGAGGACTATGTTACAAAGATCATTACCTCTTCCACCCACGATATCCTGCTTTGCTTCACCAACCGTGGCCGCGTATTCCGCATGAAGGGTTATCAGATCCCGGAGGCCGGCCGTCAGGCGAAGGGAACCGCAGTCGTGAACCTTCTCCAGCTCGAAGCAGAAGAGAAGATCCAGACCATCATCCCGATCAAGGATTTCGAGTCCGGTGCATACCTGACCATGGCTACCCGTGCAGGTGTAGTGAAGAAGACCGAACTGGCCGACTACTCCCGTATCAATAAGAGTGGTCTTATCGCCATCAACATCCGTGAGGATGACGAACTGGTGGGTGTACATCTTACCGACGGCAACCAGGAGATCGTACTGGTTACCCGCAATGGTCTGTCCATCCGCTTCAACGAGAATACAGTAAGAAGCACCGGTAGAAATACCATGGGTGTTAAGGGTATCACTCTCCGTGAAGGTGACGAAGTCATCGGTATGGCTCCTGTCATCGAGAACAGAAATCTCCTGGTCGTTGCCAGCAAGGGTTACGGTAAGAGAACGGAGATGGAGGAATACCGTGTACAGTCCCGTGGTGGTAAGGGTCTGATGACCTACCGTGTATCCGATAAGACAGGACCTCTCGTACATGCACTTCTGGTGGATGACGACAAGGATATTCTGATCATCAACAACGACGGAATCGTGATCCGCCTCTGGGCGAAGGAGATCCCGGTACTGTCCCGTGTTACCCAGGGTGTTACGCTGATGCGTTCCAAGAACGGGTATGTCGTGGACGTAGCGATCGTCGATCACGAAGAAGAAACCGAGGAAAGTGCCGAACTTTCTGAATCTCAGTCTGAAGGCGATACAGGAGAAGTCGCTGAACAGGCAATCGAACAGGATGATCCGGCTCAGTCCGAAACTTCCGAAGAAAATATCGCAAGCGAGGAACCGAAGGAGTAATCGGTTCCCTTGCGAGGATTCTAAAGGAGAAAGAAACACATGAAATCGAATAAGAACAGATGCCATTCCGGGAAAGGGAGAGGATCCTTCTCGAGAGCCTGGAAGAGCATGGCGGCAATGCTGATGGTGGGATTCTGCGCTCTGCAGAGTCTGGCATGGATGACACCGGCAGTCATTGCTGCAGACGAGACGACAACTACTGCTACTCAGAGTGAAGAGGGGCAGAAGCCGGGAAGAAAGAGTACCGATTCCCAGGGAGTCGGACAGCAGACCATCGATCTTCCTTCTCTGGATAAGGTCCAGTGCGCCTCCTACTTCTGCTATGACAGAACGACCAAGCAGGTCATTCTTTCTAAGAATGAGAACAAGAAGATCTACCCGGCCAGCATGACCAAGATCCTGACCCTGGCTCTGGCCATGGAATATCTGGATCCCTATGAGAAGGTCACGGTGAGCAAATCCGCCATGGATGCCACTACACCGAACTCCACCATGATGGGTCTGGTCACCGGCGAAGAGATCGAGGTCAACGAGTTATACTTCGGTCTGATGCTGCCATCCGGTAACGACGCGGCCAATGTTCTGGCTGAAGCCATAGCGACCCGCCGTGCAGAGGTGGATCCGCTTCCAACCTCGACACCTACACCGACACCGGAAGGAAATACAGGTAAGACAGATGAAAGTACACCCGGCAAGATCTCCCTGATCGGACAGTTTGCCCGCATCGCCAATGAGAAGATCGCAGAACTGGGACTGACCTCCTCCCACTTCGTCAATCCGAATGGCCTTCAGAATGACAATCACTACACTACGGCAAAAGAACTGGCCATGATGTTCGATTACGCACTGAAGTATGAAGACTTCCGTACCGTGATCCATACACCGACCCACGTCTTCAAGGCCGATAACAAGCATCCCTTCGACGGATGGAAGGTCGTAAAGAATACCAACAACCTTCTCCAGGATCCATGGATGCTGGGTGAAGACAGCCACTGTGCCGAGATCTATGGCGGAAAGACCGGTACCACCAAGGTAGCCGGAACCGGTATGACGCTTCTTACTATCAACCAGAACGGACATGAGATCATCACCTCTGTCTGCGGCATTCCCTACGATATGTCCGATCACCAGTCCGTTTATGTGGCAGCTGTAGTAAAAGCCGCCAACGAAGAATGCTGGAATCTGGATCCTGTTGTCCGCGTGAAGGGTAACATCATGGACTACCGTTCCTATAACGCACCTCGCGGTCAGGAGCCTTCCGGCGATAAGACCGTGATCCATATCGGCGGCACACCGACTCCTGTACCGACACCGGAGGAGACCGTTCCACCGACATCCGCCACCACGGCCACAACCACTGCGCCGGCTCCGAAGGAGAAGGAGACCTCTTTCTTTGGACAGCACCCCGTGCTGGTGATCGTTCTCATCGTACTGGCTGTCGTAGCCATCGTCCTGATCATCTTCACCGTCATGTCCGTCACTGCAGCCAAGCGCAAGCGCAGAAGAATGGGTATCCGCAAGATCCGCTAAAAGAAGACTTGCGAATTGAAAAAACAAAAAAGCAACAAAAAAGCTGCCTCTTGGAAATTCCTTGAGGCAGCTTCATTATTATTCAGTAAGTTGGGAGTGATCAGAGATCCTTCACTTCAGCCAGGATCTTCTTAACGGATTCGGCAGAAGCCTGCAGGAAGCGGAGCTCCTGAGGATCCAGGTCAAGCTCGAGAACCTTCTCGACACCGTCTGCACCGATGATGGTCGGAACGTTGGTAGCAACATCCTGCAGACCATACTCACCGCAGAGAACGCTGCCGACTGTACGGATGGTGTTCTCACCCTTGAGGAGAGACTTAGCGATGGTGGAAACAGAAACTGCGATACCATCGAAGGTAGCACCCTTGAGCTTGATGACCTCGGCACCGGAGAAACGTGTCTTCTCGGCGATCTCGATGCGGTCAGCCTGTGTGAAAGGAATACCTGTTGTCTTGGAATAATCGTCAATGGAAAGACCGGCGATGTTGGTAGCGCTCCATGCAGGAAGCTGGGAGTCACCATGCTCACCGATGATGTAACCGTGAACGTTACGTACGTCAATATCGAGTTTCTGGGAGATGAGGATACGGAAACGAGCGCTGTCCAGAACAGTACCGGAACCAAGTACACGGTTTCTCGGAAGTCCGGACCACTTAGCGATCATGTAGGTAAGTACGTCTACCGGATTGGATACTACAAGGATATTACCTGTGGTGTAGTGCTCCATAATGCTTGTTGTGATCTTCTTGGCAAGGCCGACATTCTTCTTAGCCAGATCCAGACGTGTCTCGCCCGGCTTTCTCGGGATACCTGCCGTGATGATGATCAGGTCACAATCCTTAACATCTTCGTAGTCGCCGGCATAGATGTCCATCTGACCCAGGAAAGGAAGACCATGACTGATATCGAGAGCCTCACCTCTGGCCTTATCCTGGTTGACGTCGATCAGGACAAGTTCTGTGCACAGCTGCTGGATCGCCATTGCAAAAGCAATAGAGGATCCGACTGCACCCGCTCCGATAATTGCTACTTTAGAACCGTGTTTTGCTTTCATTTTCGTACCAACTCCCAAATATAGAAAACTTTCATTTTATCCAGAATTTTTCGGTACTGTGTACCGTGTAAAAACGCTCACCCGAAATTCTGGCAAGCGTATTGTAATATTAAATATACACAATGACAACGGCAAAAAAGCAAAAAGCATTTTATGCATAAAACCAACTCAAAAAAAGCATTACTTGATATGCGAAAAGTATACGGATTGTTAAAATACTAGCATACCGACAAGAACCGGATCTGCTTTGCAAGGTAAAAACAGAGAGAAATGACTTTCATTTCATGAGAAGAAACGGGGCGTGACGCCCCCGCTGAAAGGTGAGCGGAAGAGGAATAATTGATTTACAAAACATAATGTGGCACAATAAGCACAATATACGAGGAAAAGATTCTTATATATTATTCATTATAAGGAACTGTTCATTCGTGTCCGAGAATGAAAAAGAAAACGAGGAATGAAACATGAAGGGAAAGCGAATTGCGATTTTACTTTCTGCGGTAATGCTTCTGGGAATGGGAGCGGCCTGCAGCAAGAAGGATGAGACACAGGCAACATCTAAAGAGACAACAACATACAAGACAAGACCGGTAGTGGAATCCACCACAACAGAACCGACCACATCTGCGGACTTCCGTAGTTCTTTCGATATGCTGGCCGGAGATTTCATCGATATGTGCCGTAAGTATAAGTACGATATTGCACTTCAGGAATATCACTATGACTTTATCGATGGTATTGATGAGGACATCCGCTCACTGAGTGCCTCTGCTGAGAATGGTGCATTCGAGTATCGCTGCATCGTATTCAAGACATCAGAGAGCGCCAAGCTCTTCCTCAACGACGTACACGAGACACTGGCTCTGTCCACCGTTACAAAGGAAGATCAGGGTAAGACAACAACAGGTTGCGATTATCTTGGCGTATGGTCTGATACAGATGACGTAGACCAGATGACTCTGTGCTTCGTACTGAACGATACATTTGTACAGATGACTGCTCATGATGATAATCCTGAACACCATCGTACAGTAGAGAAGCATTTCAAGGAACTGACCGGTCAGGAGCTGAAGGTATCCACCATCTGATCCGATCTGTTAACTGAAGAAGATCTGTAGACCGCTTCCGATAACCTGGAGCGGTCTTAATTTCTCTCGGGAAAAGCACTTCGAGAGGGAAGATAAGGAGCCTAAAACGCAGTAATTTCAGGCATTTGAAAAAAAGATAGAAAAATATCAAAAAAGGTGTTGACACTACCTATACCTCGTGGTACTATAGTTAAGCACTTCGCGAGAGAGCGAGTGCGACGGACCTTGAAAATTGAATAGAAAAGCAGAAAGTAATTACTACTTTTATACGAGCCAATAGTTCAATTCATAGAGTTGAAAAACAAGTAAACAAAGAGCCAAAAGGCTCTCAAAGATTTTTTTGAGAGTTTGATCCTGGCTCAGGATGAACGCTGGCGGCGTGCCTAACACATGCAAGTCGA
>LVAV01000091.1 GCA_001604185.1 Clostridiales bacterium Firm_16 | reverse complement strand
CAGGCATAGACCCAGATAAAGACATTCATAAACAGCAGCTGACCCAGCCGGAAGGAGTTATGGCGCTGAAGGACGGAAACGTTGACGCGGTCTTCTGGAACTTTGCGGCTCCCGGTTCGGCCGTTCTTGAAGTAGCAGCAGTTCGTGATATTGTAATGATTCCCCTTCCTAAGGAAGTGGTAGATAAAGTTGTGGAAAAGAATCCTTTCCTCTTCCCCTATATCATAACTAAAGGCACCTATCCTGATATTAAAGAAGATATTCTCACAGTTGCTGATGGCAACTTCCTTGTGGTTCACGAGGATATGCCAGAAGAGCTTGGGTACAACCTTGTAAAAACAATTATAGAGAATAATAAGGCATTTATGGATATTACACAGCAGGCTGCTCACTTTGTACCCGAAGAGGCCAGTGTGGGAATAATACCCTTTACAACAGGATCGGTGAAATTCTTCAAGGAAAAAGGCATAGAGGTGAAATAAGTCTCTTTTGAGCGGGAGAGGTTAACCTCTCCCGCATCAATGAGACGAAATTGGGGAGGGAAACTCAATGACGAATTCTTCAACATCAACGTCGCAGGATGTTCAGCCAGTAGATGTGGATGCGAAGAAAAGAGAACTCCATGGCTGGCAGTATTGGATTGTAGCTGCTCTGGCCTTGTCGGCATCTGTTTTTCACCTCTATACGGCTGTTTTTGGGTTGCGTTCAGCAATGTACCAGCGAAGCATCCACTGGCTCTTTATGGGAGGGCTTATGTTCCTTCTATATCCAGTGAGTAAAAACAGGCCTAAGAATCGCATTGATTGGTGGGACTGGGTTTTCGCCGGGCTGCTTATAGCAGGATGTCTCAATATTATCCTTAACTGGGAAGTCATTACCATGAGGGAGGGAGCACCAATAACCTCAGATATATATTGGGGCACTATTATGATCTTGCTTGTTCTTGAAGGAACAAGAAGAGCTATGGGGCTGCCCTTGCCTATCATGGCTACGATTGCGCTGGCATATGCTTTTCTTGGTCCCTATTTTCCAGGCATCCTGTCCCATGGCGGATTTGCCCTTGATGAAATAGCTCCTTTTCAGTATTTGCGCACTGACGGAATATTTGGTGTTCCCCTGGGGGTATCTGCCTCCTTTATATTCCTTTTTGTTTTGTTTGGAGCGGTTCTTAGCGTTTCCGGGGCGGGGCAATTTTTTATTGACCTCTCCATCGCCCTGACAGGAAAAAGCCGTGGAGGCCCTGCCAAGGCGGCGGTTGTTGCCAGTGCTCTTATGGGAACCGTTTCCGGCAGCTCTGTAGCTAACACCGTTACGACTGGTGCTTTTACCATACCTCTCATGAAGACGGCCGGATATCGGTCTGAGTTTGCAGGCGCCATAGTTGCGGCAGCCTCTACTGGAGGACAAGTTATGCCTCCCGTTATGGGAGCGGCGGCCTTTATTATGGCCCAGTTCTTAGGCATTTCCTATTGGGATATTGTTGTAGCCGCGGCTATTCCTGCGGCACTATACTTTTTTTCCATATGGGCTATGGTCCACTTCAGAGCCGGCAAAAGAGGAATCAGGGCCATGACCGATGAAGAAGTTCCCAAAATAGGGCCTGTATTGCGGGAAGGCTGGCATCTGCTAATTCCTATCATTACCCTTGTCCTTTTTCTTGCCACTGGGTATTCCGCGGTAAAAGCAGTTTTCTGGTCTATCGTCTGTCTTGTCGGAGCATCATGGTTAGGAGATGAAAAATACCGTATGACTCCCAAACGAGTTCTCAACTCCCTTATTGATGGGGCCATCGGAGCTGTTGATGTTGCGGCAGCCTGTGCCTGTTCAGGAATAGTCATTGGCGTTATCGGGATCACCGGTGTTGGTCTCGCATTTTCATCATTTGTCATGAGCCTATCCCATGGGATACTTCCTCTGGCCCTTGTCTTAACCATGATCGGCTCAATTATCCTTGGCATGGGTGTGCCTACCACTGCCCAGTACATTATTACATCGACTCTGGCAGCGCCGGCATTGGCCCAAATGGGCGTTCCCATGATGTCTGCCCACCTATTCTGCCTATACTTTGGAGTACTGGCAGACGTGACACCCCCTGTCGCCCTTGCCACTTATGCTGCGGCGGGTATTGCCCGTTCCAATGCCATTAAAACTGGATTTACGGCCCTTGTCGTTGCTGTCGCAGGTTTTATAGTTCCCTATATGTTTGTGTATAACAGCTATCTTCTCTTTCAGGGCAGTTTAATCAAAATTGTTTTGGGCTGCGCTACGGCCTTTTTGGGAATCATTGGATTGGCGGCAGGCGTTCAGGGGTTTTTTGTTACCCATCTTGCACTCTGGGGGCGGGCGGCTCTTCTTTCGGTTCCATTGCTGCTGATCCATCCTTCTCTTATATCGAATTGTTTAGCCGTGGGGATTATAGCACTTATGTTTGTTATACAGAAACGAAGAGCAGCACAAGTTGTCTCTCCCGTGCTCGAAGAAAATCCGGAACAATAATGAAAGGGAGGTTCGGCAAATGCCCAAAAAAACCATTAAACCTGTTATGTCGGCAGAAGAAGCAGTTCGTTTTGTCAAGCCAGGCGCCTCTTTGATGGTCGGCGGATTCAACTATGGTGGTGTGCCTTACACTCTGGTTGATGCCCTGGTTGCTGCTGATGTGCGGGACTTGCATCTCATAGCCAACGATACCTTATATGCCAACGATAAATTTCCCCAAGGAGTGGGACACGGCAAACTTGTAGTTAATGGCCAGGTGCGTAAAGTAACCGCTTCTCACATTGGGCTCAACAGGGAAACCCAGCGCCTTTTCAACGAAGACAAAATGGAACTTGAGCTTGTCCCTCAGGGAAGTTTTGTAGAGCGCATTCGTGCTGGTGGGTTTGGCCTGGGAGGCATTCTGACGCCGACGGGTGTCGG
>LVAV01000090.1 GCA_001604185.1 Clostridiales bacterium Firm_16 | reverse complement strand
GTCCGCGAGCGCCGTATAAACAGGTCCCCGCTCCTGCAGCAGCCTCTTGATCCTATCCGATACCTCCGATGGCTCTCCAGCAAGCAGCGGCCGCGTTGTGTCCTTTGAAAGACGCTTCATCACTGTTTCTTTCGATACCTCTAAGTATACCACCGTACCAATATTTTTCAAATAGAAATGATTTTCTTTTTTGATGGGCAAGCCCCCTCCTACAGAAAGCACCGTATTCTGCAGCGAGACCGACAATTTCCTGACAAGAGCCGTCTCAAGCAGCCGAAAATGTTCCTCGCCGAATTCTTGAAAAATAGCGGAAACCGTAAGCCCTGTCTCCCGCTCGATCCATGCATCGGTGTCCTGAAAATCCGCACCAAGCCTCTTTGCAAGGCTTTTACCGACCGTTGTTTTTCCAGCTCCCATAAAGCCGATCAGCACATAATTTCTCTCATCCATAACACGCTCAAACTCTCCCGTCCTGCCAAAGCATTGCACTTTAGCCCAAAATCCGTCTGCCGGACTCTGCCTTACCCGATAAGCAGCCGCTCATACACTTCATCGACGATCTCATCAGATACCGTCGTTTTCGTCCAAAGCTCATAAGCTCTCACCGCCTGATACAACAACATCTTCAGTCCGTTATATGCCCGGCCGCCGTTCTCTTCAACGAGCCGCATAAATTTTGTTACGCGCGGATTATAAATCAGGTCGATACCGACCTCCGCCATTTCATAAAAAGCCGAATCCTCGATGACAGCTTCCTCCACACGCGGATATAAGCCGAGCTGCGTACACTGAAAAACGATGTAGCGTTCTTTCGCAAGCTCCGGATAGCTGTCGAAGGGCATCGCCCGCACTTCCGTTTCTTCAGCCGCTTCGGTTTCCTCTAAATAAGCCCTGACATCCTGCGCGATCGCTTCCGCCTTTTGAAGCGTCCTGTTCAATAATATAACGGAGGCTGCCCGCTCCTTCGCGCATAAAAACGCCGCGGCCCGCGCCGCGCCTCCCGCGCCAAGCAGCAGAACATGTCTGCCTGCAAGTAAAATCCCTTCCGAGCTAAGCTCCCGCTCCAATCCGCTGATATCCGTATTATATCCCTGAAAGCCTGCCTCTGTTCTGACGAGCGTGTTGACTGCTCCAATCCTTCCCGCAAGCTCCTCCACTCCGGCAAGACTTTCCATAACAGTCGTTTTGTATGGAACCGTCACATTCATGCCTGTGATGCCCAGCGCATAGGCTCCCTGTACGGCAAGCGCCGCATCAGACTCCACCTCAAACGGCACATATATGAGATTCTGCCCCTGTCGCTTTGCGATCAGATTATGGATAAGCGGCGACTTCGTATGTCTGATCGGATATCCGATAATGCCAAGAATCCTTGTTTCTCCGTCAATATTCATAAATTTCACCCGTTTTCTTAATCATTCAAATGGATTAGCTTGTTCTTCGTTTCTCCAAGTTCCCGCATTTTCTTAGCTTGCGACGCTTCTTTTCATAAAAATACAGAACGATCTTTTCCAG
>LVAV01000089.1 GCA_001604185.1 Clostridiales bacterium Firm_16 | reverse complement strand
AAGCCCTCAAACAGTTTGAAGTCTTTCTGAACAATCGCAAAGGGTAATCTGCTTTCAGTAAAAAAATCAGGAGCCTCTCCTCTCTACAAAGATTGGCTCCTGAATCTTATAAATAAAGCCTTCCTGCAAATTCATAGCAAACTACAGAAGGCCCTTTTTTCGTCCCGCTCCTAAATAGGCATTCCTGATATCTGCGCTATTCAGCAAATCTTCTGATGTTCCTGCCATAATAATGCTTCCTGTCTGCAGCACATAGCCTCGGTGGGAAAGCAACAGAGCCTGTCGGGCATTTTGCTCAACCAGTAAAATGGTAACTCCCTCAGAGTTTATCCGGCGGAGCTCCTTAAAAATATCCCTAATGATAATAGGGGCAAGGCCCAGAGAAGGCTCATCTAAAAGCAAAAGGCGGGGGCGGGACATAAGGGCCCGTCCGATGGCCAGCATCTGCTGTTCACCCCCTGAGAGAGTTCCGGCATATTGGTCACGCCGCTCTTCAAGGCGAGGGAAGAGGGAGAAGACCCACTGAAGGTCCTGTTTCACCTTTTCCGGCTCCTTACGGGGAAAAGCCCCCATCATCAAATTTTCGTAGACGGTGAGAGGGGCGAATACCCGCCGCCCCTCCGGGACGAGGGATATGCCCTGTTTCACCACATCATAACTTCGCTGGGCCAAAGGCGCTCCCGAAAAATTAATGAGCCCTTTTTCCCTGCGAACTTCGCTCATAAGTGCGTTCATCAACGTTGATTTTCCCGCGCCATTAGCCCCAATGACACAGACTATTTCGCCTTCTTTAACCTGAAGTGAAATGCCGCGAAGAGCGCGAATGGCACCATAGCTTACTTGAAGGTTCTGCACGTCCAGGAGGATATTTTCTACATCGCTCATTCTTCGTCCTCCTCTCCCAGATAGGCTTTTAATACTTCAGAATTGGCCTGTATCTCCTCAGGGGACCCCTCCGCGATCTTCGCCCCGAAGTTCATGCAGATGATCCGGGGGCAAATTTCCATCACCAGGTCCATATGATGTTCTATCACGAGAATGGCTAGCTGGAATTCCATATGAATAGACTTTATAAGCTCGTTCAACGCCATAACTTCTTCAGGATTCATTCCTGCTGCCGGTTCGTCAAGAAGCAACAAACGGGGATCAAGGGCCAGGGCCCGTGCTATCTCAAGACGGCGCTGATACCCATAGGGCAGGGTCCCTGCAGGTTGAAGGGCCCGATCCGCAAGGCCTACTCGGTTGAGCAATTCCATACTTCGATCCCGTATGGATGTTTCTTTCATCCTCCACTTGCCAAAATGAGTCACAGCCTCTACAAAAGAATAGGCTTCATGCTGTTGTGCTGCTGTCATAACGTTCTCAAGAACTGAAGAACGGGGGAAGAGCCGCAAATTCTGAAAAGTCCGCGCGATCCCTTTTCGAATCACTTCGTAGGTCTTGAGAGGGGTAATATCTTCCCCATCGAAAAGTATCCGGCCCCCATCAGGATCATAGACACCCGTTACCACATTGAAAATTGTTGTTTTCCCCGCGCCGTTTGGGCCGATGAGACCAACAATC
>LVAV01000088.1:265-2376 GCA_001604185.1 Clostridiales bacterium Firm_16 | reverse complement strand
CCTTGGCGCCGGCAACCGAATCATATGGATCCTTTACTTCCAGGGGAAATACCCGGTATTCCAGATGATCAAAAATATCAAAACCCTGCCGGGAGCCTGTATAGGAAGCCCGGGCAAGTGCCAGGGAAATATTATGGATATCATCCTCAGAAAGATTATGGTACGCCATCTGGAAGATTGGCGCCATCTGTGCCCGGAAGAAGCTGTAATCGCTGTCTGTCAGGTGGTCCAGGTTAATCACACGGCGTGCGCCGGGATTAGCCGGTTCACCATACTCATCCGTACACAGAACCGCTTTCTCCCGGATGGTTTTACCAACGCTCGTAAACAGAGAAGCGATCACTTTCACCTCGCGGAGGCAGCAGTTGTATACAGAGTCATACTGCAGCCAGCCGTATCCGACCGCTTGCAGACCTTTTAACTTGGTGTTGGGACCGTATTCGGTAAGGTAATTCTCCTGGGCCAGGTTATCTACAAACATCTGACTGAGCAATCCCAAATCAGCCGCGGCCAGAATGTTCTCTTTCTTGGAAGCCACCATTGCGTTCAATGCGTTGCGCTCCGCCATGGAAACATCGACGGTGACCCCATCGTATTCATCGATCATAGACGCCAGGTTCAGATAATTCAGTGACATGAACAGCTGAATATCCATACCAAAGTTGGCATTAAAGACCTTTACAGTTTCTTCCGGTCCATTGTTCCGGTATGGCATGTCCAGCTTCTGGGGCAGGTCATAACCGGGATAATCGATAAATGTATCCCATGCCATCATCAGAAGGCGGATCTTGCCGGTTTCCGGGTTCATGGAAACCACCATCATGGTGTTGCCGGCGTTGCCGCCGGAGTTGTTCATGCCCTCGTTGCACACCAGGATGAAATCCACCCATCCGCGTTCATCCTCCACGGCTTCCACAGCAAGTCCCATTGTGGGAATCAGAAGACACATCGTCAGCAATACGGCGATCAGTTTCAACATTTTCTTCATAATCCACCTCTATTGGATCTCGTTTTAGTTCTAAGTGTCTTCCTGACTATTACTTCACAGGCACATTCTTCAGATCCTGATCATACTGGTTAGTGATGACCAGATTACCATCTTTGTCGTAATAACCATTCCAGCTGGCAATGCCGTTCGCGTTATTGGTTAGTTTATTGTACCGATCCGAATAGCGCTCGGAAATCAGCCGTCCCTCACTGTCATATCCGCGTTCCACAGTAGCATATCCATCTGCGCAATTGACCTGGGCATGGATCTCATCGTAATACCATTCCTGAATCCAGTTGCCATAATCATCTTCTTTGTATTCCAGTGTGGCGTATCCATCCTTCGTCATCATCGGATATCCACTCTGGTTGATATAGGTCAGGGAATGAAGCATGGTTATAGGATAATAGACAGTCGTCTGGCCCCAGGCTTCGTTCAGCGCCTGGGTCGGATGACCTTCCTCATCCAGGTAATAACGATAATACTTCTCCGCCGTGGTGATATCACTCAGGTCATAGTCAAACCGCATCTTCGCGTATCTGTCCTGATTCTTCGTTGGATTTCCGTCCGCATCCAGCCAGGTTTTCACTTCCAGGTTGGCATACGCGTTATATTCCTTGCTGATGCCGTATACACCTTCCACCTGGGTGGCATTGCCGTTCTCATCATAGTAGCGGATCAGGGATACCTGGCCGCGGCTGGTATATTCCCGGACTACCTTGTTGCAGCCTTCCGGACCAATCGCCGGCGTGCCGTCCGCTTTGCAGTAGATGCTTTCAATCGGGCGGTCATAGCGATCATACGTCTGGAGAATCACGGCATATGCTGCATCCGATCCAGCCGTTTCGTCCTCGACCCGCATCTGATAAGTTTCCGCTTCCGCGTCCTCTGCAATCAGCGTGCGGCGGCTGTACTTGAACACCGGAGCCGTATTGCCCTCCGCCTCATCCTGGATGCCGGAAATCTTATCGGAACGGTCATTTGTACCATCTACTGCCGCAGGGGCACCCATATCATCCAGGTATTGTTCTTCAGCAATCAATCCACTCTCTGAGTAGCTGATGGTGCGTTCTGCATAACCATCCCGGTTCATGACCAGGTTATTATAGACGTCAAAGTACAT
>LVAV01000088.1:0-210 GCA_001604185.1 Clostridiales bacterium Firm_16 | reverse complement strand
ATTGCTCCAACTCCAGGTTCCCCAGCTCGTCATATGTGTAAACCACACTGGCGTAACCCATTGCTGTGTTGACCAGGTTGTCTTCCGTATCGTAATATGCTTCCTCAATTATATTCCCCAGCGTGTTATACTTCATCTCCGCTTTTGCATATCCGCGAAGGCTCATATACGGATTTCCGGAACGATCGTAGTAGCTGATGGATGTCTCCC
>LVAV01000087.1 GCA_001604185.1 Clostridiales bacterium Firm_16 | reverse complement strand
CGACAGGGGAGAAGGACGGTTCTCCGGGCCGTCAGAATATCCCTGAGGGCTGTCTCACAGATATAGACAAATTGAGATGGATTTTTTTGCATGTTTTTCAAAATATAATTTTGGATACAACACAAAACCCGGGCAGCCCGTAGGCTGTCCGGGGAAACGAATGGTTTTGTGTTTTAATGAGGAATCAGGCAACTTGCATTGTTGACATTTCAGGGGAGGGTCGGGGGGAGATCCATACCCAAATCACCCAGATCATTGTAGTAATCGAACTCGAAAGTATCGCCGATTGATATTGTGGAATCAGGGTTTTCAAAGTAAGTCTGGTCTTTCATAACATCCCTTCCGGTATCGGCGATGTCCAGCATCATGACGATGAACTCGGCATCTTCTTCCCGGCATCCGGAGTCAATCAGGGCCTGCTTTTTATCATCTGCGTCCGGATACTGGTTGTCAATTTCCAGGATGGGAAGGAGGCCTTCGATGGAGCCTTCGCCATTCATATACCGGACCCCGAATTCCAGGAATACAACCTGGCCTTCAGTCGGATTATCCACATAGTTTCCGATCACGTCCTTGAATTCATTGTACCGCCGGTTGTCTTCCCATTCATCCAGATAAGCCGAACTTGTAAGAGCAGCATCGGCCCTGCTCAGGTTGAAGTCGTCATACGGAACATCCTTGTCGGGATCCGCACAGTCTTCCAGCCATCTCTGTACCCACGGCTGCATCAGTTCACCCTCAATATCATCCTGGAAAAGGGCAAACTCATAATCTGTCATATCCCGGACAAATACTTTCTTCTGGTCACAGCCTGCTCTCTCACAATCCTTATACCATTTTCCATTTGAATAATACAGCGAACCCCAATCATGACCCAAAGCCGAGAGAGGCTCAATATTGATTTTCTTCTGGCAGTATGTGCATCTTTCATACTTCCTGCCGCCGCTTACACATGTGGGGGCTTCTGTTTCCTCCAGGAAGAAATGCTCACAGTATTTCAGGCCGCAGTACATGCAGAAACCGTCATCACTGAGACCGTCCCACTTGAATACATGATCGAGCTTGGGAATGACCTGGGATTCCTTTGACTGGTCCCAGTTGTCGCAGTATGTGCACATATACCGCTTTTCACCGGGCTGCGTGCAGGAGGGATTGCTTACGGTGACCCACTGATAATCATGATTGGTTACGCCGATGCCCTGGGTTTCCTTGTAGGTGCACCAGATGCACTTGCGTTCCTTCTGGCCGGGATTGACGCAGTTGGGTTCATACGTGGTTTCCCAGGCACCCATGGAATGCGCAACCTTCGGAATAGATTCGGACTCTTCCCAGTAATCGCAGTAGGAGCACATATAGCGCTTTTCACCCAGCTGCTTGCAGGTGGGAGAGCTTACAGTGACCCACAGATAGGTATGGGGTTTCAGGGCCAGGGACTGGGTTTCCTTATAGGAACACTTGGTGCACTTGCGTTCCTTCTGGCCGGCATAGACACAGTTGGATTCATGGGTGGTAGTCCAGCTGCCCATGGTATGCGCGACCTTCGGAATGGTTTCGGACTGT
>LVAV01000086.1 GCA_001604185.1 Clostridiales bacterium Firm_16 | reverse complement strand
CGATCTGACATCAAATGATATCTGATCCGGAGCCCCGGAAAGCAATCATTCCGAAATGAAGGTGACTGTTATCCATTGGATGAAAACGATGAGATGACGATACGAACCATGTATTTCAAAAAGAACGGGGAAACAGGGAATCCCCTTCCTCCCCGGGAGAACGCAATGAATCATTCAGGCACGGTCGAACTGGTTTCAGAAAGGCTGATACTCCGGCGGTTCCGGGAATCGGACGCAGAGCAGATCTTCAGCAGCTTTCTGAATGATGAAGGTTTCCTGTACTATGCGAACAAGGAGCCGAAAACCCTGGAGCAGGAAAAGGAAGCCCTGAAGGGAATCGGAGAAAGATACAACAGCAAAGAGTATTACAACTGGCTGATCACCCTGAAGGACGGAACCGTCATCGGGGCGGTCAACCTGCGGGTGGATAATGCCGCTGATTCCCTGGAATTCAATTACGCGGTGGACAGCCGGCACCGGAATCACGGCTATATGACGGAGGCCCTGAACCTCGTGAAGGATTATGCTGTCAACACCCTGAAGGCCCGCAGGTTCTGCGGCGGGTGTGCGGTCAGCAACACCGCATCCCGGCGGGTCATGGAAAAATGCGGCCTCATATACGAGCGGACGCTGGCAAGCCATCTGGAACTGAAAGACGGGCTCCATGACATGATGGTTTATTCATATGTCAGCAGCAAAGGAAATACAGAGGAGACACTTTCATGCAGGTGATGAGGAAGATTCTGTGGGACAAACGATACAGCGGCTTTGTGTGGCACCTTATCTTCGTCCTGCCGTTTATCGGTCTGTCCCTCCTGTTTATGCAGCTGACGAAAGGGGTAACCTGGTTCCTGATCAGTTCCGCGTTAAGGACAGTGTTCGGATTCGGTATCCTCTTTGTGGCATGCAGGCTGTTTGATTTGACGCCTTCCGAAATATTGTCCGGCCGGAATTTCAAAGGCGCCCTGATCGCCGGTACAGGGTTTTTCCTGTTTTTCCTGTATTTCCTTGCCGAAGTCGCATCGGGGTTTGGCAAGGTAACAGGCCTTACCCTTGGAATGTTCGTGGCCCGGGTTTTCCTCCAGCAGATTACGACCGGCTTTTTCGAGGAACTGAGCTACCGGTTCCTGCTGCTGGAAGGGTTGAAGCATACCCGGAATACCACGGGTCTCAAACTGGTATATGTACTCGTGAGTTCTTTCCTGTTCGGTCTTGTCCACGTTGTGACAGCATGGAATATTGTTACATTCCTGACAACCGCTGCGATCGGTATCGCTTTCGCGGTGATATTTGTCAGATCAGGAAATATCGTCCTGCCGATGATTCTTCACTTCGTATATGATTTCATCATCCATATCACTTCGTTCATGGAGTGGCGCCATACGCCCCTCTTTGACGGCATCTGCGAGAATGCCGATATCGCGTATATCGTGATGTTTGTCGTATCGCTGGTCATTCTGCTGTACCCGCATCGCGGAAAACGCGAAGCCAATTGTTGATATAAGGATACGGAAGCTGAATACTGTCCCCGTCACTCCCGCACATGGAATTCGAATGTGACTCCGTCTTCCTGCCTGTTCTCATGCCCCGTATCGGTTTTGATCACCACACCGCCCATGCGCTGATAGAAGCGCATGGCGTTTTCGTTGTGAGGACTGCAGCTGCAGGCAAAACGGCTGATCCCCTTTTCCATGCAGTAGTCCTTCAGGATGGAAAATGCCTGTTTCCCGATCCCCCTGTGCTGGTATTCCCGCAGCACATACAGGGAATGCAGCCATATTCCTGTGCCGGTATCCTGAAAAACGAAATATCCGATATCCTTCCCGCCGTCTCTGATCAGGTATACCGTGAAGGACGGATCTGAGATCTTTTTCAGGTCACGCTGCTGATGCCGGTCATAATCGAAATCATCAATAACATCGTCCGGGTAAATGCCCCGGTACGTCGTATCCCAGATTCTCTGCCG
>LVAV01000085.1 GCA_001604185.1 Clostridiales bacterium Firm_16 | reverse complement strand
AACGACCTTTTTCTACTACCGGAATTTCTGCTTCAAGAATACCATATGCAGCGCTCCCCGGGCAACAAAAAAACCGGCCACTTTTCGCAGCCGGAGTCAAATTCGCTGTCCAGTTATCCTACCCGGAACATCCTCTTGCTCACCCTGGTTTCTTCCTTCTTGCCCGCCAGTTTTTCCTGCTCTTTCCTGGCGTTTTCCAATTCCTGCATCCGCCCCACTTCCTCAAGTGCGTCCTCGAGGCCCAGGTGCGTGTACGTGTTCATCGTCACTCCGATGTCGCTGTGCCCCATCAGATACTGCAGCGTCTTCGGGTACATGCCTGCCCGAGCCTGAATGCTGCAGTAGGTATGACGGCACACATGAGGCGTGATATTCGGCATTCCCTTTGCAGTTATTGGTATTTTGCTGATTATGGAATACAGGAACGGATTGATCAGATGGATAATGGCAACTCCGCCGATTCCGAACAGGATCAGGTTTCCGATCCAGACCCGTCCGTGCAGGTTCATCGGCTTCGTACTGTAATCCCACCACCTGGCATGAAACCGTTTTTCCATGAACCAGCTTGTAAAATACTCGATCAGTCCGCACAGTAGAAAAGAAATCAAAAATGTAGTTCCGTATGCAGATTCATAAGGGGTCAGGATTTCAACCGTGATGGTAATCAGTACCGCTCCCGATCCGTAAATCGGGCAGATCGGCCCGGTAAAGAAGCCACGGTTAATAAACCGGTGGTACTGAATGAACTTGAGGATTACCTCAATACACCAGCCGGCAAAAGAATATGCGAAAAACAGAAGTACGAGCCGAATCAGGTATTCCACAGGTAATATTCCCCGTTCGATGCTTTGATTAGTCTGTCAGCAAACGCAAAGCAAGTTGCAGTGAAGCGGACTCAAGCGCATAATCCAGGGCAGGAATGTTTCCTTTTGCGATGATCTCATTTTTAACACGCCTTTGTGTGGCTACAAAGGAACAGTACATCTCTTTCGTTTCTGTTCCGCTTTCCGGATGCAGGATCTTATTCATCACATCAAGTGGTGTGGATACTTTCATCAGGCTGATCATCAACAGCTGTGCCAGTGCTTCCCGGCTGTATTTTTTCCCGGTTGGCTTGTCAATCAGGCCGGCTTTGACGTAGTTGTTGATCATGCTGGACGTCAGATCGAGCCTTCCGCTGATACCGGGGAAAGTCCTCGCCACATAGGTTACCAGCTGATCCATATACAGGCCGAAATCCGGAAGTTCATCCCACTCCGGAAGGCGGCAACCTTCCAGCCGTTTCAGGATTTCATCATGCGTCATGGAACAGTACCTCCGTCTGTTTTCTCCAAGATATCACAAACGAACAAGCAAATCAATAATACTGCTTGACAAATTAATACAAACGTTTTAATCTGGTTAAGAAAACCAGATTAAGCAATATTGGAGATAAGAATCTGATGAATGAGATCTGTCTTTTCGGCGATTCCGCGGCGCAGGGGATTGTCCTGGATGAATCAGAAAACTACAGGGTTTCCAGGGCAGGATGCATCCGGCTGATGAAACGCGGCGGATATCCCATTCGTAATTACGCGGTTCACGGATATACGGTCAGCCAGGGACTGGAATGCTTCCGTAACACGAAGACTGACCCCGGAAATCCATGCGTTATTGAATTCGGCGGCAATGACTGTGATCTGGATTGGGACGCGGTTTCACAGGATCCGGATCATTTCCATGACGGTAAAACTCCGTTGGCTGAGTTCAGGAATCTTCTGAAGCAGTTTGTACAGGAAGCAAGGGACCGGAATCTTGATCCGATACTTGTCACACCGCTGCCGCTCATGTCAGGCCGGTATTACCGCTGGGTTTCAAAGAGACGGGATGCTGACCGGATCCTGAAGTATCTTCGGAACGATCCGGAGAGCATTTCCAGATGGCAGGAACGATACGCGATTGCCGTACGAAATACCGCGGCAGAATGCGGCTGCCATCTGGCAGACGCCAGAGCCTGGATGCTGGAAGAACTGGACTATCCGTCCCTGATCTGTGAAGACGGGATTCATCCCAATGAAGCGGGTCATGAGATCATTGCCCGGAAAGCGATGGAACACTTTCCTCGTAAAGGATAATGCACCGCAAAGTATCAGAGACTGCTTACCGGCAGGTTTTCACCGGCTTAACTTTTTATGTGTTGTAATCGTTTCAAGAATCATTTTTTCCATTTCCATCATACAATGTTCCTGTTTAAACTGCTGTGTGTATCCCAGGTATTTTTCACTGTATTCTGCTTTTTCCTCAGGATGAACAATCCAGTAGTCAATCTTGCTGGCCAGATCTGCCGGATTATTGAAATGGAAAAGGTTATTATCATCCAGCGCAAAGAACCGGGTTGCGCTTCTCGGTGAATCCGCAATCACGGGGACCAGCCCGCAGGAGATCGCCTCCAGACAGGAAATTGCCTCGATTTCAACTTCCGCGGGATGAACATACAGATCAGCACTGTTGATCACCTGAAGCATCTCGACCCGGGAAAAGAATTCCATAACAGGCTGATTGGTCAGCTTTTTTGCATAGGCAGCAAGTTCATCGTGCAGGGGACCTTCTCCGGCAAAAACCAGCTGGATCTCTTTTTCATGTACTGATTCCTTTACGGCGTCAATCAGTACCTTATGGGACTTCTCGTATCCGTAGCGTCCTGTGAACAGGATGACGAACTTATCCTTCCAGGCTTCAGGACGCTCCGTTTTCATTTTCCTAAACCGGCTGTTTACGCCGTTGGAAATCACATAACCGTTTGTTTTTCCGACTTCCTTTTCAAAAATATCCCGAATAAACTGAGTCGGGTAATGAATTGCATCAACATACTGGTAGACAAGCTGATACATGGCTTTGTAGGTCAGATTATTGATCAGCTGACTGTTCATCAGGTGCAGATGGCTGGTGATGTTTTCAGCCTGGCAGTGAAAACCTGCCGTCACCGGAATGTCTTCATCTCTGGCATAATCCAGGGCAGCTTTGCCGAGGAAGAACGGCGTCATGATATGAACGACATCCGCGTCCCGGATGGCCTGCTCCAGGACATAGTTGTCGGAGACAGCGATTGAAACACCGACTTTCCGGACATACGCGTTCAACGGGCCGACATTCAGCTGCGGGACAACAAAGAAATCTTTCTCTCCCCGGCGATCCTCATCCGGACAGATTACCCGAACCTCATGTCCTCGCTTTTTCAGAAAGCGGATCAGGTTCATCGCGGCAATTGTGGTTCCGTTATTCTCTTCTCCGAGGACATCACAGGCAATTACGATCTTCATGCAAGGGTTCCTTCCTGTTGTTCGGTAATCAGGTAAAGCTTTCCGATATTCTGCACGATCATCATCCTTCGTGGAGGGTTTCATATGGTCGAGAATCTCAAATAGTGTTTCTTCAAAAAAGGAGGCCGTTAAGCCTCCTCGGTCAGTTCATGAATCCGAACTCCGAAGAATCTCGCGATATCTTCCATGAGTTCTTCTTCTGGTTCTGAGAAGCCGTTCTCCCAGTTGCTGCATGTTCCGCGCATCAGGCCGAAGATTTCGTCTGCTGCTGCGGGTGATATTCCTCGTTTTTCACGCAGCTCTCGGAATTTGTGTCTGAATCCCAAGGGTATCACTCGCTTTCTATTCAGTTCGGTCTGTAACGTTCCATCCTACTGTTTACAGTCTATCATACAGAATCATTTGAAACAAGGAAAAAAGGAAGTAAAGATTATTTGTTGAAAGCGGGTGGGACCGGCTTTGTATTTTTTTCAAGGCTCTTTTTTCGTCTGTTAGCAACTTCTGCCGGTATTGCCTGAATATCTCCGGCTTTAGTCAATGCTATCTTCGTCAGGCTCGGACCGATCAGCTCGTACACCAGTACAGCAAATAAAACAATATTCCGGATCAATGTACCTTCCGTACCGCCAAGCATACGATAGGCTGTAGCACACATTCCCAAAGCCACTCCGGCCTGGGGAAGCAGGGTAATTCCCAGAT
>LVAV01000084.1 GCA_001604185.1 Clostridiales bacterium Firm_16 | reverse complement strand
ACAAGCGCCCTGGTTGCTTATGTCGTGCCGATGGCGCGCTAGAAAGTTGTGATTTATAAGTCAGCCCGCGTTTCAAATGAAATGCGGGCTGTTTGATCGTCTGGCGAAGATAATCAGGCGACTTTCTTTTCGGCAGTTGCAATTTGATGGGGACAATCGGAGCAGTCAGAGAGTTCGCAGTCGAAGCACTTGTCTTGGGGCGCCTCCGCTGCGGTAGCGTATAGATAGTAATAAAGCGACACGCACCCGACCAGCCATACAATTGCAAGGGTAATCCACATTTCAAAGCTCCTCCACTGATGATTATCGGACGAAAACACCCCTATCATCACAAGATTCGCTTCATTCACGTGCAAGTTTCTTAATAAAAATAATTTCTGTTATGTGTATTTGACACTTGCTTAAGATGTGAATGCAGCCTATAATGAAATACAGCAACCTTACATACACCACGCCGATAAAGGAGGCTCAAAATGGAGCGACGCCAGTTCTTGTTGAACCAAAGCGATATCCCGACAGAGTGGTATAACATCGCCGCCGATCTCGGGGAACCGCCGCCACCGCCGTTGCATCCGGCGACTCAGCAGCCCTGCAAGCCAGAGGACCTAGCGCCCATCTTCCCGATGGGGGTACTCGAGCAGGAGATGAGCACGCAGAGATGGATCAAGATTCCCGAACCTGTATTGGAGAAACTGGCGCTCTGGCGCCCCAGCCCTCTGTATAGGGCCGTGGGTTTGGAAAAGGCTCTGAAAACGCCCGCCAAGATTTTCTATAAATACGA
The DNA here is from genome assembly GCA_001604185.1 of Clostridiales bacterium Firm_16. Lineage (GTDB taxonomy): Bacteria > Bacillota > Clostridia > Saccharofermentanales > Saccharofermentanaceae > Scatonaster. Next base: position 1,569 of record LVAV01000084.1, on the reverse strand, counting down.
GGGGACAAGCCCTGCCGGCAGCCATAAGCTCAATACCGCTATTGCGCAGGCATACTACAACAAACTCGAAGGCACCACTCGCATAGCGACTGAGACGGGGGCGGGTCAGTGGGGAGCGGCACTGTCGATTGCTTGCAATTTCTTTGGGATCGGCTGCACCGTATACATGGTTAAGTGCAGTTACCAGGCCAAGCCCTATCGAAGGTCTATGATGCATACGTTTGGGGGAGAGGTTTATCCCAGTCCCAGCGAGAAGACCGAATTCGGCCGACAGGTACTTATGAACGATCCCGACTGCCCAGGAAGCCTTGGCATTGCGATCAGCGAAGCAATTGAAGATACCCTGGCGCACGACGACGTTAAATACTCATTGGGCAGCGTGCTAAACCATGTGGTTTTGCATCAGACTATAATTGGCTTGGAAGCCAAGAAGCAATTGGAAATGGCTGGAGTCTATCCGGATGTTGTGATCGGATGTGTCGGCGGAGGAAGTAACTTCGGCGGCATCGTGATGCCGTTTATGGCCGACAAGATAGCCGGCAAGGACGTTCGTGCGGTTGCAGTTGAGCCGAAAGCTTGCCCCACGTTGACATCTGGAGCATACAAGTATGACTTCGGCGATACCGCTAAGATGACTCCGCTGCTCAAAATGCACTCACTTGGGCCAGACTTCATCCCGCCAGCAATTCATGCCGGCGGACTACGATATCACGGCATGGCCCCGCTGGTAAGCTTGATAGTTGAGAAGGGATTAGCCGAGGCGGTTGCGGTCGATCAGTTGGATATCTTTGAAGCGGCCCTGACATTTGCTCGGTCTGAGGGAATTGTTGTCGCGCCAGAGTCAGCTCATGCGATTCTGCAGGCGATAAACGAGGCAAACCAAGCCACCGAAGAGGGTAAAGAAAGAGTGATTCTCTTCAACTTGAGCGGCCATGGCTTCCTCGATTTGGGCGCTTATGACTCCTATTTTGCAGATAAGCTTTGTAGCACAGACTAGCAGGAAAACTATCTGCACTTGTCTAATATGACATAGATACAAGTAAAGGCCCGTTTCCAACAGGGAACGGGCCTTTGTTCGAGGAATGAAGTGAAGTTCGCTATCTGCAATGAGATATTCGAAGGATGGTCACTCCAGGATATCTGCGAAGTGGCCGGCAGAGCCGGATATACAGGCCTTGAGGTTGCTCCGTTTACTCTTGGGAAACCTGTAGCCCAACTTCTGCCGATGGATCGCGATTCTATCCGGGCTACAGTTGAAAATGCGGGCTTACAGGTTGTGGGACTTCATTGGTGCCTTGCGCACACGACAGGCTTGCATATTACTTCGCAGGAAAGATCCGTCCGAAATCAGACGGCGGATTATCTGGTCGAGTTGATTCATCTTTGTGCGGATATCGGGGGAAGCGTGATAGTATTCGGCTCTCCTAAGCAGCGTAATCTGCCGGAAGGGGTATCACGAGATGAAGCGTCTGCTTATGCTGTTGAGGTGTTCCAAAGTCTCGTTCCGACCTTGAAAAGCCGAGAGGTCATCTTCTGTATCGAACCCTTGTCCCCACTTGAAACCGATTT
>LVAV01000083.1:188-3907 GCA_001604185.1 Clostridiales bacterium Firm_16 | reverse complement strand
CCGCCCTCTCCGATATAAATCCCTTTTTCACATTGATACGGATCAAAGTCCAGTACTCCCCTGCGGATTTCCTCACCCGTATCAGCATTCCAAAGAATGTAGGAAACGCTGACCGGCTTTTCCATCGGTTCAGACAGGACGACAGGAATATAGTTGGGCAATCCCGCCGCATTCGAAACGGAGGCGTTCTCCCTGAACCCTATGGCTGCCTTTTCACGTTCCCTGAAGGGATCTTCAACGAAGCTGGCGGACTCATCTCCGACAGCCCGGATAAAATCATCATAGCGGACATTCTTGCCGCGGACGGAGAAGACGCTGTCGTGTTTTTTTACCTTCCCCGCAAGAAACCTGTTGCCGGATGCCGTCATCCGGTAAAACGATTCATAGGGAGGAAGGTCAAACGCTTTCGTTTGAGGCCCAGGCAAAATGAAAGTGTTGTCTGTCAAAAACGTATCCTTCCAGGAAAGGCCCGGCCCGCCCTGGTTGATTCTGCCCCGGTTATTACCGTCATACCGCACCTCGTTTCCCCAGTATGTGATCAGCGGATGACTGCGGGTCGCCAGGATATTATGGGTAATGATCGTTCCTTCCGAATTGCCGAAGCGAATTCCTCCCCCGGAATTATTGCGGATCTGGATTCCGAAGGGATTGATTTCTGTATGGACACTGATTTCCGTTTCATTGCCGGTGAAACTGTTTCCGTTGATATCCACGTTCCAGTTGGAGTTGTCGAACCACAGATCGTTGTCATGGTTGCCGGCAAAGCGGTTCCGGCGGACAATCACATTCTTCATGAACATCATTTTCATGGTAGCCGGGTCAGGCGCGTTGTATTCGCCCCAGTCCACTTTCCAGCCCGTACGGGTAAACTCACAGTTTTCAATCACAATATTCATTGAGCGGAATCCGGCCTGGATCGCCCCGTACCCGTTACGGTCAAACCGGCATCGGCGTATCATGATATCTTCCGCGATTCTTTCCCCGGTACCATGTTCAATCTCCAGTCCCTGGCCGTTGGCATTATTGAAAGTACAGTCCTCAATCAGCATGTGCCTGGCCGTACCTGTTTTGACCATGCCGGAATGGATCGTTGTGGCACAGCCGGTAAACGTCAGCCCGCGAAGCACCACATATTCATGGCTGTTGCAATTCATCAGGTACGCTTCCCGGTTATTTCCCCCGTCTATGCCCAGGTCCGGAACTTCCGCGATAAAACTGTCCGGTGTTTTCCGCGTCATCACATATATGCAGTTTTTTTCCGTATCCAGGTAATAGCTGTTCATCTGCAGTTTCGGCAGCCCGGATACCGGCTTCATCGGCCGGCCGTTGATATACAGCATATCCGTACGGCAGGCAAATTCATTGCCGGATGTAACATATACAGGGAAATTGCGGTTCCATCCGTGAACATACACGTCGGACCGGTCGGCCGCCTTCCAGTCCCCGAGAACGGTCGTACCTGTAACGACTGTCTCTCCGGGCTTCTCCGCTTCTATGATCACTGGCTGAAGCTCTGTACCGCCCGCCGTGAGTTCAATACCGGCCTCCCTGTAGAGCCCCGGTGCGATCACGACCCGCGTACCGGGTTTCTGTACCGATTCAATTCCTTTCCGGATCGTGGCAAACGGCGCTTCCCTTGTTCCGGGATTGCCGTCGTCTCCTTTTTCACCGTCCACATAGTATACCGTCGGGCTTTCCTGCCAGCTTCCGGCCGTGCGGCAGGCCCACATATCCCTCTCAAAATCTCCCAGTGCCTCTATGTCTTCCGCGCCAAGTGCTTCGCCATAAATCCGGATATCATCCACGGCGCCGTCAAGGCACTGGCCTGCTTCATTTCCGGCGCCGATCCGGATCCCGTTCAGAACAGGAGCTTCCGCTGTGGTAAAGCTTTGTTCCGAATCCCGTTTTCCGGAATTATAAAATGTGACCGTTTTATTTCCGGGATTGTATACCACAGCCACGTGAATCCAGCCGTGTTCGGAAGGATGGCAGGTCCAGTCGTTTGCCCGGTCCGCAAAAGTGTATTCATATTCGTAATACCGCTGATTTGCAGCATACAGGCTGTCCTGCCCATATGTCCCGCCTTCGTTTCCTTCCACGGAAAAAACAAGCTTTGTGTTGTTGCTGCCCTGATCCACTTCGTCTGAGTTTTCAACAACATGCGGCGGGATTCCCGTATGGACCAGTTTCAGCGTTACCCGCCCTGTACCGGCTGCGGAGTCCAGGAGCACTGAAACCCTGGGAGAGTCTGTGTTTTCCCGGGTCTGCACGTCCCTGAGCTTCACCCAGCAGGAAATCGTCAGCGCATCCAGCTGCCCCAGGTCCGGAGCTGACAGGAAGGTATCTGTTCCGGAAAAGAGCAGGGCTTTCCCCAGACCGAAGCGGCCCTCAGTCAGCATGGCACTTCCGGAACCGGAAATTTTTCCGGCACCCGGGATGCAGCCCGTACTGACAATCGGGTCGCCAGTCGTCTCCATTCCTTCAAAAGTAAAGTTTACCAGCGGCACTTGCTTTACTTCATGAAAACCGTAATATGCGTATTCTTTCACATTTTCATAATCAAATTCAGGCATCTGGTGATGCATGGTGCTGTCACCCCAAACAATCTGCACTTCGTCATCACTGCTCATCATTGTGTTTTCATCTCCTGTATCCCTGCCTGAACCTGCCAGGCGAATGATCAGAAAAACGATAACGGCAGCCAGAATCATCACCGTCAGCAGCATGATGCGGTTTCTTTTCTTCATAAACAGCTTATCTCTCATCATTGAATATTATAGTATTTTGCAGGATTTACCTGTTCTTCTGTTCAGAATTATACCAAAGAAAAGCCTTGAGAACAACGATTTCTCAAGGCATATGTGGAGAACATGGCGAACAGCCCACCGGGCTGACGCTTCCTTCGTTTGCCCCTGTCCGCGCATGGCAGCGGTGAGTCGATTCCGTTCGCTCAATGGTCGTCTGAAGCTCTTGGAGCGAGCTTCACACTCCCTTTCGCGCCAACAAACTCAGGGCGCTTCCTGCTTCGCAGAACAGCCCACCGGGCTGACGCTTCCTTCGTTTGCCCCTGATCCGCGCCCTCAATCGGCGCGACTCGCCACTGGCGAGCTCGCTTGTTTCGGGCGAGAAAGCCGCCGACGAAACTCCCTCCACCGGAGGTCGTCGGCGGCTTTCCCTCTCCAATGCATTCAGTGCAATATCGAAGTCCGGGATGCGGACACCCCGTGTCCGCATAAAGAAATCAGCCACCCGTGATGGGTGGCTGATTTCTTTGTGGAGCATAGGGGAGTCGAACCCCTGACCTCGACAATGCGAATGTCGCGCGCTACCAACTGTGCTAATGCCCCATATTGGGTCCCGGAGGTTCTCCGGGGGAGTTTCCCGCGTTTTTCGTCTGCGGGTCTGGAGACGATGCTCAGGTGAGCTTCCACATGAACCATCCGCAAGCAATCGCGGCCTTGCCGGCTATGCTGATGCTTCATGTATGTTTCCCGGTCGCCCGGGGAAGTCTCCTCGACTTTAACGTCCAGAGGTATGGGACGCCTGCGGCGTTTTCAGCCGCAGGCGAAAGTATAGCACAGGACGGGGAAAAGTGCAAGACGATTTTTCCCGTATATGATGATTTTTTTGGCGTGCGCGGTTTCGGGGGATTACGTTTCCATATCCAGGCAGTCCTGCAGCAGGGAGATGATCGGCAGGCGCTGCGGACAGGCGCCTTC
>LVAV01000083.1:0-141 GCA_001604185.1 Clostridiales bacterium Firm_16 | reverse complement strand
GTACTCGCGCACGGTGCGGAAATGCGGGCTTCCCTTCTTGCGGTTCGCCACGGTGAAGATGTCCGGAATCGGGATGTTCATCGGGCAGCCCTTCGTGCAGTAGCGGCAGCCGGTGCACGGAATGGACTTGTCCTCGTTCAG
>LVAV01000082.1 GCA_001604185.1 Clostridiales bacterium Firm_16 | reverse complement strand
AGGACACCTGATCGGTTTCGGCGGATGCCGCGAAACCGCTTACCGGGAAGATCCGAAAACCATATCACGGGATATTCAGAAGCTGAAAGAAATGGGCTGCGAATATATCGTTTACCAATGCCACTGGGGCAGGGAATACGATCCGAATCACAGCGCCATGCAGGAGGCCATGGCCCGGACCTGTATACGGGAGGGAGCCAGCCTGGTTATCGGACATCATCCGCACATTGTCCAGGGGATCGATATTATCGATGATGTACCGGTTATTTACAGCCTTGGGAATCTTTGCTTTGGCGGTACAATCAATTTAACCGGATATGATGCTGTCATTGCAAAGATTTATGTATCCTTCGGGAATCAAAATCCTGAAACTAAAATTGAGCTGATCCCGATTCAGACCAGCTCACGGTCAACAGAAAAAATCAATGATTACCGTCCCGTCCCTGCGGAAGAAGCGACGGCGGACAATATCCTGAAAAACATTCAGCACGATACCGGTTTTCTGGTTCCGTAATAAATATAATATGTGCATTCCAGGCGTCCGTTATAAAGACGCCTCTTTTTGTCTGCGCGAAGGCCAAATGCCCGCTCAAATCCGGGATCGGAAGAAATTGCACAAAGTGACCAGGAAGGATGCCGGCTTTTCAGAGCGTGCAAATCACGGTACAGGGTTCTGGACGCCGCCTGATCACTCAGGCGTTCCCCATAAGGAGGATTGCAGATAAAAACACCGTTTTCAGAAGACAGGCTGACCTCCTGAAGGGGAAGAACGGAAAGTGAAATCCGACCATCCAGGCCGGCCTGATGTACATGGCGTAAAGCGAGTTTCAACGGTCCCGGATCAATGTCCGAACCGGAGATATCGGAAATCAGATCCGGGCAGAATGATTCTTCGGCCGTTTTCCTTAAAAAAGTGAAGTCAAGGCTTCGGCAGAAGTGAAACTGCTCCATTGCGAAATGACGGGAAATGCCCGGACAGCGATGCGAAGCAATCAACGCAGCTTCCGTGAGAATGGTTCCGGTTCCGCAGCATGGATCATACAAAGGCATTCCGGGTTTCCAGGGGCTCAGCCGCACCAATGCGGCGGCAAGGGTTTCCCGAAGGGGGGCTTCACCGTTCCACGTCCGATATCCGCGGCGGGAAAGCGCATCACCCGAGGTGTTCAGTAAAATCCGGACCCGGTCGGAATGAACGGAAACGAGAACCGGAAAAGAAGGTCCGTTCTCCGGAAATATCCGGAGCTTTGTTTTTTCCTTCAGACGTTCAAGCAGCGCCTTTTTTGCAATGGACTGACAGTCCCTCGGGCTCATCAGCCGGCTGCGTGCACATTTTGCTGAAATATTGAAGGCCTCATTCCCTGAAACATAATCTTCCCACGGTATTGAATTTACAAGACGGAAAAGCTCATCAAATGTGACACATTTCTGATCCGCCATCACCACAAATACCCGATCACAATACCGAAGAAACAGATTGCAGCGGAACAGCTCCTCAGCATCAGCGGAAAAACGTACATCTCCGTTTTCAGACAAAACATCCGCCATATTAAGCGAACGAAGTTCTTCAGCAACGAGTCCTTCCAGACCAAAGGCCGCTGAGGCCTGGCAAGCAAAACGTGAACCCATGCGGAATCTCCTCTCTTCCTGATCCGGAAACAGTTTAGCCTGTTTTCAGCTTCATGTAAATATACTGAAACAATTAATCAAAACCGCCTTGATTTACTGTTGAAAAATCCGCCGGAATAACGCATAATACTGATGAAATATTTTTGCGGGGGATTGAAATGGAAACCGGAGTTATTGTCGCCGTCAGTGTTGTGATTGCGGTTGCCGTATTTGCGGTGATTATCTGTGCTGTATCCGCTGTCAGCAGTGTAAGCGGTATCAAACATACGAACGATGAAGATTCAAATGCCTGAAATGCCGACGGGAGTTGAAAACCTAGTTTCATGAACGAATCCGAAGAAAATATCCGCCATCTGCTGGATATCTGCAGGCGCGCGGAAAAAAGCGGACGCCGGTATTATTCATCATTTCTGACGCCTGCGGAACAGGATGATTTTTCGCGCCATCCTTCCGCGGCGTCTTTTCAATGGACTTTTGAAGGCGGGCACGAAAACGCCGAACGAAGGATCCTTGCAGCCGGCACAGATGAATACGGGGATCCGGAACCCATTCCGATCCGGATTATCCGTGTTGAACCGCAGAATGTCAAATTTTCCGAGGAACTGTCCCACCGGGATTATCTGGGTGCCGTAATGGGCCTTGGAATTGAAAGGTCAACGATCGGCGATATTATTGTACGCGACAGGAAGGCATCAATCATCTGTCTGGAACATGTGGCGGAGATCCTGCTCCGGGAACTGACCGGTATCCGGAAAACAGCTGTCCGTACAGCTGCCGGAACTCCGGATGATGAAGAACTGGTTCCGAGGTTTGAGACGGTTTATGTCAATGCCGCTTCTGAACGGCTGGATGCACTGGCCGCCGAATTTTCCGGTATCAGCCGCAGCCGGATCAGCCCGATGTTTTCTTCCGGAAAAATATTCGTGAACGGCCGGGCAGCGGAAGACCGAAGCATGAAGCTTCATCCCGGAGATATCATATCCATCCGGGGGTTCGGAAAAGGAAAATACGAAGGTATTGAACGTGAAACCCGGAAGGGAAGGCTGGTAGCGCTGTTCAGGAAATATGTATAGAAACCCGGAATCCATGAAAGGATTCCGGGTTTGATTCTGATACACGTCAATGATTATCCCTGCTTCAGGTCTTTCCAGGCGAGCTGAAGGGATTCAATGATATTCAGATGCTGCGGACAGGCAGCTTCACACGCACCGCATCCGACACATTTATCGGCTCCTGCACCGTTTTTCAGGATAAAACCGAGTTCCCAGCTGTCCTTTGGATCCGTATCGTACAGCGAAACATTATTCCACGATGAGAAGATTCCGGGAATATTCACTCCGTTCGGACAAGGCATACAGTAACGACAGCCGGTACAGCCTATTTTGGTTCGGCTGATATATGCAGATCGGACATCATCCATCAGTTTCAGTTCATCCGGAGTCATAATGCCGGCTTCCACAGTATCGAAAATCCGGAGGTTTTCATCAATCTGTTCAGGTTCATTGCAACCGGAAAGCACCACAGAAACAGCCGGATGATTGCAAAGCCAGCGGAAAGCCCATTCAACGGCAGATCTTTTAACCGGAAAAGCATCATAGAGCGCCTGTACATTCTGCGGAGCCTTCGCCAGACGTCCGCCAAGCAAACCCTCCATGATAACCACCGGAATCCCTTTGCTTCCGGCCAGCTCCAGCCCTCTGGTTCCGGCCTGATTGTTGATGTCCATAAAATTGTACTGAATCTGAACCATGTCCCAGTCATTATCGTTCAGGATATATTCAAACTGATCATAGGGACCATGGAAGGAAAAACATTTGTACCGGATTTTGCCGGCCTTTTTCATATCGTCGAAAAATTCCGGCGCCCCGATTGATTTGAAATATTCCCATTTTTCCCGGTTGATTCCATGCATCAGGTAGAAATCAATGTGATCCGTCTGCAGTTTTTTCAGCTCGGTATCCAGCAGGGCTTCCATTTCTTCGCGATTATGCACTGCTTCCGCAGGCATTTTTGTGGCAATGGTAACACGTTCCCGATAACCGTCCAGCAGGGCTTTACCAAGAACAATTTCAGAGGTTTTGTCCAGATAAACATATGCTGTATCCAGATAGGTAACACCTCCGTCAATCGCGCGGCGGATCAGTGAGACGGCCTTTTGTTCATCAATGACACTGTCTCCGGAGGCAGGACCGTTAAAACGCATACAGCCCAGGCCAAATGCGGAGGAAGAAATCCCCAGTTTTCCCATGACTCTTTTCTTCATGTTCAGCTCTCCTTTCATGTGTCGGGGGGTGGCGGAATCAATCTTTAAGGTTCGGAGCATTCATGAATGCTCCAACGAATACGGTTGGAGAATTCCAGTAAATCGCAATTTCGTTGGTATCTGCCGATGGCGTTTCATCCAGATAATACTTTGCAGGCGGAAGAGCATTTCCAAGCCGTTCCTTACTGGAGGGATAGGGGAAGCATTTATTCGGTCCTCCGGAAATCAGTCCGGGGACAGGAGCATCAATTCCATCCGCGCCGGAAGGACGGTGATGCGGATTCATGACTGATTTCTCTCCGAGTCCGGTTACAAAACACAGATCAAGCGCGTTCATTCCAAGCGCGTAATTCCACTGCAGCATTGCGGCATTCCGCATATCTTCCCGTCCTGTAAT
>LVAV01000081.1 GCA_001604185.1 Clostridiales bacterium Firm_16 | reverse complement strand
ACCGCTCCGGAAGGCACTACACTGGAAGACGCCAAACGGATTCTTGCTTCCCACCGTATCGAAAAGCTTCCGATTGTGGACAAGGACGGCTATCTGCGCGGACTGATAACCATCAAGGATATTGAAAAGACATCCAAATATCCGAACAGCGCCAAGGATGCAAACGGACGCCTTCTGTGCGGTGCTGCAGTCGGTGTGACAAAAGATGTTTTTGAGCGCATTGACGCACTGCTTGAAGCAAAGGTTGACGTTATCAATATTGATACCGCCCACGGACACAGCCTGGGCGTACTCCGCCAGGTGGAAGCCATTCGTTCCAGATATCCCGATATCACGCTTTTTGCCGGCAATGTTGCCACTGCTGCCGCCACCCACGACCTGATTTCCGCCGGTGTCAACTGTGTCAAAGTCGGCATCGGTCCGGGATCCATCTGCACCACGCGGGTTATTGCCGGTATCGGTGTTCCCCAGATTACCGCGGTTTCCGACTGTGCCGAAGAGGCCGACAAATACGGTATCCGTGTTATTGCCGACGGCGGAATCAAATACTCCGGAGATATTACAAAGGCAATTGCCGCAGGCGGCAGCTGCGTCATGCTCGGCAGTCTGCTGGCCGGTACGGAGGAATCTCCCGGCGCAATGGAAATCTACCAGGGACGTTCCTTTAAGGTATACCGCGGAATGGGCAGCCTGAGTGCCATGGCCGTAGGATCCAAGGACCGCTATTTCCAGGAAGGTGCAAAGAAACTTGTTCCTGAAGGCGTGGAAGGCCGTGTACCGTACAAGGGAACACTTGCAGACACCATTTTCCAGATGGTCGGCGGTCTGCGCAGCGGTATGGGATACTGCGGTGCAAAGACTGTGGACGATCTGCGGAAAAACAGCGAATTTATCCGGATTACCAATGCCGGCCTTGCCGAAAGCCATCCGCATGATATCTCCATCACCAAAGAATCTCCCAACTATACGAGAAACAACTGATAAACCTACAGCTGAAGGACGGGTGACTGATGGGTAAACGGTTTTATAAGTTTGCAAGCGCAATGATCCGTACTTTTTCGCATCGGATGACCACCGAGTGGGAGGTCCCTTTTGAAGAAGGACCCTGTGTGTTTGTCGCCAATCATGTGGGCGCGATCGGTCCGGTGGATATGTGTGCAAAATTCCCGATGAGAGACCGGTCCCATCCCTGGATCAACAACGGAATGCTGGAAGCCAGGGAGGTTCCGGCATATGTCCGCCAGGATTACTGGTGGAAGCCCGGCAATCTGTTTGAACCGCTCCTGAACGTTACTGTCCCCTATATTGCCGCCGCTATCCTGCCTCCCGTGCTGCGCAGCGTCCAGTATATCCCTGTTTATCACGACCAGCGGATTATGCTGACACTCCGGCAGAGTATCCGTACCCTCCAGAAGGACGATTATCTCATTATTTTCCCGGAGCAGCCAAGCGGATGGCTGACACATCATAACTGGATCAATACCAGCTGGCTTCGGATCGGGGAGATGTGGTACCGTGCAAGCGGACGCGCACTGAAACTATATCCGGTTCATATCGACCGGAAAAAGCATTTATTCAAGGTTGCAGCACCTGTTTATTATGATCCCGCACGAAGGTTCACCGAACAGGAAGAAGAACTTGCCGAAAAAATAGCAAAGGGAATCCGCGGAGAATAATCCTGCCGGAAATCTCACTCACCGGCCGCTTCCGAAACAGCAGCCTGAAGCGTATCCCTGCAGAGAATATTCAGGAAGGTCTTGGCGTTTTCTTCATTCTTGCTGCTGTGCAGAACGCAGAGAAATCCATTTTCGCAGTATACATAATTGATGAGACCTGGGAGTTTGTCCTGCGGAATACCGTAGAGATGATTCTCTCCGGTCTCTGTATTTTTCCGCCAACCGCGCTGCAAATCCACACCGCTCAGCGTCTCCATCAGGGCAGGATCTTCCTCCAGCGGAACAAAAGCATCTTCTGAAGCCAGTGAAAGGAAGTCCTCACGGGACAGCAGATAGACGTCTCCTTCACCAGCAGCAATATAGGTCATCAGCTGCATGGGGCCATACTGGTCATCCATATACAGCGTAACAATCTGAATGGTTTCCAGATCGGGCATCTCTTCGAGGCGGACCTTTTCCGTATATTCGGTGAGTTTTTCAAGGTCCACATTTCCGTATATGAAAAAATCCACTTTCCGGTCATCCGGAATCCTCGGAGCAGTCACAGTATACAGCAAATCCACGCCAAATACTCCGATCACAAGTAAAAGGAGATATTTCCACCAGTTATAGGTCAGATGCTGTTTCAGAGTGCGGCGATTTACAGGCGTTTTCATATTTCCTCCAATTGTCCGGGCCTTGTCCGGCTGAACCCGGTACAGGATGAAGAATATCACGAATAGAGTTGAAAAACAAGCCGATGATTCCGGGAGGAAAAACCGGATTTATTCCGAATTTATATATTACCGGGACAAAACAATAGACGGAAAGGGTGGAATGACGATGAAATTTCAACCGATCATTACCGTGGGACGCCAATACGGATCCGGTGGGCGATACGTCGCGAAACTGCTTTCCGAACGGCTCGGAATTCCGTTTTATGACAAGGAACTGCTTGTCGAAGCTTCCAAAGACAGCGGAATCTGCCAGGAAGTGATGGAAAATTATGATGAGAAGCAGGAAAAACGCGGGCTTTTCTCCATGCTCGGCGGATATCAGGCTCGTTCCGAAATGAGCATGTATCTGGACATTCCGCTGAACCACAGGATTTTTCTTGCACAGTTCGACACAATCCGCCGGATTGCAGATGAAGGACCCTGCGTTATCGTCGGCCGCTGTGCCGACTATGTTCTGCGGGATCATCCCAATGTGATCAATATTTTCATTAAGGCATCCAATGAGGAAAGAATCCGCCGGATTGTCAATATCTACGGAATTGATCCGGCTGATGCCGAGGAAAGTATCCGCAAAGCCGACAAGCAGCGTGCTTCCTATTACAATTATTATGCAACCGGTACCTGGGGCAGTGTCGACAATTATCATCTCTGCGTGGATACCGGCGTAATGGGAATCAATGGTGCTGTGGAGCTGATCTGCAAAAGTATTGAAATCCGGGAAAAAAAGATTGAAGAGGACAAGACTGAATGGTAATCAGACGTTTCTTCCTTCTGCTGGCTGCGTTTATTCTGATCTGCAATGCTGCTTCTGCCGGCATAGAGTGGCCTGACGAAACAACCGGTGAGAAGGTGCTGAAGCAGTATATTGAAAGCGTAAATTCATATCTGACACAAGAGGGAGAAATGCCCGTTAACCGGTGTTTTGAAATATTCGGGGGATTTGCTGTTCTCGGAATAACGCTTTCCGATGATGCAGATATACCGGAAGACGTTGAGATCACTGTGATGATGAGTTATGATACCCTGGATTCACTGGAACTGATCGTCCGGGATGTCAGCCGTTTTCCCGTGATCGCCTCTTCATTTCTTCGTGCGCTGTTTCCGGACAACGCGGATTCCTCGGACGCAGTCAGCATTCCGGCTGAAAAAGCCCGTCAGGCGGCCGCAAATCCGGACAATTCATTCGGTGAAGAAATTTACACGGAAAAAGGGAATGCGCCGCGCATTTACTATAATTATTTTCCGAACCGTTACGGAACCGGACAGAACTGGCTTGTCATGACCATTATCTTTCCGTACAAGGATTCATGGGACGGATATGATATCCTGACAGTCCGTGAAGAAGAAAATGTCTATATCCCGGATGAAGAGATCGGTGAAGCCTACGAAGGGTATTATTCCGAAGATGACTATTCCCATTATGATGTATTCGTGACACCGACGCCCGAACCGGATTCCGCGGCAGCTGAATATGATTTCCGATAGATAATCATCTTTCCGTTGTTTCTGTGTTGTTTTTCATGCGATCATATTGAGAATCAAAGCCTCA
>LVAV01000080.1 GCA_001604185.1 Clostridiales bacterium Firm_16 | reverse complement strand
AATTAACAAACGTTGGTTTACAAGGTATGATAACGATACCGAAACTTTGAAGTCATGTGCAAAAAGGGGAAGAAAGTATGCAAATCCTACATTTTGTGCTTGCAAAAACAATTTTCGGAGGTTATACTGTCTCTTGCGTTGAAAGTGCCGAATCGGAATGATATTTTGCCGTTTTGTGCTGATTTGCTGGCATGAAAAAGAATGGAAAAACAGTCGATAACAGCGGGTGCGCTGTTTGAGAATATTGCGGCTTTGCCGCGAAAATAAAAAGGAGGAACCCCATCATGAAAAAGCTGGTTGCCCTGGTTCTGGCGGCTGCTATGCTGCTGTCCCTGACCTCCGTTTTCGCTGAAGCGGAAGAAAAGGTCATTACCCTGTGGAGCATCGCTACTGAGAGCGACGCAAACCGTCCCGCTTATGAAGCGGCTATCGCGGCTGTCGAAGCGGCTCATCCCGGCCTGAAGATCGAGATGGAAGCTACCGAGAACAACGCGTACAAGACCAAGATCAAGACTGCTATGTCTGATCCGACCACGCTGCCGGACATCTTCTTCACCTGGGCTGGCGCCTTCTGCGGCGACTTCGCTGCGCAGGGCAATGTGTACTGCCTGAATGATGCATACAAGGCCTTCGCGGATCAGCTCCCCGAAGTCATGATGCAGAATGCCTCCTACGGCGAGAACAAGGATCACTATGCTGTGCCGCTGACCATGAACATCGTGGCTATGTTTGCGAACATGGATCTGCTGGCCAAGGCTGGCTGGGAAGAAATCCCCTCCACCCTTGACGACATGATCAAGTGCTGCGACGACCTGCTGGCCGCCGGCATCACCCCCTTCGGCTGCGCCGGTACCGAAACCTGGTGCGTGACCGAATACCTCGAGCCCATCATCGAGAAGACCATCGGCTATGAAAAGCTGAATGCCATCTTCGCCGGTGAAGAGTCCTGGAACGACGAAGCGATCGCCAAGGCGGTTGATATCTTCCAGGAAATGGTGACCAAGGGATACTTCGCGGCGGACGGCCTGACCCTGGGCAACGACCAGATCAAGGCCAACTTCATCGCTGGCAACTACGCCTTCTATCAGAACGGCACCTGGAACGCCGGTGAAATCAATGACGCCGGTGAGAACTTCAAGGTTGCGCTGTTCCCTGTGATCGACAGCGAGAAGGCCACCTATGGCCAGGTTATCGGCGGACCGTCCGACTCTCTGGCGGTTTCCACCAATGCCAAGGATCCTGAGTTCGCCGCGCAGATCGCGTTCGAACTGGGCCGTGAAATCTGCAAAGCCGGCTACCTGACAGGTTCCGGACTGCCGGCCTGGACGCCGGACTATGACATCAGCGACGTGAAGCCCCTGGTGGTTGCTGTGTCCGAGATCGTTGCTGCTGCCGATGGTATGGTTCTGTTCGGCGACACCGCGATGAGCGCTGACCCCGCCAACATTTACCTGGATTATGTGTCCAAGGTTTACGGCTGCGAAATCGACGGCGCGCAGTTCGTCGAAGGCCTGACGGCTACTCTCCAGTAATCGGATTTACACAGTCTGAGATCTGAACAGATCAATCCGGAGACGGCCCTGCGAGGGATATTCCGAGAGGGCCGTCTCCCTCTTTTGTTGAAAAGGATTATGTAAGATGAAGAGAACGCTTTCTTACAGGCTGAACATTTTCGCCTTTCTGCTGCCGGGACTGCTCCTGTTTGTCGGTATACTGATTGCGCCAATCATTATGTCGGTGAACTACAGCCTGCATGATTTCAAGGCAATCTCCGGTTCTGACATGACGTTTGTCGGACTGAACAACTATATTGAGCTTTTCAGCCCGCAGCTGATGAATGACAAAGGTGTTCTGTACACCAATGTCAACTATATGGGTGACGCACTTGGCAACGCCCTGCTGCTGGGCGCGTTTTCCGTGTTTATTCAGCTACCGATTGCTTTGATTATTGCGCTGAAGCTGAGCAAGGGCATCCGGGGAGAGCGGGCATACCTGTCAATCTTCTTTATGCCGGTGCTGATTTCGACGGTTATTATCGGCCGCCTGTGGATGAACATCTATGAAACAAACGGTCTGCTGAATTCCGCGCTGGAAGCACTGGGAATCAAGCAGCAGGTGTTCAGCTGGGTTTCCTCGCAGATCACATCCACGAAGCTGCCGTTCCAGGGCGGATGGACCGGATACAAGGAAACCGCGTTGCTGGCAGCCTTCGTTCCGATTCTGTGGCAGTATGTGGGCTATCATATGCTGCTGATGTATGCGGGCATCAAGGGCGTTCCGGCGGACCTGCTGGAAGCGGCGCAGTTGGATGGCTGTACCGAGGGACAGGTAAACCGCCTGATTATCATCCCGTATATCAAGCCGATCCTGAAGGTGTCGGTCATTTTTGCCGTAACCGGTTCGCTGAAATCCTTTGACCTGATCTATACCCTGATGAAGGATACGCGCCGGGCGGAACTGCCCAGTACCTTGATGTACAAACTGACATTCCTGCATAATCGGTATGGCATCGGCAGCGCGATTGCCGTGGTACTGATTATTCTGTGCTTCGTGTTTGCGTTGCTGATCAGCCTGGCTTTCAGGGACAGGGGGGAGAAAGTGGCATGAACGAGAATCGCAAGTTTACCGTATCCACGGTTCTGACCCATGTACTCCTGCTCATCCTGGTTGTAATCAACCTGTTCCCGTTGTACTGGATGCTGACATTCGGGCTCAAGAATAATGATGAAATCTTCGGCGGTTACCTGAAGGATGAAACCGGTGCGATTGTGCTGGATGAGGCCGGTGAAAAAATTCCGGTGGAACGGAACATGATCGGCCTTCCCCGGACATGGCGGTGGAGCAACTATTCCCGGGCAATGAATACCGGAAACATGGGCCGGTATTTCCTCAACAGCGGCATTGTTTCCGTCTCCGCAATCGTCATCACGATGATTGCCGCGTTCATGGCAACCTATGCCATGACGCGACTGGTGTGGAAGGGCCGAAAGATGATGAACAAGTTCTTCATGCTGGGCCTGACCATTCCGATCCATGCGGCACTGGTGCCGGTGTTCATGATTCTGTCCCGGATGAAACTGCTGGATACATATATCGCCCTGATCATCCCGTATTCGGCGTTCTCGCTGTCCATGGCAATTCTGATCAGCATCGGCTTCATGGGAGATATCCCGTATGACCTGGATGAGGCCGCCTTCCTGGACGGATGTGGCGTATGGGGCATCTTCTTCCGTGTGATTGTTCCGCTGATGGTTCCGGCGGTTGCGACGGTGGGGATCTACACCTTCCTGCAATGCTGGAATGAGCTGCTGTTTGCAACGATCTTTATCAGCAAGGGCAAATACATGACCCTGCCGGTCGGTGTTCAGCAACTGTTCGGCCAGTATACAACGGACTGGGGTCCCATCGGTGCCGCGCTGTCCATCGCGACGATTCCGACGATGATTGTTTACGCCCTGCTGAGCAAGCGGATTCAGGCGGGCTTCATTGCAGGTGCCGTCAAGGGCTGACCGGACGGTTATTTCCAGAATCCCGGAGAGTACTCCGGGATTCTGTTTTGTTCTG
>LVAV01000079.1 GCA_001604185.1 Clostridiales bacterium Firm_16 | reverse complement strand
AGTCCCGCTGAAACAAAAGAATAGGGATCCAGCGCAGGCGAACCGATTCCTTCGGCAAAAAATTCAATCTGGCTGATAAAGTCCGGATGATCCTCCTTCTCACCGGTCAGCGCCCGCAGATAGAATGCTCCGTCACCGGCAGCCCGGACGCATATTTCATCTCCGCCGGTCTGAGTAAAGGAGGCATACGGGGAATCAATGCCGGAGGAGTTTGTAATCTGCCATGTGATTTTTTCTCCGCACGCACACTCCGGAAGAATCCGGTAGCGGAAACGGCATTCCGGATGACTGCTGTCAAGATGAACATTATCAAGAGGCGTGATCTCGATTTTGCGGACAGGTACGGATGGTTCGGCATCCAGGTCACGCACCCGGAGAATCCGGCTGGTTCCGGGTTTCAGAGGGGCGCGCGTTACAGGAATAACCAGTTCGGTCTCAGGCAGACCGGGGGATTCCAGACGGACAACAGCGTCATCCGGTGCTCCTGTGGAACCGATAATCAGGAGCAGTTTTCCGTTGAAAAGCCGGCGGTTGCATGATTTGTAACCATCGGTGTCGGTGGAGTCTCCATTGTCAGTACCGAGCAGGCAGCCGCCGCCGGTAACGGTGACATGTACCCGGTCGCGGGCGTTTCCGACAGGATTGCCGGAAGCGTCGATTGCGGAAATGGAAACGAAAGTGATGTCATATCCGTCAGAAAGGAGTGTCATGTCTTCGGCTTCAGCAAGAAGACGATCGGTATTCCCCGGTGTGATCTGGACGTCAGCCATGATTTCCTGTCCCGAGGTACCGTATCCGACGGCTTTCAGCGTGCCGGGAACAAAGGATGTTTTCCATACCGGGAGACAAAGTTCTGCATCTGTCAGATCCACGGCTTTCCGACCGAGTGACTTACCGTTCAGAAAGAGTTCGGCTTCCGGACAGTTTGTCATCACCGGGATATCAATCAGCTGGCCGGGATTCCAGTCCCAGGTAACCCCGATATGAAGAACGGGAGCACTGCCCCACAGGCTCTGAAAAAAGTAAAATGAATCTTTGGGGAAACAAGCGGTATCTGCCTGTCCGAAATAACAAGAACGGGTATGGTACGGGGTCGGCTCTCCGATGTAGTCAATTCCGCTCCAGACGAACTGTCCCATACTGTACGGGCAGTTGAGATCATCAACGATCATATGCCGCAGGTCCGTTGCCCCCCAGCTCGTATTGCTGTTTCCGAGCGCGGAGCACTGCAGGTCGGCTTCACTCATAATCGGTTTTTCAATCGGAAAATGATAAATGCCCCGGCTGGATAGGACGCTGCCGGTTTCACTGCCGTAGATGACCCAGTCGGGATGCCGCAGGTGATGGTCAGCATACAGGTTTTCACCGTAATTATATCCGACGGTTTTCAGAATGTCTGCGCATCGCTGGCCGCCCTCCCAGGGCATATAGTTGCAGCCGAATGTGACATGGGCGTGGTGGGCGGGATCATGGAACTCAACCTGCTCCTTCAGCATTTTTGTTACTTCAGCTCCGCGGAGATCAGCGTATACGTCATAAATCTCATTTCCGATGGACCACATGATAACACTGGGATGGCACCGGTCCCTGCGGATCCATGAAGCCACATCCCTTTCCGCCCAGGCCGGGAAAAACCGGGCATAATCATAGGTGGTTTTGGGACGCTCCCACATATCGAACGCTTCATCGACGACAAGAATACCCAGCTCATCGCAAAGATCCAGCAGCTTTTCTGCAGGCGGATTATGGCTGGTCCGCAGAGCGTTGACTCCCATGCGCTGCATCAGTTTCAGCTGGCGGCGGGCTGCTTTTTCATGGAATGCGGCGCCCAGCGCCCCGAGATCGTGGTGAAGGCAGACGCCCTTGAGTTTTACAGGTTCGTCATTGATATACAGCCCGGAATCCGGGTCCATCCGGATGGACCGAAGGCCGAATTTACGGACTCCGGTCTGTTCTCCGTACCGGTAGCTCAGCGTATAGAGATAGGGAGAGGAAACAGACCACTCATTTGCGTCCGGCAGGCGAAAAACGGCCCTGACGGAAGAATGATCCGAAAGGCCGCATGCTGTGGCAACGGACTTCATATCCCGGTCCAGGATATCAAACTGAAACGGAATACCGCTGCAGCCCGCTGTTTCGGCTGTTACGGCGATATCCCACAATCCGTTTTCTTTTGTTTCTGTAATATAGAAGCTGTCCGGAATGATATAGGACTCCGGAAGGATCATCATGGTGACATCCCGGAATATACCGCTTCCGGAATACCATCTGGAGTTTGGGGACTGATGCCGGATGTGAACCGTAAGTTCATTGTCGCCGGCGCGGAGGCGGCCCCCCAGATTTACGGTAAAGGCTGTATATCCATACGGATGGGTATCAATCACCTGATCATTGAGAAGGATTTCGCAGTCCGTGTATATCCCGTCAAAACAGATCAGGCATACAGCAGGAAGGTTTTCATCAAACCGGATATTCCGGCGGTACCAGGCGTCGGCAGATTCATATAAATCATCGGATTGCCAGATCAGCCAGTCATGCGGCAGGTCGACAGGGCTCCAGCCGTTGCTGCCTTTGGCTTCTGAAATAAGGCTTCCGTTCGGAAGCTTGAGAAATTCCCAGTTGTCATTGATCAGCTGAATCATGGAAAACCTCCTGTAGATTTATGAAATTTCCTTTTTGAGGCTCCGGCCCATCAGATCCCGGACGATTTCAGCTGGATCTGCATTCTCTTCCACAATTCTTCGGACACCTTCAATCAGGGGCATTTCCATATGATACTGCCTGCACAGGGATACGGCGGCAGGAAGAGCGTTCAGCCCTTCCACCACCATTCCGATCCGGCGGACCGCTTCCTGGACGGGTACACCCTGGCCCAGCAGGATTCCGCAGCGATTGTTGCGTGAATGGCTGCTGGTGGCGGTCACAATCAGGTCGCCGATACCGGCAAGGCCGAAGAAGGTGCGTTCCTGACAGCCCATCGCGAGACCAAGCCTGCGGATTTCTTCCATACCGCGGGTGATCATTGCTGCGCTGGTGTTGTCTCCGTATCCGAGACCTTTTGCGATCCCGACGGCCAGCGCTTCCACATTTTTCAGCGCACCGCAGATCTGGACACCGCGGAGATCCGGATTGGTATACGGCCGGATACAGGTGCCTTCAAAGAGCCCCTGGACTTGCTGTGCATCCTTCTCGGAACCGGCGGCAACAATCAGGGTCGGCAGGTCCATCGCAACTTCTTCGGCATGCGTCGGTCCGCTGATTGCTGTAATCCTGGCATTCAGGATTCCGCCTGCCTCCAGTTCCTCCCGGATGACATCTGTCAGGATCATGCCGGAATCCTTTTCAATCCCTTTGGAAGCGTTGATCCATACAGGATTGCAGTGAATATGCGGAACAAATGACCGGATGGTTTCACGGACATAAACGGAAGGGACGGCAACGATGACAAAACCGGCGCCGGAAAGAACCGAAGAAGAATCGGAAGTGATGGTAACTGCATCAGGAATCACCATTTCCGGAAGATTGGGGGATTTCCGTGTCAGGGACAGGCGTTCCGATTCCTCTTCAAATTTGCTCCAGACAGTCACATGGTGCCTGTTCAGGGAAAGAACACGGGCCAGTGCCAGTCCCCATGTGCCGGAACCGAGTATGGTAATATTCATTGGATATTCCCTTTCTGTTCGGAAGTGTATTCGAGATGCAGTTCGTTGGTGGAAGCATAGGAGCCCTGCAGATCCAGCTGGTACTTCAGGTGGATGGAACCGCTGTCCGGACCGAGGCGGCAATCGACATCCCGTGCGTATACCCCCATGCTGATTTCCCCGTACGGTGTCTGATAGACTCCTTCAAAACGCTGCCTGGGAATAAAGACCATTGTATTGGAAACATCTCCGTGACGTGTCATGGTTACGCGTCCGTTTTTCATCCGGAGAGAGACAAGTGCGTTCATGCTTTCACCAGTATCTTCGTCCTGAAGCGATTCGGTATACTCAATAACAGCCTCCCCTTCTCCTGAGAAAGAGAGGTTTCCGCGGGTCATGAACTGGATCGGATAATCCGGCGCCTGATCATACCTTGCAGTGGCGAGCAGGTTAATTAGAACAGGCTTTGTCTGTTTCACCATAGATGTCCGCCTCCTTTCTGTTCCGGCCGGGTATCAGTTTACACTGCTTCAATCCGCTTTGCAATAAGAAAACAATCTTGTCAATTAAACTGACCGGCAGTATGATATCACCGTATTCCTGCCATACAGGAGGGTTTCAGATGCGTCTGGAAGCGTTTGCAAAAATCAACTGGTCACTGGACATTGTCGGCGTCAGGGATGATGGTTATCATCTGATGGATATGATCATGCAGCCCGTTTCGCTTGCGGATGAGGTTTCACTGACGGCAGCGGATGATATGGCAATCACAACGGACGGATATCCTCGCGCAAGGGCGGACGGATCCAACCTGGCTATGCGTGCGGCAGTGGCACTCCGGGAATTGACCGGATACGGCGGTGGAATCCATATTCATGTTCATAAGAGAATCCCGATGGGCGCGGGACTCGGAGGAGGAAGTGCTGATGCAGCGGCGGTGCTGTGCGGCCTGAACAGGATGTGGGATCTGGGCCTGACCGGAAATGAACTGGAAGGTATCGGACTGAAACTGGGAGCGGACGTTCCGTTTCTGATCCGCGGCGGACTGGCGCGTGTAAGAGGAATCGGAGAAATCATCGAACCGCACGCTTGCAGGAATAATTACTGGATGCTGGTTTTTCAGCCCTGCCGCGGGCTCAGTACCCGTGAGATATTTGAAGCATGGAATCCGGAACAGGTTCATCATCCGGATACGGAGGCTGCGCTCTGCGCACTGGAAAACGGGAATCTGCAGGTGCTGAGTGAAAAAATCGGGAATGTGCTGGAACCTGTTTCCGCGGCGCGCCGCCCGGAAATCGGGGAAGCGGTACGTGCCCTTTTGTCCAGCGGTGCCCGCCTTGCGGCAATGACCGGAAGCGGCAGCGCGGTATTCGGGGTATTCTCATCCGGGACAGAAGCTGAAAAAGCGGCGGAAGTATTATCCCGGAGGTGGAAGCATATTCATATTTGCCATTCCCAGACGGACAGCGTGCGCATTTCCGAGGAGTAAAACACATGAAAAAGACACTTGGATGCATCCGGAAAGCAGATACAGACTTTGGTCTGATTGAACACGGGGACAGAATTGCGATCGGTGTTTCAGGCGGCAAGGATTCACTTCTGTTGCTGCATGCATTGTCCCTGTACAGGAAATTCACGCACAAGGATTTTACGGTGACCGCTGTGACGGTGGATATGGGACTGGAGCCGTTTGACCTGGGAGGTATCCGTTCCCTGTGCGCACAGCTTGAGATTCCGTATGAAGTCCGCAGGACCGAGATCGGGCGTATTGTATTTGAGTACAGGCAGGAGAAAAATCCCTGCTCACTGTGTGCAAAAATGAGGCGAGCTGTTCTTTCAAATACATGTGTGGACCTTGGATGCAACAAGCTTGCACTGGGCCATCACAGGGAAGATGTGATCGATACGCTGTTCATGTCGCTTTTTCAGGAAGGAAGGATTCATACATTCCACCCGAAAACGAGACTGAGCAGAACAGGCATTACGGTGATCCGTCCGCTGGTATATGTTCCGGAAAGTCATGTAAAACATATGGATCGTTTATTGTCGCTGCCCGTGGTAAAATCCCCGTGTCCTGTGGACGGAAAGACAGCCCGCGCGGAAATGGATGATCTTCTCCGGGCACTGAAAAAGCGGATTCCGGATGCACCGGACAGGATTCTGCATGCCCTGCAGCATGAGCCGTATGATCTGTGGCAGAAGGATGAGCTGCATATGGGTGAATAAACGGCAGCGCTTCTGTTTTTAACCGTTCTTTAACTTTTCTTTACGGATATTATGTGATATAATAACTTGATTA
>LVAV01000078.1 GCA_001604185.1 Clostridiales bacterium Firm_16 | reverse complement strand
TTGAATTTCATCTTTGTATATCTGCATGAGTAGTACAGGGTGATCACCATTGCAGCGGAATAGCATACAATGGAGGCGATCGGACCGCCGAAGATATTGATACCGGGTGTGCCGATCAGGATGTAGTTGAGGAGAATTTTCAGGCCGACACCGACCAGCATCGCATACATCGGTATTTTCTGGCGGCGGATTCCCTGAAGGATGCCGCTGGCTGCCTGAACCACCGTGAAAAGAATAATTGTCAGGGACTGCCAGGTCAGCAGATCCGCTGAAAGCTGCAGCTTTTCCGCTGGAAAGGTTCCTTCATAAAAGAACGCGACTGCCTGATGGGAAAGCAGGCTCATTCCGACTGTACAGGGGAATCCGATCAGGAAAGCATACCGAAGGCCGGTATTGCTTTCCGTACGGACGCCCTCGTCATCATTCAATGCGCGCCTTGCTGAAACAGCCGGGACCAGATTCATGGCAATTGCAAGTGCCAGAGCGGTCGGAATATTGATGAAACGGATCACAACGCTCTGGAAAGCCCCGTAGGCATTGTTTGCAGCCTCCCAGGTCAGGCCTGCATCCATCATGCGGCGCGTCATCATGTGGGAGTCAATAAAGTTGGACAGCGGGATAATACACGCGTTGATAGTGATCGGAATGGAGATCAGGATCAGGCGGCGCAGCAATTCGCGGGAATCCATTGACGGATCAGAAGAAGTCTGCGGCAGGGTATTATATTCTTTTTTCCTGAAATAAAAGCGGATGATCATATACAGCATGGCTGCCGCTTCAGAGATGGTCAGGCCAAGAAGGGCACCCGCTGCTCCCAAGGCACGGCTGTTATATACATGGACGCCGATATAGGCAAGCGGAAGGGAAACAAATACTTTCCCGACCTGTTCGATGAGCTGGGAAACAGCTGTCGGCAGCATATTCTGCTGTCCCTGGATAAATCCCCTGAAAGCAGAAAGAACACATACGAAAAGGACGCATGGGGCGATCATGTAAAAACCAAGGGAAGCATCTGCATCATTGACATATACCGCAGAAAGAAAACCGTTCAGGATCAGCATCAGCAGGGAACAGAAAGCCCCGAGGCATACCAGCATCGTCAATGCGACTTTGAATGTTTTCTTTGCGCTGACTGAGTCTCCCCGCGCCATAAAGCCTGCTACAAGGCGAGAAACAGCGACCGGCAGTCCAGCGCTGGATACTGTGAGAAGCAGCGTATAAGTCGGATAAACTTTATAAAAGAGGGTAGCGATTTCATTGGCCGCAACAGTATCCGAATGGATCATATTCAGCGGAATGGAGAAAAGCAGGCCAACCACCTTGCAGATCAGCCCGGTAATTCCCAGTATAGATACGCCTTTGGCAATGTTTTTCGTCGTATTCGTCACAGCCATAACCTCCGGTAACCGGATGAAATCAGTATTTCCGCCATGCGGAACGGGTAAACAGAATGAACATCGGCAGGAGTTCCAGACGGCCGAAGAGCATCAAAAATGAGAGGACAATCTTCGCAAGTATCCCATAGGAAGCAAAGTTTTCGGCCGGGCCGACCGCTCCAAGGCCGGGACCGACATTGCTGACGCACGTCAGGGCAGCACTGAGGTTTGTGGTGAGATCGAACCTGCCCTCCAGGGAAATCAGAAAAGCACCGAGGAGAACCAGCGCAACATACATCAGTGCAAACTGTGCGACCTGGCTGAGAATGCTCTCATCAACTGCTTTTCCGTCCAGACGGATGACATCCATCCGCTTTGGGTTGCCCGTCATCTGGATGTTGCGGCGGGACATCTTGGCAATGATATTGATCCGGATTACTTTCATTCCGCCGGCTGTGGAACCGGCACAGGCACCGATAAACATCGTGATGATCAGCAGCATCTGGGATATCACCGGCCACTGGTTAAAGTCAGCCGTAACAAAACCGG
>LVAV01000077.1 GCA_001604185.1 Clostridiales bacterium Firm_16 | reverse complement strand
AAATAAAAAGGAGGCTACCCATTATGAAGAAGGTCCTGTCCCTGGTCCTGGCTCTGGCGCTCGTGCTCGGCGTGATGAGCTTTGCGTGCGCAGAAACCGAAAAACTGCACCTGGTATTCTATTCTTTCACGAACGAAATTCAAGGCATCCTTGAAAAGTACTATCTGCCGGATCATCCGGAACTCGAGATCGAGTTCCCGATCATCCCGACTGACGGCGATCAGTACCTGACCAAGGTCGACACCCTGCTGGGCAGCGACTCCGGCAGCGATGAAGCTCCCGACCTGTTCGCCCTGGAATCCGGATTCGTTCGTCACTATGTTGAGAACGATGCCTTTACTGCCGATCTGGCTGAAATCGGATTCACCGATGCTGACTATGCGAACTCCCTGGCTGTTATGATTGATATCGGTAAAGATGTTGACGGACAGCAGAAGGGCCTTGCATGGCAGTCCACCCCCGGCGCTCTGTTCTATCGCGCTTCTCTGGCTGAGAAGTACCTGGGCGTGACCTCTCCTGAAGAATTCCAGGAACTGGTTAAGGATTGGGATTCTTTCGTTGATACCGCCAAGAAGGTGAAGGAAGCCTCCAATGGTGCCTGCAAGATGGTCACCGGTTCCGGCGACATCTGGAACGCTTATCAGTATCAGCGGTCTGCTGCTTGGGTTGTTGATGGCAAGCTGGTCATCGATGACGAACTGCTTGACTTCGAAGAACTGTGCAAGGAAATGTATCAGGATGATCTGACCCAGAAGGGCAGCGCCTGGTCTGAAATCTGGTTCGCCGGCATGCAGGGCGCGAATGAAACCCTGTGCTACTTCCTGCCCACCTGGGGTCTGCATTACACCATCAAGCCCAACTGCGTGGCCGGCGGCGGAGATGCTGCGGATGACGCGGCTCTGGCGGCTCTGAGCGAAGAAAAGGGCGGCACCTATGGTGACTGGCGCATTGTTGAAGGCCCTGTGGCCTACAGCTGGGGCGGCACCTGGGTTGGCATCAACCCCGGCAAACTGGCCAAGGCTGACGATGCCAAGAAGCAGGCTATGCACGACATCATTGCGTTCATGACCCTGAACGAAGACTTCCTGTATCAGTATGCTGTTGACTCCGGCGACTTCGTCGGCAATGCCAACGTTGTGAACAAGTACCTGGCGGACGGCGAGCGGCCCAATGCCTTCCTGGGCGGTCAGGACCACTATGCTATCTTTGCCAAGGGTGCTGCTCTGGCCAACGGTGCTCTGCTGTGCCAGTACGATGCCAAGATCAACGACGCGTGGAGCAAGTTCGTGACCACGCCCTATGAAACCGCTGAGAATGACGATCTGGATGCGCTGATCGAGAACTTCAAGAAGGAAGTTGCCGCGGCTGTTACCACGATCACTGTCGAATAATTCAGCATAACCCTTTAGGTTGCTGACAAGCAATCTGGCGGGGCTGTCTCGTGTGGGGGCAGCCCCGCTTTCTGGCAGGAAAAAGCTATTCCGCTTTTTCTTGCGTAAGCGCTGGTACGGCGCGGAATGATCTCAACGTTTACGCAAGGGAAAGATCCTTGCCATGATCATAATTCAGAGAGGGGTGGGAATCCATGGAAGGAGCAGCAAAAGCGAAACACAAATCCATCAGCTACAGCCGCTATGGATATTTTTTCGTGTTGCCGTTCTTCATTGTGTTCCTGATTTTCGGACTGTATCCTATCATCTTTACTTTCCGTACAGCTATGACGGATGCCGTCGGCTGGACCAAGGTTTTGAATAATTCATATGTTGGGTTTGATAACTTCAAACAGCTGTTTGACCCGAACAGTCTGGTTTATTCCAAGTTCTGGGGTTCTATCGGAAACACCATGATCATGTGGTTCTTCAATTTTGTTCCACAGCTTGGATTCGCGCTTATCCTGGCCAGTTGGTTCACTGACAGCAGACTGCATCTGAAGGCCCAGGGCTTTTTCAAAGTTACGATTTTCATGCCGAACATCATTACCGCTGCCACCATCGGTATGCTGTTCATGAGCCTGTTCAGTTTCCCGGTCGCACCGGTAAACACATTTCTGCAGACCTCAGGCCTGTCGAATCTACCTGTAAACTTCTTCCGCTCTACAGAATGGAGCCGTGGCCTGATTTCATTCATCCAGTGGTGGATGTGGTGCGGCAATACGATGATCGTAATGATCGCAGGTATTTCCGGTATCAATCCCGCCTTGTTTGAAGCAGCACTGGTGGATGGATGCTCATCCCGCCAGACATTCTGGAAGATCACCCTGCCCCTGATCAAGCCGATCCTGGTTTACAACCTGACCACTTCCCTGGTGGGCGGTCTGACGATGTTCGATATCCCGCACATGATGACACAGGGTGAGCCGAATGAGACCACGAACACCGTAGCTCGGTTCATTTATACTCAGGGCTTTACCGGATCCAACAACTTCAATATGGCAAGCGCCGCATCCGTCGTGTTGTTCATTATCATTATTATCGGTTCTCTGGGGATCCGCTTTGTGATGAGGGACAAGGATGCCAAACCCTCCAAATACGGTATGAAGGGGGCGATCAAATGAAACCTGCCAAAAAACTGATTGTTATCGCCCTGCTGGTGATCACGCTGGTTGCCATGTTCCTGCCGCTCGCTTCTTTCCCGGACAACGCAGCAGACACGATGCTGGAAGAGATCAGCAAACAGCAAAGTAAAGTTGAAAGCGCCCAGAAGCAGCTTGACCGCTGGATCTCCGGCGGCAAAAAGAGTGAATCTGATATTGAAAAACAGCGCGCAAAAGTCCAGAAGGAACAGGAAGCGCTGGATGAGCTAATTGCCAAACAGGAAGCGGAAGCCGGACAGAGCAATGATGAGAATACTATCAAGACCGCATTGCTTCCGAATCACCTGCCTGCAGAACTGGAGATTGACGATTCTATTTTCAGCAACCCACAGAATACCTATGAACCGAATTTCCCGGTTTATTATGTTGCTGTATGGGTTGCATTCGGATTGATTATACTTGCTGTTGTTCTGCTTCTCCTTGCAGGGAACAAGCTTGTCAGTAAGTTTTATACTTTCTCCATTTTTGCCCATCTGCTCGGCATCATTGTTTTACTGTACAGTATATTCCGGCTGATGGCATTCCCGATCAAAACGCCATATTCCAATGCACAGATGAATCCGCTGCTGACTGCCATTCTGGTGGCATGCCCGATTATTGCTTTTGCGATGCATGTCACTTCAGTGCATAACAGCAAGCGCAGTATGATTTATGTATTCTGCTCTTTCCTGAGCGTTCTGGCTATTGTTCCGTTCTGGATCATGATCGTGAATGCGACCCGTAATACTCAGGCAATTCAGCAGAGCGTCAGCGTAATCCCCAGCACGTTCCTTCAGAGCAACTGGAACATTCTGACATCCAAGAACTTCAATGTAGCGATTGGCTTCAAGAACAGTGCTATCATCGCCTTCGGATCCACAATCCTGAGCGTGTACTTCTCAGCGATGACAGCGTACGGCTTCAAGGTCTATCAGTTCAAGGGCAATAAATTCCTGTATGCAGTGGTTCTGGCTATCATTATGATCCCTGGACAGGTTACCGGTACCGGTTTCTTCATGTTCATGTATCAGCTGGGTCTGACAAACAACTACATCCCGCTGATTATTCCGTCCATTGCGGCAGCCGGAACGGTGTTCTTCTTCCGGCAGTACCTGGAAGCGAACTTCCAGGTTTCCCTGGTGGAGGCGGCTCGGATTGACGGCTGCGGAGAATTCCGCATTTACAATACGATCGTTCTTCCCATTATGCTTCCTGCCATGGCGACCATGGGCATCATGGCTATGATTGGATCCTGGAACAACTACCTGACTCCCCTGATGCTGTTGTCCGATACGAGCATGAAGACCCTGCCTATGATGGTGCAAGAACTGCGTGGCGATATCTACCGCACAGAGTACGGTTCCATCTACCTGGGCCTGACCCTGACAGCGCTGCCGTTGATTCTTGTATATTTCGCATTCAGCAAATATATCATTGCTGGTGTGGCCCTGGGCGGCGTCAAGGAATAATGACCGGATATCCGGAAAAAAGGACACCCTTC
>LVAV01000076.1 GCA_001604185.1 Clostridiales bacterium Firm_16 | reverse complement strand
GGCGTTTCACCGATGCAGGTGAAAAAGGGAAGCTCCGTTCAGTTCATGAACCGGTTTACCGTCCGGATGACAATTGAAGGAGGCGGTATGATGGAGTACAGAATTGAGAAATGGGAAGCGATGGACCTTCTCATGCACGCAAAGGATTTCCATGCGGAAACCAGCGAAGGCGAGATCCCGAAGTTCTGGGATGAATACTACGCCCATGAAGAATACCGGAAAATCCCCGGGTATCTCGGGCTCTGCGCGCAGCAGAAAACGGACAGTGATGAGTTCCGGTACGGCATCGGCTGCAAAGCTTCCGATGTGGAAGGCATCCCGGAGGGATTCGAGATCATCCATATCCCGGAATATACCTGGGCGGTTTTCAAATGCGTCGGACCGATGCCCAAGGCGATTCAGGATATGTGGGAACGGATCTACAAGGAGTGGCTGCCGGTTTCCGATTATGAGCTGATCCCCGATTATGACATTGAAAACTACCTGCCCGGAGATCCGTCTTCCCGGGATTATGTCAGCGAAATCTGCATTCCTGTCCGGAAAATCAAGTGATGCGGAGGGCGAAAAGATGGATCGATCGATACTGGATTGGCTTCTGGAGGAACAGAACCCGGAAGTGCGGCTCAGAACGCTGAAAGAATATATGAAACTGCCGGACGATGATGAAAAAGTCATCGAGTGCAGGAGACTGCTGCTGCAGAGCAAAGTATATGAACGGGCGCTGAAAAAACTCAGGAAGGATAAGCCGTGGGATAAGTTCGATGCCATCATGGCATTTGCCGAATGGGGGCTGACCCGTCAGGACATCGGAAAAGATATCGATGATGAAGTGTTTGCCCTGATCGGGAGTACCGGATTCAAAATGCTGTGCGGAGAACCCTACCTGCTCAGGAACCTCGTAAAACTTGGGTACTATCAGGAGAATATCGTCAGGAACGAGATCGCCTGTGTCCTGAGCGGTATCAAGGAAGACGGGGGCTTTGGATGCATCAGCACAAACAAAAAGACCAACGATCCGCGGAAACCGCATAAGAGCTGCGCCAGGCTGACGGTGGAATACCTCCTGCTGGTCGCGGAACTGCATCTGCTGGGATACAGGACGGACTGTGAGGGTCAACTCGTTCAGTATTTTACAAAAAGGAATATCTTCTACAGGACGGATGATATGAAGACGCCCATGGTGGACGTAATGCTGGGCACATTCTATCCTTCGGACCCGATCAAGGTCGGAGCACAGAACATCCTTTATGCGCTGAGGGTTTTGGGGTGCCGGCCGGAGTCCGAAGCGATGCAGGCCGGATATAAAGTGCTGGATCAGCATCGGACGGAAAACGGAAGATATATCCTGACAGCATCCAAAAGCGTCCCGGCATTCAAGGCGGGCAATGTCGGTGAAGAGAACAAGTGGGTAACGCTTTATGCGTATATGGCACGATAGGCCGGCCGAAAGAATCCGGATCCAATAATACGGCGTGGGAATTCCACGCCTTTTTTCAGGATAAAGGCAATGCAACCTGTAGTTGCGCGATTTTCTGAAACAGCGCCTGTGAGTTGGTGGGAAAGCTGTCTGCTCTATGTTAATCTGTTCTTGCGACGCGGAGCAAAAGAACTGTCACTGGAACCAAATACAGATTAAAGGAGAAGAAACATGAGCTTTGGCAAGAATCTTCAGTATTTAAGACAGCTGAGCGCCAATATGACGCAGGAAACGCTGGCGGAGAAGCTGAACGTAAGCCGCCAGACCATCTCAAAGTGGGAAATGGATGCGGCGAATCCGGAAATGGACAAGGCGCTTGAAATCTGCAGAATCTTTAACTGCACCCTGGATAATCTCTTCAGGGAAGAAATGGATAAGCGCAGCGACGCTTATTCAGATCTCCGTACCGAGAAAGTCGAAGGATTCCGTTATGTGGAGTATACGGTGATCAGCCGGGAGCCGGAAGCGGATGCCATCGGCAGGATGTACAAATGCGCGGAAGAGAACGGGATCGCGAATCCGAAGGTCATCGGCTGGGATTTCCCGAGACTGTCGCAGGAACAGGTGAATGTGTTCAACATGCACGGATATACTGCGGCGTTGATCCTGCCGGAGGATGTCACGCCGGAAGGGTATGAAATAAAAGAACAGCCTGCACATCAGTATGCCGCGATCCATATTGACAGGCCGTATGACAATCCTTTTGTAACGATCCCGGGAGCCTACCACACACTGAAGGATTATATGAGGACAAACGGACTGGGCCATGCGGAAAATGAGGTCATCCCCTGCTTTGAAACAGACGGCGAGGGCATGGATGTCTATATCGCCTGCCGGTAAAGGGACAGGGGGGACAGATTTGTGAATCTGCAGTTTATGAAAGCCGGGACTCCAGATGCCCTGGTGCTGAACAGCATCTCCAAACAGGCTTTTGACAGTGATGTGGAGGTGGGCGCTGCTTCCCCGGGCGGACCGCCCGGATATCAGTCTGTTTCGTTCCACGTTAAAATGGCCAGGATGAATCATCTGTTCAAGCTGGCTGATGAGAACGGCGTAATCCTGGGCGGCGCAATTCTGTTCCGGCAGGGAGATACGCTGAACATTGGAAGAATATTCATTGATCCGCAGCACTTCCGGAAAGGGTACGGCATTCTGATGATGAGGGAAATCGAGGCCCTGTATCCGGATGTCAGGGTTTTTACGCTTGACACCCCCGTCTGGAACAAACGGACGAATGCTTTCTACACCGGGCTGGGGTATTCGGAAGTGAAGCGTGATGCTGATCTGGTGTACTATTCAAAAAATCGCTGATGGGACTCCTTCCCGCTGGTTCAATGGTCGTGGCTCTCGCTGCACCCGCAGCCGCCGGACCTTTCCCCTTCGACCGTCAACCCCTGCAGTGACAATGACTGCAGGGGTTTGTTATTTCTGCCTGATCCCGGAAAAAACGCGTCATTGTCAACAATGATATCAGCGGGAATTATCGGTATGCTGTTCAAAAAACCAAAGGAAACAGGCATAAACCTGCAGAGCAGTCCGGCTGTCCCCGCTTTTTTCTGATTACTCAATATATACCCATAGATATGTTGCCATTTCCTTTTCAAACGGATTGATTGTCCGCAGGCCATATGGTATAAATTATATAATCGTTCATATAAGTATTTGTTCAAACGAAAGGAAGGGCTGTTCATGATCAGAAATGGTATTCGCTGTGCTTTCGTGTTCCTTACGCTTTGCGTGTTTGTTTTTTTCGCTGCGCCGATGCAGGCGGGAAATGCCGAAGGATCACCTCTGGCAATTATCCTGAGTGACAATGGAATCACAGCGGACTATCCGGGCGTTTATAACGAGGGCAGTATTCTGACGATCACCCTTCCGGGAGAGTATATGCTGAAGGGATCGCTCAGCAACGGGCAAATCATAGTTGACTGCGAACAGAACGGCAAGGTGAGACTGCTGTTCAGCGGCGTTTCCGTGCATTGTGAGGATGGTCCTGCCCTGTTTATCAAAAAGTGTTCGCCCAGGCTGACGATTGAACTTGAAGAATATACACTGAATGAACTGAGTGACGGGGCTGTCTATGCCAATCAGGATAAAGCCGACGCCGTCATCTACAGCAAGGGCGATTTAACCATCGCC
>LVAV01000075.1 GCA_001604185.1 Clostridiales bacterium Firm_16 | reverse complement strand
TATCATTTTATACTGATTCTTTGACTTTTTTTGCACGAATCAATCTATCTATAATATGGACAGGATGGTAATTAACCAGCCAAGCAGGACAAAACAACAAACTGACCATCAAAAGAAAGGAAGGTTTTCATGACAAACACGAATGCCATTCAGAACAATGACGGTGTGCAATACCGCAAAGCCAAGCTTTGGCAGATTATCCTGATCGCTTTCAATGCTTTTAACGGCATGGCGGTTTATTTCCTGATCGGTCTGGCAAGTTACTCTGCTTCCATCGGTTATGGCATTGCCACGCTGATTGTGGGCGGCCTCCTCACTTTCACCCGTGTTTTTGATGCCGTTACCGATCCGCTGCTGGCTTTCCTGTATGACCGTGTGAATACCCGTTTTGGCAAGGTCCGGCCGCTGATGATCCTTGGATGGGTGATACAGACGGCAGGCCTTCTGTGCATGTTCAATTTCTTCTCCAGCAAAGGCCATGGCATTCCAGTGTTCCTGCTGTTCTACATGATTTATGTTATCGGCTATACGATTGTCAACATGACTGCCCAAACGCTGCCTGCTTTGATGACCAATGATCCCAAACAACGTCCTACTGTTGGCGTCTGGCAGACCATTCTCAATTATCTGGTTCCTATGGCGCTAAATATCGTCGTCTATACCAAGATCATGCCTGCGATGGGCGGCGGTTTCAACCAGGAATTCCTGAATGTTGTTACCTGGCTGTGCGTGGCCATCTCTTTCATAGGTGTTGTACTTACATGTATCGGTGTTTCTCAGTACGACAAACCGGAAAACTTTAAGGGCATCAAGAATGAACGGCTGAAAATCCGCGATATGCTGGACGTTCTGAAGAATAATAAGCCCCTGCAGACTTACATTGCTTCCGCCGCTTCAGACAAAATTGCCCAACAGGCATCTGCAGCTTCCATTGTCAGTACGATGCTGAACGGTATTCTGATCGGCAATATGGGACTTGCCACAACGCTCAGCATGATTGGCATGCTGCCCTCAATTCTGTTTGCGGCTTATGGCGCCCGGTATGCCGGTAAGCACGGACATAAGGAGTCCATTGTGACATGGACCCGGAACTGCATTCTGGCCAATATTGCCATTATCGCCTTCTTCATTATTGTCCGCAGCACGGTTGGTACGCAGACGATTGCCAACATGGGCGTAACGATGATTCTGTTTGTGATTCTGACTTTCATAACGAATGGCTTTGCGATGTGCGTCACGACAGCGAACACGGGCTTTATGGCGGACATTATCGACTACGAGCTTGATCGCAGCGGAAAATACATCCCTGCAGTGGTGACCGGAGCATATAGCCTTGTGGACAAAATCGTTTCTTCCTTCTCTGCCGCCATAGCAACCGGCTGTGTAGCGCTGATCGGATACACGGCTACGATGCCCCAGCCCGGAGATCCGGCTACCGACAGCGTGTTCTGGATGACTCTGTTCCTTCGCTATGGACTTGCTATTCTGGGATGGATCGTGACGCTGATCGCCATGCGGATGTGCAGGCTGAACAAGGAAGAAATGGTGAATGTACAGAAGAGAATCGAGGATAAGAAAGCTGTCGCACAGCATCAGGTGATCGATAAAGAACTGCACAAGGGGGATCCCCTGAATGCGTAATGATACTGTGCTGAAGGACGGATGGCGTTTTCTGAAGGCCGACTTGTCTGCTGAAACAGCAATGGCTTATGCATCCAAGGGAGAAAAAGTGTCCATTCCCCATACCTGGAATGCTGCAGACGGACAGGACGGCGGCAATGATTACTACCGCGGCCGCTGCTGGTATGTACGGGAACTGTCTGAAGAAGAAATAACGGGAGAATGCGTTTTCCTTGAAATCAATGGTGCAGCTATGACAGCGGAAGTGTTCCTGAACGGGGAACAATTGACACGGCATGAAGGCGGCTATTCCTGTTTTCGGGTCGAACTGACCGGAAGCCTTCAGCATAAGAATATCCTGGCAATCGCTGTTTCCAACGAGGACAATGATAACGTTTATCCTCAGAAAGCGGATTTTACTTTCTACGGAGGACTATACCGTGAAGTACGGCTGATTTCCGTCCCCAAGGAACATTTTGAACTGGTGAAGGACGGAACACCCGGTATT
>LVAV01000074.1 GCA_001604185.1 Clostridiales bacterium Firm_16 | reverse complement strand
TTCCAAACGCGTAATTCCACTGCAGCATTGCGGCATTCCGCATATCTTCCCGTCCTGTAATCAAAAAGTTCAGAATCATCGAAACCGCATTTGACATGATCGGAAGAATACTTCCCCAGACATACCGGTCAGGTGAAATTGAAGTGCCGTACCCGGACGCAGCTGAAAGCAGGAGGGCTGTTTCACTCTGGCGCAGGAAATCTTCCTGCAGTGATGAATACAGGATATCTCCGGCACGATTCTTGAGATCAAACAGGCAGCAAAGAGCGCCCATTCCTCCGACATCTGCCCAGCCGAACTGTGTCAGATTCTGTCCTTCACGGTACAGCGCTTCAGCAGCAATCCGAAAACGTTCTTCACCGGTAGATGCGAAAAGTTCACAGGCAGCCCAGAACCGGTCGTCGGAATCGGTTCGCTCTCCGTAACCGCCCGTTCTCACACCATCGGGATTGCGGAAAGGGACAAAATCGTGGTTTTCTTCCAGCCATGTCCATCCCCTGACAGCAGCAGACAGCGCAGCAGCGGAAAAATCGCTGTCATATGCCGAATATATCCTGGAAGCAAGCGCAAGACAGGCACTTGCCGAAGCCGTCGCACAATGGGAAACCGGCATCAGATATTCGGGATCAAGGTCATCCTGCGGCATAATGAAGGGCGCAAAATGATCCTTCGTCAGTTTATGATGAAATGC
Source organism: Clostridiales bacterium Firm_16 (assembly GCA_001604185.1). Lineage (GTDB taxonomy): Bacteria > Bacillota > Clostridia > Saccharofermentanales > Saccharofermentanaceae > Scatonaster. The sequence goes on along the minus strand of LVAV01000074.1, from coordinate 1,402 downwards.
ACCGTCGGAACGCTGCATCTTCAGCAGCCAGTCGAGCTCATAGCGTGCTTCATTCAGAATATCCGGAATGCCGTTTCCGGATTCCGGAATATTCAGTATATCGGAACAGCCGTCCGGAAATAATTTCCACGCATACAGGAGGTGACCGACTGTAACAGCACCCGGACCGACATATTTGCCGTAATCTCCGGCATCATGCCATCCGCCCGTTACAAACCGGACGGCGGAACGGTTATCCCATTCCGAAGCAGCCGCTGTATGACAAGCGGGATGAACATATTTCCCGGCATGCAGGCCTTTCAGTTCACATCCGCATCGCTGGAAATACAATCCTTTTATCAGCGCATCGACTACAGAACCCCATGGAGTATCCGAAACAGTGATTTTTCTTGCGGCTCCGCCGCTTTCAAGCCAGTATTCACCTGCATGCAGGATTCCCAGATTCAGGAGTGTTACGGGATCTCCGGAAGCCGCATCATAATGCGGCGCTTTTGCACTGAATTCCCGGATCACACGTCCGGATTCATCAATGAGACGGACAGGATCATCAGACAAAACAGACACAAATACCGGAAAACCGGTTCTATAACCGGTCTGGTTAATCCGGAACACAGATGGCAGCAGGTTCATATCAGCATATCTCCCTTAAGGGGCAAGAATTATTTTTTCATTCACAGGGCCATTGGCTGCAAAAGCTGCATCTGCCTGACCGACAGCAATACAATATCCGCCTTTGAAACCGTTAAAAGAAATGCATCCTTCTTCATCAGCGGTCAGCACATCATGTGTTTCCCATTCGCCGTGAATCAGCTTCTGAAGGGCATAGTAGGACGGTTTTTCACGGTTATCCATATAGACAAAGCCGGACGGAGCATTGAGCCAGCAGCCGTCATTGAAATCCCAGGTGGTGATGGCTTCCACAAGGGGATGGGCAAACAGGACGGAATACATCTCTGAAATCTCACGAGCCTGGCGCTCCTCACCTTCAGGCGTACTCGGCCAGCTGTCCACCTGCCAGTCATTCAGATCCACAATATGAGCCGGCATTATCTCCCCGGAAATCAGGGTGTTTTCTGTAAAATGAATCGGAAGCCCGAAACGGGAGAAACGTTCCAGCACATCATTGAGTTTCTCCAGCCCCCAGTAACCCTGATGCTGATGACTCTGAATACCGATGGCGCTGATCGGAACATCCGCTTCAAGCAGACCTTCCAGCAGGATTTCATAAGAAACGCTTGTATTGAAATCGTTAATCAGCAATGTTGCTTCGGGATTGGTCTCCTTTGCCGCTGCGAAAACTTCCTTTACCAGGCGGATCCGGCCAAGATCCTTACAGATCCTGGTGATTGCGTTATCATACCGGTCGAATACAGGCATAATCACCACTTCATTGATGACATCC
>LVAV01000073.1 GCA_001604185.1 Clostridiales bacterium Firm_16 | reverse complement strand
CGGGAAGTCAGTCCTGAGCGGATACAATATATCCTTTCCGGCAAAGAAGTTCAGCTGTCAGGATCGCACCGCCGGCGGCACCGCGGATCGTATTATGGCTCAGGCAGACAAAACGCCAGTCGAAGATTTTGTCTTCCCGCAGGCGTCCGATGCTGACGCCGAATCCATTCTGAAAATCTCGGTCCAGCCGGGTCTGCGGCCGGGAAGGATCTTCAAAATACTGAAGAAAAGGCTTCGGGGCGTTCGGCAGTTCCAGGCGCTGTGCTTCAGTTTCATAGCTGGCCCAGCGTTCCAGAATTTCTTCCTTTGTCACCTTCTTTCCGAAGGAAACGGAAACTGCAGCCATATGTCCGTCGCTGGCTGCAACACGGATACACTGCGCACTGATGACAGGTGCTTTGGCGTTTACGATGACCTTGCCGTTTCCCTTGTCTTCCAGGTGTCCCCAGAGCTTCAATGGTTCATTTTCACTTTTCTCATCCTCGCCGCCGATGTACGGGATTACGTTGTCCACCATCTCAGGCCACGTTTTGAAGGTCTTTCCGGCGCCGCTGATAGCCTGGTAGGTGCACACCATAACTTTTTGCGGCTCAAAGTCCAGCAGTGGGGTCAGCGCCGGTACATAACTCTGGATGGAGCAGTTGGGCTTCACGGCGATAAAACCGTAACGGGTTCCCAGACGCTTCCTCTGGGTCTCAATGACTTCCAGGTGGGAGGCGTTGATTTCGGGAACGACCATGGGAACGTCCTCAATACCGCGGCAGGCACTGTTGTTGCTGACGACGGGAATTTCATGACGTGCAAAATTTTCCTCCATGGCGCGGACTTCATCCTTCTTCATGTCCACAGCGCAGAAAACAAAGTCCACCAGGGGTTTGATCGCGTCGATATCCGATGCATCCATTACCTGCATTCCGGCGGCATAATCAGGGATGGGCCAGTCAAAAGCCCAGCGGTTGCCGACAGCCTCAGCGTATTTCTTTCCGGCGCTTCGGGCCGAAGCGGCCAGACAGGTGACACGGAACCAGGGATGATTCTGAAGCAGCGAAATAAATCTCTGACCGACCATTCCGGTGGCACCGACAATTCCGACTCGGTACTGATTCATACGGCAATTCCTCCACTCTAATGAAAAAGCCGCCTGAAAAAACCCATCAGGCGGACCCCTCCGCTATGACTTGTTGCATGATAGCATGAAGAAACATACATGTCAATAAAGCAGAGGATCCTGAAAGCCAAAAGAACAAACCTTGTACGGAAGGAAACAATTCCTGCACTGTTGAAATAAACATATATACGATATGCTGAATACGGAAGGAGTAATTCCGGTATGAACATGTTAAAATGGAGCAGGGAAAAGAAAAAAGGATTGCTGTTTCACATGCATTCCCTTCTGTTTTCCATCTGCTTTGATCTTCTGTTCGGTTTGCTGCTTGTTTTCCTGAAAGATACGGCCTTAATGATTGCCGCGTATGTTTTGTCCGGTTTTCTGGTAATTTGCGGGGTGTTCCAGGTAATGATCTATCTGCGCTCTCCCGTGATACGGAAAATCGTCGAATCCAGGCTTGCCGCCGGACTGATACTTCTGCTTTCCGGTACAATGCTTTTGTTTAATCCGGCGTTTCTGCAGGATATATTCCCGGTAATCTGGGGCCTTTCACTGCTGGCGGGGGCTTTCCTGAAAATCCAGTATGCTTTTGACCTGGCACAGCTGAAAATCAGAAAATGGTGGATCATGCTGATCCTTGCTTCCCTGTCGCTGGTAATCGGAATTCTGGCGCTGCTTCGTCCGGATTTTATGGGTGAAAACAAGGAATTTGTGATCGGCCTGATGCTTGTGTTTGAGGCTGTGCTGGATATCGTTGTTTTGTTTTTGATGAACCGTGCTCTGAAAAGGAATTTCCCCGGAGAAGCTGG
>LVAV01000072.1 GCA_001604185.1 Clostridiales bacterium Firm_16 | reverse complement strand
AGCCGGAAGCCTATTGCGAATTGTGACCGTTGGTTCGAGTCCAACTGTCACCACCACACATCCGGTAGGCGTTCAAGATCAACGCCTACCGTTTTTTTGCGTATCCCGCCAGAATACGCAGTTTTTGAAAAGCGCGTACCTTGGCGGGCGAAGCGTTCACAATCACCACAGGGCTTTAGCCCGGTTAACTTCCGAGATAATCGTCTATGTCTCCCCGAAAAACTGGAATTCATCTGACGATTGCAAGCATCACCACTTCATGAAATTCACACCCGAAAGGATAATAATGCAGCAAGCCTTCCCTGAGATATCCATTCTTTTCCAATACGCGAATTGATACTTGATTCTCTATCCTGACGAGGCCTTGTATTTTCGCAAACACAAATACGTCTTGAATGAACATGGTAATTATGATATAAATACTTTGATCTGTTTGTCCGTGTATATCCTTTATACCTCCGGGCAAGAAGCAACCGCCCGCGCTTTTCCGTCGCATTCTATAACAGGAGGCATTTCCCTATGAAAATCACCCGAATGCTTGCCATACTGTTGAGCCTGCTCCTTCTGGCTGGCGTCAGCTGTGCCCACGCCGAAATCCTGAAACTTCCCATAGATTTTTCGGGCGGTACAAAACCCCAGCGCAGTTATGAAATCGGCCTGATGGAATATGAGGATCCGTCCATTCACGTGGTCCGTCAAAGTGAAAGACCGATCCTGCCGGATGGAAAAGAAACCCGGCTGTATGTGCTTCGGGTTAAAATTGCCGATCCATCCCAGCTGCGTACTGTTTCCATGAAAGGCTTTGATAAAATCGGGCGTGTCGGCAATATCGAAGTCATGTCCAATCGTGTTAACGCTGTTGTAGCCATCGGCGGCGATTACTACTGCGGAGATGCCAAGCGCTTTGTCCTGCGGCAGGGAATCGTATATAAAGAATCCATGGCCCCAAACCAGGATCTGCTGCTGATTGATGAGGATGGGGATTTCCATATCATTCTGGCAGAGGAACATCCTGAAGAAATGGACAAAACCCAGATTAACGGAAAAAAGGTGATCAACGCCCTGTGCTTCGGTCCAGCGCTGATCAAGGACGGCAAAAGAAACACTAATCTCCAGTCCGCTCCCACCCACTGCAATCCGGATCAGCACAACGAACGTATGGTCCTGTGCCAGATCGGCCCCCTTGAGTACATGGTAGTCGCTTGTGCTCATCGCGGCCTGACACTTCCTGAGATGACCGATATGATTTTCTACCTGGATGAAAATGTGCAGCAGGCATATAACCTGGATGGAGGCGTATCCACCCAGATGTTGTTCCTGGGGCGCCGCATCAACAACACCAGCATTGCGGCTGATGATATCCGAAAGCTGGTCGATATTGTCTACTTTGCCAGTGCCTATCAGCCGGATTAATGGAAGGAGATCCCATGAACCTTCATTATGTATTGTGGTTTCTCGTCTCCCTGATGATTTCCCTGGGGCTTTTTGCCTTCATGAACCGGAGAGAAAAAAAAGTCTGGTCCCAGTGTCTGCTGATCGGTGTCCTTGGAACCATTTTGGGCGTTGTTTTCGCCAAGCTGGTTTATTACCTGGCTATGATCGATTTTATGGTAATGAACGGCTGGCTGAAGTCCCTGGTTGATATCAACATGGGTACCTTCAGCTATTATGGCGGTGTCGCCGGATTCTGCCTGGGCATCGTTCTGAGCGCTCGTCTTACCCGCCGGAAGCCGACAGATCTGCTGAATGCGTATGCGCCGGCAGGTCTTTTGCTGGCCGCCCTGGCCAGGTTTGGTGAAGTCGTACTGGATGGCGTTGGAATCCGGGATATGCTGTATTGGGAGCATCCCGAGCATTGTTTCTTTCCCCTGGCAGTATCCAATGAATGGGGAGAATGGCTGTATGCCGTATTTATGCTGGAGGGGTTCCTTACGCTTGGGGTACTTCTTCTTTGCGTCACCCTGCTGAAAAAAGAGCGCTTTCTACGTTCGCTTTTCTATCTGTGCCTGATTCAAATTTTATGTGAAAGCCTGCGTTCAGACAGTTTCACATGGCTGTTTGTAAAGGTCGAACAGTTGCTCTGCATGCTTGTCCTTGCAGGAGTGCTGTTTGTTTATTGTCTTAGAACCCGCGGCGTCCGGCATCGCTGGCTGCCTTTCTTGATCTGTTTCCCGATAGCTGGTGTATTCGTGCTGCTGGAGTTTGCCCTCAACGGCAAAATTCCATTTCATCACGGCTTATGCTATGCCATCATGGTAGCCGGACTGTTTGTGCTGGGCTTAACCGAATTCTGGGCTTTCCGAAGAATGGAAGCCAATTCTTCATCGTCACTGTAATGCAACCATACACATCATATCCTGCAAGCACATGATCTCGGGTACATCACTTCACCAACACAACAATATGAGCATTTTTTATCTCGACAATGGATATCTGTGGAGATTTCTTCATCTGCGGGCAGGATTCCATTGGCCTGTGCGATATGCCAGAAGATAAAGTGGAGGACTACTTGCGAAGGTTCCAGATACCACACAAAGCCCCGTAAGCTTAAACACGTTTGCCTTTGTTTGCCCTAAGTCCTTGATATCGGACACAAACCCGATCTACGGCGAGCAAGCCGCACGTCGGGCCGGAAAAGAGCAAAAAAAGGCTGCTACGGCCAAAGCAATCTGACGCCTGTACGAGCTTCGTACAGCTCGTACACCTGTACGAAGTGTACGAAAACCATTTTCGTACAGCAATTTCGTACACCTTTGCCTTGTAGGGGGAACTCTCGGAGCCAAGGAAAACAAAGGTTTTACGAGGATAGATGTGTACGAAGCCGTCTGTAGTTCCTACCACATGGGGAGAGCACATCGTTCACATCGATGGGAGAACGGAGCCCGCCGCCCGCAGTGCGGGATGAAGGCGGGCGGAGTTCCAATGAGCAAAGGCTTATGGCAAGCGCCAGCGAAGCCGGAAGCCTATTGCGAATTGTGACCGTTGGTTCGAGTCCAACTGTCACCACCATAAACCTTGCAGGATAACACTTGCAAGGTTTTTCTTATGTCCGGAATCGGCAGTGTTTGATCTGCCGCCCAAAAAGTCGCACCTTCAAAACACGAACATTAATGAAATTTAGCGTACCCCTACGAAGGTGCGCACTTTTTGAGGTCAGGGGTACGCACTTTTTCATCCAAGGGGTACGCAAAAAGGGTACGCAAATCGTCAGAAAACTGCGTACCCTTGTAGGCGACTCGTTCACATCAACCAATGACCGTTAGTCCGCACAACTTCCGAGTTAGCTTTCCTTTGTTTCCTTCAGACAATGA
>LVAV01000071.1 GCA_001604185.1 Clostridiales bacterium Firm_16 | reverse complement strand
CAGTACGGCAAGTGTGTGGTTCGCTGCGTATGCGGTGAAACTTTTGAGACGGGTTCCACGAAGAAAGAGATGAAAGTGGATATCTGCTCCAAATGCCATCCTTTCTATACCGGCAAGCAGAAGCTGGGTCGTGTTGATCGTTTCAAGAAACGTTTCAATATCGAATGATATGCAGAGCGCACATCAATGTGCGCTCTCTTTCTTTATCAACCGGTCTTGAAAAAAACGCCAAATGAAGTAAAATAATAACAGACTGATATTCCGGAAAGGAGCCGGCAGAATGAAACGGCTTTTTTTGATGCTACTGATTATTGCAATAGCTTCCTCTATACTCCTGCCTGCCTTTGCGGACCGGATTCCCGAGGAAAAAGGCCCCCGCTATATCGGAGCCATGCAGGTGGTTCGCTGCAAGGAGTATGTTACGCTTCGTGCCGAGCCGTATAAAAAAGCAAAAGCGCTGGCAAAAGTACCGCTTGGTTCGGTTGTCTACAACTGCAGGACCATCCGTGAAAAGAAAAGCTTTGTTTATGCCGAGTATGAGGGAATTGCAGGATACATTCTTGTCAATTATCTGGAAAAAGCACCTCAGTATGAGCCGGCCGTCACATCCGCCATATCCGGAAATCTGACTGAGAATGAAATTCGTGACAGCGGGGATGTTGTTCTGGACTGGCAGGATTATAACATTTCCGTACTTGCTTCCCATGAATTCAGGAAAGAGGGAAAAAATAAAACCGAGATTCTTCGGATCGGGTGTTTTATTGACGGAGAGCCCCTCTGGGGGCATACGGAAACCCTTGAGGTCTTCAGTGACTATACCATGCTTCGTGTTTTTGTCGGAGGAACTGAAGATGATCCGATGGTTATGCTGTTTGACGGAGGCTACGGTCTCTCCCAGCTTGATCTGCTGAGCGGAAAGGAAAGATGGGTGCTTCAGACCGGCAGCTGCGATCTGGGAGACGGCGCAGTCTCGGCAGTCGGAGAAAACGGAAATATTTTTATTGCAGGCACCGACGGTCCCGACCTCATTGCCGTATCACCGGACGGGCGTGTGCTTTGGACTGCGGAAGACAATCCGGATTTGTCCGGGCCGGTGGAAATCATCCTGAATGAAAATGACATCCAGGTCCGTTATCAGAATTCCGCTGCTGAAGATGCATTGATACTGGCAGTTTTTGATTATTCAGGCGAACTGACAGAATTCACTGCGGTTCCGTGATACAGTTCCGCATATGAAGAAATCGCTGCCTGTCCGCCGGGCAGCGATTTCTTTTGCTTTATCCCCACAGCTGGGACAAGGCCGGAACAATCTGCTTTTTCCGTGAAAGAACATGGGGAAGAAACACATGTCCGTCGTGCACATCATCTGCTTCTGCGTTGAATGCATTCCGGATAATGTCCGGATCCCCTGAAAAAAGAAGCTCCGTACCTTCTTTCAGAACGTTCGTCACCATCAGCATGATGAGGTCATACTTTTTCTCGGATTTCTGTTTCTGCAGTTCGTTGAGGATATCCTCTTTCCTTTCCATGAACTGATCGGAATCCACAGTGGTAATCTGGGAAATTGCCAGCGAATGTGAACCAAGATGAAATTCCTTCTGGTCCAGGCGGATCAGTTCTATTGCTGACTTTTCCGGGGACGCCCCCCTGGAGAACATGGTTTTGCCCAATTCATCCAGATCAATCCGGGCATGTCTTGCAAGACGTTCCGCAATGATTCTGTCACGCTGTGTGCATGTCGGGCTTTTGAACATCACTGTGTCGGAAATGATTGCCGCAGCCATCAGACCGGCCAGATTCGGCGACGGCATCAATCCGTTTTCCTGATACATGGCTGCTACGATGGAGGTCGTGGAGCCAACCGGTTCGTTCCGCATGAAAACCGGATTCCCGGTCTGCACATCCGCAAGACGGTGATGATCGATTATACCGACAATGTCCGCCTGTTCAAGTCCCTGAACTGACTGGCTTACTTCATTATGGTCAACCAGAACGATCTTCTTTTTCCGGGGCCGGATCAGATGATACCGCGACAGGGTACCGACCACTTTTTCTTCTTCATTCAGCACCGGATAGGAACGAAAGCGATTCTTGACAACGGTATCCCTGACATCATCCAGATAATCATTCAGATGAAAATATATCAGATCTTCAGTAAATGCAATCCGGCCCACCGGTACAGACTGAAAGATCATCCGTGCGGCGCGGTACGGATCGAAGGGAGTTGACATCAGACAGGTTTTGCAGGACCTGTCCTTATAGTTTTCCGTCAGGGATGTCTGACAAAAAATCAGGCATGATGCACCGGCTTCAATCGCCCGGTCCGCGATTTCCCTCTGGGCGCCGCACAGAACGATCATACCGGGTTTGATATCCGACGAATCGGACAGGGGAATCGTCACTTCTCCGGAAATATCCTCAAAATAATCACTCGGATCATTCAGAATATGTCCTTCCAGAGCGCTGAGCAGATTAAACACAGGAATATGATCCACATCCGGCCGGCTGATGGATTCCATATCCCGTTCGGCAATATTGCCGGCTGTTACCATTCCGTACAGGGTCCCGTCCTCGTAGGTAATCGGAAGTGCGGATACACTGTCCTCCTGCTGGTGGAGAATATTCCACGCGTGGGATACCGGAACCGCCTGCCCGAGAGACGGCGGCGTATCATAGTCGATATCGCTCACCTGGGTCCGCACAGAACGAAGATACAGCGGCGGATTAAAACCAAAGCGTTCCAGCAGGAAAGACGTCTCGTTGTTCAGATGTCCGATCCGGGCAGCCACATAATTGTTTTCACCGAGTGCATTCTGAAGCGAAGCATATGCCAGTGCAGAAACAATTGAGTCTGTATCCGGGTTCCTGTGACCGATTACATAGACTGAATCCATTATCCGGTCCCTCCCGTCAACGATTCATCAGCGCAAACCAATCCTTCATTTTCAGGAGCAGCATTTCATTATTGGCCGTTTTTTCCATCATGGAAAGCAGCTGCGGAATGGCTACAGCAGAAGATGTGTTTGCAAGCATCGCCCGGATCAGATTCAATCCTTCCTTCTGCTTGTCCGAGATCAGAAGATCCGCGTTCTTCGTGTAGCTGTTTTCCAGGTTAAGTGCAGGGAAGATGCCGGCACGTGCAACATTGGAATCCAGCAGCAGTTCCATATTGGCTGTCCCCCGGAATTCCTCGACTACCGAATCGTCCACCTTGGAACCGGTCATCACATCCATTGCGGCAATAACCGTCAGGCTTCCTCCTTCCTTGCAGGAACGGGCAGCCCCGAACATCCGTTTTGCCCGGAACAGACTGGCGGGATTGATCATCCCCGGCAGGCTTCGTCCCTGCTGAGCTGCGGCTGTTGTATAAACTTTTGCCAGCCGCGTCAGGCTGTCCACCAGAAGTACAACGTCTTTTTTCTGTTCCACAAGACGCATCGCCCGTTCCAGAACAATTTCAGACAGGCGCAGATGGGCTTCCGGCGGCTGATCAAAGCTGGAAGCAAGCACCTGACACGGAACGGAATCCCGCATCATGGTCGTATCTTCCGGATTCACATCAATCAGGAGCATCAGAACATCAATATCCGGATAATTCCGGCAAATTACACTGGCAAAATGCTTCATCAGTTCGGTTTTTCCGGATCCGGGAGGGCAGAGCAGCAGCCCCCTCTGGCCAAAACCAATCGGTGCTATAAGATCAATCAGCCGCATATCCGGGTAGGATTTATTGTCCTCCGATTCAAGAGAGAGTCTCCTGCTCGGATATACAGGCGTCAGTTCATCAAAAGCAGGGCGGGAGAATGTTTCCTCTTCCGCAATCCCGTTGATGCTTGATATATACAGCAATGCTGCATACTTGTCTCCTTCCTGCTGGGGGCGTATCTTTCCCTGAATCATATCGCCGGTCCGAAGTCCAAACCGCCGGATCTGAGCCATCGAAACATATACATCCTTTGTGGAAGGAAGGAAACCAGGCGCACGCAGAAAACCATATCCGTCAGGATGCAGTTCCAGAACGCCTCCTCCGTCTTCGCATTCCCCGGATGCAAGCAGTTCTTCCAGCGTAGGAGTTCCCGGATTATCCTGCTGCTGGGAAAAAGAACCTGATTCCGTAACAGGGGAAGTGCCTGTATACGAATTTCCTGGCTGATACGGAACCGAAATCCTGTGTGTATATCCTGCTGTCTCACTGATACGATGATTGGGCAGGGGAGACGCTGCGGGGCGGACAGTTTCTTCGTTCTGTGCGTGGACCTGCTCGGTTTCAGGCGCCGGAACAGACGCGGCCGGGGCCGGACCGAAACGAGGAGTATATCCCGCAGAACGAACAGGCTGAACTCTCGGTTCCCGGCTGAACTGATGACCGGAAGGCGATGTATTCTGCCATGCCGGACGGGTACCTGAAATCGGTGACTGATAGGACGGACGCGAGTTGAAGCGAGGCGCATCCGTATTATGCCATGCCGACTGATATTTGGGTTCTGCCGGAGCTGTCTGTGCAGATACCGGATCTGCCGCTTCGGCGGGCGTCTGATACTCCAGAATCTTCCGGATTATTCCGGCCTTATCAGCGCCGGCCCCGATCACGATGCCATTCTCTTTGGCTGTTTTTCTCAGCTGAAGAACAGTCATTTCCCTGAGTTCATTCTCCG
>LVAV01000070.1 GCA_001604185.1 Clostridiales bacterium Firm_16 | reverse complement strand
GCTTCCAAGGAAGAAGCCGAAAAGATCGCTGAACAGTTCAAGGCTGTCGGTGCTACCGTTGAAATCAAATAATTGGATTTCAATTCCGGGCAGGTGTTTTATAACACCTGCCCGTTTTCTTTTATTGCCTCCCCTTTTATATCATGGATATTATGATATAATAAACAGAAGAATATCCTGTAATGAATCCGAAAGGATGAGAATGCTGTTGAAACGCACCTTCAGTCTGCTGCTCGCTGTCCTTCTCCTTTTGATTGGAATTCAGTCTTCCTTCGGCGAAGAGACAGTTATTGATCCTGTGTGGCCTGTTCCGGATTATGTGGTTCATCTTCTGGAAATTGCGTCAGATGAGGTAGGATATACTGAAAAGGAACATGGATGGACGAAATATGGAGAATGGGCCGGTGATCCGTATTGCCAGTGGTGTGCTGAGTTTCAGTGCTGGTGTGTGGACCAGGTGGACAAGCTGTACGGAACAAACCTTCTGAATGAAGTTTATCCGTTGTATTCCGGTACAAATACCGGCAGGAACTGGTTTATTTCAGCCGGACGGTATGTAATCAGGAAAGGACAGGTGGAAGGATGGGGATATGAATGGCTGAAAGGTCATAATTCCTTTATCTCTTCAGGCGATTATATACCGCAGCCCGGTGACTGGGTATTCTTTACTTGGACAAGTGATACGGATACAGATCATGTTGCGCTTGTGGAATTCTGTACGAAGAATACTGAAACCGGATCTGTAACGATTCATGTGATTGAAGGAAACAAACCTTCCGCTGTCGCGAGGGATATATATGACCTGAACTATTCAAGGATCCTTGGTTACGGAACGGTGCATGATGTGGCAGATATTACGATGCAGTACGGATGCAGGGGAAATAAAGTCCGTGAACTGCAGGAAAAACTGGCTTATCTGAATTTGCTTGAAGAGGAAAATATTACCGGCACTTTCGGAACATCCACAGTTGAAGCAATCCGGAATTTCCAGCAGGATCCGGAAAACCATCTGAAGGTCTCCGGTATCGCGAACATATCCACACAGCGGCGACTGACGGAACTGTATGAAGCAAAACGGGATCTGGATCCGAACACATGGCAGGTTGTGGATGATGATGAATGAATGGAAACGGAAAACAATCGATACCTCGTCATCGATCGGAGGAATATGCATGAAGCGTATCCTGTCGGTATTTACCGTTTTTCTGCTGGTTTTCAGCGTAACCGGAGCCCTTACGGAAGATAATATTTCACCTGAGGTATATTCTTATCAGTTCAGCCTGCGGTTCCATCTGAATACAGACGGATTTCAGCCGCTTGTCCGTTCTCATCTCAAGGGGTATTCCGATTTGCTTGATATGCTTTCACTGAACGGCAGTCTGACGTGGTCTCCTGATACAGAGTCCATCGACTTACAGCTGGACATTATTCCGGAGACAGATCCGTCTGCTGCGCTGTCCATGCATTTTTACGGAATACCGGAGCACATCTGCATGAATTCATCGCTGATCGGTGATGAAACAATCTGGTTCAATAATTTTGTGCTGATGGAATTTGCGCTGAAAACATGGAATAACCTGAATATTCCCCTGCAGTATCTGGCGCTGTTGTTCCCGTATGTTACGCAGAACGCTTTTCAGCGGATGCTCTCGGACTGGACTGAAACGGTCGGTCCGGTCACTGAAAGCCGGATCATTCAGTCTGATACGCTGGCGGAAGTATCCGCCAGATGGACAGAAACCCTTCAGGAAGACCAGCGTCTTCTTTACTGGATTTCAGCTTTGTCTGTCCTTTCTGAAGATCATATGATCCTTGAAAATGAAATCAGCGGACTTCCGGAATATCTTCTTGAAAACATATCCGGAAATCGCGATCTGACTGCCGTTGTCGGAAACGGGAAAACCGAGTGGGTCAATCAGACCGGACAGATATTGTTCGGATCTTCGGAAGATGAAGGCGGTGATTCCTGGTATTTTTCGCTTCCGCCCACAAATAACGGATATATCCCCGGTTTGTCATACTCCTGTACATCTGATGGAGCCTCTTCATCGGTTCATATGAGTGGGTCTTATCATCTTTCAGCTGAGAACACAGTCCGGGGTGATAATTCATATTCTGTTCCTGTTTCCCTTCTCGATTTCAATCTGGATATATGCACATTGCCTGAAACGTGGCCGGTTGATTCGTCCTTTTCTGCCGTGCTTGAGACTCTGGGGACTGTTCTTCCGAATATCAGTATCCGTCTGATGGCTGAAACAAAAGAAAACGGAGAAATCAGCATCTCCGTTTTTGATGATGAAAGCATTTTGCCCGGTTCGGACAGTATTCTGACCTGCACCGGCACTATTCTGCCGGTGGAGCCGCATTCCGTTCCTGCCTTCAGTGTTGAGGAACTAACAAGTCATTTAAACATCTTTTCAGTCAACGATAAAACCGTCAGTGAATTTTCCCGGCAGATCCGGCGTCCGCTGATCTCGGGAATACTGAACTTTCTGGATGTAATCCCGGCCAGCTCTTGTCAGAGCATCATGGATGATCTGGAGGAATACGGCCTTTTGAATCTCCTCCTGGGTGAAGAATAATATCTTATTCATAAAGGATTCCGTCGAAAACAAATTCTGCCGGGCCCTCCTGATACACAATTCCGTCTTTCCATTCAATCAGAAGATCTCCGCCGTTCAGTTTCAGAACGGCTTTTTGATCTGTCAGGCCGTTTGCAGCGGCTGCAACAAGCGTCGCGCATGCTCCGGTCCCGCAGGCAAGCGTTTCCCCGCTTCCCCTTTCCCATACACGCATCCGGATTGTTTGGCGGTCAGTGATGGTTGCAAATTCTGTATTCGTCCGGTTTGGAAATAACGGATGGTTTTCAATCAGCTTTCCGATCGTATGAACGTCATATCGTTCGGCATCGTCTACAAAAACGACAGCATGCGGGTTGCCCATACTGACGCGGTTGATCTTATATGGATTTCCGCCGGCAATAATAGTCTCCCCCAGAGAACCGATTTCAGGGATTCCCATATCAACGCGGACAGATGCCGCCCTGCCGTTTTCGTCACGAATTGTCAGTCTTTTAATCCCAGCGCCGGTTTTCAGTGTGATATCCTTTTTCCGGGTAAGTCCGCGTTCATATACATACTTCCCGATACACCGGGAAGCATTGCCGCACATTTCAGCTTCGCTTCCGTCAGCGTTATACATTTTCATTTCGAAATCCGCCGAATCACAGGGGCGGATCAGCACAAGGCCGTCGCTGCCGATTCCGAAGTGACGGTCGCTGATCCGGACTGAAAGTTCAGACGGGTTTTCAACTTTCTCTTCGAAGCAGTTGATATATACATAATCATTACCGAGTCCCTGCATTTTTGTAAACTTCATGTTGCAATCCCCGCCCTTTATTATTCAACATAACCGGATACGGAATATCCGTCTTTGTCTTCAATGAGAACAACCTTTTCATTTTCCGGTTCCGGATTGTCTTTCCGGATAAACTGATTCAGTTCTTTCAGCCGGGCAATCCGGTTCTGGACCCTGTGGCCTGTCAGAGCCTTGCTGCGGTACCTGTCGAAAAGCGCCCGGACTCCCATTGTAACGGGAATGGCAGCCCAGAGACCGGAGGCGCCGGTGACAACAGAGCCGATACCGATTGCAGTGCCGGTTTTGACCATTCTGAAAACGCCGTCCTTCAGGCCGGTTTTCCCCGGTTTCTTCCCCAGTAGGACCTTGGTTCCTTCCGTCGCAGAAATGATCACAAACGGCAGCACACCCGTGATGCTTCCGCTCAATTCTGCAAGCAGGCCGGTTTCTTCCAGCAGGCCGGTATCCACGGCAATTCTATCCACATAAGTCAGTCCGGTTGCAATCGTATCGACAACGGTATCGTGCTGCCTTTTTCGGTATTCCCGGACTATTTCTTCATATGTTTTCATCGGAAAATCCTCTTCGGTCAAAAGAATTTCTGGATGATCGTCACAACCACCCATGCCCCGGCAGCGATTCCGACAAGCCATGTCAGGTCGCGGATAATACTCTTCCCGTTTTTGACTTTGGCAGCATCCCTGCCGGCTTTTTTTTCGAGAACGGCGATGCGGTTTCTCAGTTCGGTAATCGTCCGGTCAATCGCTTCCTTTTCTTCGTCAAGCGTTTTTTCAACCAGGTCAATCTTGCTTTCGACCTTCTGAATATGCCGGTCTTCCTCCGTGATCATATGATCCACCTCGCGGCGGAGTTTGCTCTGGTCCTCGCAAAGTCCTTCGGCCACCAGCGTCATTTCCGCTGTAAAATCCTCAATCAGTTTGGTGGTATTCTCGCCTTTGACGAGTTTCAGGGCGCCGTTCCAAATCTTCTGGGGTGTATTTTCCGCCTTGGGATGATTTGTCACGGACAGTTCTTCGCTTTTGTTTTCAATGATTTCTTCAGGTGTATCTGTCAGTTTGTTCTGAACCATAATTCTATCTCCTCCAGTCAGTTGGATGCTGAGATTATATGCGGGCGGTATACCTGTTTCCGCAGATCAGCTGATTGCTGTTATGAAGCGGCCGGCCTTTCTGATCGTACACAACTTCCCTGAGCCGGATCAGCGGATCACCGGTTCGGATGTCCAGCAGTACAGCGTCCCTGTCCGTTGCAAATGTCATGGATATTTCGTGGATGGCCTGATCAGGCTCTATTCCGTACTGGCGCAGAACCTGATAGAGACTTCCGGCCAGATTTTCATTTTCCAGATAAGCATAGGCAATTGGAAAATGATTGGTTTCAAGTGCGACCGGAATGCCGTCGGCATACCATACACGTACTGTTTCAACAACATAATCGCCGTTTTCCAGATTCAGGTCGCAGCAGTCAGCGTCGTCAGCAGGTTTTTTGCTGATGCTGATGACTTTGGTCCCTGCCCGGATGCCTTCTTTCCGGCATGAATCATGAAAGCTGTGAATACTCTTGATATTGCGGTTGAGTACCGGTTCGGAAACAAATGTTCCCTTCCCCTGTTTGCGCTCCAGAAATCCCTCTGCAGTCAGTTCAGCCAGTGCACGGCGGACAGTTACGCGGCTGACCTGATAAATGTTTTCCAGTTCATGTTCCGGAGGAATGCGGCTGCCGACAGGATAATTCCCTTTTTCGATATCTCCGGCGATTCTCTGCTTCAGCTGAT
The DNA here is from genome assembly GCA_001604185.1 of Clostridiales bacterium Firm_16. Classification (GTDB taxonomy): domain Bacteria; phylum Bacillota; class Clostridia; order Saccharofermentanales; family Saccharofermentanaceae; genus Scatonaster. The sequence goes on along the minus strand of LVAV01000070.1, from coordinate 260 downwards.
GATACAGGGGACTTGAGCTTGTATTCAGGAGCTTGTTCAAATGAATTCTTCTTTCTGTTGTATTATAATGTTTCAATACAACATAATGATATTATCATCAGTTCGCTCCAAAATCAAGTGTTTGCCGGAGGAATTCCTCCGGCAAACACTTTTCCTTTATCGAATCATTCTGTTTTCAATTGCTCTTTGTGCAAGCGGATATACATAGATTCCGATCAGGCCGCAGGCAATCAGTTCCCCGGCACCCACTGTCAGAACCA
>LVAV01000069.1 GCA_001604185.1 Clostridiales bacterium Firm_16 | reverse complement strand
GCCCAGGGATTTAACCTTTTTGTGGGCCGCACCTTTAAGAACTGGTCTATAGGCTTCTTGTATGAGGAATTAGAGGATCAGCCGGCTTACACGGGGATTGTGGTGCGCTTTGCCCAGGGAGATAAGACGAAAAAAATGGGAGAGCTGGCTTTCGATTACACCCGTGCCCCGCGGGGTCACGCTGTTCAGATTCCCCTTCTGTCTGGAACGATAGGCCGTGTTCGGAGGGTCGACCCAACACAAGAGCCTCTTTTTAAAGGCGTTCTGATGAAGCCTGGCGAAGATGGCGCTTTGCAGGCCACAGACTACGTTCTTGTTGGTGAAGTTGAGGCTGAACGAATACGAACCTATTGGCAGAACGGCCAGGTTCGGAATTTTTATGAGCACCGTTTATCTTGCTGGGGAGATACACAGTCACCCGGCCTGGTTGTGAAGATGGTAGAAGAGCCGTGGTATTTGGAGCTTGAGTCGCTAGTGAGCCCCCATACTGATCTGTGGAGCTGGGATGACCTGAAAAAATGGGAAGAAGATCGCATGGGGCCTGCCCAGCTGAACCAGAAAGTTGTGTACCGGTTTTACAAAAAAGTGGTGCCAGGTCTTGAAAATGTGCATTAGTTTTTAGTTTCACATGTTGGCAGGCAGAAAAATAGCGAATGCCCTCAAAAGAGGTTTCAAGACTCTCTTGTGTGGGCATTCGTGGGGCATTCGTGCATACTTTTAATACAATTGCACATTTTCAAGACCTGGCACCACTACAGGTTGTTGATGTCGGTCATTTGTTCTACGTCGTAGAGGCTGCTGGCGATGGAAAGGTTGGTGGCGATTCCTTTTTCAATAAGGGGAGAGAAGAGGTTGGCGCCGCCGTATATGACCATGTAGCCTTTGTTGCGGTCTTTTGAGCTGATGCGATATGAGGGGGGAATGAGCCCGCCATGGAAAATGAGACCTGAAAAGATAGATGGATCAAGGTGCGCCAGGGCTTCTTGAAGTTCTTTGTATAAGAATGATGGAAAGGTCTTGATGGCAGCGGTAACAAGCCCCTCCCCGGTTTCTGCCAGACGGCAGACAGATGTGTATCGCCCTCGAATGAGGATTTCTCCAGGGCTGAGGGTTGTTCCTGTATGAGATATGATCTCTGTAAATCCCCGGGGAGTGAAGTTTTTGAGGCTGTAAAGACCTGTTGCCGAGGTTTCCACATAGATTCCTTTCTTCTGAAGAGCCACATCGTAATTCCTGGATGATACGCAGACAAGACCTACATACTTGTCAGGAAGGTCGCACTTCCACAGCTTTTCCGGTTCTTTTGAAATGCCGAGGAGAGACGATACCCATACGTTTGTAAAAGCAGCCTTTTTAAGTTCTTGCAAGGCGATTGATAGCTTGTTCTTTTCTAGAAGGAGGCAGTTGGCGACGATGAAGCCCTTCTTTTTTTCCCCATTGAAAGAGTAAAAAGAAGAAAGTTTTTCAGTTTCGAAGGATGGAGTGCCAACGCGGTCGAAAACGAAGAGCA
>LVAV01000068.1:820-4491 GCA_001604185.1 Clostridiales bacterium Firm_16 | reverse complement strand
CTTCCGATCTAGATAAGGATTTTCAGGCTCAGGATTCTCCTATGGAAGAGGCAGTAGAAAAGGTAGAGACTGCAGAGCTTCCTCAAGAAAAGATCCTTGAAATTGTAACAAGGGAAAAAGAAGAAATGGAAAAAGTTATAGAAGAGCTTAAAAGTGAGAATGAAGCATTGAGAACTGCTGCCGCCTCAGCCAGAGCCGATTTCCATAACTTCAAAAATAGAGTGGATAGAGAAAAGGAACGGTACATTCGTTTGGCTGGAGAGCGGATTGTTTTGCTGCTTTTGCCAGTTCTCGATAACCTCGACAGGGCTTTGAGCCAGTCAGAGAAAACTGAGGAACAGGATATTCGAACGGGAGTTGCTATGGTTCGCCGCCAATTCCTATCGGTGCTTGAGAGTGTTGGGGTTTCTGAGATCCCTACAGAGGGAGAAGTTTTTTCTCCGGCTTGCCACGAGGCCGTAGGAATAGAGGATGTGGAAGATCCTGAAAAAGATGGGATTGTTATATTGGAACTTCAGAAAGGCTACAGAATGGCCGACAAGGTGATTCGAGCCTCCAGAGTTAAGGTTGGCAAATATAGAGGAAACAAAGAAGCGAATCAAGATGCTTAGTATAGAGCTCAATTAAGAATTTCGCAGAAAATTATACTCTTTTCTAGAGGTGATATGTATGTCAAAGGTAGTGGGAATAGACCTAGGAACGACCAACAGCTGTATAGCTGTTAAAGAAGGAGATAACATAACTATTATATCGAATGCGGAGGGGGCGCGAACAACGCCCTCAGTGGTAGCTTTCACTAAGGATGGGGAACGGCTCGTTGGTCAGCTGGCCAAACGGCAGACCATCGTTAATGCGGATCGCACCATCCTTTCTATTAAAAGGGACATGGGAAGTGAAAAAACAGTTCAGATTGACGGCAAAGCCTACACTCCACAGGAGATTTCTGCCATGATACTGCAGAAATTGAAACGGGATGCTGAGGATTATATTGGCGAACCTGTGACAAAGGCAGTTATAACGGTTCCGGCTTATTTTACCGATGCTCAGCGCCAGGCGACGAAGGATGCCGGTACCATTGCCGGACTTGAAGTGCTTCGGATTATCAATGAACCCACCGCGGCAAGCCTTGCCTATGGAGATTCAAAGCAGGGAGAAAGCAAGCTGCTTGTTTTTGACCTGGGCGGCGGAACCTTTGATGTATCCATTCTTGACGTAGGTGAGGGCGTGTGCGAAGTGCTTGCCACCTCCGGCGACAATATGTTGGGCGGCGACGATTGGGATAGTCGTATCGTAGGGTGGATGGTCGCTGAATTCAAGAAACTGGAAGGCATTGACCTGAAGAATGACCGCATGGCGCTGCAGCGCTTGCGAGAAGCGGCGGAGAAGGCCAAGGTAGAACTTTCCTCCATGCCGGAAACTACCATATCCCTGCCCTTTATTACGGCAAATGAAACTGGGCCTAAACATCTCGAAATGTCCCTTTCCCGGGCCAAGTTCGAAGAGCTGACTCAGGACCTTATGGCCAGGGTGGAAGGTCCTGTAAATCGGGTATTGAGCGATTCAGGCCTTTCCGCAAAGGATTTGGATAAGATATTGCTCGTTGGCGGTTCCACCAGAATGCCCATGGTGCAGAAGAAAATTAAGGATCTTCTTGGCAAAGAACCCACGAAAGGCATCAATCCAGACGAATGCGTTGCGGCTGGCGCCGCTCTTCAGGGTGCTATTATGACGGGAGATCATCATGATATAGTTCTCGTGGACGTAACCCCTCTCTCTTTAGGTCTCGAGACCCTTGGCGGTGTGTTTACCAAGATCATCGAACGAAATACAGCCATCCCTACATCACGGAGCCAGGTCTTTACCACTGCGGCTGATAATCAGAACCAGGTAGAGATCTTGGTATTGCAGGGAGAGCGCCCTATGGCGGCAGATAATGTAAAACTTGGAAGCTTTGTGCTCGACGGGATTCCGGCAGCTCCTCGGGGCGTTCCCCAGATAGAAGTGACTTTCAATATCGATACAAACGGAATTCTTAACGTTTCAGCAAAAGATAAAGGCACAGGCAAGGAGCAGCGGATCACCATTCAGTCTTCACGGCTTTCTGATGAAGAAATAGAGAAGATGAAAAGCCAGGCAGAAGAGCACGAAAGTGAAGATAGGGAGAGAATAGAAGCAGCTGAACTCAAAAATGAGGCAGACGGCATAATATATCAGGCAGAAAAACTTATCCGGGATCATGGCGACAAAATCTCAGCTGAAGAGAAGGGCAAGATCAATACAGCTGTTGAAGAGATAAAGAAAGCTCTTGAAAGCGGCGATCTGGAGAAGATGAAAGCTGCCAAGGAAACCTTGATAAAAGAAATTCAGGAGTTTTCTGAGCGGTTGTATAGCCAGGCAAATGCCTCCTCCAGTGCCGAAGGAGAAGGAACTCAGGAAGCTTCAGGCGCCGGAGAGACCGTAGACGCAGAGTTCAGCGATCAGGGTCAGGCGTAAGGGGTGATTTGAAGTGCCATCTCCCGGTACGCAGGAAGATCTATACGAAATACTTGGCGTTCCCCGGGATGCCTCGTCAGCTGATATTAAAAAGGCCTATCGTCAGCTTGTTCGGAAATATCACCCTGATGCAAATCCAGGTAATGCCGATGCTGAGGAGAAATTCAAGAAGATTAATATGGCCTATGAGGTCTTAAGCGACGCTCAGAAGCGTGCCCAGTATGATCAGTTTGGTACTGTGGGCGATATGCCTCCAGGCGGCAGTCCCTTTGATGGTTTTGGCGGAATGGGGGATGTTTTCGGAGATCTCTTTGAAAATATATTCGGTGGGGGAATGGGGCGGCGCCGAGCCGATCCCCGAGCACCCCGCCAAGGCGCGGATCTTGAAATGAGAGTTACAATCAGTCTTAAAGACGCTGCTCTTGGGCTAGATCATGAAGTGGAGATCCCCCGGTGGGATAATTGCGCTCGGTGTAACGGAAGCGGCGCGGAACCGGGGACGTCGCCAGAGAGATGTTCACGCTGTGGAGGTACGGGCCAGGTGGAAATTCGCCAGCAAACTCCTTTTGGGCAGTTCGTTTCTGTTTCTCCCTGTCCTGAATGTGGCGGGTCTGGCCAATTTATCAGGAATAAGTGTTCTTCTTGTAACGGCCAGGGACGGACGCGGAACCTCCATCGTGTTAAAGTGAAAATTCCAGCCGGTGTGGACGTTGGCACAAGGTTGCGCATCCATGGTGAAGGCGAGGCTGGCATTAACGGCGGTCCGCCAGGGGATCTTTATCTTGTCGTTAACATAGAAGACCATCCCGTCTTTAAGAGAGACGGGTCAGATCTTCATAAGAAAGAGGCCATTGCTTTTCCAACGGCAGCCCTGGGAGGGATGATTCGCCTGGAAACGTTGATAGATGGGGTAGAGGAATTGGAGGTTCCTTCGGGAACCCAGCCAGGAAAAGTCTTCCGTATTCGCGGCAAAGGAATGCCCAGACTTAGAGGAGGCCGAGGCCGGGGAGACCTGTTCATCCATGTAACGGTAGAAGTTCCCACCCGTCTTACAGAAAAACAAAAAGCGTTGATTGAAGGTTTGGCCAAGGAGATGGAGCTTGAAGTAAAGGACGAAGGTCTGTTTTCTAAGTTTAGAAACCTTTTCGGTTCTTGAGAAAGGGCTGCATTTTTGAATT
>LVAV01000068.1:0-812 GCA_001604185.1 Clostridiales bacterium Firm_16 | reverse complement strand
TTTTTTCCCAAAGTTTTTATAGAGGAGGACGAATTATGGCCGGAGCAGAAAGTTTCTGGTGGTATATAACCCTGGAAGGAGAAACAGGACTTGAAGAGGAAATGGTTTCTCTCGCCGATCTTTCTGGCGGAATAGGCTCTGAAGAGCATGAAAGCCCCGAAAAGATTCTTCTCCGCATCTATTATCGAACCTCCCATGACCTAGGCTACTGGCTTGATGAGCTCAATCGTATTATTGAGCCTCTATCAGGCATAACTGCCGTCGATATGGGGAAAATAGAAAATCGGCAATGGCATACTGAATGGAAAGAGGCTTTTCCTCCTTTGCCGGTAGGGGAGGAGTTTGTTGTCCTCGCACCCTGGCATCGGGGTTCGGAACCCAGGGACCGCATACCGCTTTACATCTATCCTGGCTCCGCATTTGGCACAGGGTATCATGAGAGTACTCAAATAGCTTTGACCCTTTTGGAACGCCATATGAAACCACACTGGGATGTGGCTGATATCGGAACAGGGTCAGGCATTCTCTTTATTGGGGCGATCCGCCTTGGTGCCGGCAAGGTCTATGCGAGGGACCTGGATCCCGCTGTTTTGGACGAAGTGCTGAATAATATGGAGCTGAACGGCATATTCAGAGAAGAAGTAGATTTGAAAGAAGGAGACTTGCTTAAAGATTTTAACCACCAGGTCAACCTGTTAATGGCGAACATTATCATTGAGCCCCTTATTTCGATGGTGCCTCATGTCCCCGCAGTGTTAAAAGATGACGGGATTGCTATTTTTTCAGGACTTCTAGTTAAAGAAAAGATAATG
>LVAV01000067.1 GCA_001604185.1 Clostridiales bacterium Firm_16 | reverse complement strand
GAGATGGCCGAGAACCGCAACCATTTCTTCCCCTTCTCCCCATTCGGCATACCCTGCCACATTATCTACGTTTTTCGTTCGGAAGCCAAGCTCTTCTGCCAGGGTCAGTGTATGGTCAAGGGCGCGCCTGACCTCCCACCCGAAAGGAGCATTTTCTTCAGGAGTCCCCGCGACGCTGGGGATTCGAATAGATTCCTGTACGGCTGATACAATATGGTGTTTCAGCCCATCAATAGCGCGGTTGAGCATAAAAGTCCCTCCTAAGATATTTAGATCTTTCATTACCCCCGATCCACTTTATCTGTTTCTACGAAAAGACCGGCTAGGTATACCATATTGTAACAGAGGACCACCTGACCATACCTACTTTCCTTAACTATCGCTCCCCTGGCCTGAATCAGTAAATTCAGCATCCACCACATCTTCAGACTGGCTGGCTTCCCCTTGACCTTCTTTTTGATTGCCCGGTTCAGCGGAAGCTACCACCTGAAGGACCTGTTGCAGTTCAGATATGCTTACCTTCATGCTCTCGACTGTTGCATCAGGTTTTTTGAGCAGATCTTTCCCTTCCTCCAGCAAACTTCGGGCCCTGGACCTTTGGGCCGGCTCAAGGATGCTTTCTTTTTCAGTCAGTTCTTTCTCCAGTCTGTATGTAAGGGTTTCCAGTTCATTCTTAGCATCAGCCCTTTCCCTTTTTTTACGGTCTTCAGCAGAATGCTCCTGAGCTTCCCGCACCATCCGTTCCACTTCTTTTTTATCGAGGTTGGTAGACCCGGCTATGGTAATCTGCTGTTCTTTTCCCGTATCTCTATCTCGTGCCGAAACTTTCAGAATTCCATTAGCATCGACATCGAGGGTCACTTCTATTTGAGGAATGCCTCGAGGGGCCCTTCGTATGCCCTCTAATTTAAAATTACCGAGAACTCTGTTATCCGCAGCCATTTCCCGCTCTCCCTGAAGAATGACAATGTCCACCGCCGGCTGGTTGTCTTCAGCTGTTGTGAAGGTCTCAGTCTTTTTATAAGGGATGGTGGTATTTTTCTCAATGACCTTTGTCATAACGCCTCCCATGGTCTCCACTCCAAGAGACAGGGGTATGACGTCGAGAAGAAGAACATCTTTCATTTCACCCTTTAAAATACCAGCCTGGATAGCTGCTCCCATAGCCACAACCTCATCGGGATTAACAGACATATTTGGGTTCTTTCCCCCTGTAAACTCTTTTACAATGGCCTGTACAGCGGGCATTCGCGTAGCCCCTCCCACAAGAACAACTTCATCGATATCCGAAGCAGACATTTTGGCTCCGGCAAGAGCATCTTGCATGGGCTTAAGACATCGTTTCACTAGCGGTTCCGTAAGCTGCTCTAATTTAGCCCTGGTCAGATTCATGCTTAGATGCTTGGGTCCAGTAGCGTCAGCAGTAATAAAGGGCAGACTGATCTCTGTAGACGTTCTCCCGGAAAGCTCGCATTTCGCCTTTTCCGCCCCTTCATAAAGCCGCTGAAGGGCCTGACGATCTTTTCTCAAATCAATGCCATTTTCTTTTCTAAATTCATCTGCGATGTAATCCACGAGAACTTTATCGAAATCGTCACCGCCGAGGTGGGTATCACCGGAAGTGGCCAGCACTTCGACAACGCCCTCCCCGATATCGAGGATGGAAACGTCAAAGGTTCCGCCGCCCAAATCAAAAACAAGAATCTTCTGCTCTTTCTGTTTTTCAAGGCCGTAGGCAAGGGCCGCGGCTGTGGGT